>NZ_CP030059.1:6082724-7364031 GCF_015291745.1 Bradyrhizobium sp. CCBAU 53351
CAGCTCGCGGAACATGATCCGCAGGTTCGACGAGCCGAACGCGAGTGCAGCAACCGCAAACTCGCGTTCCCGCAGCGACCGCACCTGGGCCTCGACGACGCGCGCTACCGCCATCCAGGCGGTCGCCGCGATCAGCACGGTGGTGGTGACGAGGCCTGGCTCGGTGAGCGCCGCCAGCGCGAGCAGCAGGAAGATGGTCGGAAAGCACAGCACGGCGTCGACGAGCCGCATCAGCACCGCGCCGACCACGCCGCCATAGAAGCCGGCAAAGGCGCCGACGACGATGCCGACCGCCATCGCGATCACCATCGCGACGATGCCGATCGAAAGCGAGACGCGTCCGCCCATCATCAGCCGCGCCAGCACGTCGCGGCCGAGCTCGTCGGTGCCGAGGATGTGCGCGCCCGAGAGCGGAGGCGCGAACCGCTTCATGATGTCGATATAGGTGTCGTCGAACGGCAGCAGGTACGGGCCGAATGCCGCACCGAGCACAAGCACCAGAATGATGACGGCACCGGCGAGCGCCAGGCGATGCCGGCGGAAGCGCCGCCACGCGGCCTGACCGGGCGCGAGCTGGACGGTAGAGAGGGTTGCGGTCGCCATCGCCTTAGCCCACCCGGATGCGCGGATCGACGACGGCATAGAGGATGTCGGCGAGCAACGAGCCGATCAGCACCATGGCCGCCGAGAACATCAGGATGCCCATCACCACGGGATAGTCGCGGTAACCGATCGAATCCAGGAACAGGCGGCCCATGCCGGGCCAGGTGAACACGGTCTCGGCCACCAGCGCGCCGCCGAGCAGCGTCGGGAACTGCAGGCCCGCCACCGTGATCATCGGCAGCAGCGCGTTACGCAGCGCGTGCACGGTGAGGATACGCCATTCCGGCAGGCCCTTGGCACGCGCGGTGCGGATGTAGTCCTGGTTGATCACCTCGAGCATGGAGGAGCGCATGAAACGGCCCCACATCGCGGTCTCGACCAGCGCCAGCACCAGCGCCGGCGCGATCAGATGATGCATGAGGTCGAGGAAGGAGCCGTCGCCGACGGTCTCGCGGTTTCCGGCCGGCAGCCAGCCGAGCTTCACCGAGAACACGTAGATCGTGACGAGGCCGAACCAGAAGGTCGGGATCGACAGCGCGATCATGGCGCCGACGGTCGCAAGCGTGTCGAACAGCGAATAGCGCCGTAGCGCGCCGAGAATGCCGATCCAGCAGCCGAGCAGCACCGCGATGATGGTCGCCGTCGCCATCAGCTCCAGGGTGGCGCCGAGATGCGAGGAGATCACCGCCAGCACCGCCTCGCCATCGCGATAGGACTTGCCCCAATCACCCCGCACCATGCGGCCGAACCAATCGAGATACTGGATCGGCAGCGGACGATCGAGGCCGAGCTGGCTGGTGACGCGATCGAGATCCTCCTGCGTCATCTGCGCGGAGGCCGCGAATTGCGACAGCGGACCGCCGGGCGCCAGATGCAGGATGGCGAAGCCGATTCCCGAGACGATCACGAGCAGCATGATCGCCTGCGCCAGGCGGTTGACGACGTAACGGGCCATCTCAGGCGATCCAGCGTATTGGTCGCATCACGCCCAATACCATTCGCGCATGTTCCAGCTGTTGATCGACATGTTGATGTTGGGACGGAAGCCTTGCAGCCCCTCCTTGATGCCCTCGGCGATGAAGCCCTGGAACAGCGGCAGGATGGCGAGGTCGTTGCGGATCAGCTTTTGCAGCTCACCATAGGTCGCTTTGCGCTGCACCAGGTCGAATTGCTTGGCGCCTTGAGAAAGCAGCCGGTCGGCCTCCGCGTTCTGATATTGATAGGTGTTGTAGCCGCGGCCGCCCTTGGCGGGAATCGCACCGGAGCCGAAGCGGGGCGTCACGTCGGGGTCGCTGCCCAGCATGAAGTTCACGCCGACGATCACCGAATTGAACTTCGATTGCTGCCAGAAGTCGCCCCAGATCACCGCAGCCGGCATGTTGTTGACGCGCATCGCAGCGCCGATCGCGCGCCAGTCCTGAATCAGGAGCTGCTGACATTGCTCGCGCACGGCGCTGCCCGCCGTGGTCGAATTGGCGAACTCGAGCTTGACGCCGCCCTTCTCGCGAATGCCGCCGGAGCCACGAACCCAGCCCGCCGCGTCGAGCAGCGCGTTGGCTTTGGCAGGATCATATTTGTGTTGCGGCAGCCCTTGCTGGAACGACCACGCCTGCTGCGGCACAAAACTCTCGGTCTGCGTCGGCAGGCCGTAATAAAGCGCATCGATGATCGCCTGCTTGTTGATACCGAGATAGAGCGCCTCGCGCACGGCGCGGTCGGCGAAGGGCCCGAATTCCAGATTGGGCGCGATATGCTCCACCGAGGAGGTCGAGGAGACGAAGATCTTGCGGCCCTTCAGCGTCTTCGCTTCCTGGACGAAGTTCGGCAGGATGCCCTGCAGGCCGGTGTAGTCGACCTGGCCGGTGCGGAACTGGGTGTAGAGAACGGTGAGGTCCGGAATGTACTTGAAGACGACACGTTCGACGTAAGGTCCCTTGCCGTGGTAGCCGGCATGGGCATTCAGCAAGATATGGTCGCCCGGCACGCGCTCGGCCCAGCGGAACGGTCCGGTGCCGACCGGCGCGTTGTGGAACGGCGAAGCGTTGGGATCGGACACCTTCTCCAGGATGTGCTTGGGCACGATGAAGGTGAACGACGCCAGGATCGACATGTAGGGCGAATAGGGCGCTTCCATCCGCCAATGGATCTCGTCGGGCGCGACGACGGTGATGTCTTTGACGAGGCTATGGCCGACCCGGCTGCGTGCGCGGAAACCGGGATTGTTGATCAGCTCGAGCGAGAACTTGACGTCCTCCGCCGTGAACGGGGTGCCGTCGTGCCACTTCACGTCATTGCGCAGCTTGATCTTCCAGGTCAGGCCGTCCGCCGACAGACCGCCATTCTCGATGGTCGGGACCTCGCGGGCGAGGTCGGGGACGAACTTGCCGTCGGGCTCGATGAACCAGAGCGGCGAGAACACCTGCCACCAGATGCCCTGATCGACCTCGATGCCCGGCATCAGCGGATGAAAGACGGTCGGCTCCTGCGACAGTGCCGCGATCACCTGTCCGCGCGGCTTGTCCGGCGGATTGGCGGGGCGTTCGGCCTGGGCAAAGGCGCTACCTGACAGTGTCCATCCCGCCGCAGCGCCCGCGCCGAGCTGAAAGAACTGACGGCGATTCGGAATGCCGAGTGCCGGGACGCCGAGCTTGCCGGTGTCGTCTGCCATGACCCACTCTCCGTTTCCGCACGCGGCACCGTCTCCCGCGCCCCCGAGACCCCGGCAAAGGGACAGGAGTGGGCTTTAGTGCTTCTAAATTTTTCTGACAAAATTTCATCACGACTAAATACAGCTGTCAATCGCATTGCTAGTATGCGCGACCTTTCCGAGTGAAGCCTCGGCCGATGCGGCCGCGGCTCGAGATGATGCATGGGAGAGCGACATGGATGGTCGCGGCGACACGAATAGCCCGAAGGACACTGCGACGATCGAGGCGGACGATACGGTCGACCAGCGCCTCGGCGAAACCGTGCGGCTGCTGCGTCAGCGCGCCGGCTACTCGATCCAGGATGTCGCCACCAAGACCGGCCTCTCCACCGGCATGATCAGCCAGCTCGAACGCGCGCGCGCCATGCCGTCCATCCGCACGCTGCGCCTGCTCAGCATCGCGCTCGACGTGCCCATCTCCTATTTCTTCGAGACCAGCGATCCCGTCGAGGCGCCGCGCTACATCGTGCGCAAGAATGCCAGGCGGCTGCTGCGGCTCACCGCCAGCGGCGTGGTCAAGGAAGCCCTCACCCCCGCAGGCAAAGGCCAGCTCGAGCTCTATGAGCTCACGCTCAATCCCGGCGCCTCCTCCGGCACCGACTTCCTGCAACACACCGGCGAGAAGGCCGGCTACATCCTCTCGGGCAGCCTGCGGCTGTGGCTCGACAACCAGGCCCATGTGCTGGAAGCCGGCGACAGTTTCCGCTTTCCGAGCATCGTGCCGCACATGTTCGACAATCCGACCCAGCAGGCGGCGCGCGTGATCTGGGTGACGACGCTGCAGCAGACCGATTCGCCTGCTGGTTGAGGCCGGCCCAAACCCGCGACCGCCGGAAATTGCCCCTCGACGGCGCTGCATCCAATCTGTAGCTCACATGAAGCGGCCTGCTCGACGCGGCCGCCCCGGTCCGCGGCTGGCGTCCTTGGTGTGAGACCATGAAACTCAGAGGGCTTCTGACACTCGCGATGGTTACACAGGCCATCGTGACGGCCGTAGCCCTGTTCGCCTCCTATGCTCTGACCGGACCGCGTGAATTCGGCATTCTCCAGCTCGTCGCGCTCCTGGCGAGCGCCGCAATTGCCGTGCTGCTCGTGGGCCTCTGCACCGGCGCAATCGAAAGGTCAGAGCACGCACGCGCCGTCGTGCACTCCGCCGAGCTGGCGCGGGCGCGCAGCGACAGCGCGCAGATGACGCAAGCCGTCATCAAGACCGCCCTCGATGCCTTCATTCAGATCGACGACAGCGGCACCGTGCTGGAGTGGAGCTTTCAGGCCGAGGCCCTGACCGGATGGACGCGGCAGGAGGCGCTCGGCTCCGACGTCGTCGACCTCATCGTCGCCAAACCGCTGCGCGCCGCCTTCAAGCAGCGCATGGCGCGGCTGGTGCCGGAATTGTCGGACACCCCGTCCGGCCTGCGCTTCGAGCTGACCTTGATCCACAGGAACGGCGACCGGATCCTGGCGGAAGCCTCCAGCACGGTGTTGCGGCTGGGCGGACGCGCCGTCGTCAACACTTTCGTCAGGGACATCACCCAGAAGCGCGCGGCCGAGGAGCAACTCGTGCAGTCCCAGAAGATGGAGGCGGTCGGACAGCTCACCGGCGGCATCGCGCACGAATTCAACAACATGCTCACGGTGATCACGGGCACGATCGAGATCCTTGCCGATGCCGTCAAAGACAACCCGCCGCTTGCGACCATCACCAAGCTGATCAGCGAAGCCGCCGATCGCGGCGCGGCGCTGACGTCGAGCCTGTTGTCCTTTGCCCGCAAGCAGGCGCTGCAGCCCGCCGATATCGACGTCAACGAGCTCCTGGAAGAGCTGGCAAAGCTGCTGCTGGCAACTTTCGACAAGAAGATCGAGATCGTCACCCGGCTCGACCGCAACGTCTGGCTCGCCTTCGCCGACCGCGGCCAGCTGAGCTCGGCGCTGCTCAACCTCGCGATCAACGCCCGCGACGCCATGCTGGACGGCGGCAGGCTGACGCTGACGACGCGCAACGTCGTGTTCGGCGTGCGCGAGGCCGTGGCGGTCGGCGCCGGCTATGCGGGAGATTATGTCGAGATCGAGATTGCCGACACAGGCACTGGCATTCCGCAAGCCATCCTGGAGAGGATCTTCGATCCGTTCTTCTCCACCAAGGAGGTCGGCAAGGGCACGGGCCTCGGGCTCAGCATGGTGTTCGGCTTCGTCAAGCAGTCCGGCGGCGGCATCAAGGTCGCCTCCGAAGAAGGGCGCGGCACGGTCTTCACGATCTATCTGCCGAAGGCTGAGGCGAGCGCGCTGCGCCCCACCGGGTATGACGACCGCAAGATCGTCGGCGGCAAGGAAACCGTGCTCTGCGTCGAGGACGACCGCGATGTCCGCCACTACGTCACGGTCCAGCTCGAAAGCCTCGGCTACACGGTCATCCCGGCCGCCAATGCGACCGAGGCCCTCGCGATTGCGGCGGAAGGCAAGCCGTTCGATTTGCTCTTCACCGACATCGTGATGGCCGGCGGCATGAACGGACGCGAGCTCGCCGAGCAGATGGCGGCGGCGCGTCCCTCCTTGCGGATCCTGTTCACCTCCGGCTATGCCTACGACTCCCTGCATACCCAGGGCCGCGCCACGATGGGCGCCCCGCTGCTGCGAAAGCCCTACCGCAAGGCGGAGCTCGCACGCATGCTGCGCCGCTGCCTCGACACGGCGGTCGATTCCGCCGGCGACGCGATCCCGACGCCCTACTCGGTGCAGGCCGACGTCGAGGCATTTCTGCGCAAGCAGGCTGCGGAGGACGGCGGCGCGAGGAGGCCGCGGAAATAGCGATCTCGTGCCGAGTGCAAATGCGCGTTGTTTGAACCGCTGCTGGCCGCGGGGTTCACCTCTCCCGCAGGGAGAAGTGAACAACGACCGCCCGAGCGCCTCTCAGCTCATCCTTCGCCGCAGCGTCGCCGACGGCGTCTCGCCGAATTTCTCGCGGTAGGCGCCGGCCATGCGGCCGAGATGGGTGAAGCCGAGATCGAAGGCGATGTCGGTGACGGAGGCATCGGGCGCGGCTTGTGCGAGCCGGGCGTGCAGAGCGGCGAGGCGCATGTCGAGCAGCATCTGCGAGATCGACGCGCCGAAGTGGCGGCGGAAACCGAGCTGCAGCGCGCGGATGCCGATGCCGGAGACGCAGGCGAGCTGCGCGAGGTCGAGCGGCACGCCGGCATTGTCCGCAAGATGATCGCGCGCGGCACGAAGCGCGCGCGGCAACCGCTCGGCCCGGCCGGAGAAAGTTCGTATCGCATCCGACAGGCCATGCCGTTGGCCATTGAGCAGATGATCGAGCAGCAGCTCGCGCCAATCGGCGATCGCGACCGCTGACAGCCTGCCGGTGGGACCGAGGCGCTCGGCGAGCAGCATCAGCTCGGCGAGACTGGTTCGCAGGCGCCGCCCCGACGGCGCATCGAGATCGATCACCGGATCGAACTCGACCGTGCCCGAAGCCCTGCCCGACAGCGCCGCGGCGCGCTGCTCCACCATGCGGCGGTCGAGCAGCAGGATCGCCTGTGCGCAGTCGCGCCACATCATCCGAGTCGGGATCGTCGGCGACAGCAGCGACGCCGTCCGCTCCGGCGCGGCTTCGAGCTCGGTGATGCCGGCGCGGATGCGGGCTGTGCCCGTGAGCGGGATCTGCACCAGGAAAAAGCGCTCGAGGCAGCCGGGATCGATGCCGACCGATCCGCCATAAGCGACGTAGTTGACGGAAAAGCCGTCGAAAGCCGCGCAATTGTGCCGGGCCGAGAAGCCGGACGCGCGCGCCTGTGCCGGCTCGAGGTCGTGCGGACAGAAGATGCGCCCGATCTCCTCGGCCGCTTCGTCGACATCGTCAGTGGTGACGCGGGCGAAATCCGCGAGCCGTTCGGCTGCGGATGCCCTTGCGCTCATTTCCAGCACGGCTGCGGACATCTCGACCACGCTTCGCGTCGCGGAATTGCTTTAAGCTTATAATAATTCCGCCGGGCCGAGAAGGGCCGTGCCCGCAAAATCGTCGTGCTGCATGGCAGCAACCATCGCCGGATTCGTTTAGCGGATAGACAGCCGCCCCATTGTTGCCGAAGCTCCATCCTCGCCGGAATCCAATGGGAGCGCGCCATGACTGCACCTGCAAAGACTGCACTCGAAAAGGGCATTACCGCGAACGGCACAGGCTACGGCGGCAAGACCTGGAACATCCTGGGCCAGGTCTATTTCCCCAAGGCCGTCACCGACTCCACCTTCGCATTCGAGACCAACAGCGATCCCGGCCAGTTCGTGCCGGTGCACATCCATCCGACCCAGGACGAGTTCATCCTGGTGCAGGAGGGCACGCTAGACCTCAAGCTCGACGGACAATGGGTCAAGGCCCATGCCGGCGATCTCGTGCGCATGCCGCGCGGCATCCCGCACGGCTATTTCAACAAGTCGGACAAGCCGTGCCGCGCGCTGTTCTGGGTCTCGCCGATGCAGAAGCTCGAGGCGCTGTTCAACCAGCTGCACAATCTGACCGACCCGGCCGAAGTCGTGCGCATCTCGGCGCTGCACGAGGTGGATTTCCTGCCGCCCGAAGCCAACGACTAGCTTCCTCGTCACTTCATCTGCTTGCCGGCCCGCCGGCCGCGCCTTGCGGCCGAACGTGGTCGCTTGCGCGGAAAACACATTGCGAGCAAACTCATGGTCACTCCCAAGCATGTCTGCGTGATCGGCGCCGGCGTCTCCGGCCTCGCCGCCGCCAAGGCGTTCTCCTCCCGCGGCCACCGCGTCACCATCGTCGAACGCTCTGGCGATCTCGGCGGTGTCTGGGAGCCGGCGCGCTCCTATCCCGACGTGCAGACGCAAAGCCCGAAGGAGCTCTACCGCTACACGGACCGCGCGATGCCGGACGCCTATCCGGAATGGCCGACCGGGCCGCAGGTCCACGCCTATCTCGCCGACTATGCGAAGAGTTTTGGACTCGACCGCATGTTGCGCGTCGACACGGCCGTGGCAGGCATGGCGCGCCGCGCCGACGGCAAGCCGGGATGGACGCTCGCACTATCAGGCAAGGACGGTACGACGAATGCGGATTTCGATTTCGTCGCTGTGTGCACCGGCCAGTTCAACGAGCCGCGCGAGCTGCATTGCCCGGGCGAGGATCGCTTTCTGGCACAAGGCGGCCAGATCCTGCATTCGTCGAAATATGGCGATCCCTCGCTGGCGAAGGGACGCCGTGTCGTCGTGCTCGGCGGCTCGAAATCGGCGACCGACATCGCGGTCAACGCAGTGAAATCGGGCGCGCGCGAGGTCACCATCGTGATGCGCGAGCCGGTCTGGCGCATCCCCTATTTCATCGGCGGGCTCGTGAACTTCAAGCGCATCCTCTACATCCGCGCGCAGGAGGAGATGTTTCCAGGCTGGGGCATCGGCGCGATGGGGCGGCTCGCCCATCGCATCGCCGCCCCGCTGGTGTGGGCGAACTGGCGCGGGCTGGAGAGCCTCTTGAAAGCGCAGCTCAAGCTCGGCCGCTGCAAGATGGTGCCGAAGGAGCGGATCGAGGACGGCGTCAACTGCTCGGTGCCGATCGCAACACCCGGCTTCTATCCGATGGTCGCCGACGGTCGCATCAAGGCGGTGTTCGGCACGTTCGACCATTATGACGGCGACAGCATCGTGATGAGCGGCGGCGAGCGCGTCGGTGCCGACGTCGCGGTGCTCGCGATCGGCTACAAGCTCGGCGTGCCGTTCCTGCCAGAGGCCTACAGGCAGAAGCTGGTCGATGCCGACGGGCAGTACCGGCTCTACCGCCTGATCGCCAATCCTGATCTGCCCGAACTCGGCTTCGTCGGCTTCAACTCCTCGTTCTGCACCGTTCTCTGCGCCGACCTCGCCGCCAACTGGCTGGTGCGCTATGCCGACGGCCAGCTCGCCAAGCAGCCGACGGCGCAGGCCATGCGCGACAACATCGAGATGATGCTGCACTTCAAGCGCGTCGAGCGACCGGCCGCGGGCGTCTATGGCGGCCTCTGCGTCGCGCCCTATCACTACCGCCATTTCGACGAGCTGATGGCCGACATCGGCACCAAGAACCAGAAGACGGGCGGACTGAAAGGACGCTTCCAGCCGCCGAATGCGGATGCCTATGCAAAATTCCTGGCGACGGCGCCCGACTATCGTGCGGCATGAGGGCAAGAATGACGGCTGAGCGGGATTTGCATCTCGCCAGCCCTTACCTCCGATGCTTACGATCTCCCTGGCCAGCGAATCGATGGGAACCGGCCATGGGATTCAGACGTCTCGCGATCTTTGCGGTTGTTGCCTTCTTCGTCGCCGCGCCCGCCGCCAGCCAACAGCGTGCGCTCACGCCGCGGCAGACGGAGGCGGTCGCCGCCTATGACAAGGCGCTCGCCGAGTTCAAATCGATCCTCGCCGAACGACGGCGCCAGATCGACGCGAAAGAGCCGCTGCCAAATCTGCCGGGGCAGGCGCTTTATCTCGCGCGCGTCGCCGTGATCAGCTCGTACAAGGATCTCACCGATGCCATGCCGTCGCGGATCGGGAAGCCCAACAAGTTCGAGATTCCGCCGGCCTATTTCGACGCCGAGATCGAGCCGCTGATCGACGAATATTCAAGACTGTTCGACGTCATGGAGGCGCCGCCCGCCAATGCGCAGAACTCGGCGACACCATTCAAGGACGTCGTCGATCTCGCGACAGTGATCGCCCGCGCCAAGGGACTCGCACCTGAGCACGCCGCCGCTGCGGGGCGGATCAGCCTCGGACTGTTCTTTGCCGAGACCAACGGCAAGCAGAACGTCCGCAACGGGCGCTCCAACACCTATATGGGCAGCTTCCAGACCGGCCCCTCCGAGGACCGCAACGGCCACAGGAAATGGCAGGCGATCAAGGGCGAGATCGCCGCGATCGATGCGGCCTTGAGCGCGCGCGACGACAAGGAGGAGGCACGGGCGAGCGGCATCGACCGCCGCTTCAACCACTGGACCAACGTGCGCGACGGCCTGATGAACGCGCATGCGGAGGTGTTCCGCGAGATCCCGGCCATCGTGAAGACACTGCCCGACCCGATCGACCAGATGAAGCTGTTCGAGCTGATTCAGATCGTGCCGACCCCGACGCGGGCTGCGCTCAAATCCGGCGATCTCCTGAACTACAGGGTGTCCAGCCCCACGATCATGAAGCACCTGCGCAACAACAGCATCTTCGCCTTCGGACAGGCCGACCGCGCCCGCAGTTCCGCCAGCTTCCGCGAGATCCTCGCTGCGATGTGGCTGTTCAACCGCAAGTTCGAGAAGGCGATGGCGAAGTATGCGGAGATCAGGGGGCGGTAGGGGCGCGTCAGGCAACTCTATCTGTTTGCCCCGCGTTCATGCGAAGGGCGACCGGCAAGATCGGTCGCCCTTCTCTTCACTTCATATCGCCGGGATCAATGTTGACAATCCGCGACGGGACCAGAGGTCCTCAGTAGCGCGTCAAGCCCGGTCCGCCGAAGCGATAGTTGATACGCGCAGTGATGATATCCACGTCCTGACCGATGCTGTTGGTCGTGGCAACGCCTCCAGGGGCGGCCGCGAAGCTCAGAGTCCGACGATCAAGGAAGATGTGATCGTACTCCACGCCGACCGACCAATTGGGAGCGAAACCGAACTCCATGCCAGCGCCGACGGTAGCTCCCCACCGCGTATCGCTGCTGGAGTTGATCAACGCATTGGTTGCCGTGAAAGTGTGGGTGTAGCGGTTATCCACCACGGCCGCGCCGCCCTTCGCATATAGCAGCACGTTGTTCCAAGCCCAACCGACCTGGCCCGTGAAAAGACCGAAGGCGCGCAGCCGGGAATTGATGGTGAGGTCACCCGGCGCGAACACGAAGGCAGGCGACGACACCCGCGATCCGTTCAAGTCGGCCCAATCCCCTTGCGCCTCCAGTCCGAACACCCAGGACGCCGACTGCCAGCGATATCCGATCTGACCGCCAGCGACGGCACCGTCTGCGTTGTGACATCCCTCGCCTGCCGTAAAGGGGGCGCCTGCGAAGCTCACAAAGTCCCAGCAGTTGCGGGTGGTGCCGTATCCACCGTTGCCGCCGATGTAGAAGCCGCTCCAATCGTAAACCGACGCCACAGCGGGCGGCGGCGCTTTAACGTATGGCCTTGCCGCCATATCAGCGGCCTGCGCATGGGTACTCAACGCCAGTGCCGCCACTGCGACACCGGCAAGCATTGTTTTTTTCATATGTAGTCCCCTTGGGCTGAAATGCCGTAACAAATAGACACCATTGAGCGGTGCTTCGCTGTAGCCGTGAAAACACGGGTCTAGTGGGTGTTTAGCCAGGAGAGTTCCTCCCAATTCCGGACGTTCAGGGCCAAAAGCCCAAAAAAATCAATAAAAGCACAGCGCCGACGTGCCAACATTTCGGAACTCAACCTGATTGAAGCGGTGCTACCTGTCTTTCCGCACCGAAACGCGGTTCTTTCGCTTTTCGAACGCGAGGTACTTTTCGATCGCGGCCTGAAGTTCACCCGCCAATTCCAACCGCCGCTCAGGCGTGTTGAGGCCGCGCTGAAGTTCGAGCACCCGGCCGGCCATTTCCTGACAGATCTTCGCAAGCGTTTGGTTCATAGACAGCTTCCTCGGTGACTCAAACGAGAGGAAGTCGGTCTTGGATCACATCCAATCCGAGCCCAGGAGAACTCACGCCCGGGCGAAGCGATCCTGCGGATGGCGGTAAAAGGCAAGTCGACCGAGATCGAGCATCTGACTCCACTCAATTTGCCCGGTCCGGCACCCGTGGCCGGCCGCTCGACGCGGGCGGTTGCAACCGCTACCGAAAATTGTAGCCTCTCGCTCTCACCAGCGACGCGGATCAATCCATGCGTATCCTCATTCTCGGCGGCAGCCAGTTTCTCGGACGCGCGGTCGCAAGCCATGCCTGCGCTGCCGGTCACGAGGTGACCTGCGCCGCCCGCGGCGAAGCCGGGCCGATTGCGGCGGGCGCCCGCTTGATCCGGATCGACCGCGATGTGGCCGACGGTCTTGCGCCGCTCGCGGGCGAGACATTCGATGCTGTGATCGACGTCTCGCGTCATCCCGGCCAGGTCCGACGCGCGGTCGCGGCGCTGAAGCGACCCGGCGTGCACTGGACCTTCGTCTCCACGATCAGCGTGTATGCGGACAACCGGATACCAGGACAACGCGCGGATACGGCGCCGCTGCGCGAGCCCGCGGCAGGGGAACTGGAGCACAGCACGGATGCCATTTACGGCGCCGCCAAGGTCGCCTGCGAGCAGGCGGTCGGCAACGATGCCTTCATCTGCCGCGCCGGCCTGATCGCCGGGCCGGAGGATCCGACGGGGCGCTTTGCCTATTGGCCGACACGGCTCGCGCGCGGCGGCGAGGTGCTGGCCCCGGGGTCTCCTGATGATGCCGTCCAGTTCATCGACGTGCGCGATCTCGCGCGATGGATCGTGCATGCCGCGGAAATTCGCCTCACCGGCATCTATGACGGGATCGGGCCCATTCGCACGCGCGGCGAATTGCTGGCCGAATGCGCAGCCGCGCTGAATGTGTCATGCACCTTCACCTGGATCGATCGTGCGTTTCTCGAGGCCCACGCCGTGCGGCGCTGGGCAGGTCCGCGATCATTGCCGCTGTGGCTGCCCCTGCCCGACTTCGCCGGCTTCATGACGCGCGACACCTCACCGGCCCGCGAGGCCGGACTGACCTCGCGACCGCCGGGAGACACCGCGCGCGATACGCTGCATTGGCTTCTCAACAGCGGAGGCCCGGTCATCGGGCTGACCGCCGATGAAGAGCGGGACGTGCTTGCGGCGTGGCATGCGGAAAGAGAGCTCCAGAGCGGAATGGCTTCACGTTGAGCCGATTGCCGCCGGTCGTTCACCTCTCACGCTTGCACCCTCTTCCCGACCCTCTCCCGCGAGCGGGAGAGGAAGCGTACCTCCGTCGTCGCAGCGATCAGGACTCATCGCATCATGCGCAAATTCTCCGGCTTGTTCGGAGCCGCCGCCGCTACTCCGTCCGGATCGGCGAATCCTTCAGGCCATTATCGTCATAGGCCTTGCGCAGCGTGCCGTTGGACGTGGCCTCGGCCATGAACTTGCTGACGAAGGCCAGCGCCTGGTTGTGGCCGAGCGGCACGGCGACGGCGGTCACCGTCTTCTTGAACGTTTCGTCCAGCACGCGCGTACCCGGGATCTTCTGCGCCATCTTGTTGAGCTGGTCGCGCGACAGGGCGAAGGCGTCGATCTCGCCGCTCTTCAACAGGCCGAAGATCTCGTCATAGGTCTGATAGCCCGTGACCTTCGCATGCTTTAGATGCGCGATCGCACCGCGCATGGTCGTCGTGGCGTTGACGGCCGCAACCTTGATGCCGGGCTGGTCGAGCGTCGCAAAATTGCTGACCGCCGAGCCGGGCTTGACGATGTAGGTGGCGTCCGCGACCTCGTAGATCGGGCCGAACAGCATCCTGGTCTCGCGCTCGGGATCCTTAGGGAGCCAGGTGACGTCCCACGTCCCTTTTGACGCAGCGTCGGTGATCTGCCCGGAATTCTGGTGCACGACATATTCGACGGGGAGACCGAGCTGTGCAGCCATCGCCTTGCCGAGATCGACGGGCACGCCGGCATAGCCGGCTTCGGTCCTGGTCGACCAGAACGCGCCGCCTGCGGGGCTGATGGCGATCGCGACCCGCAGCTTGCCGGTCGGCGCGATCTCGTCTTTCAGGCCATCTGCTAGCGCGGGCATGGCAACGATCGCTGCGAGAGCGAGGCCCGCGAGGGCCGACCGGAATGGCGTTGGCATGTCATGGTCTCCTCACCTTTTCTTCTTCCCGGCCGCTCCGTTCGGCTCGCGGCCTTTGATACAATTCTGGTCGATCACACCCTCGGTGAAAAGCGGTTTGTCGTGATAAACTTGTCAAAGGCCACATCGCTCGTTGCAGTGCAAGGCCGGCGACTGCCATGGCTATGGTGTTCCACGGCCAGTCGTTTGTTGCTAGCCTGCCGCATCAACAGACAGCAATCGGGGGCCACCGAATGACCGCAGCGAATCCCGCCTCTCGCGCACGACGCAATGGCGCGTGGAGGCATATCGTGCGGGGCCTTTGCGCTGCGGCGTCCGTGGCCTTGCTCGCCGGCTGCGAGGACAAGAACACATTCGTGGCGCCGCCCCCGCCCAAGGTGGACGTGGCAACGCCCGTGCAACGCCCGGTGACGCGCTACATCGAGGCCACCGGCAACACGGCGCCGATCAAGAGCGTCGATCTCGTCGCGCGGGTGCAGGGCTTTCTGCAATCGATCGACTATCAGGACGGCAGCTTCGTCAAGCAGGGCACCCAGCTGTTCACGATCGAGCCGGAGACCTACAAGCTCAAGCTCGAACAGGCGCAGGCGGCCGAGACCGGCGCGCAGGCCTCGGTCCGGCAGTCGGAAGCCGATTACAAGCGACAGGCGGAGCTGGTGCAGCGCCAGGCCGTCTCGCAGGCCACGCTCGATAATTCCACCTCGGCGCGTGACAACGCCCAGGCCAATCTGCAGCAGGCGCAGGCCAACACCAAGCTGGCCCAGGTCAATTACGGCTACACCAAGGTGACCGCGCCGTTCGACGGCATCGTCAGCGCCCACATGGTCTCGGTCGGCGAGCTCGTCGGCGTCTCCTCGCCGACCCAGCTGGCCTCCATCGTCGCGATGGACCCGATCTATGTGAACTTCACCGTCAACGAGCAGGACGTGCTGCGCATCCGCGCGGAAGCCACCCGCCGTGGACTGACGCCCGCCGACATGAAGCAATTCCCGATTCAGGTGGGACTGCAGACCGAGACCGGCTATCCGCACGAGGGCAAGCTCGACTACGTCTCGCCGACGCTTAATCAATCGACGGGCACGCTGGCGGTGCGCGGCCTCGTGCCCAACGACAAGCGGGTGCTGCTGCCCGGCTATTTCGTCCGCGTCCGCGTGCCCTTCGACCAGGAGAAGAGCGCCCTGCTCGTCCCCGATACGGCGCTCGGCAGCGACCAGGGCGGCCGCTATGTGCTGGTGGTCAACGCCGACAACGTCGTCGAGCAGCGCAAGGTGCAGATCGGCCCGGTCGACAATGGCCTGCGCGTCATCGAAAGCGGCCTGAAGCCGGAGGACCGCGTCGTCATCGCGGGGCTGTTGCGGGTGATCCCGGGCCAGAAGATCGATCCGCAGGTGACGAAGATCGAGCAGTCGCAGGCCTCGAGCAAGTAAGGGCTGCCAGCCATGATCTCGCAATTCTTCATCGAGCGGCCGGTCCTCTCGAACGTCATCGCGCTGCTGATGATCCTGATCGGCGGCGTCGCGCTGTTCAACCTCGCCATCGCGCAATATCCTGACGTGGTGCCGCCGACCGTGCAGGTCACCACGCGCTATCCCGGCGCCAGCGCCAAGACCGTGATCGACACAGTTGCCTTGCCGATCGAGCAGCAGGTCAACGGCGTCGAGGACATGCTCTACATGCAGTCCTATAGCGGCTCCGACGGCACCTATACGCTGACGGTGACCTTCAAGATCGGCACCGATCTCAACTTCGCGCAGGTGCTGGTGCAGAACCGCGTCTCCAGCGCGCTGTCGCAATTGCCGCAGGCCGTGCAGAACCAGGGCGTCACCGTGCAGAAGCGGTCGACGTCGATCCTCCTGTTCGTGACGCTGACCTCGCCGGATTCGCGATACGACAGCCTCTATTTGAGCAACTACGCCACCATCAACATCCGCGACGAGCTCTCCCGCCTGCCCGGTGTCGGCAACGTCACCGTGTTCGGCGCCGGCCAATATTCGATGCGGGTCTGGCTCGATCCGAACAAGTTGCAGGTCCGCGGCCTGGTGCCGCAGGATGTCATCCAGGCGATCCAGCAGCAGAGCCAGCAGGTCGCCGCCGGCCAGGTCGGCGCGCCGCCGACGCCGCCGGGACAGGCGTTCCAGTACACGCTCAACGTCAACGGCCGGCTCGACGACACCAGCCAGTTCGAGAACATCATCGTCAAGTCAGGCAGCAGCGGCGACGTCACGCGTGTGCGCGACGTCGGCTGGGTCGAGCTGGGGGCGCAAACCTACAGCCAGATCTTCTCGCTGAACAAGCAGCCGGCCGTCGGCATCGGCGTGTTCCAGTCGCCCGGCGCCAACGCGCTGCAGGTCGAGCAGGCCGTCGAGAAGAAGATGGCGGAGCTCGCCAAGCGGTTTCCGGAGGGCGTCAAATACGACACGCCGTTCGACACCACCAAATTCGTCGAGGCCTCGGTGCACGAGGTCTACATGACGCTGATCGAGGCCGGCCTGCTGGTGCTGGTCGTGATCCTGGTGTTCCTGCAGGACTGGCGCGCGATGCTGGTGCCGGCAACCACCGTGCCCGTCACCATCATCGGTGCCTTCGCGGCGATGGCGGCGCTCGGCTTCACCATCAACATGTCGACGCTGTTCGCGATCGTGCTCGCGATCGGTATCGTGGTCGACGACGCCATCGTCGTCGTGGAAGGCGCCGCGCACAACATCGAGCGGGGCATGAACGGCCACGACGCCGCGATCAAGGCGATGGACCAGCTGTTCGCGCCGATCGTCGGCATCACGCTGGTGCTGATCTCGGTGTTTCTGCCGGCCTCCTTCCTTGCCGGCCTCACCGGGCGGATCTATTCGCAATTCGCGCTGGTGATCGCCGCGACCGCGCTTTTGTCCGCCATCAACGCGGCGACGTTGAAGCCGACGCAATGCGCGCTGTGGCTGCGGCCGGCGGTGCCGCCGGAGCAACGCAATTTCTTCTACCGCGGCTTCAACGCGGTCTATGACCGCGTCGAGCGCGGCTACACCAGGTTGATCACGTTCCTCGTCAAGCACGCCACTATCTCGGTCGCGTTCGCGCTTCTGGTGATCGGCGCCAGCGGCTACGGCCTGTCGCGGGTGCCGACCGGCTTCTTGCCGATCGAGGACCAGGGCTACCTGATCGCCGCGGTGCAGCTGCCCGACGGCGCCGCGCTGGAGCGGACCCAGGCGGTGCTCGACAGGGCCAGCACACTGATCAAGGAGACCCCCGGCGTCCAGCAGGTCATCACCATCGCCGGCATCTCCGCGCTCGACAACAGCGCCAGCCTTGCCAATGCCGGCGTCGCCTACATCATCCTGAAGGACTGGGACGCGCGCAAAGGACCCGGCGAGGATCTGCGCTCGCTGGTGTACGGCCTCAACGACAAGCTCGCGGCCATCATGGAGGCCCGCACCATCGTGCTGCCGCCGCCGCCGATCCAGGGCATCGGCAACGCCGCCGGCTTCTCGATGCAGGTCGAGCTGCGCGACGGCAACAGCGATTTCGCCAAGCTGCAGGCCATCACCGGCGCGATGGTCTCGAACGGCCAGAGCCAGAGCGCGCTGCAGCGGGTGCAGTCCTCGTTCCGCTCTTCGGTACCGCAATTCAACGTCGAGATCGATCGCGTCAAGACCCAGACGCTGCACGTCACCACCGATCAGGTGTTCTCGGCGCTGTCGACCTATCTCGGCTCGTCCTATGTCAACCAGTTCAACAAGTTCGGCCGCGTGTTCCAGGTCTATACGCAGGCCGATCCGGCCTTCCGCGTCACCGAGCGCGACATCGCCAACATGCAGGTGCGCAACTCGAACGGCGACATGATCCCGATCGGCACGGTCGCCAAGATCACGCCGGCCACGGGGCCGTCGCTGATCAGCCTCTACAATCTCTATCCCTCCTCGACCGTGATCGGCCTGCCGGCACAGGGCTATTCTTCCGGCCAGTCGCTGAAGCTGATGGAGGAGATCGCGGACAAGACGCTGCCGCCGGGCACCGGCTACGAATGGACCGCGATGTCCTATCAGGAGAAGGCGGTGTCGAACCAGATCTACTGGGTGTTCGGCCTTGCCATGCTGCTGGTCTATTTGGTGCTCGCCGGCCAGTATGAGAGCTGGTACGCACCGATCTCGGTGATCCTCGCCGTGCCGCTGTCGCTGCTCGGGCCGATGCTGATCCTCTCCGCCCTCAAGATCGACAACAACCTCTATTGCCAGATCGGCCTGATCCTCCTGATCGCGCTGTCGGCCAAGAACGCGATCCTGATCGTCGAGGTCGGGCTCGAGCTGCACGGCCGCGACGGCAAGCCCGTTCTGGAGTCCGCGATAGAAGCGGCGCGCGCCCGCTTCCGCCCGATCCTGATGACATCGTTCGCCTTCATCCTCGGCGTGGTGCCCCTGGTGCTCGCCACCGGCGCCGGCGCCAGCGCCCGCAAGTCGATCGGCATCACGGTCTTCTCGGGCATGCTGGCCTCGACCTGCCTCGCGGTGCTGTTCGTGCCGGCCTTCTTCGTGGTGGTGCAGCGCTTCGAGAACTGGCGGGCGAGCAAGAAGGCGCCGAAGGTGGCCGAGGTGAAGCCCTAGCCCTTCTCCGCCGGGGCCTGCCGCGCTTCGCCGCTCGACACCAGCAGCACCGAGACTTTCGATTGCCGCAGCACGGCGTCGGCGACGCCGCCGAAGGAGAGATGATCGGCCTGGATGCGGTCGACGCCCATGACGACGAGATCGACGTCGGTGGTGTCGATCTCGCGCAGGATCGCCGCCTCCGGCGCCCGGTTCACCCGCAGCGTGGTGGTGATGTCGACGTCGTAGCGGGCGGCGAGATCGCTGGCGTCCTTGAGGATGCCCGCCTCCTGACTGAGGCCGCGGGAGGTGCCGCGCTGCGCGCCCTTGTCGCGCGTCGTCGCGACATAGATCACCCGGAGCGAGCCTGATCCTCCTTGCGCCAGCGCAACTGCGACCTCGGCGCCGCGCTTGGAGATGCCGCTGCCGGAGACCGGGACGAGGATGTTGAGTCCTTCGGGCATCGGCTGCTTCAGGTGCTTGCCCTTGGCCGCGGCGATCGCGAGCGGTCCCTCGAACGTTGTGGCAATGTCCTCGATCTTGCGGTCGAAGCGATCCTTGGTCGCGGCGACCTTGTCGACGCCGACGACGAGGAGATCAAAACCCTTGCGCGCCTCCTCGGCGATGGTCTCGCCGAGCTCCGCACGCCTCGCGCGGGTCACGACGTCGACGCTGCCGGTGTCTCCCTCGGTGTTGGCGGCCACCGCCTCGGCCGCCTTCTTCACCACGGCTTCGTGGCTCTCCTCCGCGTCGCGGCCCTTCTCCTGCTCCTCCGGCCGCTTGCCGATATGCAGCACGGTGATAGGCAGGCCGCGCATGCCGGCGATCAGGCCCGCGAGGTGGGCGGCAAAGGTGGCATTGACGCTTTCGTCCACCGCCAGCAGAGGGCGCTCGAGATTGGCGAGGAAGCCGCGCTTTTCGAACTCTTCCCGCTCCAGCCGCTCCTTCTCCTCCTTGTTCATCGGCAGCCGCGCCAGCGCCGCGCGCAGCATCGGCGGCATCGCCATCGTGGTCACGATCGCCATGGTCACGATCATCGTGAACAGGTTCTGGCTGAGCACGCCGATGGACAGGCCAATGGTCGCGATGATGACCTCGGTCGAGCCGCGGGCATTCATGCCGCTCGCGAGCGCCAGCGACTCCCGCGTGCTGAGGCCGCCGACCGTGCCGCCGACGAAGGCGCCGCCGAACTTGCCGACGCTGGCGATCATAACCAGGAGGCCGGTGAGCATCAGCAGATGGGGATCGCGCAGCACGGAGAGATCGGCGGCAAGGCCGGCCAGGCCAAAGAACACCGGCATGAAGAAGCTCGAGATCAGCCCGCGCAGGCGCTCGTCGATCTGCCGCGTCAGGATCGGGGATTCCCCGACCAGGATGCCGGCGACGAAAGCCCCCAGCACGGTGTGCACGCCGATCAGATGCGTGATCATCGCCATCGCGCACATCAGCAGCAGGATCACCGTGATGACGGCCGCGGCGCTGACGAGATTGTCGTTGGCCCAGCGGATCAGCTGAAACACCAGCCGGCGGCCGATCGTGAAACTGACGGCGAGGAAGGCGAGCGTGCCCAGCACGGCTTTCGCCACCGAGGCGATATCCAGCGCCCCATGCGAGGCCAGGCTGAAGATGACGGCGATGATGATCCAGCCGATGGTGTCGTCGATCACGGCGGTCGCGACGATGATCTGCCCGACATTGCGCCGCATGAAGTTCATCTCGCGCACGACCACGGCAACGATCTTCACCGAGGAGATCGACAGCGCCGTGCCCATGAACAGCGAGGCGACGAGACGTTGTTGCGGATTGGGCAGCAGCGCATCGGGCAGGAATTCGCCGAGCGCGAAGCCGCAGGCGAAGGGCACGAGGATGCCGGCGATCGAGATCGCGATCGCAGCCTTGCCGACCTTGCGGACCAGCTTGAGATCGGTCTCCATGCCGGTGAGCAGCAGAAGCAGCAGGATGCCGACCTGCGCGATGCCGTCGATCATCGCCTTCTGCTCGGGCGATTTGGGGAAGATCGCGGCTTGCGCCTCCGGCCAGACCCAGCCGAACAGCGACGGACCGAGGATGATGCCGGCGAGCAGCTCGCCGATCACCGAGGGTTGGCCGATCCGCTGCATGATCTCGCCAAGACCGCGGCCCACCGCGATCAGCAGCACGATCTGCGCCACCAGCAGGAATTCGGACGGGCCGGCCGGTTTGCCCGTTTCAGCGCCGGCCGCAATGGTGGTGAGGACGAGCGCCGCGAAGGCAAGGCTGGCCGATCCGAGCAGGCGCCATGGCATGCAGATGTCTTTCCCCCTTTGCCCCGGTGTCGGGGCCACGGGGATAGAACCCGCGGGAGGTGGCGCGGGTTCCCGGCAGAGGAGGCTGCCGGCGGCAACAAAAAGTCGAAAACAACCCCATGCACAGTAGGGATGGAGTTGAAAAGGCTCGGGAAAATTTTGGCGTTACCGAAGCGCTTTGCTCCGTCGGGCAAAACAGGAGTTGGAGCGGGATCATGGACGGTGCGAGCGTGCCCCCGGACGCAGCGCAGCGTCTTTTCGACGAGGCGCTGCAGAGCCGGGGCCCATCTCGCCGCATGCCATGTCGCTTCTGGGTCCGGCTCTGCGCGGCAACGCTCGCGCGTTGCAGCTTGTCCGGGACACGAGGCCCCTCACACGGGCTGCGGCGTCCGGATCTCGCGGGGCAGGATGATCGCGGCTGCGATGGCGAGCAGGCAGAGGCCGGCGAAGGCGTGCAGCATGGTGACGAAGCCGCCCTGCTCGTAGAGCCAGGCAACCAGGCCGACCGAAGCACCCGCCGCGGTGAAGCCGATGAAGTAACGCACGGCGTAGGCGCGCGAGCGCCATTCCTCGCTGGTGTATTTGCCGACCATGGCGTCGTTGACCGTGACCTGGCCGAACGCGCCCATGACGATGCCGATCGACACCAGGATCAGCGGCAGATTGTTCAGGGTCGCGGCGAGATAGAGGAACGGCGCCAGCATGAAGGACAGCGGCAACGCCACCGTCTTCAGCGAGTAGCGGTCGAGCAGCCGGCCGATCGTGTACTGCGTCATCGCGCCGAACACGTAGACGCAGGCGGCGATGACGCCGAGCAGCGCCGGGCTTCTCGTCAAGTCCGCCAGCCGCTCCGCGAACAGCTTCGGCAGCGCCACGGTGACGGCGTTGAACGTCGTGGAGATCGCGATCACCACGATCAGCAGCGACAGCACCACGCGCCACATGTCCTGCTTGGCCACCCGCGCCTGCGCCGCCGCCTGCTTGGCGCCCTTGCGGTCCTCGTGCACGACCATCATCGCAAAGGCGAGGCCGATCAGGATCGTGACCACGCCGGGAACGATGAAGGCAAAACGCCAGCCGAGATATTGCCCGATCACGCCGGTGACCAGCGCCGAGGAGGCGACGCCGAGATTGCCCCAGACGCCGTTGATGCCCATCTCGCGGCCGAGCCGGTCGGCATAGGACACGATCATTGCGGTGCCGACCGGATGATAGATCGAGCCAAAGATGCCGATCGAAAGCAGCGCGGCGCCGAGCTGCGCCGGGGTCTGCACGAAGCCGACCGCGATCATGGACAGACCGATGCCGACGAAGAAGATCAGCATCATGTGGCGGCGGCTCCAGCGGTCCCCCAGCCAGCCGGTGAGCAGCGAGCCGGCGCCGAAGGCGACGAAGCCCGGCGTCGCGTAAGGCAAAAGTTCCGAATAGGCCATGCCGAGCGCCGGGCCCATGATGATGACGGCGGCGGCGAAGATCAGCATCGAATAATGGTCGATGAAATGGCCTGCGTTGACGAAACTGATCACCCGGCTGGGGCTGTTCATTCCCGAATCCTCTCCTGCTCCGAAATGAGTTATATGTCCTCCCCATGACGGGATGCCGCCAATGACTGTCTTGGAAAGGCCAAACTTGGAAACGCCTATCCTCCGGGAGGTCCGGAGCAACCACCGCTCGCCCGCCGGCGTGCACCTGGTCGCGCGCGACTATCCCAAGGGGATGCGGATCGATCCGCATTTGCACCGCGAGGCCCAGCTGATCTATGCGGCCAAGGGCACCATGCAGGTGACGACGCCCGGGGGACGCTGGCTGGTGCCGCCGGACCGGGCGGTGTGGGTCCCGGCCGGGCTCGATCATGCCCTCGACCTGCTCGCCGATATCGAGATGCGCACGCTGTATTTCGACCTGTCCTGGCTGAAGCGCGAAAAGCGCTATGAGGGATTGACCAGGGAATTCGTGGTCCGGGTCTCGCCGCTGCTCAACCAGGCGATCCTCGCGCTGTTCGACACTGGCAATACCGAGGAGCGCGCCGAGCTGCTGGTGCGCCTCGTCATGCTGGAATTGCACCAGGCCGAGGATTCCGCGACCTTCGTACCGCTGCCGCATGAGCCGCGCTGCCGCCGCGCCGCGATGATCGTGCTCGACGACCCAACCGGCCTGCACGACATCGACACGCTGGCGCGCGAAGTCGGAACCTCCGCGCGCACGTTGTCACGGCTGTTTTCCGCGGAGACACAGCTGAGCTTCAAGAGCTGGTGCCAGCGCGCGCGGATTGCCGCGGCAATCCAGCGGCTGTCGACAGATGCAAATGTCTCCGTGAAGCAGCTCGCGACCCAGCTCGGCTATGCCAGCGTGCCGGCATTCTCGGCCGCGTTCCGGCAAGTGACGGGACGGACGCCGACGGAGTTTGCGGGGAAGTAGGCTGCTCGCATTCACAGGTCGTCGTGCCCAAGCTTGTCCCGGCCATGACGATGCGGAAACTGGAATGCCTCAAATGGCCATATGCGATCGCCCTCGCCTCGCCCAGCATGCCTGCATTCTCCAAACGCACGGCCCGACTAAAGTTGCCGCATTCCTCCGCTTGATTGTGATCGGTTTCCGCCCAAATCCCGTGTAAGCTTCCGCAACGCACAAACTGACACGAAAGCCCCGATGGCCAACGCCTTCTTCTCCGACTTGCTCGCCACCATCTCCGAGCGCGGCCGCACGCTGCTTCGTCGCGGCGAGTCCGCCGACACTAGACGGGATGCTGATGGGCTGATCGAGCTCTGTGATGCGTTGCTGTCGGGCCGGGGCGAAGCATCGGGCATCGCCATCGCCCGCGAGGTGCTCGACATCTACCGTGAGCTGGATGCGGCGGGACGCCGCGCCTTCTTCGACGGACTGGTGCGCGATTTCGGCCCGGACCGGGAGCGTCTGTCGAAAGCAATCGAGAAATGGCGTGCCGCCCCGAGCGACGAGGACGCGAGCTCGCTGCATTTCGCTTCGGAGCCGCGGCGGCAGGAGCTGATCCGCCGGCTCAACCGCGCGCCCGGCGGCACCGGTGAGCTCGTGAACATGCGTGCCGATCTGCTCGGCATGATGAACGGACACAGCGATCTCGCCGCGCTCGATCGCGACGTCTCGCATCTGCTTTCTTCGTGGTTCAACAGGGGGTTTCTCGTGCTGCGCAGGATCGACTGGTCGACCCCGGCCAACATCCTCGAAAAGATCATCCGTTACGAGGCCGTGCACGAGATCTCCGACTGGGACGATCTGCGCCGCCGCATCGATCCGGTCGACCGCCGCTGCTATGCGTTCTTCCACCCCGCGATGGTGGACGAGCCCCTGATCTTCGTCGAGGTGGCGCTGACCGAGACGATTCCGGGCGCGATCGCGCCGCTGCTTGCGGTCGACCGCCAGCATCTGCCGATCGAGCGCGCGCGCACCGCCGTGTTTTATTCGATCTCGAATACCCAACGTGGCCTTGGCGGCATCTCCTTCGGCAGCTTCCTGATCAAGCAGGTGGTCGAGGAGCTGCGCCGCGAGACGCCGAAGCTCGACACTTTCGTGACGCTGTCGCCGGTGCCGGGCTTCATGGCCTGGGTGAAGCAGGACAGGGACTTGCCGCTTTCGGACGAGGACCGCGAGGTGCTGAAGCGCCTCGACGATCCCAAATGGTTCGAGAACCCCGAGACGACCTCGCTGCTCCGCGCCGTGATCGAGCCGCTCGCCGCGCATTATTTCCTCAAGGCGCGCACGCCGAAGGGCAAGCTGATCGATTCCGTCGCCCGCTTCCATCTCGGGAACGGTGCAAGGCTTGAACGCATCAACTGGCTGGGCGACCTCTCGCCGAAGGGATTGCGGGAATCGGCCGGCGTGATGGTCAACTACCTCTACCGCCTCGACGACATCGAGAAGAACCACGAAGCCTATGCCAATGACGGCGAGGTCGTGGCGTCCAGCGCGGTGAAGAAGCTGCTGAAGGGCGAAGGGCGACGGCTGCTGGATATGCGGCTGTCGTAACCGGCGACAACGGTGGCTAGCGCCGTTTGCAGCGACAACCTCGGTGTCATCGCCCGGCTTGACCGGGCGATCCAGTATTCCAGAGGCCCGGGTTAAAGAGCTCGCTCTATCCACGTCCGCCGCGGCGTACTGGATGCCCCGGTCAAGCCGGGGCATGACAGCGGAGGGTTTGGCGCAGCCTTCGAACCCGCAGTACGGCCTACCCTATTCCGCCAGCGCCTTCATCTCCTTGTAGAGATCCGACTTGCCCTCGAAGCCGATGCCGGGGAGATCGGGCATCGTGATGTGTCCGTTCTCGACGCGGACGCCGTCGGGGAAGCCGCCATAGGGCTGGAACAGGTCGGGGTAGCTCTCATTGCCGCCGAGGCCGAGGCCCGCGGCGATGTTGAGCGACATCTGGTGGCCGCCGTGCGGGATGCAGCGGCTGGGCGACCAGCCGTAAGTTTTCAGCACTTCCAGCGTGCGCTGGTATTCGCAGAGACCGTAAGACAGCGCGCAGTCGAATTGCAGCCAGTCGCGGTCGGGGCGCATGCCGCCGTAGCGGATTAGGTTGCGGGCGTCCTGGTGGCTGAAGAGGTTTTCGCCCGTCGCCATCGGTCCCGGATAGAATTCGGCGAGCGCGGCCTGCAGCGCGTAGTCGAGGGGATCGCCGACCTCCTCGTACCAGAACAAGGGATAGTCGCGCAGCATCTTGGCGTAGGCGATGCCGGTCTCCAGGTTGAAACGGCCGTTGGCATCGACGGCGAGCTGCGCGTCCTTGCCGATCTCCTTGAGCACCGCCTCGATCCGCGTGCGGTCCTCTTCGATCGGCGCGCCGCCGATCTTCATCTTCACGACGTTGTAGCCGCGATCGAGATAGCCGCGCATCTCACCGCGCAGCATCGAGAGGTCCTTGCCGGGATAATAGTAGCCGCCGGCGGCGTAGACGAAGACGCGCGGATTGGCTTTGACGCCGTGGCGCTCGGCGAGCAGACGGAACAGCGGTTGGCCGGCGATCTTGGCCACCGCATCCCACACCGCCATGTCGATGGTGCCGACCGCGACCGAGCGCTCGCCATGGCCGCCGGGCTTCTCGTTGGTCATCATCGCGGCCCAGACCTTGTCGGGGTCGAGATTGTCGCCGGCGCCATTGAGCAGCGACGTCGGATCGGCCTCCGTGATGCGCGAGGCAAAGCGTTCGCGGATCAGGCCGCCCTGCCCGTAGCGGCCGTTGGAGTTGAAGCCGTAGCCGACGACGCGCTTGCCGTCGCGCACGACGTCAGTGACGACGGCGACGAGGCTCGTCGTCATCTTGGTGAAGTCGATATAGGCGTTACGGATCGGGGACGAGATCGGCTTGGTGATCTCGCGGACGTCGACGATGCGGACGGACATGGGGCAGGCTTTCTCTTGGCGTCATTCCGGGAGGGTCGGAAGGACCAGACCTCAGGTGCGCAATTGCGCACCGGGGAATCTCGAAATTCCGGGTTCGATGCTTCGCATCGCCCCGGAATGACGGTGACTATTTCTTATCCCTGAAGTACGGCTCGACGGGTCCGTGCACCTTGATGGTCAGCGGGTTGCCGTGGCGGTCTTTGGCGTTCCCTGCGGTGACGCGGACCCAGCCCTCGCTGATGCAGTACTCCTCGACATTGGTCTTCTCGACACCCTTGAAGCGGATGCCGACGTCGCGCGACAGGATGTCCGCGTTGTAATACGGGCTGTTCGGATCGACCGACAGGCGGTCCGGAAATTCGTCGCTCATGATTGTCTCGCTCACAGCAGTGTTTCGATTTGATTGCGCAATCCTTCGGGCCGTGCGGTCGGCGCGTAGCGCGCGACCACCTTGCCCGCTCGGTCCACCAGGAATTTGGTGAAATTCCATTTGATGGAGGCACCGAGAAGCCCGGATTGCTGGCGTTTCAGGTACTCATACAGGGGGTGCGCATTGGCGCCGTTGACGTCGATCTTCTCGAACAGGGGAAAGGTGACGTCGTAATTGGTCGAGCAGAACGCCTGGATCTCGCTTGCCTGGCCCGGCTCCTGCGCGCCGAACTGGTTGCAGGGAAAGCCGAGCACGGCAAAGCCGCGCGGCGACAGATCGCGATGCAGATCTTCCAGTCCGCGATATTGCGGCGTGAAGCCGCATTTGCTCGCGGTGTTGACGATCAGCAGCACCTGCCCTTCGAAGCGGCGCATCGGGACCTCCTCGCCGGCCAGCGAGTTGGCTTTGAAGTCGTAGATCACCGACATCGCTAGCCCACGGGATCGATCGGCGACGGCGGCACGCCGCCCGCCTCGATCGCCTCGCCTGCGAGCAGGCAGAGATCCTCGCGATAGCGGCCGGACACGACATGCACGCCCACCGGCGCCTTGCCGACGAGACCTGTGGAGACCACGAGGCCGGGCAATCCCATGAAGGGAATCGCGATCTGCGGCAGCTGCGCTTCCCACACCCGCTTGAAGGACTCGTCGTCCTTGCGGTCGAGATGATCCGGGAATGGCAACTCGCCCGAGACCGGCGTCAACAGCACGGCGTATTTCTCGAAGAACAGCATCCAGTCGCGGGTCAGCGTGGCCCGCCGCGTCAGCGCCTTGGCGTAATTGGCCTGGTCCATCGGCGTGACCCTGGCGCGGTTGCCGCGCAGGCAGGCCAGCGCACCGGGATCGCCTTCGCGTTCGGCCGCCTCGAGCTGCGCCTCATAGCCATCGCCGAGCCAGAGCTTGATCTGCCACTCGACCGCCTCGCGCATCGGCGGCGTGTCCTCGATGATATCGACGGTCCACCCCGCCCGCTCCAGCCGCTTGCCGGCGTCGCTCACCGCCGCCTTCACCTCGGGCGTGGTGGCAAGGCCGCCCGGATTGAGGCAGAGCGCGGCGCGCTTGTCTCGCGCCGGGCCTTGCAGCGGCGCCGGCACGAACCAGGGATCGCGGATGTCGCGCGCCGACATGGCTTCGAGCGAGATGCGCAAATCGTTGACGGTGCGCGCCAGCGGACCCGACACCGCCATGATCTGCGGCCCGATCGGGCGCTCCGGCAGCGCGGGGTTGAAGGCGGGGATGCGCCCCAGCGTGGGGCGCAGACCGTGCACGCCGCAGGCGTAGGCGGGATAACGGATCGAGCCGGCAATGTCGGTGCCGTGGGCGATGTGGCCGATGCCGGCCGCGACCGCCGAACCGGCGCCGCCGGAGGAGCCGCCCGGCGTCAGCGAGGCATCGCGCGGGTTCTTGGTGTCGCCATGGATGAGGTTGGTGGTGAACCAGCGATAGGAAAAGGCCGGGCAATTGGTACGGCCGAGCAGGATGGCGCCGGCTTTGCGGAAATTGGCGACGACCGGATTGTCCTCGCGCGCGATCACGTCGCGCTGCAGCTTCAGGCCATTGGTGGTGGCAAAGCCCTCCTGGTCGACATTGGCCTTGATGGTGACGGGCACACCGGCGAGCACGCCCGGATCCTCGCCCCGCGCGATGGCGGCATCGACGGCATCGGCCTGCTTGAGCACGTCGTCCGGCCGGTGGTCGATCACCGCATTGAGCTTGGGATTGACGGCATCGAGCCGGGCGAGACCGGCCTTGGCAGCCTCCCTGGCGGACACCTTTTTGGACTTGACGAGGGTGGCGAGGTCGGCAGCCGACAGGCGCCAGAGATCTTGCATGGCTTGCTCCGTGTAACCGGCGTCTTTTAGCGCCGGGAACGCGGCAAAGCCATGCGGATTTCGCGGGGGTGAAGGGCGGGAGCTCAGCGCGTAATCGCGCCGAAGGCGCGGGTGAGGGCTCTGTCCCCTGGGGGTTCTCGCTTGCGGAGACACCCTCTCCCCAGCTCTCCCCCGCAAGTGGGGGAGGCAGCGCACCTCGCGTGGCTCTAATGCCTTGTCGCGGACGGATCCGGGATGTCCAGCAGCGCCTCAGTGAAGGGAAACTCCAGCACGACCTCGCCTTCGGTGTCGGTCACCTCGATCACCGCCTCGAGCAGGGCCCGTTGAGTGCCCTCGGACTTCACCACCTCCAGGATCATCTGGCGGGCGACCTCCCAGGCGCGATCGGGGTTGCGCAGGTCCTCGCCGTCAGGATCCACGATCAGTTCGTCGCCGATACGGGTGTTGAAGAAATATCTGGGCATGCCTGATCCAATGGGGTCGCCTGTAGCCGATTGGAAGCCGTTGCAAACTCACAACTCGTTTATCCCGACAGGGATCACGACCTATCGGCATTTTGCGTGTGTCATTCGCGCATCTTTGCGGCCGGAATGCGCTCTCTCGCAGTGCAGCATTCGGGAGGCCTACTACCTAGGTCCGGGAAAATTTCACTAGCGAACTTCTCGGCGCGCATTAACTTAGAGGGTGGGCGGATACGTCCGAATTCGCAAAAATGGAGAGCCAAAATGGCATGGAAAGCCCCGAAGATCGTCGAAGTGCCCTGTGGCATGGAAATCAACATGTATGTGAGCGCCACCCGCAAGTAAGCCGGTTGGCGATTTCGCGTTCTGCGGCGGTGGATCTTTCGGTCACGACGCGTTTCCGAAGGAAAGAATCCGTGTCGGCATTTGCGTCGGCCTGAGATCCACCGCGCGTGTTCCTTTCCAGGAGACGGATCATGCTTCGCGTCGTCGTCCTGGGTGCCGCAGCCGGCGGCGGGGTTCCCCAGTGGAATTGCGGCTGCGAGGGCTGCCGGGCGGCCCGCAATGGCGGGAATGAGCTGCACCGGACGCAAGCCTCGATCGCCTTCAGCGGCGACGGCGAGAACTGGTTCCTGATCAACGCCTCCCCCGACCTGCGCCAGCAATTGAATGCCACGCCGCAGCTGCACCCCAAGGCCGGGGCGCTACGCCATACGCCTGTCGCGGGCGTGGTCCTGACCAACAGCGAAGTGGATGCGGTGGCGGGCCTGCTATCGATGCGCGAGAGCTCGCCGTTCACGATCTATGCACATGAGAAAGTGCTGGCGATCCTGGCCAGCAACAGCATCTTCAACGTGCTGAACGAGAAGCACGTGCGGCGCCAGCCGATCGGCATCCATGAGCCGTTCGAGCCGCGCCTTCCCGATGGTGCGCGTTCAGGGCTCGAAATGCTGCCGTTCGCGGTCTCGGGCAAGTCGGCCTGGTATCTGGAAGGCAAGGCGCATCCCGGCGGCGAGAGCGGCGACGGCGATACGCTGGGCCTGAAGATCACCGACAAGTCGACCGGCAAATATTTCTACTTCATCGCCGCCTGCGCCGAAATCACCGACGCGCTCAAGGCCGAGATCGACGGCGCTTCGCTGGTGTTCTTCGACGGCACGGTCTGGCGCGACGACGAGATGATCAGGGCCGGGCTCGGCCACAAGACCGGCAGGAGCATGGGACACGTCGCCATGTCCGGTGACGACGGCGCCATCGCGCGCCTCGCCGACCTCAATATCGACAGGAAGATATTTCTGCATATCAACAACTCGAACCCGGCGCTGCTGCCTGCCTCACCCGAGCGCAAGACGGCTGAAGCGGCGGGCTGGCAGATACCGGCGGATGGAACGGAGATCGTGCTGTGACTACGGCGTCAATGACGGGAATGACTGCACTCTCGATCGGCAGGGATATCAGGCTCAACTCCGCCGAGGAGCTCGAGGCGACGCTGCGCCATATCGGGGCAACGCGCTATCACAGCCTGCATCCGTTCCATAAGCTCTTGCACGGCGGCAAGCTGAACAAGGGCCAGGTGCAGGCCTGGGCGCTGAACCGCTACTATTACCAGAGCACGATCCCGATCAAGGACGCGGTGGTGATCTCGCGCTTCCGCGACCGCGCCACGCGCGTGGAATGGCGCCACCGCATCGAGGACCATGACGGCGATGTCGGCAGCGAAGGCGGCATCGAGCGCTGGATCAAGCTGACCGAAGGCCTCGGCCTCGACACGGCCTACGTGGAATCCACCGAAGGCATCCTGCCGGCGACGCGCTTCGCGGTGGAGGCTTACGTGCACTATTGCCGCGAAAAGAGCCCGCTGGAGGCGATCGCCTCCTCGCTGACCGAGCTGTTTGCGCCCAACCTGCACGAAGAGCGCATCGCCGGCATGCTGGAGCATTACGACTTCGTCAATCCCGACATCATGAGCTACTTCAAGCGCCGCCTGACGCAGGCGCCGCGCGATGCCAATTTCGCGCTGGACTATGTCAGGACGCATGCGAGGACGCCGGAAGAGCGCGCTTCGGTCTGCAACGCGCTGATCTTCAAGACCAACGTGCTGTGGGTGCAGCTGGACGCGCTCCAGCACGCCTATGTCGAGGGCAACATTCCGCCGGGCGCGTTCGTGCCCAAGGCGGGCTGAAGAGGAGCAGCAATGGCCGGGCCGCGCAACATCAGCGTCAGCGAGGCGAGCCGCCCCGTGCTGCCGCGGCATGCCAAGCTGAAATATGACGAGACCCGCAAGGTCTGGGTGATCCTGGCCCCGGAACGCGTGCTGGCCCCGGACGAGATCGCTGTCGAGGTCTTGCAGCTCTGCGACGGCAAGCGCAGTGTCGGCGACGTATCCGATCAGCTGGCGGCGAAATACGCAGCTCCCCGCGAGGCGATCCTGGCCGACGTCATCGTCATGCTGCAGGACCTCGCCGACAAGGGCTTTCTGACGGAGATCAGGGAGAAGACGTCATGAGCGACGTGACCATCCCACCCAGCGACAGCCTGGCGGTGCTGGAGAAGCAGCGCTCGACGGCGGAGACCTTCGGCATCCCCCTTGCCGTGCTGCTCGAGATCACCCATCGCTGCCCGCTGCAATGCCCCTATTGCTCCAACCCGGTCGAGCTCGACCGCTCGGGCAAGGAGCTGACCACCGAGGAATGGAAGAAAGTCTTGAGCGAGCTCGCCGAGATCGGCGTGCTCCAGGTGCATTTCTCCGGCGGCGAGCCGACGGCGCGCAAGGACCTGGTCGAGCTGGTCAAGCACGCCAGCGATGTCGGGCTCTACACCAATCTCATCACCTCGGCCGTGCTGCTGACGCGCGAGCGGCTGAGCGAGCTTGCGGACGCCGGGCTTTGCCATGTGCAGATCTCTTTCCAGGGCATCGAAGAGGGCCTCTCCGACCGCGTTGCCGGCTACAAGGGCGGCCATCGCAAGAAGCTCGAAGTGGCGAAATGGACGCGCGAGCTGGATTTGCCGCTCACCGTTAACGCGGTGATGCACCGGCAGAATTTGCACCAGCTGCCTGACATCATCCAGATGTCCGTCGATCTCGACGCCGATCGCCTGGAGGTCGCCAATGTCCAGTATTACGGCTGGGCGCTGAAGAACCGCGCTGCCCTGATGCCGACCGTCGCGCAGCTCGACGAATGCACGCGCATTGTCGAGGAGGCGCGCGAACGGCTCAAGGGCACGCTCGCGATCGACTATGTCGTTCCCGACTATTACGCGCTGCGGCCGAAGAAATGCATGGGCGGCTGGGGCCGGCAGTTCTTCAACATCTCGCCGGCCGGCAAGGTGCTGCCCTGCCACGCCGCCGAGAGCATCACCGGGCTCGAGTTCGAATCGGTGCGCTCCAACCATTCGATCGCCTGGATCTGGCAGAACTCGGAGGCCTTCAACCGCTATCGCGGCACCGGCTGGATGAAGGAGCCGTGCAAATCCTGCGAATTCCGCGAGATCGATTTCGGCGGCTGCCGCTGCCAGGCCTTTGCTCTGACGGGCGACGCCGCCAACACCGATCCGGCCTGCGCGCTGTCGCCGCTGCACGAGACCATCTTCAAGCAGGCGGAAGCCGAGGCCGAGGGCGAGACCAGCCGCTTCCTCTATCGGAATTTTGCCGGCGGCACCCTGGAATCCGAGAATGGGACCTGACGCCGACGCGGCCGCTTCCGCCAGGCGTGCCGATCCTTTTGCGCCGCTGACCTCCGACATGCTCGACGTCGGCGACGGCCATGAGCTCTATGTCGAGAGCGTCGGCCGCAGCGACGGCATTCCGGCGATCTATCTGCATGGCGGGCCCGGCAGCGGCTGCCAGCCGGACCATCGCCGGCTGTTCGATCCCGACCGCTTCTGCGCCGTGCTGTTCGACCAGCGCGGCTGCGGCCGCAGCCGGCCCAAGGGCTCGCGCGAGCACAACACCACGGCGCATCTGATCGCGGACATGGAGAGAATCCGCGAGAAGTTCGGCTTCGAACGCTGGATGGTGGTCGGCGGCTCCTGGGGCGCGACATTGGCGCTGGCTTACGCAGAGGCACATCCCGAGCGCGTCTCCGGCATTGCGCTGCGCGCGACGTTCCTCGGCACCCGGGCGGAGGTCGAGACGGCGTTCACGGTGCGCCTGGCGCAATTCTATCCCGCACTGTACGAGGATTTTCTCAGCGTGCTGCCGCCTGAAAAGCGGGCGCAGCCGGTGGACGCCTATTGGCGCCGCATCCTCGATGCCGATCCGGCCGTGCACGGCCCTGCGGCGCGGGCCTGGCACGACACCGAGCGCGCTCTGTCGGAGCACAAGCCCGGCAAGACGCGGCTCGACCTCGCGTCGCTGAACGTCTGGCGCACGCTGCCGGCGACACCGTTCATGGAAGCGCATTATTTCGTCAACAATTCCTTCATGAGCGAAGACCAGTTGTTGCGGAACGCGGGCCGGCTCGCGGGCATTCCCGGCATGATCGTGCAGGGCCGCTACGATCTGTTGTGTCCTCCCGAGACATCCCACGCGCTCGCAAAAGTTTGGTCCACGTCCGAGCTTCGCGTCGTGGAAGAAGCCGGGCATTCGCTCTATGATGCCGGCGTGAGGGACGCGGTGATGAAGTCGATCGCCGACCTCGCATCGAAGATCGGGCGATGAGAGGACAAGAAGAATGCCGCTCGCCGGGAAAGGCATGCTGCTGACGTCGATGAATATCGACGCAGCCGATGAGGACGATTTCAACCGCTGGTACGATCGCGAGCATCTGGAAGAGCGCGTCGCGATCGAGGGTTTCCTGGAGGCGCGGCGCTATGTCGCGCATGCCGCCAGTCCCAAATATCTCTCGCTGTACTCGACGGAAACGATCGACGTGCTGGACAGCCCCGCCTATCGCGCGCGGCTCGCCAATCAGACCGAATGGTCCCGGCGGTCCATGGCGCGTTTCAAGGACATGCTGCGCGTCGTGGCGCGCATCACGCTCAGCAAGGGCACCGGCCGGGGCGCTGCGCTCGGCCTGGTGCGGCTGCGTCCCGCCGCGGACAATGCGGCCGCGTGGCGTGACGCACTGCAAGACAAGCTGGCGCCGCAAGAGCGTGACGGCATCATCTCGATGCACCTGCTCGAAAGCGAGCCGGAATTGTCCGGCGCAAAGGCGGACATGCCCGCGATCCGCAACGAAGGCGCGCGCGACTGGTTCGTGCTGATCGACGGCACCCATGTCGGCGCGGTCTCGGCCGTGATCGCCGAACGTTTCACCGGCCCGGCGGCTGCGCCCTTCCCGCCCCCCGTCTCCGTCGGCACGTACAGCCTGATGTGGGACCTCGCGAAGAGCGACATCGCGCAGAGTTGACGCGCTCGCGCGCATCGCAACATGCTGCACCGCACGCGCATCACGCGCCGCCGTTAATGCTGTGCGCGCTTGGCTCCCATGAAAGCCGGTGATCCCGCAAATTTGCCGTTGTACTTCGGAGCCGTTCTAATAAGCTAACCCAATGACGTCATTCAGAAACCAGATCGAAGCGCGTTAAGCGCTCGCCATGCTCACAAAAAAAGGCCGCGGGGTCTTTGGGCCTGCGCGGACAGGGTAGGAATGAAACCGACCGATATCGCGGCCCCCGACTACTTTCACAAAGTGGTCGATTGCCAATGGGCCTGTCCTGCACACACTCCGGTTCCCGAATACATCCGACTGATCGCACAAGGCCGCTACAGCGACGCCTACATGATCAATTGGAAATCGAACGTGTTTCCCGGCATCCTGGGACGCACCTGCGATCGTCCGTGCGAGCCGGCGTGCCGGCGCGGACGCGTCGAGGAAACTCCGGTTGCGATCTGCCGCTTGAAGCGCGTCGCCGCGGACTTCAAGGACGACATCAGGCAGCGCCTGCCGCGCCCCGCAGCGAAGAACGGCAAGCGCGTCGCCTTCGTCGGTGGCGGCCCGGCCTCGCTGACCGTGGCGCGTGATCTGGCGCCGCTCGGCTATCACTGCACCGTGTTCGATGCCGATCCGGAAGCCGGCGGCATGATGCGGTCGCAGATTCCCAAATTCCGACTGCCCAATTCGGTGATCGACGAGGAGACCGGCTACATCCTGGGTCTTGGCGTCGAATTCAAGGGCGGCCACCGCATCGAGAGCATGAAGGCGCTGCTCGCGGAGAAATATGACGCGATCTTCGTCGGCTCCGGCGCGCCGCGCGGCCGCGAGCTCGACATTCCCGGCCGCAAAGAAGCAGCCGGCAACATCCATATCGGCATCGAATGGCTGGCCAACGTGTCGTTCGGCCATGTCGACAAGATCGGCAAGCGCGTGATCGTGCTCGGCGGCGGCAACACCGCGATGGATTGCTGCCGCACCGCGCGCCGCCTCGGCGGCGAAGAGGTGAAGGTCGTAGTGCGCTCCGGCTTCGAGGAGATGAAGGCCTCGCCCTGGGAGAAGGAGGATGCGCTCCACGAGGATATTCCGATCCTCAATTTCATGGTCCCCGTCGCTTTCGTTCACGACAATGGCAAGCTCACCGGCGTCACCTTCCAGAAGGTGAAGGCCGAATACGACGCCAAGGGCCGCCGCAACCTCGTTCCCTCCGGCGAGCCGGACCAGACCATCGAATGCGACGACGTGCTGGTCGCGGTCGGCCAGGAGAACGCCTTCCCCTGGATCGAGCAGGATTGCGGCATCGAGTTCGACAAATGGCACATGCCCAAGGTCGATCCCAAGACATTCGTCTCGACCAATCCAAAGGTGTTCTTCGGCGGCGACGCCGCGTTCGGCCCGAAGAACATCATCTGGGCGGTGGCGCACGGCCACGACGCCGCGCTGTCGATCCACAAGATGCTGTCGGGCGAGGACATTACCGAACGTCCGCTGCCGGACGTGCATGTCTCGTCGCAGAAGATGGGCATCCACGAATGGAGCTATGACAACGACATCTCCGTCGACAAGCGCTACAAGGTGCCGCATCGCGACAAGGTGATCGCGCTGAAAGATATCCGCGCCGAGGTCGAGCTCGGCTATGACGTCAAGCTGGCGCTCGGCGAGGCCGAACGCTGCCTGAACTGCGACGTGCAGACCGTGTTCTCGACCTCGCTCTGCATCGAGTGCGATGCCTGCGCCGACATCTGCCCGATGGATTGCATCACCTTCACCGACAACGGCGAAGAAGGCGATCTGCGCCAGCGGCTCAAGGCACCCTCGGCGCATCCCGACCAGGACCTCTACGTCTCCTCGGACCTCAAGACCGGACGCGTGATGGTCAAGGACGAGGACGTCTGCCTGCATTGCGGGCTGTGCGCCGAACGTTGTCCCACCGGCGCCTGGGACATGCAGAAATATTTCATCGAGATGACCCACGCAGGTTCGACATGTCCGACAAAAAGCCGATCAGCAGCGTAAACGACTTCGTCGTCCGTTTCGCCAACGTCAACGGTTCGGGCTCGGCCAGCGCCAACGAGATGTTCGCACGCGCGATCCTGCGTCATGGCGTGCCGGTATCCCCCCGCAACATCTTCCCCTCCAACATCCAGGGCCTGCCGACCTGGTACGAGGTGCGGGTGACCGAAGAAGGCCATCTCGGCGCCCGCGGCGGCGTCGACATGATGGTCGCCATGAATCCGCAGACCTGGGACAAGGACGTCGCCGGCATCGAGCCGGGCGGCTATCTGTTCTACGATTCCACCAAGCCGATGCCGTCGACCAAGTTCCGCGACGACATCACCGTGATCGGCGTGCCCTTAACCGCCATCACCAACTCGACCTACACCGATCCGCGCCAGCGCCAGCTGTTCAAGAACATCATCTATCTGGGCGCTCTCTCGGCGCTGCTCGACATGGACCCCAAGCTGATCGAGCAGCTGATCGGCGAGCAGTACAAGGGCAAGGAGAAGCTGCTCTCCTCCAACGTCCACGCGCTGCATCTCGGCCGCGACTGGGCGCTGCAGAATTTGAAATGTCCGATCGGGCTGCGGGTGAAGAAATCCGACAAGGTCGGCGACCGCATCTTCATCGAGGGCAACAGCGCCGCCGCTCTTGGCGCCGTCTATGGCGGCGCTACGGTGTGCGCCTGGTATCCGATCACGCCGTCATCGTCGGTGGCGGAGGCTTTCACGGCCCATTGCAAGAAGTACCGGCACGACCCTGAAACGGGCAAGGCGAAATACGCCATCGTGCAGGGCGAGGACGAGCTCGCCTCGATCGGCATCGTAATCGGCGCCTCCTGGAACGGCGCCCGCGCCTTCACCGCGACCTCCGGCCCCGGCATCTCCTTGATGACCGAGTTCATCGGCCTCTCCTATTTCGCCGAGATTCCGGCCGTGATCATGAACATCCAGCGCGCCGGCCCCTCGACGGGCATGCCGACCCGCACCCAGCAATGCGACATCATCGCCTGCGCCTATGCTTCGCACGGCGATACCAAGCACGTGCTGCTGTTCCCGGAAGACCCGGCCGAGGCCTTCGAGTTCGCGGCGGCCGCCTTCGATCTCGCCGAGCGGCTGCAGACCACGATCTTCCTGATGCTCGATCTCGACATCGGCATGAACCACCGGCTCTGCCGGCCGCTGAAGTGGGACGATGCCAAGCAATATGATCGCGGCAAGGTGATGACCGCGGAGATGCTGGAAGAGGGCCGCGACTTCGGCCGCTATCTCGACGTCGACGGCGACGGCATCCCCTACCGCACCTATCCCGGCACGCATCCGACCAAGGGCTCCTACTTCACCCGCGGCACCTCGCGTGATCGCTATGCGCGCTACTCCGAGGAAGGCTCGGTTTACGCCGACAACATGCAGCGCCTGATGCGCAAGTTCGAGACCGCGCAGGACCTGGTGCCGCGGCCGCTGCAGGCCAATGCAGAGCGGCCGACCAAATACGGCGTGATCTATTTCGGCTCGACGTCGCCGGCGATGGACGAGGCGATCGGCCTGTTGGAAGCGCGCGGGCATCAGCTCGACCGGATGCGCATCCGCGCCTTCCCGTTCCACTCGAGCGTCGCAAGCTTCCTCGCCGAGCACGACTTCGTCTACGTGGTCGAGCAGAACCGCGACAGCCAGCTGCGCCAGCTCATCGTCAACGAGAACGGCATCGACCCGGTGCGTCTGGTGCCGATCGTGCATTATGACGGCTCGCCGATCACCGCCCGTTTCATCGCAAAAGCCATTGGCGATCACCAGGATCACCTCAAGGTGACCCCGCTCCGCAAGGCCGTGTCATGACCTACATCGCAAAACCGAAATTCCATCATCCGGGCCTGAAGAAGAACGAGCTCGGCTACACGCATCGCGACTACGAGGGCAAGATCTCGACGCTGTGCGCGGGCTGCGGCCACGATTCGATCACCGCCTCGATCATCGAGGCCTGCTACGAATTGTCGATCGAGCCGCACCGGGTGGCAAAGATCTCCGGCATCGGCTGCTCCTCGAAGACGCCGGACTATTTCCTCGGCAATTCGCACGGCTTCAACTCCGTGCATGGCCGCATGCCATCAGTGCTGACCGGCGCCAACCTCGCCAATCGCGACCTGATCTATCTAGGCGTGTCCGGCGACGGCGATTCCGCCTCGATCGGCTTCGGCCAGTTCGCGCATTCGATCCGGCGCGGCGTCAACATGACCTATATCGTCGAGAACAACGGCGTCTACGGCCTGACCAAGGGCCAGTTCTCGGCGACCGCCGACCGCGGCTCGAAGAGCAAGAAGGGCGTGACCAACACCGACAACGCCATCGACCTCGTCGCCATCGCGCTGCAGCTCGGGGCCACCTTCGTCGCGCGTAGCTTCTCCGGCGACAAGACCCAGCTGGTGCCGCTGATCGCGGCCGCGATCCGCCACAAGGGCGCGTCCTTCATCGACGTCATCAGCCCCTGCATCGCCTTCAACAACCACGCCGGCTCGACCAAGAGCTTTGATTATGTCCGCGAGCACAATGACGCCGTGAACCGGCTCGATGTGCTGGTCGGCCGCGATCCCATCGCCGTCGATTACGCGCCCGGCACGGTGCAGATGGTCGAGCAGCATGACGGCAGCAAGATCGCGCTGCGCAAGATCGACGCCGACTACGATCCGCATGACCGGCTGGGCGCCCAGACCTTCCTCGCGAAGCACGCCGCCAAGGGGCAGATCGTCACAGGCCTCCTCTACGTCGACCCCGACGCGGAAGATCTGCACGAGCACCTCAACACGGTCGAGACGCCGCTCAACACGCTGGAGGCGGATACGCTGTGCCCGGGCTCGGCCGTGCTGGACAAGATCAACGCCAGCCTGCGGTGATCATTTGCTCCGCGCCGAAGCCGACGACCTGACTCGGATCGTTATCTTCTCCGACACGATGGGCGGTTGAAACGGATAGTGCTTGGCGTCGCCGAGCACCAGCTGGAGCGTGTGCGTGCCCGGCGCAAGCTCAAGCATGGTTTCGGTCTGCCCTGCGCCGAAATGCAGGTGCGACTTGTCTTGCGGGATCGGCTCATTCGGATCGATGGGGTCGTTGACGTCGACCAGCAGGTGATGATGGCCGGCGTTCTGGTAGTCGTCGCCAGCATGCGTCACACCCATGTTACGCAAGCCGAACCGGACCCAGACCCCACCGCGAACCTTCTGCCCGTCATGCGGCGTGATGAAATAGAGCTTGGCGTCCTTGGGCGCAGCCTTGCCCTGCGAACAGGCCGGGCCCGGTAGCAATGCGATCGCGACTACCAGCGCGACACAGCCAATGATCTTCATCAAACTACTCCAGCACTTACGGACTGAGTGCGACACGGAATCCATGTGTAGGGTAGCGAACATTAGTGTCGTAACCATCGCGATTTGACGGCCGCACATATCTCGAATCGTTCTTCCAGGACCCCGAGCGCAGGACATGAGAGCTGCAGTCGCCGCTGCTCCATGCCGAGCCGTCACCCGGCGCGCCCTGATAGGTCTTATGCCAGCAGTCCTCGACCCACTGATCGATGCCGCCGCCCATGTCATAAAGCCCGAATGGATTGGGCCTGAAGCTGCCGACCTTGGCCGGCTGCTCAGCCGCAAGATCACCGCAATCCTTGCACCCGGCCATGCCCGGCTGGAGCTTGTCGCCCCACCAGTATTTGGTCTGCGTTCCGCCGCGCGCGGCATATTCCCATTCGGCCTCGCTCGGTAGGCGGTAAGGCTTCTTCGTCGTCTGCGCGAGCCAGGCGGCATATTGTTGCGCATCGGCCCAGCTCACGTTGCTGACGGGGGCATCGTCCTTGCCGGTGGCCGTAAATCCGCACGCCCCGGCGGCGGCGCACTCGTTCCACTCCCGCACGGTTACCGGAAATTTTCCGATCGAGAACGGCTTGACCGCGACCTGGTGGACAGGCCGTTCGGTCGGGTCGTCATTGTTTCCCATCGCGAAGCTTCCGCCGCGAATGGCGATCATCTCGGGTTCGCGAGGCGGCGTCGCCGATGGGCTGGGCGCCGGCGACGGCGACGGAGGGGCGGAAGCCAATGATGGGGAGGGTTGTGGCGTCTGCGTCGCTGCCTCCTGCGGCAGCGCGGCCGGGGCGGCGGTGGGCGTGGCGGCCTGCTCGTTGATCCTGCCGGGCTGCACCAGCAAATACCAGAGCACGCCGGTCGCGATAATCAGCACCGTGATGGCCAAAAGGAAGATAAGGGTATTTTCGCGCCGCCCTCGCGTCCTGCCGACCGCATCTGCATCCGGCAGCACGCGATAGACACGCACCGGATCGGTGATGTTCTTGACTTTGCGGTCTCCGAGCGACTCATAGCCGCACACCACCTTGTGCTTGATCTGCTCGTAGATCGCGCCTGAGATATAGACCTGACCAGGCTCCGCAATGCCTTCGATACGTGTGGCGATATTGACGCCATCGCCGTAGATATCGTCCGGCTCCACGATCACGTCGCCGAGATTGACGCCAATCCGGTATTCGAGCCGCGAATGCTTTGGAAGCGAGGCATTGCGGCCGATGAGGTTCTGCTGGATCACGATGCTGCAGCGAACGGCCTCAACGGGGCTGTCGAAGATGGCGATGAAGCCATCGCCCGTGGTCTTCACCAGACTTCCATGGTGCTCGATGATGCTGGGCTGGATGATATCGCGCTCGATCCGCTTGACGCGGACATGCGTTCCCTCCTCGTCCGCTTGCATGATGCGGCTGTAGGAAGCGATGTCGCCGACAATGATCGCCGCGAGACGGCGAGGCATGGGGCCGTGTGGCGGCGGCTCATCCTGATTGCCGGATCTGAAGTTGCGAATTTCGCCCATGCGGGGGACTCCACACGCTTACAAGGCAGCCCCAGCTTACGACTGCCAAAGGCGGCCGTCTGTGAACGCTACCACATTGTCGAACCGAGACAATGTCGCCGCCATCGCCGACATCGGGTTCCGGAGAAATCAAGGAGTGCATCAATTGAACCTTCTTGGTGCCATCAATGACTAAGGCCCGGCCTGAGACGACGGCCCGAGTTCGTGCCGGGATAGTCGCACGGGTGACCGTGCCGAAGGCCTGAACGCAGTGCGCTGGCGCCGCGACTAATGGCAGGCCTGCGCCGCCCTGCCGCGGCGGGCTATTGCCGCCAAGCGCCCGGTGCGATCATGAAGCTTACTCTTGTCCTCCCGCTTGCCCTTGCCGCATTCATCGGCGCCGCCCAGGCCGAGGAAGGCGACGACATCCGTGAGGCCAGCAAGGCTGAAGCCGAGACCTTCAACGCGCGCATGTATGCGGGCGCCCCCGGCGCAAAAGCCTATGCCTGCTTCGTCCGCCGCTACGATGCCGACCATCTTGCGCGGCATCCGAAGCAGAAGGTCGCCTCGATGAAGCTGTTGATCTCGGCGGAACTGGACAAGGAGGACAAGGAGCTGCACAACTCCTTCCGGCTCGGCTTCAGGTACCGGCATCGCTCCGGCGACTTCGATTCGAGCGGTTCGTGCAATCACGCTGTGTTCACCAAGGGCGGCAACGAAGTCCGCCTGGGTTGCGGCGTCGACTGCGAGGGCGGCGGCATCGGCGTTGCACTCTCGAAGGACGACAGGTCGGCGATCGTGCGGCTCGAGCGCGTCAGGGTCTGGCAGAACAACAAGCCGGACGACGACGCCGAGCGATCGCTCGTCGGCGGCGCCGACGACAGGATTTTCCGGCTCGATCGCACCGATTCCAGCGAATGCGCTTCGCTGGTGACCGACCGCAAGGAACTCGCGGCACTGCGCCACAAGTGATATGTGTCCGGCGAATCCAGGCCAGTCGAGGGAGATCGCCATGAACCGCCGGAACATCCTGTGGAGCGCCGTCTCGGCGCTGGGCGCAGCGTTCGGCGCCTCGCGTGCGCAAGCCGCGACGGAAGCGGGCGCGGGCAACAAGCTGAAAGTGGTCTATCACCTCAGCGACGCCGAGAAGGTCAACTTCGTGCTCGGCAACATCCAGAACCACATCGACGGGGTCGGTGGCCCCGAACACGTCACGATAGCGCTGGTGATCCACGGTCCGGCGCTGAAAGCGTTTCACGCTGGCCAAGCCAACCCCGATCTCAGCAAGCGGATCGGCGAATTCTCCAAGGACGGCGTCGAGCTCGCCGCCTGCGGCAACACGATGAAGGCGCAGAACGTCACGCTGAAGGAGCTGCTGCCGGGCTTCGTCAGCGCGGAAAAGGGCGGCGTGGTTCGTTTGGCCGAGCTGCAGTCGCAGGGGTATCTGTACTTGCGGCCGTAGGGCGGCGCCGCGACGCGCCATGGCGTCCGACACCCCTTGACTTACCCATAACTCCACGGTTATGCATTAATCCATAACTCCAAGGTTATGGATTTTCCATGTCCCCCGCCCCCGATATCCTGTTCAGGACGCTCGCCGACCCCACGAGGCGGGCGATCTTCGAGCGGCTGTGCCGCGAGGGCGAGCAGACGGTCGGGGCATTGACGGTGCGATCCGGCGTTTCGCAGCCGGCGGTCTCAAAACATCTCGGTGCGCTGAAGCAGGCCGGCCTGGTGCGGGACCGCCATGAGGGACGCCAGACCCATTACAGCGCCCAGCCCGGCGCGCTCGATCCGCTGGTCGACTGGACCAGCCAGATGGCCGGCTTCTGGCAGAAGCGGCTCGACGCGCTCGATGATCTCCTGAAGAGGATGGACCAATGACTGAAGCCTCAAGCCAGACGCGCTCCGTGGTCGTCGAACGCGAATTCGCGTTTCCGGCCGAACGGCTCTGGCGCGCGCTGACGCAGCCGCATCTGATCGAGGACTGGCTGATGAAGAACGACTTCAAGCCCGAGGTAGGTCATCGCTTCAACCTGCGCGGCGAATGGGGCGGCGTGCTGGACTGCGAGGTGCTCACCCTCGAGCCGCAGAAGAGCCTCGCCTACACCTGGAATTTCTCGCATGAGGACGCCGCCTTCGACCTCAGAAGCGTCGTCACCTTCACGCTGACGCCGACCAGCAGCGGCACGCATCTGCGCGTCGAGCAGGCGGGCTTCAGCCCGACACAGAAGCAGGCTTTTGGCGGCGCGCAGGCCGGCTGGAAGCAGTTTTTGGCAAAACTGGACGAGGTGCTGGCGCGAGGAGCCTAGCTCTCCGCCCGCGCCTATTTCCGAACATTCTCAAGAGAGGACCCAATGAGCACGCAGATGTGGATACGGCAAATTCATCGTTGGCTGTCGATGGCTTTCACGCTTGCGGTCATCGCCAACATCGTCGCCATGATCATGCAGCTCCAGGCCGTGTGGATCGGCTTCCTGGCGCTCGTGCCGCTGATTCCGCTGCTCGCGACAGGGCTGTATCTGTTCGCGCAGCCCTATCTCAGCCGCAGCAACGCGTGAGGCGAGAGCATGAAAAAGACCGTGACCGCGAAGAAGGCCGGCGCGTCGGACGCGAATGGAGCCTCCCCCTCCAAGCTGATCGACGGCAGGATCAAGGAGCTCGGAGACTGGCGCGGCGACATGCTGGCGCGGGTCCGCGGCCTGATCAAGGAGGCCGCCCCTGATGTCGTCGAGGAATGGAAATGGCGCGGCGTTCCGGTGTGGGAGCATGACGGCATCATCTGCACCGGCGAGACCTACAAGGAAGTGGTGAAGCTGACCTTCGCCAAGGGCGCGGCGCTCGATGACCCCTCAGGCCTGTTCAATTCCAGCCTCGACGGCAATGTGCGGCGCGCGATCGATATTCGCGAGGGCGAGAAGGTCAACGAGAAGGCGTTGAAGGCGCTTATCCGCGCGGCGGTGGAGCTGAATGCGAGCAAGGCGAAGAAGAAGCCGGTGAAGCGATCGGGATAAAAGCGCGCGGTGGCGTAGCCGCAGCGGGAACAGCCCTTCTCCCCTTGTCGAAGAAGGTGGCGCGAAGCGCCGGATGGGAGTTCTGTCGACACGGAAGTTGCGGAGCGATACCCCTCACCCCAGTGCGCTTGCATCTACCGGCGTCGCTGCCCGCTCCCAAGGGGCGAGGGCACATTAACGCGCCGCTGTATTGCTCACATCGGCAGGCCCTCACGCCACCGCGGCTGCGATCGGGCGCGGGCTGACGACGTATTCGCGCAGGACCTTGTCGTTGGCATCGACCTCGATCAGCGCGACGTCGTAGGTCCAGAGATCGGCGAGGTGCTGCAGCACGCGCTTGGCGTCGGTCTCGTTCAGCTGCGAGCCCTTGATGACGTGGTGATGCAGGATCAGGCGGCGGTCGCCGGAAAGATCGACGTCGACCACCTCGATATTGGCGTCGATGTAGCCGACATCGTGCTGCCGTGCCAGCTCGCGGCGAACGCGGCGGAAGCCGCGCTCGTCATGGATGGCGTCGACGCGGATGCCGGCACGCTCCTCCGGATCGTCGTGCAGATGGAACATGCGGAAGTGCCGCATCAATTTCGGGCTCAGGAACTGGCCGATGAAGCTTTCGTCGCGGTAGTTGGCCCAGACGTCGCGCAGCACGCCCATCACGTCGCCCTTGCCGGCGATGTCGGGGAACCACTCGCGGTCCTCGTCTTCCGGCTTGGTGACGATCCGCTCGATGTCCTGCATCACGGCAAAACCGAGCGCGTAAGGGTTGAATCCGGAGAACCGCCGGTCGTCGAATTCGGGCTGGAACACCACGTTGGTGTGCGAGCCCAGGAATTCGAGGAAATTGCCGTCGCTGATGCGGCCCTGCTCGTGCAGCTTGGTCATGATGCGATAGTGGACGTAGGTCGCCGTCCCCTCGTTCATCACCTTGGTCTGGCTCTGCGGATAGAAATATTGCGCGATGTGGCGGACGATGCGCAGCAACTCGCGCTGCCACGGAGCCAGGCGCGGCGCGCTCTTTTCCAGGAAGTAGAGCAGGTTTTCCTGCGGCAGCCCGAGCAGCTTGCGGCGGCGCTCGATGCTGAGCGCGGACCGGCTCTTGGCGGCGCCCTTGGGGACGGTGCGCCAGAGGTCGTTGAACACCTCCTCCTCGTGCTGGCGGCGGCGCCCTGCCCGCTTCTCCTCGACGCGCAAATCCAGCTTCTTCTTGCCGGGATAGCGGTCGATGCCGTGCGACATCAACGCGTGCGCGGCGTCCAGCGTGCGCTCGACCTCGACGCGGCCGTAGCGCTCCTCGCATTGCATGACATAGGTCTTGGCGAAGTCGAGATAATCGAGGATGCCGTCGGCGTCGGTCCACTGCTTGAACAGGTAATTGTTCTTGAAGAAGTGGTTGTGGCCGAAAGCGGCGTGCGCGATCACCAGGGTCTGCATCGTCGCCGTGTTCTCCTCCATCAGATAGGAGATGCAGGGCGAGGAGTTGATCACGATCTCGTAGGCGAGTCCCATCAGGCCCTTGCGATAGGACGCCTCGTGATAGGCGAATTGCTTGCCGAACGACCAATGCTTGTAGAACAGCGGCATGCCGACCGACGAATACGCGTCCAGCATCTGCTCGGCGGTGATCACCTCGATCTGGTTCGGATAGACGTCGAGCCCGAGATCCTTCAACGCCACCGCCTCGCAGGCATCGGTGATGCGCTGCAAGGTGTGGAAATCCCAATCCGCGCCTTCGAACAATCGTTCAGTCATGGAGCGGCCTTCTCCTGGGCAGTTTCGCGGCGCTGGAACAGATCGTGGAACACCGGAAAGATCTCGCTGCGCTCGGAGACCTTGCGCATCGAGAGCGGTGCGCCGCCGTTGCGCAGGCGCTCATAGAGGGTCCAGAGCGAGGAGTCGGAGAGATCGAAGGCGCTGCCGCCGGACTCCCCGACCTCGAGATAGGCAAAGAACTGGCAGACCGGCAGGATCTTGTCGGTCAGCAGCATGCCCGTCAGCTCGCCGTCGGAATAGGAATTGTCGCCGTCGGAGGCCTGCGCGGCATAGATGTTCCAGTCCGACGGGTTGAAGCGCTCGCGCACGATCTCGTGCATCGCCTGCAGCGCGCTGGAGACCAGCGTGCCGCCCGAGGCCGGGCCGTAGAAGAAGGTCTGCTCGTCGACCTCCTCGGCGCGGTCGGTGTGGCGGATGAAGACGATCTCGACGTGCTTGTAGCGGCGCTTCAGGAACACGTAGAGCAGCATGTAGAAGCGCTTGGCGAGATCCTTCATGTGCTCGGACATCGAGCCGGAAACGTCCATCAGGCAGAACATCACCGCCTGCGCCACCGGCCGCGGCACCTTCTCGTAGCGGCGATAACGGATGTCGAGCGGGTCGATGAAGGGAATGCGTTTCGATTTCGCCTTCAGTTTTTCGAGCCGAGCCATGAGCTCCACGCGCTCGTCCTCGTCGGTGCAGGCGGCGATCGCGGCCTCCAGCTCCTCGATCTCGTCCTTGCTGGGACGCTTGAGCGCGATGCGGCGGGCGAGCGCGAGCTTCACCGTCCGGCTCACCGAGATGTTGGCGGGCGAGCCCGAGGTGGTGTAGCCGGCGCGCTGGATGCCCTCGCTCTCGGTCTGCGCGATCTTGCGCTTGGCGAGATCCGGCAGCTCAAGATCGTCGAGGAAGAGATCGACGAACTCGTCGCGGGAGAGCACGAAGCGGAACGCGTCCTCGCTGTCGCCTTCGCCCGGGCCGGAATCCTTGGCACTGCCCTGGCCGGAGCGCTGCAGATAGTCGCCCTCGATGAACTTCTTGTTGCCGGGCAGCACCATGTCGCGCGTACCGCCTTCGCGGCGAAAGCGCGGCTCGTGCATGCCGTCGAGGGGGATCGTGACTTCGCCCCCCTCCAGGACGTCCTTGATGTCGCGTTCCTGCGAGGTCTTCTTGACGGCGCCCTGCACCAGGGATTTGGCCCGACGCAAGAACCGCTGGCGGTTCTCAAGACTCTTGCCGCCTGGATTCAGGCGCCTGTCAATAATGTGAATGGGCACTTTACCATTCGCCTCCCATCCGCCTCAACCGGCCTGCTTCACGCGCATGTACCATTCGACGAGCCGGCGAACCTGACGCTCGGTGTAGCCACGCTCCACCATGCGAGCGACGAACTCGCCATGCTTCTTCTCCGTTTCGCCGTCCTTCTTCGATCCGAAGGAGATGACCGGAAGCAGGTCCTCGACCTGGGAGAATATCCTCTTTTCGATCACGTCGCGAATCTTCTCGTAGGAGGTCCAGGTCGGATTCTTGCCGCCGTTCTGGGCCCGCGACCGTAACGAGAATTTGACGACCTCGTTGCGGAAGTCCTTGGGGTTGGCGATGCCCGCCGGCTTCTCGATTTTCGTCAGTTCCTGGTTCAAAAGCTCGCGATCGAGCAGTTGGCCGGTGTCGGGATCCTTGAAGTCCTGGTCCTCGATCCAGGCGTCGGCATAGTCGACGTAGCGATCGAACAGGTTCTGGCCGTAATCCGAGTAGGATTCCAGATAGGCCTTCTGGATCTCGTTGCCGATGAACTCGGCATAACGCGGCGCCAGATCCGCCTTGATGAATTCGAGATAGCGCTTCTCGACTTCCTCCGGCAGCTGCTCGCGGCGGATCGACTGCTCCAGCGCGTACATCAGATGCACGGCGTCGGCGGCGACCTCCTGCGGGTCGTGGTTGAAGGTCGCGGCCAGGATCTTGAACGCGAAACGGGTCGAGACGCCGTCCATGCCCTCGTCGACGCCGGCGGCGTCGCGATATTCCTGGACGCTGCGCGCTTTCGGATCGGATTCCTTCAGGCTCTCGCCGTCGTAGACCCGCATCTTGGCGAACACGGTGGAATTCTCGTGCTTGCGCAGGCGCGACATCACCGAGAACCGTGCCAGGGTCTCCAGAGTCGAGGGCGCGCAAGGCGCCGAGGCCAGCTCGGAACCCTGAATCAGCTTTTCATAGATCTTCTGCTCTTCGGTGATCCGCAGGCAGTAAGGCACCTTGATCACGCAGATGCGGTCGATGAAGGCTTCGTTGTTCTTGTTGGACTTGAAGCTCGCCCACTCGGCTTCGTTGGAGTGCGCGAGGATCACGCCGGTGAACGGGATCGCGCCGATGTTCTCGGTGCCGATGTAGTTGCCTTCCTGCGTCGCGGTGAGCAGCGGGTGCAGCATCTTGATCGGGGCCTTGAACATCTCGACGAACTCGAGCACGCCCTGGTTGGCGCGGTTGAGGCCGCCGGAATAGCTGTAGGCGTCGGGATCGTTCTGCGCGTAGGTCTCCAGCTTGCGGATGTCGACCTTGCCGACCAGCGAGGAGATGTCCTGGTTGTTCTCGTCACCGGGCTCGGTCTTGGCGATTGCGATCTGGCGCAGCCGCGACGGCTGGATCTTGGCGACCCGGAACTGGGAGATGTCGCCGCCGAAGGCTTCCAGCCGCTTGTAGCACCACGGGCTCATCAAGCCGGTGAGACGCCGGCGCGGAATGCCGTATTTCTCTTCCAGCATCGGGCCGAGCTGATCGGGATCGAACAGGCTGAGCGGGCTCTCGAACACCGGGGAGAGTTCGTCGCCGGCCTTGAGCACGTAGATCGGATGCACTTCCATCAGCGACTTCAGCCGCTCGGCGAGCGAAGACTTGCCGCCGCCGACAGGTCCGAGCAGATAGAGGATCTGTTTGCGTTCCTCGAGGCCCTGCGCCGCATGCCGGAAGAAACCAACGATGCGCTCGATCGTTTCTTCCATGCCGTAGAAGCCGGCGAAGGCCGGATAGGTCCGGATCGTGCGGTTCAAAAAAATACGGCCAAGGCGTGGGTCCTTGGCCGTGTCAATCGTCTGAGGTTCACCGATCGCTGCTAGCAGTCGTTCGGCCGCGTTCGCGTATTTCATGGGATCGCTTCGACACGATTCCAGATATTCCGCCATCGACATGTCGTGCTGGCTTCTCGCCTCGAACGACCGAGCGAAAGCGTTGAATAGAGAATCGTTGTACATGATCCCTCTCCGCGTGAGTTCCGCTACAAGCTGAAACGAAAGCAGTTACCGGACCGTTCCTCAGGCCGTTTCGAATCAGCGTGAGCACATGACGATCATTGGACACCCGGGTGCCAACACGACGCAACGCACAACGTAGGCACTCGTTGAGTTACGAACAGGCACATGCCCGTAATTTGTGCGAATCTCTGTCTATATTGGCTCATTTCCAAAAAATGTCACTCGGTCGCAACATCCGGGCATTACCGGGGATGCGTTCATCCGGCGTTGCAGCATAGCGATCCCGGCGGCGATCTTATGACGCTTGTACGGCGAAGCCTTGGGCACTGTCTTGAGCATCGCCTTGGGTGCCGCGTTCATCTTCCTGCTGCAATGCGGTGCGCGGCGTGCTGGCTGCGTGCGCGTCGCGGCAAGCACGCAGCACTGTATCAAAATCGGTCGCCAGGCCCTCTGCCCGGATGACGATACGATCGTTCTGCGCATGACGGGCCAGGTTGCGCATGCTGCGGAGGTGCCGCTGCAAGTCCGGCGTCGGCGTCAGCACGATCATCTCGCGGCCGCGACACTGTTCGGCAGAAATCCGCGCGATCGAATCCCACGGCAGAAATTCATTGCCGAGGCGGAGATCGCGGATGCCGTAGCGATTGACGATGAGAACCGGGCCCCGCTCGGTGGGAAGCATCCAGATCAGCCGGATCGTCACCAAGGCGAACACCACGACGCCGGCATATCCGACCATCGTGTTGTAATCGCCAAGACCATCCCACCAGTGGAAGGCAAGGGTCGCACTGAACAGGGTCATCGCAAAGCCCGCCGCAACCAGCAGTCGCAGCAAGGTCCTACATGGGCTGATTTCGAGATCCTGCGATCCGTCGACGGATCCGGCCTGCGCGCCCGGCGGCGCACTATTGGCGACGGCGAACGCCATGCCTTCATGACGAGCGTGCATGCTTTCCCCCAGCATGGCCATTTGCGACCGAGCTATTCACCAGATGCACTGGAATCAGCCGATGGCATCCGCACAGCCACTGGTTGATAGCGAAGCGGCCGACATTACACAACCAGACTTGACGCAACCAGACTTGGCCGAACTTTCGGCCAACGACCTTTTACGCAACTCAAAGATTACGCAACTCAAGGACTTTTTCGCAACAACCCTGCTGCCGCCCGGATCGCCATGATCGCGACGGAGTTACACTGGAGGGTATGACGCCTGTACCCTTGATTGGTTCCCTCCCGGGAGCATGTAAGCTAGAGGATAGCGCGTCAGGACCGGCGCGGAAACCCCTCGCCCGCAGGCTTGGAGATAAATAAGCATCATGAATCCCGTCAAAGAACTGGAAAAGCACGGACAAGCCGTCTGGCTGGACTTCCTGGCCCGTGGCTTCATCGCCAAGGGCGACCTGAAGCGGCTGATCGACACCGATGGCGTCAAGGGCGTCACCTCCAATCCCTCGATCTTCGAGAAGGCGATCGGCAGCTCGGACGAATACGATGCCCCGATCGGCAAGGCGCTGAAGCGCGGCGACCGGACCGTGGCCGATCTGTTCGAGGCCGTCGCCGTCGAGGATATCCAGGCCGCCGCCGACGTGCTCCGCCCGGTCTATGACCGCCTCAAAGGCGGCGACGGCTATGTCAGCCTGGAAGTCTCGCCCTATCTCGCCATGGACACATCAGGCACGGTCGCCGAAGCACGGCGGCTCTGGAAGGACGTTGGTCGCAAGAACCTGATGGTGAAGGTGCCGGCAACGCCCGAGGGCCTGCCGGCGATCGAGACGCTGATCGGCGACGGCATCAGCATCAACATCACGCTGCTATTCTCCAAAGCGGTTTACCTCCAGGTGGCCGAAGCCTACATCGCCGGCCTGGAAAAATACGTCGCCGGCGGCGGCGATCCCTCGCATGTCGCGAGCGTGGCGAGCTTCTTCGTCAGCCGCATCGACTCCGTAGTCGACAAGCAGCTCGACGAAAAGATCGCCCGCGCCAACGACCCGTCCGAGAAGGAGCGGCTCGCCGCGCTGAAGGGCAAGGTCGCGATCGCCAACGCCAAGGTTGCCTACCAGGATTACAAGCGCCTGTTCTCGGGCCCCCGCTGGGACAAGCTCGCCGCCAAGGGCGCCAAGCCGCAGCGCATGCTGTGGGCCTCGACCGGCACCAAGAACAAGGATTACAGCGACGTCCTCTATGTCGAGGAGCTGATCGGCCCCGACACCATCAACACGGTGCCGCCGGCGACGCTGGACGCGTTCCGCGACCACGGCAAGCCGCGCGACAGCCTGGAGGAGAACGTCGACGACGCAAGGCGCGTGCTCGAAGAGCTGGAGCGCTCCGGGATCTCGCTCGACGCCATCACCGAGGAACTGGTCAAGGACGGCGTCAAGCTGTTCGCCGACGCCGCCGACAAGCTCTACGGCGCCGTCGCCCACAAGCGCGCGACCGTGCTCGCGCCCGCGCTCGATGGTCAGGAGCTCTCGCTCGGCGACGGCCTCGGCAAGGCCGTGGCCAAGAGCACCGAGGAATGGCGGGCGTCCGCCAAGATCCGCCGGCTGTGGCAGCGCGACAAGTCGGTCTGGACCGGCACTGATGAGGACAAATGGCTCGGCTGGCTCGACAGCGCGGCCAAGGCCGACGTCGCCGATTACGAGGATTATGCGGGCCGCGTGAAGGGCCAGAAATTCTCCGACGCCGTCGTGCTCGGCATGGGCGGATCGAGCCTCGGCCCCGAGGTGCTGGCCGAGACCTTTGGCAAGAAGCCCGGCTTCCCGAAGCTGCATGTGCTTGATTCCACCGACCCGGCGCAGGTGCGGGCGATGGAGGCGAAGATCGACATCGCGAGCACCGTGTTCATCGTCTCGAGCAAGTCGGGCGGCACCACCGAGCCGAACGCGATGAAGGACTATTTCCACGAGCAGGTTGCCAAGGCGGTGGGTGCGAAGGTGAAGACCGGCCATCGCTTCATCGCTGTGACCGATCCCGGCTCGTCGCTGGAGAAGGCCGCCAAGAAGCTGAACTACGCCCGCATCTTCCATGGCGAGCCCTCGATCGGGGGCCGTTATTCGGTGCTGTCGCCGTTCGGCCTGGTGCCGGCGGCAACCGCCGGCATCGACGTCAAGACCTTCGTCAAGCACGCGCTCGCCATGGCCCGCTCCTGCGGGCCGGACGTGCCGCCGAGCGAAAACCCGGGCGTGCAGCTCGGCCTCGCCCTGGGCCATGCCGGCCTCGAAGGTCGCGACAAGGTGACGATCCTGGCCTCGAAGAAGATCGCCGATTTCGGCGCCTGGGCCGAGCAACTCATCGCGGAATCGACCGGCAAGGAAGGCAAGGGCCTGATCCCGATCGAGGGCGAGCCGCTGGGCGATCCCGCGGTCTACGGCAACGACCGGTTCTTCATCGACATCCGCATCGAAGGCGAAGCGGACGCCGCCCACGATTCCAAGCTCGCCGCGATCGAAGCGGCCGGCCATCCCGTGGTTCGCATCGTCATGAAGTCGATCGACCATCTCGGCCAGGAATTCTTCCGCTTCGAGATGGCGACCGCAGTCGCGGGCTCGATCCTCGGCATCAACCCGTTCGACCAGCCGGACGTGGAAGCGGCCAAGATCAAGACTCGCGAGCTGACGGCGTCGTTCGAGAAGACCGGCGCGCTGCCGGAAGAGGAGCCGGTGGTCAGCACTGATGAGGCCGATCTCTATACCGACGAGGCCAACGCCACGGCGCTGCGCGCCGCCGGCGCCAATGGCGATCTCACCTCCTGGCTGAAGGCGCATCTGTCGCGCTCGGGCGATGGCGACTATGTCGCCCTGCTCGGCTATGTCGCGCGCGACAAGGCGACAATCGACGCGCTCCAGGCCATGCGGCTCGAGGTGCGCGAGAAGCGGCATGTCGCAACCTGCGCCGAGTTCGGACCGCGCTTCCTGCACTCCACGGGGCAGGCCTACAAGGGCGGACCCGACAGCGGCGTGTTCCTCCAGATCACGGCCGACGATGCCAAGGACCTCAAGGTGCCGGGCCAGAAGGCCAGCTTCGGCGTGATCAAGGCGGCGCAGGCGCGCGGCGATTTCGACGTGCTCACCGAGCGTGGCCGGCGCGCGTTGCGCGTCCACCTCAAGGGCGGGCTCAAGAAGGGTCTTGCCGCTCTCAACGCGGCGCTCACCGACGCGCTCACTTAAGGAATATCGCCAATGCAACTCGGCATGATCGGCCTCGGCCGGATGGGCGGCAACATCGTTCGCCGCCTGATGCGCCACGGACATTCGACCGTGGTCTACGACAAGGACGCCAAGGCCGTAGCCGGCCTTGCCGCCGACGGCGCAGTCGGCTCGGCGACGCTCGAGGACTTCATCTCGAAACTCGAGCGTCCCCGCACGGCCTGGGTGATGCTGCCGGCCGGCCACATCACCGAAACGACGATCGACATGATCGCCGGCGTGATGCAGGACGGCGACGTCATCATCGACGGCGGCAACACTTTCTGGCAGGACGACGTCCGCCGCGGCAAGGCGCTGAAAGCCCGCGGCATCCACTATGTCGACGTCGGCACCTCCGGCGGCGTCTGGGGCCTCGACCGCGGCTATTGCATGATGATCGGCGGCGAGAAACAGGTGGTCGACCGGCTCGACCCGATCTTCGCCGCGCTCGCGCCCGGCGCCGGCGACATTCCGCGCACCGAGGGACGCGAGGGACGCGATCCCCGCATCGAGCAGGGTTACATCCATGCCGGCCCCGTCGGCGCCGGCCACTTCGTCAAGATGATCCATAACGGCATCGAATACGGCCTGATGCAGGCCTATGCCGAAGGTTTCGACATTCTCAAGAACGCCAACATCGAGGCCCTGCCGGCGGACCATCGCTACGATTTCGATCTCGCCGACATTGCGGAAGTGTGGCGGCGCGGCTCGGTGATCCCGTCCTGGCTGCTCGACCTCACCTCGACCGCGCTCGCCGACAGCCCGCAGCTCGCCGAATATTCCGGCTTCGTCGAGGATTCCGGCGAGGGACGCTGGACCGTGAATGCCGCCATCGACGAGGCCGTGCCGGCTGAAGTGCTGACCGCGGCGCTCTACACACGTTTCCGTTCCCGCCGGGAACACACCTTCGCCGAAAAAATTCTCTCCGCAATGCGCGCGGGATTCGGCGGCCACAGGGAGCCGAAGCAGCCGGGCGCTGCGAAGTCGAAATAGCAAGTAGCGAAGCGAAGGCCAACAATTCGTGACAAAAGACCCGCAAGCCAAGCGCAAGCCGGAAAATTGCGCCTTCGTCATTTTCGGCGTGACCGGCGACCTCACCCATCGGCTGGTGATGCCATCGCTCTACAATCTCGCCGCCGAGCACCTGCTGCCTGAAAAGTTCTGTGTCGTCGGCGTGGCCCGCAAGAGCCAGTCGGATGACGAGCTGCGCGACAGCCTGATGAAGGGCCTGCGCAAGTTCGCGACGCGGCCGGTCGACGACGACATCGCAAAGCAGCTGCTGCAATGCGTCACCTTCGTCGAGGCCGATCCGAAGGACCCGCCGTCGTTCGATCGCCTGCGCGAACACCTGGATTCGCTGGAATGCGCGCAGGAAACCGGCGGCAACCGCCTGTTCTACCTGGCCACGCCGCCGGCCGCGTTCGCGCCGACCGCGCGTGAGCTCGGCCGCACCGGCATGATGAAGGAGAACGGCGCCTGGCGCCGCCTCGTGATCGAAAAGCCGTTCGGCACCGATCTCGCGTCGGCCAAGGCGCTGAATGCCGACCTTTTGAAGATCATGGACGAGCACCAGATCTACCGGATCGATCATTATCTCGGCAAGGAGACGGTGCAGAACATCCTGGTGCTGCGCTTCGCCAACGGCATGTTCGAGCCGATCTGGAATCGCAACCACATCGACCATATCCAGATCACGGTGGAGGAGAAGCTCGGCGTCGGCCATCGCGGCGGCTTCTACGATGCGACCGGCGCGCTGCGCGACATGGTGCCGAACCATCTGTTCCAGTTGATGTCGCTGGTCGCGATGGAGCCGCCGGCGCGCTTCGACGCCCATTCGGTCCGCTCCGAAAAGGCCGAGGTGCTGACGTCGATCCAGCTGCCGAGCCGGGAGGATGCGCTGAAAAACTCGGTCCGCGCGCAATATCTCGCAGGCCGCGTCGGCGACGACGATGTCCCGGACTATCGCAAGACCGAGGATGTCAAACCCGGCAGCACCACCGAGACCTTCGTTGCGCTGAAGCTAATGATCGACAATTGGCGCTGGGCCGGCGTCCCCTTCTATTTGCGGACCGGCAAGGCGCTGGGCCACAAGCGCACCGAGGTCGCGATCAAGTTCAAGCAGGCACCGTTGTCCATGTTCTCGGGGACCGACGTCGACCGCCTGTCGCAGAACTTCCTCACCATCGGTATCGCGCCGACTGAAACCATCGAGCTTCAGTTCAACGCCAAGATCCCGGGACCGAGCATCACGATCGACGGCGTCGAGATGAAATTCAAGTACGGCGACTATTTCCAGGCCGACCCCTCGACCGGCTACGAGACGCTGATCTACGACTGCATGATCGGCGACAACATCCTGTTCCAGCGCGCCGACGGCATCGAGGCTGGATGGCAGGCCGTGCAGCCGTTCCTGGACGCCTGGAAGAGTGAAGGCACCAACGGCATCGAGACCTATGAAGCCGGCAGCGACGGGCCGAAATGCGCCGACGAGCTGCTGCGGCGCGACGGGCGAAGCTGGCGGAAGTTCTCGTGATGGCCGCAGCGGGCCAGCCGAAGCTGATCGTCGCGGCCGACGCCGAAGCCCTGGCGCAGGCCGCGGCCGAGCGGGTGATGGCACGGATCGCGGCCAATCCCGGCCGCATCGCGATCTGCCTGACCGGTGGCTCCAGCCCGAAGAAGCTCTATCAATTGCTCGGCAGCGACGCATATCGCTACAAGATCCCGTGGCAGCGCGTGCATTGGTTCATCGGCGACGAGCGCTTCGTCGGCGAGAGCGATCCCCTCAACAACATGGCGGTCGCGCGCACGACGTTTCTCGATCGCAATGCGGCCTCGAGCCATATCCACCCGATTCCGACCAAAACTGAATCTCCCGAGGAAAGCGCCGAAGCCTACGCGCGCGAGCTGCAGGCCTTCTACGGCTCTGGACGCCTCGATCCGTCGCGTCCGCTGTTCGACATGGTCCTGATGGGCGCGGGCCCGGACGGCCACACAGCTTCGCTGTTTCCCGGCTTCCCCGAGGTCGAGGAGAGCGAGCGCTGGGTCGTCGGGGTGCCCAAGGCCAATGTCGCGCCTTTCGTGCCGCGGGTCTCGCTTACCCTGCCCGTCCTTGCGTCGTGCTACGAAATGCTGTTCGAGATGGCCGGGCACGACAAGCAACCGATCTTGACGCGCCTCCTCAATGGCGAGACTCTGCCGGCGTTACGCGCGCGCTCGAAGGGTGAGACCGTCTGGCTGGTCGACCAAGCCGCGCTTCCGGAGGGCATTCGTGGCGGGCGTTGAAGCACCTTGTGCATTGATCGTGATGGGCGTGTCGGGGTCGGGCAAGAGTACGATCGCGGCAGCGCTCGGCCAGCGGCTCGGCTGGCGTTTCGAGGACGGCGACAGCTTTCATCCCGCCAGCAATGTCGAGAAGATGCGCGCCGGCCACCCGCTCACCGACGAGGACCGCTGGCCCTGGCTCAACGCCATCGCCGATGAGATTGCGCGGGTTTGCGACGAGGGCGAGCACGTCATCATCGCCTGCTCGGCGCTGAAGCACACCTACCGCGACGTCCTGCTGCGCGGGCGCGACGATGTCCGCTTCGTCTTCCTGAAGGGTACGAAAGAGCTGATCGCCGAGCGGCTCGCCCAGCGCAAGGGCCATTTCATGCCGCCGGGGTTGCTGACGAGCCAGTTCGAGACGCTGGAGCCGCCGGAAGCCGGCGAGCACGTCATCACCGTCTCGATCGATGAAACGGTCGAAGCGATCGTGGACGGCATCGTACGGCAGTTGAAGCTGGGCGGGGCGAAGCGCTGAGACCTGAAAAACCTGAAGGTTCTGCCATGACGCAAATCTCACTGGTCGTATCCGACGTCGACGGCACGCTGCTGACCAAGGACAAGACCCTGACCGAGCGCGCGAGAAGCGCAGTGCAGCGGCTGCATAAGGCCGGCATCGGCTTCACCATCACCTCCAGCCGTCCCGCCATCGGCATGCGCTTTTTGATCGAGCCGCTGGCGCTGTGGCTGCCGGTCGGCCCGTTCAACGGCTCCTCGATCGTCGATCCCGAGATGCGGCCGGTCGAGCAGCACCTGATCCCGGCCGGCGCGGCCGAGCGCGCCTTGCAGATCCTTCGCGAGTTCGGCGCCGACATCTGGCTGTTTACCACCGACAAATGGCTGATCGACAATCCCGACGGCAAGTACGTCGCGCACGAGCAGCACACGATCCGCTCCGATCCCACCATTGTGACGGATTTCTCGCCGTATCTCGCCAGTGCCTGCAAGATCGTCGGCGCCAGTGCCGATGCCGCGGGCCTCGAGGCTTGCGAAAAGGCGATGCAGGAGGCGCTCGGCGTCGAGGCCACCGCCGTGCGCTCGCAGACCTATTATCTCGACATCACCCCGCCCGGCTTCAACAAGGGCACCTTCGTCGAGGCAATGGCCAGGCGGCTCGGCATCGCGACCAGCGCCGTCGCCACTATTGGCGACATGCAGAACGACCTCGCGATGTTCGCCGTCAGCGGCACCTCGATCGCCATGGGCAACGCCACCGACAACGTCAAGGACCAGGCGACGCACGTCACCGCGAGCAACGAGCAGGACGGTTTTGCGGAAGCGATGGAGATGATCCTGAAGCGGAATGGAGTGGGGTGAGGTGTTTCAACCTCTCCCGCTTGCGGAAGAGGTCGCCGCGCAGCGCGGGAGCGCACCTCTCCTCCTCACTTCGACCGCTGCATCGCCGGCTTTTCGCTCTTCTGCCTTGCCGCGGACAGATTGTGTGCGGTGTTGATCAGCGCGATGTGGGTCAGCGCCTGCGGGAAATTGCCGGTCTGGCGCCGGGTCACGGAATCATATTCCTCGGCCAGGAGACCAACGTCATTCGCGATGCCGGCCACGCGATCGAGCAAGGCTTGCGCCTTGTCGAGATCGCCCGCCAGCACATGGGCATCGGCGAGCCACAATGTGCAGGCCAGGAACGCACCTTCGAGCGGCGGCTGGTCCGCGGGCAGCTCGCGCGGATCGTGCCGCAGCACGAAGCCGTCGCGCATCAGGCGGGCCTCGACGGCCGCGATGGTGCCGCGGATCCGCGGATCGTCCGCCGGCAGAAAACCGACGGCCGGCAGCAGCAGCACGGATGCATCGAGCAGCTTCGCGCCATAGGATTCGACGAAGGCGTTTTCCTCGGCGTCAAATCCCCTGTTGCAGACATCGCGATGAATGGCCTCGCGCAAGGTGCGCCAGTGCAGCAGCGGCGCCTTGAAGCCGAACGTCTCGGCGCTCTTGATGCCACGGTCGAAGGCGACCCAGGTCATGACCTTGGAGAAGACGTAGTGCCTGGGCTCGCCCCGGCGCTCCCAGATGCCGTGATCGGGCCGGTCCCAGACCTCGGCGAGATGATTGAGCACGGCGCATTCCAGCGCCCATGTCGTTTCATCGTCGAGCTTGAGCTTGGCCATGCGCGACTGGTGGAATGCGTCGATCAATTCGCCGTAGACGTCGAGCTGAAGCTGCGCATGCGCCGCATTGCCGACGCGCACCGGCTTTGCGCCCTCATAGCCGTCGAGCCAGCCGGCCTCCCATTCCAGGAGCCGCCGCTGGCCCCAGATGCCGTACATGATTTGCATGTTCGCCGGCGAACCTGCGGCGGCGCGCAGCAGCCAATTGTGCCAAGCCAGGGCTTCCTCGGTGTAGCCCGAGTTCATCAGCGCCAGCAGCGTGAAGGTGGCATCGCGCAGCCAGCAGAAGCGGTAGTCCCAGTTCCTGCTGCCGCCGAGCTTTTCCGGCAGTGACGTGGTCGGTGCTGCGACGATGCCGCCCGTCGGGCCGAAGGTCAGCGCCTTCAGCGTGATCAGCGAGCGCATGATGAGATCGCGATAGTCGCCGTCGCGGGTGCAATGGCCACACCAGTCCTTCCAGAACTCCTCGGTGTCCCGGAGCGCGGTCTCGGGATCGATCGGCGCGGGCGGCTCGAGATGCGAGGGGCCGTAGGTCAGGACGAACGGCACGGTCTCGCCTGCCCTCACCTCGAAATCGGAGACCGTGGTCAGATCCTCGCCGCGGGTCCCGACCGGCGTGCGCAACACCGTCATGTCCTGGCCGGCAATGGCCATCAGCGAATGGTCGATCCGCCGCACCCAGGGAATGTCGATGCCGAAGCCGAAGCGGATCACGAGCTCCATCCGCATTTTCACTGAGCCCTCGATGCCGCGCACCAGCCGGACGATGTCCGACGCCTTGCCGCGCGGCGGCATGAAGTCGATCAGCGCGATGGTGCCGCTCTTGGTCTCAAAACGCGTTTCGAGGATGAGGGTATCGCCGAGATAACGTCGCGATGTCCCGATGACGTCCTCGTTCGGCGCGATCAGCCAGCGGCCGTTCTTATGGGTGCCGAGGATGGCGGCAAAGCACGCGTCGGAATCGAAGGCCGGCCAGCACAGCCAATCGATTGAGCCGTTGCGCCCGACCAGCGCGGCGGTCTCGCAATCACCGATCAGCGCATAGTCTTCGATCTTCTGTGACAATGTCGTGCGAGCCTGAGAAGCCCCCTTCCGATCAACTTCCGCCGTTCAACGAACGTTCCCGGGTTGCCGCTCGCAAGGCCGTGAGGTCGACCTTGGAGGCGATCTTGTCGAGCGCGACGGGAAGACGCTGGCGCCAGTTCGGGTGCTCGTCGATCGTGCCGGGAATATTGGGCTGGTCGATGACGCCGAGCAGATCCTCCATCGACACCGCGAGCAGCCGCGACGGCGTGCGCGACAGGAAGGCGAGCACCGAATAGAGGTCGTTGGCCTTGATGCCGTTCTGACGCAGGATCTCGTCGAGGGCGCCGAGCGCATCCCAGCGCGCCTGGTCGTTCTCGCCGGGATCGAGCCCGAGCGATCGCTTCATCTTGAGATCGCCAAAGGAGCGCCAACCGGCATAGGTCGACAGGTCATGCGTGTTCAGCGTGACCAGCGCATTGGGCCTGTAGTGGTCGACGGGGCGGAAATGACCGGCATCGTCGCGCTCGAACATCATGACGAGATAGGACCAGATGCCGAAATCCTGCATCATCTCGCGGAAACCCTCCGGCACGGTACCGAGATCCTCGCCGATCACGATGCATTTGTGGGCCGCGCTCTCGCGCGCCACGGCGCCAAGCAGCGCCTCGAACGGCATCTGCACATAGGCGCCGTTATCGGGCTTGAAGCCGCGCGGCACGAGATAAAGCCGCTTCAGCCCGAGCACGTGGTCGAGGCGGATGGCGCCGGCATGGCGCATCGAGGCTGCCAGCATGTCGGCGAACGGCACGAAAGATTGCGCTTCCAGGCCGCCGGCGTTGAAGCCGGCAAGGCCCCAATCCTGGCCGACGGTGTTGAGCACGTCGGGCGGCGCGCCGACGGCGAGATGGCGCGAGATCGCCATCTGCTCGTTCCAGGCATCGAAGCCATTGGACTGCACCCCGACGGCGACATCGAGATAGAGCCCGACCCGCATGCCGAGCTGGCTGGCGAGCTGCTTGGCGGCATGCAGCTGGCTGTCCGCCGTCCATTGCACGAACTCGACGAATTCGACCTCGCGCTTGTCGGGTCCGTTGCGCAGCCCGGCGCATTTCGCCTCGTCCGGCTGCTGCCATTCCGCCGGCCATTCCCACCACGGCACATTGAAACGATGCCGCAGCACCTCGAAACAGGCAAAGCGCGACAGCAATGGCGCGCGCTCGGCGCGGAAGGCGTCAAATTCCTTGCGGCGCGCTTGGCTCGCGCTCGTCACGAAGCTGTTGAAGGCAGCGCGCAAGGCCAGCCATTTCAGCGCGGCCATGTCGGCGTAAGGCACGCGATCGCCTTCGCGCAGACGGACGGCGGTCGCGGCTGCGTCGGGCACGAGATCAGCCGCGAATTCGGGAATGGCCTCGACATCGATATAGAGCGGATTGAGGAACAGCCGGCTGTTCGGCGAATAGGGGCTGCAATCCGAGGGGTGGTCGTCGAACAGAACGTGCAGCGGATTGAGCCCGACGCCGTCGGCCCCGAGCTGCTTGGCGAGCCTGACCAGATCGGCGAGGTCAGTGAAATCGCCGATGCCCCAGTTGCGGTTGGAGCGGACGCTGTAGAGCTGCACGGCGAGCAGCCAGCCGCGGTCGAAATCGCCGCCGAAGGCCCGCTCCGGCGCCACGATCATCGGCACCTCTTCCGTCACGCCTTGGGCATCGGTCAGCGTCAGGCGGTGATAACCGAGCGGCAGGTCGGCCGGCCAGGCGATCACGGGCTCGCGGGTCTCCCCCTGGGCGATCGATTTGCTGGTTGCGGTCAACGTCCATTGCAGCGGCGGCGCGCCGATCGCCGCCAATTCCGTGCGCGGATGTCCGAGTGCGCGAACCACGACCGGCCCGCTCACGAAGCGGTAAACCCGTTTCTCCGGCAGGGCGTCGAGGATGGACTTCAGGGCCACGGGGTCAGTGACCCGCAGCTTTCCGAGGGCGTCAACGAATTCGGATTGAACGCCCTTGATGCGGGCTTGAGCTAAAAGATCCATTCGGCACGCAGCTTGCAGGCCACCCTTGGGCCGGGGGCATCGATTTTAACGAGGCAGCGGAAGACGTTAGTCTGGCTCAACTCAAAACCATGCCTGCCGTTCCCGGGCGGAACTAATGACACACAAGCGGCTTTCTATATAGGTACCAAGGGTAGGTTCCCGACAAGGGAAACGGGCCCCTGCTTTCTTGTCAATGGCATCACCGTGAACAAGACAATTCAAACTGTCGAAAGTGCCGCAGCCGGCAGCGCTTTCCTCATCGAAGACGTCTATCCCGCGATCGATGGCGGCCGCTTCGCCGTGAAGCGGATCGCGGGCGAGAGGGTCGAGGTATGGGCTGATGTCTATCGCGATGGCGAGGCCGTGGTCGGGGCCGCGCTGCTCTGGCGCCCCGAGCAGGACCGGGATTGGCGGCGCGAGCCGATGATCCATCACAGCAATGACCGCTGGTCCGGCGCTTTCACGCCGGCGGAGCCCGGCCAATATGCCTATGCGATCGAGGCCTGGACCGACGAGTTCGCCACCTGGTCCCACGCCGTCGCACGCAAGCAGCGAACCGGGGCCGATGTCAGCCTCGATGCGCTCGAGGGGGCCGGCCTCCTGACCAAGGCGCATGGCGCGCCGCAGGCCGCCGCGGCTGTCATCGTCAGACAATGCGAGGATTATCTGCAGACCGGCGATGTCACCTCGCTGCTGGCGAGCGAGCTCAGCGATGCCATGGCCGAGAGCCAGTCCCGACCCGATTTGACCCGCTCACCGTCCTTCCCGCTGACCATTGACCGCGACAGGGCGCGGTTCGGCGCCTGGTATCAGATGATGCCACGCAGCCAGAGCCGGATCCCCGGCCAGCACGGCACGCTGCGCGACTGCATCGCGCGCGTGCCTGATATCGCGGCGATGGGTTTTGACGTGCTCTACTTCACGCCGATCCACCCGATCGGCCACAGCCGCCGCAAGGGCCGCAACAACGCGCCGGTGGCGAGCGACGGCGAACCCGGCTCGCCCTACGCGATCGGCGCCGCCGAGGGCGGCCACGATGCACTGCATCCGGAGCTCGGCACCATCGAGGATTTTCGCGCGCTGGTCGCGACGTGCCTCGAATATGGTCTCGAGCTTGCACTGGACTTCGCCGTGCAGTGCTCGCCGGACCATCCCTGGCTGACGGAGCATCCGGAATGGTTCAAATGGCGGCCCGACCGCTCGGTGCGGACCGCGGACGGCCGCTATTCCGACATCGTGATTCCCGATTTCGCCTCGGTCGACCGCATCGGCCTGTGGAACGCCTTTCGCGACGCCATGCTGTTCTGGATCGACCATGGTGTCACCATCTTCGCCATCGACAACCACGACACCGCGCCGCTGGCATTCTGGGACTGGCTGATCCGCGACATCCGCCGCCGGCATCCCGAGGTGATCCTGTTCTCCAAGACGTTTGCGCGGCCGAAGCTGATGAAGGGCCTAGCCAAGCTCGGCTTTGCGCAGTCCTTCACCTATTTCCCCTGGCGCACCTCGCGCTGGGAGCTGGAGCAATATCTCGGCGAGCTGACGCGCTATCCCGAGCGCGACTTCTATCGTCCGAATCTGTTCGTCAACACGCCCGATCTGCTGCCCTATCATCTCCAGGGCGGCGAAGCCTGGGCGTTCAAATCGCGCCTCGCACTGGCGGCGACGTTGTCGGGCAGCTACGGCGTTTACAGCGGGTTCGAACTGCTGGAGCACGAGGCGATCCCCGGCCGCGAGGAATATCAGGATTCCGAGAAGTACCAGATCAAGCAGCGCGACTGGGACCAGCCCGGCAACATCAAGGCCTATATTGCAGCACTCAACCGCATCCGCAACGACAACGCCGCGCTCCAGCAAACGGCGAATTTGCGTTTTCTGGACGTCGAAGACGGCGAGACCATCGCCTTCGTCAAGGAGGCGGCTGAGCCCGCCAACATTGTCGTCATCGTGATCGCACTTTCCGGCCACGTGCGCGAATGCTGGCTGCCGCTCGGCGACGTCACCGTTGACGCCGGCGGGCAGCGTCACCATGTGACGACACTCGAAAACCTCCTCACCGGCGAACAGTCCCGCATCGAATGGGGCGGGATCAGGTTGCGTATCGATCCCGACCGCGATCCGGCGCATTTGTTCCGCTGCCTGGCGTAAAGGGGCACGCCATGAACGTTCTATCTTCCGTCGACACCAAGAAGGCTGAGGCTGCCGAGATCGTGGACGAGCTGTGGTACAAGGACGCCATCATCTATCAGCTCCACGTCAAGGCCTTCGCCGACAGCAACAATGACGGCATCGGCGACTTCGCCGGGCTGACCGAGAAGCTGCCCTATCTGCAGGAGCTCGGCGTCACCGCGCTGTGGCTGTTGCCGTTTTATCCCTCGCCCGGTCGCGACGACGGCTACGACATCGCCGATTACGGTTCGGTCAATCCCGATTTCGGGACGATGAAGGACTTCAAGCGCTTCATCCAGGAAGCGCAGAAGCGGGGCTTGCGCGTCATCACCGAGCTCGTCGTCAATCACACCTCGGACCAGCACAAATGGTTCAAGCGCGCGCGCCGCAGCCATCCCGGCTCGAGCGCCCGCAACTGGTATGTCTGGAGCGACACCGACCAGAAGTACCAGGGCACGCGCATCATCTTCACCGACACGGAAAAGTCGAACTGGACCTGGGATCACGAGGCCGGCGCGTTCTACTGGCACCGCTTCTTCTCGCACCAGCCGGACCTCAATTTCGACAATCCGCGCGTGGTCAGCGCGCTGATCCAGGTGATGAAGCGCTGGCTGGATGCCGGCGTCGACGGCTTCCGGTTGGACGCCATCCCCTATCTCTGCGAGCGCGACGGCACCAACAACGAGAACCTTCCCGAGACGCATGCGATCATCAAGCGCCTGCGCCAGGAGCTCGATTCATACTCCAAGGGCAAGCTGCTGCTCGCCGAGGCCAACCAATGGCCAGAGGACGTGCAGGAATATTTCGGCCGTGGCGACGAGTGCCACATGGCCTATCACTTCCCGCTGATGCCGCGCATCTACATGGCGATCGCGCAGGAGGACCGTTTTCCGATCACCGACATCCTGCGTCAGACGCCGGACATTCCGGCGAGCTGCCAATGGGCGCTGTTCCTGCGCAATCATGACGAGCTGACGCTGGAGATGGTCACCGACGTCGAGCGCGACTATCTCTGGACCACCTACGCCAACGATCCCCGCGCCCGCATCAATGTCGGCATCCGCCGGCGCCTCGCGCCGCTCATGGACAACGACCGGCGCAAGATCGAACTGATGAACTCGCTGCTGCTGTCCTTCCCCGGAACGCCGATCATCTATTACGGCGACGAGATCGGGATGGGCGACAACATCTATCTCGGCGACCGCAACGGCGTGCGCACGCCGATGCAGTGGAGCCCGGACCGCAACGGCGGCTTCTCGCGCTGCGACCCCGCCCGCCTCTACGCGCCGCTGATCATGGATCCGGTCTACGGCTACGAATCGGTCAACGTGGAGGCGCAGTCGCGCAGCCTGTCGTCGCTGCTCAGCGCCACCAAGCGCCTGATTTCGGTGCGCAAGTCGACGCTCGCCTTCGGCCGCGGCACGATGACCTTCATCCGCCCGGCCAACCGCGCCGTGCTGGCCTATGTCCGGCAGTATCGCGACGAGGTAATCCTGTGCGTCGCCAATCTGTCGCGCGCCGCGCAGGCCACCGAGCTCGATTTGTCGCCGTGGAAGGACCGCATCCCGCAGGAGATGCTCGGCCGCACGCGATTCCCCGCGATCGGCGAACTGCCCTACATGATCACGCTGGGGCCCTACGGCTTCTACTGGTTCCAGCTTCAGGAGCGCGACAAGTCCGAGCCGGTGACGCCGCGCGCGGTGCCGGAATTCGAGACGCTGGTGGTGCCGGTGAATTCCAACTGGGTGTCACTGGCCCGCGAGCGCGGCGTCTTCGAGCGCGACGTGCTGCCGGGATTCCTGTCGCGGACCCGCTGGTATCCCGAGCACAATCCCAAGCAGATCAAGACCACGCTGACGTCGGCGGTGCCTTTCAGCGACATCGGTGACAACAGGCCGTGGATTGCGTTCTTCGAGACGGCGCGGGACGACGTTACTACGCGATACGTGCTGCCCATGCAGATCGAATGGGTGCGCTTCGACCGCGAACGCTTCAACCCAAAGGCGCTCGCCGCCGTCCGCCAGGGCGCGCGCGAGGGCACTCTGCTTGACGTTGCCACCGATCCGATATTCATCGGCCTGTTCTTGCGAGGTCTGTCGCAACACCTGGTCGTGGACGAGAACAATCTGCGGCTGGAATTCAAGGCGACCAGCAAGTTCTCCGACTATACCGTCAAGGAGCCCGAACGTATCCGCACCATCGAGCAATCGAACAGCACCGCGCTGGTCGACAACCAATACGTCGCCAAGATCTACCGCCGGCTCGAAAGCGGCGTCAGTCCCGAGATCGAGATCGGCCATTATCTCACCGAGGTCGCGCGCTTCGCCAACACGCCGGCGCTGCTCGGCAGCGTCGAGCTGGTCGAGGGCGGACAGCGCAGCGCGCTCGGCGTGCTGCATGCCTATGTCGAGAACCAGGGCGACGGCTGGACCGTGACCACGGGTTATCTCGATCGCTATATCGACGAGCAGCGCGTGTTGTCGGCCGATGAAATGCCGCGCGAGACCCAGGAGCAGGCGCCCTATCTGCATTTCATCGCGCAGATCGGCCGCAGGCTCGCCGAGCTGCACCTCGCTCTCGCCGCGGCCAAGTCCGACGATCTCGCCCCGGTGCCGATCGAGACTGCCCAGGTCAAGGCCTGGGTGTCCGACCTCAAAGCGCGGGCCCAGCGGGTTCTCGATCGGCTGGCCGATAGCCGCGACGGTCTGCGGGAGGCGGACCGCCCCCTGATCGACCGCCTCACCGCGATGCGGGCGAGCCTGTCCGACGCCCTGAATGCGCTATTGCCTTCGGGGATCGGCGGGTTGAACATCCGTCATCATGGCGACTTCCGCCTCGGGCAAACTCTGATCGTGAAGGACGATATCTTCATCATCGACTTCGACGGCGATCCGCGCCAGCCGCTGGCCGACAAGCGGCGCAAGCTGCCTGCCGCGCGCGACGTCGCCGGCCTGATCCGCTCGATCGATGCCTCGGTCAACGCGGCGCTGGGCCGCGCGCTGACGGGGGTTTCCGACGAGCAGGGCCGGCTCGCGGCCGCGCTCGACGAATGGCGCGAGCGAGCCGGTTCGACCTTCCTGTCCGCCTATCGCGAAGCCATGACCGATCGCCGGCTGTGGCCGGAGGACCGGCAGTCCGCGGAAGGCCTGATAAGATTTTTCCTGCTTGATCAGGCCTTCAATGAATTAGAGTACGAGCTGTCCCACCGGCCTGAGGGGCTCCATGCGCCGCTGACCGGACTGCTTCGCATTCTGTCCAATGAGAGCGAAGCCCATGCCTAAACTGCCTGCCGAGGCCTATGCGATCATCGAGGGCCGCCACTCCGACCCCTTCCACTATCTCGGGCTGCACCCTGAGGGCAGCAAAAGCGTGGTGCGCGCGTTTCTGCCCGAGGCCTCCAACGTCGAGGCGGTCGGCGAACATGGCGAGGTCGCCTCGCTCGACCGCGTGCACGATGCCGGACTGTTCATCGGTGCGCTGCCCAACGGCTCGAAGCACTATCAACTGCGCGCGAAATTCGGCGGCAACGTCGTTGAGTTCGAGGATGCCTATCGCTTTCCGCCGATCCTGACCGATTTCGACCTCTATTTGCTCGGCGAGGGCACCCACCAGCGCCTTTACGACAAGCTCGGCGCCCATCCGATGCGTCATGAAGGCGTCGACGGCATCGGCTTCGTGGTGCTGGCGCCGAATGCACGGCGCGTGTCCGTGGTCGGCGATTTCAATTTCTGGGACGGACGGCGCCATCCCATGCGGGTGCGCGGCGCCGGCTATTGGGAATTGTTCATCCCGCACGCCAAGGCCGGCGATCACTACAAATTCGAGATCATCGGACCGCATGGCCATCTGTTGCCGCTGAAGTCCGATCCGATGGCGTTTGCGAGCGAAGTCCGTCCGAAGACGGCTTCGATCGTGTTCGACGAGGCTCATCTGCCGAGGCCGCGCCCGTCACCTGACGGCATCAACGCGCTGTCGGCGCCGATGTCGATCTACGAGGTTCATCTCGGCTCATGGCGTCGCAAGAACGGCGATGAATGGCTGACCTATCGCGAGCTGGCCGAGCAGCTGCCGGCCTACGCCCGCGACATGGGCTTCACCCATCTGGAATTCCTGCCCGTCAGCGAGCATCCGTTCGACGGCTCGTGGGGCTATCAGCCGACCGGCCTCTACGCGCCGACCAGCCGCTTCGGAAGCCCTGAGGATTTCGCCGCCCTCGTCGATGCCTGCCACCGCGAGGGCGTCGGCGTACTGCTCGACTGGGTGCCGGGTCATTTCCCCGACGATCCGCACGGGCTCGGCAGCTTCGACGGCACCGCGCTGTACGAGCACGCCAACCCGCTGCAGGGCCGCCACCTCGACTGGGGCACACTGATCTATAATTACGGCCGCACCGAAGTGACGAACTTCCTGGTGTCGAACGCGCTGTTCTGGATGGAGCGTTACGCGATCGACGGCCTGCGTGTCGATGCCGTCGCGTCCATGCTCTATCTCGACTACAGCCGGCCACCCGGCGCATGGATCCCGAACCAGTATGGCGGCCGCGAAAACATCGAGGCGATCAACTTCCTTCGCCGCTTCAACACCGAGGTCTTCGCCCGCTTTCCGCAGGCGACCACGGCTGCCGAAGAATCCACCGCCTGGCCTCAGGTGTCGCGGCCGGTCGAATTCGGCGGGCTCGGCTTCGGCTACAAGTGGAACATGGGCTGGATGCACGACACGCTGAACTACATCAGCAAGGATCCGATCCACCGCAAATACCATCACGACGAGATCCTGTTCGGCCTGCACTACGCGTTCTCGGAAAACTTCATCCTGCCGCTGTCTCATGACGAGGTCGTGCACGGCAAGCGCTCGATTCTCGGCCGCATGCCCGGCGACGAGTGGCAGCGTTTTGCGAATCTGCGCGCCTATTACAGCTTCATGTTCGGCCATCCCGGCAAGAAGCTGCTGTTCATGGGCGCGGAAATCGCGCAGAGCCGCGAATGGAATCACGACCAGTCGCTCGACTGGCACCTGCTCGAATACAAGTACCATTCCGGCACCCAGGCACTGATCCGGGACCTCAACCGGCTCTACCGCGCGGTGCCGGCGCTGCACCAGATGGACTGCGACCCCGCCGGCTTCGAATGGCTGATCACGGACGACGCCGGCCGCAACGTGTTCGCCTGGCTGCGCAAGGGATTCGACGAGCACGCGCGGTGCCTCGTCATCGTCAACTTCTCGCCGAACGTCTATCAGAACTACCGCGTTCGCGTGCCCTTCGGCGGCAAATGGAAGGAAGTGCTCAACTCGGATTCCGCCCATTATGGCGGCAGCAATGTCGGCAATATCGGCGAGGTCAATGCCGAGGGCGGCGAGCTTCGCCTCGCCATTCCGCCGCTCGCCGCGATCTTCCTCGTTCCGGAAAGCTGACACATGCGCCTGACTGCTGGATCGCCCGCACGCCTCGGCGCAAGCTGGGACGGACGCGGCACCAATTTCGCGCTGTTCTCCGCCAACGCACAGAAGGTCGAGCTCTGCCTGTTCGACACGCAAGGCCGCCGCGAGCTCGAGCGCATCGAGCTGCCCGAGAAGACCGAGGATGTCTGGCACGGCTATCTCAATGACGTCTCGCCGGGCCAGCTCTACGGCTATCGCGTGCACGGTCCCTACGAGCCCGAGCACGGCCATCGCTTCAATGCCAACAAGCTGCTGCTCGATCCCTATGCCAAGCGGCTCTCCGGACGCCTGGTCTGGAGCGATGCGCATTTTGCCTACCGCACCGGCTCGCCCCGCGAGGACCTGTCCTTCGACCGGCGCGACAACGCGCGTGGCATGCCCAAGGCCGTCGTGGTCGACGAAACCTTCAACTGGGGCCGCCGCGAGATCCGCCCCAACATCCCCTGGGAAGACACGATCATCTACGAGGCTCACGTCAAGGGTCTGACGCAGAAGCGCGACGACGTGCCGCCGAATTTGCGCGGCACCTATGGCGGCCTGTCCTCGCCGGCGATGATCGAGCATCTGAAGAAGCTCGGCGTTACCACGGTCGAGCTGCTGCCGGTGCACAGCTTCGTCGACGACCGCATCCTGGTCGAGAAGAAGCTCGCCAATTATTGGGGCTACAACACGCTGTCCTTCTTCGCGCCCGAGCCGCGCTATGCCCAGGACAACGCGCTCGATTCCTTCCGCACCACGGTGGCACGGCTGCACGATGCCGGCATCGAGGTGATGTTAGATGTCGTCTACAACCACACCGCCGAAGGCAACCATCTCGGCCCGACGCTGTGCTACCGCGGCATCGACAACGCTTCCTATTACTGGCTGAACCGCGAGAATCCACGCTATTACGACGACTTCACCGGCTGCGGCTCTTCCGTCAACCTGACCCATCCCCGTGTGCTGCAGATGGTGATGGATTCACTTCGCTACTGGGTCGAGGTCTGCCATGTCGACGGCTTCCGCTTCGATCTCGCCACCACGCTGGCGCGCGGACCGAACGGCTTTGACCGCGGCATCTCTTTCCTGACCGCGATCCGGCAGGATCCGGTGCTGGCGACCGTCAAGCTTGTCGCCGAGCCCTGGGATCTCGGCCTCGGCGGGTACCAGGTCGGCGCCTTCCCCTCGCAATGGTCGGAATGGAATGATCGCTATCGCAGCGCCATGCGCCGCTACTGGAGCGGCGAAGGCAGCCTGATCGGCGACATCTCCAGCCGCATGACGGCGTCGTCCGATTTGTTCAACCACGACGGACGGCGGCCGCGCGCCAGCATCAACCACATCACCGTCCATGATGGCTTCACGCTTGCCGACCTCTTCAGCTACAACGAGAAGCACAACGAGGCCAATGGCGAGGAGAATCGCGACGGCTCCAACGACAACCACAGCAACAATTGCGGTGTCGAGGGGCCGACCGACGATCCCCAGATCCTCGGCCTGCGCCGCCAGCTTCGCAAGAACGTGCTGGCCTGCCTGATGCTGGCGCAGGGCGTTCCGCTGATCCTCGCCGGCGACGAGGTCGGCAACTCGCAATCGGGCAACAACAACGCCTACTGCCAGGACAACGAGATCGGCTGGGTCGGCTGGGATAATCTCGGCAAGGAGAGCGACGACATGGTCGATTTCGTCGGCCATCTCGCCGACATCCGCCGCCGGTTCTCGCAGCTTCGCAGTCACCGCTGGCTCGACGGTCGCCCTGCGGACGGTGTGTCCTACGGCGCATTGTGGCTGACGCCCGCCGGCGACGAGATGACGGAGAACGACTGGAAATTCCCGGAGGGACGATTCCTCTCCTATGTGATGGGGCCGATGGAACCGGGTGGCGCCGCGATCTTTATCGTACTGAACGCCGCCCCCGAAGACATCGCATTCAAATTGCCCAAAATGACCGAATACAAGAGCTGGCAGCAGATCCTGAACACGACGGATGCCAAGCTGAATACGATCGACTTCCCGCCCGGAAGCGACAGCAAGGCGCCGCCGCGCTCCGTGCTCGCCTTCGCGGGGGCGCTATGAGGCCGTCCTTCGGGGCGAGGCCGACGAAGGACGGCGTGTCGTTCCGCCTGTGGGCGCCCGCCGCGCGCCGTGTCGACCTTCTGCTCGACCGACGACATGCGATGCAGCGCCGGCAGGATGGCTGGTACGTGGCCGAGATTGCCGGTCTCACCGCCGGCAGCTCCTACAAATTCAGGATCGACGACGACATCGACGTGCCGGATCCGGCCTCGGCTTTCCAGCCCGACGACGTGTTCGGCCCGAGCGAGGTGATCGATCACGACGCCTTTCCGTGGCGCGCGCGCGATTGGCGCGGCCGGCCCTGGGAAGAGACGGTGCTGATCGAGACCCATGTCGGCACCTTCACGTCGAAAGGCACTTACCACGCCATGATCGACAAGCTGGATCATCTCGCGGCAACCGGCATCACCGCGCTGGAGCTGATGCCGCTGGCCGATTTCGCGGGACGCCGCGGCTGGGGCTATGACGGCGTGCTGTGGTATGCGCCAGACAGCGCCTATGGCCGCCCCGAGGACCTGAAGACGCTGATCGACGAGGCGCATCTGCGCGGGCTGATGGTGTTCCTCGACGTCGTCTACAACCATTTCGGCCCCGAGGGGAATTATCTCGGCCGCTACGCGCCGGCCTTCTTCACCGATGCGCATACGCCCTGGGGCAGCGCGATCGACTATCGCGTGCCGCAGGTGCGCGCGTTCGCGGTCGAGAATGCGCTGTCTTGGCTGACCGATTACCGTTTCGACGGATTGCGGCTGGATGCCGCCAATCACATCATGGCGATCCCCGGCGAGATATCGATGCTGCATGATCTCAGCGCCGCTGTCGGCGAGCTCTCGAAGGCGACGGGTCGGCACATCCATCTCGTGCTCGAGAATGGCGACAACCGGGCTAGCTTGCTCGACGCGGCGCAGGAGCCGCCGAACGGCAAGTATCGCGCGCAGTGGAACGACGATTATCACCATGCCTGGCATGTGATGCTGACCGGGGAGCATGCCGGCTATTACGGCGACTACCAGACGCCGCGCATGGACCTCGCACGCGCACTTGCCTCGGGCTTCGTCTATCAGGGCGAGGTTTCGGAGTTCTGGGGCAAGAAGCCGCGCGGCGAGCCGAGCAGTCAGCTGCCACCTGCGACGTTCGTCAATTTCCTGCAAAACCACGACCAGATCGGCAACCGCCCGCTCGGCGACCGACTCGAAAGCCTGGCATCGCCGCAGCAAATCGAGGCCGCGCTCGCGGTGACCCTGCTCGCGCCGATGGTGCCGATGCTGTTTCAGGGTGAGGAATGGGGCTCGACGGTGCCCTTCCCGTTCTTCTGCGATTTCCAGGGCGGGCTCGCCGATGCCGTCCGCAAGGGGCGCAAGCAGGAATATGCTTGGGCCTACGAAAAATACGGCGACGAGGTGCCCGATCCGCTCGATCCCGCAACGCTGCAATCGGCCGCGCTCGACTGGACCGGCCGCACGCCGCTGCAGGACGCCCGGCTCGCGTTGGTCCGACAGCTGCTTGCGCTGCGTCGCAAGGAGATCGTGCCGCGGCTGAGGGGCGCAAGTTTCGGCGAGGCCGAGGCGGCAGACAACGGCCTGCTCACCGCTCATTGGCGGATGGGTGACGCCACGGCGCTGCGCCTGACCGCCAATCTATCGGACAAGGACATCGCGCGTCCCGACGGCGCGACGGGCGCTCCCATCTGGGGCGACGCGAGCGGCGAGCGGCTCGCGCCATGGTCGGTGATCTGGCATCTCGGAGGTTAACATGCCTCCTGCCATTCCGCTCGCGACCTACCGGCTGCAGCTCACCGCGGATTTCGACTTCGACAAGGCCGCCGCCGTCGTGCCTTACCTCAAGGCGCTGGGAATCACGCATCTCTACGCCTCGCCGGTGATGAAGGCGCGCAAGGGCTCGACCCATGGCTACGATACCGTCGATCACAGCCAGTTCAATCCGGAGCTCGGCGGCGAATCCGGCTTCACACGGCTGAGCGACGCACTCGAGGCCCACGACATCGGCCTCGTCATCGACTTCGTCCCGAACCATGTCGGCGTGCATTTCGCGGACAATCCCTGGTGGCTCGACGTGCTCGAATGGGGCCAGGCCTCGCCGCACGCGGTCTCCTTCGACATCGACTGGGACCTGTTGCCTTACCGCGCGCGCGGCGGCGTGCTGCTGCCGATCCTCGGCAAGTCCTACGGCGACGCACTGGAGAGCGGCGAGATCGAGCTGCGCTACGATCCCGACCAGGGCAGCTTCTCCGCCTGGTATTTCGAACATCGCTTGCCGATCGCGCCGGAGCGCTATGGCGAGATCCTGCGCATGACCGTGAAGGACGCGGAAGCCGCCGAAACGGAGGCCGGCAAACGCCTGCTCTCGCTCGCGGCGCGCTACACCGGACTGCGCCGCCCCAACCGCAAGGAAGCCCCCGCTTTCAAGACCGAGCTCAGGGAGATCGCAGGTGGCGCCGATATCATCGCACGCGGCCTTGCTGCTTATCGTGCCGCCAAGGATCGTCCCGCGCAGACCCTGGCGCTGCATCATCTGCTGGAACGTCAGAACTACAAGCTCGGGCACTGGCGGCTCGCCTCCAGCGATATCAACTACCGCCGCTTCTTCGACGTCAACGGACTTGCGGGCCTGCGTGTCGAGGACGCGACCACTTTCGCCGCCACGCACCGGCTGGTGAAGCAGCTCATCGCTGGCGGCAGGCTACAGGGCATCCGGCTCGATCACATCGACGGCCTGCGCGATCCCGCGCAATATTGCCAGCGGCTGCGCCGCCTGGTGCGCGATGCGCAAGGAAACAGCAAGCCGTTCTACACGGTGATCGAAAAGATCCTGTGCGAGCACGAACGCCTGCCGCACTTCGCCGGCGTTCAGGGCACCACCGGTTATGAATGGATGAACGTCATCACCCAGGTCCTGGTCGACACCAAGGGCCTGGCGGCGCTGGACGAGACCTGGCGGCAGATCAGCAACCGTCCGCCACAGCTTGCGCCTTACGTCAAGGAGGCCAAGCGGCGCGTGCTGGAGACGCTGCTCACCAGCGAATTCACGGTGCTGACGCGCCTGCTCGCGCGCATCGCCAACGGGCATTACTCGACCCGGGATTTCTCCGCGGACAGCCTGCGGCAGGCACTGGAACTCTATGTGCTGCATTTCCCGGTGTACCGTACCTATTTGACCAACAGCGGCGCGACGGCCGCCGACCGCAAGCTGATCGACGACACCATCGCGCGCGCCCGCTCCGAATGGTTCGCCGCGGACGAAGGCATCTTCGATTTCCTGCGCGACGCCCTGACCATGGATCTGCTCAAGCCCGGCCGCCCGCCACACAGCGCCCCGCGCGTGCGCCGCTTCGCGCTGAAGGTGCAGCAATTCACCGGCCCGATGATGGCGAAGTCGCTGGAGGACACCGCGTTCTATCAATTCCACCGGCTGCTCGCCCTGAACGAGGTCGGCGGCGATCCCGCCAGCAACGGCCTCAACATTCCAGCTTTCCACGAGGCCATGCAGGCCCGCGCCAGGGAATGGCCGCTGGGAATGACGGCGACCGCGACGCATGACACCAAACGCGCCGAGGATGCCCGGGCGCGCATCGCGGGCTTAAGCGAAATTCCCGGTGAATGGACCAGCGCGGTTTCGCGCTGGAAGGTGTTGAACGCGCCGCATCTCACGCTCCAGGGCAATTTCCGCGCGCCGTCGGCGACCTTCGAATACATGCTCTACCAGACGCTGCTTGGGGCTTGGCCGCTGCAGGGGCCGATCGATTCGGGCTTCGTCGAGCGCATCCAGGCCTACGCCCTGAAGGCCGCGCGCGAAGGCAAGGAGGAGACGAGTTGGCTTAACCCGCATGAAGCCTATGAGAACGGCATCAAGAGCTTCATCGACAAGATCCTCGATCCCACGCTGTCAGGTGAATTCCTGGAGGCGCTGCAGACGCTGGCCCGGCGCGTGGCGCTGCTGGGCGCACTGAACGCGCTGAGCCAGCTCACCCTCAAGGCGACGCTGCCCGGCGTGCCCGACTTCTATCAGGGCACCGAGTTCTGGGACCTTTCATTGGTCGACCCCGACAACCGCCGCCCGATCGATTTTGGCGCGCGGCATGCGGCGCTGGGGTCGCTGGACGATCCGGACTGGGGCGGCCTTAAGAAGAGCTGGCCGGACGGCCTGATCAAGCTGGCCTGGACACGGCGTCTCCTACGGCTGCGCAACGAGCTCGCCGACGTCTTCGCGCAAGGCGACTACCAGCCGCTGGCGGTGCACGGCACACATGCCGACCACGTCATTGCCTTCGCCCGCCGCCACGGCCGCAGCGCGGCGATCGTCGTGGTCGGGCGTCACTTCGCGCCGTTCACGCAAGCGGGCCGGGAATGGCCAGCGCCCGACGGAGTCGACGCAACCATCGATATCACGGGCTATGCGGCGGCGGGCTTTGCAGGCAACGAACTGCCGCTCGCGCAGGCCTTCCGCGATTTTCCTGCTTTCGTCGTCGAAGCCCGCACGGCAAGCGCCGTCAGGCCGGCGCGGCCGCGTGCACGCGCCTGAATTACTTTCCGCCGTCCTTGGTCAGCAGCAGCTGCCCGCGCTTCTTGATCGTGGCCTGCGCCATCTCGGCGAAGCGCTGCAGCAGCCAGGGCAGCACCACCTCGACCCGAACCTGATCGTCGCCGACATCGACCTTCCCCGTTGCGACCTGCCCCATCGCGCGAATGCGAAAGGCCATGCTGTCGCCGCTCCAGCGCTCCTCCTCCACCTGCATCACGGGAATGCTGGCGGCCGCGCGGCCGAGCCCGGTCTTGAGCCGGCGCACCGCCTCCTCGCGGCCGAGACGATGCGGGATTGAAACGACAAGCGGTGCTGACATGGCCCTGCCCAAATGACGATTGATCTCAACATAGTCATGCCAAGTACGGCCACAAAGGTTCCATGCAAGTTGATCCTCCCGCCGTGTTTCATCGCGGGAACTTTAAAACCTGCGGCAAGTTGCCCCCGCACAAAGGGACAGGGTGCAACGCCCTTTCTACAAAGGGCTGGAGGATTTTTGCATGTCTATCGGTACGATCATTCTGATCATTCTCGTCATCGCCTTGCTCGGCGGCTTCAGCGGCATCGGCGGCGGCCCGTTCTACGGGACCGGCTATTACGGCGGCGGCGGCCTCGGGCTCGTCATCGTCATCCTGCTGATCCTTCTGCTGCTCGGACGGATCTAGCGGCATCCACGATGTCGGAGGGTGGGTTGGCCGCAAGGCATAACCCACCTCTTTGGTTTCCACGGAGGCGGAAGTGGTGGGTTACGCTCAGCGACGGTGCTTCGCGTCGTCGCCGGGCTGACCCACCCTATTTCGTTTTCGCCGCAAGCTTCTTGATCGCGGCCTTGATCGACGTCGCCGCATCATCATAATCCTCCCACGCTTTCGATCGCCCGAGCAGGCCCGGCACGCTACGCACCGTATAGCGCTTCGGGTCGAGATCGCTCTTCACCTGAGCCCAGGTGACAGGCATCGAGACCGTCGCTCCAGCGCGGGCCCGCGGCGACAACGGCGCCACCGCCGTCGACATCCGGTCGTTGCGGAGATAGTCGAGGAAGATCTTCCCCTTGCGAAGTTTCTTGGACATGTTGAGCAGATAGCGCTCGGGATCGTCGTCAGCCATCCACTGGCAGACGCCCTGCGCGAAAGCCTTGGCTTCCTTCCAGCTCACCTTGTCGCGCGCGCCGTGAAGCAGCGGCACCACCACGTGCAGGCCCTTGCCGCCCGTGGTCTTGCAGAAGCTCTCCATGCCGACGTCGGCCAGCCGCTGGCGCATGTCCTTGGCCGCGTCCACGACATCGGCGAAAGCGACATCCGGCGCCGGATCGAGGTCGAACACCAGCCGGCCCGGCGTATCATAGGCGTTTGGCGCGCAATTCCAGGGATGCAACTCGACGCCGCCGATCTGCGCGACGGCGGCAAGCCCTTCGACGCGGTCGATCTGCAAATACGGCTTACGATCGCCAGACACCTTAGCCAGTTCGAGCAGGTTCGAGCTGCCCTGCATGGCATGACGCTGAAAGAACGTTTCACCACCGATGCCGTCGGGTGCTCGCACGATCGAGCACGGGCGCCCCTTCAGATGTTCGATCATCCAGGCGCCGACCGCCTCGAAATAGCGGGCGAGATCAAGCTTCGTCACGCCCTCGCCGTCACCATCGTCCGGCCACAGCTCCTTGTCCGGCTTGGAGATGACGACGCCCATCACCTCGGCGGTGCCGGTATCTTTCGACCGCTTGGCCGTCTTCGCCACGCGCCTGCCGGCCGTGGGCGCGGCGAGCTCGGTGTCGACGGGCTTCTCCGCCTCCACCTCCTCGGCCGGCTTGTCCTGCCGCAGCCCCTTGAACGCGGCCTGGCGGATATTGCCGTCGGCGGTGAAGCCGGCGAACTCGATCTCGGCGACGAGCTCGGGCTTCAGCCAGTGCACCTCCCGGCTCTTCTTCGGGGCATTCTTGCCGCCGAAGGGGCTTTCCTTGGCTGCCATCGCCTTCAACGAAGGCATGATGCGCTTGACCTTGTCGGCGCCGAAGCCGGTGCCGACCATGCCGACGAAAGCGAGATGATCGCCACGCTGCACGCCGGCCATCAGCGAGCGGAATTTGCCATTCGTGGTCTTGTAGCCGCCGATCACCACTTCGTGGCCGGCGCGACATTTCGACTTGACCCAGCTCTCGGTGCGTCCCGAACGATAGGGCGCATCCAGCTTCTTCGACACCACGCCTTCGAGCTCGAGCTTGCAGGCCGATTGCAGCACGGCATCGCCGCCGCTCTCGAAATGTTCGACATAGCGGATCTGGCTCGATTTCCGCTTCCGCGCCTCCAGCAATTCCTTCAGCTGCGCCTTGCGTTCGCCGAGTGGCAGCCGCCGGTAATCCTCACCTTCCGCGAACAGCAGGTCGAAGGCAAAGAAGATCAGCTCCTCGGTCTTGCCATCGGACAGCGCAGCCTGAAGCGAGGAGAAATTCGGCGCGCCATTGTGGTCGAGCGCAACGATCTCGCCGTCGATCATCACGTCCGGCAGCGTGGCTGCCTCCTTGGCGATGGCGCCGAACTTGCCGGTCCAGTCGAGACCCTTGCGCGTCTTCAACGTCGCTTCGCCGTCCCCGACCCGCAGCTGCACGCGATAGCCGTCGAACTTGATCTCATGGCACCAGCCCTCTCCGGCCGGCGGCCGCTCGACCAGCGTGCAGAGTTGCGGCGCCACGAAGTCCGGCATCTTCGCGACCTTCTTCGCATTCGTCGCTGTGGTGGCCTTCTTCTTTGCCGCCCTGCTCTTCGGGAACTTGGTCTTGGCGCTCTTGCCGGCCTTCAACGCCGCACGAGGTGCCGGCTTGACCGTTCGCCCCTTCGCCTCTTCGGCACGGTTGGACTGCCAGACCGCGTCAGCCTTGGTATTGGCGCCCTTCGCCAGCATGAACGGCTTTGGCGCGCGTCCCTTGCCTTCGGCAATCTGGTCCATCGCACGGCCGGAGGCGACCGACTTGTCCTCGTCGAGAATGTCATTGTCCTTGCCCTCGCGGGCATGTTCGTCGCGATGCTTGATCAGCAGCCAGTTGGTGCGCTTCTCGCCACCGCGGTTGCGCATGCGCACCAAGACCCAGCTGCCCTGCAGCTTTTCGCCATGCAGGGTGAACTTCAGATCGCCTTTCCTGAAGCCCGCTTCCGGATCGTCCGCTTCCCAGGTGCCGCGGTCCCACAGCATCACCGTGCCGCCGCCATATTGCCCTTCCGGAATCGTGCCTTCGAAATCGCCATAGTCGAGCGGGTGGTCCTCCACTTCGACCGCCAGGCGCTTGTCGTGGGGATCGAGCGAGGGCCCCTTCGTCACGGCCCAAGACTTGAACACGCCGTCGAATTCAAGCCGGAGGTCGTAGTGCAGCCGTGACGCATCGTGCTTCTGGATGACGAAGCGCCGCTGCTTCGACGGCGCCACTGCGGATTTGCCCGACGGCTCGGGTGTCTTCTCGAAGTCTCGCTTCTGTCGGTAAGTGGAGAGTTTTTGCAGCACGAGCAGTCCCGCTTTTCTTCCGAGGATTCAAGCCTAACACGGCCAAAGTCCCATCCGGAACCAAAACCCTGTGGGAGGGTTGGGGTTCCAAAATGCCTTTGAAAACGCTGGAGAATGGAATGGCCCCGCGCGCCTATTGGAAGGGAACGTTGAAGCTGTCGCTGGTCAGCTGTCCGGTCGTGCTTTACCCGGCGACCACGGCGGCCGAGAAGACGCGGTTTCACCTGATCAATCGCGAAACCGGCAACCGGCTCAAGCAGCAGATGATCGATTCCGAGACCGGCGACGTCGTCGAGAGCGACCAGAAGGGCCGCGGCTATGAACTGCGCAAAGGCAAATATGTCGAGATCGAGCCGGAGGAGCTCGAGGCGGTCCAGATCGAGAGCAATCACACCATCGACATCGAGAGCTTCGTGCCGAGCGAGGAGATCGACCAGCGCTACCTCAACCATCCCTACTACATCGCGCCCGACGGCAAGGCCGCGGTCGACGCCTTCGCGGTGATCCGCGACGCCATGAAGGACCAGGACCGCGTGGCGCTCGCCAAGATCGTGCTCACCAACCGCGAGCACATGATCGCGATCGAACCGCTCGGCAAGGGCCTGCTCGGCACCACGCTGCGCTTCCCTTACGAGCTGCGCGACGAGGACCAGTTCTTCGACGACATCAAGAGCCCGAAGATCAGCAAGGACATGGTCGAGCTCGCCGGCCATATCCTCCACACCAAGGCCGCGCATTTCGACCCCGGCAAATTCAAGGACGACTATGAGACCGCGCTGAAGGCGCTAGTCAAACGCAAGGCCAGCGGCAAGAAGATCGAGCTGCCCGAGCCCGAGGAGCGGCCGAGCAACGTCGTCAGCCTGATGGACGCCCTGAAGCAGAGCCTGAAGGGCCGCGGCGGGAAGAAGACGACGGCGAAGTCTCACGCGCGGCGGACGTCCGGGCGGCAACGCGCCGCGCGAAAGACGCACCGGTCGACCGCGCGGCAGAGGAAGGCGGGATAGCTCGTCATTCCGGGCGATGCGAAGCATCGAACCCGGATTCCATCATGCCGAATGCGCCGAGCAGAGAATTGGGATTCCGGGCTTGCGCCAAGGGCGCGCCCCGGAATGACAGCGAGACTAATCCCCCGCCCTCAACCGGTATCCGATCCCCGTCTCAGTCAGCACGTATTGCGGCCGTTCCGGATCGGCTTCGATCTTCTGGCGAAGCTGGCGGACGTAGACGCGTAAGTATTGCGCGTCGGTCAATTCGTCCCAGAGCTCCTTGAGCAGGAAGCGATGGGTCAGCACCTTGCCGGCGTGCTGCACCAGCACGCGCAAAAGATCGTATTCCTTGGGCGACAGCTTGACCTCGCGTTCGCCGACCTTGACGATGCGGCGGACGAGATCGACGGAGAGATCGCCGGTGCGGAACACCGGGCGTTCGCCCTGGACCTGGAGCTGGTGGCGCAGCGCCGCGCGCAGGCGGGCCAACAGCTCGTCCATCCCGAACGGCTTGGTCAGATAATCGTCGGCGCCGAGATCGAGCGCCTGGACCTTGCCGGCCTCGTCGCCGCGGCTCGACAGCACCACGATCGGCACGGCCTCGTTGCGGGCGCGGATGGTGCGCAGCAATTCGTGTCCCTGAACGTCGGGAAGTCCGAGATCGAGAATGATCAACGCCGGCGCTTCCTCGAGCTTCTCCAGCGCGATCTTGCCGTTCGACGCCTCCAGGATGTCGTAGCCTTGCGTCGACAACCCCATCCGCAGCAATTTGCGGATCGGCGGCTCGTCGTCGATGATCAGGACCTTGATCGGGGCGGCGCTCATGCGGCGGTATCCAATGCGCGGCTCTCTGCCGGAACGGGAAGACGGATGGTGAGGACGGCGCCGCTCCGCTCGCTGCGGTTGGCGGCCGAGATCGTGCCGCGCATCGCCTCGACGAAGCCGCGGGAGATGGCAAGGCCGAGCCCGGTGCCGGGACGGACATGGTCGCCCTTCTGCACACGGTAGAACTTGTCGAACACGCTCTCGAGCTCGTCGGGCGGAATGCCGGCCCCCTCGTCCACGATCTCGAGCACGACATGATCGCGATCGCGCCGACTGCGGATCGAGACCGTCGTGTTGGGTGGCGAATATTTGGCGGCGTTGTCGAGCAGGTTGAACAGCACCTGCTCGAACAGTACGGCATCGAGCTGGAGCATCGGCAGATCGGCGGCCAGCACCAGCTCGACCTTATGGCCGCCAAGGATCTTGGCTGCGCGCCGCAGCGCGCTGCCCACGATCTCGCCGAGGTCATGCAGCGCCGTGTTGGGCACGATGGCGCCGGATTCGAGCTTGGTCATGTCGAGCAGATTGGCGATGAAGCGGTTGAGCCGTTCGGATTCATCGATGACGGTGGCCAGCAGGTCGCGCTTCTCCGTGTCGGACAAGGCCCCGGCGAGATCGCGCATGGTCGAGGCCGCTCCCAGCACCGAAGCGAGCGGCGTCTTCAGATCGTGCGAGATCGAAGTCAACAGTGCGGAGCGCAAGCGTTCGGATTCGACGGTGCGCTTGACGCGGTCCATATCCTCGACCAGCAGCACGCGCTCGATCGCCAGCGCGCCCTGGTCGACCAATGCGTCCAGCAGCCGGCGCTGGTCCGGCGTCAGCAGCGGCCCGGTGCGGTCATTGTCGATACCGATGACGCCGATCGGGCCGCGCCCGGTGCGCATCGGCAGGAACAGCCGTTTTGCGCCCGGCAGCGTATCCGAGCCACGGCCGGCGGGGCGGTCGTTGCTCCAGGCCCAGTTGGCGGCGGCGAGATCGGCCTGGTCGAGATCGTCTTCCGGCGGGTAGCCGGACTTCACCGTCAGCAAGCCGTCTTCCGGCAGCAGCAGCACGACGCGGACCTTCAGCATCAACGCGATCTGGTAGGCTGTTGCCCACAGCACGTCGTCGAGCGTCGCGGTGCCCGCGAGCTTGCGGCTGAAGGCGTGGAGCTGCTCGGTCATCCTGATCCGGCCAATGGCGGTATCGGCCTGGATGCGCACGCGCGCGGCGACGTTGGAGACCAGCATGGCCACCACCATGAACAGGAAAAATGCGGCGACGTTGGTCGGGTCGGTGATGGTGAAGGTGTAGATCGGCGGGATGAAGAAGAAATTGTAGCAGAGCGACGCCGCGACCGTCGCCAGCAAAGACGGCCACAGGCCATAGCGTACAGCAACCGCCACGACCGAGGTCAGCAGCACGAGATCGACGTTCTCGATGCCGAAATAGGGCTGGATCAACTTGGCGGCGCCAAGGCCGATCAGCACGATCCCGAGCGCGTAGAGATAAGGTCGGGCATCGAAAGGCTCGGATCGCGCGGCGGTCTGCACCGCCGTCTTGGATGCATCCTCGGCCGGAAGTTCGTCGCCGGGAATGACGTGAACGCTGATATTGCCCGCACGGCGGACCAGATCATGCACCACCGAGCCGCGCGTTAATTCGAACCAGCGCGAGCGCGTCGACTTGCCGATCACGATCTGGGTGACGTTGTTGCCTTGCGCGAAATTGACGACGTCATCGGCGATGCGGCGCCCGACCGCGGGGATGGTCAGCGCCTCGCCGCCGAGCGATTCCGCCAGCCGCAGCGTGTCGGCCAGCCGGTCGCGCTCCTCGTCGGACAATTGCAGCGAGCGCCGCGTCTCGATCGAGAGTGCGGTGAACGGCGCATGCAGCCGGTCGGCCAGCCGCTTGGTGTAGCGGACGAGGCCCGCCGCGCGAGGATCCTCGCTGACGCAGACCAGGATCCGCTCGCCCGCGGCCCAGGGCCCGGAAATCGCATTCGCCTGCATATGAGTGAGCAGCTGCTCGTCGACCCGCTCGGCGGTGCGCCGCAGCGCGAGCTCACGCAAGGCAGTTAGATTGCCCGGCGAGAAATAGTGCTCCAGCGCCCGCTCGGCTTGGCGGGGCACGTAGACCTTGCCTTCTTTCAGCCGCTGGATGAGATCGTCGGGCGTGAGGTCGATCAGCTCGATGGCATCGGCGCGGTCGAACACGGAATCGGGCACCGTCTCGCGCACCCGGACATGGGTGATCTGGGCGACGACGTCGTTGAGGCTTTCGATGTGCTGGATGTTGACGGCGGTGTAGACGTCGATGCCGTGGGTCAGCAGCTCCTCGACGTCGAGATAGCGCTTGGGATGGCGACTACCTGCTGCGTTGGTGTGGGCGAGCTCGTCGACCAGCGCAATCTGCGGCCGGCGCGCGATCACCGCATCGAGATCCATCTCCTCGACGATCTGGCCGCGGTACTCCAGCCGCTTGCGCGGGACCATTTCGAGCCCGCGCACCAGCGCCTCGGTCTCGGCGCGGCCGTGGGTCTCGACGAAGCCGACCACGACGTCGATGCCGGCCTTGCGCTTGGCGTGGGCGCTTTGCAGCATCTCGTAGGTCTTGCCGACGCCGGGCGCGGCGCCGACGAAGATCTTCAGCTTGCCGCTCTCCTCCCGGCGCGCCGCTTCCAGCAGTGCTTCGGGGGACGGACGTTGTTCGGGATCGCGGCGCTGTTGAACCATCAGGCCAATATAATCATCGGGGCATTCCCAGCCTAGGCCGCTACTTCGCCGACGCACGATCCAGCGCGAGATTCAGCGCCAGAACGTTAACCCGGGGTTCGCCGAGCAAGCCGAGCACGCGGCCCTGAACGTTGGAAGCCACAAGCTGCCTCACGGCGTCTTCCTGCATATTCCGCGCCTTCGCCACGCGCGGCACCTGGAATTGCGCCGCTTCCGGCGAGATGTCGGGATCGAGGCCGCTGGCCGAGGTCGTCACCATGTCAACCGGGACCGGCCCGCTCGGGTTCTCGGCCTTGAGCTTGTCCACGTCCTCCTTCAGCCGGTCGGCCAGCGCCTTGCTGGTCGGGCCGAGATTGGAGCCGCCGGAATTGGCGGCATTGTAGGGTGCCGACACCGTCTTGGTCGAATCATTCGGGTCCGGGGCCAGCGTCGCCGAGGGACGGCCGTGGAAATATTTGTCGTCCTTGAACTCCTGTCCGATCAGGGCGGAGCCGATCACCTTGCCGTCCTTCTCGATCAGACTGCCTTGCGCTTGTTTCGGAAATAGCACACCGGCAATGCCGGTCATTGCCAGCGGATAGGCCAGTCCCGTGATGGCGGTGAGCGCCAGCAACAAGACGATGGCGGGACGGATTTCTCTCAACATGACAGGCCTCCTTTAGGCCAAGTGCAGGGCAGTGACCACGAGGTCGATTGCCTTGATGCCGATGAACGGAATGACGATGCCGCCCAGGCCGTAGACCAGAAGGTTGCGGCGCAGAAGGGCACCGGCGCCGACCGCGCGATAAGCAACGCCCTTGAGCGCCAGCGGGATCAGCGCGATGATGATCAGCGCGTTGAAGATGATCGCCGACAGGATGGCGCTCTGCGGGCTCGACAAGTTCATGACGTTGAGCACGTTGAGCTGAGGGTAGAACGCCAGGAACATCGCCGGAATGATCGCAAAGTACTTGGCGACATCGTTGGCAATCGAGAACGTCGTCAGCGCGCCGCGCGTCATCAGCAGTTGCTTGCCGATCTCGACCACCTCGATCAGCTTGGTCGGGTTGGAGTCGAGATCGACCATGTTGCCGGCCTCGCGCGCGGCCTGCGTGCCGGTGTTCATGGCGACGCCGACATCGGCCTGGGCGAGTGCCGGCGCGTCGTTGGTGCCGTCGCCGCACATGGCGACCAGCTTGCCCTTGGCCTGCTCGTCGCGGATCAGCTTGAGCTTGTCCTCGGGGGTGGCCTGCGCCAGGAAGTCGTCGACACCGGCTTCCGCCGCGATCGCGGCCGCTGTCATCGGATTGTCGCCGGTGATCATGATGGTGCGGATGCCCATGCGGCGGAGCTCGGCGAAGCGCTCGCGAATGCCGCCTTTGACGATGTCCTTGAGCTGGACGATTCCGAGCAGCTTGCCGTCCTTGGCGACGGCCAGCGGCGTGCCGCCGGACTTCGACACGTCGTCGGCAATGCCCTGGATCTCGCGGCCGAGCTCGGAGAGCGCGGCAGGCTGCATCGCCCGCGCCGTATTGCCGGATGCGACCGCGGTCACAGCGCCGCCGCCGATATAGTTCAGCATGGCATCGACCGCACCCTTGCGCACCGATGAGCCGCCGGCATCGACGCCGCTCATGCGGGTCTGCGCCGTGAACGGGATGAAGGTGGCCCCGAGCTCGCCCATGTCGCGGCCGCGGATGCCGTACTTCTCCTTGGCCAGCACGACGATGGAGCGGCCTTCCGGAGTTTCGTCGGCGAGCGAGGCAAGCTGGGCGGCGTCCGCCAGCTCCTGCTCGGTCACTCCGCGCACCGGACGGAAGGCGGTCGCCTGCCGGTTGCCGAGGGTGATGGTGCCGGTCTTGTCGAGCAGCAACGTATCGACGTCGCCGGCCGCTTCCACCGCCCGGCCCGACATCGCCAGCACGTTGAAGCGCACCAGACGGTCCATGCCGGCGATGCCGATCGCGGACAACAGCGCGCCGATCGTGGTCGGGATCAGCGTCACGAACAGCGCGACCAGCACGATCACCGAGATCGAGCCGCCGGCATAGGCCGCATAGCTCGGAATGGTGACGGTGGCGAAAACGAAGATGATGGTGAGGCCGGCGAGCAGGATGTTGAGCGCGATCTCGTTTGGCGTCTTGGCCCGCTCGGCGCCCTCGACCAGCTTGATCATACGGTCGATGAAGGTCGAGCCCTGGGCCGCCGTAATGCGGACGCGGATCCAGTCGGACAGCACCTGCGTGCCGCCGGTCACAGCCGAACGGTCGCCGCCGGATTCGCGGATGACGGGCGCCGATTCACCGGTGATGGCGGCTTCGTTGACGGAGGCGACGCCCTCGATCACCTCACCGTCCGAGGGGATCGTATCGCCCGCCTCAACCAGGACGAGATCGCCGACCTTCAGGCTCGTGCCGGGCACCAGCCTGAAATCACGGCCCGCGCCGCTCAAAAGCTTGGCCTGGCTCTCGGTGCGGGTCTTGCGCAGCGTCTCGGCCTGCGCCTTGCCGCGGCCTTCGGCCACCGCTTCAGCGAGGTTGGCGAACAGCACGGTGAACCACAGCCAGAGAATGATCTGGAAGGTGAAGGCGAGATTTTCCCCGCCGGTGACGAGGTCGCGGACGAAGATCACAGTGGTCAGCGCGGCCACGATCTCGACCACGAACATCACAGGGTTCTTGATCATGGATCGCGGATCGAGTTTGGTGAAGGCAGCACCAATCGCCGGCACCACGATCTTGGGATCCAGCATCGCCGAGACTGGCATGCGCTTGTTGGGTTTGTGGACTGGTTCCATGGAGGTCACTCCGAAAGCTGGATCAGAAAACGTTGCCGGCGTTCATCGCGAGATGCTCGGCGATCGGGCCGAGGGCGAGCGCCGGGAAGAAGGTCAGGCCGCCCATGATGAGGATGACGCCGACGACGAGGCCGACGAACAGTCCGCCGGTGGTCGGAAAGGTGCCCGTCGACGGCGGGATCGATTTCTTCTCCGCGAGCGAGCCGGCTATGGCCATGGCCGGCACGATCATCAGGAAGCGGCCGACGAACATCGCGCAGGCACCCGTCAAGTTGTAGAACGGGGTGTTGCCGGTGAGACCCGCGAAGGCCGAGCCGTTGTTGCCCGTCTGCGACGAATAGGCATAGAGCACTTCCGAGAAGCCATGCGGGCCGGCGTTGGCCATCGAGGCCACGCCCGTGGGCAGCACCACGGCCACGGCCGACCAGCCCAGGATCATCAGCGGCAGGATCAGGATCGCGAGCATCGCCATCTTGACCTCACGCGCCTCGATCTTCTTGCCGACATATTCCGGAGTGCGGCCGACCATCAGGCCTGCGACGAAGATCGCAAGGATGACGAACAGCAGCATGCCGTACATGCCGGCGCCGACGCCGCCGACGATGATTTCGCCGAGCTCGATGTTGATCAGCGGAATCATGCCGCCGAGCGCCGTAAAACTGTCATGCATGGCGTTGACGGCGCCGCAGGAGGCTGCCGTGGAGATCACGGCGAAGAGGGAGGACGCGACGATGCCGAAGCGGACCTCCTTGCCCTCCATGTTGCCGCCGGTCAGGCCCAGCGCCTGCAGCGTCGAGGTGCCGCTCGCCTCCGCCCAATAGGTGACGGCGACGCCGGCCAGGAACAGCACGCCCATGACCGCGAGGATCGCCCAGCCCTGACGCTGGTTGCCGACCATGCGGCCGAATACGTTGGTCAGGGCAGCACCGAGCACGAAGATCGAGAGCATCTGCACGAAGTTCGACAGCGCCGTCGGGTTCTCGAACGGATGCGCGGCGTTGGCGTTGAAGAATCCGCCGCCGTTGGTGCCGAGCATCTTGATCGCGACCTGCGAGGCGACCGGGCCGACCGCGATGGTCTGCTTGGCGCCTTCGAGCGTGGTCGCCTCGACGTAGTCTCCGAGCGTCTGCGGCATGCCCTGCCAGACCAGGAACAGCGCGTAGACGATACAGATCGGCAGCAGCACATAGAGCGTGCAGCGGGTGACGTCGACCCAGAAGTTGCCGACGGTACGCATCGAGGCGCGCGAGAAGCCGCGGATCAGCGCCACCGCCAACGCGATGCCGGTCGCCGCCGACAGGAAGTTCTGATGCGTCAGGCCGACCATCTGGGTCAGATAGGACAGCGTGCTTTCGCCGCCGTAGTTCTGCCAGTTGGTGTTGGTGATGAAGGAGACCGCAGTGTTAAAGGAAAGATCTTCGGCAACCGCGCCTCGTCCAGCGGGATTGAACGGCAACACAGCCTGGAGCCGCATCACGCCGTAAATGACGAGGAAGCCGCCGACATGAAACAGCAGCATGGCGACCGTGTAGGTCAGCCAGTGCTGTTCGCGCTTCTCGTCCACGCCGGAGATCCAATAGATGCCGGCCTCGATCGGCCGCAGCACCGGCGACAGGAACGTCCGCTCGCCGCCGAACACGCGCGTCATGTACCGGCCGAGCGGCTTTGTGAGTGCGACAATGACGACACAGAACAGAATGATCTGGAGCCAACCGATCATGGTCATGGAATCAACCCTTCAAGCTTGGTGTCCGCCGCAGCAGCGGCAGCAGCAGCGCCAGCAGGCCGGCGACGAGCACGGCGTCCGCCAGCAGTAGTTCGACAATCAGCAGCACGGGTCAGAACCGCTCGGGCCGCAGCAGCGCGTAGGTGAGATAGACCAGCAGCCCGAACGAGACGGCACCAGCGAGCGCATAATCGAAGATCATGGTGCGCTCCCTCACAGCCGTTCGCAGGCGTAGGTGTAGCCGATCGCAAGGGCAAAGAAGCCGAAGCCAAGCGCCAGCATCAGAATGTCCATCATGGGATTCTCCTCGTTGCGCCCCAAGCGGACGCAACCTTTCTCGGGGGCCCGACGGCCGCGCGCAGAAGATGGAAGATATTTGCGCGGTGGCTGCCGGGACTTTCGACCGTGCTGAAGTGCCAGCGCGGGCATAGGTTTTCGAGATGAGGGCTATGGCGACGTTATAGGAATCTCATAAAGGCCGGGCGGTGGCTCGATTGAGCCACGATCTCGCCAAATGTCCCGCTGGCTCCCCGCGAAGCCGTGGCAATCGCATAAACATTCAGCCAAGGTCGTCATGCCCAGGCTTGTCCCGGGCATCCACGTTCTTCGCGCTGCCGTGGATGGCCGGGGCAAGCCCGGCCATGACGACGTGGTAACTCTCAGTGCCCCCTAGCCCACATCTCATGCTATGGCTTCACGGGACGACAGCGGTTGATGACGCCCCTCACGTCCCACCCGCTCACTTATGAAATCCCTATATCTCGCCCCCGATCCCCATCTCGCTTTCAAATGCCCTCCCCGGCCATCTTGGCGGTGCCGGCCGACTGACCGACGCCAGTTCCAGGAGGTCAGACATGATCGCCATTCTCCGACGCCTCGACCCACCTTCGCTCAGCCAGCACCTTCGCGCGGCCGCAGGGATGACACGCCCGTTGATGCTCGAAATCATCGACAAGGCCTGCCCGCGCGTCCGCTCGCTCGGCCAAAGCGAACGCATCACACGCCTCATGCGCCTGATCGATGCCGGGGCCTGGGCTGACGGGGCGCTGGCTCTGCTGGAGCTCGAGCTGCCGATGTGGCACGTCCGCCGCCTCGCCTATGACGAGGGCGAGTGGCATTGCGCGCTGTCACGCGAGCGCGAGTTGCCGGACTGGCTGGACGCCGCGGTCGAGGCCCGCCATGCCGACCTGTCGCTGGCTCTGCTGTCGGCCTTGGTCGAGGTCCGGGCATTGGCCGCAGAGGTGACGCGGCCGAGCGTTCCTTCCGTTCGCCCCCTGCGGGATCGGCTTTACGAGCCGCTCGCCTGCGACAATTTCGGCTGAAGCTATGACAGAGGGACCCTGGACATGCCGGTGCTGCTACAACACGCTGAACAACCGCCGCGCTGGGCTGAACGCCGGCCCGCGCAATCGAAAGTGCGCAGCGCCCAGCTCGAGCATCTCGCGCGGCCTGTGCTGACCGTGCTCTCGATGGGCAGCGTGCTCACCGCCCTGATCGCGCTGAGGGCCGCCATCTATCTTTGGCAGCTCCATGCCTGACGGGGACCGACCAGCATGCCGTTCCTCAAGGGAAATCTGGAGCAGATGGTCACCGTGACCATCCTGACCATGACGCTGAGCCTGATCTGGGGGGCGATCCTGACGCTCGTGATCACGCTGGTGGCGCGCGGCCTCGGCGTCTAGCTTCGCCGTTCCGCTTCGATCAGCCGCGCCAATTCCGCCGCGGTGGCCTCGATCGGCCGGCCGCTGCGCTCGACGCGGGCCTGGATCAGCGCGCCCTGGAGCGCCGACGTGCAGAGCACGGCAAGCGTCTCCGCCCGCGACCTGGCAAACCCGTCGGCGACGAGCTTGTCACGCAGGAGCGATATCCGCGCCGCATAGGCCTTGCGACCGGCCTCGGAGACGGCCCGTTCGCGCGGCGCAAGCTCGAGCAGCACGGTCGTGATCGGGCAGCCGTTGCGGAAGCCGGAGCCCTGCATCCAGCCTGCCAACAGTCGCGCGTGGGCGCGCAAGAGGTCGGTGGTCGAGCCGCATTCCTGCGCGAGCTTGGCGACCGTCGCCGCGACGCGGCGGCCCGCCTCCTCCACCGCCGCCACCGCAATCGAGGACTTTCCGTCCGGAAAGTAATGGTAGAGCGATCCCTTGGGCGCCCCGCTGGCTTCGACGATGTCGTTGAGGCCGGTCCGGGCAAAGCCCTGGCGGCGGAACAGCGTCAGCGCGGCATTGATGATGGGCTGGCGGTGTTTCGGCACGGCCGGCATGGCGCTTTCCCCCTCGTACGAAATTATATTGATTGGTCTACATCAGCCTCCGACAGTCAAGACTAGTCCATGACGGGAGAGGCAAATGGCAGTCGGAGTGAGCTTCGAGGTGAACGATGGCGTCGCGCGGATCGAGCTCGACGACGGCAAAGTCAATGTGATGTCGACCAGCATGCTGGCCGCGATCGGCGCCGCCTTCGACCGGGCCGAAAAGGAAGCCGAGATCGTGGTGCTGCGCTCGGCACGGCCCGGCATCTTCTCCGCCGGCTTCGATCTCAAGGTGTTCGCCTCGGGCGATGCCGCAAAGAGTCTCGAGATGGTCCGCGCCGGCGCCGAGCTGGCGCTGCGGCTGATGTCTCATCCGCACCCGGTGATCGGCGTGATGGAGGGCCATGCCTTCCCGATGGGAACGTTCCTGCTGCTCGCCTGCGATGTCAGGCTGGGTGCGCACGGGCCGCACCGCATGGGGCTGAACGAGGTCGCGATCGGCATCGCGCCGCCGAGCTTTGCCATCGAGCTGGCGCGCAGCCGCCTGCATCCGGCCTGGCTCAGCCGCACCGTCACGCTGGGTGAAATGTACGAGCCCGAGGATGCGCTGACCGCAGGCTTGCTCGATCGTGTGGTTCCGCCGGAAGCCATCGACTCCGCCCTTGCGGAGACCGTCGCTGCGCTACGCGCCATCCACAGGCCGTCGCACGCGATCGCGAAGAAGCGCCTGCGCGAGCCCGCGATGGATGCGATGCGCGCGGCGATCGACCGCGAGTTGACCATGGCTGCCTACGCGGCGAGCAATCGCGCCCGCAGCGCCGTGGCGGTGCCCTGTTGAAGCCACCTGCCTCCTCGGAAAAGACCCGGCGATCTGGCGCAACTTGGGGGAAACGTGTAGATCGGTTTCATGAGCACAGGCAATGTCAACGTCGTCGCCCACCCCCTGGTCCAGCACAAGCTCTCCCTGATGCGGGAGAAGGATCGCTCGACCAAGAGCTTCCGCGAGATCCTGAACGAGATCGGGATGCTGCTCGCCTATGAGGTTACGCGCGATTTGCCGCTGGAGCTGGTCGAGATCGAGACACCGATCGCGCCGATGCGGGCGCCCAAGATCGCCGGCAAGAAGCTCACGCTGGCGCCGATCCTGCGCGCCGGCGTCGGTTTCCTCGATGGCATGCTGGCGCTGATGCCCTCCGCGCGCATCGCCCATATCGGGCTCTACCGCGATCCCGAGACATTGCAGGCCGTGGAATATTACTTCAAGGCGCCGCAGGACCTGTCCGACCGCACCGTGATCCTGATGGACCCGATGCTGGCGACGGGCAATTCGGCCTGCGCCGGCGCCTCCCTGCTCAAGGCCCGCGGCGCCCGCGACATCCGCTTCGTCTGCCTTCTGGCGGCGCCCGAGGGCATCGCGCAATTCCAGAGCGAGCATCCTGATGTGCCGATCTGGACCGCCGCGATCGACGAGCGGCTCAACGATCACGGCTACATCGTGCCGGGCCTGGGCGATGCCGGCGACCGGATGTTCGGTACCAAGTAGACAGATTTGAGCGATCGGGTTACTCCGCTTGCCATGAGTACCAATGCGTTTTCGCTGCAATCGCTGATCCGGACAGAGGCCGCCGCTGACCCCGCCTTCGTCTTCGACGGCACGCCGGTCTCGCGCGCGCAGTTCTCGGAGAAGGTTGAGCAGACCGCCGCCTGGCTCGCTGCGCAAGGCATCGGCAAGGGGGACGTGGTCGCGGTCTGGCTGGTCAACCGGATCGAGTGGCTCGCGCTGCTGTTCGCCGCCGCCCGCTGTGGTGCGATCGTCGCCGCGGTCAATACGCGTTACCGCAGTGCGGAAGTCGCGCATCTGCTTCGGCTGTCCGGCGCCAGGCTGATGGTGGTCGAGGCCGCATTCCGCTCGATCGACTTTGCCGCAATCCTTGCCGGCATCGCCAGGGATGAGCTGCCCGCTCTGCGGAAGCTCGCAATGGTCGGCGCGGACGCGATCCCCGCGCATTGGCCCTGTGTGCGCTTCGATGCCTTCGACGGATCCTATCCGCCCGCTCCCCCTGCCCAGGACGACATCGACCTGCCGGTGCTGCTCTACACGACATCGGGCACCACCAAGGGACCGAAGCTCGTGGCGCATTCGCAGCGGACACTGGCGGGCCATGCCGTCACCGTCGCCAAGGCCCTGAATCTCTCACCGCAGCGTCATGCGCTGCTGGCCATGCTGCCGTTCTGCGGCACCTTTGGCATGACGAGCCTGCTCGGCTTCGTCGCAGCCGGTGCAACCATTCATGTGCTCGACGCCTTCGAGGCGGCACCGGCGCTGAAGATTCTCGGCACGCAAGGGATCACGCACGCCTTCGGCTCCGACGAGATGTTCCGGCGCATTCTCGCCCTCACCGATGCGCCGCGTCCATTCCCGCATCTGGAAACGTGCGGCTTCGCCGCCTTCCAGCCCGGTTGGCGCGAGCTTGCCGCGGAAGCCGAGGCACGCGGCCTGCCGCTGTTCGGCCTCTACGGCTCGAGCGAGGTCCAGGCGTTGTTCTCGATCGCGCGGCCTGGTGATGCCTTCGCCGACCGCATCGAGGGCGGCGGCTGGCCGATGTCGTCCGACGCGCACGTGCGTGTACGTGACACCGAGACCGGCGCGCTTGCAGCGAGTGGCGTGTCCGGCGAGATCGAGATCAGCGCGCCGTCGCGCTTCCTCGGCTATTTCAACAATCTGGAGGCGACGCGCGACGCAATCACCGCGGACGGGTTCTTCCGCACCGGCGATATCGGCCGGCTGCGCGGCGACGGCTCCTTCGTCTACGAGACCCGCGCGGGCGATGCCATGCGGCTCGGCGGCTTCCTCGTCGCGCCCGGCGAGATCGAGGACGAACTCAAATCCTGTGCCGGCGTGACGGATGCGCAGGTGGTTGCAGTCGATCTGAAGGGCCAGGCACGCTGTGTCGCGTTCGTGATTCCTGCAAGGGAGCCGCCCATGCAGGAGACGTTGATCGCGCATCTGCGCCAGCGGCTCGCCGGCTACAAGGTGCCGGCGCGAATCTATCTCGTGGATTCCTTTCCCGTCACCGACAGCGCGAACGGCGTGAAGATCCAACGCGCCAGGCTGCGCGCCATGGCGATGGAGCGGATCGCCGCCGAATAGCCGCGCTATTTCAGGTAGCTCGCGAGATTGATGCTCAGGATCTTGGCCAGCGCCGAATAGGACGCGGTGAGCTGTGCCTGGTAGGTCGACAGCTGCGCCGTGATGGCGGCGACGTCGACGCCGGTGAGGTCATTCGACAACGTTTCGGCATAGCTCTTGTAGTCGGCCTGGCGGGCACTCGCCGTCTCGATCGAGGACGCCGCATTCGAGAGCCGAGCCTGCACCGCCGCGGTGTCGTCGAGCGCCGTTCCGGCAAGATCGAGCGCGCTGGAAATGTCCGAGGACGACAGCGTGGAGCTGTTCGCGACGAATTTGAGGACCCGCATGACCTCCTCGAACGCCGAATTGTCGGCGGTGACGCCGTACGACACTGTCTCATCCGATGCAACCCGAACCGAAGCGATCTCGTCGTCGCCCTCGTAGTAGCTGGTGTCGGCCGTCGTCGTCGAACCGGTCCCGGACGAGAAGCTCGTGAGATCGACCGGCGCCGTATCGGTCTTGCCGCCGGCGAACACATACTGGCCGTCATATTGCGTGTTCATCAGCGAGCCCATCTCCTGCAGCATCTGCTGGGCGGTGGTGATCACCGAATTGGTCTCGGTCGAGCTGCCGGTCGAAGCGGCGCTGAGCTGGGAACGGAGCTGGGTGAGGATGTCGGTCATGGAGCCGATGGCGGAATACATCACCTGGATCTTGCTGTCGGCGAGCGTCGCAGCGTCGACATAAGACTGTGCACGCGTGACCGAGACCTGGAGGTTGACGACGTGCTGCGCGTCCGAGCCGTAACCGCCGAAATCGGTCGAGATCACCCCCGTCGATTCCTGGATCTGCTTGTTGGCCATCACCGACTCGACGCGCATCGCGTCGGCGATCATCCTGTTCGACTGCGCGAAGGTGGCGACCCGCATCGCGACCATGAGCGTGCCCCCGGGCTGTTACGATTGAACGGCGGACAGCAGCGCCGAATACATGGTGTTGACGGCCTGGATCAGCGCGGACGCTGCGGTGTATTTGTTCTGAAGCGTGCTGAGCTTGGCGGATTCCTCGTCCAGGTTGACGCCGGATTGCGAGGACAACGAGTTGGCATAGGTCGACTGCGCGGTTTCCTTTGCCGTGTAAGTGTCAGACGCCCGCGACGCCTTGCTGGCGACGTCGGACACGATGGCCGAGGCATAGTCGGCCAGGGAGCCGGTGGTGGCCGCAAGGCCGCCGGTGGATGCGAAGGTCCGGGATTCCGTCAGCGCGTCGTGGAAGGCGTTGACCACGCTGGTCGAACCGGACGACAGCACGCTGCTGCCGACGGTCAGGCTCGACGAGGAATCCAGCGTCGCGAGCTGAATCTCGTTCACCCCGGACAGGATCTTGCTGTTGACCGCGATATCCGCCGCGCTCGTTCCCGTCATGAGGTCGTTGAGGCCGAAATACTCCGAAAACCCCTCCCCCGCGCTGCCGACCGAGCTCGTCATCTGGTTGATGGCGACACCGTTGCCCGAGCCGGTCGCCGCGATCGAGAGATGGCCGTCCGCATCGATCGAGGCCGACAATCCGGAAATGCCGTTGATGGCGGTGACGAGGTCGCCGACCGTGGAATAGGACGACAGGTCGAGATCGCCGTACGAGACCAGATTGCCGCCCTGGTCGGTGACGGCAAGGCGTACCGTGCCCGAGGCGGACAGCGCCGTGCCGCTGGTGACGCTGGCCGTACCGGTGAGGCTGGTCGGCGCCGGCACTGCGGATGCGCTGTTCGAGACACTGTTCATCACTGAAGCGAGCTGCTGGGCAAGCTGGTCCAGCTGGGACTGCGCGTCCGGGAGCGTCTTGTCGCGCAGCGTGATGAGCGCGCCGATGTCTCCATCCGATATCTGCGAGGTGATGTCGACACCGTTCACCATGATCGCACTGAAGCCGCTCGACGAGGAACCGGCGGTGTAGGTTGTCGATGCCGTCACGTTGGAAGCGGCCGTATAGCTGATCTCATGCGCGGAGCTGTCGACCAGCGCCTGGCCGGACTTGGTGTAGATCTGAATATCGCCGTTCGACGCAGTGAAGTAATTGACGTTCATCTTCGAGGCGAGGTCCTGCAGCGCGGTGTTGCGCTGGTCCTCGAGGTCCGCGGTCGACTGGCCCGCCGCCGCCGTCTGCTTGATCTCTGCGTTCAGATCCGCGATCTGCTGCAGGTCGGTATTGACGTCATCGATCGCGGACGCGATGTCCTGGTCGGCGCCGGCGCGGAGCTTCTGGATGCTGCTCGAGGTCTCCCGCAACTGACTGGCGACATCATCGAGTGCGCTGACCACATTGGATTGCAGAGAGGCGCTGCCCGGCGAACTCGCCAGCGACGCCAGCGCCGATTCCAGCGAGGCGATGCTGTTGGCGAGCGAGGTCCCTGTTGACGATGAGTCGGTGTTGCTGGTCGATCCGTAGAGCTTTCCAAGCGACGTCAGGTAGGTATTCGTGGTGTCCGCCGATCCGAGCTCCGAGGTCGCGGCGATCAGCGATTTCAGCAACAGCTTGTCGACGGTCGAGGTGATGCCCGTCACCGTGACGCCGGTGCCGACGCCATTGGTCACGCTGCTCGACTGGTTCGCGGCCTTCGCGGTATAGCCGGTCGTGTCGGCGTTCGAGATGTTCGACGACGTCACGCTGATCTGCACGGACGTGGCCGAGAGCCCGCTGAAGGCGATGGATCGCGCGATATCGAGTGACATGGCGGCCTCCTCGGCTGGTCAGGCGCTGCGGCTGGTGCCGCTGGAAACCGCGCGCGCGGCGAGCCGGCCGGAGGCGCCATAGGGCGACACCGCCGAGATCTGCTCGCGGATCGCCTGCATGACCGCCTCGATCCGTCGGTTGCTGGCCTCGATCGCCGCGCGCAGGCGGAGCAGGTTCTCATCCATCGCCGCACGCAGATTCAGGATCCGCTCCAGGAGCTGCTCGCGCAGGATGCGGTCCCTGACGTTCAGGCTGGTGTTGCCCGCCGCGCATTCCGCCACCGTGCGCTCGAACATCTCTGCCAGCCGGTTCTTCTCGTCGACCTGCTTCAGGCGCGAGGCGGGCAGGCCCTTGGCGAGCTCTGCATTCTCCGTCGCGACCAGCGCGGTCAGCGTATCGATCAGCGTGATCAGCGACTTGATCCGGGCATCGCTCATCCCCGCGGACTGGCTGTAGGCCTGATTTTTGGCTTTGCTTTCGGCTTGGGCTAGGGTCATCGTCATCGCCCTCTAATTGTGCGGCTTGCCGCGGCCGGCTTGTGAACTGCGCAAATAAGCGCCGATCGCGGTCGTCCTGGCGGTTGCCTGTTTCATCTGCCCTTCGATCTCAGCGCATTCGCGCAGAAGGCCGCGGCGAACCATCTCGAAATCGTCGAGGAGCGCGAGCAACTGCTTGCGATCACCGCTCCCGACCGTCGCGGCCCGCGCCACCAACCGCCGCAGCCGGCGCAGCAGCGCTTCTCCGGCAGCACTCGCGCTTTCGCCCTGCATCGCTCACCTCATCGCCGAGATCAGCGTGTCGTACATCTTGTTGACGGTGGAGATCACTTGCGACGCTGCGGAATAGGCCTGTTGCGCCGAAATCATGCTCGAGAATTGGCTGGAGGTGTCGGTGGTCGACGACTCCAGCTCGCTGCCGTAGACCGTGCCCGCGCCGTTCTCGCCTGAGGCCTGTAACGCGGCGTTGCCCGATGTCACGGTCGCCGAATAAATGCCGTTGCTGGAAGCGGCCAGTCCGTTGGGATCGGCGAAGGTCGCGACCGCGATTTTGTAGATCGCGATGGTCTCGCCGTTGGAATAGGTGGCGTCGACGACGCCGTTCTTGCCGATCGAGATGCTGGACAGCTTGCCATAGGACAGACCGTCCGAATCGATACTGGTGACGTTAACGTCAGGCGTGGTCTCGCCGGAAGCGTATTGGGTCAGGCCGTCGGTGCCTCCGACGGTGCCGAGATCGAGCGTGATCGTGCTGTCGGCGGCGCCATCGGTCCAGCCCGTCACGGCAATTGTCGCGGGATCCGGGCTCGTGCTGGCGAGCGATCCGTCGCTGTTGAAGGTGATGTCGATGGTGCCCGAGGCCGTGCCCGTCGCAGTCGTCGTGTCCGAGGCCGACGTCGGATTGGCAAAGCTGGCACTCCAGGTGTTGGTGCCGGTCTTGCTCCAGGTGATCTGCATCGTGTTTGCGGCGCCGAGCGAATCGTAGACCGTCATCGAGCTGGTGTAGGTATCGCCGGTTGCGGCATCCGACGGCAGGTTCGCCGCGATCGTGGTCTTGGTGGTGGCGCTGCCGCTGGTCGATGCGACCTGGGTGTTGATCGCCCCGAGATTGCTCGCCGATTCACTGCCGACGACGTTGCCGTCCGCGTCGGTACGCCAGCCCTCGAGGTAATAGCCGTTGCTCTCGAGATAGCCGGCATTGTTGATCGAGAAGGCGCCGTTGCGGGTATAGGCGACTGTGCCGCCGGACGTGGCGTCGGTCACCACGAAGAAGCCCGAGCCCTGGATCGCGACGTCGGTGGCGTTGGAGGTCGCCGCGAGCAGGCCTTGCTGGGTGATGTTGGCGCGCCCCGAAACGGTGACGCCGCCCGAGGCGTAGGATGTCGTGTTGCTGGAGGCCGTCACCAGCGCGTCGAACATGGCCGACGTCGTCTTGTAGCCGGTCGTGTCGGAATTGGCGATGTTGTCGCTGATCATCGACAGGGATTGGCTCTGGGCGCTGAGCGCCGAGATCGCCGAGGACAATGCGCCGGTGAGACTCATGATGAAACTCCGAGGAAATCGGGAACGTTAAGACAGGAACTTGGGATCAAGACGTGACGCCCAGGATGTTCGCGGCGCTGACGGCAATACCGTTCACCGTGAGCGAGGGCGTCGAGGTCGAGGTGTCGATGCCGGTCACCGTGCCGGTGACGGTCGTGTAGTTGAGCACCGAGTTGCCTGCGGAGTCGGTCGCGGTCACCGAGATGGTATACTGGCCGCCATCGGAGAGCTGGTTGCCGCTGGAATCCTTGCCGTCCCAGGTGAAGCTGTTGGAGCCGGAATTGCCCGTCCCCGTGCCGGTGTAGACGACGTTACCCGAGGAGTCCGAGATGCTGATCGAAACATCAGATGCAGCCGAGGACAGCGAGTAGCCGAAGCTCGCCGAACCGTTGCTGAGTGTCGAGGTATCGGTCTTCGCCTCCACGGTGTGGCCGATATAGTTCACCGAGTTCAGCGTCACGAGGCTCGAGAACGAACTCGCCAGCGACGACATGTTGGAATTGATGGACTGCTGCTGGGTGAAATTGGCGTAGGAGGTGAGCTGATTGATGAAGTCGGTGGTCGAGGTCGCGTTCAACGGATCCTGGTTCTGAAGCTCGCTGACCAGCAGACTGAGGAAGTCGCTGGACGTCAGCGACGACGAGGACGACGCGCTCGACGACGATGTCGTGGTGGTCGCAGTCGTTGCGGAACTCACGGCGGAAACGGTCATCAGAAACTCCGGCTTTCCCGCGCTGCCGGCGACCAGATGCCGGCCGGTACGCTTGAAATCTGTGTGCTGATGAAACGGGTGGGCGCGCGGATTCAGGCGCGGATTTAGCTGCGCGAAAACCGCTTTCGACGCGGCAAAATCTGCCGTGTACGCGCGCTGGAATGCGATGATCAAATTGGTCCGTTGCTGCGACGAGGCCGCACCACAACTTGCTTGCTCGCGAGCACGAGCATTAACGCCTCCACGACGGCATGGCCGAGCTTATCCCGGGCCATCCACGCGTCGCCGCGCGGCACGAGAACGTGGATGCCCGGGACAAGCCCGGGCATGACGACCTCGCGTGGTGTTCGGTATCAGTAAGAAGCGTCAGCTCCCCGCCGTCTCACCTTCCGTGCGGGGCTCGGCGGTATCGTCTTTCATCTTGGCAGCAGCGGCGACGATGCGGTCGGCGAGGCCTGCGGGCGCGCGGACGGTCGGCGCCGCAAGCGCGCTGCGCAAGGTGCGCGCCTCTTCGAGCAGGGCCTGCGCCGCGGGCGATCGCGCCAACAGCTCTTGCGCAGGCACGCGCCGATCCTCGGGCCAGCGGGAAAGATCCTCGCCCAGCCGGTCGATCAGTTCCTCAAACTCGGTGACGTCCATCGCCTGCCGATCCTGCTTCGGTCAGGCCTGTCATAAAGCATTGCAGGCGCGGCGAAAACCGGATTTCGGCGAACTGCGGCGCCAAAAGCGCCCGCAGCACTACGGACGACGGCGCAAATGGCGGCCCGGATGATCGCAGAAGCGCACCGGGATCGGCCGGAGCGGTTCAGCCCCTGCGGGCCATGTCGGCCGGCGCGGCGCCTCCGCTGCGCGAGGCGGCATCGACGAATTCCCAGGCCTCCCGAAGCTCGGAGAGCCCCGCGATGATGCGTGCGAAACTCGCGCGCGCGTGCGGACGGCCGAACGCCTTGAGGCTTGCCAGGATCATCGCGTTATAGGTCTGGAACACCTGTTCCGCCACCGCGCCGCCCTTGGCGAAGTCGAGATTGTGGCTCAGTCCGCGCAGGATTGCGGTCGCCCTCATCAGGTGCTCGTGCCCCTCCTCGAAGCGGCGCGCTTCCTGCGCGGCCAGCGATTTCTGCAGGAAGCTGATGGCTCCCCCCAGCAGCATCGAAATCGCCTTGAGCGGCGGCACGCTCGTTGCCGCGCCCCGATAGGCCTGGTTGGCCATGTACGCCATCTGGTTATGCATCATCGATCACTCTGTCTCACACGATCAATCGCTCGAGGAGCTGTTCAGCAATGCCTTGAGATAAGTCAGCGTGCTGTTGGCGCTCTCGATCGCCGCCTGGTACTTTGCGTATTGGGTCTGGAGCTGCGACTGCAGCGTTGCGGCCGCACCGTTGATGTCGTCGACCTTTTGCTGAAGATCGTCATCGCGCGTGGTCAGATTGGTGATGAGCGTCTGCAGCACGCCGGTCGAGGACGCGTAGTTCTTGGCGATCTGATAGAGCTGCGTCGCAATGCCCGAGGTCGACGTCACCGTGATCGATTGGGAGGTCGACCCGCTGTAGGTGAAGGCCATGCCTGCATAGATCGAGCCGGCGGCACCGATGATCGTGGTGCCGCTGACCGTGAACAGCGTCGAATCGCCGCCGACCGACGCCGAGGCGAGGTTGCCGTCGGAATCGACTGCCACATCCAGCGTGAAGGATTGCGGCGACGTCCCGGTATTGACGACGCTGAGCTGGCTGGACGACGTCGTGGTCTGCGCCGACAACAGCTTGGTCACGCCGCTCAGATCGGTGCTCAGGATGTCCGACAGTGTCGAGGTGCCGAGCTCCAGCTCGTTGCTCTCGTTGAACGACAGACCGAGATCGGCCATGGTCATGCCGCCGATCGTGCTGTTCAACGCACTCTGGAGCGCATCCATGATGTTGCGCATCGTTCCGTCGCCGAACAGGACCGCGCTCGAATCCGCCGTGCCGTCGGTCGCCGTCGCCTGTTGGGCGATAACCTCGTCGCGAAAGGCGTTGTAGTTGGTGACGAACGTCTCCAGCGCCGACTGGATCTGGCTGGTGTCGGTCTCGATGCTGATGTTCAGCGACGTTCCGTCCGGCGTCGCCTGGAGCAGGTTGAAAGTGACCCCGCTCAGGACGTCGGAGATGTCGTTGGTGCCGCGGGTCATCGAGATGCCGTCGAGCGTGAATTCGGCCGACTGCGCCGCCTGGATGACGTTGGTGAAGCTCCCCGAGCTGTCCGTGACGCCCAGCTCGTTCATGATGTCGTCGCCGGACGTGCTGGAATAGCTGATATCAGCCGCATCCTCCGTGCCGGTCAACACCATCTGGTACGAGGTGCTGGACACCTGCACGATCGAGGCCTGGACATTGGTCGTCGAGGTCTGGGCGTTGATGGCATCGACGATGTCTTGAAGCGACATCGTGCTGGTGACGGAGATGTCGGACGTGGCACCGCCCTCCAGGCCGATCGAAAACGTGCCGGAATAGCCGAGCTCGTCGGTCTGGCTCGATTGCGCCGTGCCGGACACCTTGTGGGCGGTGGCGAGCTGGCTGATCGTCAGCGAGTGGTCGCCGGTCGCCGCCCCGCTCTTGATCGTCATGGAGAGCGCCGAGGAAGCGCTGACATCCCCGGTCGAGCTGATGCTGGCGGCGCGCGTGGCAAACGCGCTGGTGGACAACGAGTTGACCACCGCGGTCGAAAGCGAGGCCAATCCCGAGTACAGCGTCTTCAGATCGCTCTGCAGCGTCTGATAGGCCGAGATCTTGGCCTCGTTGTTCGTGATCGTGGTCGATATCGTGTCCGCCTGCGCGGTCTTCGCGTCGACGGCAGCCTGGATCAGCGCCGACCAGTCGATGCTGCTCGAATTGGTGGTCCCGCTCGTGGTGACGGAGACACCCGAACTTGTGCTGCTGCTGGTCGAACTGACGGAAGCCACTGTGCGTATCTGTCCCTGGTAGGAAGCGGGCCGGCATCACGCCGGCCCGCTCGTCGCGTCATCAGCCCAGCAGCTTGAGCAGGTACTGGGGCATCTGGTTCGCAGCGGCCAGTGCCGACACGGCGGCCTGGGTCTTAACTTCCGCGGAGGAGAGCTTGGACTGCTCGGCCGCGATGTCGACGTCCTTGATCGCCGAATTCGCCGATTGCAGGTTCTGGGTTTGGGTCGAGATCGAGTCCGCGCTGAAATTGAAGCGGGATTCCTGGGCGCCGATGCTGGCGCGGGCAGCGGAGACCGTGTCGATCGCCGTGTCCAGTGCGGTCAGCGCCGAGGTCGCGTTCGACAGCGTGCTGACGTCGAGCGAGGACACGCCGAGCGAAGAGGCCGTCAGGCTCGTGAGCGTGATGGTGATGGTATCGGAGCCCGACGAGCCGACCAGCACCGAGACGCCGGAAGCGAACACGCTGGAGCCGTCGAGCAGGCTCTGGCTGGAGTAGCGGGTGCCGGACGCGATTGAATCGATTTCGCTCGTCAACTGCGTGAATTCCGAGTTGATGTAGGCGCGGCTGGAGTCGGTCGTGGTGCCCGACGCGGATTCGGAAGCCAGCGACTTCATGCGGGCGAGGATGTCGGAGATGTTCGAGGCGCCGCCGTCGGCGGTCTGCAGGATCGCGTTGGCCTGCGAGGCGTTGGTCGCGGCCTGCTGCAGCGTGGTGACATCCGAGGAGATGCGGGTCGAGATCGCAAGGCCGGCGGCGTCGTCGGATGCCGACGTGATGCGCGAGCCGCTCGACAGCTTCGAGAGCGAAGAGGTCTCTTGCGACGAATTGATGTTGAGGTAACGAACCGCGGCGTTGGCGGCGGTATTGGTGTTGATTGCGGGCATTGAAAGCTCCTGTGCTGATGGGCATGGCGTGCCGCATCGTTGAAATCGGCTTACGACGACGCGGACCGCAGCCCCGTCCGTTCGCTCAAACGACGGAGCGCAAGGAGATCAGGCGCGAAAGTTTTTGCGAGGCGATTTTTATGGTTAGCAGTCGGTAAACGCGGTGCGGATGTCGCGCTCGTGCTTGCGCAGGAGCTGGCGAAGCTGCTGGCGTCCGCGCTTGAGCAGCGACTCGACGGCAGCCACCGTCGTGTCCATCACCTGGGCGATCTCGCCGTTGCTCATGTTCTCATGATACGAGAAGATCACAGCAATGCGCTGCTGCTCGGGCAGCCGCTGCATCGCCAGCTCCAGCATGTCGTTCAGCTCGTTACGCGCGATGATCTCGACCGCGCCGGGCTGGCCGTCGGCGACCTCAGGCACGGTCTCGACGTTCTCGTTGCGCGACTTGCGGCGCAGATCGATGCAGCGATTGGAGATGACACGGTAGAGCCAAGTCGAGAACTTGGCGCGGCCGTGCTGCCAGCGTCCGCGATGGCTCCAGATCTTGAGCATGGTGTCCTGCACCACGTCCTCGGCGTCCGCCGCGTTGCCGACGATGCGCAGCGCGATTGCGTAGCCGCGATCGATGTGACGCTCGACCAACATGCGGAAAGCGACCTCGTCGCCGGTCGCGAGTTTGTCGAGCAATTCGCTGTCTTCATCATAGACGACATCGTCGGCGACAGGTGCGCTGTCCGGCGCGAGCGGCACCGAGGGCATCATCGGCACCATCGCTTCGGCTGGCACCGTCGTCGCAATCGCGGACTCGGCGGGCGTCATGACATCAGCAGCGTAATTCATCCCGCAACCTCCAACCCACAATGCCGGGGGCGCACATGCCACACGGCTTCCAGGCGTTGAACGCAGGACCAAAACAATCCAGGCGAAGAATTTTTGTTATTTTTCAAGATGTTACCTGGCATCTTTTGCCGAGCGTCGGGCAATAATTGCCGATAGCGCGATGCTCTCGCGCTTCAATCCTGCAATCATCACATCGTCTCGCGCCATGACAGATCATCCATCGTGAACAGATGTAGCAGTAAGAAAACGCAGACATTACGCGGCACTAGGTGATCGCGTGCAACGCGCGCGTGGCGCATCAAGAAGCGATTGTTTCCGAGTGTGAATGAACGCGAGACAGCATCCGCACTCGGCAATTTTTTCCGAATCACCTTTTTCGAACCTAGCGATTTTTTTGAATCTGTCAGTCGCGACGAACGCGATTTTGAATCGCACGAGAATTTTTTTGCATTTGCGGCGCCTGACTCGACGCGGACGCACGTTCAGCGTCCTGATGGGCGGGGAATTGCAGCATGAAGATCGCAACAGTAGGCGCCGAGCGTCGCGCGCAAATTGTTTCTGCTTGGTCGTTCGATGTTTTCGATACGTTTCTGCTGCGTGCATGCACGACGCCGGATGGCGTGTTTGAAGGGACTTACGAGCTATCCGGCATTTCACGATCTTGTCCGAATGTTTCCGCGAGTTTCGTTCAGCATCGCATCCAGGCCGAATCGCGCGCGCGTCGAATCGCGAAGGAGAAATGCGGCGCGAGCGAAGTGCGCATCGAGGAGATCTATTCCTGTTTTCCATTCAAGCTGTTCGGCCTTTCCCGAGCCGACCTGAACGATCTGGTCGAGGCCGAGTTCGGCGCCGAGGTCGAGCTTTGCCGCGTCAACCCGGACATGCTCGGGCAATATCTGGACATGAAACGCGTCGGCCACCGCGTCGGATTCATCTCGGACACCTATTGGGATTCCGGCCGGCTGGCGCGGCTGCTGCGGGCTTGCCATCCCGGCCTCGCCTGGGACTTCCTCTATGCGTCCTGCGACCACGGCAGCGGCAAGAGCGACGGCTTGTTCGCGACCTACCTCTCCGAGCAGGGCATCGATGCCGATGCCTCCTTTCACGTCGGCGACAACGAGAAGGCGGACATCAAGGGGGCGAAGCGCCACGGCATTCAGCCCCGCTATTATCCGCAGGCATCAGCGCAGCTCGCCTCGAAATTTCAGCGCGAGACGGCACTGTTCGAGCTGCTGTGCAGCGGCGCGCCGGCGCGGCTAGATCACGGCGCGCGGACGCTGCGGCGCATGGTCGCCGCGCGCAGCGCCGGGAGGTCCCAGGCCTTCCAGCTCGGGCTGACCGTGCTCGGCCCTGTCATGACCGCGTTCGATGCCTTCATGACGCGGCGCTGCGAGGAGATGGCGGGTCCGGGCCGCAAGGTCGTGCTCGGCTTTCTCGGCCGCGACGGTTTTCTGTCGCACCGGATCCGGCAGGAGCGGCATGGCGCCCCATCGGCCTATATCGAGATCAACCGTCGCGTCAGCCTGATCGCCTCAGCCGACACGATGCAGCCGCTCGTCGATCTGCTCGGCAAGGTGCTCAAGATCGACGCGCCGACCTTCCGCGACATGGTGAAGATCATGCCGGCGAAAGTTGCCGCGTTCTTTGGCGGCTTTCCGGACGGGATTGCCTCCGGCGAGGAGCTCGCCGAGGCGCTTCCCGGACTGATCGATCTCGCCGAGATCGTCGCGCTCGCCGCGGGCTTGCGCGCCCGGCTGCTCGCCTATCTCCGCCGGACCATCCCCGGCTTCGACGACTGCACCGATCTCGTACTGGCCGATCTCGGCTATTCCGGCAGCGTGCAGAAGGCGCTGCGCCGCATCTTCGACCTCGAAGGCATCGAGATCCGCCTGCACGGCGCATATCTGATGTCGCTCGACGACGCCTTCGACGACCTTGCCGAACAGGACAGCGCGGCAGGCTTCATCTCCGACCTCGTCGTCACGCCTCACGTCAAGCGCATGCTGATCCGCAACGTCGCGCTGCTGGAACAGATTTGCTGCTCCGCGGACGGTTCGGTGCGCGATTACGACGGCGGCGCGGTGCTACGCGAGATCAATCCGCGTCCCCCCGAGCAGTTGGCGCTTGCCGCGGAGATCCAGGCCGGCGCGCTGGCTTTCGCTGGCGGCGCGGACGGTGTCGCGCGAGATTACGATCTCGATCCCTATGCCACCCCCGATGTCGCGGCGCGCTGGTGCGCGGCGACGCTGGCGCGGCTTCTGCTGCTGCCTGATGATGACGAACTGGCGCTGCTCGGCCCGTTGAAGCACGACGTCAATCTCGGGACCCACGCGCTCGCGCCGCTGCTCGACGCGCCGTTCGTGCGCAACCAGATCACCGCCCGCGGCCTCTCGGCGGCCTCCACGGCGGCCGCGCCGCCCATGTGGCTTGCCGGCAGTTTCGCCGGCCTGTCACCATCCTACAATTATCTGTACGTGCTGTTCGGCGCCAACCGCCTGCCTGCCGACGTCTTTGAGGAACGGGCCTCCGGCCTGGTTCAGGTCGGACTGTTCCGCGCCAACGGCGGTGCGGCGCTGGAGGCGGCGACCGTCCATCGCACCGGGCTCGGCGAGCTGCGTCTGCGCATTCCCCTGTCGCGTCGCATGTCGATCTCCACGATCGCACTGCCGCTGGCGAAATTCGCGCCTGAAGGCCTGCTTCACGGCGTGACCCTGCAGCAGGGCGGCGACGTTCGTGACGCCGCCGAGAGCCAGGATGTTGTCGCGATCGCGACCGAGCGGTTGATCTACGGCGGCGTGCAGTGGAATGGCGGCCATTATCGCGCCGAGACCGAAGACGGTTGCCTGCTGATCCCGGTCGCCCCGATGACGCAGGAGATCGCGATCTATTCCGTCGCGATCACCCCGCTCGGAGCCGCCCCCAAATAGTGCGCCTGATCGCGCCGCCCCGGCCGTTGAAGTCCTGGGGCTTACGAGGGGGCACGGAAATTGCGGAACGCGACGCAGGCGAATCTTGGGCAGGTACTGCAGTCCGGCGGCATCAAGCTCGGCCGGACCCAGCTCGACCGCCTGGGCTGGCTGATCGGCCAATACGGTGCGCCGGCGCTCGATGGCGTCGCGGACGGACGGCACAACGGCGTCGCTATTCTGAGGGAGCCACTGAGCGGTGCGGCGGCCGAGCTGTTCTACCGTTCGCTCAATCCCGCCTGCGCGGTCGTCATCCCCAGAAGCGAGAATCCCGGCTTCGACTTTCTCAAGTCCAAGCTGACCGAATTCGGCACCGTCGGCCCCTGCAGCGCCGAGGGCCCGCACGAGATGTGGTGGGGCGGCATCGGCTGGTCGAGATTCCTCGCCGCCGCCGACGCCTCCACGCCCCGGCCGCGAATCGTCTCCTGCCATACGCGCGGTGTCGACGCGGCCGCGTCCCTCCGCCTCCGTCATTCGCTCGAACGCGTGCAGCTCGATTGTCATATCGAGCCGATCGACACCCAGCTCGACGACCGCCTGCTCTGCTTCGAGAAGGCGGAGTTCATGGTGCGGATGTGGAACAAATATCGCGAACCACTGCTGTTCGTCGACGCGGGCGCTACCTTGCGCGAGGCGCCGCTGCTGCCCTCCTTCCTCGGCTGCGACGTCGCCTTGCACAAGTGGAATCGCTGGGAGATGTCGGCGCGCACGCTCTATCTCGGCCGCTCCGCGCATGCGGAACGGCTGCTTCGCGCATGGCAGCAGCTTGCCGCCGCCTATCCCGCGATCTGGGAGGGCTATCTGCTGGACCAGGCCTGGAGCCTGACGTCGTCGCAGGTGCCGCTCGATACCGTGTGGCTGCCCCGCTCCTATCACGCGCTGAAGGGCGATCTCGGCGCCTCGCGCGCGACGATCCTGCACGACCAGCAGACGACGACGCTGGAGCTCGGTCCCGATCCCGGCTTCGCGAGCATCGTGCGCACCGCCCGCCGCGCCGGCCGCACGGGCGCCCGCGACGCCTTCATGGTGATGACCTCGAAGGCCGAGACCAGAGGCGGCATCGCCGTGATCCTGCGCGACGTCTCGGCCAGCGACGCGGGTGCGGTCGCCACGACCGTCGAGGCCGTGACGGGCGCCTATGCCGCCGATTGCGGCGGATACGGCCGGCTCGAGCTGTCGCTCTGCGCCTGGCAGGACGACGTCGGTGCCGCGCGGGAAGCCGCAAGCCTCGCACGTTACCGCATCCTGGAGATCGCGCCGGGACAGCGCATCGCCAACGACTTTTTCGCAAGCCACGCGTCCGACGACGCGGTCATGACCGCACGCCAGCTTTTCCCCTAAGGGACCATCACGATGCTCAAGACGATCATCCTGCTCACCGACACCGTGCAACAGCAGCAGCCGCTGGCCAATCTGCTCCGCGAGCATAATCGCGACCTCGTCTTCTGCTCGGCGCTGCGCGCATCGGACCTCAGTGCCATCGACCCTGACGTGCTGAGTGAGGCACGGCTGGTTTCGTTTGCCGCCGACGTCGCCATGCACGAAAAATTCCTGCTCAGGCTCGGCTATGGTGCCTACAAATTCTACGCCACGCCGACACAATATCCGGGCCTGCCGTCGGCGCCCGACGAGAGCGAGGACGATCCGCACTGCTTCTCCGTGATCGCGCAGTCGATGACGATCTGGCCGGATTTCAAGAAGGTGGTCGGCCTGGAAACGGTCACGATCCCAGATGGCACCGCTCCTGCCGAGCGCGAGCGGCTGGTGTTCTCCCGCCTCGCCCATCTGTTCTGGGGCATGTCGCACATGATCGCCGGCGAGGCGACGGACCTCCCCGGGATCATCGGATCCGGCGGCAGCCAGCGTCCGACGCTCGCGATGATGAACTGAGCTAACGCACGGAGGCGCGAAGCTGCGCCGACAGAGCGTCGCGGTGCTCGGGCGCGGCGATCGCGATCATGCGGCGTGCCCGCTCGGCAAAGCCGGAGCCGCGCAATTCCGCGATGCCCCATTCGGTGACGATGGCGTCGACATCCGCGCGTGGCGTCGTCACCGTCTCGACATCGGCGACGATCCGGCTGGTCCCGTCGGGCGCCGTGGCGGGCAGCGCGATGATCGCTCGTCCGCCGGGCGACGCGTTGGCGCCGCGCACGAAGTCGAGCTGCCCGCCGATCGCGCCGATCGCAACGCCATTCAGCGTCTCGGAATTGACGCTGCCGTCGAGCCCGACCTGCAGCGCCGAGTTGATCGCGACCAGGCGATTGATCCGCGCCAGCACGTCCTGGCCGTGCGTGTAGGACGTCGGTCGCACCGATACCGCCGCGTTCTCGTGCACGAAGCGATAGAGCCGTTGCGTACCGATCACCTGATTGGTGACCGTAATTCCGGCATCGATCCCCTTCTCCGCATTCGTCACCGCGCCGCGTTCGATCAGATCGACGACGGCATCGTTGATCAGGCCGGAATGGATACCGAGATTGCGCAGGTGGGATAGCGAGGACAGGATCGCGTCAGGAATACGGCCGACACCGCACTGCAGCGTGCTGCCGTCGGCGATCAGGCTTGCGGCATGGGCGGCAATCCGACGCGAGACGTCATCGAGCGGCGGTGAGACCAGTTCAACGGGAGGCCGGCGCGCGGTCACGCGCAGATGGATCGGCACCTCGGCGGGCCATTCCGCTCCAAACGTGAACGGCGCATCCGGGTTGATCTCGGCGATGATGAGACGCGCGCCGCGCGCGGCGTCGATGACATAGTCGTTCGACAGGCTGGCGCTCAAGCGGCCGTCACCGGCTTCGGCAAGCTGCACCAGAACGACATCAGCCCTGTGGCGTCGCGCGGCGAAGTCGGCGCAGAAGGCGCTGTAGTTGCTCGGGATCACATCGAGCCGCCCTGCCCTGGCGAGCCGCCGCGCATTGCCGATCACGCCGTAGCTCTGGAACGCCACGTTGGGGGCGCAAGCCACCGGGAACGTGTCGGAAAAGATCGGCCCGACCATCATGCGGAAGGCCGGAAGTCGGGCGGCCTGCTGCATCAGCGCCTGCGTCAGGGTAATCGGCTCCGCCGTCGCCTGCCCGCAGACGACGAGATCGCCCTCGCGGACCAGGCCGGAGAGATCGATCGGCGCCGAAGGTTCGGGGATCGCCATCTCAGCCCATCGGCGTGAGGCGCTTGGAGGACTCAGCCAGCAACGTGCGCAGCTCGGTCTTCACAATCTTGCCGTAGCTGTTCTTGGGAAGCTCAGCGGTGAAGTAATAATGCTTCGGCCGCTTGAAGCGCGCGATCCACGCATTGCAGACCTGATCGAGCTCGTCTCGCGTGACTGCCTTGCCCGCGACGGGAACGACGACCGCCACGACCTCCTCGCCCCATTCCGGATGCGGCCGGCCGATCACCGAGACTTCGGCGACGGCCTCGTGCCGCAGCAACACCTCCTCGACCTCGCGCGGATAGATGTTGGTGCCGCCGGAGATGATGACGTCCTTGGAGCGGTCCTTCAGCGTGAGGAAGCCGTCGGCATCGAAGGCGCCCATGTCGCCGGTGTAGAGCCAGCCATCGCGCAACGTGTTCGCGGTCGCCTCCGGATTCTGCCAGTAGCCGGACATCACGGTATCGCCGCGCACGATGATTTCGCCGATCTCGCCCGCGGCAACATCGCGTCCGGTCTCGTCCACGGTGCGCACCTGCACGACGCCTTGGGCAATGCCGACCGAGGCGAGGCGCTCCTCGTACCGAGGATGACCGGCGGCCGTATGCATGCGCTTCGGCAAGTAGGTGATGGTCATCGGCGTCTCGCCCTGGCCATAGATCTGCGCCAGCTTCGGGCCGAACACGCCCAGCGCCGCCTTGCAATCGGCGACATACATGGGGCCGCCGCCATAGATGATGGTCTTCAATCCCGGTGTGGTTGCACCCGCCGCCTGCGCCGCGACCGTCAGGCGCCGCACCATGGTGGGCGCGGCGAAGAAGGAGATGTTCTCGCGCTTCGCCGTCAGGTCCAGAATTTCGTCCGACTCGAAGCGGCCGCTCTCCGGAATGATCTGCGCGCCCATGCCTAGCACATGCGGCACCATATAAAGACCTGACCCATGCGACATCGGGGCGGCGTGCAGCAGCGCCTCGCCCGGGACGATCGGATTGATCTCGGCGAGGTAGCTCAGCGACATCGCCAACAGATTGCGATGGCTGAGTACGGCGCCCTTGGGCCGGCCGGTGGTGCCGCTGGTGTAGAAGATCCAGGCGGGATCGGTGATGGCGACATCGCCGATAGCGATGCCATCGGCTTTTTCCAGCGCGCGGTGCTCGCCCGAGCCGATCTCGACGATGTGCGGCTTGACCGTCGCGAGCGCCAACGCTTCGGAGGCAACCCCCGCCATGTCTTCGGTCACGAACACGAGCGCGGCGCCGGAATTGTCGAGAATGAACGCAACCTCGCGCGGATGCAGTTTTGCGTTGATGGGAACGGCGACCAGGCCCGCATGCCAGCAGGCATAGAGGCAGGCGACATAGTCCGGCACGTTCTTCATCAGCAGCGCGACGCGATCGCCCTTGGCGAGGCCGAGGCGTTGCCGCAGCGCGCCCGCGAGCGATGCCACCGTCGCGGCGAGCCGGCCGTAATCGGCGACCGGCGTCAGACCCTTGAGCAGGGCCGGCGCGGAGGCGTCCGCTTTGGCGGCACGCAGCAGATGATGAGCGAGGTTCACTGTGATCCCCCTGAAGGCTAAGCCTAATACGACTTGGCGAGGCCCAGCACCTTTTCCGCAATGAAGCTGAGCGCGAGCTGCGGGCTGACCGGCGCGATGCGCGGGATCAGCACTTCGCGCAGATAACGCTCGACGTGGAACTCCTTGGCATAACCGAAACCGCCATGGGTCATTACGGCCTGCTCGCAAGCGTGGTAGCCGGCTTCACCGGCGAAATACTTCGCAGCATTGGCGCCGGCGCCGCAGGGCAGGCCCTTGTCGTACTGCCAGGCCGCCTGCATCACCATCAGCCAGGCCGCCTCCAGCTCGACCCAATTCACGGCAAGCGGATGCTGGATGCCCTGGTTCTTGCCGATCGGACGGTTGAACACGACCCGCGTCTTGGCGTATTCGGTCGCGCGCGACAGCGCCAGCTTGCCGAGGCCGACCGCTTCCGCCGCGATCAGGATGCGCTCGGGGTTCATGCCTTCAAGGATGTACTGAAAACCCTTGCCTTCTTCGCCGATCCGATCCTCCATCGGAATTTCAAAGTCCTCGAAGAACAGCTCGTTGGAATCGACGATCTTGCGGCCCATCTTCTCGATCTCGTGGACCTTGATCCTGTTGCGGTCGAAATCGGTGTAGAACAGGCTGAGGCCGTGGGTCGGCGAGCGCACCTCCTCCAGCGGCGTGGTGCGCGCCAGCAGCAGGATCTTGTGCGCGACCTGCGCGGTCGAGATCCACACTTTCTGGCCGTTGACGATGTAACGGTCGTTCTTGGCGACCGCCCGCGTCTTGAGCTGCGTGGTGTTGAGGCCGGTGTTGGGCTCGGTGACGGCAAAGCACGCCTTCTCGCGGCCCTCGACCATCGGCGGCAGCATGCGCTTGCGCTGCGCCTCGGTGCCGAACACGACGACGGGATTGAGACCGAACACGTTGATGTGCACCGCGGAGGCGCCGGACATGCCGGCCCCGGATTCCGCGATGGTGCGCATCATGATCGCAGCTTCGGTGATGCCGAGCCCCGAGCCGCCATACTCCTCGGGCACGCAGATGCCCAGCCAGCCGGCGTCCGCCAGCGCCTTGTGGAAATCGTGCGGGAAGCCGCCGTCGTGGTCCTTCTTCAGCCAATAGGCATCCGGAAAGCCTTCGCAGATTTTTGCGATGGCATCGCGAATGGCTTCCTGCTGATCGGTGAGCGCGAAATCCATGTTGCTTGATCTCCTTCTTGGAAGCCGCGAGCTCGTTCCTAGCGCCCCATCTGCGAGGGCAGCCAGAGGATGATAGACGGAAACGCCACCAAAATCGCGATCGCGATCAGATGCGCGATGAAATGCGGGAAGGTGCCGTGGAACACTTCCGCCACCGGCCGCTTGGCATAGCGGGCGACGATGAAGCAGTTGAGGCCCACGGGCGGCGTGATCATGCCGACCTCGGCGGTGACGATCTTGATGACGCCGAACCAGATCGGATCGAAGCCGAGCGCCTTGATCAGCGGCAGCACGATCGGCACGGTCAGCACCAGGATCGCGATCTGGTCCATGAACGAGCCGAGCACGATGTAGCCGAACAGGATCAGCGTGATGATCACCCAGCGCGAGGTCTGCAGCGAACCGATCCAGGCGACGAGATCCTGCGTCACATGGGTGAGCGTGAAGAAATAGCCGAAGATCGAGGCGCCCACGAGGATCGTCACGATCATGCAGGTGCCGTGGCAGGCGCTGAGCAGCGCCTTGTACAGCGATCCCGGCGTCACCCTCCCCTTGGCGATGGCCAGCAGCAGCGCACCCGCAGCCCCAAGTGCGGAGGCTTCCGTCGGCGTCGCCACGCCGAGATAGATCGTGCCGGTGACGAGCGAGAACAGCAGCGCCATCGGCCCGACCTGCCACAGCAGCGAAAAACGCTCGCGCCAGGACACGGGCTCGATGCGCGGCGCCCGCGACGGATCCTGCCAGACCAGGAAGTAGATCGTCGCCATGATGGTGGCGGTGACGAGCGCTGCCGGAATGATGCCGCCGATCAGGAGCTGCCCGATATTGACCTCCGCGAGCAGGCCGAAGATCACCAGCGCCACGCTGGGCGGGATCAACATCGCCAGTGTGCCCGAGATCGCCACGACGCCTGCCGCCATCTTCGGCTCATAGCCCTGGCGGATCATGGCCGGAAGACTGGTCGACGACAGCGTCGCGGCCGATGCCGTCGAGGTGCCGCAGATCGCCCCAAAGCCGGCTCCGGCCAGAGCGGTCGCCATGCCGAGCCCGCCGGGGATCCGGCCAACCCACGCGGAGGCCGTCTTGAACATGTCGTCGGCCACGCCGGACAGCAGCACGAGGTCCGCCATCAGCAGGAACATCGGGATGGTGATCAATTCATAGGACGACACCGTCGAGAGCGGCGCCGTCTGCAGAATGCCGAACAGCGTGCCGGTGCCGCCGACCATCAGCAGACCGACCGAGCCGGCGAATCCCATGGCGAAACCGACCGGCGTGCCGATCGCCAGCAGGACAAAAAGCAATCCAAGCACGAGGATGACTGTCATCGCGGCCGCCGTTATTCGAAGGAATGGGCTTCGCCGGTCTCGTTGACAGGCGGCAGGGGAAACAGATCACGACCCGAGATGAGGCTGAGGACATTGCCGACGAGCTGCAGCGCCAGCCGCAGCACCAGGACGCCGCAGCCGAACGGCACCAGCGCGGCCGAGATCCAGGTCGGCCAGGCAATGGCGCCGGCCAGCACGTCTTGCTGCTCGTAATTCTCCAGCGCGCGCTCGAACCCGACCTTGCAGATCAAAGCGAAGACGAACAGGCCGGTGAGTGCGGTGACGATCTCCGACAGCCTCCGGCCCCCGGTGGGAAAGCGCGAGAGCAGGATGTCCACGCCGACATGCGCATGCACGCGCAAGGTATCGGACAACGTCAGGAAGAACACGGCGGCCAGAAGGTAGAGCCCGATCAGGTCGTAGGTGAAGGAGAACGGGCTGTTCATGACGTAGCGCATGAACACGTCGGCCACCACCAAGGCCATGATCGCAAACAGAGCGACCGCGGCGATCACCGTCAGCGCGCGCTCCAATACGCCGAGCACGTCCGTCGCCCGCTTGATCATCGCTCTCCCTTTCCGCTCGATCCTGTAGGCAGCGCCCCCTGCGGCGCTACTTCGCGCCACTCGCCGCGAGCAAGCCTTCGAACTCCTTCAGCGCGGCGGAAGCCTGCTTGCCGCGGCTGTCGAGCCCGGCTGCCCATTCCTGCGCGACGCCCTTGAGCTTCTCTTTCATCTCAGCACGCGTGGCATCCGGGAGCGCGGTGAAGCCGATCCCCCCGTCCTTCATCTTCTGCCGTGTCGCGTCCTGCTCCTTGTCGACGTCGGCGCAGGCCTTCGGCGTGATTGCTTCCGACGCGGCGTCCATCGCCTTCTTCACATCGTCGGGCAGCTTGTCCCAGACCGATTGATTGATCGAGTAGGCAACGATGAAGCTGCCGAAGCTGACGCCGTCGGTCGCGTATTTGACGAGCTTGTCGAGGCCATAGGCGACGACGCTGTCCATGGGGAACAGCAGCCCGTCCATCGTGCCGCGCGACAGCGATTCATAGGCATCGGGCGCGGCCATGCGCACCGGCACCGCGCCGAGCGTACGGACCGTCAGATCCTGCGCACCGCCGGTGGTGCGCAGCTTCAGCCCCTGCATGTCCTTGATGGTCTCGACCTTCGCCTTGGCGGTCCACACCTGATAGGGCGGCAGCACCACGGCCATCAGCAGCTTGATCTTGTTGGGCGCATATTCCTGCTTGGCGAGGATGCCTTCCCGCGCCGTTTTCCAATAGGCCAGCGTGCCCTGGCAACTGGTCTGGAAGGCGCCCGGCAATTGCGCGACCTCGGACAGCGGCATCTTGTCGGAGACGTAGGACGGCCCGATGTAGCCGATGTCGACCACGCCGGACTGCGTCAGCCGCAGCATGTCGGTGGCCTTGCCGATCTGCTGGTTCGGATAATGCGTGAACGTCACCGCGCCGTTGGTGCGCTTGGCGACATCGTCCATCCACGGCTTCAGCATCAGGCGGACGAGATAGTGGTCGGCGGGGAAGCTGTCGGCGACCTTCAGCTCCAGCGCCTGCGCCGGCAATATCGAGACCGGCAGTGAGAATGCCAACGCGGCGGCCGCCCAGACCCAATTTCTCTTCATTCGCTTTCTCCCTGACGCGCCCTCACGCCGACGGCGGCAGCCAATTTGCTGCCGGTCGCTTCGGCCTCGCTTCTTGCTTGAGAAGTTTGTACATATATGTGAATTTATATGTCAAGTATATGAACTAAGCATAGGCCTATGCGGCTCTTGGCGAAGCCTACGAATTGACATGCTCGTTTTCTGAACACTAACTCCACGTATATGAACTCTCACGCGAGGCCTCATGGGACCGCTCGCCGGCTTCACCATTCTCGACCTGACCTCCGTGTTGATGGGCCCCTACGGCACACAGGTGCTGGCCGACATGGGGGCCGATATCATCAAGGTCGAAAGCCCCGAGGGCGACATCGTCCGCCAGATCGGTCCCGGCCGCACGCCCGGCATGGGCGGGATGTTCCTCAATGCCAATCGCGGCAAGCGCAGCATCGTGCTCGATCTCAAGAAGAAGGAAGGCCGCGACGCGCTGCTAAGACTGGCGAAGCGCGCCAATGCGCTGGTCTACAACGTGCGCCCGCAAGCCATGGCGCGGCTCGGCCTCGACTACGAGAGCCTCCGCGCGATCAACCCCGCGCTCGTCTATGTCGGTGCGTTCGGCTACGGCCAGTCCGGTCCCTACGCCGCAAAGCCCGCTTATGACGATCTGATCCAGGGCGCGGCGACCATCCCGACACTGCTGGCAGCCGCCGGCGACGGCACGCCGCGCTACGTCCCCGTCACCATCGCCGACCGCATCGTCGGGCTGATGATGGTCAATGCGATCATGGGCGGGCTGATGCACCAGCAGCGCACGGGGGTGGGCCAGCGCATCGACGTGCCGATGTTCGAATCGATGGCGGAGTTCGTGCTGGTCGATCATCTCGGTGGCCTCACCTATGACCCGCCGCTCGACCATGGCGGCTATCCCCGCCTGCTGTCGCGCTACCGCCGGCCCTACAAGACCAGCGACGGCTATCTCTGCGTCCTCATCTACAACGACAAGCACTGGCGCAGCTTCTTCGAGGCGATCGGGCAGCCACATTTCCTCGATCAGCCGCGCTTCGCCAACCACGCCGCGCGCACCAAGCATATCGACGAGATCTACGCGGAGATCGGCCAGATCTTCACCACGCGCACCACCGCGGAGTGGCGAGAGCTGCTGGAGCGCGCCGACATTCCGGTGATGCCGATGCACACGCTGGAGAGCATCCTGGACGATCCGCACCTCAATGCGGTCGACTTTTTCAAGACGGTGGACCACCCCGTTGAGGGACGCATCCGCCAGATGCGCGTACCCTCCACCTGGAGCGCAACCCAGCCGGAGCCAGCCGGTCCCGCGCCGACGCTCGGCCAGCACGGCCGCGACATCCTGCATGAGGCCGGCTTCTCGACTGAAGAGATCGACCAGCTCGCAGAGCAGAAGGCAGTTCACCTGGCGCCGCTGCCGTAAGAAGCGGGCGGCGCCGGCAAAAATCGAGACACAGGGAGGAAACCGCGATGGCCGGACTTTATTTCGAAGACTTTTCCGTAGGCCAGGAGTTCAGGCATCCGCTGACTCGGACCGTCACGGAGATGGACAACACCATGTTCAGCCTGCTGACGCTCAACCCGCAGCCGCTGCATATCGACGCGCATTTCGCCGAAAAGACCGAGTTTGGGCAGCGCATTTTCAACAGCCTTTACACCCTCGGCATCATGATCGGCATGACGGTCTATGATACGACCATGGGCACCACCGTTGCCAATCTCGGCATGACCGACGTCACGTTTCCAAAACCGGTCTTCCATGGCGACACCTTGCGGGCGACGACGAAGGTGCTTTCGTTGAGGGAATCCAAATCGCGCCCGAGAGCGGGTATCGTCGAGTTCGAGCACCACGCCTTGAACCAGAACGACGAGATCGTCGGAAAATGCCGCCGCATGGCGATGATGCACAAGAGGCCGGTCTGATGCGTTCGATGCTGTTCGTGCCGGGCGATTCCCCGCGCAAATTCGAGAAGGCGAGCAAGGGCAAGGCCGACGCGCTGATCATCGACCTGGAGGATTCCGTCGTCGCCGAGAAGAAGCCGGAGGCGCGCACCCTGACGCTTTCGATGCTGAAGAGCCGCCCCGGCCCGCACCAGCTCTATGTCCGCGTCAACGCGCTCGACACCGGCATGACGCTGTCCGATCTCGCCGCGGTGCTGCCCGGCAAGCCCGACGGCATCGTACTGCCGAAATCGCAAGGCGGCGACGACGTGCGGCACGTCGCAACCTGGCTCGAAGCGCTGGAAGCGGCATCCGGCATCGCGGCCGGCACGACGCGCATCGTCTGCGTGGCGACGGAGACGGCAAGCTCGATCTTCGGCCTCGGCAGCTACAAGGGCTGCTCCCCCCGCCTCGCCGGCCTGATGTGGGGCGCGGAAGACCTCTCGGCTTCGCTCGGCGCCACCGAGAAAGCCTCGGGTGGCGTGTTCCACAGCCCCTATCGCCTCGCCCGCGATCTCTGCCTGATGGCCGCGGCCGCGGCCGAGGTCGCGCCGATCGACACGGTCTATACCGACATCGACAACCTCGCCGGCCTGGAAGCCGAAACGCGCGCCGCGCGGCGCGACGGTTTTTCCGCCAAGGCCCTGATCCATCCCAAGCATGTCGATGTCGTCAACGCGGCGTTCGCGCCCACCGAGGCCGAACGGACCTGGGCGGAGAAGGTGATCGCGGCGTTCGCGAGCAACCCGAGTTCCGGCACGCTGCGGCTCGACGGCCAGATGATCGACAAGCCGCATCTTCGCGCCGCAAAGAAGATCCTCGGCCAGCCCTAGAGCCCAGTTCCGATGGAATCGGAACTGGGCTTGAAAACGCTCTAGATCAGGACGCAAAGCCCGCCATGATCGTTCGCCAAGCCGCAAACGTCCTGGAGATCATGGAATTCTTCGCGCAGGCGAGGAAGCCGGCGACGCTTGCGGAGATCGCCGATCATTTCGGCTGGCCGCGCTCGTCGACCTTCAACCTTCTCACGACGCTCTCGGAGAAGGGCTACCTCTATGAGCCGCGGCCGCGCGCCGGCTTTTATCCGACGCCGCGCTGGCTGGCGATGGCGCGGATGATCTCGGAGGTCGAGCCCCTGCCGCAATGGACGCATCAACTGATCGCCGATCTCTCCGCCGAGACCGGCGAGACCGCCTCGATCGTGGCGCCGGCCGGCGTGATGGCCGTGTTCATCGACGTCGTCGAATCTCAGGCTGCGATCCGTTATTTCGCGACCATCGGCCATCGCGTGCCGATCCATGCAACGGCCAGCGGCCGCTCGTTGCTGCTGCAATATTCGCAGGAAGAGCGCGACTCCGTCTATCGCAAGATCGAGTTCAAGCAATACGGCTCGTCGACGCCGATCAGCATCGAGGCGGTCGAGACCGAGCTGCGCAACTCGATCGCGCGCGGTTACTGCCAGAGCTTTGGCGATTACAGCCGCGATCTCGCCGGCGCTGCGATCCCGTTGCCGGTCGGCGACCGCCGCCTCTCGGTCGTCGTCGCCGGCCCGGAATTCCGCATTGGTCCCAGGGTCGGCGAGGTCGCCGCGCTGATCGCGCGCACGGTCGATCGGCTGCGGCCGAAGGCGCCGGCTTGACGCTGCGGTCTCAGTCGAAACCTTGAACGGGCGGCGTCGAACTCTGCGCCGGTACGGCAGGCGCGGCTTGAACCGGCGGCGGGGCCGGATTGGCGGCCGCTCTCATCTGGCCATTGGCCTCCATCGCCTGGCGCATACGCGGTTGGTTCCTGGCCGCGGCTGCGCGACGCGGCGGCGGCCGATGTCCTGCCGAGCGCGAACCTCTCACGCCCCACGATCGCGCGATCGAAGGTCCCGCGGTGTAGCCGATCAAGGCGCCGGCGACCGCGCCGACCGGTCCCAGCACGACCGCGCCCGTCACCGCGCCGAGCGCCGCGTCCCCCGCACGCTCCTGCGCAACCGCGCTCACGGGCACAAAGGCCAGCAATGCGACAGCAGTGATCAGAGCTTTGGTCATCGGAGCGTCTCCCTCACGGGAAACCACTCCTGCTCAAATATGGCCGCACGAGGTTCGCTTGCCGGCCAACAAATGGCAATCGCCGGGTGGAACCGGGCGTCGGGCGACGGTGGCACTCCTCCCGCCGGTGCGCACATCGTCATGGCCGGGACGAGCCCGGCCATGACGATGTGGAGACCAGGTTGCCGCAAATCGCTCAAACGCGATCGTCCGGCCGCACAGGGAGGGCGAAAGCAGCTACACGATCTTGATCGACATATCCGGCAAGCCTTCGAGCTTGCACAGCAGCACGTCGCCCTTCACGACGGGACCGACATTCTCCGGCGTGCCGGAATAGATGATGTCGCCGGCTTTCAACTCGAACGCTTCCGACAGCTTTGCGATCTGCTCGGCCACGCTCCAGATCATCTTGCTGAGATCCGAGTTCTGCTTGACCGTGCCGTTGACCGCCAGCGAGATCGCGCCCTTCTCGAAATGGCCGGTCTTGCTGGCGGGGTGAATCGGGCCGAGCACCGCGGCGTGGTCAAAGCTCTTGCCGATCTCCCAGGGCTTCTTCTCCGCGGCCATGCCGTTCTGAAGGTCGCGCCGGGTCATGTCGAGGCCGAGCGCGTAGCCATAGACGTGGTCGAGCGCCTTATCGACGGGGATATTGGTGCCGCCGGATTTCAGCGCAGCGACCAGCTCGACCTCGTGATGATAGTTCTTGGTCAGCGACGGATAGGGATGATCGGCAACCTCGCCGACCGCGACGTTCTGGATCGCGTCGGTCGGCTTCTGGAAGAAGAACGGCGGCTCGCGGTTCGGATCCGAGCCGCGCTCGATCGCGTGTGCGGCATAATTGCGCCCGATGCAGTAGATGCGCCGGACCTGGAACACCTCTTTCTCGCCGACGATCGGGATGGTCACCATCGGTACCGGAAAGATCGGCTTGGGTCCAGCCTGCGCTGCGGCCGGAACGACGTCGGCCATGGTTGCCGCGGTCGCGACGGCGGCAGTTGCAAGCAGATCGCGTCGCGTCGGTGAGGTCCGTTTCATCTCGGGGCTCCCTTCCTTGTCGTTGGGCCGCTTCAGGCGCGCCGCTCCGGCTGATAGTCGATCTTCAGCGTGCCAGCAACAGGAACGCCGCGGTGCGGGCTTCAAACATCTTGACAGCTGCTTCGCGCTGAATATTTTTTTCGTCGAGAAAGCACTTTCTCACCCTCGAGAATCAAAGGATCCAAAGCGACCGTCTGGAGAGACGATGATGCTTGATGAGAATTTGGCCCGTATACGCGCGCACCGCAACAATATTCACCGCTATCGGCGGCTGCTGAAAACAAGGCTGTCGCGGCTGGAGCGCAATTTCATAGAGCGGCGCCTCGTAGAAGAGAAGTCGGCGCTCGATGCGCTGACCGCGGCGACCTTCCCTGTTGGCTTCCGCGCACCCGGGGTGACGGCCGAGGTGATGGGGGTGGCGCAATGAACAGTCAGCGGGCGCTGCTCATTCGCGGCAGCGAAAAGGTGATCGGCCATTACGAGCTTCTGCTCGCGAGCGCCAAGACCGAGCATGAGCGCGAGCTTTATCAGCAGCGCATCGAGCGCGAACGTCGGCTGATCCGCGACCTGCAGGACGAGCCGGATTATCGCGCCGCCTAACTTGCTCCGCCTCTGCCGCTTGCGGGGGAGGCGGAGACACCCTCTCCCCGGCCCTCCCCGCGAGCGGGGAGGGAGCGCACCTCCGTCATCGCGGCAATTGAACCTCATCCCGTCATGCTCTAGCGAACGAGGCGATTGGGGCCTGCGAGCGCACTGCTTGATTGGTTCGCCGGTGCCACCCGCACGGTCGCGGTGAGCGGTGTGCCATTGCGCAGCAGATTGAGCCTCACCTCCTCGCCGACACGTGCCAGGCCAATCGTATTGCGGAGTTGTGCGGCGGTGCGGATCGGACGCTCGTCGGCAGCGGTCACGACGTCACCCTTGCGCAGGCCTGCCCTCTCGGCGGGCGAGTCTGTAGCGATCTCGGCGATCACGGCGCCCTGGGTCAGTCCCTTGTTGATCGACGGATGCAGGTCTTTCAGAGAGACACCGATGCGACCGCGCTCGACGCGGCCGCTCGCGACGATCTGCTCCATCACCTTGCGCGCCATGTTGACCGGAATGGCAAAGCCAATGCCGACATTTCCGCCGGCAGGCGAGATGATCGCCGAGTTGATGCCGACCAGTTCGCCGCGCAGGCTGACCAGCGCCCCGCCGGAATTGCCTGGATTGATCGCAGCATCGGTCTGGATGAAATCCTCATAGCCCTGCTTGCCGAGGCCGGTGCGGCCGAGCGCGCTGACGAGGCCCGATGTCACGGTCTGCCCGAGCCCGAAGGGATTGCCGATCGCGAGCACGAAATCGCCAACGTCGAGTGCGTCGCTGTCGCCGAAGGGCAGCGCCTTGAGGCCCGTGGGGTTCTGGACCTGGAGCACGGCCACGTCGGTCGGCGGATCGCGTCCGACCACCTTGGCGGAGAACTGCCGACCATCCTTGGTCGTGATCTGAACGGCAGACGTGCCTTCGACCACGTGATTGTTGGTCAGCACATAACCGCGCTCGGCATCGACGATCACCCCGGAGCCGGTCGCGTTGACCTCCTTTTCAATCTGCCGGGGAACGTCGAAGAACTCGCGAAACAAGGGATCGCGATAGAGCGGGTTGTCCTCGCGCACGCGGCCGTGCACGGAAATGTTGACCACGGCGGGTGTCACCCGGCGCACCAGAGGCGCCAGGGTCGGCACCGAGCCGCCGGTCTTCATGTCGGGGATTTGGCCGGCAGCAGGCTGTGACGCCGTGAGCGTCAGCATCAGCATCGCCAGCAAGAGCGGACGCACAGCGTTCATCTTTTTTCCTGCCGCCTTGTATGGATATCGCAGAACGGGGTGGCTCACTCGCCGTCGCGTGACGCGGCGATCCAGCCTTGCATGGCGAGGAACGGAGCGGCGAAGGTCGCCGAAACCTGGCCGAGCAACACCAATCCCAGAACAGTCTGCGTGAGCATCATGGATCATGCCCCTCAGCGGCGGCCCAGGGCCGCCGCAGCCGCATCGGCACGCCGCCGCCGCGCGGCGGATCGTCATTGTCGTTGTCGCCGTCGAGCTTGCGCAAGCAAGCCAGGATATCGGCGAGCCGTACCGTGTGGCTCATCCCGGGGATCTCGCGTAAGCCGGGACAGGATTCGACCGCGTACATGTCGGATGCCCAGGACGACAGGATGATCCGCTTCTCCGGCGGAGAGAGTTCCTCAGCATTCAGGACATCGTCAGGCGAATCGTAATGGGCTGCAGGGTAAAATAGCGGATTGGGAGTCCCGGCATTGCTATTCACGTTGGTCATTTCTGAACCTCCCCTCATGCTCCTTTCCAAGGGACGAGCTTGTTGACGACGAGACGGCGGCGACAATCGCCGCCGTCCAGCTTGATGCTGTTGGTTGCAACAGCGAGAGCTTAAGCCGCTTTCTTCTGCTCGATCTGCGAGGCCGCAGGCGCGGCACCCGTGATCGGAATCCGGCGGGGCTTCATGGCTTCCGGAACCTCGCGGACGAGGTCGATGATCAGCAGCCCGTCCTGGAACGAGGCCTGCTTCACCTGGACATAGTCGGCAAGGTTGAACACGCGCCGGAAGGGCCGCGCAGCGATGCCCTGGTACAGATATTCCCGCGCGGCGGTCTCGGGTTTCCTGCCCTCGATCGTCAGCGCATTCTGTTCGGCCGTCACCGTGACGTCGCTGGCGCCGAAGCCCGCCACCGCGAGGCTGATCCGGTAATGGTCCTCGCCGGAGCGTTCGATGTTGTAAGGGGGATAATTGTCCTCGGTCGCCTGGCGCAGCGTGCTGTCGACGAGGTCGGCCAGGTGATCGAAGCCGATGGTGGAACGCCACAGGGGCGCGAAGTCGAAACTGGTCCTCATAACCAAGTCCTCCTGAGAGCAAGATGGATACGAAGGAGCGCAGGACAGGATCCCAGACGAGGTCCGAAGCCGGCCCGGCGCCCGCACCGGACCCGATACGGGCGTCCGGCACACCGCTCTCGCGGCGAAAAACGACTTAGAAAATCAGAAATAGCTTTCAAGGGGCGGTTCAAAAATTTTTAGAGCCCGACAGAGACCCAGAGATATTCGCTATTGACAAACTAATTCGCTTATATCTAACTTTTCTAGGACCAGCCCGCCGCGCCATGCGGCCAATAAGAGAGAGGAAACAACCATGAGAGGGCTTCTGGCCTGCGCCTTGCTCGCGGCCATGACATCGGCTGCCGTAACCACAGCCGCGACCGCGCAAGTCTCCGACGACGCGGTGCGGATCGGCGTGCTGACGGATCTGTCGAGCTGGGGCCGTGACAATTCGGGGCCAGGCTCGGTCGAGGCGGCAAAGATGGCGGTGGAGGAATTCGGGCCGACCGTGCTCGGCAAGCCGATCGAGATCATCAGCGCCGACCACCAGATGAAGACCGATGTCGGCGTGCAGATCGTGCGCGGCTGGTTCGACAACGGCAAGGTCGATGCCGTCGTCGACATCCCCAATTCCGGCATCGCGATCGCCGTGCACAACATGGTGCGCGAGCGTAACAAGATCGCGCTGCTCTCCGGCCCCGGCGCGAGCTCGCTGACCGACGAGCTGTGCAGCCCCAACACCGTGCACTTCACCTACGACACCTATGCGCTGTCCAAGGTGACGGCCTCAGCCGTGATCAAGGAAGGCGGCAAGTCCTGGTACTTCATCACCGCCGACTACGCCTTCGGCCAGCAGCTCGAGAAGGACGCGACGCGCTTCATCAATGAGATGGGCGGCAAGGTGCTCGGCGGCGTCAAGCATCCGACCAACACCGCGGACTTCTCGTCCTTTGCGCTGCAGGCGCAGAGCTCGAAAGCCGACGTCGTCGCCTTCGCCAATGCGGGCCAGGACACCGACAACGCCATCAAGCAATCCGGCGAGTTCGGCCTCGTGCAGGGCGGCCAGAAGCTGGTTGGCCTGCTGATGTTCGACACCGACGTGCACGCGGTCGGCCTCAAAGCCGCGCAAGGCACCTATATGACGACGGCGTCGTACTGGAACATGGACGAGGCGACGCGCGCCTGGTCGAAGAAGTTCTATGAGCGAACCAAGGTGATGCCGACCATGATCCATACCGGCGTCTATGGCTCGGTCCTGCATTACCTGAAAGGCATCAAGGCCGCCGGCACCGACGATTCCGCCAAGGTGATGGCCAAGATGCGCGAGCTACCGATCGAGGATATCTTCGTCCACGGCGGCAAGTTGCGCGAGGACGGCCGCGTCATCCGCGACATGTATCTCGCCAAGGTGAAATCGCCCGACCAATCGAAGGAACCGTGGGACTATCTGGACATCGTCAAGACCGTGAAGGGCGAGGACGCCTTCCGCCCGGTCTCCGAGTCCAAATGTCCGCTGCTGAAGAAGTGAGGTCCAGATGACAGGCAACGGGCATGGCGCAAGCGAAACCTACGAGTGCGATGTGCTCGTGGCCGGATCGGGCTGCTCCGGCATGTCGGCCGCGATCACAGCCCGCTCCCGCGGCCTCGACGTCTTGATCGTCGAGAAGGAGCCGCGCTTCGGCGGCACCACCGCCCGCTCCGGAGGCTGGCTCTGGATTCCCGGCACCTCGCTGGCGAAGGCCTATGGCATCGCGGAAACGCCGGAGCAGGCCCGCACTTATTTGCGGCACGAAGCCGGCAACAATTTCGATGCGGAACGCGTCGATGCATTTCTCACGGCCGGCCCCGAGGCGGTCGATTTCTTCACCACCAAGACGGCGCTGCGCTTCGACATGCCGCTGGTGTTTCCGGACTATCACGCCGAGGCGCCCGGCGGCGCGCAAGGCGGTCGCTCCATGGTGACGCGTCCGTTCGACGGCCGCGAGCTCGGCGACCTCATCAAGTCGCTGGGCATGCCGCTGCCCGAGCTCACCGTGTTCGGCATGATGCTCGGAAGCGGCAAGGAGATCATCCACTTCATGCGCGTGACGAAGTCGCTGACCTCCGCGGTCTACGTCGCCAAACGCCTGTCGCGACACCTGATGGACGTGCTGCGCTATGGCCGCGGCATGATGCTGACCAATGGCAATGCGCTTGCGGGGCGCCTTGCCAAATCCGCGCTCGACCTGAAGATTCCGATGTGGCTGTCCTCGCCCGTGCGCGAGCTGACGGTCGAGAACGGTGCGGTCACCGGCGCCATCGTGTCGCGCGAGGGACGCGAAGTCCGCGTCTGCGCGCGACACGGCGTCGTACTCGCCTGCGGCGGTTTCCCGCACGACGTCGAGCGCCGCAAAAAGATGTTTCCGCACGCGCCGACCGGGAACGAGCATTATTCGCCGGGGCCTACCGGCAACACCGGTGACGGCCTGCGTCTCGCTGAACGCGCCGGCGGCCATGTCGAGGACCGCCTGCCCAACGCGGCGGCCTGGGTGCCGGTGTCGCTGACGACGCGCAAGGACGGCTCGAAGGGCGTGATGCCGCATTTCATCGACCGCGCCAAGCCCGGCGTCATCGCGGTGATGCGCGACGGCAAGCGCTTTGCCAATGAGGGCAACTCCTATCACGACTTCGTCCAGGCCATGATCAAGGCGGCCAAGCCCGGCGAGGAGATCGCGGCCTATCTCGTCTGCGATCACAAGACGCTGCGCAAATATGGCCTCGGCTGCGTGCCGCCCTTCCCGATGCCGCTGGGTCATCACCTCGAGACCGGCTATCTCATGCGCGGCGATACGCTGGAGGCGCTGGCGGCGAAGACCGGCATCGATGCCAGGGCATTCGCCGAGACGGTCAGGCAGTTCAATGCGACCGCGCCGCAAGGTCATGACGCCGCCTTCGGCAAGGGTTCGAAGGCCTATAACCGCTACCAGGGCGATGCGATGCACGGCCCGAATCCCTGCGTCGCGCCAATCGAGAACGGGCCGTTCTATGCCATCAAGATGGTGGTCGGCGACCTCGGCACCTATGCCGGCATCGTCACCGACGCGAATGCCCGGGCGCTCGATGCCGAGGGACGGGTGATTCCCGGGCTTTATGCCGCCGGCAACGACATGGCGAGCATCATGGGCGGCAATTATCCCGGCGCCGGTATCACGCTTGGGCCCGCGCTGACCTTCGGCTACATTGCCGGCCGGCATCTCGCCGACAGCGCCGCCAAGCGCGACGCGGCCTAAAGCCAAGCGCATCGGAGGCGCATGAAGAGAGAAAGCCGCGGCATTCAGTCCATCGAGGTCGGCGGAGAACTGCTTCGCGCGCTCGCCCGCAGCGGCGAGCCGATGATGCTGCGCGATCTCGCGCGCGAGGCCGGCATGACGCCGGCCAAGGCGCACCCTTATCTTGCCAGCTTCTCGCGCATCGGCCTGATCGAGCAGGACGAGACCACCGGCCGCTACGAGATCGGCGCGCTGGCGCTGGAGCTCGGCCTGATCAGCCTGCGCCGGCTCTCCGGCGTGCACATCGCAAGGCCGAAGATCGCCGCGCTCGCGAGCCAGATCGGACATGCGGTGTCCCTCGCCGTATGGGGCACGCACGGTCCGACCGTGGTCCAGCTCGAAGAGCCGGCTCAGCCGGTCCACATCGTCATGCGCGCCGGCTCGGTGATGGCATTGCTGGAGACCGCGACCGGCCGGGCGTTTGCGGCCTTCCTGCCGGAGAAGACGATCAACGCCGCGCTCGAGAGCGGCCTCGACCGTCACGGCGTCGGTTACAATCCCAAGCGCGCGGTGAAGGGCGCCAAGGTCGCGGAGATGCTGACCGAGGTGCGCAAGCACGGCCTCGCCCGCGCGCTCGGCGATCCCCTGCCCGGCGTCAACGCGTTCTCGGCCCCCGTGTTCGACCATTCCGGTCACGTCGCGCTGGTCATCACCGCGATGGGGCCGGAAGGTACCTTCGATGCGCGCTGGGACAGCCCGATCGCGCATGCTTTGCGGGATTGCGCCGGCGGCATCTCGAAGCGGCTGGGTCACGGGATCACCGCTGCCGCGGAGTGAGTGCCTCTATTTCTCCTTCACCGGCACCGTGTAGTTCAGGATCAACCGCCCACCGTCCGGATAGATCGTCTGTCCCGTGATGTAGGACGCATCGTCACTCGCGAGGAACGCGACGACGGAGGCCACCTCGCTCGGCTCACCGCCGCGCCCCGCAGGCGTGCGGGACATCACGGTCTTGCGGGCCTCCTCCGATGTGTAGATCGACGACGCGACCATGTCGGTCAAAATCGTGCCCGGCCCGACCGCCACGACCCGGATGTTGTGCGGAGCGAGCGCGACGGCGGCGACCGACGTCAGCTGCTTCATGCCGCCCTTGGACATCGCATAGGTCGCGAGAGCCGGGATCGCCAGCAGCGCGTTCACCGAGGACATGTTGATGATGACGCCGCCGCCACCTTGCGCGATCATCTGCTTGGCCGCGGCCTGCACACCGAAGAACGCACCCTTCAGGTTGATGCCGATGATCTCGTCGAACTCCTCTTCGGAGATCTCCAGGATGTCCCGGTTGCGGGCGACGCCCGCATTGTTGACCATGATGTCGAGCCGGCCGAATTCCTTCACGGCGGTGGCGACGAGCTGATCGACATCGGCACGCTTGGCCACGTTGCCGACAACGGTGCGCAGGGCGTCCGGGCGGCCCAACTCGGCGGCCGTCGCGGCAAGGCCCTGGGCATCGACGTCGGAGATGACGACCTTGACGCCGTCGTCCAAAAATCTCTTCGCACAGGCCTTGCCGATGCCGCGCGCCGCGCCGGTGATGGCGGCGACCTTGCCGGATAGTTTCATGGGCTCACTCCAGGACTTGTGACGATGTCGCGGACGCGCTCACGCAAAGACGCGCGGGCGCAGTCCAGCATGAAACCAGGTGATCATGGAATAGATGTCGTAGACGGGCAACCCGACCTCGGCCTGAAGCGCCGCCGCGTAAGGCGGCATGTTGGTGCATTCGAGCACGATGGCGCCGACGTCAGGATTCTTGGCGACGAGCTGCTTGCCGGCCTCGACCACGTCGCGCTCGGCCTGTGCGATGTCCATGTCGTCCTTCTCGGCCTTGATCAGGACGCGAAAGAACTCCTTGCCGTTCTCGGTGCCGACCAGCGGCGTATCGAGCGGCACGCCGGCGCCTTCGAGATGGGCCGGCGTCAGGGTCGAGCCCGAGACCGTGACGAGACCGACGCGCTTGCCCGGCGGCAGGGTCGCCTGCACCCACGGCACCTGCATCAGCGACGAGGTCGCAACGGGCACGCCGACCGCGGCCGCGATCTCCTTCTGGAACAGCGAGAGGAAGCCGCAATTGGTCGTGATGGCTTCGGCGCCCAGCCGCACCAGATCCTTCGCCGCGTCGATGAAGTCAGGCAGCAGGCCGGCCGCGCCCTTCAGCACCACCTTCTCGGGAGAGGCGCCGCTCACCACGCGATAGAGCACGGGAAACGGCCAGGTCGTGCCGTTGCCCATGTCGCCGGGAATGCGGGGAAAGCGCGCTTCCAGCATCAAGATGCCGAGCGGCGCACCATAGATGGCCTTGCCGCCACGGGCGATCCGGGATGACGAGTTGGCAGGATAAGTCATGTTGCGACCTCAGAGGAAACGTTCGGGCGCGAAAGGGAGAAGCGGAATTTCGGGCGGCTTGCCGCTGAGGAGCTGCGCGACAAGGCGGCCGGTACGGGCCGAGCCGACCAGGCCGACATGGCCATGGCCGAAAGCATAGACGATATCACGCGAGGCGCGCGCATGGCCGATACAGGGGCGCCCGTCCGGCATGCTCGGCCGATGGCCGAACCACGTCTTGATGCGCGAAGCTGGAATGTCCTTCGGCAGTTTCGGGAACATGCCGAGAAGATGATCGCGCAGGATCTCGGCGCGTTTCCAGTTCGGCGCGGCCTCAAGGCCCGCGATCTCGACGGTGCCGGCGGCGCGCAGGCCCTTGTTGGTCCAGTTCACCACCATCTTGGCGTCAGACGCCATCATCGAACTGCGCGGACCTGTTTCCGGATTCTCGATCATGACGTGATAGCCGCGCTCGGTCTCCAGCGGCAGGAAATCGCCGACGGAGGCGGTGAGCTGCTTCGATCGCGCACCGGCGGCCACCACCGCAGCATCGCAAGGTATCTCGCCGGTCTCGGTGACAACGGCGACGAGCTTGTCGCCGTCGAGCCTCAAGCCGGTCGCCTTGGCCCGTATATGCTTGGCTCCGCCAGCGGTCGCATGATTGGCGAGGGCTGCGACATAAGCGCCGGGATCGCGGCAGCGGCCGGCCTCTTCCACCACCACGCCAAAGGTGTAGCGCGAATGCAGGTCAGGCTCGCGCTGGCGCATCTCGTCGGCGGAAAGCTCCAGCCATTCGACGCCGACCTTCCGGCGCAGGCGCCAGCCGAGATCATTGTCGAAATTGCCGCGCGAGGGAAACACATGCATGACGCCATTGCGCTCGATCAGCTCGGGGACACCAGCTTCTTCGGCCAGCTTCCGGTGCAGCAGCGGCGCGTCCTTGAGGAGATCGCGTAGCGCGAACGCCGTGGTCTCAACCCGCGCCGCGGTCCACCCCGAGAGCAGATATTTGATCAGCCAAGGCAGCGCCTTCGGCAGATACGACCAGCGGATCGCGAGCGGCCCTAACGGGTCCATCAAATAGCCCGGCACCTTCTTCCAGATGCCCGGCTCGGCCGGCGGGATCACCGAATGCGACGACAGCCAGCCGGCATTGCCATAGCTTGCCGCCTGCTCGCCGCCGGGCTCGCCCGGATCGATCAGCGTGACGCGGTGGCCCTCGCGCAGCGCCTCGATGGCGCTGATCACACCGACCGCGCCAGCACCGATGATGGCGACATGGCGACCGGGCGCCATCGCTTTAAGCCTTCACCGCCGGCGTAAAGTCCTTGCCGACGGAGATCGCCCTGGGATCGATGATGCAGTGGAGGATCGACGGCTTGCCCGAGGCCAGCGCGCGCTCGAACGCCGGCGCGAACTCTTCCGTGCGCTCGACGCGCTCGCCATGTCCGCCGAACGCCTTCGCATACATCGCAAAGTCGGGATTCTTGAGCTGGGTGCCGACGACGCGGCCGGGATAATCGCGCTCCTGGTGCATGCGGATGGTGCCGTATTGCGCATTGTCGACGACGATGGCGATCAGCGGCGCATCGTACTGCACGGCGGTGGCGAACTCCTGGCCGTTCATCAGGAAGCAGCCGTCGCCGGCGAAGGCGACGACGATCCGATCCGGATATTGCCGTTTCGCAAGCACCGCCGCTGGCACGCCATAGCCCATCGAGCCCGAGGTCGGCGCCAGCTGCGCCGCAAAGCTGTGGAAGCGGTGATGGCGATGGATCCATCCGGCATAATTGCCGGCGCCATTGCAGACGATGGCGTCCTTCGGCAGCCGGTCGCGCAGCCAGGTCATGACCTGGCCGTACTGGAACGTGCCGGGCAGCTCGCGCGCCTTGTCGGTCCAGGCGAGGTAATCGGCATGCGCCTTGGCGGCCTCGCCCTTCCAGGCAATTGCGCCCGCGGGCTTCAGCGTCTCGACGGCGGCAGCGAACGCGGCGGGCGTTGCCTGGATCGCCAGATCAGGCTGATAGACGCGGCCGAGCTCTTCGGAGCCGGGATGTACGTGAACCAGCTTCTGCTTCGGATTGGGAATGTCGAACAGTGTGTAGGACGAGGACGGCATCTCAGACATGCGGCCGCCGATCAGCAGGACGACGTCGGCGTTGTCGATGCGCGCCTTCAGACCCGGGCTCGGTCCGATGCCGAGATCGCCGGCATAATGCGAATGATCGGCATCGATCAGCGAGGCCCGGCGGAACGAGGTCGCGACCGGCAGGTCGAAGCGCTCGGCAAAGCGCGCGATGCTCTTGGTCGCCTCGTCGGTCCAGCGCGAGCCGCCGAGGATGACCAGCGGCGCCTTGGCGCCCGCGAGCATGGCGCCGAGCTTTTCGAGATCGGCCGGGGCGGGCCAGCTCACCGCCGGCTCGATGCGCATGGCATCGGCAACGGCGGCAGTCTCGGTCAGCATGTTCTCCGGCAGCGCGATCACCACGGGACCGGGGCGGCCCTGCATGGCGACGCGGAAGGCGCGCGCCACGAGCTCCGGAATGCGGTCGGGACGGTCGATCTCGACCGCCCATTTCGCCATGGAGCCGAACACGGCCTTGTAGTCGAGCTCCTGGAACGCCTCACGCTCGCGCATGCCGGTGTCGACCTGGCCGACGAACAGGATCATCGGCGTCGAATCCTGCATGGCGATATGGACGCCGTGGCTGGCATTGGTGGCGCCGGGGCCGCGGGTGACGAAGCAGATCCCGGGCCGCCCGGTGAGCTTGCCGTAGGCTTCCGCCATCATGGCAGCGCCGCCTTCGGCGCGGCAGATCACGACGTCAATCGGGCTGTCATGCAGCGCATCGAGGGCCGCCAGGTAGCTCTCACCGGGCACGCAGGTGACGCGGTCGACGCCTTGCGCGACGAGCTGATCGATCAGGATCTGGCCGCCGGTGCGGGTGTTGCGGATGGTCATGTCGGCTCCCTCAAGGCTCTGGCGATACGCCATTATTCGCCGAACTGGGTAAGACACGCCGACAGAGCGCGCAAGCGCCAAAGGCGATCATAGCCTGCGCAGGCGTCATGCCGGTCCGTGCCCCCTGCACGACAGGCTGCTCGCAATGACGGAGTATGACGCAACAGCATCGCTCTTCTCCATCTCGCTTGCAGACGCGCCTTCGCCTTCTCGCAGCGCCTTGCGCCCGAGTCTTGCGCTTCTCGTCACGCCCTCAATGAAAGGGCGCAGGGAAGGCCGGGCGCCGGCTGGCACCCGCTTGTCCGTCGTGCGATGAAAATGCACACGCAATGCACAACGGATGACAGGTGAAGCCGGAAACGTCCGGCCTTCCCTGCGCGATGTTTGACGGCGTATGGCGCGCTCTCCCGGGAGCCGACCTTTCCTTTGGCCTCCCTCGTCTCGCGGATTGACGGCGCGCCTTGCCCGGTTGGGCTCGGCGCACCTCCGCAAGGCTTGACTGTAGCAACGACAGCCAGGACCACGCGATTTGGCCGTACGCTTCAGCGCCGCTCGTCCGCACGCGGCCAGGACCTCACGGGGTTGATCCCGCCCTGCTCCCGCCTGTCGTGCACGACGCCGCCTGCGTCCACCGCTCCCCGATCCGCGGTTCGAAACGACGTACGACCGCCCCTTTCGCCGGATCGGGATGGACGACACATACGCCGAAACCGAATTTCGGTAAAGTAGAATATTTTTGACGCTGCGCTTGACAGAGGCCGACACAGGCACGCGTGCGCTGCCCAGACCGCATGCACTTGCGGCGGCTACCGAGCCGCGACGTTTTCGTCTACGATCCGGCCGAACTCAACGGGGACACCGGAATGCAGACCATCGGCCTGATCGGCGGCATGAGCTGGGAGAGCACGGCGCTCTATTACAAGCTGATCAACGAGCGCGTCCGCGAACGCATGGGCAAGCTGCATTCGGCTCCGCTGCTGCTGTACTCCTACGATTTCGAGAAGATCAAGCAGATGCAATATGCGGGCCGCTGGGCAGAGGCGGCGGCCAGCCTCGCCGAGGTCGCGCGGCGTCTCGAAAGCGCTGGTGCACGGGCGATCGTGCTGTGCACGAACACGATGCACAAGCTGGCGCCCGAGATCATCTCTGGCGTCAGCATTCCGTTCATTCACATCGGCGATGCGACGGCGCAGCGGATCCGGGCGAAAGGCTACCGGCGGGTCGGGCTGCTCGGCACCAAGTTCACGATGGAGGAGGACTTTTACGTCGACCGGTTGCGCGCGCATGATCTCGACGTGCTGGTTCCTCCCACCGAGGCGCGCGCCGACGTCAACCGCATCATCTATGACGAGCTGTGCCTTGGAATCGTCACTGACCCCTCGCGTCGCCGCTATCGGGACGTGATGGCAGCGCTCGTCGCCGCCGGTGCGGACTGCATCATCCTGGGCTGCACCGAGATCACGATGCTGGTCGGGCCCGATGATACCTCGGTCGAGACGTTCGACACCACGGCCATTCACGCGGAGACGGCGGCGGATTTCGCCATCGGGGGATCTTAAGCGACGCCTCGCGCCTTGGGCCCGCCCAATTGCGCCAGCAGCTCCGTCCATAGCCGCGACCGCACCTCGTCTTTGAGAGAGACGACATGGAACGGCTGGCCGAAAATCGCGAGCGGCTCGTTGCCTGACGTGAACCGCGGCCAGGCCTCCGCGGCGTCGGGCACGCCGGTCGTGACGAAGCGCAGCACATCGGCCTGAAAACGCGCCGCGACCTCGACGTCGTCAGGCATCATCGGGCCGCCCTTGCGCTTCAGGATCGGGCGATCGACGAAATCAGGCAGATGCGCCCAGAGACAGGCGTTGTCGGCACCGTGGGTCGGGCCTTGCGACAGGAACGGCTCCAGCGCCGGTCGGTGATCGAACCGGCTGAGCCACACTGCGCCGCCCGCCCCGGCCTGCAGCCGCGCGAGATCGGCCATCGGGCGATGCCAGAACGCATCCGACAACAGCGCCTCGTACGGATCCTCATCGGCGCGCGCGGTGGCACGGTATGAGGACAACAGGCGCTCCCAGCCGGTATCGCCGAATGAGGCGCGCAGCTGCCGCTCGGTGGCGCGGATCATCGCGGCCGGCGGCGTGCTTTTCAGGAACATCACCATCTCGTCGCGGCAGGAGCCGAGCCAGAGCGGAATGTCGCGCAAGGCCCCACTGGCGAAGACATCGCGCGGCTCGCGCGGGATCACGGCGCCGTCGAGCACCGGCCCGAACAACGTGCCCTGCTCGGTCTCGTCCGCCAGCCTGCGGCCGACCCGCTCCACCGCAGCGAACAGTTTTGGCAGTGGCACGGACCCGATCGCGGCTGGGTCGCGCGCCAGTTCGAGCTCGTCGAGCACGCGGCGCGCGACGTCGTCGGCGTGATCGGCGCGCATGATGGTTCGCCCGGGCGCGCTGAGCGCGAGCGCGCGGATGAATTTTCCCCTCGCCTGAGGCAAGGTCGCGAGCGCGATCACCATGGAGGCGCCAGCCGACTGGCCGGACAATGTGATTGCGTCAGGATCGCCGCCGAAATTCGCGATATTGGCGCGCACCCAATGAAGCGCGGCGAGCGTATCCTGGAGCGCGAGGTTGTTGGCCTCGTGAAGGCCGTGACGATGCAGCTGCAGGAATCCGAGCGGGCCAAGCCGGTAGTTGATGGTGACGATCACCGCCGGGCCGTTCGCGGCGAGGAAGGCGCCGTCATAGTCCGCACCGCCGCCGGTGACGAAGGCGCCGCCATGGACGAAGAACAGCACCGGCAGCAGACGATCGGCCCCCGCCGGCGCCCAGATGTTCAGGCTGAGACAGGCTTCCTCAATGGCATGATCGAGATGACCGGGTTGCGGCGCGTAAGGACCGAAATCCGTGCAAATCAGCGGCGCCGTCCAGCCAGCCGGCGGCACCGCCTTCGCGAAGCGGCGCGCCGTCGCATAAGGCACGCCCTTGAAGACGCGCATGCCGTTCTGCACGAGACCTGTGACGGGCCCGCTCGTGGTCGAAACTGCATTGGTCAACATGCGATTGTCACCCTGCCCGTCGCTCAAGCACGCCGCTTGCCGAGATCAGCGATGTCGACGGTGTGGGTTTCGCGCGCGGTCGCCGCGGCCGCCGCCGAGATCACGCAGCAACAGGCAACGAAGATCGCGACCGGAATCCAGCCGTTCGGTCCCTCGCCGACCAGGCTCGCGCTCACCAGCGGCGTGAAGCCGGCGGCCAGGAAGCCGAGCTGGGTGCCGATCGCGGTGCCGGAATAGCGCACGCGCGCCTCGAACATCTCGGCATAGAAGGACGGCCAGATCGCGTTGGGCGCGGCATAGACGATGCCCGAGAGGATCATCGCCGCGGCGAAGATCGTCGGCGTATTGCCTGAGGTCACCAGCATGAAATAGGGGAACACGAGCACCGCGCAGCCCAGCACGCCGCCGATGAACACCGGCTTGCGGCCGATCTTGTCCGCCAGCAAGGCCCACAGCGGCTGGGTGATCAGCGCGGTGACGTTGCCGAGCACGCCGGCCCACAGCATGGTCGGACGCGCCACGCCGAACTTGGAGGTGACATAGCCGAGCGCGAACACGGCGGTCATGGTGCTGACGGTGGCGATCAGCGCGCAGACGATCACGCGCAGCACATCGGGCCAGTAGTCGCGCAGCAGCGTAACGACGGGGAAGCGCGCCACTTGCGCCTTGTCCTTGATGTCCTCGAACACGGGCGTTTCGGGCATGGTCCGCCGCACCAGATAGGCAACCAGCAGCACCAGCGCGGAGAGCAGGAAGGGAATGCGCCAGCCCCAGCTCAGGAGCTGGTCTTCCGGCAGGCTCGACACCGGGATGAAAACCAGCGTTGCCAGGATCGCGCCGGCCTGGGTGCCGCTCAAGGTCCAGCTCGTGAAGAAGGCGCGGTTGGAATTGGCGGAATGCTCCAGCGTCAGCGAGTTCGCCCCGCTCTGCTCGCCGGCGGCAGACAGGCCTTGCAGCAGGCGCAGCAGCGTCAGGATGACAGGCGCGGCATTGCCGATCGCCTTGGCATCCGGCAGCAGGCCGATCGCGAGCGTCGAGCCGCCCATCAGCACCAGCGTGAACAGCAGCACCGTCTTGCGGCCGATGCGGTCGCCGAAATGGCCGAGGATGACGGCGCCGACCGGCCGGGCGATGTAGCCGATGCCGAAGGACAGCAGCGCGAGCAGCGTCGCCGTCGAAGGATCGACATTGGCGAAGAACACTTTTGGAAAGATCAGCGCCGCCGCGGTGCCGTAGATGAAGAAATCGTAGTATTCGAGCATGCTGCCGACGAAGCTGACCAGCGCGGCGCGCTTGGGCAGCTTGTCTTGCGCGGCTTCCGCGCCGGATGACGCGCGCAGCGCCGCGGTTGACGTCAACGTCATTCGAATCTCCTCCCCATGTGGCCGGTGCGGTTCGCGTCAGGCGGGCCGCCTCGCGCGCGTTTCTGGTTCAGATTGCCGCAGCAGTGGTTTTACGCCATAATGTACGAACTAGTACGTTTATGCAATACGCGTTGGATCACCGCCGGAAGGCGCCAAATTTGCCTTCACCTTCAAGGTGATCCGTGGAAACTGGCGGGAGTAACAGCAATGCTCGAGCGCATGCCGCCCCCATCGAAGCGCACCAACGACCCCGAGCGCACCAAGCGCGACATCCTCGAAGTGGCGATGGCCGAATTCGCCTCGGAAGGCTATTCCGGCGCGCGCGTCGATGCGATCGCGGCGCGGACGCGCACCTCCAAGCGCATGATCTACTATTATTTCGGCGGCAAGGAGCAGCTCTACCTCGCGGTGCTCGAAGAGGCTTATCGCAGCATCCGCGCGCTGGAGGACCAGCTCGACATTGCGAGCTGCGACGCACGCGAGGGACTGCGCCGGCTGATCGAAGCGACCTTCGACCACGACGAGCGAAACCCGAACTTCATCCGCCTCGTCTCAATCGAGAACATCCACCACGGCAAGCACCTGAAGCAGAATTTGCAGCTGCGCCAGCTCAATGCCAGCGTGATCGCAACCCTCGACGGCATTTTGAAGCGCGGCCGCGCGGAAGGCGTCTTCCGCGACGACGTCGATGCCATCGATCTGCATCTCGCCATCTCCTCCTATTGCTTCTTCCGCGTCGCCAACCGCCACACGTTCGGCGCGCTGTTCGATCGGGATCTGAGCGAGCCGAAGGTCTTGGCGAAGAGCCGGACGCAGATCGTCGAGATGATTTTGGCGTGGCTGGGGGCGAAGGGGTGAAGCAGCAAGCGGGCGGCGATCGCGTCACATTGTCTCGTGTCCCGGATCTGCAGCGCACCGCTGAAGGAGCGCTGCGCTGCGTCCGGGGCACACGGCCTTCAGAGCCCCCTACCGATGCTCGATCGCGCGGATCGCACCGCGCAGCTCGGCGAGGCCGCGCAGGCGGCCGATGGCGGTGTAGCCGGGGTTGGTGCGCTTGGTGGCAGCGAGATCGTCGAGCATGCGGTGGCCGTGGTCGGGACGGAACACGATCCTCTTGTCCGGCGCGCGCTTCGCGTTCTCCTTCAGCAGCGCCTTCAGCACCGCGACCATGTCGACATCGCCGTCGAGATGATCGGACTCGTAGAACGACAGCCCGTCCGCCTCGCGCTTGGTCGCGCGCAGATGCGCAAAGGCGATGCGCGGGCCGAAGCGTTCGGCCATTTCAGGCAGATTGTTCTCCGCGCGCACGCCGAGCGAGCCCGTGCACAGGCAGATGCCGTTGGCCTTGGACGGCACGGCGTCGAACAGCGCCTGATAGTCGTCGCCTGACGAGGCGATGCGCGGCAGGCCGAACAGCGGGCGCGGCGGATCGTCCGGATGCAAGGTCAGCGACACCCCGAGCTGCTCGGCGACCGGCGTCACGCGCGCCAGGAACTCGGCGAGATGCTGCCGCAGGATCTTTGGCGTGATGTCGCGATAGGTCTCGAGGCGGTCCCGGAATTGCGGGATGGTCATCGGCTCGGTGGTCGAGCCCGGCAGCGCGCTGGCGATCACCATGACGAGATAGTCGATATCGGCCTGGCTCATCTTCTCGAACAACGCTTTCGCGCGGGCCTGCTGCTCCGGCGAATATTCCCGAACCGCGGCCGGACGCTTCAGGATATGCAGCTCGAAGGCGGCAAAGCGGTCCTGGTCGAAGCGCATGGCGCGGGCGCCGTTCGGCAGCTCCCATTCGAGATCGGTGCGGCACCAATCCACGACCGGCATGAAGTTGTAGCAGATGATCCTGATGCCGGCGCTCGCGACCGCCTCCAGGCTCGCGATCCAGGCCTCGATCGACTTGGTCGCTTTGCCGCCGAGACGCTTGACGTCGTCGGGGATCGGAATCGATTCCACCACCGACCATGTCAGCTGCGAGCGGCCCGGCTGGCCGTTCTCGATGAAGTTCTTGCGCTCCTCGACTGCCTTGCGCGTCCAGGCCTCCCCGATCGGCACCTGATGCAGCGCCGAGACGATGTCGCTCGCCCCGGCCTGCCTCACGTCGTCGAGCGAGACCGGATCATCGGGTCCGTACCAGCGCCATCCCTCCAACATCATGAATCCCTCCGATCAGTTCGCGGTCAGCACGACCTTGACGCTCTGCGAGCGGTCGAGCGCCAGCCGCAGCGCATCCGGCGCGGTCGACAGCGGACGCTCGGCGGTGACCAGCGACAACACGTCGACGCTGCCATTGGAGATCAGCTCCACCGCGGTCATGAACTCGAAGCCGAAGCGGAACGAGCCGCGCAGGTCGATCTCCTTCGCCATTACCGCATTCGACGGCGTCGGGATCTGGCCGCCCGGCAGATTGCCGATCTGCACCACGACGCCACCGCGCCTGACGATGCCGATCGCGCTGGCAAGGCCTGCGGCCGTGCCCGAGACCTCGAAGGCAACGTCATAGGGACGCGCCGCAGCCTGGGCCTTCAGGCCTTCCTCGCCGGCGGAAACGTTCTCGACATGCGAAGCGCCGAGCCTGGTCGCAAAGGCGAGCGGCGCCGGCGCGATATCGGCGACCGTGACGTCGGCCATGCCGGCGCGGTGCGCAGCGAGCATGGTCAGCAGCCCGATCGGGCCGGCACCGAAGATGATGCCGCGCTTGCCCTCGATATTGCCGGCGCGCGCGACCGCGTGCAGGCAGACGGAGAGCGGCTCGGCCAGGGCCGCGGCCTGATAGGACACGTGGTCGGGAATCTTGACGCATTGCGCGGGGATCGCGTCGAAATAATTGGCGAAACCACCCTGCATGTGCGGCGTCTTCGACGCCGAGCCCATGAAGTAGATGTTCTCGCACAGGTTCGGCCTGCCCTCGCGACAGGCGACGCAATGGCCGCACCAGCGTGACGGGTTGACGGCGACACGGTCGCCGACTTTCAGGTTCGCTGCGGAGCCGGAGATCTCCACGACCTCGCCCGAGATCTCGTGGCCGAGCACCAGCGGCGACTTCACCACGAAATCGCCGGTCCGGGCATGGCGGAAATAGTGCATGTCCGAGCCGCAGATGCCACCGGCGCCGAAGCGGATGCGCACCATGCCGTCGGCGAGCCTGTCGAGCGGATGCTCGATCATGCGGAGATCTTCGGGACCGAACAGGGTTGCGGCGAGAGCGGTCGAGGTCATTTGGAGAGTCCCATGTATTTTGGCAGCCAGAGGGTCAGTTCGGGGATGTAGGTGATCGCGATCAGCGCGAGCATCAGCGGCACCAGCCAGGGCAGGATCGCCACCGTCGTGCGCTCGACCGAGAGCTTTGCGACGCGCGCGAGCACGAACAGCACCATGCCGAGCGGAGGATGCAAGAGGCCGATCATAAGGTTCAGCGTCATGATCAGGCCGAAATGAATGGGATCGATGCCGAGCTTGAGCACGATCGGCAGCAGGATCGGCACCAGAATGGTGATCGCCGCCGTGGTGTCGATGAAGCAGCCGACGAACAGGATCAGCACGTTGGCGAGCGCGAGGAACACCCATTTGTTGTGGGTGACGCTAAGCATCCAGTCCGACAGCGTCTGCGCCGCCTGCGACACCGTCAGCAGCCAGGCGAAGATCGATGCTGCCGTGACGATGAACAGCACCGAGGCCGTGGTCTCGATCGTGTCGAACGTCGCCTTCGCGACGGTTTGCAGCGTCATGGTGCGGTAGCGGACGAGGCCGAGGAACAGCGACCAGATCACGGCGGCGACCGCAGCTTCGGTCGGCGTGAACCAGCCGAGCGTCATGCCGCCGATCAGGATCACCGGCGCCATCAGCGCCATCACCGCCGAGAAGTCGAAGTACCAGTCGATCACCAGCAGCGTGCCGAGACCGATGACCACCGCGACGTTGACCGAGAGGCCGGCCAGCACCATCAGCCAGATCGCCATCGGGAACGAGAGCACGATGACGATCTCGAGGCCGGCCGAGCCGAGCTGCGGCCAGGAGAACGGCGTGTCGCTGCCCCATTTGTTTTTGTGCGCGAAATAGGTGACGGTGATCATCATGAACAGCGTCAGGACGACGCCCGGAATGACGCCGCCGAGAAACAGCGCGCCGATCGAGACGTTCGCCATCATGCCGTAGATGACGAAAGGCAGCGACGGCGGGATGATGGGCCCGAGCGTCGCCGAGGCCGCGGTGACGCCGACCGAGAACTCGGTGGAGTAGCCGTGGTCCTTCATCGCCTTGATCTCGATGGTGCCGAGACCGGCGGCGTCCGCGATCGCGGTGCCTGACATGCCGGAGAAGATCACCGAGCCGATGATATTGACGTGGCCGAGGCCGCCGCGCATCCAGCCCACGAGGGCGACGGCGAATTTGTAGATGCGCCCGGTGACGCCGGCGATGTTCATGAGGTTGCCGGCCAGGATGAAGAACGGCACGGCAAGCAAAGGAAAGCTCTCCACGCCGGCGATCATGCGCTGTGCCAGCGTGACGTCGGGCGTCACGCCGCTGACCAGGATGTAGAGCAGCGACGACGCGGCCATGGCGATCGCCACGGGAACGCCGAGCAGCATCAGGACGAGAAAGCCTCCGAGCAACAACAGCATGACGTTATATCTCCGATCCGTCGTAGGCACCCGGACGTTCGAGGACCGAGTAACCCTGCCGCCAGTGCTGCACCGCCGCCTGCAACGAGCGCAGGAACATCAGCACGAAACCGAGCAGCACGGCGTAATAGACGTAGTTCTTGGGGAAGTTGATCGTGGTCATCTGCTCGTCGCCGATGATCTGGATATAGACCCAGACCAGTTTCGTGGCGTAGCCGAAGAAGGCGATCCGGATCAGGTCTATCACCGTCGACAGCGCGCGCCCCGCTGGCTGCGGGAGATAGCGGTAGAGCAGGTCGACCTGGATGTGCCGCGACAGCCGCACGCACATCGAGGCGCCGATGAAGACCACGCCGATCAGGCAATAGGTCGCGATCTCCTCGGTCCAGGCGTAGCTGTCGTTGAGTACGTAACGGGTGAAGAACTGCAGGAAGACGGCGAGCGCCATCACCCAGAAGATCGCCAGCGCCACCCAGTCCTCGAACGCGTAGATGCCGAGATCGACCTTCGGCGTCGCCTCCTCCTCGAAGGTATGGGCGATCTCGTCCGCGGTGATCTGCCGGTGGATTTCGGCGGTGGACATGGGGTTGCTCCTCTCCAAATCGTCGTTCCGGGATGGTGCGCTAGCACCAGACCCGGAACCTCGAGATCCCGGGCTAGGTCCTGCGGACCGCCCCGGGATGACGACTACGTCGTCACTTCACCGCCTGGATCTTTTCCCAGTCGGCCTTGCGATAGCCGAAGGTCTCGAACGCGACGTTCTTCAGCACGGTGTCGCGGAACTCGTTCTTGTCGACTTCGGTCACGGTGAGGCCCTTCTCCTTGAAGAAGGCGACCAGCTTGGCCTCGTTCTGCTTGATCTCGCCGGTGGCCTTGGCGGCGGCTTCCTGGGCCACGTCGGTGAAGATCTTCTTGTCCTCGTCAGAGAGCTTCTTCCACAGCGCGCCGGCGATCACGGTGTTGAGGTGATCGACGATATGGCCGGTCAGCACGATGTGCTTCTGCACCTCGTAGAACTTCTTGGCCTCGATCGTGGTCAGCGGGTTCTCCTGCGCCTCGACGGTGCCGTTCTGGAGCGCGAGATAGACTTCGGCGAAGGCGATCGGCGCGGTGTTGGCGCCGCAGGCGCGCGGCATGGCGAGGTAGGCCGGCACGTCGGGCACGCGCATCTTCAGGCCCTTCATGTCGGCGCAGGTCTTGATCGGCTTGTTCGACGAGGTCTGGCGCACGCCGTAATAGGTCACCGCAACGATGTGGTGGCCGCTCTTGTCCTCATAGCCCTTGGCGAGCTCCTTGAAGATGTCGCTCTTGGTGTAGGCGAGCAGATGATCGGCATCGCGGAACGTATAGGGATAATAGGTCACGCCGATCGGCGGGAAGCTCTTGGCGGCGAAGCTGGAGCCGGAGATGATGATGTCGACCGAGCCGAGCGACAGGCCCTGGTTGATGTCGGCTTCCTTGCCGAGCTGCGAGGCCGGATAGACGTCGATCGCATAGCGCCCGTTGGTGCGCTTGCCGATCTCCTGTGCGGCCCAGACCGAAGCGGTGTGGAACGGCTCCGAGGTCTCGTAGACATGGGCCCATTTCAGCTTGGTCTGCGCCGTGCTGGCGCTGGTCGCAGCCAGCAGCGTAGCGGCAGAGATCACGGCTGCAATCGTCATTTTCTTCAACATCGACTTTTCCTCCATCGTTCAAGTCTGATTCTTGTTCGCCCGCCCCGGCATGGATGCGGGCCGTACAATCTCATCGCTGCCGCGCGCGACCGCTCCCGGCCCGCTTTTTCGCCGGGCGCTTTGGTGTCGCCGGCTTCGCCGGGGCTCGCGCGGCCCGGCTCCGCCCCGGAGAGGATCCTGCGGCGTTCTCGGCGCCGAAATTCTGCGCGAAGCGCTCCTGCGAGCGCGCCAGATGGGCGCGCATCGCCTCGCGCGCGGCGTCCGGATCATGCGCCGCGATCGCCTCGCGCACGGCGCGATGCTCGTCGAGCGCGGTGCGCCAGGTGCCCGGGTTTTCGAAATAATGCGCAAGCTGCGCGAAATAGGGATTGAGGCGCTGGTCGAACAGCTCGCCGACCACGCGCACCAGAACGGCATTGCCGAGGCTGCCGGCGATCGCGACATGAAACGCGCGGTCGTGAACCATCGAGGCTTCGCCGGGATGCTCAACCTGCTCCATCGCCAGCAGTGAGGCGTCGATGCGGGCGATGTCGTCCCTGGTCGCGACACGCGCGGCCTGTTCGGCGATCGCGCTTTCCAGGAATTCGCGGGCGCGCAGCAGCTCGAACGGTCCCTCGATGACGGAGGCGGCTGCGGGGGCGGCGCTTGCGGCGGGCTCGATCACATAGATGCCGGACCCGACGCGGATGCGCAGGCGCCCTTCGACCTCGAGCGCGATCAGGGCTTCGCGCACGGTCGGGCGCGACACCTTGAGCTGCTCGGCGAGCTCGCGCTCGGTCGGCAAGCGACTGCCGACCGCGTACTCGCCGCTGTCGATCAGGCTTCGCAATTGATCGGCGACCTGGCGATAAAGCCGTCTCGCCTCCACAGCTTCCAGCGGCACGCTGGTCCTCCCGAAAGGGTCGCGCGGGGTTCCCCGCTCGCGGCCTGCCAATTTTGGAAAATTGGTCTTACCAATTGACCGAAGCATTGACCTGATACGGGCGCCATGTCAAGCAGCAGCAAAGCAAAGGGGAGACGTCCATGCGCCCAGGTTCAGCGCGTCTTGGCCGCGCCAATCTCGACGGGCTGCCGCCGGGCATCCGCCGGCCGGCCTATCACCGTTCGCAAGTCACACCCGGCATCGTGCATCTTGGTCTCGGCGCGTTTCACCGCGCGCATCAAGCGGTTGTCATCGACGACTGCATTGCCGCCGGCGGTGCCGCCTGGGGCATCATCGGCGCGAGCCTGCGCAGCCCGGATACGCGCGATGCCCTCGCCCCGCAGGATCATCTCTACACCGTCGCCGTGCGCTCGGCCGAAGGCACCGAACACCGCGTCATCGGCGCGCTGCTCGACAGTGTGGTCGCGCGCGAGAAGCCGGCAGCGTTGGTCGAGCGGATGGCCGATCCCGCCATTCGCATCGTTTCGCTCACCGTCACCGAAAAGGGATATTGCCACACGCCGCAGACCGGCGATCTCGACGAGCGGCATCCGGATGTCGTGCACGACCTCAACAATTTCGACGCGCCGCGCTCGGCGCCCGGCTTCGTCGTGGCTGCGCTGGCGCGGCGGCGCGCACGGGGTCTTCCGCCCTTCACCGTGTTGTGCTGCGACAATCTCGCCGCCAACGGCCACACCGTGCAGCGCATCGTGACGCAGTTCGCCGCGCTGCGATCGAAGGATCTCGCCAAGTGGATCGCCGATACGGTCGCTTTCCCCTGCACCATGGTCGATCGCATCGTTCCTGAAACGACCGATGCCGACCGCGACGCGGTCTCGAACGCCCTCGGCATGCGCGACGCCTGGCCCGTGATGACCGAGCCGTTCACGCAATGGGTGGTCGAAGACCGCTTCACGGCGGGCCGGCCCGATCTCGCCGCAGCCGGCGTCGAGCTCGTCAGCGACGTGAAGCCGTTCGAGCTGATGAAGCTGCGGCTGCTCAACGCCAGCCATTCGGCGCTGGCCTATCTCGGCTATCTCGCAGGCTTCGAGACCATCGCCGACACCATGCAGGATCCGCTTTTCGCGCGCCTCGCGGCAAAGGTGATGGAAGAGGCCGCGGTGACGCTGACCATGCCCGCAGGCACGGACCTCGCCGCCTATCGCGCCTCGCTGCTCAAGCGCTTTTCCAATTCGGCGCTGCATCACCGCACCTGGCAGATCGCGATGGACGGCTCGCAAAAGCTGCCGCAGCGCCTGCTCGGCGCGATGCAGGATCGCCTCGCGCGGAACCTGCCGATCTCAACGCATGCGCTCGCGGTCGCCGGCTGGATGCGTTACGTCAGCGCAACAGACGAGCAGGGCCGCGCCATCGACGTGCGCGATCCCCTTGCCGGCGAGTTCGCCGCGCTGGCGCGTGAGGCGGGACCTGTTGCCGAGCGGCTCGCGCCGGCACTGCTCGGCGTCGGACAAGTGTTCGGGCCGCTGGGCGCCGAGCCGCGGCTGCGCGAGGCCGTGACCGCGGCCCTCGGCCGTCTCTACAGCAACGGCGCGCGACGGGCCGTGGAGACGCTGGTGTCGGCCTGACCCTAAAACAGGCAATGCTGCACTGCAGTCCAAATCGAACGCGACGTCGAACGGAAGTCGCGCTTGATTTTTGCCGGCCCTTGCCCCACCCGAGAGCAATGGCAAAAGACAGCAAGATCATCGCCGCCAACGCGGCCTTTTACGCCGCTTTTTCAGCGGGGGACTTCGCCGGCATGGAACAGATGTGGGCGGATGACGACGGCATTTCCTGCATCCATCCCGGCTGGCCGGCGATCGTCGGACGCGCCACGGTGATCGGAAGCTGGCGCGACATCCTGCAAAGTCCGGAAAGACCGCAGATCACCTGCGCCGAGCCGCAGGCGATCGTCGACGGCGACAGTGCCCGCGTGCTCTGCATCGAGATCGTCGACGGCACCGCTCTGGCGGCTGCGAACCATTTCCGCCGCGTCGGCGACGACTGGCGCCTGGTGCATCACCAGTCGAGCCCGATCGCGCAGATCGTCGAGCAAGCCGAGGACGATAGAACGAGCCACCGCGTCCATTGAACGGGACACGCGGGCGGGCGCGCTCCAGGTCGCGAGCTCACGAGTTCAAAACGAGTCCGTTTCGCCTTTGAAGGTGGATCTCGACGCGTCGCAGACCGATGACCGCTAAGGGCGGCCAAATCCAGACTCGTGTGGCTCAGCAAAATTGGTCCGGGCTACCGATCAAGTCCGCCGGTGGATTCAACCTGGATTAAGGCTTGGCGGGTCTTCGGACCTCAACCTTCTCACCCACCTCGATTACCATGAGATCTTCACCGAGTTCCAATGGACCTGAGTAAGTCTTCCGCGTCGGTGGAATTACATCTTGCTCGGTTGCATTTGGCATCGCGAGGTGTGAATAGACCGCGAGTTTCGGCTTTGTCCGCCCGAATACCTCGCCCGCCTGTTCTGGAGTCGTGTGATGGGCGATTATGCTCGCGGTTCGTTCTGGCGGGATTCCGATCCGCTGAAATGTCTCGAGCGAAGCAACTTCATGAATCAACAGGTCAACGTTTTGGGCATGTCGGATGAGGTTCTCAGACAGACGGGTGTCTCCAGAGAGGACAACCGAGCGACCGGAATAATCGATGCGATAGCCAAACGCCGGCTTCACGGGCGTGTGGTCTACCTCGAAGGCTGTGATCTTTACGCCATTATTTTCATAGACAAGTCCCTCGCTGATGTCCTTGGCGAGAATGACCACTCCGTCTGGCGCCGCTCGGTCGTCGTATAGTCGAATCCGGATGTCATATTCGAACGCCTGCTCGAGAAACGACATCATGCGCACCGTCCCCCTTGGTCCCCACACCTCCAATGGACGATCCCGCCCAGGCCGTCCAAAAAGCCAGCCGGTCAGCCACAGATCTGGAAAGCCAACCACGTGATCCGAGTGCAAGTGGGTAAGAAACACGCCGTTGATATCATGCCAAAACACGTTGACCTGAGTGAGCCGCTGAAGAGCACCGCGGCCGGCGTCGAAAATGAACTTCTGCCCACCCGCTTCGACGAGGATGCTCGGGCCGAACCGATCCATAACAGGTGGCGGGCATCCTGTGCCTAAGAGCGTAACTTTAATCTCTTGCGCTTGGGCGGACACAGGGACAATAGCGAGCAAGCTTGCAAAAAGTGTGATGCAGGAAAGGCAGAAAGCCGACCTCTTGGAAGTCGCCATGACTGACTCCACGAACCGCTAAATAAAAGCGGCATTCGCGCCAGGCACATTTCGCATTTCAACCAATAGTGTTGCAAACGATCGGGCGCGCGTCAATCATCGCGCCGCGAGGTCGGCTTCGGGTCAAAAAGCCGCTGTCGGCGAACGCCGCCGCGCAGGTCAGCTACGGGCCAGATGCGGACACACTCTGGCTGGCCCCCAATGCGCTTAATTTAGGGTGAATAGACCAAGCGCGGCGCGAACATCGCGCGAAGTGGCATCTGTTATCTCCCGCGCTTGCGCAGTGCCACGCTTGACAACTTGCAGCACATAGCCGGGATCACGAGCGAGTGCGCGGCGACGGTCTCGGATTGGCGCGAGAAGTGCTTGCAGCACGCCATCCAGACGTTTCTTCACAATGCTGTCCCCCAAACCGCCCCGGATATAGCGTGCCTTCAAATCCTCAACCGCAACGTGATCTTCGTCGAACGCATCCAGGTACGTAAAAACCACGTTGCCTTCGACGCGACCCGGGTCGGATGCCTTTATATGGTTTGGATCAGTGAACATACGCCGGACAGCCTCACGTATTTCATCGGCCGTGGCTGATAGCTGAATAGCGTTGCCCTGCGACTTGCTCATTTTGGCCTTGCCATCGATGCCGGGAAGGCGTCCGACGCGAGGAATAAGCGCGCGGGCTTCGGGCAACACGTCAATACCAGCTTGGCGATTGATGCGGCGAACGACCTCATTGGTTTGCTCGATCAATGGAGCTTGGTCTTCCCCAACCGGGACAATCGTCGCTTTGAAACCGGTGATGTCGGCGGCCTGGGCGACGGGATAGCAGAGAAAGCCTGCTGGAATATCTCTGCCAAAACCTCGCGCCTGGATTTCGTCCTTGATTGTAGGGTTACGCTCGAGCCGGGCCACCGTTACATAGTTCATGTACAGAAGGGTCAAATCCGCAAGCGCCGGGAGATGCGATTGAAGACAGATCGTGGTCAGGGTCGGGTCGATCCCGACGGCCAGGTAGTCTGTCGCGATCTCAAGGACATTGTCACGCACCCGACCGGGATTGTGCGCGTTGTCGGTGAGTGCCTGGGTGTCCGCCAGCAGCAGATACTGCCGGTGTGTTGTCTGCAGGGCGACGCGGTTCTTCAACGAACCGACATAGTGCCCTAAGTGCAACGGTCCGGTTGTTCTGTCGCCGGTCAGGATAACAGGGAGGCTGCTGGCTGACGAATCTTGCATCGCGGTTCTCCGAATTAGGAGCCGCCGTTCAATCGGACTTTTGATGAAGCAACCTCGCAAGCCGATGAACGGCGGCGACGGTTGAGTGAATGACAAAGCCGTGCCGCTCCTAAGTGGAGCGCCACCACAATTTCGCGAGCGTGATCACGACGACAGTCATGCGGCCGATACTGACAAAATTTCAGAGGAAAGCAAGCTGGCTTGATGTCTCATATGGGTCACAAGCGGCGGTCCGGGCCGGCGCGGCACCGCGTCCGGTCTACTGCCAACGGCAGGCGTCCAGATCGGCTTATCCTTTGTCAGCTAACCCCGCCGACAACGGAATTATTGGCTTGCCGCCGCGGCAGCAGTCGCCACGTACTTCCCGTAGAATTCAGCGACCCGGCCGCGCCACATGCCGACGAACGCCTCGGACGTCACGTTCTCGACCGATTTCCAGCTGCGCTTGAAGGCCGGAAGTGCATTGCCCCAAATTGCGCGCTTGCACCACCGCTCGCCCTTCTCCTTGCCTTCGCTGCTGGCGCACATGGATTTCCAGGCGAGGCGAGCGGGCTTGCTGATGTGCTCGGCGGCACCTTCCCAGCCCTGCTGATGGATCAGGTAGAGATCGCTCATGTCCGGCGTCCGGTGCGTGATCCATCCGAACTGGACGCCTTCGGTGAAGATCTTGTAGGCGGCCGCAACGGCGTTATCCCGCGGACTGCGAATCTGCCCGAAGCCGAACTTCCCGAACTCATAGTGGCTCAGCTGAAACAGCCCGATATACGACCCGGTGCGTTGATTGGGATTGAAGCCGGACTCGATCTTGGCGACCGCCATCATGAAATTGAAATCGAGTCCAAACGCGTCGGAGGCGCGCTTGATCTCTTCGGCCGGCGTTCCGACCGGAATGTCCTTGAACGCACGCAAGACGATCTCCGCCGGTTTTTCGACGGGCGGCAGTTCGGACCAGACATAGTAGACCAGGTAACGAAAATCCTGCGTCGACGCCGCCTTCGGAGCCTCAATGGACGCGTCGCGTTCCGGCGGCAGCGGTTGAACGACATCCTGTCCCAACGACGCCAATTTTGGCGCGACGGGTTCATCGACGATCTCGGCTTCGGCGCTCAAAGGGCCGGAGCCTGCTGACGCCTCCGAGCCAGGCGCTGCTCTTTCTGACCGAAGGGCTGCCGCAAGTCTGGCGGATGCCTCTGCGTACAAGGCAGGCGTCACCATGTTCGCAGGCGACGCCATGCTCGCAGGAGCGGCCATGCTCGCCGCCGCTTCCGGCATGACATCCGGCGCCATCGCGGCCGGTCTGTTACCGGCGGCCAGGTAAAGTCCCGCGGATGCGATAACAGCCACGGTGCAGCCGGTCTGCCAAACCTTCATTGCCGGAAGTCCACGGATGGCTTCTGTACGAAGGCTGTCGGCATGTTCCTGCGGCCTGTGGCTGAGTACTCTTCGTAGAATCTTAAGGTTTAAATGTGGTGAACGAGAGCGGGCTCTCCGCCTCGCAGCTCGATGTACCCCCCTTTGGGTTCCCCGTTCTTTGCCCGGCGACGAGTTCCGCCAAATCGTCCAGCACGCACTGCGCCGTGGCAAAATCATCATCCGCAAAGAACATGCTGCGGGTGATGATGACAGGGATATTCGCCTGCGAGGCCGAAATCAGGCCGTTGGCGGAATCCTCAACGGCAACGCAGTCGGCCGCACCCAGCTTCAGCCGGGCCAGCGTTTCGAGATAGACGTCCGGCGCGGGCTTCTTGTGCCTGACGTCGTCGCCGGCGACGATGGCGTCGAACTCCGCAGCCCAGTTCGCCCCCAGCGCCTGCGACAGCAGCGCCTGGATGTTGCCATGCGAGGTCGTGGTCGCGATCGCAAGCCGCTGCCCCCTCGCCTTCGCCGCGGCGAGCAGCTCGATCACGCCCGGCCGAAGCTGACAGCAGCCGGTCTCGACCAGCTCGGCATAATGCACAGTCTTGATGCGGTGAAGCGCGGCGATGTCCTCGTCCGGCAAAGGCCGGGCGGTCGGCAGCCTGCCATGGTAGGCGCGCATGCGCTCCTTGCCGCCGGTCACCCGCAGCAGGTCCTTGTAGACGGCGCGATCCCAGTGCCAGTCGAGACCGTGGCACGCAAAGGCATGGTTGAACGCCTGACGATGCAGCTCCTCGGTCTCGGCCAGGGTGCCGTCGACGTCGAAGATCAGCGCGGCCGCGCGCCGGATCAGCTCGCTGGCATGCGCCGGTGCGAAAGCGAGCGCCTCTGCCTGCATGGTCGGTGCCTCCCTGTGACAGCCGACCATCGCCCGAAGCTGGGGGCGAGACAAATCGCAATATCTTTTGCCGGACCCAAAAATCTCTTATGAGCGAGGGACGCGCAGCTCGCGCGGGAACTTCGAGCTTTCAGGGAGACGCATGCGGCTTTTCGTCCTTGGCCTCGGCTACAGCGTCCGGCACTTCGTCCGCCAACACGGCGGCAGCTTCTCGCACATCGCGGGCACCGTGCGCGATCCGGCAAAGCGAGACGACCTCGCCGGCATCGAAGTCCACGCCTTTTCCGGCGAGCCCCCCGCGCGCGAGACGGTCCAGCAAGTCCGCGATGCCGACGTGCTCCTGGTGTCGATCCCGCCCGGCAGCGCCGGCGATCCCACCATCGCAGCGTTCGGCGACGTGCTGGCGGCGGGCCGCCGCAAGATCATCTATCTCTCCACCATCGGCGTCTACGGCGATCACGATGGCGGCTGGGTCGACGAGAGCACGCCGCCGCAGTCATCGCTCAACCGCGCGCGCATGCGGATTGCCGCCGAGCAGGCCTGGACGGACATCGCGCAGGGCGATGCCGCGATCCTGCGGCTTGCCGGCATCTACGGCCCCGGCCGCAACGCGCTGGTGACGCTGCGCGCGGGCACGGCGCGGCGCATCATCAAGCCCGGCCAGGTCTTCAACCGCATCCATGCCGACGACATCGCGAGTGCGATCATCGCGGCCATTCGCCACGACAGCGGCGGAACCTGGAACGTCTGCGACGACGAGCCGACACCGCCGCAGGACGTGATCGCCCATGCGGCGGAGCTGATGGGCGTTGCGCCACCACCGGAAGAGCCGTTCGCGACCGCCGAGATGTCGGCGATGGCGCGCAGCTTCTATGCCAGCAGCGCCCGTGTCTCCAACGCGAAACTGAAGCAAGAGCTCGGCGTCGCGCTGGTGCACCCGACCTATCGGCACGGCCTCGACGCGCTGTGGCGTGCGGGCGAAGGACGATAGGGTTTCGGCCTCCCCCGGCCGCGTCCCAGTCATGTCCGGCGCGCGGTTGACTTCGCCTTTATGCGGACGTGATCTAGACGTCGCGCGGGCCACATGCACAACGAGCCCGCGGCTTGGGAGGACGCAATGAACAAGACGATCGCCATGATCGCAGCGACGGCCGCCGCCATCACGCTCGGTGCAGCACGGGCCGCACCGCTGCCCGAAGCCAAACCCGATGATGTCGGCTTCTCGGCGCAGAGCCTTACACGCCTCGACAGCTTCTTCGCGCGCGAGATCGCCGCCAAGCGCGTGCCCGGCGCGGTCGTCGCGGTGGCGCGCGACGGCAAGCTCGTGCACTACAAGGCTTATGGCCTGCTCGATCCGGAGAAGGGCACGCCGATGCCGGTCGACGCGATCTTCGCGTTGGCCTCGATGACCAAGCCGATGGCGGCGGTCGCCGGCCTGACGCTGATGGAAAAGGGCCAGTTGCCGCTCCAGGCCAAGCTGGCCGATTACTATGCCGGCTTTGCCGACATGAAGGTCGGCGTGCCCCAGGCCGACGGCTCGCTCAAGCTCGAGCCGCAGGCCTCGCCGATCTTCATCCACGATCTCTATCGGCACACGTCCGGCTTGATGTATGGCGGCCGCCCGGACTCGTCGAGCCCGGTGGCGCGGCAATATCCCGATGGCGTCGCGCCGGCGATCGAAGGCGACACCCAGGCCTTCATCGACCGCATCACGAAGCTGCCGCTGGCGCATCAGCCCTCGACCGAGTTCGAATACGGCTTCTCGATCGACGTGCTCGGTGCGGTCGTCGAGAAGGTGAGCGAGCAGAGGCTCGGCGATTATCTCGCCGCCAATGTCTGGCAGCCGCTCGGCATGAAGGATGCGACTTTCCATCCGACCGATGCGCAGCGTCCTCGCCTCGCCCGTCCCTTCGCCAACGATCCGCTGACTGGCAAGCCGCAAGCCATCAAGCTTGTGGACACGCCGACCAAGTTCGATTGCGGCGGCGCCTGCTCATTCGCGACGATCGGCGACTATGTCCGCTTCGGCCAGATGCTGCTCAACGGCGGCGAGCTCGACGGCCAGCGCATCCTCTCACCCAAGACGGTGCACCACATGACGGCCAACCACCTTGGTCCCGCAATCAAGAACAACGTGGCCAATGTCGAGCCGCATCGCGCCGGCTTTGGCTTTGGCCTTTCCGTCGCGGTCCGCACCAGCGAGGGGTTGTCATCGGTCCCCGGCAATCCCGGCGAGTTCACCTGGAACGGCGCTTACGGGACGCAATTCTTCTGCGATCCCAAGGAGCGTCTCGTCGTCGTGGTCGGAACGGCTGCGCCAGGCGAGCTGCGCAAATATTATCGCGAGCAGGTCCAGGACCTCGTCTACGGCGCGATGACGAAGTGAAATTGGGGCGTATCGAAAGAGAAAGGGCGGCCGACCGGCCGCCCCTTTATACCCGGCGTCAGCTCAGGACGCCGTATTTCTTGAACCAGGCTTTCGCCTGCTTCCAGGCATCGTCCGCGGCGTCCTTGCGGTAGCTGCCGCGGTAGTCGGCATGGAAGCCGTGCGGCGCTTCGGGGTAGACCTTGAATTCAGCCGTCTTCTTGTTCTCGGCCAGCGCCGCCTTCATCTGCTCGACTTGAGCGACGGGAATGCCGGTGTCGGCACCGCCGTAGAGGCCGAGCACCGGCGCCTTCATCTCGGGTGCAAGCTGCATCGGGCTCTTCGGCCACAGCGGATTGGCGGGGTCGACCAAACTTCCGTAGAAGGCAACGCCGGCCTTGAGGCTGCTGTTGTGGGCGGCATATTCCCAGACCGTGCGGCCGCCCCGGCAGAAGCCGATGATGCCGAGCTTGGCGGCATCACCGGCCTGCGAGCCCGCCCATGCCACCACTGCATCGAGGTCCGACAGCAGCTCGGCGTCGGGCTTGGCATTGACGATCGGCAAGAGCTCCTTGATGTCGGTGATCTTGGTGAGGTCGGTACCCTTGCGGAAGTAGTAATCCGGCGCGATGGCGAACGCGCCGAGCTTGGCGAGGCGCCGCGTCACGTCCTTGATGTATTCGTGCAGGCCGAAGATCTCCATCGCCACGATGATCACGGGGGCCTTGGTGTTGCCGGCAGGGCGGGCGAAATAGACGGGCATCTCTTCGGAGCCGACCTTGACCTTGGCATCGCCGGCCTGGAGACCATTGGTGTCGGTCGCGACCACCTCGGCGCGCACGGGCCCGGCCGCTAGCGTGTAGCCGGCCGCCACGGCCGCGGTGGCGCTCATGAATCCGCGGCGCGAGACCGGGGCGACTTTCGTCAGCCCGACGACGTCGGATGTCATGGTGGTTTCGAAGCTCATCGGTCTATCCCTCTGCTGCCTATGCTGATGCCCCCGGGGGCGACGCATTCGCCAATAATTACCGGCGAAACGCAAGTCACCAGCCTGCGAGCACGCGCCCTTTCAGGCCGGCCCCTGAATGGCGATGACGCTGCAGGCGATGAGGTCGCAGAGCTCGCGCATGTTGCCTGACGTGTGATGCTGGCCAGCGCGGCGTGCTCGATCTCCAGCGACGCGCTGACATGGCCTGGATCGCTCGTATGCCGGACTTAACCGTCTAACTGCGCTGCGTCGCAACATCCATTAACCGAAAAAGTCGGTTCTCTCTTGGCCGATCACACCGCCGGGCGCCGCAGCCGATGCGCATGTTCGCGCATTCGACGCGCTCACCCGCAACAAAAGGACACCGCAACGGCTGCAATGACACATCATGTTGCTCACGCATCGCGCATGACCGCCGGAGCACATGCGAGACGCCGTCATTTGATTGAAATTTTCAGAGGACTCGAGCGGTGCGATTTACTCGAACTTTCTTTGTGACGCCCTAGTTCCACGTCCGGAAGTTCCAACCGGTTCTTCCCCATGCGCGGTCCGCCGCCCGGCAACGGACGGAGGGCCCAGGTGGGGACTTCATTCTCGTCTGCTCAGATTGCGCACCCCAAGGCTCAATTGAATCAAGGCTCAATTGAATAAAGCTTTATCCGACCTGGAATTGAAATGAATTTGGCTCGCGAATCGATTGAACTGCTGGAGCAGGCCGCACGAATCCTGTGGTTCGAAGGCACCAGGCACGGCTTGCGCGACCGCGAATGGATGGCGCTGCGATTCCTCTCCCGCGCCAACCGTTTCTCCCGGACGCCTTCGGCGCTCGCAAGTTACGTCGGCACCACGCGCGGCACCGCCTCGTTCATCATCGGAGAGCTCGAACGGCTCGGTTATATCGAGCGAAAGCGCTCGGCCACCGACAAACGCTCGGTGATGCTGAGCGTGACGCAGCAGGGCAAGAAGTTCCTGGTGCGCGACCCCGTCAACGTCCTCATCGAGGCGATTGCCGGGCTCGACGACGAGGTCAAGATGCGCTTCCGCGACACGTTCCGGCACGTGCTGGATCAGTCGGACGCGGCCGAGCAGCGGCACCACACCGACGTTTGCAAGCGATGCATCTTCCTCCGGGAAGAGCGCATGACCACGGACAGCAAGGCGCCGGCCGAATTCAGCTGCCGCCTGTTTCGCTCGCCGATCGCGGAGGCGGAGGTCGACCTGCTATGCACCAGCTTCGAGCATCACCGCCAATAGAAGGCGGCGTTCGATCAGGGCGTCGCCTTGCGTGACGAATAGACGACGCCCCCACTCGTCTCCACCACGAGGCGCCCGTTCTCGCTCCTGATCTCCTCGATGCGGCCGAGGCCGGGCACCTGCTGGCCCAGCACGGCTTCGATGACGCCGTTCGGACTCTGCAGGATGGCGATGCCCTCATAGGCCTGGCGGACCGACCAACCCTTGATCACCTTCCGCGGCGCCGACGACCGCTCGGGCGGCGACACCGAGCCCGTGAACTCCGGCGCCGCGACCGCGGCCATCATCGGCCCTTGTTGTGACGGCGGCTGCGATTGCACCGTCGCCGGAGCGGGAGCTGGAGCCTGGACCTGCGCCTGAGCCAGCCTGTCGAGCTTGACCGTCGAGGACGAGCTCACCCGCTCGATGCGATCCAGATTCTCGGCGAACCGGCCGAACCGGTCGTTGGTCGCCTTGCTCGACTGATCGACCGCGGTGCGCAGGCCGTCGAGATTTTCCGACACGCCAGACACCTGCTTGCGCAGCTGTGCGACGGTCTCGCGCAGGATCCTGATCTCCGTATTGGCCGCAACGTTGTTCTGCGCCGGCTGCGTGGTGAGATAGGCGATCACGCCGGTGCAGGCGCAGACCACGAGTATGGCGGCGACCGCCAATGTCGCGAGCGGCGCAACCCATGTCGGACGGGGCGGCGGCGGCTTGGCCACGATCACTGCCGGCTTGATCACGGTCGGCGCAGGCTTGGGGATCGCCATCTTGTCGAGACGCGCTTTGGCGCGAATACGCTTGAGCCCTTCGAGCGCCTCCTTCGCGAGGGCTTCGTCGCTCGCCGCGGCCGACGCACGCTTTGCAGCCGCAGCAGGCTTGGCGGCTCGCGCCGTATCATCCTTCATATCGCGCGGCGCGGGAGCCGGCTTTACCGTCGCGGAAACATCAGCGGTCGCGTTGGGACGAGCTTGTCCATCGGACAACATGTGAGAATGCTCCGTGCGGTTCGATCTGTCGAACGGTGACGTTATTTGCCGAAGCTTGTCCGAAACGTGCGCATCGAAAGATTCTCAACACGCGCGATGCGACGCGCCGTGGCTTAAACGCGTCGTTCGCGTGGCGAGAGTGCGACTCGAAAGACACACACTCGCCAAGATTTCGCCAAGCTGGAGTCGCGGCACCGCGTATGAGTCGAATTGTCGCATGTGGAAAACCGCGCGAGCGCGTCAATCGCGGGTTGAAAACCCCCTCCTATGCGTGAGCGCCCGCATCACTCAAAACAGCTGTAGTTGTACGGGGATGCGGAACCATAGGCCCATCGCGGTGCAAAATTAGTTTGGTTTCCAAAGCAACTGATGCGACTGAATACATCAAGAAACAACCCGAAACAAACCAACAGCATCAAGCACACGTAGCAAACACTTTGTGGCGCACGCTTGATCGGAAATCGGCAATCGCTACGGTCCTAGTCAAGTGATTCTCGCCAGTGGCGAGGAGATCGACACAAGTTTCAGGTGTGTTCGGACGCGATGAGCAACTTGGCGCAACTGTTCTAGGTCGTTTCTCAATCTGCCCCGCGAGGTGATCCGTACGACACCCGCCGGGCCTCACGCAGTAAGCGTTCAGTATCGAGTGGAAGTACCAGGCCTGCGAGACGCAGGCACTGAATGCGTAGGGCTGCCCGCGAATATCGAAACCATAACAACCGTTCGCGGGAAGGAATGTCGTCAAACAGCATCGTTGCCGAGCCGGAGCATCACAACAACCAGCCGGCCGCAACAAGTGCGAAACAGGGGCGAAAGACTGATGTATATTATCGTTGATGATCGCGAGAGCGTCGCGAACAGCTACGTCGGAGGGCTCGTTCGCGAAGGCGTATCGTCGATCGGATTCTCCTCCGGGGAATTCTGGGACTGGCTGCAATCCGCGAGTGAATCGGACCTGGCAGCGGTCGACGCCTTCCTCCTCGGGGATTGCGATGCCCGCGGAAGCCTGCCGCGGGCGATGCGCAAGCGTTCCTCGGCTCCCATCATCGCCGTGAGCGGCCAGAAGATGCTCAAGAACACGCTCGAGCTGTTCGAATCGGGCGTCGACGATGTCGTGCACGTGCCGGTCCATCTCCGCGAAATCCTCGCTCGAACGGCCGCGATCGCGCGCCGCCGGGTGGGCGAACTGCCAAGGCCCTGCGAGACCAGGATCCAGGTCTTCTTCAACGGCCGTGACCCCGAGATCGCGGGCCACGCCCTCACCCTGCCCCGCCGCGAGCTGCGCATTCTCGAATATATGGTCAGCAACCACGGCAAGTGGATCACCAAGACGCAGATCTTCAACGCGGTCTACGGCATCTTCGAGTCCACGTTCGACGAGAGCGTGATCGAGAGCCACGTCAGCAAGCTGCGCAAGAAGCTCCGCGACCGTCTCGGCTTCGACGCGATCGTGGCCCGGCGCTACGTCGGATACCGCCTCGACATCCCCGCCGGCGAAACCCTGGACGAACCGATGCAGGAGCTCGACGACGAGGTCGGCATCCTGCTGAACCGCACGCATGCCGTCCCGGCCGCGTATCCGGCCGGCAACTGATCCGGCAGAGGCCTGCTGTAGACCGACAACGGCCTCCGCGAAGCAGCTTCGCGGAGGCCGTTGCACGTTTGGGGGGTAGAGGCGGCAAGCAGTCGTCGAGCGCGCCTCGTCCTTCGAGACGACCGCTTGGCGGTCTCCCAGGATGAGGCTAGCAGCAGTGCTCGTTGAAACTCGCCCCACGCACCCGGCCCTCATCCTGAGGGCCGCCAACGGCGGGCGTCTCGAAGGATGGCCGCACGGAAATGCTCTCAACGCGGCTTCAAGTCGGCGCGCGCTACGGCTTCTGCTGGAATTCTTCCTTGGAGACGTAGTTGAAATCTTCGACCAGGACGTCCTGGACGATGTCAGCCTGCATCCGCTCGTTGACGCGCTGCTTGATGGCCGTCGTCAGGATGGAGAGGTCGTAACGGGCGAGCTTCCTGAAGTCGAGACGGTCATCGGCATAGATCCTGCGGAAGGCCTCGTCGACGACGAACGGCTCCGGCGGAACGTTGAGCTGGTGCATGGTCCGCGCCTCCATGGTGTAGACGAAGCGCGCGACGATATAGCCCTGCACATTGCCGTTCTCGACCATGGGCACGCTCAGGGCCCGCGTCTTCTGGTATTGCAGCCCGTCGAGATATTCGTCCTTGGCCGGCAGAAGGCTGCCGTTTTCCTTCCAATAGGCCACGGCATAGCTCGTGCCCGCTGTGAGGATGCATACCCAGAGCCCGGCCAGCACCAGTCTGATCATTTTCCGTCCTGCGCTGCGCGACCGGTATAGGTGCCGTCCGACTCGGCCTCCTTGATCGCCTTGACGATGATGCCAGCGACCTCGCGCACCGCGTCATAGTGCATTTCGAGGACCGACCGATTGCGCTCGAGTTTTTCGCGTAGCCGCTGAATCTCCTCGGTGACCTCGACTTCGCCGCCGAGATGCATCCGCGCCCGCATCAGGCGGACGAATTCGAGCATGCTGCGGCTCTTGCGCGCGCTGAAATCGTCGAAATCGATCTTCTGCCCCGTGGTGAGCGCGACCGTCTCTTCCTCGACGATGCTCTCGAGCCGGCGGATCGCAGCCAAGAGGCCGCGCACCTCGTCCGATCTCGCAGCATCGGCGCCGTCGACCGCGGGCTCGCTGCTCACGACCGGCAGCAACACGGGCAGCAGCGCATCGCCTGCTGCGGCTTCCGTCGTGACCATCTCGATATCCGCGACCGGCTGCTCGATCACCATGGCCGCCGCGCTGTCTTGTACCTGCATGGAAAATTCACCCCTCAATTTCTGTCCCCATTCGCGGATCATCATCCCGCCTTGCCCGCATTGTCCGGTGCCGGCGGATGCGCGGCAGCGAGCCGCTCGGCGATGCCGATGCCCTTACCTTTTGCCAGCTGGTTGCCGAGCTGCTCCGCCAGCATCGACTTCCAGACGCCGCCAGCCGTGCCCTTGCCGAAGACCTCCTCCGATTCCTTCGGCAGCATCGTCTCGACGAAGGTCTGGAGGATGAAAGCTTCGAACTTCCGGTAGACCTCGCCGGATGCCGGCGCCTTGATCACCCGAACCGGCGCGCCGTTCACCGCGTCCGACTGCGCCGCGGCCACCTTCGCCGCGGGTTGATCGGCGGCCGCTGCCGCGGCCTTGCCGGCCTCCGCGTCCATCGTCGCGGCGAAATCGGCATCGGAAGATTTCAGCGCATCGAGCTTCGCGGTCGCGGCGCGCTGCGTCACGGGATCGGCGGCCTCGAGGACATCGAGGACGAGGTCGGGTGTCGCTGTCACGATCATGTCTTGTTCCGGTTGGCTGGCCGTGGCGTCCAGGCGCGCACGGCAGGGCTAAGTCCCGTCATCTCCTCGAGATCCCGCTTCTCGGCATCGCGGAGCTTGTCGGCCAGCGCTGCCTTCGCGACTTCCTCGAGCTGCTTGACGCGGCGGTTCTCGGCGCGAACCTGGTCGAGTTGCTGTGCAGCCTGCGCCTGAACCGCGCGCGCACCGACGCTTGTCCTGTTCAGACGCCGCGCGATCGATTCGCTCGACGAGCCCGCCGGCGGCTTGCCGTCGTTCAAGGCGCCCACCAGCCATTCCTGCTCGTCCTGCAGGCTTCGCTCCTGCTGTCGCAACTGCGCAAGCTGCCATTCGGACAGCCGGAGCTGCAGCTTCACGAGCGAAACCATTCGGCCGAGCTTGTCCGCGCGCGAGGCCATCACTGCTCACTCCGCCAGCCAGGACGAGACGCCGAGCATGAATTGCGTCAGCAGCTCGTCACTGGTGAGGTAGAGTAGCAGGAAGCCGCCGAACAGCACGAAGGGCACGGAGATGAAATAGACTGGAATGGCCGGCGTCAGCTTGTTGATCAGGCCGACCGCCAGGTTGACGATCACCGAATAGACGATGAAGGGGCTGGTGATCCGCAGCGTCAGCACGAACGCTTCGGACAAGCGCCCGACCAGCTGGTCGAGCGGCATGCCGCCGCCGAGCCGGTCGCCGGGATGCCAGACATCGTAGGAGTTCATCAGCCCGCGCAGGACCTGCCAATGCTGGTCGGTCATGAAGAACAGCGTGGTGACGGACACCATGATCAGCGGTACCAGCGCCGGCGCCGGATCGCTGTCGGCAACCGGCGTGCCCGGGATGTTGCTGAGGCCGATCGCGCTCGCCATCACGGTCGCCATGGTCTGCAGCGCGAGGAAGAATACCCGCCCGCCGAGCCCGATGACGCTGCCGACCAGGAGCTCCGAACTGATCAGGAGCGCCAGCGTCAGCGGCGCCGCGTTGTCCGTGAGGGGCTTCAGGACCGCGATCAGGATCGGCGCCAGCGCGAAGGTCGTGACCAGCGCGACGAACAGGCGAACCTGGGCCGGAACGTTGACGCTGGAATAGCCGGGCACCAGCATCAGGCAGGCGCCGATCCGGCAGAACACGATGAACGTCACCAGCACGCTGTCGGCCAGGCCTGAGATCACGAGATGGCTCCGAGTGCCCTGATCTCCGCGCTACGCGCGACCTCGACATGCGACAGGATCGGCAGCGTCGGGAACACCCGTTCCAGGATCATCCGGACATAGGGGCGCGCTTCGGGCGTCACTGCCAGCACCACGCTGGTACCGTTCTCGGTGAACTTGCGGATCGCGGCGCTCGCTTCCGTCGCGAATTGCTCGATCAGGCGCGGATCGGCGTCGAACTCGACGACGTCGCCCTTGGCGTCGCGCTTCAGGCTCTGGTGGAACGCGAGATCCCAGCGGTTGCCGAGACGGACGACGTTGAGCACGCCGTTGTCGGAGAGGTCGCCGCAGATCTGCTGGGCCAGCCGCGTGCGCACATGCTCGGCGACCTGCTCGGAGCGCCGCACATGGGGCGCGATCTCCGCGATCGCCTCCAGGATGAGGTGGAGGTTGCGAATGGAGACCCGCTCGGCCAGCAGGATCTTCAGGATCGCCAGCAGGCCCGAATAGGAGATTTGCGAGGGGCAGAGATCCTCGACCAGACGCTTGTACTCGGGATCGAGCCGGTCGAGCAGCGCGCGCATGTCCTTGTAGGACAGGAGCTGGGCGAGGTTCGCCCTAAGCACTTCGCTCAAATGCGTGAGCAGCACCGACAGGTTGTCGACCGGCTTGCAGCCCTGCCGCTTGACCTCGTCGGTGAAGGCTTCCGTGACCCAGAGTGCCTTCATGCCGAAAGCGGGCTCGATCACCTCCTCGCCTGGCACGTCGGGCTTGCCGTCCTTGTCGACCAGCACGAGCACCTCGCCGAGCCTGAGCTCGCCATGGGCGACGCGCGTGTCGTGGATCCGGATCTGGTAGCTCTTGGGATCGATCGAGAGATTGTCGGTGAGCTTGATCTCGGGAATGACGAAGCCGTACTGCTTGGCGAACTTCTTGCGGATCTTGGCCACGCGATGCGCAAGCTCGGTGCGCGAGCCCAGGAGATGAACCGAAAGGTGGCCGCCAAGCGCCAGCTCGATTTCGGCGGTCTTGAGCTGCTCCTTGACGGATTCCTTGGCCTCGGCCTGGGCGCGCTCGTCGGCCTTGAGGGCCGCCTCCTTGCGCTCCTGCGCCGCCTGCCGCCTCGGCAGCGAGTAGCCGACGAAGGCCATGACGCCACCCAGCGCAACGAAAGGCGCCAACGGCAGCCCCGGCATCAACGCGAGCACGAACATCATCAGCGCGGCAGCCGATACCGCGCGCGGGTAGCCGCTGAGCTGCCGCAGCACGGCCTGCTCCGCCGACCCCCTGGTGCCGCCCTTGGAGACCAGCAGGCCCGCGGACAGCGACACGATCAGTGCCGGCATCTGCGACACCAGACCGTCGCCGACGGAGAGTTTGGTATAGACGTCGGCGGCACGCGACAGGGTCAGCCCGTGATGGGTGACGCCGATGATGATGCCGCCGAAAATGTTGATCGCCGTGATGATCAGACCGGCGATGGCGTCGCCGCGGACGAATTTCGAGGCGCCGTCCATGGCGCCGAAGAACGCGCTTTCCTCCTCGAGCTCGCGGCGCCGGCGCTGGGCTTCCTTGTCGTCGATCAGGCCCGCCGACAGATCGGCGTCGATCGCCATCTGCTTGCCGGGGATGGCATCGAGGGTGAAGCGCGCGCCGACTTCGGCGATACGCGTCGCGCCCTTGGTGATCACGACGAAGTTCACCGTGACCAGGATGGCGAAGATGATCAGGCCGATGACGAAATCGCCGCCCATCACGAACTTGGAGAAGCCGGCGACGACGTGGCCGGCGGCCTGCTCGCCCTCGCCGCCGCGCGACAGGATCAGGCGGGTGGTCGCGACGTTCAGCGCGAGGCGCAGGATCGTCGCGATCAGCAGCACGGTCGGGAAGGCGGAGAAATCGAGCGGTCGCTGGATCCACAGCGCCACCATCAGGATCAGTGCCGACAGCGCGATCGAGAACGCCAGGCCAAGGTCGATCAGGATCGGTGGGATCGGCAGGAACAGAATCGTGAGCATGGCCACGATGCCGCCGGCAAAAAAGGCGTCGGCCCCCAATCTTCGTGGTGTCGGCAGGCTAGCAGCTAACGTATCGGCCATGGGTCACCGGCAGAGGAGTCCGGTTCGCAATCTGCCGTGCAAAGCTTACGCGAGGGTGGTGGCAGGCGCCTCGCGGATCAGAAGCCGTGCTCGATCCGCGAATAGACCATCTCGGTGAAGGTCGAGAGATGCGCGCCGATGAAGGAGCCGGAGACGGCGACGACCAAGAGGATGACGATGATCTTCGGAACGAAGGTCAGCGTCACCTCCTGGATCTGGGTCAGGGCCTGGATCAGCGCGATCACGGTGCCGACCAGCATCGCGGCGCCGACCGCTGGCCCGGAGGCGACGATGATGGTCCAAATCGCCGCCTGGACGATGTCGAGAGCGTCGCGTTCGTTCATGACTGGCTGATCGTGAGGCCGGGCCCGACCGCGACCTTGGTGCCGTCCTGGAGGGTCGCGATGGAGCCGTCACTGTTGATGGCGACCGAAACGACCTTGCCGCTGAAGCTGGCGCCGGTCGAGTCGGTGAAGCTGACGGTCTTCCCGATCAGGCCGTTGGCCTGCGACAACGACTGCGACGACAGCAGCGCGTCCAGCTTCGAATTGGTCTGCATCGCCTGCTCGACCGTCGAGAGCTGGGCGAACTGGCTCATATATTGCGAGGTATCCATCGGATTGGTCGGATCCTGGTTCTTCATCTCGGCGATGAGGAGCTGAAGAAACGTATTGTAGTCGACGCTATTGCTGGACGTCGTCGTGGTCTGGTCGGTCGCATTGGACTTGCCGGTCGTGTCGGTCACGCCTGTGACGTTCATGTGTCTCTCCGCTGTCAGGCAGCTTCGACGGGGGAAATGGGTACGGCGCCGGCCAGGATGGCCTGCTCGACCGGGAACAGGGCCCGGATCCGCTTGAGCGCTTCGAAGTAACGGGTCGCCTCGACCAGTTCGTCGACCGCACCAAGCCCCTCCAGCATCTCGCGGCTCTCGCACACGGCACGCAGGGCCGCATGATGCTGCGCATAGAGCGCCGCGGCGTCACGGATGTCGGTCGGGTTCATCAGCATGAGCTGGACGATGAAATAGAGCTGCCGCAACGCCGTGGTGGCGTCGGAGGCCTGCATGACCTGCCCTTCCAGCAGGAACATCACGTCGTTGACGAGCTCGACGGAGACCTTGCGGTCCACGCGCAGCACCGCGCCGTTGATGTAGATGCGTTCGCCCGCCCGCAAGGAGACTTTCATCAAAGGGCGTCTCGGATCAGGCGGTTGATTTCGATGAGCTGCATCACGTCGGTCGATCGCTCCTCGCGAAGGCGATCGGCTTCCTTGACCACCCACAGGCCGATCGAGATGATGTCGGCGCGCAGCTTGTCCGGCAGCCCGTTTTCCGGGTGCGAGAGGTCCTCGATGAAGATCGTCCACAAGCGTCGGACATAGAGCAGGCTCTCGACCAGGTCCTCGAGGCTGAAGCGCCCCTTCTGGAGTCGTTCGAGCCGGTCGATGCCGAGGCTGAGCGCCTGCCGCTCGCGGCCGCGCGCTTCAAAGCCACTCTCGTCGACGACCGCTTCATAGGCTTCAAACGTCATCAGAACCACTCTGCGCAGGAGATCGAAAAACAGGACAAAGGTCGCGAGCCCAACTCAGAGATAGTTGATGAGGCTGATCTGCTGGAGCTGCGAGGTCAGCGCGAGCGCCGTCTTGATCTGGGTCTGCAAGGTATTGACCCGGACCGAAGCCTCGGTCGGATCGACAGCCTCCATCTGGACGATCTGGTTGTTGAGGATGTCCTTCTGGATCTTCAGCTTCTCGGATGCACCGGTGACCCGCTGCTGGATCGACCCGACGGTGCCGCCGAGCACGGCGAGATCATTGATCGCGCCGCTGACGAGACTGATGGCCTTGTCGACGACGACCTGGAACGTGTCCTTGCTCAGGCTGGTGTTGCCGAGGTCGGTGAGCATGGTGTAGGCCTCGGCCAGCTTGCGGAAGCCGGGCTGGTTGGCGCTGACCGAGCTGTCGACGACCTCGGTCGTGGAGATGCGGCTCGACAGCGTCTGGTCCGTGGCCGCCGACCAATTGGTGTTCCAGGCCGGGCTTGCAAACTCGGGATCGAGGACGTTGTCGAGGAAATTCTGCATCTGCGCCGGCGTGATCGTGCTCACGCCCGGCGCGGACTGCGAGAAGCCGAACGTCGCCAGGAAGTCCGCGTCGACCTGGTTCTTGCTGGCCGAGCCGGCCGTGTAGCTCGTGACCGGCACGGTCTGCGTGTTGATGCCGCCGAACAGGTACGACCCGTTGTAGGAGACGTTGAGCGCGCCAATGAGGTCCTGAAGGTTCGCGGACGCGCTCGGCAGGATGATTTTCGCGCCGCTGTCGGCGTCGCGGGCCGCGATCAAATTCTTGAGGAAGTCCGACGCGGTCTTGCCGAGCTGCGTGATCCGGTTCTGGGTCACATCGAGCCGCCCCGCCACCAGCTCGTTGGTGTCGACCAGCTGATCGGCGAAGTTGAAATCGGCCCGCAGCGCCACGTCGCGGCCCGTTCCCGTGCCGAGCTCGAGGCCGACATCGGCGAAACGGCCGGTAGTCGCCTCCTTCGAGGCCTTGGTCAGCGCGCTCTGGTTGTTCGTGATCGACGACCTCAACGACGACGACAGCATCAGGGTCGAGATGTAGTTCGCGCTCATCATGACTTAGTTCCCCACGGCGGCCAGCAGGCTCTGCAACATCTCGTCGACGGTCGAAATGATCTTCGACGACGCCGAATAGGTGCGCTCGACCTGGAGCATCAACGACATCTCGTCGTCCATGTTGACACCAGCGACGTTGGACAACGCCGCGGTGCTGCGGTCGAGCAGCGTGTTCTGGTACTTGACGTTGTCGTCAGCGGTCTTGCGATGGCTTTCGATCCAGCTCGCCGAGGACGAGGCGAACTCGATCACGCTGCCGCTCGGCTTGCCCTGGGCCGTGACGTCGAACGGCTGCGACGCGTTCATGTTGTCGATGAGCTGATGCAGGCGGGTCGAGAAGCCGGCGTTGCCGGTCGTGTTGTAGTTGAAGGCGGGATTGCCGCTGATCGCGCCGTCGCGCAGAAGGTTGGGATTGCCGCCCGCGGCCGGGTCGACCGACGCAGCGACCGAGATCAAGCCGGCGAGGCCGACCGAGATCGTGGCGCTCGCAGGCATCGCGGGCGCGCCGGGATAGGTGAAGAGGCCGGGCCTGTCCGCCAGCGTCGGAACGGCCGATTGATCGCTTTCCTTGAAGGTGTCGATCAGGCCGCGCGCGATTTCGTCGAGCTGGCTCTGGTACGTGACCGTGTCCTGGTCGCGCAGCTGGGCCAGGCCGGCGAGCTTGCCGGACTTGAGCGGCATGACGGAATTGGCACCGGTCACGGGCACACCGTCGATGAAGACGGCGTTGCCGGTGGTGCCGGCCGTGTAGGCGTTGGTCGGCGCAAAGCTCACGGTGCGCGCCGACTTGTCGAACAGCACGACGCCACTGTCGGTGTAGAGCGCCGCGTCGCCATTGGGACGGAGCGACATGGTGACGCCGACCTCCTGCGACAGCTTCGAGACGATGCTGTCGCGTTGGTCGAGATAGTCGGTGACGTCGTCGCCGGTGATCGTGCCCTTCACGATCGCGGTGTTGACCGTCTGGAACTGGGTCAGCAGCTGATTGATGTTGGCAACCGACGTCGCCATGTCGACGTCCGCCCCCTCGCGAACCGACTGCACCGTCTTGGTGGCCTGGTTGAGCGCGGTCACCATGTCCTTGGCCGAGGTCACGGCGGACTGCGCCAGGGTCGCATTGTCGGTGGAGTTGGCGTATTGCTGCAGCGCCTGCTTCAGCTTGTTGAGCTGCGCGGTCGGCGACTGTTCGAGCTCGGGATCGTCCACCGTCGCGGCCGCGATCTTCTGCAGGCCGTCATAGATCACGCTCTGCTTGGCGGACGATGACGTCGCGGTGAGGACGTTGGAATAGAGGCCGGAAGACGCCGCGCGCTGGATCGCCGCGACATAGACACCGGTGCCGGGCAGATTGTCCAGCATGGTGAGCTTGCGCGAATAGCCGGGGGCGCTGGCCCCGGCGATGTTGCGCGAGATCGTCGCCGACTGGATGCCCGACGCCATGAGCGAGGAGCGGGCGGAGTTGAGAGCGGCGGTAATGGACATGACGTGCCCTTGCCCGAAACGAGCGCTGAAGAGTTCAGCGCTTCAGGTTGACGACGACGTCCAGCAGGTCGGCGCCGGTCTGGAACGATTTCGAGTTCGCGGTGAAGCCGCGCTGGGCCTCGATCATCGAGGTCAACTCGTCCGCGAGATCGACGTTTGAATCTTCCAGCGCACCGGACTTGACGGTGCCGAGACCGCCCTGGCCGGCAAGGCCGACCTGCACGTTTCCGGACTCCAGGTTCGGCGAATAGACGTTGCCGACCTCGGGCGTCAGATGGTCCGGGCTCGGCACGGTGGCGAGCGCGATCTGGAAGCTCGGCAGCGTGGTGCCGTTCTTGAGCACGGCGGTGACGATACCCTTGTCGTCGATGTTGACCTTCTCGACCGAGGACGGGGCGTTGCCGTCGACCGTCGCCTTGAAGTCGAAGGCGGCGGCGACCTGGGTCATCGCCGACAGGTCGATATTGAAGGCCGCGGAACCGCCGGGGATGGCGACCGAGAGCGCCGTCGGGCTCGCCGCGGCCAGCTTGCCTTTACCAGTGGCGGTGACGTCGAAGGTGAACGTGGTCGCGGGGCCGGCCGTCGTCAGTGCCGTCGCGCCGTTGTAGACCTGGATGTCCCAGGTGTTGGCGCCTGTCTTGGCGGCGTACACGTCGAGCGTCACGGCGTTGCCGATGTTGTCGTAGGTCACCATCGACGTCTTCGACGTGTAGTTGGCGGGCCCTGCCGGCGCTGCGATCGCGGTTGCGCTCGGATCGAGATTGGCGGCCACGGTCGCCTTGGTCGACGGCGCGGCCTGCAGCGCCATCTGGTTGACGTTGATGACCTGGAGACCGCCGAAGCCGTTGGCGGCGACGTTAGGGACGGCACCGTTCGCGATGTTGTAGCCCATCAGCTGGAAGCCGGCGGTGTTGACGAGGTTGCCGGTGTTGTCGGGCACGAAGGCGCCGGCGCGGGTGAGGAAGTTGTTTCCGTTCGCGTCCTGCACGACGAAGAAGCCGTTGCCCTGGACCGCGAGATCCGTCGTCGAGGTCGTGAAATGGTAGTTGCCGGCGTCGGAGATGGCATAGCGGACCGAGGTCTCGACCGCGCCCGAATCGTAATTGCCGGAGCCGCTCTTCAGGATCAGCGAGGAGAATTCGGTGGAAGCCCGCTTGTAGCCGGTCGTGTTGACGTTGGCGATGTTGTCCGAGACCGTCGACAGCTTGTTGGACTGCGCGTTCATTCCGGAAACGCCGGTGCGCATAACACCATACAGGCTCATGAAGGGGGCTCCTTTGGTAGGTTGCAGCTACAATGCGGGTTCTTGCTTGCGCGGGGCTGATGATTGGGAACGATGCACAACTTGTCGTCGTGCCGACGCTTGTTGCCTCAAGCCTTCACGTCAGGTTGCTTTCGGCTGACAGAACGAGCGCGCCTTGTCGGTCCAGGCGCCGAAGCCGCTCGAGACGAGATGAGCGACGATGTGACAGACGTAGCGCTTCTGCGCCGGCTGATTGTTGGGGCCTGCATTGTAGCGCGCGACCGCCATGGTCCAGCTGCCCTCGCGCTGCTTCAGCTCCTTGAGGAAACGCGCGGCATAATCGACGTTCCTGGCGGGATCGAACATCGCACGCACCGAAGCGAACCTGTCGCCGTGATAATAGTGGTTGATCTGCATGCAGCCGAGGTCGATCAACTTGATCCCCTTGCCCCGCATCGCCTCGAAATTCGCCATCGCATCGTTCATGTCCTTGGCGAACACCGTCTGGCCGTCGGCGCCGAGCGCGTAGGGATGGAGCGCGCCGCGCCGTCCGGTCTCGGTGAGGCCGACCGCATAGAGAATGCCGAGCGGAATCCCATGCTGCTGGGCCGCGCGCGCCATCTCGCGCTCGCAGGGGCGCGCGTTGTCGGTCGCCGCCGCAGCAGCACCGACGTCACAGATAAACAGGGCCGCGACGATTCGGCTGGCCCAATTCCTGATCATGACGCGTCTCCTGATTGGACCGGCGCTCCTGCCGGGCCTGTCTTGCGCCGCCGTCGGACTGCCCCGACGACGTGCCGCCGCCGTCGAACGTGCCTTGCGACTGCGACGAGGGCTGTTGCTGGCTGGGGAGCTGCGGCTGCGACTGGCCGGAGCCGCTCTGGAATCCGTCCAGCGAGCCGTGCTGGACCGGCGCGACATCGGCGACGTAGCCCGCCGACTGCATGAGATCGCGGATCTGGTCGCGCTGCTGGTCGAGCATCTGGCTGGTGTCCCTGCGCTCGGCCGCAAGATGGATGGACACTTCGGTGCCGACGAGGCGAAGGCGCATGATGACGTTGCCGAGCGCCGGCGGCTCGAGATTGATCGTCAGGATCTTGAGCGGCTGATCCGGCGCATTGGTCTGGGATGCCGCGAGATCAAGCGCGGCGGGCGCCGTCGGGCCGGCGGAGTCCTTCAGCTCAGTGACGACCGCATTGGCGACCTGCTGCGGGGCATTGAACTGCGCGGGCGGCAGATGGGTCTCCTGCTGAACCACGGTGACCTTGGTCGTCTCGGGCAATGCATCACGCCCCGCGGCCTTGGCGGCGCGCTCGACATTGGCCGAGACCGCCTCGAAGCCCGTCGTCGCGGGCATCGCGCCTGACGGCTCACTGGCCTGTGCAGGCAAGGATTGCGGCGCGGCCGCCGCTTGCGATGCCGCGGCCTGGGCGCGCGCGGCGGCCGGAGTGACATTGGATGGGGCGGTATCTGCTGTCGCCGCCTTCCCCGCGCCCTGAACCTCACGCTTCGTCGTGGAGGACCGCTCCTCGCGCGCCGGCGCGTCCTTCTCCGCGGCCTGCGATTGCATCTGCGGCTTCACGGCAGGCGCGGCTGCGATCTCCTGCCCGACCACCACGGCAGTGCCCGATGGGTCCTGAACATCCGCCTTGGCGGCATGATCGATCGGACGGTGTTTCTCCGCTAGCCTGTCGACCTTCTCGTCGGAAGCTTCCTCCGTGGGCTCTGGTCGCTCCGACGCCACCTTGAGCTCGTGCACCGAGACGTTCTTCTTTTCCTTCTCGGTCGGATGCGCCAGATGCGGGCGCAGCGTTGCGGCCTTCGCGGTCGTATCGCTGCCGTCGTCTTTCAGGGCCTGCTTGGCAAGGTTCGAGACGGTATGGAGCAGATCGTTGAACGAGGAACCTGCCTGGGACTTTGCCCCGGCGCTCTTTGTCCCGCGTGACGACCCCCGGATGTTGAGGCTCTCGGCGAGGCCCGAAAAGAGCTGTCCGGATGTTCCATTGAGCTTGGTCATGGACGGCGGTCCCTGGTGAGGAGTTCGAGTTCGCCCAGCTGCTTCTTCGCGCGCGCGAGCATCACGGTCGACGACGCCAGATCGAGACGCGCCGGCGTTGCCGGAGGCTTGTCGGCGACAATGGCGGATCCGCTGGGGAACGGCTTGCGCATGTCGAGCGCGAGCTGCAGCGTGGCGTTCAGAAGCGGAACGTCGCGCTCGGGCAGCTTCGACCGGTCGAGTGCCTTCAGCTCGGCGAGACCGCCGTCATATTCGTCGGTGAGCGCTCGCGCGGCGCCGCGGAAGAAATGCGCCCGCTCGCGCTCGGCGGAGGCATCGGCGCTGAGCGTCAGCACCCGCTCGCCGGCAAGCCGCGTCACGCCGAGCTGCCCGCGCACCATCGCGGCGCGCGCTATCACGAGATAGAGCTTGAGGCGGCTCGCGCGATCGATCTGCTCCAGCATGGCGGCGATCCGCGCGAAGCGGCGCTCGTCGAGCGCCAGGCTCGATTGCGTCAGGCCACTGGAGAAGCGTTGCCAGAAATCGCCGGCATAGATCGAGTTGCGGTAGTGGCGCAGATAGGCCAGCGTCAGGAACTCGAACTTGTCGAAGTCCTCCGCCTGCCCGACCAGCAGGATCTCGCGCCGCAGCGCCGCCTCCTCCACCAGCGTTCCGGGCAGCAGCAGTCGCGCATCGTCCAACCGCTCGATCGCGAGCGATGCTTCGGAACGCGCGAACAACGCGCCCTGCACCAGCGCGACCTGTCCGCCGAGGCCCGAAGACAGCGTCCGCGGCTTGACGTCCTTGAGCAGCTCCCGCGCTTCCTCCTGACGACCCTCGACATAGGCGAGCGCGCCGTTGAACAGCCGCTCGTCCACGCTCATCTTGTCGCGCGGCAGCTTGCGGACGATTTGCGGTGCGCCGCCGCTGAGCAGGTAGATGACGACAGCCTGGCTGTTCTGCGGATTGCTCCACACGGCAGGATCGGCGGCGAGAAATTTCTCACCGACCTGCCGGATCAGCGCGATGTGGCTGCCATGCGCGGCAGTGTCGCCGTTGGCGATGCCGTCCTGCACCGCCTGCAATGCGCGGACGAGCTCATAGGGCTCGCCCGGCTGGCGCGCGGACTGGGCCCGCACGTTCGCCGCCGTGAACGGCAGGAGCAGCAGAGCGGCGCAGAGCAACGGCCTGATCAAGGGCGCTTCTCTCGGAGCAGGATCTCGATCCGGCGATTCTGCGCGGCCGCCGGATCGTTCGGCAGCTTCGGCCGCCGATCGGCGTAGCCTTCGACATGCTCGATCCGTTGCGCATCGACGCCGGAGCGAACCAACATGTAATAGGCCATCTGGGCCCGCGCAGTCGACAACCGCCAATTGTCGTAAGTGTCCGAACGATACGGCCGATTGTCGGTATGGCCGCGGACGATGATCACGCCCTGGCGTTTCGTCAGCAGCGGCCCGATCTTGTCGATCACGCGGATCAATTCGGGCCGCGGCTCGGCCGAGCCGACCGCGAACATGCCGAAGCTTGCATCGTCGGTCAGGCTGATCAGGAGACCCTCCTCGACCTGACGCACCTCGGCCGCCGGTCCTGCGCCCGCCTTGACGTCCGACAGCGCGTCCGCGATCGCGGACTGCAACTGCTTGATGGTCGGCTGCTGAGTCTGGGCCGCATCGCGCGGTTCGGAGTCCTTCGCCGCATCGCTCTGACGCGCCTGCGCGTTGGGTTGAACCGTGGTTTGGGCGCTGCCTTCGCGGGGCGATTGCGCCGGCGCGGGCCCCGGCGGCAGCAGGGGCGACAGGTTTGCGGACGGCGCATCCGCGCTCGGCGCAACGCTTCCGCCGGCATCGTCGGTCTTGGCGCGACGTGCCTGCTCGCCCTGATTGGTCGCGGGCACGGCGTCGCGCGCCGCATTCGGCCTGGGCTCGCTCTCGACCATGCGATCGGCGTCCTTGGACGCTTGCGGCGCCAGCTTCCAATAACCGGGGTCAAAGGGATCGCGGTAGGCGTCGCCGCCCTTGAGGCCATCCTCTTCGGCGGACGTCAGCGCGCCGGCGCGCCGCTGTCCCGAGGACTGGTTCGCGCTGTTCGCGATCTCCGCGAGCGTCGCATAGGGATCACGGAACAGCACCTTCTCTTCAAAGGAGGCCGGCTTCTCGATCGTCGGCGAGTCACCGCGACGTTCTTCGTTCGAGCCGGCCGGCTGGCGCTTGCCGTCCTGGCCTTCGAACGACGTCGGTTCCTTCTTGGAGAGATTCTTCAGGCCTTTCGGCGCGGGGGCGTTTTCCGCGAGCTGGATCGGGTTGAAATAGCTCGCGACCACCTGCTTCTGGTCCTGGTTGAGCGCGTTGAGCAGCCACATGACCAGGAAGAAGGCCATCATCGCGGTCATGAAGTCCGCGTAGGCGATCTTCCAGACGCCGCCATGATGCGCCTCCTCGGCGAAGGCGCTGCGCCGGCGGACGATCACGAGCTCATGCTTGACCTCTTCCATGGCGGATTACCGGCGCGCTTCCTTGAGGCGTTCGCTCCAGGCCGAGATCTGCGTCTCGATCACGGTCTGGTCCGCAACGACACGAACCTCGAGCGCCTCCGCCGTCTCGTACTCGATACCGATCCGCCTGGACGTTTCGAGCTGCGTCTTCACGAGGTCGAGCAGCTCGCTCGGACCGGTGACCTTGAACGCCGGCGCCGACGAGTTGCCGGTCAGCGCCGCAATCTGCTCGACCAGCGATCCGATCGCCTTGTCGCGGACCGCGTCGGCGAGGAACGGCAGCAAGATCCGCGCGACGGAGCTAGCAATGTTGGTCTCGATCTCCCGGCAGGCCGCCTCGAAGCCGCCGACGATGGCGACCGCTTGCTGGTCGGACCATTTGGCGCGCTCCTCGCCGAGCCGGATCGCGCTGCGGACGCGCTCTTCGGCGAGCTTGGCGTCGCCTTCCGCAACCCCGGCCGCAAGACCGCGGCGGTAGGCGTCGTCCAGCAGATTGGTAGGAGGAGCCTCGGCCTTCGGCGCCGGAGGCGGCGACTGGGGCAACGGCTGCGGCTGAGCCTGAAGTTGCGGCTGAGGTTCGCGCACCACCTCCTTCGGCCGGGTCAGCAGGTCCTGGACCCTGGGCGGCGGAGCCGGTGGTGACTTGGCCCGGCCGTTCGCGTCGAACTGCGTCAGGAACTTTCCGATTGCCGCGTTCATGCCGCCTCCTCGCGTCGCATCCAGTCTTTAAGGATCGCCGCCGCCTGCGCCTGATCGAGCCGAACGATCTGCTCCAGCCGCTTCTGCGGCGTACGCTGCATCTTGCCTTCGAGGTCCTCGACGAGGTTGAGCTCGGGGTCCTGACTTTCGGCCAGCGCGAGGGCGGCAGCAGCTTCGAGCTCGGCGGCCTCGGCCGCCTCCACCTGCTCCTGCTCGGCGCGATGGGTCAGGATGCCGTTGACCGCCGGCCGCAATCCGAACCAGACCAGCATCGACGCAACGGCCAGGATCGTCACCGCGTTGATGACGCTGCCGAGCTGCTTGTTGATCATCTCGACGAAGCTGATCGGGGGCACCGGCGCCAGTTCGCGCGAGCCCTCGATGAAGTCAACGGCCGTCACCTGGATCTGGTCGCCGCGCGTCTTGTCCAGTCCGCCTGCCGTCGCCGCGAGCTGGCTGATCTCGGCGAGCTTGCTGTCGACGATGGCCTGGTTGGTCTTGTCGCCGAGATCGGCGACCAGCCGCGCGCGGTTGACAAGGACGGCGATGAACAGCTTCTTCACGGCGTAGCCGTCGCTCACCGTCGTCGTGGTCTTGGACGAGACTTCGAAATTGGTGACGTCCTCGCGGCGGGTCTTGTCCTCGCTGGAGTTCTTGCCGCCGCCGGCGTTCACCTGCTGATCCGGAAGGTTCTGCTGCACCGTCGTCGGGGTCGAACGGTCGGCATTCTGCGACGATTCCTTCTCGCGCACGTTGCGCACCGACCGCTCGGCTCGACTCTCGGGATCGTAGACGGTCTCGTTGATCTGCTTCTTGTCGGTGGAGAGCTGCGGGGCGACGCTGACCTCGAAATTGTCGAGGCCGAGATACGGCGTCAGCGCCTTGCGGATGTTCTCCTGCACCATGCCGCCGACCGTCTTCTGCAGGCTCGCCATCTTGGTCGGGGCGGCGCTCGCCTCGTCCTCCTCGGCAAGCAGCATCGAGCCGTCGGCATCGAGCACCGTCACCTTGTCGCGGCTCATGCCGGGAATCGCGGCGGCGACGAGATGACGGATCGACTGCGCCGTGCGCGCCTCGATCGCGCCGTCGGTGCGCAGCACGACCGAGGCCGAGGGCGGCTGCTGCGTCGCGCGGAACGAACCGCGGACCGGCATCACGATATGCACCCGCGCCGCCTTGACGCCCTTCATCAGTTGCACCGTGCGCGCGATCTCGCCTTCCAGCGCCCGGAGCTTGGTGACCTCCTGCATGAACGAAGTGAGGCCGAGCGAGCCGATCTTGTCGAACAGCTCGTAGCCGGAATTGGCGCTGGTCGGCAGCCCCTTCTCGGCCAGCAGCATCCGCGCCTGCATAGTCTGGCTCGGGCGCACCGAGAGCGCGTCGCCGGCCGTATTGACGTCGAACGTGATGTTCTGCTCGCGCAGCGCCGCGCCCATGCGCGTCACGTCCTCGCGGGTGAGGCCGGTATAGAGCGTTTCGAACTCGGGACGGCTGAGATAATACGCGCCGCCGACGACGGTGACGAGAACGGCAAAGCCGATCAATCCCAAGGCCATCAGGCGTCGCGGCCCAAGCTCCAGCAGATTATTGAGCAGTTGCTGTATCTGCGCACGACTGAGCATATGACCTCGTACCAATGCGAACGGTGAGGACACTCCGCTGCCAACCTTGTCTGAAGGTTGCGCGAGGACAGCATTGTGTCAGTTCGCAGGCACGGCGTTGCAATTTTACAAGAAACCTGGAGACGCCGGCTTTCCGGAAACGCGCGCACGCTCCGGGCGCATCATGGTGCGATCGGTTGCGGCGGGCCGTATGAGATCTGGCATCGGGGTCGATTGCGGGCACGTCATGTGCCGCCGCATCCGCCGGTCACGGCGGGGACCGTGCTCCCCTTAGGGAGCACGGCCGTTTTCGAAAGCGCCGCTTAGCCGCGGAACAGCGACAGGATGCTCTGGCTGTTCTGGTTGGCGATCGAGAGCGCCTGAACGCCGAGCTGCTGCTGGGTCTGCAGCGCCTGGAGGCGGGTCGATTCCGCGTTCATGTCGGCGTCGACGAGCTGGCCGATACCACGATCCACCGAGTCCATCAGCGACTTCACGAATTCCGTGTTGTTCGAGATGCGGTTCTTGATGGCACCGAGGTTGGCGGCCGACTGGCTGACCGTGTTGATCGCGGTGGTGACCTGCGCGATGTAGCCGTCGAGGATGGTCTGGTCGGCTGCCGAGTCGGTCAGCGAACCGATGCCGATGGTGTTGACCGACGCGCTGCCGGTCACGGTGTCGAGGATGCCGCTCGTGGACGCCGTGTAGAGCGAGTAGTTGGCAACCGTCACCGTGATGGTGTTGATCGTCGGCGTGCCGCCGACGCGCGAGAACGACGACACCAGGTTGACCGTCGTCGGGGTGGAAGCGTTGGTGCTGAGCCAGTTGACGCCGTTGAAGGTCGCCGCGTTGGCGACGTTCTTCATGTCCTGCTGGATTTGGGTGATTTCAGCCTGGATCTTGGTGCGGTCGATGCCGGCGGTCTTGGCTTCGACCAGCAGCGCCTGGAGCTTGGTCAGGCCGGAGTTCTGGTCGCCGATGACCTTGTTCAGAGCGGTGTATTCGGTGTCGACGGTCGCGGCCGACAGACCGAGCGAGTCGGAGACGGCAGAGAGCGCGGCGTTGTCGGCGCGCATCGAGGTCGCGATCGACCAATAGGCCGAATTGTCCGAAGCGGTCGAGACGCGCTGACCGGTGGAGATGCGGTTTTCGGTGGTCTGCAGGCTGGCGCTGACATTCCGGAGGGTCTGGAGCGCAGTCATTGCGGCGGAGTTGGTAAGCAGGCTGGAAGCCATCTTTGATGTCCCTTTGAAAACAGATTGAATGGGGACATACCGGGCTTGCACCGGTACGACAGGGCGGCATCATGCCTTTGGGTCTGCGGAAATGCGCATGAACCCAACCCGTCGTAACGGCCAGACTAGCCAGCGAAGCTTGTGCGGGGCTTGTGGTGCTGTGATCCTGCGGCAACGCGCAGCCGAAATCGCGGCGCACGGCGCCGCGTCAAACGAAAGGGCCGCGCTTCGCGAGAAGCGCGGCCCTCCCGGACTATCTAAGACTTAGCGGAACAGCGACAGGATGCTCTGGCTGTTGTTGTTGGCGATCGAGAGCGCCTGAACGCCGAGCTGCTGCTGGACCTGGAGAGCCGCCAGGCGTGTGGACTCCTGGTTCATGTCGGCGTCGACGAGCTGGCCGATACCGCGATCAACCGAGTCCATCAGCGACTTCACGAACTCCGAGTTGTTCGAGATGCGGTTCTTGATGGCGCCGAGGTTGGCAGCGCCCGAGGACACCGTGCCGATCGCCGCGGTGACCTGCGCGATGTAGCCATCGAGAATCGTCTGGTCAGCGGCCGAGTCGGTCAGCGCACCGATGTTGAGGGTGTTGACCGACGCGCTGCCGCTCACCGTGTCGAGGATGCCGCTCGTGCTCGCGGTGTAGAGCGAGTAGTTGGCGACGGTCACGGTGATCGAGCTGGTGGTCGGCGTGGAGCCGACGCGCGAGAACGACGACACCAGGTTGACGGTGGTCGGCGTGGAGGCGTTCGTGCTCAGCCAGTTGACGCCGTTGAAGGTCGCCGCGCTGGCGACGTTCTTCATGTCTTGCTGGATCTGGGTGATTTCCGACTGGATCTTGCTGCGGTCGATACCGGCGGTCTTGGCTTCGACCAGCAGCGACTGGAGCTTGGTCAGGCCGGAGTTGCTGTCGCCGAGCACCTTGTTCAGAGCGGTGTACTCGGTGTCGACGGTCGCGGCCGACAGACCGAGCGAGTCGGAGACGGCGGAGAGCGCGGCGTTGTCGGCGCGCATCGAGGTCGCGATCGACCAGTAGGCGGCGTTGTCCGCGGCCGTGGCCACGCGCTGACCGGTGGAGATCCGGCTCTGCGTGGTGGAGAGTTGCGAGCTGACAGACCGCAGGGTCTGGAGCGCGGTCATGGCGGACGAGTTCGTGAGCAGGCTTGACATTGCGAATGTCCCTTTATGTACGCGTTACATTTTCATCAGGGGACATACCGGACTTGCACCGGTACGGAGGGGCGGCATCATGCCTTTGGACTGCTGTGGGTGGGGTCCAACCCGCCGTGACGCATTGCTAGCACGCGAAATCTTGCCTGCGGATTAAGATCGGCTTGAATTCTTCAGCAATATCAGATGGTTAATATTACCCACCGCTAACCATAACGCGGTACTTTCCGCTAACCATGATCGGGCGCCACGCGGCCACCGCCCCTCAAGAGAACGAGCGCACCAGCCCGGAGGCGAGCAGATTCCAGCCGTCGATCAACACGAAGAACAGCATCTTGAACGGCAGCGCGAGGATCGTCGGCGGCATCATCATCATGCCCATCGACATGGTCAGCGTCGCCACGATCATGTCGATCACGAGGAACGGCAGGATGATGAGGAATCCGATTTCGAACGAACGCCTCAGCTCCGAGATCATGAAGGCCGGGATGATGACGCGCAGATCGACGCGCTTGTCGTCGAACTTCTTGCGGAAGCTCTCCGCGGCGAGCGACTCGAAGGTCTGCAGATCCTTGTCCCGGACATGGGCCAGCATGAACTCGCGGAACGGATCCGTGATCTTCAGATAGGCCTGCTCTTCCGAGATCTCGTTCTTCATCAGCGGCTGGACGCCGGTCTCCCAGGCGCGGTCGAAAGTCGGCGCCATCACGTAGAAGGTCATGAACAGCGCGAGGCTGATCATGACCAGATTGGCCGGCGTGGTCTGCAGGCCGAGCCCCGCGCGCAGGAACGACAGCGCCACCGCAAATCGCGTGAAGCTCGTCACCATGATGAGCAGTCCCGGAGCCACCGACAGCACCGTGATCAGGGCCATCAGCTGGATGATCCGGCCGCTGGTCGAGCCGTTTCCGGGCGGCAGCAGCGAGTTGAGGTCCGGAATCTGGGCGAGCGCCACTTCGGGCAGCACGACCATGATCAAGGCGAGCAGCAGGACTTTCACTCTCACTGGATCACCAACGTCTCAATGATCAATTCGCGGACCTTGCCCGACGAGCGGATGGCGGCGCGCTCGGTCAGGTCGTCGCGCAGATGCTGGAGCCCGCGCGATCCCTCGAACTGCGCCACCGAGGCGGACCGCAAGTAGGTGACGATGTCTTCGCTGATGTGGGCGGCCAGGATGCCGGCGTCCTCGTCGCTCATGCTCTCGGTCACCATGGAGGCCTCGATGCGAGCCCAATTGTTGGCCGGCGCGGCGAGGTTGGTCACGATCGGAGACAATTTCCGCAAGCGCGCGCTGCCGGCGTAGCTCGACGCGAGCGGCGGCGGGGTCGCGCCCTTCTTCGCGTCGGCGACGCGCTCGGCGGTCGCAAACAAATGCAGGCCGGCCAGCGCTCCCGCGCCGATCGCGACCAGGGTCAGCACGACGATGGCCGCGATCAGGCGCATGACGTCCCCTGCCCTCGCGACACGGCCAGGCCGGCGCGAACTTCAGAATGGTGCCACGGCGTCATAGATCCGGTGTCCCCATCCAGGCTGCTGCACGTCCGAGAGATTTCCGCGACCGCCGTAGGACACGCGGGCCTCGGCGATCTTCTCATAGGAGATCGTGTTGGTGCGCGATATGTCGCGCGGACGCACGATGCCGCCGACATTGAGCACGCGCATCTCCGTGTTGACGCGAAATTCCTGCGAGCCGCTGATCATCATATTGCCGTTCGGCAACACGTCGGTGACGATGGCGGCGATCGAGAGCTTGATGTCCTCGGTACGGTCGATCTGGCCGTTACCCTTGATCTGGGTGTTGGTGTTGAGATTGGCGCTTGTCGAGCCCTTGTCCTGCCATCCCGCGACGTCCATCAGCCAGTCGAGCCCGAACTTGACCTGCGAATCGCGCGAGCGGCCGGTCTTGTTGTCTAGCTTGGCCTTGTCCTGCATCGAGATGATCACCGTCACGACGTCGCCGGTGCGCCGGGCGCGGGGATCGCGGTACAGATCGGTTCCGTCGTCCCAGGTCGAGCGATAGCTGACGGGCGTGCGCATGCGCGGCGTCACCGGGATCGGATCGGCCTGGGTCCGGAGGCCGCTGCCGACCGGCGACATCTGCGGTCCGTTCAGGATCTCGGACGGATCATGCAAGCATCCGGCCAGGAGCACGGACGCCAGGATCAGCGGGAGGATGCGGATCGGCTTCGTCATCTATTTGGTCTTTCCGTCGTCCACGCGACGCATTCCGCCCAAGAGGTCAGCGAGGTGCGCCGCGCGCGCCGTCTCCATCTCGTTGAAGATCGCGCTCGAACTCCTCGGACTGAGCTTGGCGAGCACGGCGGCGGCGGTCTCGTCCGCCATGCCGGCAATCTGGGTCGCCGCCGCGTCGGGCTTCATGCGCGAATAGATCTCAACGACGCTCGCTTCGGCCTTCTTCAGGAAGTCGTCACGCAGCGCCATCCACTTTTCATATTCGGCGCGCTTGGCCTCGACCTCGGCGATCCGCTCGCGCAGCAGGCTCTCGGCTTTTTCCAGCTCCTTGAGCTGCCAGGCCAGCCTCGCATCGACGGCGGGATCGGCAACGTTGCTGCAGAACAGGGTGACTTCGTTGTCCGCGGACGGCGCGGCCTGCGGCGGTGCGGGCTTCGGCGGGGCCGTGACGCTGGCAGGCTTGGCCGGGCGTGCGGGCGTGGGGGCGGGCGCAGCCGCCGGCGCAGGCGTCTCGGGCACTGCACCGGTGGTTGCGGGTCCGGAATCCTCGGCCGCCCATGCGGTCGCCCGCATCGACGCATTGTCGCCCGGCACCGCCGTGACCGGCTGCGGCTTCTGCGGTCCGGGCGCGCGGGCGCGCGCGAAGGAGAGCAGGTTGAGCGGCTTCGAAGGCTTGGCCTCGTCCAGGGCGAGCACCGGCGAGATGCTCGCGAGCATCGATGCCGCGATCAAGAGGAGTTTGGCTTTGTGATCCAGCGTCAGCATCGGGCCGCGTGCGATTCTCGCTTCAGACCTGAGCATTGAGCGACCAAGCTTGCACGACGCTTATGCATCATTGCACGATGACGTCGGCCTGGAGCGCGCCGGCGGTCTTGATCGCCTGAAGGATCGCGATAATGCCGGATGGTTTCAGGCCGATCTGGTTCAGCCCGCGCACCAGCCGCTGCAGATCGACCCCACTGAGGATCGCCACCTGGGATCCCGCCTCGTTGGCCTCGACCACGGTCTGCGGGACGACCACGGTCTGGCCCCGCGAGAACGGCGCCGGCTGCGACACCACCGGCATCTCCGTGACACGGACCGTCAGATTGCCGTGCGTCACGGCAACGGTCGATATTCGCACGTCGCGCCCGATCACCACCGTGCCGGTGCGCTCGTTGATCACCACCCGCGCTGGCGTGTCCGGCTCGACCGTCAGCTCACCGATCTCGGCAAGAAACCGGACCGGGCCGATGTGGCGCGGCTTCGACAGCACGATGGTGCGGTAGTCACGCTCAAAGGCGATCTGCGCGCGGTAGCGCCCGCCGGCGAAGCGGTTGATGGCGTCGAGGATGCGCGTTGCGGTGACAAAGTCCGGGTTCTTCAGCTGCAACACCAGGTACTCCATCTCGTGGAGACTTCCCTTCACCTCGCGCTCGACCAGCGCACCGTTCGGGATGCGTCCGGCGGTCGGGGTGCCCTGGCTGACGTTCTGCGCCTGGCCTCCGACACTGTAGCCGGCGACCGTGATCGCGCCCTGCGCCACCGCATAGACGGCGCCGTCCGCCGCGCGCAGCGACGTCATGACCAGCGTACCGCCGAGCAGCGACGTGGCATCGCCGAGCGAGGACACAGTGACGTCCATGCGCTCGCCGGGCCCGATCGAGGGCGTGAGGTCCGCAGTCACCATCACGGCCGCGACGTTGCGCGTGCGCAGCGTCGTCGGACGGGGCGGATTGTTGGTGCTCGTGGTCTCGTTCCTGACATTGATGCCCATGTTCTCGAGCATCGATTGCAGGGACTGCTCGGTGAACGGAGCGTTGCGAAGCGTATCGCCGGTGCCGTTGAGGCCGATGACGAGGCCATAGCCGACGATCTGGTTTTCGCGCAGACCCTTGATGTCCGCGATGTCCTTGATGCGGACGGCGGCATGGGCGCTGGCGGCCGAAAACAGCAGGACGAGCGCAAGCAGGAGCCGGGTCATGAGCCGTCCGCGACCTTGACGGTACCGTCCGGCTGGACGACGCCTTTGATGATCACGCCGGTATCGGTATTGCGCACCGGAATGAGCGCGCCCGCCGCGCCCGACTGCATCGCCGAGCCGTAGGTGACGATGGACAGGCCGCTGTCCTCGACCACCACTTTGACCATGGCGCCGCGCGCGACGGTCCAGGGATCTTCCACCGCATTGCTGGGAATGGGCTGGCCCGGCAGCAGCGCGCGCCGCGCCATGCGGCCGACCAGGACCTGGCGCCCCTCGATGAACATGGCAACGCCGAGCAGGCCCGATGCGAAGGCGCGCTCGGTGATCATGTCGTCGCGGATCAGCTCGCCGGCGCGGATCGCAACCGCCGGCACCGGAAGCCGCTTCTCCTCGGCCATGGCGAGGCGACCCGAGGCCAGAATCAACAGCACGGCGGCCAACCCGCGCATGATCAGGCCCACCCTGTTCACCATCGCAACACCGGAACTAGCGCATGCCCTTCGAAACCGTCTGGGCCATTTCATCCGAGGCCTGGATGACCTTGGCGTTCATTTCGTAGGCGCGCTGCGCCGAGATCAACTCGGTGATTTCCTTGACCGGATCGACGTTCGAGGCTTCGAGATATTTCTGGTTGATCTTGCCGTATCCGGAATCGCCGGGAAGACCGACGACCGGCGTGCCCGACGCCGTGGTCTCCTTGTAGAGATTGCCGCCGAGCGGCTCGAGGCCGGCTTCGTTGGCGAAGTTGGCGAGGTTGAGCTGGCCGATCTGCCGCGGGTTCACTTCCGTGTCGAGCTTGGCAAACACCTGCCCGGTGGCGTTGACCGTGACCTCGACGGTTCCCTGCGGCACCGTGATCGCGGGGTCCAGGAGGTAGCCGTCGATCGTGACGAGCTGGCCGTTGGCATTTGTATTGAACGAGCCCGCGCGGGTGTACTGCACCTCGTTGTTGGGACCGAGCACCTGAAACCAGCCGCGGCCGTTGATCGCCATGTCGTAGGGATTTCCGGTCTGCGTCAGCGCGCCCTGGATGTGCAGCTTGCGGATCGCCGCCGACTTGACGCCGAGGCCGAGATTGGCGCCTTCCGGAATCGGCGAGGAGCCGTTGACGTTGGCCACGCCCTGCATGCGGTCCATCTGGTAGAACAGATCGGTGAATTCCGCCCGCGCCCGCTTGTAGGACGTCGAGTTGATGTTGGCGATGTTGTTCGCGATGACTTCGATGTTGGTCTGCTGGGCATTCATGCCCGTGGCCGCAATGGCGAGCGATTTCACTTGAACCTACTCCTTCAGATCAAATCGACATCCGGACGACTTCTTGATAGGCCTGCACGACCTTGTCGCGAACCGCGACCGCCGTCTGCAGGGCCTGCTCCGCCGACATCAGCGCCTCGACGACGCGCCGCGTCGATTCCTTGCCCTGCATCGCCGAGATCGACGCGGCTTCGCCCGCCTTCAGCGTCCCGATCGCATCGCTCGTCACCTGCTTCATCACAGACTCGAAGCCGATATCGTCCGTCGACTGGACTGCCGTCGTCGCCGCAGGCGAGATCGCCTGCGTCTCGGTCGCGCGCGACGCCGCCTGTCCTGCGGAGATCGCCGTGGATGAAATCGCCTCAAGCATTGTCAGCTCCTTAGGAGGTCGATGGTCATGCCGAGCATCGACCTGACCTGTTTCACGACCTGGAGATTGGCTTCATAGGACCGGTTGACTTCCCGCATGTCGGCCATCTCGATCATCATGTTGACGTTCGGCAGCTTGACGTAGCCGGCCTTGTCGGCGGCGGGATGCCCGGGATCGTACTCGACGCGGTACGGCGTGGTGTCGACGCCGATCTCCTTGACCTTCGCGAGCTGCGAGCCCGAGGCGCGATCCATCGCGGCATCGAAGGTGATCGTCTTGCGCTGATAGGGATCCGCGCCGGCGGTGCGTCCCGTCGAGGTCGCGTTCGCAAGATTCTCCGAGACGATGCGCATGCGCGTCGACTGCGCTTCGAGCCCGGAGCTCGCGACCGTGAGGGAGGCGCTCAGTGAGTCCAGCATGTCAGTTCACCTCAGGCCTTCGCACCGGCCAGGACCATGCGGTGGAACGACCGCACGATCGCCGAGTTCATCGAATAGTCGCGGTTGACGTCGCTGCCCTTAATCATTTCCTGCTCAAGGCTGACGGAGTTGCCGGAATGGACCACTTCCCAGCTGTCCTTCTTCGCGGTTGCGCGCGTGTCGGTCTCGGCCGCGGACAATTGCAGGTGCGAGGGCGACGTCGTGGCGAGCCTCACCGGCATGCCGTCGAGCACCTTGTTGAAGGGCTCGACGTCGCGCGCGCGAAAGCCCGGCGTGTTGGCGTTGGCGACGTTGGTGGCGATGGTCGACTGGCGAAGCTCGAGGTAGCGCGCCTGCGACGATGCGAGTTCGAAGAGATAAAGCGGTCCCACGACAGCCCCGTTCTGGTCCATTCGAGAGGAGCCTAGGGCGTTAAGCTTTCGTCAAGCTGTTGGGCCGGACGTCGTCCTCGGAATTCTACTGGACCTTCTCGGTGCGCGGCGTCTGCTTCGACTGCAGGAAGTAGATGATCTCGGCGACCGGGCGGAAGAACTCCGCCGGAATCACCTGATCGACCTGGACCGCCTCGTAGAGCGCGCGCGCCAGCGCCTTGTTCTCGATGACCGGAATCCGGTTCTGCTCGGCGACCTCGCGGATCTTCAGCGCGATCACGTCCATGCCCTTGGCCACCACGAGCGGCGCGGGATTTTCCTCGCGGTTGTAGCGAAGCGCGATCGCGAAATGCGTTGGATTCGCGATCACCAGGGTCGCGCGCGCGGCGGAGGCGATCATGCGCTGCCGCGAGCGGTCGCGCGCCAGCGAGCGCAGGCGGGCCTTGACCAGCGGATCGCCTTCGGCCTGCTTGTGCTCGTCCTTGATCTCCTGCTTGGTCATGCGCAGCTCGCGCCGCCAGTGGAAGCGCGCCCAGGCAAGGTCGATCGCGACCAGCACGATGGTCGCGATGCAGATCGCCGAGACGATCCGCATCGCGATATTGAGGATCATCTCCGGCAGCGCGACCGGATCGGTGTACATCGCCTCGAACGCCTTCGCTTCCGACGAGCGCAGCACGAAGACGACCACGGAGGTCACCGCGGTCAGCTTGAACAGGGACTTGCCGAACTCGACGAGGCCACGCGTTCCGAACAGCCGGCTCCAGCCGCTCACCGGGGAGATGCGCGACAATTCCGGCTTGATACGCTCCAGCACGAAGCGCGGCGCATTCTGCAGCAGCGAGGCCGCGAGCCCGAACACCATGAGGATGACGACCAGCGGCACCAGGAAACGCAGCGCCTGCAGGCCGACCACGGTGAGCAGGTTCTGCGCGTCCGCACCTGTTGCGAGCGGGAAGCCTTCGGGATCGTCCAGCAGGCTCGTCAAGGTGGGCGTCAATTGCTGCACGCCCTGACTGATCAGAAACGCCATGATGACCATCAGCGCGGCCATCGAGGCGAAAATGGAAGCCTCCCGAGAGACCGGAATCTTGCCCTGTTCGAGCGCATCACGGACTTTCTTCTCGGTCGGCTCTTCTGTCTTGCTCTCCTGATCGGATGATTCTGCCATGTCCGTTCAGCGGTCAGCGGAAGACCAGCTCATCCTCCTGCTCGGGGTTGAGCTCGATTTCGCCCTTCTCCGCGAGCTCGAGCGCGAGATCGGTGATCACGCGCCGCGCCTCCAGCACGTCGCGCTGGTTCGAGGGCTCGCCGATGGCGAGCTCGTGCTCGACGACGCGACGGACGCGCGAGGCGACCGAGGACAGGATCAGCTCGCGGAAGTGCTTATCGGTGCCCTTCAGCGCGATGACGATGCGATCGGTCGGCACCTGATCGAAGATCATGGTGCGCGCCTTCGGCGTCAGGTTGGTCACGTCGTCGAAGGTGAACAGCAGCTCCTTCAGCACTTCCGCCGATTTCGGCCGCTTCTCCGACAGGCTCTTGAGCATGTCCTCGATATGGCCGCGCTCCATCTTGTTGATGATGTCGGCGACGCGGGCATAGGTGTCGGCGCCGAGATTGCGGGCGAAATTGAGCGTCAGGTCTTCGTGCAGCGTCTTCTCGAGCACCTTCATCGCGTCGTCGACGATCGGCTTGAGGCTGAGCACGCGCCGCATCAGCTCATTGCGCAGGCTCGAAGGCAGCTGGCTCATCACCTTGGCGGCGCAAGACGGCTTGACCTTGGACAGGATCAGCGCCGCGGTCTGCGGATGCTCCTTGGAAAGGTAGGTCGCCAGCGAGTTTTCCGACACCGACGAGACGCGATCCCACACCGACCGGCTCGAATTGCCGAGCAGGTCCGACATGATCGCCGACACCTGGTCGGCGGGAAGCACGTCGCCGAGCACGGCCTCCAGGCCGCCCAGGGTGCCAAGGATGTTCGCGCCCATCGAGAATTGCTGGGCGAACTCCTCGACGATGGATTCGAGCTCCTGCGCCGTGATCGGCCGCAATTCGGCCGCGGCCTTGGTGACGATGCGAATGTCCTGGGGCTCGAATTGCGCGAGCACGCTCGCAGCCGCCTGCCGGCCCATGGCCAGCAGGAGCGCCGCGACCTTTTCCGTTCCGCCCAGCGCGGCAACGCCTCGCTGCTTGATGGGAGCGATGCCGACCTGTGCCGCCATGGTCAGCTATCGCCCTGCCCCAGCGGACCGACAATCTCGGTGAGCGAGACGCCGAAGCGGGAATTGTCCTCTTCGACGACGACCACCTCGCCCCGGGCGACGATGCGGCCGTTGACCACGACATCGACGGGCTCGCCGACCCTGTGGTCGAGCGGAACCACGGCACCGCGGCCGAGCTTCATCAGGTTCGCCACCGGAATGGTGGCCGATCCCAGCACCACCTGCATGGTGACGGGAATGCGCAGGATGGCGTCGACATTGGCGAACTTGCCGCTCTCCTCCGCCGTGCGCGCGGCGATTTCCGCGAGCCGCTCCAGCGGAGTCGTGTCGGTATGCCCCTCGTCGGCGGCCGGTGCTCGCGTGGCAGAGTCATAGTCGAAGGATTGCGCCATCTGGTATCGCCTCTTGGTAGTTCCGCTCCCGGAACGCCCCGGCGTTCCGCTCGTATTGGTTCTGCCGGCTTGGGCTTCAATGCTTGTTCACTTCGGTGCCGCCCGTGGTCGCGGCCGGCACAAGCCCGCTGCGTGCGTCGAGCGCCGCGATCGCCTCATGGGCCTGATCGATCTTGGTACTCAGCACGTTGGCGAGGCGCCCGAGATTGGCGGTGGAATCATGCGCCGCGGTAATGACCGTGTCGAAGGCGCCCGCCGTCTCGTGGACGATGGTGGAGAATTCGCCCTGGTAGCTGCGCAAACGCGCCAGTTCGCGGTGCATCCGCGTCACCCGCATGCTGGTGAAGGCGAGCGCGACCAGCAGCACGGCATCAACGAGATAGGATATCATCGACGAACTCCCGTTTCTGATCCACGGGATCGGCCACCTGCATGGCGTAATAGCCGTCAAGCTGGCCGATCTGACACCAGAACAGCACCTGGTTGTTGCTTTCGAGACGGGCCAGCGTGCGCGGCGTGGCCTCCAGCTCCAGCACCTGCCCCACCTTGAACTTCACGACGTCCTCGAGCGAGATCATCTTCTCGTCGAGCACGGCGCTCAGCGTCACCTCGGTGCGGTGGACCTCGCTCTCCATCTGCTCGCGCCAGCGCGGATCGGTCGTGCGGCCGTCGCTGGCGGTGACGGTTGCGAGCTTCTGACGCAGCGGATTGAGCGCGGAGTGCGGAATGATCAGGAACATCTGGCCGCCGCGGTAGAGCGCCTGCACCATCATGTTCGCGCAGATCGACATGTTGCTGGCGCGCCCGATCGCCAGCGATGCCATGGCCGTCTCGACCCGCTCGACACGGAAGGTGACGTTGGAGGTGCCGGCGAAGGCGCCCTGCAGCGCCTTGGCGAAGCGCTCGAACAAGGCCTGGACCAGCCGGATCTCGATGTTCGAGAAGGTGCGCTCGACATCGAGCGGCGGTTCCGCACCGTCGGATCCGAACATCGCCTCGACCATCGTGAACACGAAGTCGCGGTCCAGCATGATGATGACGCGCGAGTCCCATTGCTCGGCATAGAGCACGGCAGCGACCGCGTTGCCCTCGTAGTCCTTGATGATGTCGCCGAGAGGATCGTTGGTGATGCCGTTGACCGAGAAATAGCACGGCGTTCCCGCCATCGGCTGCAGGCTGTCGGTGCACGATGCCGCCATGCGATCGAAGATCACATTGAGCATCGGCATGCGTTCGATGGATATGCCGGCAGCGTCCAGCAGATAGTTCGGGAGCTGCTTCTTGTGATCGACGCCGATGTCGTCTTCCATCATCATGCGCGGGCGGCCTTGGATTCGGGCTCGGTGACGACGGCCTTGGGACCTGCGATCGTCTCGTTCTCGACGACGTCGATCGAGGGCCTCTCGCCGCTCGCGATCATCTTGCGGCCGTGCTCGACGGCGATCTGCGGCATGGCGCCGTTCATGAACGCCAGCAGCGTCTGCTTGACGATGATATAGGGGCGGCACTTCTTCTCGCGCGTCATCTTGATCTTGATCGCGAAGGGCGAAAGGACGCCATAGGACAGGAAGATGCCGGCGAAGGTGCCGACCAGGGCCGCGCCGATGAAACCACCGAGCAGCTTCGGCGACTGGTCGAGCGCGCCCATCGCCTTGATGACGCCGAGCACGGCGGCGACGATGCCCAGCGCCGGCAGTGCCTCGGACACCGTCACCAGCGCATGATAGGGCGCCAGCTTGCTCTTCACGATGGTGTGGATCTCCTCGTCCATCAACGCCTCGATCTCGTGCGTGCGTGCGTTGCCCATGATGATGAGGCGGACGTAGTCGCAGATGAACTGGAGCAGCGAGGGATCGCCGAGCACGCTCGGAAACGCCTTGAAGATCTCGGAGGACGCGGGATCGTCGATATGCGCCTCGACCTCGTTGCGGCCCTTGCCCCTGAGCTCGCGCATCAGGGCATGCAGCGCCCCGAGCAGATCAAGGTAGTAGCGCTGGCCGGGCACCGCGCCGGTGATGGCCTGCATGCAGGCGACGCCGGTGTCCACGACCGTCTTCCACGGATTGGCCACGATGAAGGTGCCGACCGCGGTCCCCATGATGATGACGAATTCCCACGGCTGCATGAGCACGCCCAGGTGCCCGCCCATGGCGGCAAATCCACCGAGCAGCGCCGCTACCGTGATGAAAACCCCCACGAAACTGCCCAACGCGCCGCTCCATCGCCGATCCCATCGGGAATATCTAGTCGGCGAGCCTTGCGCGAAGCTGGCTTCCCGCACCGCCAGCCCCGCGCAAGCAATTGGCGGCACCTTGAGGCCGCGTCGCATCAGCGGCCAGAGAGGCGCGTGTCATGCTATCCACCATCGCGGACTACACCCGGCTGACCAAGGACATGGGCAAGTCGCTGACACAGGTCGCGACGCAGCCGGATGTCAGCCGCGAGACCGATTACTTCCTGAGCCATATCGGCAACGTCAAGACGATCGACGACTTCCTGAAGGACTATCGCCTCTATTCCTACGCCATGAAGGCCTACGGCCTCAGCGACATGACCTACGCCAAGGCGTTCATGCGCAAGGTGTTGACCGAGGGTGTCGCAAACAAGAACACCTTCGCCAACAAGCTGACCGACACCCGCTACCGCGAATTCGCCACGGCCTTCAATTTCGCCGCCCTCGGCAGCAACGCGACGAAGACCGTTCAGGCCACGACCGGAACGGCCACCCATTACGTCACGCAGACGATGGAGCAGAAGGCCGGCGACCAGAACGAGGGCCTGCGGCTGGCGCTCTATTTCACCCGCAAGGCGTCCACGGTCACGACCGCCTACCAGGTGCTCGCTGACAAGGCGTTGACGCAGGTGGTGCAGACCGCGCTCGGCCTGCCCTCGACCATCAGCGCAGCCAACATCGACGCCCAGGCCAAGATGATCACGAACAGGATCAACCTCGCCGATTTCAAGGACCCGGCCAAGGTCACCAAGTTCGTGCAGCGCTTCGCGGCGATGTGGGACGCGACCCAGGCCCAGAGCGACAATTCGACCAATCCCGCGCTGGTCCTGATCGGCGGCGTATCCTCGGCCAGCATGGACACCAACATGCTCGCGAAACTTCAGTCCATCCGGTTCGGAAAGTAGCCCATGCAATCGGCCCTCTATGTGGGATTGTCGGCGCAGGTCGCCCTCGAAAAGCGCCTCCAGACGATCGCCAACAACGTCGCCAACGTGAACACGGCGGCGTTCCGCACCGACGTGGTGAAATTCGAGACCGTGCTGTCCAAGGCGGGCCCGAACCCTGTCGCCTTCTCCTCGCCCGGCGATAACATCATCTCGCGCGAGATGGGCAACATCACCGAGAGCGGCAACCCGCTCGACGTCGCCGTGGTCGGACAGGGCTGGATCGCCTTCGCCGGCCCGAACGGCACGGTCTACACCCGTGACGGCCGCCTCCAGATCGCCCCCAACGGCGATCTTCAGACCGTGAGCGGCTTCCCCGTCGTCGATTCCGGCGGCGCCCAGATCACGCTCGACCCCAATGGCGGGCCGATCTCGATTGCGCGCAGCGGCGCGATCACCCAGGACAACAACGAGATCGGCACCATCGGCCTGTTCAACATCCCTTCTGACGCCAATCTCGAGCGCTACGGCAATTCCGGCGTGACGCCGGACCGGCCCGCGACCGCCATCGCCGATTTCTCGCGCGATGGCTTCAAGCAGGGTTATGTCGAGGGCTCCGGGGCCAATCCCATGATGGAATTGACCAAGCTGATCGCGGCCTCGCGCGCCTTCGACGGCACCAATTCGATGATCGAGGGCACCGAGGGCTCGCTTCAGAACGCCATTCGCACGCTGGGCGAACCCGGCAAGTAGAGCGCGCCTCGCGCGCATTGATTGAGGTTGGACGGTTTCCTTGAACGCTCTTCGGCAACTCGAGTGGGCGCTGCTGGAGCTTCAGCAGAGCACTCCCCTGGCAAGCGTCAGCGGCGCGATCTCCGAGATCGCGCCGACGCATTTCCGTGTGTCCGGCCTGTCGCGCTTCGTCAGGCTCGGCGAGCTCATCGGCGTCAATTCGGCCGGTAAGCCCCAGATCGGCGAGGTGGTGCGGATCGACAGCGAGGGCATCGTCGCCAAGCCGTTCGACCGGCACTTCGCTGGCGGCCTCGGCTCGGTCGCCTACCGGATGCCGCCTCTGTCCTTTGCGCCAGACCCGAGCTGGAAGGGCCGCGTCATCAACGCCCTCGGCGCGCCGCTCGACGGACAAGGCCCCCTCACTCCCGGCTCCCTTGCGGTCTCGGCCGAAGCCGACGCGCCCTCGGCCATGAAGCGCGCACGCGTGCACAGGCCGCTGCGCACCGGCGTGCGCGTCATCGACCTGTTCGCGCCGATCTGCGCCGGCCAGCGCGTCGGCATCTTTGCCGGCTCCGGCGTCGGCAAGTCGACGCTGCTGGCGATGCTCGCCCGCAGCCAGGGTTTCGACACCGTCGTGCTGGCCCTGGTCGGCGAGCGCGGCCGTGAGGTGCGCGAGTTCATCGAGGACGTGCTGGGCAACGATCGTCAGCGCGCCGTCACCATCGTGTCGACGGGAGACGAAAGCCCGATGATGCGGCGGCTGGCGCCGAAGACGGCCATGGCGGTCGCCGAATATTTCCGCGACCGCGGCGAATCGGTGCTGCTCATGGTCGATTCGATCACCCGTTTCGCTCATGCGGCCCGCGAGGTCGCGCTCGCCGCCGGAGAGCCCGCGGTCGCGCGCGGCTACGCACCGACTGTCTTCACCGATCTGCCGCGCCTCCTGGAGCGCGCCGGCCCCGGCGAGGAAGGTTCCGGCACCATCACCGGAATCTTCTCCGTGCTGGTCGACGGCGACGATCACAACGAGCCGATTGCCGACACCATCCGCAGCACGCTCGATGGACATATCGTGCTTTCCAGGCACATCGCCGATCAGGCGCGCTATCCGGCCGTCGACGTTCTGGCCTCGGTCTCCCGCCTCGCCCACAACGTATGGGATCCCGAGGAGCGCGAATTGGTGAGCAAGCTGCGCGCCATGATCGCCGAATACGAGGACACGCGCGACCTTCGCCTGATGGGCGGATACCAGGCTGGGCGTGATTCGGGCCTCGACCAGGCTGTCGACATGGTTCCGAAAATCTACGGCGCGATGCGGCAAGACGCTTCCGCTCCCCCGAGCGCCGATCCGTTCCGCGAGCTCCGGGACATGCTCAGGGGCGACTAGCAGTCGAGAAGCCGGGACCGCGTGCGACATGCGCGCCGCGCCGTTCCCGCGCGTTGTTTTCGACAGGAGATTGCGCATGCCGCCACGCCGCCGGCGCATGCGCCCGAACAGCCGCCTCCGGTTTTCGTCGTGACGCCTCCGCCATTGGCGCGAGAGAGCAACGCGCGGCCGTGCCGGAAGCAATTGCATGGTCGGCTCTGCGCCTGCGGCGATCAACAACCGGCACGTGCAATCCCTGTGAGTTCCCTCGATGATTCTCCGACACCACGCACAAGTTGTGGATGACGTTGCCTATACGCATCGTCGGCCTGCACAAGCTTCAATCAGTTTGCGCCGAAACACAGACATCGAGATGACATGCAATCAAGGTGTCGCAGCGCCGAGTGCATTTCATTCGCGGCACAACGTATTGCATTCACTATCATGTGTACTGACCGAGCGAGAATGTCTTGAACGTTACATTCGCACGCAACGACATCTGGGGCTCGCGAGGGTCTGTACTTGATTTTGTTGAGAAGCTCATTCATCGTTTCGGCGGAATATAAGAAACGTCTGCGTGTGACTTCAACTCAGGGGCTTCGGTTGAACTATTCCGATCCATCGTCTGCTGGCGACGGCAAACCGGGCTCCCGTGCGACGACGCCGTTGGCATGCCAATGGCGCAGTGACTCGCTCCAGAACACGCGAGCCTCGCGGATCAGGATCGGGCGCGCTGCAATTCGTTCATTCGAAGCTGAGCTCGACACGACGTGCGCGCCGGACGGCTGCAATCGTTGGATGCCCTTCGAAGGATTCGCAGACTGTTGCGCAAAGCGGCTTCGGGACGCCGCAAATGATGTTCCGGGGACGAGGTAGCTTCATGCCATTGGCGCGGGAAGCCGTCGAGCTGCTGGTTCAAGCGGCGAGGGCTTGGTATTTCGAAGGCAACCAGCATGGATTGCGCGATCGGGAATGGATGGCGCTACGCTTTCTCGGCCGCGCCAACAGGTTTTCGCGCACGCCGTCTGCGCTTGCCGGCTTCATCGGCGCCACCAGAGCGACCGCATCGCAAATCGTGAAGACGCTGGAGAGCAAGTCCTTCCTGGTGAGGAAGCCGTCGCAGGAGGACAAGCGTTCCGTCGTCCTGCACGTCACCGCGCAGGGCGAGAAGTGCCTCAACCAGCACGACCCGATCAATCACGTGGTGAACGCCGTCAGGGCGCTCGGCAATGACGAATGCGTCAGGCTGCGCGACTCGCTCCGCGAAGTGCTCAATCACCTCGACGCAGCCCATCAACGGCTCGATGCCAGCGTTTGCCGTGACTGCATGTTTCTCGCCGAACGCGGCCCGGCGGCCTCCAAGGGACGCGCAAGCGCCGAATTCATGTGCCGGCTGTATCGCGCTCCGATCTCGCTCGAGGAAACCGAATTGCTGTGCACCAGCTTCGAGCGCACCCGCGACCGCCCGAAGATCGAAGAGCATCTCGACCGCGCGCGGATGGCGAGTCAGGGCTGAGACGCGCTCAATTTCAGGGCGAGTCTTCGGATAGGGCTTTGCGGATCCTTTCGCAGCCGCGCCTCTCCCTGAATGCGCACGCGCTCTCCCCATCGTCATTGTGAGGCGGCAGCTTGTTCTCCAGGTGCCGTGTCATTCCCCGCGAAAGCGGTGAATCCAGGACGCCGCAGCTTCGCGGTCCAATCACGGCCGTCTCGAACTACTGGATCGCCCGGTCAAGCCGGGCGATGACAGTGAGCGTGGGGGACAGGCACCTTCGCGCAGCGACATCCGGGATGCTCGCGACCGAGGCCCGGGTATCGCTGCCCTCACCCCAGGGCCACCGGCCGCCGAATCTCCCGCACCATCACGCACAAAAAAACACCCGGCGGTTTCCCGCCGGGTGCTCGTCGAAAGACTTCGACTGATCTTACCAGTTGCGCTGAGCGCGGAGCAGCAGGGTGACGCTGTCCTGATCCTTCAGCTCGTACAGGGCGGCCGGCTTGGCCGTCGTGCCGGCACCGGCGTAACCAACCGTGCCCGAGTACTTCTGGTCGAGGCGGGTCCAGTTCAGGTCGCCCGAGAACGTCAGGTTCTTGACCGGGGTCCAGCGGGTGATGATGCCGATCTGGCCGACGGCGAAGTCAGGGTTACAACCCGTGACACCGGCGAGACCGCCGAACACGCCGCCCGCACCGCCAGCGCCGCAGAGCGCGGTCTTGGCAGTCGAGCCGTACTGCGCCTGAGCGTAGGCACCGTAGAGCGCGGTGTTCCAGTACGGATCCCAGTTATGGGTGAAAGCGCCGCGGAAGCCCCAGGTCTTCACAGTCTCCTGCTGGCCGCCCGTGACGAACACGGTGTCCGGAGCATAGGCGAAGCCGACGCTCTGGTAGGCAACGCCCGAGTTGCCGAACATCGAGTAGCTGCTGCCCGCCAGGTTCTGGAAGTTGTAGCGGGTCGCACCGTCGGTGTAGACGCCCGAAATGTTGAGCACGTCGCCCGCACCGGTCGGGATGTTCTTGATCGACAGGGCGAGCTGAACTGCCCAGCCCCACTTGTCGTCGGGGTGGCCAGTGGCTTCGTTGGCGCCGTAGTAGGCAACGTGGTTGTCATGAGCAGCAACCGACGCCTGGAACATGCCCCAGGCCTGGTCGACACGGACCATACCGACGAGGTTCGGCGAACGCGAACCGCCGATGGCGTTGGTGCCGTAGGTGCCGCCGATCATGCTGCCAGCGGTCGCGCCGGTCAGGTTGACGTTGCCGGCCTGATAGTAAGCCGTCGCGTCTTCAGCCGAGAACGCCGCCGTCACGCCCTGACCGAAGTCAGCAGTGTAGGTGAACTGGTTGACGCCGGTGACAGTGCCGGAACCGCCGACGAGGCTGTCGATGTTGTTGCCGGGATAGTTGGTCCAGGGCGCGTCGAACTGCGACACGGCCTTACCCATGGTGAAGCCGGCGAACTGGATGAAGGCGTAGTACACGCCGAGCGAACCGCCCGAGGTGTTGCCGTCGGTGCCGTTGACCGACGAACCGACGAGCGCCGGGGTGGCGCCGGAGGTGTTGAGGCCGAGGTTGCCGGTGTAGACAGTGCCGCCCGTCGCCGAGCCAGAGCCCTGATAGCCGCCGGTGGTCCAGGTGAACACGCCGTCGAAGAAGGTACGGACGACGCCGTACTCGGTCGCGGTGCGCGTGTCGATGTTGAGATCTTCACGAGCGCGCATCTGGTAGTAGTTGCTCAGGCGGTTGTGTGCACCGGCCGGAGAACCGTTCGAGATGCCGTAGTTGCTGTTGGTGTTGAACGCGACTTCGGCGCGCAGATAACCACCCAGCTTGATGCAGGTGTCGGTGCCCGGGATGTAGTAGAAACCGGCGCCGTACAGCGAGCAGATCTTCACGTATTCGACCGCCTTGGCCTTCACGGGAAGATCGGCTGCGAACGCCCCGGAGACGGCCATCAGGCCGGCAGCCGAGCCGAGAAAGAGCGACTTCGTCAACTTCATTTAGGTAAACCTCCAGGTCGATTCAGGGGGCTCGGCTTCCTCGGAGGACACCGCTTCACCCTCATAATTTCCGTCCAATTCAGATCCGCACTGAGGTGCGGACTGAAACGACAGTGAGGTGCCCCCCCTCCGTCGTGACTCACGTATAGTTTATAAAAACAACCGCCTCAATTTATTGATCTAATGAATTGTAAGTTCGGCGGAAGATGTTGCTCGTGAGCAACAGAGCTTGCGAGAAGGCTAACTAAGATACTGAATAAAAAGTAAAAAGCCCCCAGGGGGCATCCCGAGGGCTTTCTTGGAGGTCTCACATCGCCGTCTGTCGATAGGGTCAAGAGCAGCAAAGATTGAGTGGCACGAGACGTAATTGAATTAATTGATTTATGCAAGTATCAAATGGCTAAGCCATTCCAACAATGCTGTATCTGTCGCCTGCTTTCGAGGCGCGACATAGGAGACGTCCCCGCGATATCCCGATAGAACATTGATCCAAGACCAATAAAAAAAGGATCAACGCCAAAGGGGGAGGGGCGACGGCATGATCGAGAAGAAGCTCGACAAGGCGATCAGGGACTTCATCTGGAATGTCGTCGAAATTCACGCGCAGCTGGATGACATCCACACCAGCTGGGCCGGATTGCTCGGCATTACCCAGCCGCAATGGCTGATCCTGATGGCGATCACCGAGCTGGACCAGGGGCAAGGCGTCGCCGGCACGGACATCGCGAACAAATTGCGCGTTCATCCGGCCTTCGTGACCAACCAGACCAAGATCCTGGAAAAGGGCGGCTTCCTGTCGCGGCGGCCGGCGGCGAACGACGCCCGCTTCGTGCTGATGTCGCTGACCGCGAAAGCGACCACCGACATCGAGCAGTTGTCCAAGAGAAGGCTCGCGCTGAATTCGACGATGTTCAACGATCTCGACGAGAAGACCCTGGCCGACATGAACACCGCGCTGGCAAAGATCGCCAAGAACGCCCGGCTGGCAGCGCGATTGCTGGCGATCGACGTGTCGTGATCCGCCGGGAAGCGAGCCCGGCCGACTAGAGATAGGTCACGTCCTCGAGCTGGGGGGCGCTTCCGAGCTTGCTGTCGAGCCATTCGAAAATGAAATCGTCGACGGCGACGAAATTCTCGACCTCGCCGAGGGGATGCGGGATGCGGCTCGGAACGACCACCGAGCAATCGGCTCCGGCCTGTCGATAGGCCGATTGCAGTTCGAGGGCATCCTGCTCCAGCATCATCGAGCGACTTCCGACCACCATGAGCAGCGGGCACGGGAGCTGGCGCGGGGCCATCATCGAAACCGGCACGCTCGCGTCAAGGGCCGCCTGCTCGACGTCGGTCATCCAGCGCAGCGATGCCCGGCACATCACCGGACTCAATAGGCCCCCGTCGCACACGGCGGCGGCGAGCCGGCGATCCGCGCGGGCAAGACGGGACGCATGCCCGGCGCCCGCCCCTTCGCCATAGATCGCAATCCGCTGCGGATCGACATCCGCTCGCCCCTGAAGATAGTCCAGCCAGCATTGAAGCATCTGCTCCGGCTTGAAGGGACGGCGGGCGGATGAGTGGCGGGCGTCGACGAGCAGGAGCGATATGTTGTGACGGAGCGATGCCGGCAGCAGCCTGATCATCATCGAGCCCAGCGTGATGTCCTCGTCGCCGACGCAGATGACCGCGGGGGCGGACGACGTTCGGCAGAGCGCCGGCACGAAGAACCCGGTGAGCGGCGCCTCATCAAAGCCTTCGAGGGTCACGCGCTCGATCGCGGGGCCGGCGTCATCAGCCAAGCCTTTCAGGCTGATATCGACCTCGTTTGCGAAATCGGCGGCTTCGACGTCGCCTGGGCAAGACACGCTTCTGACGACTTCCAAGGCCGTCAACGCACATAGCCACGCCTCCCGCGCGGTCGGGATGGTCCCATCCTCGCCGGCGAACTTGGCGAAGGTCCGGTAGTCGTCTGCAACCCGCAGCCAGTCCGAAACCCACAGATGCCGGTGCGTCTCCCGCCCGAGTTCTGCGACCGACAAGCTTTCAAAGAATCCGGACGCACGATGCCGCAACTGCGCCAGGCTGCGACCGCAGCCATCGCACGAGCCGTGTGGCCAATGATCACTTTCCATGCCAGCCCCCAAACGACGCTATCCGCGCGCCCCCAGACATGCGCCGGGATCCTCGAGCGTCGTCTTCGGCGCAGCGAAGGCACTGCGCGAAACGGTCCTGCTTCCAAACGAGCCGGCCTCGGTGCAATGTCCAAGCCCGCCCAACGCGATCGTCACGTCCCAGCTCCGTCGCTGATCCAAAGTCATTTGCCGCGCACCAGTGATGCGGGCTCGTTCGTCTCTTGTTGCGACTGGCAAGCCGGAAATGCGCCACCTGTCGATCAAACAGACATGACTGCGTAAACCGCCGTTGTGAACGCACGATATGGTGAGATGCGTCCGATTGCCGCCTTACCTGACAATACGAGGACGGAAGCCGCCGGCACGCTGATCCATTGCAATGACGCGACGACTTATGTGACGTGCTCATGACAAGTCGTCACGCGCGCGAGAGCGACTAGACCCAAATTCTGTAAATCAAAATTCTTCGGCACATTTGGGGGGCGCATGCGGGCGTTTCAGGAAGCTCGCCGGTCACCCTTGTATGCATTATCCCAGTTGCCATCTCCGCGGACTTCGCTTTACATGCCGGCAACTCGCCCGCGGATGACGGCCGGGGCTAAAAAATCACGCACATTGTCAAAGGGACGGAGCATGGCGCGCAACGTATTGATTCTCGGGGCTTCTTACGGCTCGCTGCTGGGCACGAAGCTGCTGATGGCCGGGCACAACGTGACCCTGGTCTGCCGCGCCAAGACCGCCGAGCTGATCAACCGCGAAGGTACCGAGGTGCGCATCAAGCTGCGTGACGAGGCGGTGCACCGGGCGATCTTCTCGCGCGACCTGCCCGGCAAGCTCGACGCCGTGACCCCGGCCAATGTCGACCTCTCCCGCTATGATCTGGTCGGCCTTGCGATGCAGGAGCCGCAATACACCAACCACACCGTGCGCATGCTCATGGTCAAGATCGCCGCAGCGAAGCTGCCGTGTCTGTCGATCATGAACATGCCGCCGCTACCCTATCTGAAGCGGATCCCGGCGCTCGCCGATATGGACCTCGAAGAGGCCTATACCAATGCGCAGGTGTGGGAGCGGTTCGAGCCGGGGCTGGTGACGCTGTGCTCGCCCGACCCGCAGGCGTTCCGTCCGCCGGAAGAAGCCGCGAACGTGCTGCATGTCGGCCTGCCCACCAATTTCAAGGCCTCGGTGTTCGCCGACGAGAAGCACAACAAGGTGCTGCGTGAGCTCGAGGCCGACATCGACGCGGTGACGCTCGACGGCCACGACGTGCCAGTGAAGCTGAAAGTGTTCGACTCCCTGTTCGTGCCGCTGGCGAAATGGTCGATGCTGCTCACCGGCAATTACCGCTGCATCACGCCGAACGAGCCGCAGTCGATCCGCGACGCCGTGCACGGCGACATCAAGCGCTCGCAGACGATCTACGACCATGTCGATGCCATCGCGCGCCGCCTCGGCGCCGATCCGCAAGACCAGGTACCGTTCGCGAAATACGCAAAGGCCGCCGAGAGCCTGCTCAAGCCGTCGTCGGCCGCGCGTGCGGTCGCAAGCGGCGCGCCCTTCATCGAGCGCGTCGATCTCCTGGTGAAGCTGATCTCGCATCAGCTCGGCGTGCCCAATCCCGAGATCGACCGCACGGTCGACACCGTGGACCAGAAGCTGAACGAGAAGATCGTTCAGGGCGGATCCGGCGCGCAGTAGGCGCGCCGTTCCGAGCATTGCTTGCCGCCTGCGCGCCCATTGGGAAGATCGCGGCCGGATCAGCCGCGTCCGCCTCGGCCCCCGCCCTGTTTGCGAAATATTTGCATCCATGCGACGTCTGGCCTTACTTAATGGAGGCTGCCGAGATGTCTCGGCAGCATCTCCGGACGCCGGTTCCGGACAGCAGGTTCCGGGTCTGCCGGCGACGGCCGGATGATGGGCGAAAGAACAAGTCATCGAAGATGGATCAGTCGACGTTGCAGGTCGTGCGCGCGGTGGAGGCCGGCGCGACAACCATGAAGAGTCTCATCGACGCGACCGGATTGTCCCGTCTAAAGGTCGAGCGCGCGTTGAACACGCTGGAGAAGCAGAAGCTGCTGGTCCGCGACGGCCAGGGCTTTCGTGCGACCGCCGTGCCGAAAGCCGCGCCCCTGGCCCGGCAATGCGGATCGTGCAACGCATGCTGCGACATTCTCGAAGTGGCCGCCGTCGACAAGCCGGTGAACCAGCTCTGCAAGCACTGGCAGACCGGCACCGGCTGCACCATCTACGACCGCCGCCCCCAGATGTGCCGCTCCTTCGTCTGCGCCTGGCTGCAGGGGCATCTCGACGACGACTGGTTCCCGGCGAAGTCGGGCATCATCGTGCATTTCAGCCAGGATGCGGTGAACGTGACGGTCGACGACCATTGCCCTGATCGCTGGCGCGAGGAGCCTTATTTCAGCAAGCTCGCCGAATGGTCGCTGAACGGGATCAGGCGGATCGGAAACCGGGGTTATGCCACCCTCGTCGTCTCCGGCGCCGACCGCTTTCTGCTGCTCGGACGCACCGTCGTTCCCGAGCCGACGCTGTTCGGCACGGCCTTCGTGCCGCTCACTGCCGACACGTTCCGGTTCTGGCGGGCAACCTCGCCGGAACATTTGCAGCGATTGCACGAGCGCATCGCCGAGATGGAGCGGATCAGGCAGGAATTCGGCTCCTGCGTCATCCCCGAGAACGAGGACGACGATCCGCAAGCCCCCTATCGGCCCGCACTTCTACGGCAATCGAACCACGGCTGAACGCCGCCGTGGGCAACGCGGCATGATCCGCGCCATGCCGCTCGACGCGTCGCGGCGGGATTGATAAGCCGCTGTCCGCGAATGACGGGGACTTGAGTCGGGCATGACAGTTGCAATCGAGATGGGGCAGACCACGGCGGGCGCCGCGGCCGCCATGGACCTCGAGGAACTGCTGGCGACCCGCCTCCTCGTGCAGGGCAATTCGGGCTCCGGCAAATCGCATCTGCTGCGGCGGCTCCTGGAACAGAGCGCGCCCTGGGTGCAGCAGGCCATCATCGACCCCGAAGGCGATTTCGTCACGCTGGCCGAACGCTTCGGCCATCTCGTGATCGAGGCCGAGGACCACACCGAGCGCGGCCTTCAGGTTGCCGGCGAGCGCGCGCGGCTGCATCGCGTCTCCACCGTGCTCAATCTCGAAGGTCTCGACGCCGAGAACCAGATGCGCCGCGCCGCCGCGTTTCTCGGCGGGATGTTCGACGTCGACCGCGACCATTGGTATCCGATGCTGGTGGTCGTCGACGAGGCCCAGCTGTTCGCGCCGGCGGTGGCGGGCGAGGTCTCGGACGAAGCGCGAAAGCTGTCGCTCGGCGCCATGACCAATCTGATGTGCCGCGGCCGCAAGCGCGGCCTTGCCGGCATCATCGCGACGCAACGGCTGGCAAAGCTCGCCAAGAACGTCGCGGCGGAAGCCTCCAACTTCCTGATGGGCCGGACCTTCCTCGATATCGACATGGCGCGCGCCGCCGATCTGCTCGGCATGGAACGGCGGCAGGCGGAAGCCTTTCGCGACCTTGAGCGCGGCCAGTTCATGGCGCTTGGACCTGCGCTGTCGCGCCGTCCGCTGCGCCTGAACATCGGCCCGACCGACACCTCCCCGCGCAATTCGGCGCCGCGGCTGATGCCGCTGCCGGAGGCCACTGAAGATATGCGCGCCGTGATCCTGGCCGCGCCGCCGCCCGATGCCAGCCGGCCGCAGCGACGGCCCGCGCCGGATCTGCTGGAGCAGTTGCGCGCCGCAAAGGCGGCCGCACCGGTGATCCAGCCTGAGGTGGTCGAGGTGCCGGTCAGTGCCGAGGAACTCGCCGAGCGGCGCGAGCGCGTGGATCGTACGCTGCGGGCCGTGCTCGCCGCGCCCGACGCCGGCTTCCGCGCCATCGGCGTGCTCTATCAGGAGTTCGTGGTCCGCTGCCGCATCGAGGGCCTCGGCACGGCAGTGCCCGATCTCAACGAATTTCGCCGCATGCTGACCCATGCCCGCGCCGGCCTCGGCACCGATCTGGCCGAAGACGACGCCTGGCAGGACGTCTCGCTGCGCGCGTCGATCTTGCCCGACGACATGCAGGGCGTGTTCATGATGATCGCGCGTGCCGCCAAGGAAGGCTGGCCCTGCCCCGGCGACGCCGCGATCGCCCGCGCCTACGGCTCGCATTCGCTGCGCCGGGCGCAGCGGCTGCTCGGCTATATGGAGGAGCAAGGCCTGATCGTGGTCCAGCTCGACGGCAGCGGCCGCCGGATCGTGACGCTGGTGGAGCTGGCCTGGGCCACGGCCCCCGGTGATCCCAATGGCGACGACCTGCCGGCCGAGCCGGTCGCGCGCGCAGCCTCGGCATAAGCGTCAGGCCGCCTCGGAGCCGCCGAGATAGGCGTCGCGGATGCGCGGGTCGTCCTTCAAGGCCCGCGCCGGCCCCGACAGCACGATCCTGCCGGTCTGCAGCACATAGGCTTCGTGCGCGATCTCGAGCGCGAGGCTGGCGTTCTGTTCGACCATGAACACCGAGACGCCCTCCTGGTTGATGGTGCGGATCAGCTCCAGCACGCGGTCGACATAGAGCGGCGACAGGCCCATGGTCGGCTCGTCCATCACGATCATCCGCGGCCGGCTCATCAGCGCGCGCGCCATTGCGACCATTTGCTGCTCGCCGCCGGAGAGCGAGCCGGCGCGCTGCGACAGGCGCTGGCCGAGCTTGGGGAACAGAGTCAGCATCCTGTCGAGATCCTGCGCCACCGCATCGCGGTCGTTGCGCACGAAGGCGCCCATCAGGATGTTCTCGCGCACGCTCATGTCCGCGAACAATCGCCTCGCCTCCGGCACCGAGGCAATGCCGCGGCGGACGATCTGCGGCGTGGAGAGGCCGATCAGCGAGGCGCCGTCGAAGCTCACCTCGCCCGAGCGCGGCTTCACCAGGCCCAGGATGATCTTCATCGTGGTCGACTTGCCGCTGGCATTGCCGCCGAGCAGGCAGACGATGTGGCCGCGCGCGACCGTGATCGAGAGATCAAAATGCACCTGGGCCTGTCCGTAGAACGTGTTGACGTTGGACAGTTCCAGCAGCGCTTCGGGCGACGCATTCGTCATGCCGCGCTCTCCTGCTCTTTGCTCAGGCCATGGCCAAGATAGGCCTCGATCACCTTGGGATCGGTCCGCACCTGTTCGCCCGGCCCTTCCGCGATCTTCTTGCCTTCGTCCATCACGATCACGCGGTCGGACAGGCGCATCACCATCTCCAGCTTATGCTCGATCAGGAGGATGGTCAGCCCTTCCGCCTTCAGTTCGGCGACGAGCCCCTGCATTTCCGCCGTCTCGGTCGGGTTCATGCCGGCGGTCGGCTCGTCGAGCAGCAACAGGCGCGGCATCAGCGCGAGCGCGCGCGCGATCTCGACGCGGCGGCGGTTGGCGTAGGACAGGCTGTAGGCTGGCTGGTCGATGCGCGGCAGCAGCCGTTCGCCGAAGCGCGCGAGGATGGCCTTCACCTCTTCCCGCAGCCGCTCTTCCTCCGCCTTGACGCTCGCGGGCCGCAGCAGCGCCAGTCCGAGTTCGAGCAGCGGGCCGATCACCGGCACGGCCGGCTTCACCGCACGCAAGCGCGTGTGCGCGCCGATCAGGACGTTGTCCATCACGCTGAGATTGCCGAAGACCCGACCGAGCTGGAAGGTGCGCGCGATGCCCTCGGCCGCCAGCCGCTCCGGCGACAGACCGGTGATATCCCGGCCTTCGAAGTGAACCGTACCCGCATCCGGGCGGTCGAGCCCGGTGACGAGATTGAACAGCGTCGTCTTGCCGGCGCCGTTGGGGCCGATGATGCTGACGAGCTCGCCTTTGGCGAGATCGAGATCGATGGCGTCGACGGCGGTGAGGCCGCCGAAGCGGCGCGTCAGCCCGCGCAGGGACAGCATGGGTACGTGCTGCTCCGCCATCAGATCGTCCCCAGCAGGCCCTGCGGCCTGAACCGCACGAGCAGCAGCAGCACGATGCCGTAGATCAGGATGCGATACTCCGCCGCGATCCGGAACACCTCGGGCAAGCCGACCAACGCAACCGCCCCGAGAATGGCTCCGACGACATTGCCGAGCCCGCCGAGGATGACGACGGTCAGCGCCAGGATCGATTGCTGCGTGTTGAAAGTCTCGTGGTTGATGTAGGAGTAGAGATGCGCGGCAATGCCGCCGCTGATTCCGGCGGCGAACCCGCCGAAGATGAAGGCCAGCGATTTGTAGCGGTTCAGGCCGAGACCATAGGCGCGTGCGGCGACGTCATCGTCGCGGATGGCGCGGAAGCTGCGGCCGAGATGCGAGCCGAGCAACCGGCCCTGCAGCAGCGCCAGCACCACCATCACCGCGAAGCTGAACCAATAGATCGAGGTCGGGCTGATCAGATCGTAGCCGAACAGCGACAGCGGCGGGATGCCGGAGATGCCGATCGGCCCGCGCGTGACGGTCTCCCAGTTCAGGATCACCAGCGAGACGATCTCGCCGATCGCGAGCGTCGCGATCGAGACATAGTGCCCCCGCAGGCGGAACGAGGGTGAGATCAAGGCTGTCCCGAGCGCAGCGCTCATCAGGCCGCCGCCGATGATCGCGAGGCCGACGGGAACGGAGAACGTGAGCGACAGCAGCGCGGAGGTGTAGGCGCCGATCGCGAGCAGCGCCGCGTGACCGAGCGAGACCTGGCCGATCGTGCCTGCGACCAGTGTTAGGCTGAGCGCAAGCATGCCGAGCAGCCAGGCGTTGATCAGGGTCTGAAGCACGTAGAACGATACCGGGAACAACGGCAGGACCGCAAAGCCGGCGGCGGCGACGGCCAAGGCCCAGCGCGGAATGCGCACGGGTCGGCTCGGCGCGATGAAGGTGCCGGTGAGCGGCTCGGGCGGCGCCTGCCGCGCGCTGGCGAACAGACCGTTCGGCCGCAGCACGAGCACGACGACGAGCAGCAGGAACGCGAACAGATTGCGGTAGCTGGTGCCGAACACGGCAACGCCATAGCTCTCGACGAGCCCGAGCAGCAGGCTGCCGATCACCGCGCCCGGTACATTGCCGGCACCGCCGACGACCTCCGCGACGACGCCCTTGAGCGTTGCCTGCAGGCTCATCGCGGTGTCGATCTGGTTGTAGTACATGCCGACCAGCATGCCGGAGACGCCGCCGAGCGCGGCGGCGATGCCGAACACGGCCTGATTGACGCGGTTGACGTCGACGCCCATCTGCATCGCGGCGTCGCGGTCCTGCGAGGCCGCGCGCACCGCCCAGCCGAGCTTGGAGTAGCGCAGGAACACGAACAGCAAGAGCGCGCTGGTGAGGCCGACACCTGCGATGAGCAGATCAAGAGGCCCGATCGTGCCGCCACCGACCTGGAAACGCACATCCGGCAACTGGCTCGGCAGCGCGCGCGGATTGGGCGAGAAGGTCAGCATCACCAGCTGATCGAGCACGAAGCTGATGCCGATGGTCGCGAGCAGCGGTGCGATGCGCACCGAGTTCTGAAGCGGACGCAGGCCGAACCGCTCGATGATCAGCCCGACGATCGCAGCCGCTACCGCGACCACGATGATGGTGAGGGGCAGCGGCGTATGCAGCTGCACTACAGCGACCCAGCCGACATAGGCGCCGACGAGATAGATCGAGCCTTGCGCGAAGTTGATCAGCCGGCTGACGCCGAAGATCAGCGCGAGCCCGACCGCAACGAGCGCATAGACATTGCCGACGATCAGCCCGTTGATGGTGTAGTCGAGCCAGGAAGACACGCAGTTTTCCTACTGAAGGGAGAACGGGCCGAAGCGAATGCTCGGACCATCAGGTCAGGTCGGCTTGCCGTCCCAGAGCGCGAACTGGCCCTTGCGCACGACGAGCTCGGCGTTCATGGCGCCCTTGACGCGGCGGCTCTCGACGTCGAACGTCGCTTGGCCGAAGATGACGCTGGAGACGTCCTTCACCTTGGCGAAGGCATCGCGGACGGCGCGGCGATCGGTGCCGCCGATCTTGACGACGGCAGCGGCCATGTTCATCGCATCATAGGAATAGGCGTTGAAGGCATCGGGCTCCTGCCCGCCATACTTGGCCTTGAAGCCGGCGATGAACTTCTTCACCTCGGGTCTGGGATCCTGCGGGAAGTAGCGCGTGCCGAGATGCACATCCTCGACCGCCTCGCCACCGAGCTCGATGAATTTCGGCGAGTAGACCGAGCTTGCGGCGCACATCACCTGCTTCAGGCCGACCTGCCGCGCCTGACGGGCGATCAGCGCGCCGTCGGAATAATAGGAGATCAGGATAAGCCCGTCGGGATTGGCGTCGCGCACGCGCACCAGCGTCGAGCGGAAGTCGCGCTCTTCCGCGATATAGCCCTCGGTCACCGCGATCTCGGCGCCGTATTCCTTGGCGGCCTTGACAAAATAGTCGCGGCTGGTGCGGCCCCAATCGGTGTTGAGATGCAGCACCGCGAGCTTCTTGAGGCCGAGGCGCTTCACCGCATAGGCCGCCAGCAGCGGCTGCTCGTCGGCCTGGCTGACCGATGTGCTCCACATGAAATCGCCGCCCTTGGTGAAATCAGGGTGCGAATTGGTGAAGCCGAACTGCACGAGGCCGCCGCGCTGGTAGATCGGGGATGCCGCCATCGAGGCCGGGCTCGAGAAATCGCCGAGCTCCATGACGATGCGGGGATCGGACACGAACTTCTGGGCGATCGCCACCGACTGGCGCGGGTCGCTCTGGCTGTCTTCGAACTGGTAGGCGAGCTTGCGGCCGTTGATGCCGCCGGCCGCCATGATCTCGTCGAGCGCGAGATCAAAGCCCTGCTTCCACTGCGTGCCATATTGCGCGTTCGGTCCCGTCAGGGGACCGCTGACGCCGAGCAGGATCGGCTCGGACGATTGCGCGGAGGCGGCGCGCGAAAAGGCCGCGCCCGCCATCATGGCGGCAAGCGAGCCCTTCACCAGGGTACGACGATCGATGTTGCTCATGCACGGCTCCATCCACTCAGGTGTTGAAACAAGCAGCAAGTCTTGTGCCGGTGATATTGCCTATTTCGAGGGCTCGCCGAGCGACAGCATCAGCCGGTTGGCCCAGTTGAAGAACGAGGCGCCGTTGATGACGTCGACGATCTCGGCATCGTCGAGACCGGCGCGGCGCAGCTCCGCGATATTGTCAGGGCCGAACGCGATCGGCGTCGCGGCCAGCGCCACGGAGGCCTTGACCACGGCATTCCAGCGCTCGCCGAGATCGGCCTTGACGCCTTCATCGAGCAGCTTCTGCACGTCGTCGCGGCGCTTGGAATAGGTGCTGGCGAAGCGCGCATGCACCGAGGCGCAATAGATACAGCCGTTATGGCGCGAGGTCGCGGCCGCCGCGAGCTCACGCTCGGCCCGCGGCAGGCCGTCGGCGACGTTGTAGAAGATGTCCTTGTCGGTCTTGGTACGAGCTTCCAGCACCTCGGGATCGCGCACCAGCAGGCGGAAATATTCCGACTTGGCGCGGGCCCGGTCGACCAGGCCAGCGTAATGCCGTTCGGTCAGCTCGGCCTCGGGCAACGGATCGATCCAGGAGACCCAGCCGAGTTCATCCTGGGTGAAGACGACGGGCGGATTGACGGTGGCGCTCATGATTGTGGCCTCCTCTTATACGTTCGCGGCGGCGAGCGTGCGCAGGCCACTGACGACCCGCAGCTGGAACGACAGGAACGCGACGAGCTGGGAGAAGGTGACGATTCCGGTGGCCGACCAGCCGGCGTCCAGCAACGCCTTCATGTCGGCGGACGCGGCATCGCGCGGCCGGAACACCAGGAGATGCGCGTGTTCGAGGGCCGCGACGAGCCGCGGACCGAGGGCAGCCTTGCGCTCCGCGCTCACGCGATAGATCAGGCCGGCGGTGTTCTCGATCGACAGCGGACCGGCGGGATACGAGCCATACGGCCCCGAGGTCTTGCCCCCTGCGGTCTCGGCGTCGATCGCCTCGATCAGGCGGGCGCCATCCGCGTCGGCGGCCAGCTTGTCGCGATAGAAGGCGGCGACGGGGGATTCGCCGTGCAGTCCGGTCACGAAGGCCGCGATCGCGGCGCGTTCTACCAGCGAAAAATCGCTCGCGTCGATCGGCTCGAGCAGCGAGAGATAGCTCTTCTGCGCATTGTCGCGCGCCTGCAGGCGGCGGGCGCGGATGGCGTCCAGAGCCGAGCCGGGCTCGATCCCGGCGAGCGTGTCGATGATATCTGCTGTTGCCATCATTCAGCCTCGTGCCACGCGATCGCGTTCATAGCGGTTAACCTGCGAGCGCCACATCGGGCGCCGTCCGGATCCAGCCCAGGGCCGGCGCGACCTTCTCCGCGACCAGATCGATCGAGCGCAGGACGCAGGCGTGCGGCGCATCGACCGAATGCACCTGGAAGACGAGATCGGTGATCCGCTCCAGCGTCGCGTCGCCCCGCAGCGAGGCGACGACGTGATCGGCGTCGCCGACATGGGTGTCGAACGCCGTGATCATTTCCTCCAGCGTCTCGCCCGGCTTGGCGTGACCGCCCTTCATGAATTGCGGCAGCGCGCGGCGCAGTCCAATGTCTGCGAGCCGCATCGCTTCGGCATGGTCGTCGGCGACGAAGACGCTGCGCGAGGCCATGATGCGCGGCTCAGCCCCCTTGGGCAGCGCTTCCAGATAGGCATCGATCACCGGGTTCTGGATCTCGGCGAGCGTCGCCTTCGGTGCCTCCTTGGTGCGCGGCTGGGTGCGCGACAGCAACAGGCCATCGCCCGCCTTGCCGGCGCGGGCGCCGCCGGCGACCGAGAACGTCGCCTGCCAGATCCGCTTGTCCAGCTGCGGCCGCTGCGGATAGATCGTGTCACCGCCATCGAGCGGCTTGCCGACCAGGGCGGTGCGGACGACCTCGAGATTGCGGGCGAAAATCTCGTTGCGCTGGGCGCTGTCGAGGCCGAAGGCGGCGAAAGCCGAGGGATTGCCGCCGGTGCCGACGCCGAGTTCGAAGCGGCCGTTGCAGAGGAGATCCAGCACCGCGGCGTCCTCCGCCACCCGCACCGCATTCTCCAGCGGCAGCGTGACGATGCCGGTGCCGAGGCGGATGCGCGAGGTTTGCGCTGCGACGTAGCCGAGGAAGGTGAAGGGCGACGGCAGGCCGCCCTCGCGCTCGTGGAAATGATGCTGCGCGATCCACGCGGAATCGAGCCCCGCCTTTTCGGCGCGCACGATCTGCTCGGCCGCGAAGCGGTAGCGGTCCGCCGGCGGGGCCTCGTCGAGCAGCCGCGTGAAGAACCCCAGGCGTTTCAGATTTGCAAAGCGTTTCATACGACCCCTGTCGGGCTGGGATGGCCAGGCCCCCGATGATGTCGGTTCGTGCTGCTCCAGACAAGCGGGCATTGCGCAAGGCTCATAGGCAAGGCTCATAGGCAAGGCTCATAGGCAAGGCCCATAAGCAAGGCTCATGCGCAAGGCCGCCCACCGCATCGCCCGCGACTGCGCTGGAGCTGGGCAGATTGCCTACCAGCTCGGCAGCACCGCGCCCTTGAACTTGGCGAGGACGAATTCCTTCACCTCGGGCGTGTGGTAGCTGTCGACGAGGATCTTGACCCAGGGCTTGTACTTGTCGGCGGTGCGCACCGCGATCAGGTTGACGTAGGGGCCCTTGGGGTCTTCGCGCAGGATCGGATCCTTGACCGGATCGAGACCCGCCTGGGTTGCGTAATTGGTGTTGATCGCGGCGGCGTCGACGTCGTCGAGCGCGCGCGGCGCCTGCGCCGCGTCGACCTCGATGAATTTCAGCTTCTTGGGATTCTCGGTAATGTCGAGCACCGTCGGCTTGAAGCCGGTGCCGTCCTTCAGCTTGATCACGCCCTTGTCGCGCAGCAGCAGCAGCACGCGGCCGCCATTGGTCGGATCGTTCGGGATCGAGACCTTGCCGCCCTCGGGAATGTCGGCGAAGGCCTTGTGCTTCTTCGAGTAGACGCCGATCGGGAAGTTCACGGTCAGGCCGACGGCCTCGATCTTGTAGCCGCGGTCGGCCTTTTGGTTGTCGAGATAAGGCTGGTTCTGGAACGAATTGGCCTGGATCTCGCCGGCATCGAGCGCGGCGTTCGGCACCACGTAATCGGAGAACTCGAGCAGCTGGATGTCGAGGCCCTGCTTGGCCGCGACCGGTTTCACCGCCTCGAGGATCTGCGCATGCGGCCCCGGCGTCACGCCGATCTTGATGGTCTCGGCTGAGCTTCCTGCCGACCAGGCGGCGAGCAAGGTTGCGAGGATCAGGGGCAGGCGAAACGACATCTTGGTCTCCATGGCACGGCGAAAATGACTGGAACCGTATTCGCTTCTCCGTAGGCCGAAATCAATGAAATGGAAATCCATATTGCATGCTCGGGGCGGGCACGCGTTCTCCATTCGACGGCAAATGCGGAACGAATTCGCGGCGGCCGCAAAGCGTGAGCCGCATCACGGCAACGCGGCGCCCGGCGCGCGAGATTGGCGGCATCACCAGCGGAACCAAAGGAGCAATCGACCATGACCGCACTTGCCACGCCAAAGCTCACCGGCCGAAAATGGCTCGAATGTTTTGCACTCTATTTTGTGCTTCAGGGCGTGCCGATCTATTCCGGCGTCGCGCTGCTGATCAAGCTGATCGACGCGGCCGAGTTCGTCGGCCAGCCCTTCGGCGCCGTCATCTTCGTCGCCATGATGTCGACTTTTCACGCCCTGCTGACCCCGGGGTTCGGCGCCAGGTTCCCGCATTTCTTCCGGCACAGCTTCGAGCCGCTGTTCGCCGATACGAATTTGTCCTTCTCCGAGCGGGTCTCGCGCTGGCTGGCGCTTCCGAACACGGCGCTGCAGCTGCTGAGCCAGGCATTGCTGCTCTCGGCCCTGGCGATCGGCGTGGTCAGCATCGGCTAGAAGATGCCCGGCGCGCCAAGGGGCCATGCGCGGCGATCCCGCTCATGGCCCGCGTGGGCTGTCCCCATCGTCATTTCGTCGCAGGGCGGCATTGCCGGCATTGCCGCCTCGCGCGTGATGCAACATGATGACCGCCAGGGACGATTTGTCTTCGAGGTGGAGGGTCATCTGATGAACGAGAATGAAATCCGGGGTCTGGTCGGACAGGTCAAGCAAGGCACGCTGTCGCGACGCTCGTTCATCCAGAAGGTGGCCGCGGCCGGCATCGCAGCCCCGATCGCAAGCCAGATCCTGGTCTGGAACGACGTCGCGATGGCGGAAGCCACGCTGCCCTACAAGCCGACCAAGGCCGGCGGCGGCGGAACGCTCAAGATGCTGCTGTGGCAGGCGCCGACCTTGCTCAATCCGCATTTCGCGCTCGGCACCAAGGACCAGATCGCCTCGCGCGTCTTCTTCGAGCCGCTCGCCGGCTGGGACAAGGAGGGCAACCTGATCCCCTGCCTCGCCGCCGAGGTCCCGACCAAGGCCAATGGCGGGCTTTCGGCCGATGGCATGAGCGTGATCTGGAAGCTGAAGCAAGGCGTGAAATGGCATGACGGCAAGCCCTTCACCGCGGACGACGTCGTCTTCACCTGGCAATACGCCGCAGATCTCGCCACAGCGGCCTTCACCACGGGCTCCTACAAGGACATCAAGGTCGAGAAGATCGACGACTACGCCATCAAGGTGATCTTCAAGGCCCCGACACCGTTCTGGGCAGACCCTTTCGTCGGCGGCCAAGTCGGCCAGATCCTGCCGAAACATCATTTCGGCGACTATATCGGCGGCAAGTCGCGCGAGGCACCAGCCAACCTGAAGCCGGTCGGCACCGGCCCGTACAAATTCGTGGAGTTCAAGCCCGGCGACTTGATCCGCGCCGAACGCAATCCCGACTATCACGTCAAGAACCAGCCGCATTTCGACACGCTCGAGATCAAGGGCGGCGGCGACGCGGTGTCCGCCGCGCGTGCCGTGCTGCAGACCGGCGAGTATGACTTCGCCTGGAACATGCAGGTGGAGGAGGAGGTCCTCAAGCGCATGGAGGCGAGCGGCAAGGGCAAGCTCGACATCACACCCTCCGGCAACGTCGAGTTCATCATCGTCAACACCACGGACCCCTGGACCGAGGTCGACGGCGAGCGTTCGAACGCCAAGACCAAGCATCCGACGCTGTCCGATCCGGCGGTGCGCAAAGCGATCAACCTGTTGATCGACCGCGACTCGATCCAGAAGTTCATCTACGGCCGCGGCGGCATCGCCACCGCGAGCTTCGTCAACGCGCCCAAACAGTTCAAGTCGCCCAAGCTGAAATACGAGTTCAGCCTCGACAAGGCCAACAAGATTCTCGACGAGGCCGGCTGGAAGAAAGCCGCGGACGGCATCCGCGAGAAGGACGGCAAGAAGCTCAAATACGTCTTCCAGACCTCGATCAACGCGCCGCGCCAGAAGACGCAGGCCATCATCAAGCAGGCCTGCGAGAAGGCCGGCATCGACATCGAGATCAAGTCGGTCACCGCATCGGTGTTCTTCTCCTCCGACGTCGGCAATCCCGACACCTACTCGAAATTCTATGCCGACATGGAGATGTACAACACCACGCAGCCGCAGCCCGATCCGGAACGTTTCCTGAACCAGTGCGTGTCCTGGGAGATCGCCACCAAGGACAACAAATGGCTCGGCCGCAATAATTCGCGCTACTCCGATCCCGAAGCCGACAAGGCCTACAAGGCCGCGCAGAACGAGCTCGACCCCGCCAAGCGCGCCGCGCTGCTGATGAAGGTGGACGAGATCTTCTGCGAGGCCAACGTGTTCCTGCCGCTGCTCTCGCGCCCCATCGTCAACGCCGGCGCCAATAATCTGATGATCGACATCTCGGGCTGGGACACCATTACGTGGAACCTGGCGGCGTGGTATCGGGCCTGAGGGCTGGACGCGCGTGTCCCGAACAAGCCGCAGCGCCTTGAGCGCTGCGGCACCGAGCCGGGCCGGAGGCTTGCTTCAGACACGCCTTTTCGACCTCGCGGTGCATTTCACCCGAGCTTTGCTTCGTCTCGCCACCCTCTTGTCGCTCCCAGCACCGCCATCATTCGTCCACTGTGTGGTTCAGATCACAGCAGAATCACACGCCTCCGCCTACTATGACGGTGCATGGCCGCAAACAAGGTAACGGCGGTACGCGTAAGGCTGCGGCGACGATCGACAGCTCGGGACTTTTCGAAGCCGCCTGGTGAGAGCCCGGCGGCTTTTTCTTTGTTGCAACGCGGCACATGGCCCCTCCGATCGCGCGCGCAGCTTGCGCCTATGAAGCGCCCGGGCCCTTCCGCTCCTCGCGCTCGTCCTCGATCTGCCGTTCCGCTTCGAGCCAGAATTCCAGATCCTGGCCGGCTGGCCGTCCCGCCTGCTCCCAGAGCTCGTAGGCACGCGCGCGCACCTGGCCGCGCCGCATCATGCGGCGGAGCTTGCGCTTCAGCTCGTCGGCGAAATTCCTGAAGCGCTGGCCGGTGGTTTCGTCCTTGACGAGCGCTGCCGCTCGCGTCGCGAGTTCGATCTGGTGCTCGATCTTCTTCTGCTCATCCACCACTGACACTGCCGTGGGAAAGGATTGTTGTCAGAGCCCGTGCTGTTCAGAGACTGAATTCCTTTCCGGGATGGTCTGTTCCCTCGGCAACAGCGCGAGTTAGCGGACGGCGTAACCCACCCTACGCACCAACACATCTGCTCGACGCCGCTAGTGCCAGGTCGTATCGGCTTCGACGATCACCACGCGGATCTCGGGATCTTCGGTCGTGTTGCAGGTGCAGGGCATGCCCTCGCCGCAGCGGCAGCCGCCAAGCTTCTCGCTCCAGGCCCGGAGCGGGTGGTTTTCGCAGACCCATCCCAGACCCCGGCAGAATGGGCAGGTCTTGTCGGTCACAGCGTGTCCGGCGTCCGCAACGTGCTCGACCTGTCCTCGTTGCGCAGCTCCTGCTCGGCGGCCTGCCAAAACTCGTCCTCGCGGCCTTCGGGCTTGCCGGCCTGCTCCCACAGGCGCTGCGCGCGTTCTCTGATCTCTTGCTGGGTCGGGTCGGACAATGGGCTCTCCTCGCGTGACGCACGGCCCACCCTGGGGGGGCATGGGGGCTTGGAGGCGGGCCGTGCAGGCCAGCAATCGGCGGCGACTCTGGCCCGCCGATTCAAGCGTCGATCGTGCGCGGAGTTCCTAAAGTGAGCGCATTCGTCTTTGCGACCGGGAAAGCTGCCGATCCCCCATCGCGGAGCCTCAGCTGGCACCTCGAACGGAGGTCACCGCCGATCCCGGACTATTGCTTCAGCCCATCTGCTCGTAGAATGCGAAGCCTTCCTCGACACCGCCAAAGAAGACGCCCTCGCCCTTGGACAGCACCAGCGCCTTGGTGCACATCAACCGGCACAGATCTTTCGAATGCGACGCGAGCAGCAGAATACGAGCGCGGCTGACGAACTGGTTCACGCGCTCGTGCGCCTTCTCCTGGAAGTGCGCGTCGCCGGCGCCAATGCCTTCGTCGATCAACAGAATGTCCGGATTCTGGGCGGTCGCAAGCGCGAACGAGAGCCGCGCCTGCATGCCTGCCGAGTAGATGCGCGTCGGCAACGACAAATAGACGCCGAGCTCGGTGAACTCCTCGATGTCGCGCACGAGGTCCTGATATTTGTCACTCGGCCAGTTGTAGAGATTCGCGATCAGCCTGATGTTCTCGTATCCGGTCGCGTCGGCATTGAGCGCGATGCTGCCGCTGAGCAGCGTGAACGCGCTTCCCTTCACGTCCACCGAACCGGTCGACGCCGGGTAGATTCCGGCAACCAGCCGCAGCAGGGTAGTCTTGCCTGCACCGTTGTGGCCGATCAGGCAGATGCGGTCGCCCTCTCCCAGGTCGAGCGACAGGTTCTTCAAGGCATGAATGACGATGATGCCGTTGGTGCGGCTTGCCGAGTCGGAGCCGACCCCGGCATTGCTGAACGACGGCAGGCGGATCAGGCGGAGCGCATGGCTGTCGTAGATCGGGATGCTGACGTTGACGTTCTTCAGACGAACATGAGCCATCGGTCAGCCGTTTCTCGAGGGAATCTCTTGGTTGAGCATGATCCGCTGGGAAGACCGATGTTCGATTTTTCGGGCATGCTCTAGACGCAGAACGCGAGTTGACCGCGCATCCGGCGGTACACCACGAAGGCGAGGCCATAGCCGGCGACGGTCACGCCGAGCACCGTCAGATAATGCGCAAGCGGCGGGATCTCGCCGAGGAGAGGATTGCGTATGATCTCGATGAAATAGAACAGCACGTTGTATTCGACGAGAAACTGCCGGTTGCTGGCGATCTGCCGATAATTCCAGAATACCGGCGTCACGAAGAAAGCAAGCTGCATCAAATTGCGCACGATCAGCTCGACGTCGCGATACCGCGCGCAAATGAAGCCGAGCACCATCACGACCCAGAAACCATTGACGAACAGCAGGATGATGCCGGGGATCGCCAGCAGGCTCGTCCAGCTGAGCGGGACCAGCGCAAACACGAGGCCGAGCAGATAGATGATGGCGTGATGACCGAAGGTGATCATGATCTTGAAGACGGTCCGGCCGACATAGAGACCAAGACCGAGCGTGGAATTGCTGAGATATCCGGCATTTCTGACGAAGACGCCGCCCCCTTCGATGACCAGCGCCGATATCGCTGACCACACGATGATTCCGACACCGACATAGGCGATGATGTCGGAGACGCTGCTGCCGAAGATGGCCGACGAGACGACGCTCAGGCCCAGCAGCATCACGAGAACGTTGAGGGTTTCCCACAGAGGGCCGATCCTCGAGCGCCGATACTGGCAAACCGTGTCGAGCCATGCCCAGCTCAGGGCATTGGACAACGTGTTCAAGCCACCCTGAATTGCCGAAGCCAGGGGGTGCGGTTCTGCGATCGGCTTTACAAATGTTGAGGCCAAGACCACTCCAACTTCGTGCACGCTCCGCCTCGGGCGCCGCGCTCTGTCGCACCCAACGGGCAGACCGGACGCGACGTCCGCGCAAAAGAACCGGCAGGGCGCCCGCGAGATCATTCCGGTCGTCAGAGACTCGGTCAATCGCAGAATGATCTACCGGACCCTCGTGCACAGCGTCACTGTCCAGCCAAAGGGACCCTGGAAGGGCTTCGAACTCCATGTGAAGGGGAGACTCGCCACGCTGATAGGCGGGAGGCCTCTCCGGAGGCCCACCATAACAGTGGGAGATACGTGGTAGCGGGAGAGGGACTCGAACCCCCGACCCCAGGATTATGATTCCCGTGCTCTAACCAGCTGAGCTACCCCGCCACAGGGTCGCGAACGGCTGCGACGGCCGATCTCGCGAACGCGCGGCATATAAAGAAGGGGGCGGCGGGAAGTCAAGCAAAGCGGCCGCCTTTTTCCGCCTTCGCCAAGGCTATCGTGGGGCAAGTGCCTTACGAATACGGCATCTTTTTCAATGAGTTCGTCATGGCCGGACTTGCCCCGACCACCCACGCCTCGATTTGCGGGCCCCAAGAACGCGGATGCCCGGGGACAACCCCGGGCATGACGATATCCGGGACGGTACGGTCTATTTCGGCCTGACGTTGGGGTCGCCGCCGGGGCTGCCGGGGGGCGGGATGACCGGGGTGTTGCCGCTGCTGTCGGGCGCCGGGGCATGCATCTCTGGGTCGACGCCGGCGGGCGGGCAGAGCACACCGTCGGACTTGGCCAATTTGTCGCCGAGCGGTTCCCGGGACTGGCCGGTGGTGGTGCCGTCCGATGAGCGGCCCGGCCGGTCCTGGGGGGCGCAGTTGGCGGCATGTTGCGGGGATGGCGGCGCAGTCGCTTGCGGCGGCGTCGCCGGGGCGGGCGGGGCCTGCGCGATCGCTCCGCCGGAAGCGGTGATCAGGAGGCCAGCCAGAATGATGTTTGATGTCGTGCGCATGGCAGGGAAACGCGGGCGCGATGCCCCCTGTTCCCGCGTCACATGATCACGATTTGCGGTAGCGGATCAGCGAAAAGTGCCCCATCGGCGGCATCGGGCGGCGTTCGGCCAGCGTGATGCCGCCGTGCCTGGCCGCCCAGCCCTCGAGGCGGGCCCACGGGAATTCCGGGCGCCAGCCGAGGCGGCGGGCGATCGGCGCAAAGGCCAGCTCGAACAGCTTGCGCGGACCGCTCTCGGCGCCGATGTGGTTGACCAGGATCAGCTCGCCACCCGGCTTGAGCACGCGCACGAACTCGTCGAGCGTGCCTTCGGGATCGGGCACGGCGGTGATGACATATTGCGCGACCACGGCGTCGAAGAAATCTGATGGGAAGGCGAGGTTCTTCGCATCCATCACCGCGAGCACCTCGACATTGGAGAGCCGCAAGCTCCGCACGCGCGCCTGCGCCTTGCGCAGCATCGGCTCGGAAATGTCGACGCCGCAGATCTTCGTGGTGCGCGAATAGTCCGACAGCGACAGCCCGGTGCCGACGCCGACGTCGAGGATTCGGCCGCCGATGCGGTCGGCCTCTGCGATGGTCGACTGCCGTCCGGCGTCGAACACCTTGCCGAACACGAGATCATAGACCGGCGCCCAGCGGCCATAGGCCTTCTCGACCCCGGCCCGCGAGATGTCTGCTGCCATGCCCCTGCCCTGCCTGAACACTTCTATTCGGTAATGATCATTGGTGAGATCAGATCCAACTCCGTGCGCGGCCTAGAGCCTCTCCCGCTTGCGGGAGAGTCGGCGCGCAGCGCCGGGTGAGGGTTCTTTCCGCTCGCGATATATCGCTGGTGGAGAGAGCCCCCTCCCCTACCCTCCCCCGCAAGCGGGAGAGGGGGTGCACCTCTTTCGCGGTAGCAGTTGGGGCCGATCTCGGCAAGATTAGCCGCGAACCGCTTCGGCAAGCGGGCGCGCCGATGCAGCACCAACCTTCGCGGCGGCGCTCTGGATGAAGCCGCCGCCGAGCACGCGCGCCTGCCCGCTCGCTGCGTCGTAGAACACGCAGGCCTGGCCGGGCGAGACGCCCTCCTCGCCGGCGACGAGCTCGACCTCGTAATGGCCATTGCCGCCGCGCAGCCAGGCCGGCTGCGGCGAGCGGGTCGAGCGCACGCGCACAAACAGTTCGAGGCCGCCGCCGATGGCGCGGTCGAGGTCGCCGTCGCCGATCCAGTTGACGTCGCGAAGTGCGATGCGGTGCATCTTCAGCGCATCGCGCGGGCCGACGACGACGCGGCGGTGAGCCGCCTCCAGCCGCACCACATACAGCGGCGCGTGAGCTGCGATGCCGAGTCCGCGGCGCTGGCCGATCGTGAAATTGGCGATGCCGTTGTGCCGGCCGAGCACGCGGCCGTCGAGATCGACGATGTCGCCAGGGTCCATCGCGTTCGGCCGCAGACGCGTGATGATGTCGGTGTAGCGCCCGGTCGGCACGAAGCAGATGTCCTGGCTGTCGTGCTTGTCGGCGACGGACAGGCCAAAGCGCCGCGCGAGCTCGCGCGTCTCGGGCTTGGTCATGTCGCCGAGCGGGAAGCGCAAGAAGTCGAGCTGCTCTTGCGTCGTCGCGAACAGGAAATAGCTCTGGTCGCGGTCGGCGTCGGCCGCGCAGACCAGCGCGCGCGAGCCGTCCTCGCGGCGGCGCGAGGCGACGTAATGGCCGGTGGCGAGCGCCTGCGCCCCGAGTTCGCGCGCGGTCTTCAGGAGGTCGCGGAACTTGACCGAGCGGTTGCACTCGATGCACGGCACCGGCGTTTCGCCGAGCGCGTAGCTATCGGCGAAATTGTCGATGACGGACTCGCGGAAGCGATCCTCGTAGTCGAGCACGTAATGGGGAATACCGAGCTTGGCCGCGACGTCGCGCGCGTCGTGGATGTCCTGGCCGGCGCAGCATGCGCCCTTGCGGTGCGTCGCCGCGCCGTGATCGTAGAGCTGCAGCGTGATGCCGACGACGTCGTAGCCTTCCGCCTTCAACAGCGCAGCCGTCGTCGAGGAATCGACGCCGCCCGACATGGCAACGACGACCCTGGTGTCCTCAGGACGGCCTTCGAGATCCAGACTGTTGAGCATGGGCCTTCAAGGGTTGACGGCGGCGGGCGGCGACCCGCGATTTCTTGCTTCTCGCGGGACATTGGCGATCCCCGGGAACTTTAGTTCCCGAAAGGCACATCTGCCCGGTCGAACGCGGCTGAGAGTAACCTCTTTAATATAGGCGGCATTCCGGTGAAGCAATCACGGGGGTGGCCAGCTTAGGGCAATTCTTGCCGGGGAGGCAGAAATGACGGGGTCGCGGCGGGCCTGGCTGCGGCGTCCGAAAACAATTAAGTCACTGATTTTATTACATAAAATCACGCATCACGATGCTGGCCCGCTCCTTGCTCCCCTGATGCCGAAGATGTTTCCAAGGGGTCGCCTGTGGTCGGTCGTACGTCAGAAGTCACGGCAAGCGTGCAAGTTTCGAGCACGCAGCAAAAGCCTGCCCGCTCGCAGAGCGCCAAAGAGGCGCCCGCGAACGACAGCTTCGGGTCGCTGGTCGACAGCAATGCCCAGGCGATCAGCACCAATGCGGCCTCGCAGGCTCAGGACAGCGCGCCGCGACGGAGCGATTCGTCCTCGTCCTCCCAGGACAAGGGCCCGCGCGACACCTCATCCACGGATCAATCCTCGCAGAGCAAGGCGAGCGACGACACCGACGTATCGGCCCCCGCCAGGGACGACAAAACGGGCGACGCCACCGCCGACCCGGCCAAGGACGCCGGCAAGGCCAAGGACAAGTCCGAGACATCCGACGCCAAATCGACTGACGCGTCCGAGGAGACCAAGGGCGACAAGGCCGAGGCCACCGACGGGCTCGCCGCCGCCGTGGATCCCGCGGCAATCGCACCGACCGATGCGGCGCAGGCCGCCGTGCCCGATCCCAACGCGATCGTGGTGGCCGCGCCTGTGGTCCCGACCGATCCGAACGCGGCTGCGACCCAGGCCGCCACCTCCTCGCCGCTGACGATCGCCGCCGCAGGCCTTGCCGCCAGCGCCTCGACCGCGGCGCAGATCGCGGGCACCAAGACCGACCCCGCAACGCCAGGCGACAAGAGCGCCAAGACCGCCAGCGCCAAGGTCGATGCCGACACGTCGGCGACGCTGGCCGACGCCGCGACCGGCGCAACCGACGAGGTCACCGCCGGCGCCAAGCCGACCAGTGGACTGGTCCCCGTCAATCCCGGCACGCCGAAGACCTCGTTCCAGGCCGTCGCCACCGCGCAAGGACAGTCCGACGTCTCCAATATCGGCCAGGACACCGGCAAGGCGAACGCCGCCCCGACGCAAGCACTGGGCATTGCGACCGCCAACGCCGCCGCGCATCCGCAAGGCCCCAAGCCGCAAGCGGATGACGCAGCGACCGAGACGAAGCCGGGCGCCGCGGACCGCAGCCCCGACGCGATTCCGGCGGCACCGGCCGCCCAGGCCCATGCCAATGCGCAGGCCGCCTTCAACGCCACCGATGCGAGCGCGCAGGCCGCTTCCGCCGTGCAGGCGCCGCTGACCAACACGACCTCGACCGCGTCCGCATCGACCGCGACACTGACCGCAACTGCGGCGACGGCCACGGCGGTGCCAATCAGCGGCGTGCCGGTCGAGATCGCGGCCGCGATCCGCTCCGGCAGGTCCCGCTTCGACATCAGCCTCGATCCGGCCGAGCTCGGCCGCATCGACGTGCGCATCCATGTCGACCGCGCCGGCAACGTCACCTCGCATCTCACGGTGGAGAAGCCGGAGACACTGCAGATGCTGCGCCAGGACGCGCCGCAATTGCAGCGCGCGCTCGACGACGCCGGCCTCAAGACCGGCAGCAACGGGCTGTCCTTCAGCCTGCGCGACCAGAATTCATCGGGCCAGAACTCCGGCCAGAACAACGACAATGGCGGCAATGCCCGCCGGCTGATCATCAGCGAGGACGACACTGTCGCTGCCGCACCCGTCGGGCGCGGCTATGGCCGCATGTACGGGCCGAGCAGCGGCGTCGATATCAGAGTGTAAGGAGTATTCGACATGACAACCACGACTGGCGCTACTGCCCCTGCTGTCGTCTCCGGGACGACGGACCTGCCGAAATCCTCCTCGTCGAACTCCTTGAGCTCGACCACGGGATCGACGCTCGCCGGCAACTTCCAGACCTTCCTGACGCTGCTGACCACGCAACTGCAGAACCAGAACCCGCTGGATCCGCTCGACACCAACCAGTTCACCCAGCAGCTGGTGCAGTTCGCCGGCGTCGAGCAGCAGCTCAAGACCAATGATGCGCTGTCCCAGCTCGTCACCCTGCAGCAGACCACGCAGGCGACCCAGGCGCTGGGCTTCGTCGGCAAGACCGCCCTGGTCGACGGTTCGACCGCGACCATGAAGAGCTCGTCGGCCACCTGGCATCTCAACGTGCCCACGGATTCTACCGTCGACATTACCGTCGCCAATGCCAGCGGCCAGACCGTGTTCACCGGCAAATATACCGCCGCCGCCGGCACCGACATCCCCTTCACCTGGAACGGCCAGGGCAATGACGGCACCCAATGGCCCGACGGCAAGTACACGATCACGGCCACGGGCAAGGACGTCGCGAACAACAATGTCGGCATCGCCGCGCAGGTGCAGGGCACCGTGTCGTCCGTCGACCTGACCCAGTCGCCGCCGCTGCTCACCATCGACGGCGCCAGCTACACGCTGAGCCAGGTCAAGAGCATCATCGCGACGAGCAGCAATTAGGCTCGGGCACGAGCCACATAGTCGGTGCCATCCCCGCCTCGTGCACAATTGCGCACCGGCGCGGGGATCCATAACCCCGGGGAGGAATTTGGCGAAGACTCGTAGCTAGGAAATTTTTCTTGGTGCTGCCACGCGCGACCCATCGAGAGATCACGCGGTATGAGTTCTCCTGCTTTCGCAGGGACGACGGCTGAGAGAGCCCCTTGAGGGCCTCATTCGTTAGTAAAGTATTTAAGAAGACCCCTCGACCGGCCCGGATGTCACCCGATCCGCCGGCCGACATGGCGTCGTTTCAGCATTTTCAACGAGAATTGTATTGAAGCCTTAGGCTTAGCGGATTTTTAAGCCGCCGGGCGTAGGGTTACGGATGTGAGTTCAGTGGTTGAGAGTTTGTGAGTACGCCATGACAGAACCCCATCGCCCGAGGGTAAAATACGTCATCGGGCCGGACGGCAGTCCGTTGACGATCGCGGACCTGCCTGCACCCGGCACCAAACGCTGGGTCATCCGCCGCAAGGCCGAAGTTGTCGCCGCTGTCCGTGGTGGACTTCTCTCGCTCGAGGAGGCCTGCAGCCGTTATACCCTGACGGTCGACGAATTCCTCTCCTGGCAGTTTTCCATCGACCAGCATGGTCTGGCGGGTCTTCGAACCACCCGTATCCAGCAATATCGCCAGTAAGGCGATCCGGAAAACTGCGGCTTTTGACGAAAATCGGCCTCGCCCTGCGAGGCCGATTTTTTTCATATTTGGTCTTTGGCGCTACTTTTGTCCGACCTCTTAACCTTCGTTAACCATATCGAAACCATCCCCTAGGCAATAATTGCCCAGTCGGCCTTTCCGGTGAAAGCGGCCGAATCTGTTGGGGCGGTTGCTTGCAAGGTCTTGCGGACTTTTTGAAGAGTATCGGAGCCGCCCGGTTCGCGGCGATGATCGCGGTCACCGCCGCGCTCATCGGCTTTTTCGCGTTCGTCATCATGCGCGTCACCACGCCGCAGATGACCACGCTGTTCACCGACCTCAGCGTCGAGGATTCCTCCGGCATCATCAAGGACCTGGAGCGCCAGGGCATCCAGTACGAGATCCGCAACGAGGGCTCCATCATCATGGTGCCCAAGGACAAGGTCGCGCGGCTGCGGATGAAGCTCGCCGAGGGCGGCCTGCCCAAGGGCGGCGGCGTCGGCTACGAGGTGTTCGACAAGTCGGACGCGCTCGGCACCACCTCTTTCGTTCAGAACATCAATCACTTGCGTGCGCTGGAAGGTGAGCTCGCCCGCACCATCCGCGCCATCGACCGCATCCAGGCCGCCCGCGTCCATCTGGTGCTGCCCGAGCGTCCGCTGTTCGCCCGCGAAGCGCCGGAGCCGTCGGCCTCGATCGTGGTGCGGGTCCGCGGCTCGCTGGAAGCCCAGCAGATCCGCGCCATCCGCCACCTCGTCGCCTCCGCCGTCAACGGCCTCAAGCCGCAGCGGGTCTCGATCGTCGACGAGGCCGGCCAGCTGCTGGCCGACGGCGCGGCAGCCGATCCGGAGCAGGCGGTCGGCGACGAGCGCCGCATCTCCTTCGAGAAGCGGATGCGCAAGCAGGTCGAGGAGATCGTCTCCTCCGTGGTCGGCTCGGGCCGCGCCCGCGTGCAGCTCTCCGCCGATTTCGACTTCAACAAGGTCACCCAGACCTCGGACAAGTACGATCCCGAGGGCCGCGTGCTGCGCTCGAGCCAGACCCGCGAAGAGCAGAGCATGACCGCCGACAACAACGGCCAGGTCACAGTCAACAACGAGCTCCCCGGCAACCAGCAGAACAACGGCGTCGCGGCCAAGGACCAGAGCAAGAAGACCGAAGAGACCAACAATTACGAGATCTCCCGCACCACCAAGACCGAGGTGACCGAGGCCGGCCGGGTCAACCGCATCTCGGTCGCGGTGCTGGTCGACGGCATCTATTCCAAGAACGACAAGGGCGAGCTGGCCTATCAGGACCGCACCAAGGAGCAGCTCGACCGCATCGCCGCGCTGGTGCGCTCGGCCATCGGCTTCGACCAGAAGCGCGGCGACCAGGTCGAGGTCGTCAATCTGCGCTTTGCCGACGCACCCTCCACCGCTCCGATCGGCGAGCCCGGTGGCCTGCTCGGCATGCTGCAGTTCACCAAGGACGACGTCATGTACTTCGTCGAGCTCGGCGTGATGATGCTGCTCGGCCTGATCGTGCTGTTCCTGGTGATCCGCCCGCTGGTCAAGCGCATCCTCGCCTCCGACGAAATGGCCGCCGCCATCTCCGGCGTCCTCGCCGGCCCCGCCGCCTCGGAAGAGGCCGCGCCCGCCTCGGGCCAGGCGCTCCTGCCGAGCGGCGCCGCCAGCGCGATCGACGTCGCCACCATCCAGGGCCAGGTCCACGCCCAGTCCGTTCATCGCGTCGGCGAGCTCGCCGAACGCAACCCCAACGAAACCGTCGCCATCGTCCGCCAATGGCTGAGCGAATCCGCAAAGTAATACGAGAAGTGAACTGACATGGCCGCCGCATTGCAAAACGCCAACAGCAACGACATCACCAGCGTGATCTCCACGCTCGGTCAGCGTGCCAACACAAGGGCAAAGGACGGCAAGCCGGCCGAACAATTGTCCGGACCGAAGCGCGCCGCGATCCTGATGCTTGCGCTCGGCGAGCAATATGGCGGCAAGATCTGGGGCCTGCTCGACGACGACGAAGTGCGCCAGCTCTCGCTGGAAATGTCGACGCTCGGCACCGTCGAGGTCGACACCGTCGAGGACATGCTGCTCGAATTCGTCTCGCGCATGTCGGCCTCCGGCGCGCTGATGGGCAATTTCGACGCCACCGAACGCCTGCTCCAGCAATATCTGCCGCCGGAGCGGGTCAACGGCATCATGGACGAGATCCGCGGCCCTGCCGGCCGCAATATGTGGGAGAAGCTCTCCAACGTGCAGGAAGAGGTCCTCGCGAACTACCTCAAGAACGAATATCCGCAAACCATCGCGGTGGTGCTGTCGAAGCTGAAGCCGGAACACGCCGCGCGCGTGCTCGGCATCTTCCCTGAGGACCTTGCGCTCGACGTCGTCAACCGCATGCTGAAGATGGAAGCGGTTCAAAAGGAGGTCATCGAGAGCGTGGAGAAGACACTGCGCACCGAATTCATGTCCAATCTGTCCCAGACCCGCCGCCGCGACGCGCACGAGGTGATGGCTGAAATCTTCAACAATTTCGACCGCCAGACCGAAACCCGCTTCATCACCTCGCTGGAGGAGGACAACCGGGAATCGGCCGAGCGCATCAAGGCGCTGATGTTCACCTTCGACGACCTCGTCAAGCTGGATTCCGGATCGGCCCAGACCCTGATGCGCAACGTCGACAAGGACAAGCTAGGCGTCGCGCTCAAGAGCGCCAACGAGGACGTCCGCAACTTCTTCTTCGGCAACATGTCCTCGCGCGCGGCCAAGATGCTGCAGGACGACATGGCGGCGATGGGCCCGGTCCGCCTGCGCGACGTCGACGAGGCCCAGGCGCTTCTGGTCAACCTCGCCAAGGACCTCGCCGCCAAGGGCGAGATCATGCTGACCAAGAATCGCGCCGACGACGAACTGGTGTATTGATGGCCGCTCCGGCGAAATTCCTGTTCGATACCGACTTCGCGGCGCCCGAGCGGGCGACGCGCGAGAAGGCCGCGACCGCCGCCGAGATCGCCCAGAAGGTCGCGGAAGCCGAAGCGCGCGCCTATCAGGAAGGCTTTGCCGCAGGCCAGCACGAAGCCAAGGCCGAGAGCGACCGCCGCGTCGCGCTTGCCATGGAAGAGATCAATATCGCCGTCCGCGGCATCGCGGCCGGCATCGGCAGCATCGAAACCAAGATGGAAACCGAGGCGGTCGACGTCGCGGTGGCGGTCGCGCGCAAGCTGTGCGCCGATCTCGTTGCCGCCGAGCCGCTCGGCGAGATCGTCGCGCTGGTCAAGGACTGCTTCTCGCATCTGGTCGCGACGCCGCATCTCGTCGTCCGCATCAACGATGCGCTCTACGACGCCGCCCGCGAGAAGATCGAGCGGCTCGCCAAGCAGAGCGGCTTCGAGGGCCGGCTGGTGATCCTGGCCGAGCCGGAGATTGCCACCGGCGACTGCCGGATCGAATGGGCCGATGGCGGCGTCGTGCTGGAGCGCGGCGCCATCGCGGCCAAGATCGACGAAATGGTCGGACGCTACATCGCGTCCCGCAGGGGGAGTTAACCCATGAGCGACACCGACGGACAGGTCCCGCTGCCCGATCTCAACGGCCCGATGCCGCCTGCCGGCACGGATGTCGGCTACAACGAGGACGAATATGCAGCGCGCGCCGCCGCCGACCTCGAGGCCGTGTTCGACGTTCCCGTGCAGGTCTCGGCCGTGCTCGGCCGTTCCAAGATGGACGTCAGCGAGCTGCTGAAGCTCGGACCCGGCACCGTGCTCGAGCTCGACCGCCGCGTCGGCGAAGCCATCGACATCTACGTCAACAACAAGCTGGTCGCCCGCGGCGAAGTTGTCCTGGTCGAGGACAAGCTCGGCGTGACCATGACCGAAATCATCAAGACCGAACGCACGTGATAACGCGCGAAGGCGCGACCAGACGGACAGGAGACTGACATGCGGCTTCTCATCGTTGGCACATTGAAGGGCCAGCTCACCACCGCCACCAAGATCGCGATGGACAACGGCGCCACAGTGACCCACGCCGAGGATCACGACCAGGCGATGCGCGTGCTGCGCGGCGGCAAGGGTGCCGACCTGCTGCTGGTCGACGTCGCCCTCGACATCCGCGATCTCGTGATGCGGCTGGAGGCCGAGCACATCCACGCCCCGATCGTCGCCTGCGGCATCACCAACGACGCCCGCGCCGCGGTTGCCGCGATCCATGCCGGCGCCAAGGAATACATCCCGCTGCCGCCCGACCCCGAGCTGATCGCCGCGGTGCTGGCCGCCGTCGCCAACGATTCACGCGAGCTGATCTATCGCGACGAAGCCATGGCCAGGGTGATCAAGCTGGCGCAGCAGATCGCGGGCTCCGACGCCTCGGTGATGATCACCGGCGAGTCCGGCACCGGCAAGGAGGTGCTGGCCCGCTACGTCCACACCCGCTCGGCCCGCGCCAAGCGTCCCTTCATCTCGATCAACTGCGCCGCGATCCCCGAGCATCTCCTGGAATCCGAGCTGTTCGGCCACGAGAAGGGCGCCTTCACCGGCGCGGTCGCGCGCCGCATCGGCAAGTTCGAGGAGGCGACCGGCGGCACGCTGCTGCTCGACGAAATCTCCGAGATGGACGTCCGCCTGCAATCGAAATTGCTGCGCGCGATCCAGGAGCGCGTGATCGACCGCGTCGGGGGCACCAAGCCCGTGCCCGTCGACATCCGCATCATCGCGACCTCGAACCGCAATCTGGCGGAAGCCGTGCGCGAGGGCACGTTCCGCGAGGACCTGCTGTTCCGGCTCAACGTCGTGAACCTGAAGATCCCGCCGCTGCGCGAGCGCCCCGCCGACATCCTGGAGCTCGCCCAGCATTTCGTGAAGAAATACGCCGAGGCCAACGGCGTGCCGCTGCGCCCGATTTCGGCGGAAGCGCGCCGCGTGCTCTCGGCCAACCGCTGGCAGGGCAACGTCCGCGAGCTCGAAAACACCATGCACCGTTCGGTGCTGATGGCGCAGGGCGACGAGATCGGCGCCGACGCCATCATCACGCCCGACGGCGACCGTCTCGACCTCGCCAAGACGCCCCCCGCCGTCGCCCACGCAACCATGGCCGCCGAGCAGGTGACGCGCGCCCTGGTCGGCCGCACCGTGGCCGACGTCGAGCGCGACCTGATCCTGGAGACGCTGAAGCACTGCCTCGGCAACCGGACCCATGCCGCCAACATCCTCGGCATCTCGATCCGCACGCTGCGCAACAAGCTCAACGAATATTCCGACGGCGGCATCCCGATCCCGCCGGCGGGCACGCCCGGCGAATATCCGCGGGTGCCGATGATGGGGGCGTAAGCGCCTCACGCTGGTTGAGACAACGAATGCCCGGGCTGGTCCCGGGCATTTCTGTTGTGGAGCAAGCTGCCAACCTCGTCATTGAGAGCGCTCGTCGCATAACGGGATCGCGCCACGCGACTAGGACGCCCGGGAGCAAAGTCCTATAACCCCGCCTGAGAACCACGCGAGGAACCACATGTCTGAAGGTCAAATCACGGATTGGCTGGCATCGCAGCGGCAGGCGATGGTCGATCTGCTCCGCGATGTCGTGAACATCGATTCCGGCTCCTATGACAAGGACGGCGTCGATGCGGTCGGGGCGCGGTTCGAGAGGCATTTTGCCGAGCACGGCATTCCGTGCCGCCGCGAGGCCAACGCCACCTTCGGCGATGCGATCCATGCCGAGGTGGTAAAGCCCGGCAGCAACGAGAAGCCGGTGCTGTTGATGGGACATCGCGACACCGTGTTCGGCAAGGGCGAGGCCGGGCGCCGGCCGTTCACCATCAGGGATGGGCGCGCCTACGGGCCTGGCGTCGCCGACATGAAGTCCGGTCTCGTCATGAACGTGTTCGTCGCAACAGCCTTCCACAAATTCGGCGGCAACCCGCATCCGATCAAGCTGCTGATCACCTCCGACGAGGAGATCGGCTCGCCCTCCTCCCGGCCCGTGATCGAGCGCGAAGGCCGCTCCGCTCGCGCCGTGTTCAATTCCGAGCCGGGCCGCCCGACCGGCAACGTCGTCACCGGGCGCAAGGGCGGCATCTTCATGCATCTGGCCATCACCGGCAAAGCCGCGCATTCCGGCGCCAACTTCGCCGCCGGCGTCAGCGCGATCGGCGAGCTCGCGCACAAGATCGTGCAGATCCACGCGCTCACCGATCTCGACAAGGGCATCACGCTGAATGTCGGCCTCGTCTCGGGCGGGCAGTCCGTCAACACCACGGCGCCCTCCGCCGAGGGCCAGATCGACCTGCGCTATGTCGATCCGGCGGATCGTGCGCGGGTGATGGATGCGATCGAAAGAATCGTCGCGACGTCTTACGTGCCGGGCACCAGCGCAGCGCTGACGATCAAGGGCGAGTTCGTGCCGGTGGTGCAGAGTGCGGAGTCCAAGACGCTGTTCGATGGCTATCAGGCGGCCGCGCGGCAGGTCGGCCTCACCACCCTGCAGGGCGAGTTCTCCGGCGGCTGCGCGGATTCCGGCTTCACCGCCGCCGTTGGCACGCCGACCATCTGCGGTCTCGGCCCGGTCGGCGGCCTCGCGCATACGCCGGAGGAATATCTCGAGATCGACAGCATCGTGCCGCGCGCGCAGGCCCTGGCGCTGGCGATTTTGCGGGGGTAGCCACGGCCTCCGCCGTCATGCCCGCCCGCGTCTCACGAATAACTCGGGGCGTCCGGCTTGCGGAAGATGTGGATGGGATCGCCGGGGATGATCACGGGCTGGCCAGAGAACATCGCATAGGCATAGAGCGCGAGATAGGCGATCGCGAGCGCGCCGACGGCGTAGAAGGCGAAGGTCGCGATGCGCTTCATCGATCCGCTCCATGGCCATCCCGAACCGGGAGACTCTGGCCGCTTCTAGAGCGATGAGGCGGAAAAGGCCAGCCTGCGCTTCCTCGGGCAGCGATCAAGCGCCGCGCCGGCCATGCGCGGGAAGGCTGACTTCGGCGAGCCTTGCGGCGTCTTCGTCCTGGTCGACCGCCACATACTGGCCGTGCCAATAAGCCAGCGCCGCGGTACGCATCGAGCTCTTGATGTCTCTGACACGGCCGATGACGATGCCGTGCGAGTGGCGCTCCATGATCTCCTCGACCTCGCAATCGAAGGCCGACAGCGCGCCGACCAGGAGCGGCACGCCCGAGACCGCCGTCACCCATTTGGCGCCTTTGAAACGATCGGCGCCCTTCAGCCCGCCTTTGCCGGCAAAGCGCTCGGCGACATCCAGCTGGTCGGCGGTGAGGATGTTCACGCCGAAGGCGCCGTGGCGCCGGATCAAGGGGAAGGACGAGGCATCCCGGTTGATGCTGACCAGCAGCGTCGGCGGCTCGACCGACAGCGAGGTCACCGAGGTCACCGTCATGCCGGTGATGTCCTTGCCTCTGCCGGCGGTGATGACGCTGACGCCGCCGGTGAGATGGCGCATGGCGCCGCGGAAATCGGCGGACGAGACGGGGATTTCAGTCATGAGATCGCGGGGCACTACATTCATAGCATTGCTCCCCGAAGCGGGGTTCCCTGTATTTAGGTACGATCGTCCGCCGATAACAAGTGGCTCGCCGCCAACCGGCTCCGAACCTAAAGCACTTAAAACGATGGTGCGGTCAGCCGCACTTGTCGAGATCTCTCAACGAAGAACAATGCGCATGCTGTCGCGCGTCCGACGACATGATCAATCGTTCAATCGGCGAGGCAAATGCAGGCAAATCTTTCCGCACGCAAATGTGAGGGCCGTTTGGTCGGGGCCGGACACAAAAGGCGAAAAACAACCCCATGCAAAGTAGCCGGCGATAACGGAATCAATCACTTACGCGGCAGGCTATTCGGCCTCAGGCAATGCGTTTGCTCCGTCGGGCAAAACAGGAGCATGATGGCATGATCGCGGAGTGGGGCCGCCGTGGCCTACAGGTCTAATGCATCCACCGCACCGGCAGATTCTGCAGTCCGCGAAACGCCCAACCGCCGATCCGCACTTCCTCGTCGTCGGCGATCTCGAGCATCTTTGCCCGTCCGAACAAGGTCGGCAGCGCGACGTCGGCGATCATGGCGCGGGAGGCGAAGGCGCCGGCGCAGAAATGCGGGCCGGCGCCGAACGCGACGCTCCTGGTCACGTCGCGACGCACGTCGAACTGATCGGCGCGGTCGAAATGCTTCTCGTCGCGATTGGCGGAGCCGAACATCAGGAACACGCGCTCGTCGGTTTCGAATGACACATCGCGGATGGACCACGGCTTTGCGATGCGGCGCGGCGACATGCCGATCGGCGAGATCCAGCGGGCATATTCCTCGAACGCCTGCAGCCAGGAGACTTCACCGCGCCTGACGAGATCGAGCTGCTCGGGATGGGTCAGCAGCGCCCATATCGTGCCGGCGATCGCCTTGCGCGGCTCGTTCTGCCCGCCCGAGATCGCGAGCTTGACGTTGGCGCGCACGCTTTCCATCGGCATGCCCGAGGCGAGGAGAACGCCGAGGATGCTCTGGTCGGGATTCTTGCGCAGCACCGGCAGGATGTCGTCGATCGCAGCGTCGATACCCGACGTCGCGGCATGGCAGCGCGCCTCGACCGCGGGATCGCCGGCATAGTTGGCGATGCCCTCGATCATGCCTTGCGACCAGGCGTCCATGTCCGCAAAGCCGATATTGGTGAGGCCGGTGATCGACTTCAGGCATTCGCCGGAGAACGGCAACGCGAAGTCGCGCATCAAATCGACCCGGCCGGGCGCGATCGACGCGAGGATGCGGTCGGCATGGGCCTGGAACTGCGCGGTCCAATGCGCCTTCACCGTCTTCGGCGACACCGTCGGGAACATCGCGCGGCGCTCGACCTGATGCGCCTCGCCGTCCTTGCGCATCATGTTGTGGCCCATCAGGCGGTTCATCAGGCCGGCGGGCTGGTGCGAGGAGAACACGTCGATCTGCTTCTCCGAGATCGAGATGTCGTCGCGGCAGGTGAGCAGCGTCGAGCCGAGCTGCGGCACGAAGGCAATCGGCGCTTCTTTCCGCATTTTCGCGAGCATTGGATAGGGATCGGCCCAGAATGCGGTGGGATCGATGTCGATTCGCGGCGCGGTGCTCAAGCTTCGCTCCCTTGCTGTATCCCTGCCGAGACCTAGCGTATCCAGGCGCCGCCGTCTGTCCCCAGCGATTGGGACAGGCGCGTTGGGTGCAGCTTCTAGGCCGCAACCTGCCCGAATGCGACTTTGGCGATCGCATCGCTCAGCACGTCGGCGCCGGCGCCCGGCCGCGTGCCCTGCTCGGCGAGATGGCGACGGAAGGCCCGTGCGCCGGGCACGGCATGAAATGCGCCGACGAAATGCCGCGTGATCGCATGCAGCCGCGTGCCGCGTGCGAGCTGCTGCTCGATATAGGGCATCACCGCCTCGAGCGCGGCCTGCATGGAGTCATGCGGGGGCGCTTCGCCAAAAATCTCGGAGTCGACGGAGAGCAGCCGCCACGGTTCCTGATAGGCGGCGCGGCCGAGCATCACGCCGTCGATATGGTCGAGATGCGCCTTCGCGTCGTCTACACCGGGGATGCCGCCGTTGATGATGATGGGCACACCGGGCATCGCACGCTTGAGCCGATAGACGCGGTCGTAATCGAGCGGCGGGATATCGCGATTTTCCTTCGGCGACAGACCGTTGAGCCAGGCCTTGCGGGCGTGCACGATCAGCGCATCGCAGCCGGCGGCGACCACCGCGCGCGCAAGCGCATCGAGCGCCACTTCCGGATCCTGATCGTCGATCCCGATGCGGCATTTCACCGTGACGGGAACGGTAACCGCACTCTTCATCGCCTCGACGCACCTTGCCACCAGCTCCGGCTCAGCCATCAGGCACGCGCCGAAGCGGCCGTCCTTCACGCGGTCCGACGGGCAGCCGACGTTGAGATTGATCTCGTCATAGCCGAACGCCTCGCCGATCCGCGCAGCTTGCGCGAGGTCACGCGGATCCGACCCGCCGAGCTGAAGCGCCACCGGATGCTCGACCGCGTCGAACCCAAGCAGCCGCTCGCGGTCGCCGTGAATGATGGCGCCCGTCGTCAACATCTCCGTATAGAGCAACGCCCGCCGCGTCAGATGGCGGTGGAACACCCGGCAGTGCCGGTCAGTCCAGTCCATCATGGGGGCTACGGAAAAGCGATAACCCTGTGATTTCAACGATTTACCTTATGCTCTCAATGGGATGCCCGGAACGGATGCACTCCAAACGGGTCGAAATTACGCACGCTTGTACCTGTTTTGACCTCTCCGTACACCCGTAGACGGCTAGCACATTTCGCATGAAGCCTTTGGGTCCGGTCGGCAGTTCGGAGCAGCGAGACCGACGACCAACCCAGGATGAGCTCGATGAGATCATCACATTGAGGGCGTGAAACTCACGATGCGTCCAAGACTTCGCAACAGCGTCTCGCTCCGGTCAGGTAGATCGCGAAGGCGCCAATCGCAGACATCGCGAGCGAGGTCGGAATCTGGGTCGGGCTGCTGCTCACCAGCGAGACAAAGGTCGGCATCATTCTGCCCAACCGATGTTCCAGGCCGGTGACTGGATCGAAAACCCGCAGCGCGCGTTGCCGGGCAGCGGCATACCGAAAGTGGGTATCACCCGAAGGACGCGCGCGATATCGCCGCGTTTCTCTATACGCTGAAGCAGATCACATGTCTCTCATCACCCGCTCTGCCACCTTTTTCCGCGCCGCGCCTCTGCTCGCCATCACTGTTGTGGTTGTCGTTATCATGGCATTGTGCCTCACCGCAGGTGGCGCCTGGCTCGCGGTGCTTGGCGGCTCCCTCTATTATCTCAGCGCCGGCATCGTGCTGCTGCTCACTGCCTGGCTGCTCGCGCGACATCGCGCCGAGGCGCTCTGGGTCTTTGCCGCGCTGCTCCTTGGCACGATGGCGTGGGCGATCTGGGAAGTCGGATTCGACTTCTGGTCGCTGGCACCTCGTGGCGACGTGCTCGCGCCACTCGGCGTCTGGCTGCTGCTACCTTTCATCGCTCGCTCTCTGGCGCCCAATCTGCGGGTCGCAAGGTGGGCGCTCGGCCTCGTGCTGGTCGCAGCAATGGGAGTCCTCGCCTTCTCCCTGGCACGCGATCGCCATGATCTCGCCGGCACCGTCGCGGACGGCAGCACGACCGACGCTGTTGCCTCCACTGAAGCTGCCCCGCCCGCCGGCGGCGACAACTGGACAGCCTATGGCGGTAGCAGTTTCGGCACACGTTATTCCTCGCTCAGCCAGATCACCACAGCCAATGCGAAAGACCTCAAGCTCGCCTGGGAATTTCGCACCGGCGATCACAAGGGACCTGATGACCCCGACGAAATCACCAACCAGGCGACCCCGCTCAAGATCGGCGATCTCCTCTACACCTGCTCGCCGCACCAGATCGTATTCGCGCTCGATGCGGCGACCGGAAAATTGCGCTGGAAATTTGACCCGCAGGTTCGGCACAACAAAGCCTTCCAGCACATGACCTGCCGCGGGGTATCCTATCACGCAACGAAGCCCGGTGCGGTGACGACCGATGGCGCACCGGCTCCCTCCGATTGCCCGGAGCGCATTTTCGTCCCGACGAATGACGGACGGATGTTCGCGCTGGACGCCCGGACCGGCACGCCCTGTGCCGGCTTCGGCAATCAGGGCCAGATCGACCTGAAGGAGGGAAGCGAGATCCAGACGCTCGGTTTCTACGAGGGCACCTCACCGCCTGTGGTGACCGACAAGATCCTGATCGTCGGCGGCGCCGTCATCGACAATTACTCCGACCGCGTGCCATCCGGCGTCATCCGCGGCTTCGACATTTATTCCGGGCGACTGATCTGGGCCTTTGACGCCGGCAACCCCGATCCGAACGAGATGCCGTCGGGCTCGCACCACTTCACGGCCGGCTCGCCGAATTCCTGGAGCATCTCGGCGGCCGACGAGAGTCTCGGGCTCGTCTATGTGCCGCTCGGCTCGAGCTCGCCGGATATATGGGGCGGGGGCCGTTCGCCGGAGAAGGAGCGCTACGATTCGGCGCTGGTCGCTCTTGAAATCGCCACCGGAAAGCTGCGCTGGTCGTTCCAGAACGTGCACCATGACCTCTGGGACATGGATATGCCCTCGCAACCGAGCTTGGTCGATCTGCGCTCGAATGGCGGCGTGACTCCGGCGATCTACATTCCGGCGAAGACCGGCGATATCTTCGTGCTCGACCGCCGCGACGGGCATCAGCTGGTGCCTGCGCCGGAAAAGCCTGTACCGCAGGGCGCCGCCCCCGGCGATCGGCTGGCTCCCACCCAGCCCTTCTCGGGACTAAGCTTCCGTCCGCCCGGCATGCTGACGGACGCCCAGATGTGGGGCAGCACGATGCTCGACCAGCTCGCCTGCCGCATCAAGTTCAAGCGTCTGCGCTACGAAGGACCGTTCACCCCGCCTTCGGAGCAAGGCACGCTGGTCTTTCCCGGCGATTTCGGCATGTTCGAGTGGGGTGGCATCGCTGTCGATCCGAAGCGCCAGATCGCCATCGCCAACCCGCAATCGATTCCGTTCATCTCGCGTCTCGTACCGCGAGGAAAAGACAATCCGGCCGCGCCGAACGCGGCACATCCACCGGGCACCGAAGTCGGGGTGCAGCCGATGTATGGCGCTCCTTTCGGCGTCGATCTCGGCATCTTCCTGTCGCCGCTCGGCATACCTTGCCTGGCCCCACCCTGGGGCAACATCGCGGCCATCGACCTCAGGACCCACAAGGTTGTGTGGCAACACCGCATCGGCACGATCCGCGACCAGGCGCCGCTGCCGCTTCCATTCAAGCTCGGCGTTCCCATGCTGGGTGGACCGATCGTGACCGCAGGTGGCGTCATCTTCATCACGGGGACCATGGACGACTACATCAGGGCGTTCGACGTCCGCGATGGCAGGCAAGTGTGGCAGGACCGTCTTCCCGCCGGCGGCCAGTCCACGCCGATGACGTATGAGGCGGGCGGCAAGCAATATGTCGTGACCGTCGACGGCGGCCACGGCTCGTTCGGCACCAAGCTCGGCGATTACGTGCGGGCCTACGCGCTTCCGTAATTCCGCAGGCACGCCTCCGTATGCCGGCAGCGTCCAGTCTCGACCATCGGCGTGCACGGGCGATCGAGTCCCAGCCGGCCCGGTCGATCGACCTGCGACAGCACGCACAGCGAAGGGTCGTTCGAACGCTGTCACCGCCATATTACATTTGTCACGACGCTCGATCATATGTATATTCGATCAAAAGAGCACGATCCGCCCAAGTGATCGTCAGCAAGGGAGAGCGCCAAGAACCTCAGATCCCACGATGGCAATCACCGCCAACCCGCGCGGCGAGAAGCAGCGCGTTTCGAAACGAGCGAGAGACCGCTGCGCGGTCGACGCACGGCGTGACACGCGACCCACAGCAGAGGCGTCATGGTCCGAGTTGTTCAGATTTCCGATACGCATCTCAGCCCGAGCAAGCAGCACTTCGCGTCAAACTGGGCGCCCCTTGCGCGCTGGATCGCGCAACAGAAGCCGGATCTCGTCATCCACACCGGCGACGTGACGGTCGACGCGGCGGATCAGGAGACCGACGCAGCATATTGCGCCGCCCAACTGGCCTCGCTCGGTGTCCCCGTCGTGTCGGTTCCGGGAAATCATGACGTCGGCGAAGTCGGCAATCCACACCAGCCGGTGAACGAGGAGCGGCTCGATCGCTTCCGACGTCACTTCGGTGACGACCACTGGCTACGCGATGTGGACGGCTGGCGCCTGATCGGGCTCAATTCGATGATCTTCGGCGGCGGCCCCGAGGAGGCGCGGCAGACCGAATGGCTCGAGGCCGCGATGGCCGATGCCGCGGGGCGTCGCATCGCCTGGTTCACGCATCGGCCGCTGTTCATCGAGTCACCGACCGAGGCCGACACCGGGTACTGGTCGGTCAAGCCGGAGCCGCGTCGCGCCCTTCTCGATTTGCTGCAGCGCTATCGGGTCGAGATCGTGGCCAGCGGACATCTGCATCGCTGGAACGAAATTCGGCTGAACGGCACGCACTACGTTTGGGGGCCGGCGGCCGGCTTTCTGGTCGGCGAGAAACTGGCGCCGCCGATGGGCGGCGCCGCGCGGCTCGGAGCCGTGATCTACGACATCGACGGCGACAACATCGACGTGAGCATTCGACCGGTGCCGGGCCTCACCGATTACTGGATCGACGACGTGGTGCACGAGGTGTATCCGCCGCGCGAAGCTGAGGCGTGATCCGCGATGGCCGGCCTCACATTGCGCGGCATCGGGAAGACTTTCGGCGACACGGCCGTCCTCAACGACATCGATCTCGATATTGCGGACGGCGAGTTTCTGACGCTGGTCGGTCCCTCCGGATGCGGCAAGTCCACGCTCCTGCGCATCATCGCCGGCCTGGAATCGCAGGATCGCGGTTCGGTGTCGATCGGCGGGACCTCGGTCGACCATTTGCGGCCTCACGAGCGCAGGATCGCCATGGTGTTCCAGAATTACGCGCTCTATCCCCACATGTCGGTGTTCGACAACATCGCACTGCCGCTCACCATGACGCGCCTGAACCTGTTCGAGCGCTTGCCTTTGACGCGTCACCTGTCGCTGCGCCGCAGGCGCGTGATGGACGAGATCGCGCGTGAGGTGCGGGCCGTCGCGGAGCAGCTTCGCATCGACACCTTCTTTCATCGCCGTCCCGGACAGCTTTCGGGCGGACAACGGCAGCGCGTCGCGCTCGGCCGCGCCATGGTGCGTCATCCGCAAGCGTTCCTGATGGATGAGCCATTGTCGAATCTCGATGCCAAGCTGCGTGTGCACATGCGCGGCGAGCTGACCGAGCTGCACGCGCGTCTCGGCGCCACGATGGTCTACGTGACACACGACCAGATCGAGGCGATGACGATGTCCGATCGGCTGGCCGTGATGGATCACGGCGATATCCTCCAACTCGGCACACCCGCCGAGGTCTATGAACGACCCGCCACGACCGCGGTCGCGCAGTTCATCGGCAGTCCGGCGATCAATCTGTTTCCGGCCCACGTGGGCCCCGACGGCCAGGTCGAGCTGCTCGGCCGAACGCTGCCGATCGATATTCGCAACGTGCCGGCTGCGGAACTGACGATCGGCGTGCGTCCGGAAGCGATGCGAATCGGGGGCGGTCCGTGCACCGTTCCGTGCAGGTTCCGGCGCCGAGAAAACCTCGGCTCGGAAAGCATCCTCCACTTCGACCTCGCGGCCTCTCCGGAGGTGGCGGTACTCTGCCGGATCGACAATGACATGCCCGTTCCCGAGGGCGAGGTCACGCTCGCCTTCGAGGCGCGGGATTGTCACGTGTTCGACAACAAAGGCCGCCGTATCGAGGTGGAGAGCCGCAATGCGGCCGGCCGCGACGTACGCCGCGCGAGCGAGGCCCGATGAACGCGGTCGCGGCTCAAATCACCCCGCTCACCGCGGCGCCGCCAGCCAGCCGCCAGCGTTGGATCGAACGGTTCGCGGGCCTGGGCTTCGCAGCACCCGCCTTCATCCTGCTGGTCCTGACCAATCTGGCGCCACTGGCGGCTCTCGCCTTTCTGAGCTTCACCAATTACGAGCTGGGCGCTCTCGACTTCGCGTTCGTGGGCCTCAAGAATTTCAGCACGGCGCTGCAGGATCCCGTGATCCGCCGCTCGGTGACCAATACGCTGCTCTACGTGGCGATTGTCGTGCCCGGCGGCGTCCTGATCTCGCTGCTCGTCGCAATCCTGATCCACCAGCGCAAGCGCACGCGCAGCCTCTATGAGGTCATCTATTTTCTTCCCGTCACCTCGACGCTCATCGCGATGGCCACGATGTGGCAGTTCCTGCTGCACCCGACCCTGGGACTGATCAATCAGACCCTCAAGGGGCTGGGTTTCGCCGAAACGGCCTTCCTGAGCGAGCCGCGCCTCGTCATCCCGACGCTCGCCGCGATCGGCATCTGGCAGCTCGTCGGCTTCAACATGGTGCTGTTCCTTGCCGGTCTCTCGGCGATCCCTCGCGACCTCTATGAAGCTGTCGATATCGACGGCGCGAGCCATCCCATCGACCGCTTCCTGAAAGTGACCTGGCCGATGCTTGGTCCGACGACGATGTTCGTGACCGTGACGACGTTCATCACGGCGTTCAAGATCTTCGACACGGTTGCGGTGATGACGCGTGGCGGCCCCGGAGGCGCATCGGAGGTGCTGCTCTATGCCATCTATCTGGAGGGGTTTCAGTACTTTCACATGAGCTATGCGGCGACACTCACGCTGGTCTTCCTCGCGTTCACCCTGGTGTTCTCGGTGCTGCAGACCTTCATCCTCGACCGACGGGTGCACTATTGACGCGCATATCGGCCACGATCGCCCGCCCGCCTGCGCCGGTCGCGGTCCGGATGCGGCGCCTCGTGTCGCTTGCGTTCGTCCACGCGGTGCTGATCGGCGGCGCCGTCTTCATGCTACTGCCCTTCGTGTTCATGTTGACGAGCGCGATCAAGCCGCCGGGCGAGATCTTCGAGGCGACGTTCCGGCTCTGGCCGCGCCAGTTCTACGGATGGCAGAATTTCGAATCTGCCTTGAGCACGGCGCCGCTGCTGCGCTTCCTGCTCAACGGTCTCATCGTCTGCGGCGGCATCCTCGTCGTCCAGCTGCTGGTCGCGATCCCTTGCGCCTATGCGCTCGCCAAGCTGAGGTTTCCGGGACGGCCGATCCTGTTTTCGCTGGTCCTGCTCGGACTCTGCATTCCGGTCCAGGCGCCCTCGCTCCCGCTCTATATCGCATTCGCCGAGCTCGGCATCCTCAACACCTACCTCTCGATGATGATGCCGTTCTTCCTGTCGGTGTTCGCGATCTTCCTGTTCCGCCAGTTCTTCAAGTCCTATCCGGACGAGATCATCCAGGCCGCGCGGCTGGACGGCGTCGGCGAGTTCGAGATCGTGTGGCGCATCGTGGTGCCGAGCGCCTGGCCGGCCATCGCGGCGTTTTCGATCTTCTCTGTCGTGGCGCACTGGAACGACCTGTACTGGCCGCTCATCGTCGTCTCCGACACCAAGCTCGCGACGCCGCCGCTCGGCATGATGTATTTCGCCGATTCCGAGCTGGGCTCGAATTACGGGGCGCTCGCCGCCGGCGCCACCATCATCACGGCACCGCTCGTCATCGCCTTCCTGATCGCGCGGCGGCATTTCATTGCCGGCATCACGATGACCGGAATCAAATGACCTCAACCACTGCCAGGGGAGACACCGTCATGCTGCATCGCCGAGACCTCCTGAAGAGCGCCGCCGCCGTCGGGACGAGCGCACTTTCCAGCCCGTTCCTGACGCGCCCGGCGCAAGCGCAAGACGTGACGCTGGATGTGCTTTATGCCTTTCCCGCCTTCGCGAAATTCCATGAGCCGATCGCGGAGGAGTTCATGAAGCGGCAGTCGAGCATCAAGATCCAGTTCCGGGCACCGGCGGCGAGCTATGACGAAGGTCATCAGACCATGCTGCGGCAGGCCGTCACCAACCAGCTGCCGGACGTCTACTATTCCGGTTACCACCTGCTCGCCGAGCTGGTGCGCACGCTGGTGAAACGCAACCAGATCACCGAGGTTGCTCCGATGCTGCAGAAGGAGGACGCCGCCTGGCGCAAGGCCAATTATTCCGACGGGATCCTGGCGCTCGGAGCGGTCGACGGCAAGATCTACGGCCTCGCGTTCAACGCCTCGCTGCCGATCATCTATTTCAACGCGCAGCTCGTGAAGGCGGCGGGCGGCGATCCCGACAAGATGCCCGACAACTGGACGGACATGATCGCCCTCGCCGTCAGCATCAAGAGCAAGGGGGCCGACGTCGCCGGCCTCGCCTACAACATCCACGACTGGCCCGACGATTGGCTGTTCCGTTCGCTGATCCTGCAAGGTGGTGGCCAGATGCTCGATGCGTCGGAAACCGCAGCCGGATTCGGCAACGACGCCGGGCTGAAGGCCCTGACCCATTGCCGGCGGTTCGTGGCCGATGCCAAGATGCCGCTGATCGATTGGGACTCCTCGCGCCAGCAGTTCATCGCCGGGAAGATCGGCATTTTCGCCGACACGCCGGCCCGGTTGCGCCAGGTCACCGACCTGATCGGCGACAAGTTCACCTTGCGCACCTGCACCTTCCCGATCGACGACAAGCAGAAGGGTGGGCTGCCCACCGGCGGCAACGCGGCGATCATCACGGCGAAGGATCCGGCGAAGCAGCAGGCCGCCTGGGAGTTCCTGAAATTCGTGAGCGGACCGGAAGCGCAGAAGATCGTGGTCGAGACGACGGGCTACATGCCGACCAATCTGCGCGCTTCAGGGCCGGAATTCCTGGCCCCGTTCTACGACAAGAACCCGAACTTCCGTACCGTGTCGCAGCAGATCGAGCGCGCGAAGCCGTGGCAGGGCTATCCAGGCGGACAATCCGTGAAGATCTGGCGCACACAGCGCGAGATCATCCATGCCGTCATGCGCGGCGAAACGACCGCCGAGGCAGGGCTCGATCGCATGGTCAAGGAAAGCAACGCCTTGATGAAGAGTTCGTAGGCAGCGGACGATCGATTGCGGCAAGCGGCCTGGCGCTGGCCGCTACTGTTCCCTTCGGAGGCGGAATTCTGTGTTCATCATTGCCCAGCTGAGCGATCTGCACGTCCGACCGCCCGGCAAGCTCGCTTACGGCGACGTCGATACCAACGCGATGTTTCACGACGCCATCGACGCCGTGCTGAGGCTCGATCCGCGGCCCGATTGCGTCGTGGTCAGCGGCGACCTCACGGATGGCGGGCTCGAAGAGGAATATGAGATCGTCGCCGCCGGACTGGCGAGGCTGCCGATGCCGGTGTTCGTCATTCCCGGCAACCACGACCGCCGCGAGCAGCTGATATCTTCGCTACGCTCTCGTCACCGCTATCTTCCGTCCGACGGCTTCATCAATTTCGTCGTGGACGATTTTCCGGTCCGGCTGATCTTCCTCGACAGCGTCGAGGCCGGGAAGATCCACGGCACCTTCTGCGCGGCCCGGCAACAATGGCTGCGCGACGCGCTCGCGACCGGGCGCGGCAAGCCGACGGTCGTCGTGATTCATCATCCGCCGTTCCTGGTCGGGGCCGACGGGATGGACGATCTGCGCCTCCTCGGGGCCGACGCGCTCGACGCAATCATCAAAGACCATCCCGAAATCGAACGCGTGCTGTGCGGTCACTATCACCGCTCGATCACGGCGCGCTATGCGGGAACCGTGGGCTATGTGGCGCCCAGCACGGCGCACCAGGTTGTGCTCGATCTGCGGCCCGGTCACAGCAATCGTTTCATCATGGAGCCGCCGGGATTTGCCTTGCACTGCTGGCGGCCGGACACGGGCATCAGCAGCCACCTCGTTCCGGTCGGAGACTACGGTCGCCCATTCGAGATCGCGGCCGGCCAAGACGATCCGGGAACGGACCGGGGCGACGGCCTTCCGGCACTGCTGAGGCGCGCAGAGGCCGTCGTCGGCGAGGCGGCGGCCAGGCTGGTCGCGATGCAATCCACGCCGCTGCGCACGGAGCGCAAGGACCATCTCGACATCGTCACCGAGGCGGATCTCGCCTCCGAAGCGATCGTGGTCGCGGGCTTGAAGGCGCTGACGCCGGAGGCCGGCATCCTGGCCGAGGAGAGCGGCGCGAGCCCCGGGGACAATGCTGCGCGCTGGATCATCGATCCGCTCGACGGCACGATCAACTACGCGCGGGGGCTGCCGTGGTTTTCCGTGACGGTCGCCTACGAGGTCGACGGCGAGACGAAGCTTGGCCTGATCAACGTGCCCAAGATCGGACTGACGGCGCGCTATCTCACAGGAGAAGGCGCGACCATCGACGGCTTGCCGGCGCGCGTCTCCACGACACGTTCACTGTCGGATGCGGTGATCTCGGTGATTCTGACCTCGCATTTCTCGCCCGACGAGGTCCAGCGGACGACGCGCGTGATCGAACTGCTCGGCAAAGTGGTGCGCGGCGTGCGTATCGTCGTCTCCGGCGCCTTCGAGACGACCATGGTCGCCTCGGGTCGCCTGGACGGCTTTGTCTCCCTGAAAGCCGACATCGTCTCGCACGCGGCCGCGATGCCGATGGTGTGGGCCGGTGGCGGAAAGGTCACGACACTGACGGGGCGGCCGTGCCGCAACGACGATCTCGACAAGATCGCTTCAAACGGATTGATCCACGAGGAGTTGCTCGCTCTCCTGCGCCAGGCGCTGCAATGACGAGCAGGTCCAGAGGACGAACCTTCGCTCATCGTCTGGCGCAAGCGACCTAGCGGCGGCCGCGCCCTGGGAACAGCTTGTCGCGGATGTAGCGCGAGGTCGGCGTCAGTCCGGCGCCGCGCGGCTTGCGCCAGACCGCCCGGTCGATCTCCTTCTTGTCGCCGACCTTCAGGCGCCCCGACACCTTCTTGGCCAGGAAGATCGCATCGCTCATCCGCCGGCCGGTCCGGCTCTTCCTCGCCTTGACTTCCTTCCAGAGTTTCAACGGCCCGAGCTTCAGCTTGGGAAGCTCCTCCTTGATCTCGCGACGAAGGCAGCTCCTGTCGCTCTCGCCTGCCCGCCTGCGGCCGCCGGGAAACATCCAGAGCCCGTCGCGCTTGCGTCTCACCATCAGCACGCGCCCTTTTCGGGCGACGACCAACTTCGACGATTTCGCCATCACGACCGGTCCTGCTTCTGTGCCTGCTCCACTGCACCAGGCTCTTGACGAGATGACGCTCCGTCTACGGGCAGATGATCGCCTTGATGATTCCATCGCGCCGCGCGACCTGCTGCTCGAATGCGGCGGGCGTCTGGTCGAGCGAGAAGCGATGCGTGGCCAGCGGCGCCAGCTTGATCTTCCCCGACTGCGTAAGGGCAATGGCCCGCGGATAGACCTCCGGCATGCGGCGTGAAAACTTGATCGACAGGCCCTTCCGGCGCGATTCCGCGCCGCTGAGGATGTACTGGTTGTTCTCGGGGATGCCGACGAGAACCACCCGGCCACCGATACGGGCGCAACGCGCCGCATGCTCGAAGCCGTGCGAGGAGTCGGTCGCCTCGATCACCAGGTCGACGCCGCGGCCCTCGGTGGCCTCGCCGACCTCGGCGTAGCTGCGGCATGCCACGTCCGCGCCGAGGTCGCAGGCCAGTGCGGTACGCTGCTCGACCGGGTCGATTGCGATGATCTTGCCGCTGCCCGCGAGCCGCGCCAGTTGCACCAGCAGCAGTCCCACCGGCCCGCAGCCCAGCACCGCCACACTTTCCAGCAGCCGCGGACGCGCCAGATCCATGGCATGGATCGCGACACCGAGCGTCTCCAGGATCGCTGCGCCGGCGGGATCGATGCTGTCGGGCACCAGATGCACGGCCGATTTGGGCACGCAGACGAATTCGGCCATGGCGCCGTTGTGAGGCGCGTAACCCAGGAACTTCACATTGGGGCAGAGATTGGTGTGCCCGCGGTGACACCACTCGCAACGGCCGCAGGGAATGGAAGGATCGACCGCCACCAGCGCGTCGGCCGAGAACCCCGCTTTGCGCGCCGAGTCCGGCGTGAGGACACCCGAGAATTCATGACCCAGGACGAACGGCCTGACTTGCGTCGGACCGGTTGTTCCGCCCTCGAGATAGGAGTGCAGATCGCTGCCGCAGACGCCGACAGCCTTGACGCGGATGATGAGCTCGTCCTCCGCGAGCGGCTTCGGCTCGGGAATATCGAGGACGCGGATATCACGAATGTCCTGGAGCACCGCAGCGCGCATGTCGACGCCATCCTTCTGAGCAATTGTCTCCGGCATATTACATATGTAACAGCGAAGTGACAAATGCTTTTGCAGGCCTTCCGGCGCACGTCGGCCGCGCGTGGACAGGGGCGCCCACGGCGGATGTCATAGCGGTGGCGGAAAGTACGGCTATTTCTGCTTGTCGATCAGCTTCAGCGCCGCGATGGCGGTGTTCTCGTCGGTCACCAGCACCTTGCCGATCCGGCCGCGCAGCACCGCAGCGATGATCGGCGCCTTGTTGAGCCCTCCGGCGATCAGCATCGACGTCGGCACGCGCGCCAGCTTGTCGAGCGGCATCGCAATGGCGCGGCTGTTGATGTTGTGATCGATGGGCCGGCCGGTCTTGTCGAGAAATTGCGCCAGGACGTCGCCGACGGCGCCAGCCGCCCGCAGATGCTCGGCGCGCACGTCCGGCGGCAGCCCATGCCGCATCAACAGCGAGCGCGGCGTCATGTCTCCCATGCTCAACAGCGCAAGATCGATCTTTTCAACGCTGTTCAGCACCTCCTGATAGACCTCCTGGGCCAAAAAGGTGTCGCGCGAGCGCCGGCTGCTGACGAAGATCGGGGCGGCCAGATAGCTGCACTGGGCGTGCAGCCGGTGCGCGAGCTCACCGGCGATCTCGAAGGTGTTGAGCTCGAGTCCGCGCGATAGGCCGCCCATCATGGAGACGATGGAGAGATCGGGATAGTCCGCCGGCGTGACGTAACGGATGGTCTCGCGCAAGGTCGCCCCCCATCCGATGCCGATGATGCGCGGACGCTTCTGCTCGAGCAATTTGGACAGATACGCGCCGGCCGCCATACCGATCAGGCTGCCGACCTGCTCGGGATTCTCCGGGCTCGGGATGACGACGGCATCCTCGAGGCCGCATTCCCGGCGCAAGCGGTGCTCCAGCTCCGTGCAGATCGCAAAGGCGGAGTTGAGGCGGATGTTGACGATGCCGGTCTGCCGCGCATCCGACAGCATGCGGTTGACGCGAGCGCGGGTCAGCCCGAGCCGCTCGCCGATCTCGGCCTGGGTCAGGTTCTCCATGTAGTAGAGCCAGGCGACCCGCAGGATGGTTTGATCAGTCACGGCGCAGCCCCCCGCAGCGGCCTCAAGGCACAATCAGATGTCGAAGCATTTGAGGCGATCTTTCGTTGGCCGTCAAATCTGCAGCATGCGGATGTCGTCATGCGGTCTTCGCGCCCGGCACGCCATTCTCGACCACAAAGCTCGTCAGCCGGCGCACGGCGCTCGCGGCGTCCTTGACGTCGTCGAGCGCTTCGAATCCCACGGTGCAATGCCGGGCGTCGAGCTCGACGGTCGCATAGCCGCGCTTGTCGCCACGCGCATAGAGCAGATGCGGGTTCTCCGCCAGCGCCTTGCGGACGCTGGCTTCGCTCGGCCCGTCCGAGCTGATCGACGTGCCGACGAACTCGGTCGCAATGGTCGGGCCATCCGGGCGGGCGTCATCACGCTTGAGATCGGCGGTAAAGAAGGCGTGGCGGTCGCCGCCGATCACGATCGGATTGCGCCGGCGATGCGCCATAAGCGAATCAAGGAGCCGGCGGCGTGCATTGGGATAGCCGTCCCAGCCATCCATCCAGAAACGCGCGCCGTCGTCTGCTTCGCGCTTGTCCTGCGCCATCAAGGTCTGCTGCGCGACGATGGTCCAGCGGCCGCGACAGTCGCGCAGGCGCGCATCGAGCCATTGCTCCTGGTCCCGGCCCAACATCGTCCGCGCCTCGTCGGTGCGGCCTGCACAATCCGTCACCCAGGTCGGCCGCCCATTTCCGACACAGGCAGATGCCGAGCGATATTGCCGGTCGTCGAGCAGGAGCACGTCGAGCATCTCGCCGAAGCGATAGTGCTCGTAGATCGTGGCGTTCGCGCCGCGCGGGCGCGCCGAAAGCGGAAGCGGCATGTGCTCGTAATAGGCCTGATAGGCGGCCGCGCGGATCTTCAGGAACTGACCGGCGTCGTGCACGGTGTAGGAGCGATCATTGGCATAGTCGTCCATCACCTCGTGATCGTCCCAGACCGAAAGCCAGGGAAAGGCGGCGTGCGCCGCCTGCAGGTCGGGATCGCTCTTGTAGAGCGCGTAGCGGTTGCGGAACTCCTCGAGCGTCGTCGGAATTCCGACGCCGTGCTGGCGGACGTGGCGCGATCCCCAGGACTTCTCGTAGATGTAGTCGCCGAGATGCACGACGAGATCGAGATCGCGTGCGGCCATGTCGCGATAGGCGGCAAAATAGCCCTGCTCGTATTGCTGGCAGGATGCGAAGGCAAAGCGGAAAGGCCGCGACGACCCGGCGGGTGCGGTCCGGGTGCGTCCGACCGGGCTGAGCGCCGGACCGGCGCGGAAGCGGTACCAGTAGACGCGATCCGGCAGCAAGCCCGTCGCCTCGGCATGCACGGAATGCGCAAGCTCGGCCGTTGCCCGCATGACGCCGCGGGAGACGATACGCGAAAAGGCCTCGTCCTCCGCAATCTGCCATTCGACGTCCACCGACGCGTCCCGCATGCCGCCGTCCTCGAGCGGCTGCGGCGCAAGGCGGGTCCACAGGATGACGCGATCCTCACGCGGACATCCGGAGGCAACACCGAGCGTGAAGGGATCTGCGCCGAACGACACCGGCGCTCCCCGCACGAAGCCAGCGGGCGCAGCCAAGGCGGCGCTCGCCAGCGATCCCACGAGAAAGCGGCGGCGGGCAATCATGGGCGCGCCGGCATCGTTTCGAGCCTGCGACGAATGCTCACGGCGAGATCCGGCCGATCGGTCGTGATCTGTCGCACCGGCTGGGCGAGCCAGTAAGCGATATCCTCGGGCTCGTTGGTCACCCATGCACCGAGACGCTCGGAGCCGAGCATCTTGAGCGCGAGCGGCAAGACGAGCCCCAGCAGCGATTTTTCGACCGCGACGATGCAGCCGGGAATGGCGGCCAATTGCGCCAGCGCGGGCTCGATCCCGCCCATCATCTCTGCCGAACGACGGTCGAGCGAAACCAGCACCCGCGCTTCCGGCCATAGCCGACGAACGGTCTCGATCACCCCGGGCACGAAGCAGGTAATGACCGCGCGCCGTTCCAGGCCGCGGCGCTTGATATGGTCGATCAGCCGCGCCTCGAGGCCCGAATAGGGATTGCCGAGCGCATCCGTCTTGATCTCGATATGCAGCTCGAGCGTGGTTTCGCTGTACACATCGAGCACCTCGTCCAGGGTCGGAATGCACTCATCGCCGGCATCACGCAGACGCGTTGCCGTCAATTGTCGCAGGTTGCGCGCGCCCACCGGTCCCGTCTCGAAGGTGGTGCGATCGAGCAGCGGATCATGGATCACGACAAGCCCGCCGTCCGTGCTCTGATGCACGTCGAACTCGACCGCGTCGACCCCTTCCCTGCACAGATTGCGGAAACCGGTCAGGCTGTTCTCCGGCCAAAGATTGCGTCCGCCGCGATGCCCGGCGATGAAAACCATGATCAATTCCTATTTGCTGCTGTCGACAAGACCCTTGATGAACCAGCGTTGCAACAGCAGAACGACCAATACCGGCGGCAACATCGTGAGGAGCGCACCGCTCATGGCAATATTCCAGGCCGGCTCGCTGTCGGAGCGCGGGATCAGGCCCTTCAACGCGATGACCGCCGTTGCCATGTCCTTGTCGGTCGTGAACAGCAGCGGCCAGAGATACTGATTCCAGCCGAACAGGAACAGGATGATGGCGAGCGCCACCATGTTCGGGACGGACAGCGGCAGCAGGATGCTCCAGAAGAAGTGCAGCGGCGAGGCGCCGTCCAGCCGCGCCGCCTCGCACAGCTCCTCCGGGATGGTCAGGAAGAATTGGCGAAACAGGAACGTGGCAGTGGCCGAGGCGATCAGCGGCAGGATCAGCCCGGGATAGGTGTTGACCATGTTCCATTCGAGCGCGATCGCGACCTCATGCCCGCTGATCCAGCTCCAGATCTCCGCGACATGCAGGGTCTCCAGGAGCCATTGCAGCGGCAGCGCCGCATTGGCCACGGCTTCGAAGGTCGGCACGATCCGAACCTCGATCGGCAGCATCAGCGACATGAAGATGAGCCAGAATGCGAGCATTCGGTAGCGGAAGCGGAAGTAGGTGATGGCGAAGGCCGAGAGCAACGACACCGCGATCTTGCCGGCCGTGATGCCGAGCGCAACGATGATCGAATTGGCGAAGGTGCGGCTGAAATTGCCCTTGCTCCAGGCCAGCTGCAGATTGTCGATGAACTGGCCTCCCGGCAGCCACGGCAACGGCACCTTCTGCACCTCGGCCACCGTGAGCGAGCCGGCGACGAACGCGAAATACAGGGGTACGCAGACCATCAGCGCGCCCGCGATCAGGATCGCGTGGCAGACCATATTGAGGACCGGCGAGCGTTCGACCATGCGGCTAGACCCCGTAATTGACCTTGCGGTCGAAGTAGCGGAATTGTAGCAGCGTGCAGATCAGCGCAAAGCTCATCAAGAGAACCGATTGTGCTGCCGAAGAGCCGAGATCGAGATTGACGAAGCCGTCGACGAAGACCTTGTAGACCAGGATATTGGTCGCACCGGCCGGCCCGCCTTTCGTCACGGCATCGATGATGGCGAAGGTTTCGAAGAAGCCATAGATGAAGTTCATCACCGTGAGGAAGAAGATGGTGGGCCCGAGCATCGGCAGCGCGATCGAGACGAAGCGGCGGATCGGCCCCGCGCCGTCCACGGCGGCGGCCTCCATCAGCGACACCGGTACCGCGAGCAAGCCCACGACCAGGAAGATGTAGTCGTAGCAGATGTGCTTCCAGGACGCGGCGAGCGTCACCAGGATCAGCGCATCGGACGGATTGAGGTTGGGGTCCCATGCGATGCCGAAACTGTGCAGCACCTGCGCGAGCGGGCCGACTGCCGGATTGAACAGGAAGGCCCACAGGATGCCGGCGATCGCGGGCGCTATGGCATAGGGTAACAGGATGATCGTGCGATAGGCCGAGCGGCCACGCACGATCCTGTCCGTGGCAAAGGCCAGCACGAGCGCGCTGCCCAATGTCAGCACGTTCTGCGCCACCGTGAACCAGAACGTCACCGCGATCGACTGGCGGTAGTCGCTGCTCGCAAGCAGCGCCTTGAAATTATCGAACCAGACGAACTGGACGTTATTGCCGAAGGGATCGCTGAGCAGGACGGATTGCATCAGCGCCCGCAGCGACGGAATGAAGAAGAAGAACAGCAGGATCAACAATTGCGGCAGCAACAGCAGCGTCGGCAGGCCCGGACCATCACCAAAATTGGCGCGCTTCAGTCCGGCCTCCTCGCGCCGCCGCGTCTTCCCCGACCTGCGCGAGCTGCCGGCGGCCGCCGCCGGCAGGGCCTTGGACCCGCCGCTCCCGTGCCTTCGCAGCACGGGCGCGCGCGCGTCACGCCACGGGATGGACAGGCGCAGCGTCATGGACGCTCGGTTTCCGGAGTCTTTCCGGCATTCAGCTTCTCGAACTGCCGCAGAATCTCGTTACCCCGCTTGACGGCGTCATCCATGGCCTGCTGGGGCTGCTTCTGGCCCGAGAACACAGCCTCGACCTCCTGGCGCTGGGCCAGCATCGTCTGCACGAAATTGCCGAAGCGGAAGCCGCGCGAGTTCTCGTTCGGCGTGCCCCGCGAGAGCTGCAGCACCGCGATCTCCCTGGTCGGATGATCCTTGTAATAACCCCGCTCCCGCGCGAGCGCATAGGCGCGATTCGTCGCCGGAACATAACCGGTCGCGCCGTGCCACCAGACCTGGGTTTCCGGCTGGGCGACGAAATCCAGAAAAGCCGCGACGGCCTCGTAGCGCTCCGGCGTGTGACCCTTCATGACCCAGATGGCGCCGCCTCCGATGGTGCTGTTGAGAGGCGGATTGATGTCGCTTTCGTGCGGCAGGAACGTGGCGCTCCAGCTGATGGTCGCATTGCGCTCGATGTTGCCGTGCGATGCGGTCGAATTGACGAAGGTCGAACACCGGCCCGACGTGAACAATTGCTCGGGACTGAAGCCTTGGCCCGCGATCTGCATCACGCCGTCATCGAGCCATTTCTTGAGCCGCGCGACTTGCGACACAACCTTCGTCTTGTTGTACACGAACTCGGTGCCGAGCCCGTCGAAGCCGTTCGCCAGCGTACCGTAGGGCTGATTGTTGATGGCGCTGTAGTTCTCGAGCAGGCTCCAGTAGAAATCGCCGGGCAGCACCGTGCCGCATTCGCTGATCCCCTTGGACTTGATGGCGTAGAGCTGCTTTTCCAGCTCCTGCCAGGTCTCGGCCGGCTTGTCGAAACCGGCCTTCTGGAAGTGATCCTTGTTGTACCAGAAGATCGGCGTCGACGAGTTGAAGGGCATCGCCGACATCCGCCCCTTGTAGCTCCAGAAGCTCGCCACGGGCTTGATGAAGTCCGAAAAGTCGATCTTGTAACCCTTCTGCTCCACCAGATCCTGCACGGGAACGATGGCCCCTGACAGCAGCATGGTCATGTAACCGCGCTCGGCGATCTGCACCATCTCCGGCGGCCGCTTGGCGCGATAGGCGGCGATCACCCCGTTGGTCACCTCGTCATAGTTGCCCTTGGCAACCGCGACGACCGTGTACTTGTCCTGCGACTTGTTGAACTTCTCGACCAGTTCATTGAGCCGGTCGCCGAGGACGCCGCTCATGGCGTGCCACCACTGGACCTCGACCCGCGCCTGCGCCGGACCAGCCAATGCCAACGCACCGAACAAGGCCGCAATGAATGCGACTTTCCTACTCATGGGCAGCCCTCCCTCGCCGGGCAAACAAGCCGGCCTATACATTTGTACTTCTATCATGACATATGTGTCGAGATGATGAAAGAGGGTCGGGCGCCCTCTTCTCCAGCAGGCATTGCCGGGTCAGACGCAAGCCGGGCCTGGCTAGCGGGTTCAGTTGGCAAAGCGGCTAAGAAGCGCTTCTCATTGCCCGACCGACCTTTTGCAGGGCCTCAAAGGCGGCAAAGCGCCGATCGGCCCAGCCTGCCAAACTGGCCTGGGGTCGATGGACGTCTCCCAAAACCGACATCGCCTGCATCGCCTCGCCGAGATCGGCATGATCGCCTGAGGCAACCGACCCAAGCATTGCGGAGCCGAGCAGGACGGCCTCCGGGGAGGCCGACGCAGCGACCGTCAGGCCCGTCATATCGGCGAGGATTTGCCGCACCAGACCGCTTTTCGCGGCGCCGCCGCTGACCACGATCGTATCGACCGCAATGCCCTTGTCTTGCTGAGCGCGAACGATCTGGCGCGCCCCGCAACCGAGACCGCACAGCCCGGCCAGATAAAGCGCCAGCAGGCTCTCCAGATCCGAGCGCATATCGAGCCCTGCAATCAGCGCACGCGCGTCGGGATCCGCGAATGGCGCGCGATTGCCGAGAAACTCGGGGACGATATGAACCTCGCCGACCAACTGCGGAATCATTTCGGCACCGCCGCGGGATTCAGTTTCCCAGGCAAGCCAATCGGCAAGCGTCTGCTGCTTCCCGCTTGCAGCCTGGGCCGCTTGCGCGGAATGCGGATGCATCTGCAACAGATGCTCGATGGCGGCGCCGGCGGCCGACTGCCCGCCTTCATTGAGCCAAAGCCCGGGCACCATGGCGGAAAAATAGGGCCCCCAAACGCCGGGCACGAAGGATGGGTCCGGCGTGGTCGTCATGGTGCAGGCGGAGGTTCCGAACACATAGGCCATGCGCGTGAGCACCGTGCCGGCCGTACCGCGCGCGCCCACCGTGCCGACGCCGCCGGCATGCGCATCGATCAGGCCTGCGGCGACCGGCGTTCCCGCGGCGAGACCGAGATCGGCCGCGGCCTCCGCGGTCAGGCCCGCCGCCAGCCTTGTTCCGCCCGGCACGATCTCGGTGCCGATCCTGCGGAACTGCTCGTCGGCGAGCACGCCGAGGCCGACCTTGTGGAAGAATTTGTCGTCCCAACGGTTCTCATGACCGAGATAAGTCCACTTGCACGTCACGGTACAGATGGAGCGGGACAAGCTCCCGGTCGCGCGCCAGGTGAGGAAGTCCGTCAAGTCCATGAACTGCCACGCCCGGGAGAATGTCTCGGGCATGTTCTCGGCGAGCCACAACAGTTTCGGCGTCTCCATCTCGGGTGAGATCGTGCCGCCCACATAATCGAGAACCTTCTCGCCGGTCTGGTTGATCCGGCGCGCCTGATCGGCGGCGCGGTGATCCATCCATACGATGACGTTGCGGGCAGGATCGCCCGACGGGCCAACCGGCAGCGGCGCGCCCCTCTCCCCAAGCACCACCAGCGAGCAGGTCGCGTCAAAGCCGATGCCGGCAATGCCATCCGCCGCGAGGCCGGCCTGTGCCACCGCGCTCCGCACGCTGCGGCAGACGGCACGCCAGATATCCTCGCTCGACTGCTCGACGACGTCGCCGGCCTCCCGCCACAGCGCGACAGGGGCGCTGTCACTCGCGATCAGTCTGCCGGAGCGGTCGAATACGCCGGCCCGTGCGCTGCCGGTGCCGACATCGATGCCAAGGAAATGGCGATGATCGGATTGCCTGGTCATGAAGACGCTACAGATCGTTGCTCTGCGGGAGAATGACGAGGTCGCGGATGGTCACGTTTCTCGGACGCGTCAGCATGAAGAGCACCGCCTCTGCGACCTCCACCGGCTGCATCAAGCCGCCGGCCGCCATTTCCTCCTCGATCTTCGCTTTGGGCCAGTCCTTGATCAGCGCGGTCACGACCGGACCGGGCGCAACGGCTCCGACACGCAAACCGTGTTTGGCGACCTGCCGGCGTAGCGTGTGCACGAAAGCCTGCACGGCGTGCTTGGAGGCGGTGTAGATCGGTTCCCAGACGACGGGGACGAGGCCTGCGATCGAACTGGTGACGATGATGTCGCCGCTTTTGCGTTCGACCATGTGCGGCAGTACCGCATGGATCGACCTGAACAGCGCATTGATGTTTAGATTGAGCATGCAGTCCCAGGCGTCGGGATCGCCGCCAAGCACCTCACCGCCGACATAGGCGCCTGCATTGGCATGGAAGATGTCCAGCTGGCCTGCCTTCTCCAGCACCTGCGGCATCATGGCTGCCACGCTCGCGGGATCGGTGAGATCGATACGCAATGGAATCGCCTGATCGCCCAGCCCGGCGCAGGCGCGGCTCAGCGCCTCCTCCGCCCGATCGATCAGCACCACCCGCGCGCCCGCGCCGATCAATGTTCTGGCGCATTCCAGACCGATGCCCGACGCCGCGCCGGTAATTGCGGCAACTTTTCCTGCAAGTTCCTGGGCCAAGGCTTGTCCTTTTTCTTGTTCGAGTTATTCAAGCTCGGCCATGAGAGAGACGCGAGCGCCGTGCCAGCGAATCAACGATGACCGCAATGGCAAGGACCGCGCCCGTAATCATGTACCGTAGCGACGAGGAGAGATCGAGCAGCGTGAGGCCGCTTGCAATGGACTGGATGACGATGACGCCGAGCAGTGCGGAATAGGCGCTGCCCCGGCCGCCGAACAGGCTCGTGCCGCCGATGACCGCAGCGGCGATCGCGTTGAGGTTCACGTCCCCGGTTCCGGCCTGCTGGCTGGACGATGCCAGCCGCGCCGCGGCAAGAATGCCGCCGGCGGCGGCCAGCGTGGAGCACAGCACGAACGCGGACAGATAGACGCGCCGAACGTTGATGCCAGCACGGCGCGCCGCCTCGCGATTGCCGCCGACGGCAGACATCGAGCGGCCCCATTTGGTCCGCGTCAACGCATAGTTCATGACCACGCACAAGCCGACGAACAGGCCGAACATCCAGGGAATGCCGCGCCCGAGATTGAGATAATAGACGGCGAATTCGAGCACGATGGTGACCAGCAGCGCTTTCAGCACCATGCGGCTAAGCGAACTGGCCGACAGCCCCGCCGCCCGCCGGCGCGCGGCCGTCCGATAGCCGGCCACGAACATGATCAGGCTCGCCAGCGCCGCCAGCACATAGGACACGACCGGCGGCATGACGAGCATCTGCCCGAAATTGACCAGCGGCGATCCATACGGAAGGTTGATCGAACCGGAGGAGCCGAGCAGATAGAGCTGCAGGCCGAGCCACGCCAGCAGGCCGGCCAGCGTCGACACGAAGCTCGGCATCCCCAGGCGATTGAACAGAAACGCATAGAGCGCGCCGATGGCCGCGCCCAGCAACAGGGCCGTGAAGATGGCAACGGCGACCGGCCAATCCTGACCGACCCAGAGCACGCCGACGAGCGCCGATGCAAACCCGCTCACCGAGCCGACCGAGAGATCGATCTCGCCGACCATCAGGATGCAGACGATGCCCAGCGAGATCACGCCCACCGTCGAGCAATCAAACAGCAAATTGACCAGATTGTTCGGCGCGAGAAAAACCGGATTGAGACTCTCGAATGCCGTGCAAATGACGATGAGCCCGACGACCACCGGCAGCGAACCGAGGTCGCCCGACCGCACACGATCGACGAAGCCGCGGATCGTGTTTCCAAGCGTGTCCGCGTGCTTGACCCGTTCGTCACTGCGGTCGAGCAGCCGCGCCGCCGAAACCCGTTGCGTGTCGTCGGTCATCGCCCAAGCTCCGGCGACTGATGGGCGCGGCGCCGGCTGGCGCGGCGCGAGACCGAGTTTTCGTCCGCACCGGTAATCGCCGTGACGAGATCCTGGTTGGAGACGTCGGGCTCGAATTCGCCGTTGTTGCGGCCGAGGCGCAGCACCACGATCCGGTCGGCGACCGCGCGAACGTCCTCCATGTTGTGGCTGATCATGATGACACCGAGGCCGCGGGCGCGAACGCGCTCGACGAGGTCGAGCACCTCGGCGGTCTGGGCGACGCCAAGCGCGGCCGTGGGCTCGTCGAGCAGGATGAGCTTCGGCTCGGTGAGCAGTGAACGCGCGATCGCAACCGTCTGGCGCTGCCCGCCGGACAGCGACGCGACGGGCTCGCGCACGCTCGGGATCCGCGCTGACAATTCGTTGAGCAAGGTCCAGGCACGAAGCTCCATGGAGACCTCGTCGAGCCGCAGCGGATTGAGCTCACGGCCGAGGAAGATATTCGCGACCACATCGAGATTCTCGCAGAGCGCCAGATCCTGGAAAACGGTTGCGATGCCGAGGCCGAGCGCGGTGGAGGGATCGGACAGGACGACATGCTCGCCGCCGAAGGCGATCGTGCCGGAGGTCGGCTGGTGCACGCCGGCAAGGATCTTCACCAGCGTGGATTTTCCTGCACCATTGTCACCCACGAGCGCCACGACCTCGCCGGCATGCACGTCGAGATCAACATTGGTCAGGGCGGACACGGCGCCGAAATGCTTGGAAATTCCGCGAAGACTCAGGACCGGCTGACGCGGTTCGCCCTGCACGTGCTCGACATCCGGGATCGCAGTCATTTGTCAGTCCGCCCTCTCGACGCCCGTCCCGGCCGCCCGAGCGGCCGGGACGAACACAGTTTACTGCGTGATGCCGAGCTTCTTGCAACCCGCGGCATATCGGCCCGTGCAGAGCTGGTCTGCCGTCTGGATCTTCTTGTCGATGATCTCCGCCTTCAGGTTCTCCTGCGTGACGACCGCCGGCACAAACAGCTTCGACGGCGCATTGAAAAGCGTGGTTTCCGCCTTGGGCGTCTCGCCGGAGAGGAACTTCACCGCCGCCTGGGCCGCGGCAGCGGCCACGATCTCGCTGGGCTTTGAGATCGTGTTGTACTGATCGCCGGCGATGACGAGCTGAAGCGCGGCAATCGTCGCATCGTTGCCCGTAACCGGCGGTACCGGATCGATGCCTGCGGCCTTGAAAGCGGCAATTGCGCCGCCGCCCGTGCCGTCATTGGCGGCCACGACGCCGAGGATCTTCTTGCCGAAGCGGGTGACCTGGCCGCTCGCCCATTGCTGTGCCTTCGGCGGCGCCCAGTCCGGCGTGTCGTATTCGGCGAGAATGGGATAGCCGCTCTTATCAAGGCCCTCATGGATACCCTTCTTGATGAGTCCCGCAGCGGCATCGGTCGGCGATCCGTTGATTTCAAGCACGCCCTCGCCCTCCTTCGCCGTGACATTGGCGGCCTTGAGATGCTTGACGAGCGATTCGGAGATGGCCTTGCCGATGGCTTGATTGTCGAAGGAGACGTAGAAATCGACCTTGGCGTCGGGAACCGGCCGGTCATAGGCAATGACCTTGATGCCCTGCGATTGTGCCATCTTGACCAGGGAGGCCGCGGCGGTGGAGTCGACGGGATCGAGCACGATCACCTTGGCGCCCTGCGAGATCACCGAGTTGAACTGCTGCTGCTGCCGCGCCGCATCCGCGCTGGCGTTCTGGTAGATCACCTTGCAGCTCTCGCAGAGTTTCTTCATCTCCGCGGCGAACCCCGGATAATCGTGTTGTTCGTAACGGGTGGAGGCTTGGTCCGGCATCAGGAAGGCAACGGTGGCGTCCTTCACCTCGGCGGCCTGCGAGAGCATGGCCGTCGTGCCGAGCAGCGACAGGGCCAGAGCAAGTGTGCCCGCATATTTCGGGGAGAGGCTTTTCATTCGGACTTTCCTTTCCAGAACTGGAGTGCTGTGGTTGATCCCTAAAGATGAGCAATCGCTGCTTCCCTTGCCGGCGGAGACAAGTGCTAGCGCTGCGAAGCCGCGCGAAACTCCTGGACAAGCGATTCCTGTCGCGGGCTGCCATCGGCATGCCCACGTTCTTCTTCCCGTTGGTCGTCCTCCTTTGCTTTTCGCCGGCTAGGCAGCGCGCGCCGTATCGCTGTTTTGCGCGAGCAATCGCCTGAAGCGCGAAGGCGGCATGCCTTTCTCGGCCAAGAACTGCCGGTTGAAATTGGAGAGATTGTTGAAGCCGACCTCGAAGCAGATGTCCGTGATGGACGCCTGCTCGTCGCTCATCAGTATCTGGCAGGCGAGATTGATGCGCAGGCGCTTGACGTATTGCACCAGTGACATGCCGGTGTGCCGGCGGAAGGAGCGCGAAAACGCGCTCTGCGACTGACCGGCGATGGCCGCGAGTTCGGCTTCACCGAACGGCTGCGTCAGGTTCTGCCGGATGAACGCGAGCGCCTTGTTCATGCCCGCAGACATGTATCCGGACGGGTCGGGCAGATAATTCGGGCTGGAAAGCGGGCGCGAATTTCGGGCGCGGCTGAGCGTTCCCAGGATCATCAGGAACAGCTCGATCCGGCGCACGCCGTTCGCCGTCACGATCTCTTCCATCAGCGGGGCGAGCTTGTCGCTGGTCGAGCGGGTGAAGAGCGCGCCGCGGCGGGAGAATTCGAGCAGCGTGGCGAGGCCCGACAGTTCGGGCATGACCTTCATCATGTCACCGATAAACTCTTCGCTGAACTGGAGGATGCGCCCGCGCAGCGGAATGGTGCCCCCCGCCGGCAGATCGCTCACCCAATTGTGCGGCAGATTGGGACCGGTGAGCACGAGATTGCCCGGCTCGAATTCGCCGATGAAGTCGCCGACGAAATAGCGACCGCTGGTCGCCACGACCTGATGAAGCTCGTATTCGGGATGGAAATGCCAGCGGACCGTGTGGAATGGGTAGCCGTGCGACCACGCCTTGAACGACTCGCCGCGCCGTATCTGGACAACTTCCAGGTCCGGTTCCATATCCGCTCCCTTCAGGCCGGTGCGGTTTGCAATGACCGCCCCTGTTCCCTATCGGCTGAATTTGCTCAGCGCTTCCTCTCCCCGCGAGAGTAACGACCGGTACCCCCGCACGCCACCACGATTTGAATGTGCAACTGATACTTTTTTGACAGGCGGAAGCAGACGTCGCTGACGTCGAGGAGGTGGCTCAGTTCAGGCTGCGCGTCAGCAGCTGCAGCACGATCGCAAACAGCTCGCCCTGCGAGGAGATGCCGAGCCGCTGATAGGCGCGCTTGCGGTAGGTCAGCGTCGAATGCACGCTGATGCCGAGTCCTTGTGAGATCGCCTCGGAGCTGAAACCCGCGAGGATGCGCCGGCAGACCTCCTGCTCGCGCGGCGTGAGAGAAGCAAGCGGAGCACGGGTCGCGAACAATGTGGCGAGAGACTGTTCGGGCGTCGCCTTCTGCTGAAAATGGCGCGCAACGCTTGCGCCGACCGCCGGTGCAATCGCCTGAAGCCGTTCGCGCTGCGCGGCGGTGAAGCGGCCCTGGGCCGCGATGCGATAGAAGTTGACGTAGAAGCAGGTGTCGCCGGCCCAGATCGCGGTGGCGCATTTGTCGACGATTCCGGAATCGTGGAAGAAGATCTTCCGGTAGCGCGCGCCATACTTCCGCGGCGCGAATGCCGGCAGCATGATCGGCCCGCCGCCCTCGCCTTCGAACAGCGCGTCGCGATTGGGATCGGATTCGTGGAACTGGCCGGCATAGGCCGCGCCGAGGTCGCCGCCGATCGGGATGTTGCCGGCATCGAGCAGGCAGGACGCGGCCCCGGCGCGATCCAGCGCGAACACCATGCAATGGCCGACATCGGCGTGGCGGCGCAGCGTGTCGATGAGGACGTTCGGAAAGTCGGGGCGACCGATGGCGAGCACCGCCGGCGTGACGTCGCCGGCCGCCAGATTCGAGGCCATCCCTTCGGGCCGCATTGGTTTCCTCCGCCAGACGTTCTCTTGCGCGAGGATAGCAGTGATGGGATTTGACTGAAAGTCGGACGCGCCTGCCACTTCTTGGTCCCGGCTCTGCGCGGCAGCGCTACGCGCTGCGGCGCGTCCGGGACACCTGCCCCACTGTCGGTCTCGTGCCCCGGACGCAGCGCAGCGCCATTTCGGCGGTGCGCTGCTGAGCCTGGGCCCATCGGAGGCGCACAGCTCCCTACCCCGCCGCCGCCTTCGCCGGGGCGACGTTGATGGCGAGCTTGCCGTAGCGGTCGGTGAAGGCCTGCGTGTCGATCTCTTCCAGCTCGATCTCGCCGCTCATCACGCCCTGCTTCCATTCGGCCTGCGCCGGATCGCTCTGGAACTCCGGCATCACCTCGCGGCCGAACAGCTCGAGCGATTCGCAGATGTGCTCATGGCTGTTCTTGCCGGCCTGGTTGAGCAGGATGACCTGGTCGATATGCGAGGACTGGAAGCGCTTCAGCTTCTTGCGGATGGTTTCGGGCGAGCCGATCAGGCCGCCGCGCAGCGCCGCCTCCTGCGCCTCGGGATTGTCGCGCTTCCACTTGTTGTACTCGTCCCACATGTTGACGGTGTAGGGCGCGGGCCGCTGGCGGTTCTGCGAGGCGCCGTAGAAGCGCAGCGCGAACTGGAAGAAGGTGGCACCGTCCGCGCGCGCCCGCGCTTCCTCGTCGGTCTTGGCGCACATGAAGAACGAGACCAGCGCCATGTTGGGGTTGATCTCGTAGTCGGCGAGCTTGTGCAGCCGCTTGGTCATGGCGTTGTAATAGGCGTGCACCCAGGCGTGCGCGGCGTCGGCGCTGACGAACTGGAAGCCGAGCGCGCCAAAGCCGTGACGGCCGGCACGCTCGATGGTCGGCAGCTGCGAGCACGCCATCCACAGCGGCGGATGCGGCTTCTGCACCGGTTTCGGCACGACGTTGCGCAAGGGGATATCGAAATACTTGCCGTGATGCTCGCTGCCAGCGTCCTTGAACATCGGGAAGATCGCGGCGACCGCCTCCTCGAACACCTCCTTCTTGGTCTCCATGTCGCGGCCGAACGGCGTCAGCTCGGTGATGGACGCACTCTCGCCCATGCCGAACTCGCAGCGGCCGTTCGAAAGCAGATCGAGCACCGCGACACGCTCGGCGACGCGCGCCGGATGGTTGGTGGTGAGCTGGAGGATGCCGTGGCCGAGCCGGATGTTCTTCGTGCGCTGGCTGGCCGCCGCGAGGAAGGATTCGGGCGAGGGCGAGTGCGAATATTCCTCGAGGAAGTGATGCTCGACGACCCAGGCATGGTCGTAGCCGAGCTTGTCGACGAGCTCCATCTGCGAGAGCGCGTTCTGATAGAGGGCGAGCTCGTCGCCGGCCACCCAGGGCCGCGGCAGTTGCAGCTCGTAGAAGATGCCGAACTTCATGGCGTCGCTCTCCCGCTACTGTCTTGTTGTTGCGGGCATTGTATTGAGCGAGGCGATCCTGTCCACCACGACGTCATTCCGCGACGTGGAAGAACAGGGATCGCGCCGGCGCGCAGACTCAGACCATTTGCAGATGCTCGCTGCCGAGCGGATGCTGACCGAGCAGAGCTGCAAGCGCCGCGATCGCGTCGTGGTGCGGCTCTGCCGTCACCTCGACCGTCCTGAAATACTCGCCGCAGAAATCCGTCCAAGCCTTGAGGTTGCCGCTGGGAACGCCGATCACGAGGCTCTTGCCGGACTCGATGCAATGGGCGATCAGGTCGCGCAAGCCCCCGCCTTCCGCCTCGGCCTTGCCGAACTTGTTGAGAAAGACGATCTCGGCGTCGGCGAGCTGGGCCTCGACAAGTTGCGCCGCCTCGAGCAGGCGCGGCGTCGACAGACGGCAGGAGGTCGCGCCCGCGCCGAGGTCCTCGGAGATCGACATCGACCGGCCGGTGGCGAGCTCGTGCAGAACCATGTCGCAGCGTGTGCGACCGGGCTGGGGCACGTCCTCCTGGATCAGGCCGGCCAGGCTCTTGCCGGAGCGGCGGAGCTCGGTGACGAGACCTGAGAACCACCGGTTCACGGCGGGACCCGAATCATAGACCAAGGCAACGCTGATGGCGGCAAAAGGCCTTGCGGCGCTATCCGCCGTATCGCGAGAATGCTGGAGCATGTCCATCACCTCGCCGCCTTTGCCTTGGCGACGTCGGCATCCTGCAGGAAGTCGATCATGCGCTGCACTGGGCCGACCTCGTCGATATGATCGAGCATGTCGCGATATCCCTCCTGCGCCTTGGGCGGCAGCTTGTGCGCGATGCCCTGATGGCAATCGATGCAGGTCTTGCCTTGCGCGAACGCAGTCTGGTGCAGCTTGGAGGCGCGCGGCTCCTGCACCGCATACTCCATGTGGTCGAACTTGTGGCAGTTGCGGCATTCACGCGAATCCGTCGTCTTCATGCCGCGCCACACGCTCTTGGCAAGGTCGATACGGTGCGCGTTGAACTTCTCCGGCGTGCCGATGGTGCCGAGGATCTTGTGCAGCACCTCGTTGGAAGCCTGGATCTTGCGGACGACCTTGTGTCCCCATTCCTTCGGCACGTGGCAATCCGGACAGCTGGCGCGAACGCCGGTGCGGTTCGAATAGTGAACCGTGTTGCGGTATTCGAGATAGACGTTTTCCTTCATCTCGTGACAGGAGATGCAGAACTGCTCGTTGTTCGTCATCTCCATCGCCCAGTTGAAGCCGCCCCAGAACAGGACGCCGGCGGCGAACGCGACGACGACGATCAGTCCCCAGGCATAGCGCGCCGTCGGCGAGAAGAACCATCGCCACAGCCGCTTCAGGCGTCCCGGCCGTGCGGCGGCTATTGCGGCAGAAGTGCTGGAGTCCTGCATGTCAGCCTCACTTCGCCTGCGTCGCGTTCTGGAAGATGTTGCCGACCAGCGGCTTCGCATCGGCCTGCGGCACGTGGCATTGCTGGCAGAAGTAGCGCGTGCCGGCGACCTTATCGAGCCGCACGCCCTGGCGGTCGACGTAATGCGTTTCCGAGATCTTCGGCGCGTTGACACGCGTATTACCGGGCCAGTCGTGGCAGCCCATGCACGCGTTGTTCTGCGTGGTGATCTGGTAGCCGTCGACCTTGTGAGGGATCAGCGGCGGCTGCTGGCGATAGGCGCGCTCGAAGCCGCTCGCCGGCACGGACTGCTTGGTCACGTCGGGCGGCGCCGACATTTCGGTCAGCGGGGCCTCGCGCAACGCCTTGACCGGCTTGGCTTCTTGCGCAAGCGGGCCCGACGCCGCGAACGGAATTGCAAGTGCGACGGTCACGGCCGCCACCGCAATCAACGGAATCAGTCGAACAAACGTCATGGAAGGTCCCTTTCAAGGACGGCCGGCTGGGAAGTGACGACGCGCGCCGCTGGCGATGGCGCGGTCATGGAGGGGTCAGGGCGCACCGCATTGCGGCCGCGCAGACCGAGATGGAAGACCTGCTTGGAGCAGACGTCGATACAGGCGCCGCAGACCGTACAGTCGCCCGCGGTGATGACAGGCGTGGCGCCGGTGCGCTCGCCCCTGAGCGCGGGGCTGATGACGTGCGGCTCCGGACAGACGGCAAAGCAATCCATGCAGTCGTTGCAGGCCGCACGGTTGTCGGCCGTAACGCGCAGCAGCGCGACCTTGCCGATCTGACCGTAGAACGCGCCGACGGGGCAGAGATGACCGCACCAGCCGTGCTTGGCGACGAGCAGGTCGAACACGAAGATCGCCGCCGTTCCGCCGGCGCCGAACCAGAGCCCGAACACCAGCGCGCGATGCAGCGCCGTCACCGGGTTGATCAGCTCCCAGGCGATCGACCCTGACAGCGCCGAGGCCGCGAGCACTGCGCCGACGAAGTAGAGCCTGAGGTCCGGGCGGATCTTGGCCGTGAAGGTGATGTTAAGCCGCCGCCTCAACCAGGCGGCCAGATCGGTCACCGGATTGATCGGGCAGACCCAGGAGCAATAGGTCCGGCCGCCGAACAGGAGATAGCAGGCGAGCACGATGGCCGCGCCGATCACCGAGAGGCCCTCGGGCCAATGGCGCGCCGCGAGCGACTGCAGGAAGACGAAAGGATCGGTCAGCGGCAGCGTGCCGAGGGTCATGGACGAGGCCAGCGTGCCCTTGGCGATCCAGACGCCGAGAAGCGGTCCCGACAGGAACAATGCGAGGAAGACCAGCTGGCTGGTCCGGCGCAGCACGAGAAACCGCGAGGCGGCCCAAAGCCCTTTCTGCGCGCGCGCTTCGACATAGGGTCTGGCATTCGCCGTCATGGCACGCCTCCCTCGGGTCTGCGCACCGGCAGCTTGAGCGGCGCATCGACGAGGGCTCCGCCGGCTTTGGTCTTCTCTTCCCAGCCGCGCTTGTAGTGCTCGTCCTGCTTCAGCGCGGCGACTTCGATCGGCAGCACCTTGATCGCGGACTCGGTCAGCACGCAGGACTTCTCGCACTTGCCACAACCGGTGCAATATTCGGCGTGAACGACGGGCTCGAAGATCGCATGCTTGGTCGTGCGCGCGTTGTGCGAAACTTCGAGCGTGATCGCCTTGTCGATGGCCGGACAGACCCGATAGCAGACGTCGCAGCGCAAACCCTGCAGATTGAGGCAGGTCTCGCGGCTCGTGATCACGGCGACGCCCATCTTGGCCTTGGCGATGTCCGTCAGCGCATGCTGGAGGGCCCCGGTCGGGCAGGCCTCGACGCAGGGAATGGTGTCGCACATCTCGCAGGGGACGTTGCGCGCCTGGAAGAACGGCGTGCCCAATGCGGGACCGTCAGCCCAGTCCGCGAGCTTCAGGGTGTCGTAGGGGCAGTCGCGGACGCAAAGGCCGCAACGGACGCAGGCCGCCAAGAAATCCTTCTCGGGCAACGCGCCCGGAGGCCGCAGCGCCTGCGCAGGTCTGGCCCGCGAAGACACGCCGAATCCAGTCAGCATCGTTGCGGCGACGGCTGCGCCGCCGCCGAAACGCGTCATATCCTGCAGCGCCTTGCGGCGGCGCGGATCGCGCGGGATGCCTGAGCTGGAATCCGACATGGCTCGTCCATCGAGGGGTTTAGGCTGACGTCACGCGGCAGGCGCACTTCTTGAAGTCGGTCTCCTTCGAGATCGGGCAGGTCGCATCGAGCGTGAGCTGGTTTGCGAGCTGGCTTTCGTCGAAGAACGGGAAGTAGACGAGGCCACGCGGCGGCTTGTTGCGTCCCTTGGTCTCGACCCGCGTGACCACTTCGCCGCGGCGCGTCTGGATCTTGACCGGCTGGCCGCGCAGCAGCTTGCGCTCGGCCGCGTCATCCGGATGCATGAACAGCGTCGCGGCCGGCACGGCACGGTGCAGCTCGGGCACGCGGCGCGTCATCGAGCCGGAATGCCAGTGCTCCAGCACGCGGCCGGTGCACAGCCACAGATCGAACTCCTTGTCGGGCGTTTCGGCCGCCGGCTCGAACGGGCAGAAGATGATACGCGCCTTCTTGTCCGGCTTGCCGTAGAACGACACGCCTTCGCCCGGCTTGACGTAGGGATCATAGCCCTCGCGGAAGCGCCACAGCGTCTCCTTGTTGTTGACGACGGGCCAGCGCAGGCCGCGCGCCTGGTGATATTGCTCGAAATCCGCGAGATCGTGGCCGTGGCCGCGGCCGAACTTCGCGTACTCCTCGAACAGGCCCTTCTGCACGTAAAAGCCGAAGGCAGCGCTCTCCGAATTCTCGAAGCCCTTTTGGCATTCGGTGATCGGAAACTTGTTCACCTCGCTGTTGGCATAGAGCACGTCGAACAGCGTCTTGCCGCGTACTTCCGGTTTCTTGGCGATCAATTCCTCCGGCCAGACCTCCTCGATCTTGAAGTACTTGGAGAACTCCATCACCTGCCAGAGATCCGAGCGCGCCTCGCCCGGCGCCTTCACCTGCTGGCGCCAGAACTGGGTGCGCCGCTCGGCATTGCCATAGGCGCCCTCCTTCTCCATCCACATCGCCGTCGGCAGGATGAGGTCCGCGGCCAGCGTGGTCACGGTCGGATAGGGATCGGAAACGACGACGAAGGCCGCCGGATTGCGATAACCGGGATAGCCCTCCTCATTCATGTTCGGGGCCGTCTGCATGTTGTTGTTGCACTGAACCCAATAGGCGTTCAGCTTGCCGTCCTTCAGCATCCGGTTCTGCAGCACGGCGTGGTAGCCGATGTTGCCCGGGATGGTGCCCTCGGGAAGCTGCCACACCTTCTCGGCCGTCTCGCGGTGCTTCGGGTTGGTGACGACCAGGTCGGCGGGCAGGCGATGCGCGAAGGTGCCGACCTCGCGCGCGGTGCCGCAGGCCGATGGCTGGCCGGTCAGCGAGAACGGGCCGTTGCCGGGCTCGGAAATCTTACCGACCAGCAAGTGCACGTTGTAGATCATGTTATTGACCCACGTGCCGCGCGCATGCTGGTTGAAGCCCATCGTCCAGTAGGAGATGACCTTCTTCTTGGGATCGGCGTAGAGTTTTGCGAGCCGCTCGAGATTCTCCTTCGGAACGCCCGACATCTTGTGGGCGTAGTCGAGCGTATAGGGCTCAAGCAGCCTCTTGTACTCCTCGAACCCGATCTTGTCCTTGAAGCCGGCCGGATCGAGCGCACCGTCCTTGCCGGCCTTGTGCGAGGCGTTGACCGCCTTCACCTCGAGCGCGTGGGTCGGACGCAGCCCGTAGCCAATGTCGGTCACGGTGGATGCGAACTCGACGTGCTTCTCGACGAAGTCCTTGTTCACCGCGCCGGAATTGACGATGTAGTTCTGGATGTAGTTGAGGATCGCCATGTCGCTCTGCGGCGTGAACACCAGCGGATTGTCGGCGAGCTCGAACGAGCGGTGCTCGAAGGTCGAGAGCACGTGGACCTCGCAGCCTTCATGGGTCAGCCGGCGATCGGTGAGGCGCGACCACAGGATCGGATGCATCTCCGCCATGTTCGAGCCCCAGAGCACGAACGCATCGGCATGCTCGATATCGTCATAGCAGCCCATCGGCTCGTCGATGCCAAAGGTGCGCATGAAGCCGGTGACGGCCGAGGCCATGCAGTGACGCGCGTTCGGATCGAGGTTGTTGCTGCGGAAGCCGGCCTTGTACAGCTTGGCGGCGGCATAGCCTTCCCAGATCGTCCACTGGCCCGAGCCGAACATTCCGACGGTCGACGGACCGCCCGCCTTCAACGCCATCTTCCACTTCTCGGCCATGAGCGTGAAGGCCGCGTCCCAGGAGATCGGCGTAAAGTCGCCGTTCTTGTCGAACTTGCCGTTCTTCATGCGCAGCATCGGCTGGGTGAGCCGATCCTCGCCGTACATGATCTTGGACAGGAAGTAGCCCTTGATGCAGTTGAGGCCGCGATTGACCGGCGCATCGGGATCGCCCTGCGTCGCCACGACCTTGCCGCTCTTGGTGCCGACGATCACGCCGCAGCCGGTGCCGCAGAAGCGGCACACGCCCTTGTCCCAGCGGATGCCGTCGGTCTTGCCCGGCTGGGCAGTCGCCGCTTCCGGCAGCGTGACCCCGATCGTCGAGGCGGCAGCAACCGCTGCAGCTGCCTTCAGCGCATCGCGGCGCGTCGCCGTGGCTTCATTTCCGTTCGTCAGTTTCGTAACCATCGTCGGTCTCTCCGGCTCAACGAATCTCAAATTGCGGAAGCGCGCGCATGCGCGCCGGAATTCTGGCAGGTGCCGCCGCAGCACGCGGACGGCTCGGTCTCGACGGCGCTCTCGTCATCGGCCGTATCGAATGCGTGAAAGATCAGCGAGGCACTGACGACGCCGGGTAGACGATGCATGGCGGCGATCTGGTCGATCGCCAGCGAGGCCGGCGTGTCGATCACGGTCAGCGCGAGTCGGCTTTCGCCGGATGCGGCCTCCAGCTCGACGCCGGGCAGCGCCAGAATCCGGTCCGTCAGATCGCGCTCCGCATTCGGTGCGAGATAGACGGCAACGCCGCAGATGTTGGTGGCTTCAGCCATTGTGCACGACCAGGTTTGCAAGTTCGGATACGAGCGCGATGCGGTCCCGCGGCGCGAGCGCGATGGCTTCGACCGGGCAGACCGGGATGCAGTCGCCGCAGCCGGTGCAGGCCGCAGCATCGATCACGGCGCCCAGCTTCTCGCGCGCGAGAATGCGGATGGCGGAATGCTCACAGGCTTCGACGCAACGGCGACAGACCACGCCGTGTCTTTCGACGCAGGCGCTCGCGCTGGAGACCGTCGCCACCTGTTCGGGGCGCGTCTCTTCCAGCTGCGGCGCAAGTGCGTCGCGGCCGGATGCGAAAGGCAGAACGGCAGAAAACAGCGAGCGTCGTGACATTGGTCTCGGCATATCCAAATCCCCACGGGCAGCCCCGTGTTCAGGAATTTTCCAGGAGAATGCGCCCCATCGGGCACACCTCGGTCGACGCCATTGTCACCGCTGCGGACCATAGGTTCGTGCTGTCCAGATCGCATTGCGCTAGATCAAGACCGCATCGTCATTGCGCGCAACGAACGATTAACCCGCGCGTCCATTGCGGTGTGAAATTGCGCCAATCGATCAGGGCGTTTACCCGGCTTTCATGTTTGAGCCGACGAAGCCGATTCACGCGCCGAGAAGGCACGACCAGGAAGCGCTGCCGGCCTCGATTCTCGGGGCCGCATCCGCCTTGAAAGGACGGGTCGAATGGTTACCTTGGAGAGCGGCGAATCGCCGCGCGTCGCCCCTTTCTCAAGACAACAATGGCAAGCTTCACCCCGCATCAAGATGCCGCGCTCAAGGCCGTCGGCGACTGGCTCAAGGCCAAGCCCGGCCGTAACGGCACGCCGCCGGTGTTCCGCCTGTTCGGCTTCGCCGGGACCGGCAAGACGACGCTGGCCCGGCACATCGCCGAAGGCGTCGACGGCGAGGTGAAATTCGCCGCGTTCACCGGCAAGGCCGCCCTCGTCATGCGCAACAAGGGCTGCGACGACGCCTCCACCATCCATTCGCTGATCTACCGCGCCCGCGAATCCGGCGAGGAGCAGCCGAGCTTCGAGCTGTGGGACGACGCGCCGGCTTCGAAGGCGAAGCTGATCGTGATCGACGAATGTTCGATGGTCGACGCCGAATTGGGGCGCGACCTGATGTCGTTCGACTGCCCGCTGCTGGTTCTGGGCGATCCCGCGCAGCTGCCGCCGATCCAGGGCGGCGGCTTCTTCACCAACACCGAACCCGATGCGATGCTGACCGAGGTGCACCGCCAGGCGCAGGACGATCCGATCGTGCGGATGTCGATGGACGTCCGCGAAGGCCGCGAGCTCGACATCGGCCGCTACGGCGAGAGCGAGGTGGTCTCGCGCAAGGAGCTCGATCCTGACCGGGTCATGGGCGCGGACCAGGTCCTGGTCGGCCGCAACAACACCCGCCGCGCCTACAACATGCGGGTGCGGCAGCGCCAGAACATCGAGGACGCCTTTCCGGTCGCCGGCGACAAGCTGGTGTGCCTGCGCAACAACCGCAAGAAGGGCCTGTTCAACGGCGGTCTGTGGCGGGTGAAGTCGCGCAACACCTCGCGCTCGAAGTCCCGCATTCTCTCGATGCGGCTGTCGCCGGACGAGGATTTCGGCCACAAGGTGACCAAGGTCTCGGTGCGCGCCGATTGCTTCGAAGGCGGCATCGAGCAGATCGCCTGGGAGCAGCGTAAGCCGTACGACGAGTTCGACTACGGCTACGTGCTCACCGTGCACAAGTCGCAGGGCTCGCAATGGGACGACGTCGTGCTGTTCGACGAGAGCTTTGCGTTCCAGGATTCGCGGGCGCGGTGGCTATACACGGGCATCACGCGGGCGGCGAAACGATTGAGTATCGTGGTGTAAAGCCACTCCGTCATTTCCCCGCCACGAAGTAAAAATCCTCGCGTCCCGGCGGCGAGCCGTAGGTGAAGGGCTGCTGCTCGTGCTTGGTCGCGGCCCAGACGTCGTCGCGGATGATGTCGAACAGCTTTCTGATCTCGACGCGGGGCTGCTTGATCTCGCGGGCCAGCGCAGTAGCGAACGGGCTGTTGGCGGCACCGTCGCCGTCCATCGCGGTCTCGCCGTGCTTGGCGGCGTAGACAACCATGAAGCCGGCACCGGGCTCGATGTTGGAAAAGCCCTTGTCGACCAGCTTCAGCGACAGCGTGCGCTGCATGGTCGGCGCGAACGGATTGTCGCGGCAGGCGTCGAGAACCACCAGGCGCATCTTTCGCGCGGCGCCGACCGCGGCGATGACCTGCTCGAGGGCGACCGCCTGCGCCTCGGCGTCCTTGTCGGCGGCGAGCTTGGCGTCGACGGGAACGAGATAGTTCACCCCGCCGATCTCGAAGCCGTGGCCGGCGTAATAGACCACGGCCCAGTCGGCCTTCTCCGCTTCCTCCGCGAAGGCCTTCAACGCGTCGAAGAACCTGTCGCGGGTGAGGTCACTGACGGACATCACTGTCTGGAAGCCGACGTCGCGCAGCACACTCGCGATCAGCCTGGAATCGCGCGGCGGATTGGGCAAAGCATGGACGTTCTTGTAGGCGCCGTTGCCGATCACCAGCGCGACGCGGCGGCCGGTGGGTGCGCTCCCCGGCGTCAGCGCGGCGAGCCGCTCCTGCGCGATGGCGCGGGCGCGCGCAACTTCGGTGTCGTCGAACTTCGTCAGCGAATAGGCCGCGGCGCGATAGTCGGCGCGGGCTTGCGCCAGGTCCTTCCGGCGCTCGTAGACCTGGCCGCGGCCGGAATGTGCACGGACATTGTTCGGGTTGATCTGGAGGGCCGCGTTGTAGTCCTTCAGGGCGGCATCGAAGTCGCCCTTCATCATGCTGACATCGGCGCGATTGTTGATCACGAACACGTTCGTCGGCTGCTTCTCGATCAGGCGGTTGCAGTCGGCAAAGGCCTGGTCGAACTGCCTCATCATGCCGTAGGTGACGCAGCGGTTGCCGGCGATCTGCGGGGCGGCCGGGTCGATCTTCTCGGCCTCGGCGAAGTCGGCGATCGCGCCGTCGAAATCCTTGAGCAGCGTCCGCGCGCGGGCGCGGTTGGTCCAGGCCAGCAGGAATTTCGGCGTGTACTTGATCGACAGGCTGAAATCGTCGATCGCGCTTTGCAGCGCGCCGCGGCGTGCGTGAATGACGCCGCGGTTGTTGTAGGGAACGCCATAGGCCGGGCGCTTCTGAAGCGCGAGATTGTAGTCCGCCATGGCGAGGTCGTCCTGGCCCTTGCGCTCATAAGCGATGCCGCGCAGGTTGAGGGCGATGACGTAGTCCGGGTCGAGATCGAGCGCGATGGACAGGGTCTCGATCGCGTGGTCGTAGTCGCGCTTGTTGAGCTGCGTGGTTCCGCGCACGGAGAGCGCGATCGCCTTGTCCTTGCCACTGACCTTGTCGGCCTTCAGCAGATTTTCGCAGGCGCTCGCGCGGGCCTGGGCTTCCGCTTGGCGGTCACGGCAGATGGTGAGGTCGTCGGCCTGCGGGTCGGCAGCCGCGCCCGGCACGCCGGCGGCCAGGATGACGAGGGTCAGGGAAACGACGCGCAGCATGGTGTCAGGCCTGCTCCAGCCAAATTCTTCTTGAGTCGATGATCGATCGCCCGGGTTCATCTAACGCGGAGTTCCCGGCCTCGCCAAGGTTGCGCTGGCCCCCCCCCGCGCGGCTCACGTCACGGACTCGTGTCCGTCCCGTCGTAACATTCGGCGGCTGCGTCCGTACCTCGGATGATGCGAAAGGGGCCGGACAACTGTTCGTCCGGCCCCGACCGTCCTAGACTGTCAGACCTTTCGAAAGAGGATCCGCCATGCGCCGACCTGCCCTCGCCTCCCTGCTGGCCGCAACCACTGCCCTCTCGCTAACCTTTGCGGCGCCGTCCCGGGCCGCCGAGGAGGCGGTCGTGATTCCCGCCCCCGCCATGGATGCGGCCCCCGCGAGCGGGATCCAGACCGCCGTGGTCGCTGGCGGTTGCTTCTGGGGCGTGCAGGGTGTCTTCCAGCACACCGCGGGCGTCGTCAATGCGGTCTCCGGCTATGCCGGCGGCACCAAGGCCACCGCCGACTACCAGACCGTCTCGAGCGGCCGGACCGGCCATGCCGAATCGGTCGAGATCAAGTACGACCCGAAGAAGATCTCCTACGGCAAGATCCTCCAGATCTACTTCTCGGTGGTGCACGACCCGACCCAGCTCAACCGCCAGGGTCCCGACGTCGGCCCGCAATATCGCTCGGCCGTCTTCACCACCTCGGACGAACAGAAGAAGGTGGCGGAGGCCTATATCGCCCAACTCAACGGCGCCAAGGTCTTCAGCAAGCCGATCGTGACCAAGGTCGGCGCGCTGGAGGCGTTCTACCCGGCGGAGGCCTACCACCAGGACTATCTGACCCTGCACCCGAACCAGCCCTACATCGCCTATAACGACCTGCCCAAGGTCGAGAACCTCAAAAAGCTGTTCGCGGATAACTACATTGAAAAGCCGACGCTGGTCAGTGCCAGCAAGGCCACCAACTGATCGCAAGATCACTTCAAGAACGGGAGACCCATGCCCGACACCAAGACGAAGACCACCGACGACAAGGTCATCAAGAGCGAAGAGCAGTGGCGGCGCGAATTGTCGCCGATGCAGTACGCGGTGCTGCGCGAGAAGGCGACCGAGCGTCCCTTCTCGGGCGAATACGAGCACGACCACCGCGCCGGCACTTATGTCTGCGCCGGCTGCGGCAATGTGCTATTCGAGTCAGACGCCAAGTTCGATTCCGGCTGCGGCTGGCCGAGTTTCACCGCGCCTGCCGTCGAGAGCCATATCGACGAGGAGCGGGATGCCAGCCACGGCATGATCCGCACCGAGGTGCTCTGCTCCAAGTGCAGCGGCCATCTTGGCCATGTCTTTCCCGACGGCCCGGGGCCGACCGGCCTGCGCTACTGCATCAATTCGGCGGCGCTGAAGCTGGAGCCGAAATAATCGGCCTGGGCGGTCGGGTTCCTTCATGGAACCCGACCGCCCGATGTGCTTTTCTTCTCTGGCGGTGCGGCCGATCATCGCATCTTGGCGGCCGCCAGGGAGGAAGCCATGCTCGGAACCATCCTAATCATCCTGGTGATCATTTATCTGCTCGGGGGCCTGTCCGGCCGCATGGGCGGTTATGGCTATGGCCTCGGCCATTCCGGCATGGGGATCGGGGGCGTCGTGCTCGTGGTGCTGGTCGTCCTGCTGCTTCTTGGAAAATTGTAAATCATATAAAATATTGAAATTGCTACATTTATTGCAGCTGCGGGGCTGCCATGCGTGGATTCATCATCTCCCATCGCAGGGGTCGCATTTTTGTCAAAACGGCCTATATTAGAGGGCGAAAATGGCATGTGCGGCGGGCCCGCTCGATTGCGGCCCTGCCCTCCCAAACCCCACGCGCTTAAAGCCCCAGAGAAGATCACGAGGTCTTTGACCATGCGTCCACTGCGTCCGTTCAACTTCAACACCTCCGCCGAACTCTTCCCCGCCGCGATCCGCAAGAAGAAGCGTGCGGGCTTCACTTATCGCCGGTTCGGCACCGCGGCCGAAGCCGTGCAGTTCGCGATGGAGCAGTTGCCGACGGATTCGCTGAACGGCGCCTATCTCCAGGTCGAGGAAGCGCGCTTCGACCAGAACGGCATCCGCTCGCTCTATGAGAGCGAAGCCTTCCCGCTGCCCCGCCGCCCCAAGCCGGCGCAGACGGCAGAGACCGACGCCGACGCGGCGTAAGTTTTCGCAAGCCTCCGATGTGCGCAGAAGGCGCGACGGCCGAAAGGTTGTCGCGCTTTTTGCGTTTTTGAACGCGGCGTTTCCGCAGCCGTCATGGCCAGGGACAAGCCCGGGCATGACGACCATTCGGGCATGTTCGATTACGGAGAACGACGCTCTCAAATCCGCGGCTGCTTGTCGAGCCAGCGGCGGAGCAGACGCACGTTGCGCATGTTGGCGCGGAACATGACGTCGAAAGCGTCGCCCGCGAACGGCACCATGCCGACCACGCCATCGAGCGCGACGTTGCCGAGCATGCGCGCGGTGAGGTACCAGGGCGCGCCCAGCGCGCGGGCCTCGCGCACCAGCCACAGCGAGATCGCCGTGGTGATGATGTCGCCGACCACGGGGATCAGACCGATCAGGCCGTCGATGCCGTAGCGGATGTTGGTGCCGGGCAGGATGAAGGCGACGTCGAGCAGCTTTGCAATCGCCTCGAGCCGCGCGATCCGTTGCTCGCGCGTCAGATTGCCGAATGGATTGCCTTGCCCGAGGTCGAAGCGAAACTCGCGAAATCCCTGCTCAAGCGTTTCGGGGCGGATCTCATGGCCCTCCTGGTCGATGATCGGGCCGCGCGCCGCCTTGCCTGAGGTCGCATGCGAACCGCTCCCTGAACGGGACCTGCGCGGAGCGATGATATCGTCGTCGGACATGGTCATGGCCTTCAAGAACGCACCGGCGCGGCGGAAGTTGCTGCGCCGCGCCCGAACGTCGCGCGCTCAGGTCGGCGCCGCCACCGCCTGCGGCTCCTTGATGTATCTATGCACGAGCCAGGACGAAATCACCGCCGGTACAAACCCGACGAGGCCGTACAGGATGAACTGCACCGCACCCGAATCCGGCCCGCGCGAACTGTAGGTGAGCGAGGCCAGCACGAACGCGAACAGGCCGACCAGCAGCATCCGTAAGCCCGGGCCGATCCGCCTGATATGGACCAGGATGTCGTCGACCGCGCCGATCATCAGCGAGGGCAGGACGCCGAACAGGTAGCTGTATTGCAGGGTCTTGAAGAACACCGCGAACAGCTTGCCGACCTCGCCGAGACTGGTCTGGGCCCAATAGCCGGACTGATAGGTCGTCGTCAGCAGCAGCAGGAACCCGCCGACGAACGGGCCAACCAGCGCAAACACCAGATAGCGTTTCATCAAACCCTCACACGTGTCCCGTGGTTATAGCAGTGCCACGGGAACCTTGAATAGCGGGGCGGGCTCTGCCTTTGGGGGAACAAGTGAGAAGGCGACGAGTTCAGACAGGACCTGAATCATCCCTGGCAGACTGGAGCCGCCGATGGCCCGCAAATTTCTCCTGGCGACAATCACGCTGGCGGCCCTGAGCGGCCTGCCGAACGCATCTGCTCTCGCGCAAGGCCACATGGGCTCGCCGCAGGAGCAGCAGGCCTGCTCGCGGGACGCATCGCGCTTCTGCCGCAAGGACCTCGGCAATGACGGCGCGGTGCAAGGCTGCCTGCAGGCCAACCGGGCCAAGCTGTCGAAGTCGTGCAGCAAGGTTTTTCAGAGCCACGGCATGTGAGGACCCCAGTCCCCGGCGAACGGAGAGTGAAGCCATGTTGCGCGACGAACAGCTCTCGATCCTGCGGGACATCAGCCAGTCCGTTGCCTTCGCCGACGACCGGCAAGGCAAGATGGGGCAATTGATCGCCGACGGCTATGTGATGAAGGACGGTGACCTGTTCGAGCTCACCGCCAAAGGCGTCACCGCCGTCGAGGAACACGCCGCCGCGCTTGGTGCGAGCGATGTGGAACAAGCGGCGCGTACTCCGATCGGCTGATCCGATCGCGCGCGCACGCCTTCTGCGTGACGTTCACGCAACAACTGCAATTTCATTCGTGCCGACCATTGCGGTCGCGCGGCAATGGCGCATACTTCGCTCGGGCGGCGCAGCACTTTTCGATTCGAACAATCAAGAAATCGAGCGACCACATGCGGGACCAGAGTTCCCGGCGTGAAGGCTGTGACATGCGGCAAATCAAGTCGCGTGCGGCGCCCCAAAAACCAAGTGGCTCAAGCCCAGGGACATCGGGGACCCATTCTGCATGACACGCACTCAGACCATCGCTTCGCTGTTGAAGACCACCGCTTCGCTGTTGGCCGTCGCAACCACCGCCATCGCGCTCCAGACCTCACCCGGCCTCGCCTTCTCGTCCGAAGCCCAGCAGATGTGCACGGGCGATGCGATGCGGCTGTGCTCCAGTGAAATCCCTGATATCCCGCGGGTCAGAGCCTGCATGGTGCGGAACAAGGCGCAGGTCAGCCCCGGCTGCCGCGCCGTGATGGACCGCGAAGCGGCTGCCGGCACCTCATCGCGCAAGCGGGAAGCGGCGGCGCAGTAGCTGCACTCGTCATTCCGGGGCGACGCGTCAGCGTCGCGCCCGGAATCCATCGTGCTGCACGGTATTCTTGCAAATGGATTCTCAGGTGCGCAATTGCACACCTGAGTTCGCGCTGTGCGCGCCCCGGAATGACGGAAGAGGGATTGACTCGACCTAATCGCCCCACTGCGCGAAGGCGTCGTTGAAGGCGCGCTCGCCGGGGGCGCCCTTCTCGATGGCGATGATGGCGCGGCGCTGGTTGGCGTAGACCAGCGGCACGTCGAACCACGAGCGCTCCTTCAGGAGCTGGACGTTGCGGGCGCGGTCGGCATCGACGTTGGACAGGCCGACCAGGAAGAAGCCGTCGGTCACCTTCACCGCGAGGCCTGCGAGCGGCGTGCCGCGCGCCTGCTCGTTCGACTTCATCAGGATGCCCGGCACGTTGGAGACGCTGCCGCCCGGAAAGTCCGGCGGCAGGATGAAGGTCAGCTCCGCCGTGTGGCTCGCCGGCAGCGAGGAATCGGTGTTGCGGCGGAACGACATCGTCATCTTGAACTTGCGATCGGGAATCTCGATGTCGGCGCGCACGGCGACGTCGGCCTTCTGGGCGCCCGAGGCCTTGATCGGCTCCAGCCGCCACACCACCGAGCCGACATATTGCTTGCCCTTCGGATCGGAGGGATCCTCGTCGTAGAGCACGACCTTCTGCGCCACCGGCGCGACCGGCTGGTCGCTGGCCGAAGGCTGACCGACCCGATCGGGGATCTTCGGCTTGCTCTGCGGCTGCGCGGGATTGTTCGGCGCCTCCACCACCTGGGTCGGCGAGGACTTGATGAGATTGGTCGCGATCTGGAGTAGCGGCTTGCCCCAGAGGATGCCGGCGCCGACCAGGATCAGCACGATGCCGACGGCGATCGCGCTCTTGAACGGGAAGGCGGAGCCGGTGCGGACGCGCTTCTTGGCGTCGCGCTCGGGCGCGATGCGCGGACGCGGCGAAGGCGGTTGCGGCGCGTAGCGCTCCGCCTCCTCGATCGACTCGTCGTAGGAATAGGGTGCGTCCTGCTCGCCGGCGCGGTTTTCCAGGCTCGGCTCGAGCCGGTCGAATTCCGGCGAGGGCGAAGGCACGTTGGCGTAGGTACGGCGCGCGGCGCGGCTGGCCTGCGCGGCCGCGCCGCCGAGATCATTGGCATCGGCCGTGATGTCACGGAAGCCGCGCACGCCCGGTGCCGGCGGCAGGGATGGCGGAGGTCCCATATCAGGAGGACGGCGCCCACCGGCGCGATCGCGTCCGGCCGCCGGCGGCTCCGGCATCGGTGGCGGCGCAGACGGTGCCGGTTGGCGCGGAGCGTCAAAGCGGGGCGCGCGCGGCGGACGCTGGGCATCGCCCTGGTCGTCGACGTTGAAGGACGGACGGTCGGCCCGTGGCGGCGGCGGAGCCGGACGCGCCCGCGGTTGGGACGGCGCGGCTGCAGCCGCATTGCCTTCGGTGGCTCTTGTGCTGGCGCGGCGAAACGCATCGCCGCTGCCGCCGCTGCGCCCGCCGCCGCCGGGGCGCGAGGCCTCGCGGGCGCGCTGGGCCGCCTCCGATTCGACCTTGCGGACGGCCTCCTCCAGCGACAACCTCTCGCGGGTGATCTCGGATTCGGAGAGCGGCGGCTGCACGCTGCGCAACTGCGCGATGAGGGCCGTGCGCGCCCGCTCATAAAGCGCGCGACGGCTCTCGCCGGGAGCGTTGGGGTCCAGGGCGGCAATAGCGCGGGCGATCAGCGGATAGTAATCAGCCATTTCAACTCAACTATACCCGCGTCCTGGTAAGAGATCGTTAAGCCTCAAACGGGTTTTGCACCAGGATAGTATCCTCGCGTTCGGGGCTGGTGGAAAGCAGTGCGACTGGGCACCCCACCAATTCCTCGATCCGCCGGACATATTTGATGGCCTGGGCCGGCAGGTCGGCCCAGGACCGCGCACTGGCGGTCGGCTCCTTCCAGCCCTCGATAGTCTCGTAGATCGGCTCGACCCGGGCTTGGGCGCCCTCGCCGGCCGGGAAATGGTCGATCTCCTTGCCGTCGAGCTTATAGCCGGTGCAAACCTCGATCGTGTCGAAGCCGTCGAGGATGTCGAGTTTGGTCAGCGCGAGGCCGTTGATGCCGCAGGTCCGGACGGCCTGGCGGACCAGCACCGCGTCGAACCACCCGCAGCGGCGGGGACGGCCGGTGTTGGTGCCGAACTCGCGGCCACGCTCGCCGATCTTGCGGCCGGTCTCGTTGTCCTGCTCAGTCGGGAACGGGCCCTGGCCGACGCGGGTCGTGTAGGCCTTGCACAGGCCGAGCACGTAGCCGACCGCGCCCGGCCCGAGGCCGGCACCGGTCGCGGCCTGCGCCGCCACCGTGTTGGACGAGGTGACGTACGGATAGGTGCCGTGGTCGACGTCGAGCAGCGCGCCTTGCGCGCCCTCGAACAGCATGCGCTTGCCTTCGCGGCGCTTGATGTCGAGCAGCCGCCACACGGTCTCGGCATAAGGAAGAAGCTGAGGCGCCAGCCCGGTCAGTTCCTTCAGGATATCCTTGCCGTCGAACTCCGGCAGGTTGAGGCCGCGGCGCAGCGCATTGTGGTGGGCCAGCAGCCGGTCGATCTTGTGCGGGAGCGTGTCGAGGTCGGCGAGGTCCATCAGGCGGATGGCGCGGCGGCCGACCTTGTCCTCATAGGCCGGGCCGATGCCGCGGCGGGTGGTGCCGATCGCCGTCGCCGCATTGGCGGATTCGCGGTGCGCATCGAGTTCGCGGTGCAGCGGCAGGATCAGGGTGACGTTCTCCGCCACGCGCAGATTGTCCGGAGAGACCGCGACGCCCTGCGAGCGCAACTTGGTGACCTCGTCGAGGAAGGCGGCGGGATCGAACACCACGCCATTGCCGATCACCGACAGCTTGCCTTCGCGCAGCACGCCGGAGGGCAGCAGCGCAAGCTTGTAAGTCTTGCCGTTGATCACCAGCGTATGGCCGGCGTTATGACCGCCCTGGAAGCGGACGACGATGTCCGCCTGCTCCGACAACCAGTCGACGATCTTGCCCTTCCCCTCGTCGCCCCACTGGGCGCCGACGACGACAACATTGGCCATTCGCGGGTAATCCTTCGAAGATTTTAGATGCGCCAGCCCAGCTGACGGCCGGGAAGCCGTTCGCACGCAAGGCAGCCACCCGGATAAAGGAAGCGGCCGCTCTAGGCAAGCAAGAACGGGGGTTTTTCGGGGCTCAAGAGGCAGTTTAAGCCTTTGATATCCCCGGAAAATCCAGAAACGTTCCAGGGCGGCTCGGCAGGCTTCGACCAAAGCGTGAGACCGATTTGACCCGCTGCATGGTCGCGATGCGTCCGCCCCCCGTTGATGCAGCCCCGATTTCCGTGTCTTTGGGTATCGCCGGGCGATCAGCCGGCCCGGATCCCGCCGGGCCGGAAGCCCCGGTGCATGCGGGGCCAGATCAATCACAATGTCCGCCACCGGTCAGACCACGAGCGCGGAAACATCCGGTCCCAGCTGGATCACCAACCAGCCATACCTGCTGCTGAGCATCACTGCGTTGTGCTGGGCCGGCAACGCCATCGTCGGGCGGCTCGCCGCCGGCCACATCCCGCCGGTCACCCTATCGTTCCTGCGCTGGTTCTTCGCCTTCCTGCTGGTGCTGCCGTTCGCCTGGAAGCATCTCGCCCAGGACTGGCCGGCGATCCGCAGCAAGCTCGGCCTGATGGTCACGCTCTCGATCACCGGCATCGGCGCCTTCAACACGCTGCAATATTGGGCGCTGGAGCATACCCAGGCCCTCAACACGCTGTTGCTGCAATCAGCTGCGCCCCTGGTCGTGGCGCTGTGGTCGCTGGCCATCCTCGGCATCCGCCTCACCGCGGGGCAGGCGTTCGGCGTGCTGCTGTCGATGTGCGGCGTGCTCACGATCCTGCTGCATGGCGATTTCACCACGCTGTCGAACATCGAATTCAACAAGGGCGACCTCATCTTCATCGTCGCGCTCGTCATCTTCGCGCTCTACTCGGTGCTGACCCTGAAGCGGCCACCAATGCATGGCCTGTCGTTCCTCGCCTTCACCTTCGGGGTCGGCGCGGCCTGCCTCATTCCGCTGGAGATCTGGGAATTGTCCGCGCGTCCCGTGATGAAGCTCGACGGGCCAAACCTGCTGACGCTGTTCTACGTCGCGGTGTTCCCTTCGACGCTCGCCTATCTCTGCTTCAATCGCGGCGTGCGCCTGATCGGCGCCAACCGCGCCGCGCCGTTCTTCCACGTCGTGCCGGTGTTCGGCTCGATCATGGCGATGGCGTTCCTGGGCGAACACCCGCAGGTGTTTCACTTCGTCGGATTTGCGCTGGTGCTGTCGGGCGTGTTCGTGGCCTCACGGAAGCAGGCGAGCTGACGCCTCAATGCGAAACCTTCTTTCTGTGCGCGTATTTCGGATTGATGCCGCAAGAGGCACGCGTGCCGGACGCCGTGACCCGGCACTGCTCATAAGTATTGAAGCTGCAATTTCCCGGATAGCCCCATTGATCCCCCTGTAGGCAATAGCGCGCCGCATGGGCCGGGGTGGTCCCCGCGGCGCACGACAGGACAAGGGCGGACAGACTGACCAGGGCAAGACGATGCATGGGATTCTCCGATGGCGCGCGGGAGGCTGACCCCGATTCCTTGCTGGCAAGCGGTGACGGACCATTGATCAAGATCAAGGCCGCGAGCCGGGCGGGGTTCAGCCGGCGCTGAACTTGCTGTAGGCCTCGCGCGTCGCGATGATGACGTGCTCGGCGCAGCCGTTGACGCGATGCGGATCGGCTTCACGCTCGTAGGCTTGCGACGTCATCATGTCGAGGAAGGCCGCAACGGACGGGTAATAGACCAGCGCGACGAAATCCCAGTCATGGCCCGCGTGCGGTCCGAGCGCGACAGCCTTGGCCTCGCCGGTCCAGAGCAAGGTGCCGCCGCGGGCCTTGATCATCGGCACCGTGACGGCGCTGTAGCGCAAATAGGCGTCCCAGCCGGACCCGTCACCGTCGCGCGAGCGCGCGTGGAAACGCATCAGGTTCAGCATCACCACCGACGCCTGCGGATCGAGCTGCTCCAGGCCCTCGACGTTCAACATATTAACCGCCAATGGCACCTCCTCGGGGTTTGCCTGCATTGTAGCATTGCGACCCTGTGACTTGTGCCCCAACGCCAATCCGGCGCAAGCTCCAATCCAACGCCAATGACGATCGCTTCGCCCGCGCCAAAGGCCGCCAATCCGGCCAGTTGGCTCAACAATCAGCCTTATCTGCTGCTCAGCCTGAGCTCGCTGTTCTGGGCGGGCAACATCGTGCTCGCACGTCATGTCGGCGCGCATGTGCCGCCGCTGACGGTGACCACGATCCGCTGGTTCGGCGTATTCCTGATCCTGCTGCCATTCGCCTGGCCGCACTTGAAGCGGGACTGGCCGGCCTTGCGGCGCAGCCTGCCCTTGATGCTGTTCCTGTCGCTGGTCGGCTTCGCCTTCAACAACGCGATCTCGTACTGGGCGATGCAATATACGGAGGCGCTGAACGCCCTGCTGATCCAGTCGGCAGGTCCCCTGTTCGTGGCGCTGTGGTCGCTGGTGCTGTTCGGCGTGCGGCTGACGGGTGCGCAATTCGCCGGCATCGCGATCTCGCTTCTCGGCGTGCTGATCATCATCCTGCGCGGCGATCTCGCCGCGCTCGCGAGCATCAGCTTCAACAGGGGCGACATCATGTTCGCCTCCTCGCTGGTGGCGTTCGGGATCTACTCCGCCTTCATTCCGCGCCGGCCGAAGATCCATCAGCTCTCCTTCCTGTCCTTCACCACCTGCTGCGGCGCGACGATGCTGCTGCCGACAGCGGTCTGGGAGGCGGCAAGCGGCCGCGTCCTGCAGCTCGACGGGATGACGCTGGCGACGCTGGGCTACATCCTGATCTTTCCGTCGACGCTGGCCTACCTCTTCTTCAACCGCGGGGTGGCGCTGATCGGGCCGAACCGGGCGGCCCCGTTCTTCCATCTGGTGCCGGTGTTCGGCTCGGCGATGGCGATCCTGCTGCTCGGCGAGAAGCTCCAGCCGTTTCACTTGACCGGCTACGTGCTGGTGCTCGCCGGCGTCGTGATCGCCTCGCGCCAGGGGTCGGCCGTGAAGTAATTCCGCGCGGCGGACACACGACGGTCTCGTGTCGTGCAGCGCATCGCTGAAGAAGCGCTGCGCTGCGTCCGGGGCACGAGACCGAGTCAACTCGCGTCTTTTGATTTCTGTCCAGACAAGATAGGTTCCCCGCCAACCAAAAAGAGGGAACGTCTCAAGATGATTTCAGGGCTGATTCGAAACCTGCGCGCCGTCGCCACGGCCGCATTGTGTCTTGCCGCCGCATCCGCTGCCCAAGCCGACAATTATCCCAGCCGCAATATCACGCTGGTCTTGCCGTTCGCGGCCGGCAGCGGCACGGACACGACGACGCGGCTGATCTCGCAGCATCTGTCGCAGGCGCTCGGCGTCGGCATCGTGATCGAGAACAAGGCGGGCGCCAACGGCATGCTCGCCGCAAGCTATGTCGCGAAGGCCGCCCCCGACGGCTACACGCTGCTGGTGACCACCAACACCACGCATTCGGCCAATCCCTATCTGCTCAAGACCCTCACATATGATCCCGTCAAGGACTTCACGCCGATCGCGCGCACGGGCGACCTGCCCTTCATGCTGGTCGTCAATCCGGAGGTGCCGGCCAAGACCGTCGGCGAGCTCGTCGCCTATGGCAAGGCCAATCCGGGCAAGCTGAGCTACGCCTCGGGATCATCCTCGGCGATCGTGTCGGGCGCGACCTTTGCGCACAATGCCGGGCTCGACCTCTTGCACGTGCCCTACAAGAGCTCGCCGCCGGCGCTCAACGACGTCATGGGCGGCCGCGTCTCGATGATGTTCGTCGACATCCTGACCGGCCTTCCGCACGTCAACGGCAACGCGTTGCGCGCGCTCGCCGTCACCACCAAGGAGCGCTCGCCGCTGGTGCCGCACCTGCCCTCGATGCAGGAGGCCGGCGTGCCTGATTTCGACATCACCTCATGGCAGGGCTATTTCGGTCCGGCCGGCATGCCGAAGGAGATCGTGACGCGGCTCAATGCCGAGATCAGGAAGATCGTCGAGAAGCCGGAAATCAAGGCCCAGCTCGCCACGCTCGGCATGGACGCATTTTCCGGCACGCCGGAAGATCTCGGCAAGTTCGTCAACGAGCAGTTGGTGCTGTGGGAGAAGCTGATCACCAACGCGAAGATCGAGAAGCAGTAGGAGCGCTTGCGCGCGCTGCGCTCTCCGCATTCTCCGTCAGGGCCGGGCTTGTCCCGGCCATCCACGCCCAACGGCGTGTTCGATGTCCAAGAACGCGGATGCCCGGGACAAGCCCGGGCATGACGTCGTAGTTGATGGTAACGATCGAGCGCCGGCTCACGCCGCGCGCACCTTGGCGAGGAAGCTGTCGACGGCGCTGCGCAGCGCGCCGGACTGGTTGTCCAGCTCGCGGGCGTTGGTCAGCACATCGCCTGCCGCCGTGCCGGTCGCTTCCGCGGCCGAGGTAACGCTGCCGATATGGGCGTTGATTTCGCTCGATCCGGCTGCGACCGACTGGATGTTGCGGGCGATCTCGCGGGTGGCCTCGCCCTGCTGCTCGATCGAGGCGGAAATGCCTGCCGTGATCTCGCTCATCTCTGCGATCGTCTGCGTGATGCCGCCGATCGCCGCCACCGCATCGCTGGTCGAGGTCTGCATCGCCGCAACCTGGGCGGAGATTTCCTCGGTGGCCTTGGCGGTCTGGTTGGCGAGCGCCTTGACCTCGGAGGCGACCACGGCGAATCCGCGGCCGGACTCGCCAGCGCGGGCCGCCTCGATGGTGGCGTTGAGCGCGAGCAGATTGGTCTGCGCCGCGATCGAGTGGATCAGCTTGACCACCTCGCCGATCTTCTCGGCACCGGTGGAGAGCTCCTGCACCGTGGCATTGGTGCGCTCGGCGTCGCTGACGGCGCGGCTCGCCACTTCCGTCGAGCGCGTCACCTGGCGGGAGATTTCCGCAACGGAGCTCGACAGCTCCTCGGCGGCCGCCGCGACCGTGCCGACATTGCCGGAGGCCTTTTGCGAGGCCGCACCGACCGTTGCCGCGCGCGACGAGGCGTCGCTGGCGGTCGCGGTCATCGACTGCGCCGTGGTCTGCATGCCGGCCGCGGCCGAAGAGACCGAGCGGACGATGCCGTTGACGCTGCGTTCGAAGTCGTTGGCGATCCCCTCCATCGCGCTGCGGCGTTCCGCCGCGACGCGTTCCTTGGCATCGGCTTCGGTCTTCTCGAGGTCGCGGATGCGGACGGCATTGTCCTTGAATATCTGGACGGTGGCTGCCATCGCGCCGACCTCGTCGCCACGACCGACGCCAGGAATATCGCCATCGAGCTTGCCGTCGGCGAGGTCCTTCATGCGGGCGCCGAGCAGGGCGAGCGGACGGCTGATGCCGCGGCCGATCATCCAGGCGACGCTGCCGGCAACGATGAGGATGCCGAGGATGGCAAGGCCGAGCAGCCAGTAGACGGGTCCCATCTTGGTGTCGATGTCGTCGAGATAGGCGCCGGTGCCGAGATACATGTCGAAGCCGGGGACCGCCACCGCGTAACCGATCTTGCGGATCGGCTTCTCCTGGCCGGGTTTCACATATTCATAATGCAGCAGGATCGACCCATTCGCCTTGACACCGTCCATCAGCTCGACGGACAGCTTGCGGCCATTGGTCACGACATCCATGCGGTTGGTGCCGATCTGCTTGGGATCGGGCGCGAGCTGCGTGATGCCTTCATAGGACGTGCCGAACAAATAGCCCGAGCCGTTGTCGTAGGTCATCGCATTGCCATAGCGACGAAGCTCGGCCATCGCCGCATCCTTCGTCAGCTCGCCGGTATCGACCCGCTTCTTCAGCGCGGCGGCATAATTGCGCGCCAGCTCGACGATCGCCTTGGCCTGGTCGATGCGCGCGGTCACCATCTCGCGCTTCATCAAATAGCCGGCGAGGACGCCGGAGATGCAAAGGCCAAACAAGGTGACGCCGACAAGGATGCCGAGCTTCGGGGCGATCTTCAGATTGCTCAACTTCACCATGGGCTCCTCGAATGGTGCGGACGCACCGCAGACCTCTTTGATTTGAATCAACCTTTAGTGGGACACCCCTTAGCAAGTTACTTACGTGCCTCCGTAGAAGCCCGGACGCAGCCGCGAAAAACGGCGATTTATCTGCAGGCCGACAACCGGGAATTGTACGTCATCACCCCGATTTCGCGTAAAAGACGCAAAGGCCCGCCCGCGGAGACGGGTCACAACAAGAACCGACAAACCAAATCGGGAGCGAGACAATGCCGAAATACAGGGTGGTGACGCCGAAGGGCGCGAGCTTCACGGTCGCGGGCAGCGACTATTCCTACGAGCGCGAAGCGCTCGATCCGATCGATGCCGAGATCGTCGAGGCCCCTGCCGACGAGGCCGGGTTCATCGCCGCCGCGAAGAATGCCGACGCCATCTATGCCAAGGGCATCCCCATCACCAAGTCGATCATCGACAGCTTGGAGACTTGCAAGGTCATCACGCTCGGCTCGGTCGGCGTCGACAGCGTCGACGTCAAGGCCGCCACGGCCCGTGGAATCCCGGTGACCAACATCCCCGACACCTTCATCGAGGAAGTTGCTGACCACGCGATGATGCTGCTGCTTGCCGGCTTCCGCCGCCTGGTCGAGCAGGACCGCATGGTGCGCGATGGCCGCTGGGCCGAGGGCCGGCCGGCGCTGCTCAAGGTTCCCAGGTTGATGGGCCAGACGCTCGGCTTCGTCTCGTTCGGCCGTGTCGCGCGGGCGGTTGCGAAGCGTGCGGCGCCGTTCGGCCTGCGCATGATGGCCTACGATCCCTTCATCCAGGAAACGCTGATGTACGATCACGGCGTGATCCCGGCGACGCTGAACGAGGTGCTGTCGCAATCCGACTTCGTCTCGATGCATGCTCCGGCAAGGCCCGAGGTGCATCACATGCTGACCGAGAAGCACTTTCGGCAGATGAAGAAGGGCTCGATCTTCATCAACACCGGGCGCGGCGCCACCGTGGACGAGGAGAGCCTGATCAAGGCGCTGCAGGAGGGGTGGATCGCGCACGCCGCCCTCGACGTGCTGGAGAAGGAGCCGCCCTCGCACAACAATCCCCTGCTCGGCATGGAGAACGTGACGCTGACGGCCCACGTCGCCTCGGCCTCGGCACGGTTTGACGAGGCGCGCAAGCGCCGGGTGGGCTACGAATTGTCACTGGTGCTGCAGGGCATGTGGCCGGTAAGCTGCGTCAATCCGTCGGTGCTGCAGACGACCTCGCTCCGCCGCTGGCAACCCGTCAGCATGGATCGCGGGCCGAACAGCTAGGCGGCCGGCGCAAAGGCGCCTACGGTCGAAACGACCCTTCACCGGCGATCAACGCCGGGAGGGGAACATCATAGGGAGGTACTGATGAGGAACGACATCACACGTCGTGATGCCTTGGCGCTGGGCCTATCCGCTGCAACGCTCGCGGCCACCGGTGCTGCAGCGCAAACATCCACGATCAAGGCCGCCGACGTGGCGGCGCCCAAGCGCGAGATCGAGAAGGGCGCGTCATTGCGCATGCTGCGCCCGGTGCGTTTCGTCCAGGCCGACGAGGATGTGTTCCGCGCCAATGCGGCGAAGTTCACCAAGGAGACCGGCGTCGAGGTCAAGGTCGACTTCGTCGGCTGGGAGGACATCAACCAGCAGACCGCGGTCACCTCGAACTCCGGCGCGGGCCCCGACATCATCATCGGCTTCTCCGACGCCCCCCACATCTACGTCGACAAGCTGATCGAGCTGACCGACGTCGCCGACTATGTTGGAAAGCGCTATGGCGGCTGGCTGCCGCTGGCGCAGCGCTACGGCAAGAAGAACAAGAGCGACGCCTGGATCGGCTTGCCGTTTGGCGCCACCGCGGGGCCCCTGATCTACCGCAAGTCGATCCTGCAATCGGTCGGCTTCGACAAGGTGCCGGAAGACCATGCCGGAATCCTCGACCTCTGCCGCAAGCTGCACAAGGCCGGCAAGCCGGCCGGCTTCGCGCTCGGCAATGCCAAGGGCGACGGCAACGGCTTCGCCAACTGGGCGCTGTGGTCGCACAACGCGTCCCTGCTCGACGAGGAAGGCAATGTCGTGATCAACAGCAAGGAGACGATCGCCGCGCTGAATTGGGTCAAGGAGCTCTACCCGACCTTCATCGCCGGCACGCCGTCGTGGAACGACGTCAGCAACAACCGCGCCTATTCCTCGCAGGAGATCTCGCTGACCGCCAACGGCGTCTCGCTGTACTTCTCGCTGAAGAACGACCCGGCGACCAAGGCGATCGCCGAGGACAGCGAGCACCAGCTGCTGCCCAAAGGCCTCGCCAAGGTCTCTCCGATGGCCGGCCTGACGCTGAACGCCATGGTGTTCAAGCACAGTCCTTACCCCAACGCCGCCAAGGCCTTCCTGCAATACATGCTGGAAAAGGACCAGTACGAGCCGTGGCTCAACGCCAATTCCGGTTACTGGTCGCAGCCGCTGGCCGCCTATGCCGAGGCCGCCGTGTGGTCGCAGGATCCCAAGGTGAAGCTGTTCAAGGACACGATGAACAGCACCTATTATGACGGCTACAAGGGGCCGATCTCGACGGCGACCGGCGCCGTCAGCGCCGATTACGTGCTAATTCAGATGTGCGCGTCTGTCGCCACCGGCGCGGCCACGCCGGAGGCCGCGGCCGCCGAAGCCGAGCAGCGCTGCAAGCGGTACTTCCGGCGGCAGAAGTAGCGCCGGATAGAAGCGTCGTCATTGCGAGCGCAGCGAAGCAATCCAAGGTCCCCTCCGCGGAGATGGTCCGGATTGCTTCGTCGCACCAGTGCAAAATTGCTCCGCAATTTTGTCACGGGCTCCTCGCAATGACGGCCGTGGTGGTCTTCAAAGACGGGACAACACACTGATGTCCGTGACGACACTCTCCTCCCACGCCCTGGCGCATCGGCAGCCCTCCTGGCTGGTGCGATTGTTCGACTACAAGCCATTCCTCATCGTGATGTGCCTGGCGCCCGCGATCGGGCTGCTCTCGGTATTCCTCACCTATCCACTTGGCCTCGGCATCTGGCTCGCCTTCACCGACACCACGATCGGCCGGCGTGGCATCTTCGTCGGTTTCGAGAACTTCCAGTATCTGCTCACCGATCCCTTGTGGTGGAACGCGGTGTTCTACAGCGTGGTCTATACGGGAATCGCAACCTTCGGGAAGTTCGCGCTCGGCTTCTGGCTCGCGCTGCTGCTCAACAACCATTTTCCGTTCAAGAGCCTCTTGCGTGCCATCATCCTCCTGCCCTGGATCGTGCCGACCGTGCTCTCGGCGCTGGCGTTCTGGTGGATCTACGATCCGCAGTTCTCGATCATCTCCTATCTGCTCGTCGACGTGCTGCACTGGCGATCGAGCAATGTCGACTTCCTCGGCTCGCCCTGGCCGGCGCGCTTCTCGCTGATCGCGGCGAACGTCTGGCGCGGCATTCCCTTCGTCGCGATCTCGCTGCTGGCGGGCCTGCAGACCATCTCGCCCTCGCTCTACGAGGCCGCGATGCTCGATGGCGCCAGCGCCTGGCAGCGCTTCCGCTACATCACCTTCCCGATGATGATGCCGATCCTCGCCATCGTCATGACCTTCTCGATCATCTTCACCTTCACCGACTTCCAGCTGGTCTACGCCATCACCCGCGGCGGGCCCGTCAACTCGACCCACCTGCTGGCGACGCTGGCATTTCAGCGCGGCATCGCCGGCGGCGAGCTCGGCGAAGGTGCGGCGATCGCGGTGTCGATGATCCCGTTCCTGGTGTTCGCGACGCTGTTCTCTTATTTCGGCCTGGCGCGCCGCAAATGGCAGCAGGGAGAGGCCAATGACTGATATCGTCGCGCAAACCGGCGTCGCGGACGCCAAGGCCGCACCCGACACCATGGCCTGGGATTCCGGGCTGCGGCGGCTGATGATGATCTACCTGCCGCTCGGCTGCTTCGTGCTGATCCTGCTGTTTCCGTTCTACTGGATGGCGATCACCTCGTTCAAGCCGAACGCGGAGCTGATGAACTACCGGGATCACAACCCGTTCTGGATCTCCTCGCCGACGCTCGCCCATATCAAGCATCTGTTGTTCGATACCTCCTATCCGCGCTGGCTGAAGACGACGATGCTGGTCGCGATCGGCTCGACCACGCTGTCCCTGGTCGCCTCGACGCTCGCCGCCTACGCCATCGAACGCCTGCGCTTCCGCGGCAGCCCCTATGTCGGCCTCGGCATCTATCTCGCCTATCTCGTGCCGCCGTCGATCCTGTTCATCCCGCTCGCTACCGTCGTGGTGCAGTTCGGCCTGTTCGACTCGCCGCTGGCGCTGATCCTGGTCTACCCGACCTTCCTGGTGCCGTTCTGCACCTGGCTCCTGATCGGCTATTTCAAGTCGATCCCCTACGAGCTCGAGGAATGCGCGCTTGTCGACGGCGCGACGCGCCTGCAGATCCTGCGGCGGATCACGCTGCCGCTCGCGGTGCCCGGGCTGATTTCGGCCGGCATCTTCTCCTTCACGCTGTCCTGGAACGAGTTCATTTACGCGCTCGCCTTCATCCAGAGCGGCGCCAACAAGACCGTGCCGGTCGCGATCCTGACCGAGCTCGTCACCGGCGACGTCTATCAGTGGGGGGCGCTGATGGCGGGATCGCTGCTGGGATCGCTCCCGGTCGCCGTGTTTTACTCGCTGTTCGTGGATTACTACGTGTCTTCGCTGACCGGCGCGGTGAAGGAGTAGATCGCCGCTGCGGCGTTTGGCCCGGCTTCACAAAACTGCAACACGCGATCCGCATAAGGCGTGCGTCCGCCAACAGGAGACGCACATGCGCGCGACTTTTCTCTCCACCGTCGCAACGATCATTCTCGCCGTGAGCCCAGCGCTCGCGCAGAGTGAAGGTGAATTCCCCGCCAAGCTCGCCGGCCACGTGGTGATGCCGGCCGCCACGTTCATCGATGCTCCCGCCGATGCCCCCGCCGATCTCAAGACGTCAGGAAAGTACACCACCGGCAAGCGCGTCGACGCGCTCGGCACCGTGATGGGCAAGTCCTATGAGCGTCCGACCGGCGTGTCGCTGCCGTTCAAGGGCCAGCCGCTGCAGGGCCATTCCGGCATCAAGACCATGCCCGACGGCAGCTTCTGGGTCATCACCGACAACGGCATGGGCGCACGCGCTAACTCGCCGGATTCGATGCTGTATTTGAACCGCTACAAGATGGATTGGGCCGGTGGCAAGATCGAGCGGCTGGAAACGATCTTCCTGCACGATCCCGACAAGAAGGTGCCTTTCCGCATCGTGCACGAGGACACCGAGAAGCGCTATCTCACCGGCTCCGACTTCGATACCGAGGGTTTTCAGATCATCGGGGACGTCTTCTGGATCGGTGACGAGTTCGGCCCTTATATCCTGAAGGCCGACAAATCCGGAAAGATCCTCGGCGTGTTCGAGACGGTCGCCGACGGCAAGCCGGTGCGTTCGCCGGACAATTGGGCGGTGGCAACGCCGGGCGCGCCGGGTGCAACCTACACCAACGTCAACCTCCGCCGCTCCAAGGGCTATGAGGGCTTTGCATCCTCCAAGGACGGCAAATTCCTCTACGGCCTGCTCGAGGGGCCGCTTTGGGATGCGGAGAAGAAGGATTGGGAAAAGGTCGACGGCAAGGAAGCCTCCCGCATCCTAGAATTCGACGTCGCCGCGGAAAAATTCACCGGCCGCTATTGGCAATATGTGTTCGAGCAGAACGGCAACGCCATCGGCGACTTCAACATGATCGACCCGGCCTCCGGTCTCATCATCGAGCGCGACAACGGCGAAGGCAGCGCGGACAAGGCCTGCCCGCAGGGCACCCGCGGCGAGAATTGCTTCCCGGATCTTGCCAAGTTCAAGCGCATCTACAAGATCGAGCTCAGCGATGCCAATGTCGGTAAGCCCGTGCGCAAGATCGGCTATATCGACCTCATGAAGATCAGGGATCCCGACAAGAAGGCGAGGAAGCCGCTCAACGACGGTGTCTACACCTTCCCGTTCTTCACCATCGAGAACGTCGATCGCGTCGACGACATCCACATCATCGTCGGCAACGACAACAATCTGCCGTTTTCCTCCAGCCGCGATCCCAACAAGGCCGACGACGACGAGTTCATGCTGCTGGAGGTCGCGGACTTTCTAAAGGCGAAGTAGGGCCCCGGCTCTCTCAACACGGTCATCGCCCGGCTCGACCGGGCGATCCAGTACGCCGCGGTGCCAGCGAGTCAAACGTGAGGCCTCGGCGTACCGGATGCCCCGGTCCAGCCGGGGCATGACAGCGGTGGAATCAGCGCACCGTAAATTCCACCGGGATCGTAAAATTCATCGAGCCGTTCTTGATCTCGTCGGGTATGGGCGGAAACGGCGAGGCCTGGCGGACCATCGACGTGGCCTGGGCGTCGAAGGCAGCAACGCCGGACGAGCTGGCAAGGCGGCTGGACGTCACTTGCCCGCTGCGGCTGACGGTGAAGCTCAGCCTGGCGACGCCGCGCTGGCCGCCTCCGCCGGCCGGATAGGAGTGAAAGCGCATCAGATGCGCACGGACGCGTTGATTGTACGACGCGATCATGGAGGCCGTGGCGCCGGCGCTCTGAGCCGATGCCATCGGCGCCTCTCGCTCGGCGCGCGGGGCCGCACTGGTGCGCGGCGCAGGCGTCGCCTCCGACGGCTTCTTCGCCTCGCGGCGAACCAACTTCGGCTTTGCGGGCGCCGGCTTTTCGACCGGCACGATCCTCGCGGGCTCCGGCTTGGCCGGTGCCGGCTCGAGCTTTGGCTCCGGCGGCGCCACGACGTCGGGCTTGTCCTGAGGTGGCGTCGGCGCGATCGTCTCCTCGGCGGCCTGCTGCTGCACCGGCTCCGGCGGCGAGGCGCCGGCTTGCTGCATCACCGGCCCCGGTGCGACGTCATCCTGCGTTGACTGCGGCGCCGAGGTCAACGGCGCCATATCGACCATGATCGCCGGCAGGCTGACGCCCTGCTCCGGTTGCGACCTCTGCCAATTCATCCCAAGCAGCGCGACTGCAGTATGCAGTGCCACGATCACCGCCGCCGAGAAGCCCCAGCTCGCGACCTCCCTCTCACCGAGTGGCTCGTGCAAGGCAAAGGCGTTAGCGGCCATCAACTGCGCCCATCGAGGCCGACCAGCGCGACCTTGAGATAACCGGCGTTGCGCAAGATGTTCATCACCTCCATCAGGTCGCCATAGGAGACCGCTTTGTCGGCGCGCAGATAAATGCGCTCGTCCTTGCGGCCCTTGGTGGCGGCGTCGAGCGAAGTGCCGAGCGCTTCGCGGGCGACGACGTCTTCGCCGACTGCGACAGACAAGTCCGGCTTGACGGTGACGAAGACCGGCTTGTCCGGCCTTGGCGCCGGCTCGGCTGCAGTTGCCGGCAGCTCGACGCCGATATCGACAGTGGCGAGCGGAGCGGCCACCATGAAGATGATCAGCAGCACCAGGATCACGTCGATGAACGGCGTGACGTTGATCTCATGGGTGACGTCGAGATCGCCCTGGTCGCCGCGCTTGAGCGGCGATCCGGAGTGCGTACCGAGCTTTGCGGCCATAGCTCTACTCCGCCGCCCGCGCCAGACGGAATTCCCTGTGGTCGCGTTGGCGGCTGACCAGCAACATCAGCTGCGCCGAGGCGTCGCTGAGCAGGGCGCGGTAATTGGCAATGCGGCGAACGAGATGATTGTAGATCACGACCGCCGGGATCGCCGCGACGAGGCCAAGCGCGGTGGCAAGCAGCGCCTCCGCGATACCAGGTGCGACCACCGCGAGGCTGGTGGTGTGGCTCTCCGAAATGCCGACGAAGGAGTTCATGATGCCCCAGACGGTACCGAACAGCCCGACGAACGGCGCGGTCGCGCCGATGGTCGCGAGCACGCCGGTGCCGCGCGCGATCTGCCGAGACATTGCCGCCTCGACCCGCTCGAGCCGCAGCGCGACACGTTCCTGAAGGCCGTCGTCGAGCACGCCGCCGGAGAGCTCGGCCTCCCTGGCGCAGGACTGGATGAGCTGGGCAACTGCGTCGTGGACGTCGCCGGCCCGTGCGGATGCCTGGGCCAGCGTCACATTGCCTTCCAGCGCGCGCGTCCGCTCGAGGGCGAGCGCGCCCTTGCGGCGCAGCTCGATGGTCTTGGCGAGCCACACCGTCCAGGTCACCAGCGAGGCGACGGCGAGTCCGACCATCACCGTCTTCACCACGACGTCGGCGCCGAGGAACATGCCCCAGGGCGACAGATTGCGCGGCAGCGGGGCCTGGTCGATCGCGAAGACCGGTGCCGGCGCGAGCGCCAGCGCGATGGTTAGGATCACATGCCGAAGCCTGGAATTGCTCTGCATCCTGAGCTCCTGAGTTGAAGCGAACTACACTGCGGCCACGATCCGATCTGCATGCTGCCGGAACCGCACCAGCTGATCCGCCCGCAACGCCCTTGTCTCGTCGCGCCCGACGAACACCTTGAACATGATGCCGCCGTCGGCATTGACGAAAGCGACGAAGGCGGAGGTCTTGCCCATGAAGGGCCGCTCGACGAAGGCAATAGCCGCGCAGCGCTCGTGGCGCAGATGGCCGTGCAGGCCCTTCGGCTGCATCAGGTTGAAATAGCCGCGGCCGATCTCGCCGGCGGGAATGGCGCCGGTGAATTCGAAGATCGCATCATCGGTGTGAACGATCAGCGTGACCTCACCCCACGCCGCGATGTCCTGCATGGCGGCGGCAAAGTGCTCGCCGCCACCGAGACGCACCATGGAGGATGGCAGCGCCTCGATCACCGTACGCGGGGTGACGTTGCGCTCGCGCGCGACGTCCTCGATCACCGCGCCAGGGTTGTCGGCCATATAGGCCCTGAGATCGGCGAGATCGGTGCTCAACATGTCCGGCTCCTCCTGTGCGTCATTGCCTCAAGCTGCCGCGGCCTTGCGCTCGCTCTGGATCACCTCAAAGCCCTCGAACTTGGGATGGCCGAGATAGAGGCTCTCGCCTGCTCTGTTGTCGGCACGAGCATGGGCGCGGCGGAATTCCTCGGAGCGCGTCCAGGCCTCGAACGCCGCCTTGTCGACCCAGCTGGTGTGCGACGAGTAGAGCGTGTGGTCCTCGGCCTCCGGGCCCTTCAACAGATGAAACTCGACGAAACCCGGCATGCTGCCGAGATAGGATTCGCGCGTGGCCCAGACGGTCTCGAACGCGGTCTCCGCGCCCTTCTTCACCTGGAAACGATTCATGGCGATGAACATCAAAGTCTCTCCTTCTGATCAAAACGAAACGCACCGAAGCCGCGCTGGAGCATCAGCGCGGCCCGGCGGAGGTTTGTGGTGTTGCCGTGCGCGTTACGCACCTCCAAAGTGAATCTTCATGCCGGCCTTGTAGACCCGGCCCGGTCCCGGGCTCGACCACAGCACGTCGTTCTGCGTGGTGCCGTCGGTCGACGTGCCGGGAATGGCGTAAGGCCGATAGTACTGGTTCAAGAGATTGTCGATCGAGGCCGAGAAAACGATGTCCTTGGTCGCATTGTACGTCATGTACAGATTGACAAGCTCGTAGCCGGTCGCCGGCAGATAACCGGCGGGGACATCGTTGTTGGCGCCGAACGAGGCCCACTGCGCCGACAGGATCAGCGTGCGGTCGAGCAGGCGGACACCACCTGTCGTGACGACCTTGCGCGGGGTGATGGTCGCAAGCCCGACATTGGTGACGGCGTTCTTGCCCTGGATGTAGTGGCCGGCGACGCCGACGAACCAGTCGCCGGCATCGTACATGGTCTCCACTTCGAAACCCTGGATGCGGGCCTGCGCGATGTTCTGGTACTGGTAGAACTGAGCGAACGAGCCAACGCCCGGGAAGGTGACGAACCCGAACGGAACGAGGTCTATATAATCGCTGACGTCGTTCCGGAACAGATTGATCTTGCCGCGGAACGAGTCGGACGCAGTGAAGATGTTATCGTATTTCAGGTTGATGCCGACTTCCTTGTTCTTGCCGACTTCGGGACGAAGGTTCGGGTTAGGCAGGAAGCAGAAGATGCCGGCGGTCCCGTTGGGACAGACAAAGAAGGCCGGGCCGCCACCGGTCGCGTGCGCGCCGGAAATCACCGTCTCGGTGATCGATGGGGCGCGATAGCCTTCGGCGTAGCTCACATAGGGCTGGAAGCCCGGAACCGGCGTGACGCCGAGGGTGATCTTCGGCGAGAAGCGGTCGCCGCTGCCATTGGTCCTGCCCGATTCCAGATCGTAGCGGTCGTAGCGGATCGCGCTCACCGCCTCGAACCAGGTGCTGTAGTTCTGCTTCAACTGCAGGAAACCACCCGATACGGTACGGATGCCGCTCGGCGTCGTGATGTTGGAATTGCCGCGGCTGTCGGTCGTGATCACGTCGTCCTGGAACGCGTCGAAGCCCACGGTGAGCGCATTGCGCCAGCCGCCGACGTTGAAGCGCGTGGTGTTGTTGGCGTCGATGCCGTAGGTATTGAGGACATAGCCGCGCTTGTCGCCAACACAGCCCGAAACGTTGTTGCCGAAGCCGCCGTTGCAATAGGCCGACGGCGTGGTGCCGTAATGATAGGTCTTGGTCTGGTCGTTGTCGGTGCGATTGCCGTAGACCGACATGTGCCAGTCAAACAGATTGTCGCTCGGCAACGCGTAATTCCAGGTGATGGTGCCGGTGTAGTTCTTGGCGTCGGATGCATAAACCGACGAACCGCGATTCAACGCAATCAGCGCGGGTGTCGTCGTCGGCCCCCTGTTGAACTGGCCGATATCATATTGGTAGTCCTGGAATATTGCGCCGAACTTGACCTCATGGCCGAGCGCGGGACGGACCGTGAGCTTCATCAGGCCGCTCTCGACCTGGTTGCCTGTGTTGCCAATCTCGGTGCCGTTGCCGTCCTTGTAATTGCCTTGCGTGCGATAGACCGCCCCGCCGAAGATATCGACGTCGGGCGTGGCGCGGACTCCGCCGAACACCGAGCCAAGGCCGCGATTGTTGTTGGAGCCATAGGAGCCGGAGAGATCGACGCCCCAGCGCTCGCCGGGGCGCAGCACGTCCTCGATGTCCTTGGTGCGAAACGAGACGAGGCCGCCGATCGCGCCGGAGCCGTAGATATTGGCCGTCGGACCGCGCACGACATCGATACCCCCGACCAGCTCGGGATCAAGGAAGAAGGAGCCGCTCGCGTTGTGGCCGGTGCGCTGGTAGTTCTGGCGCGCCCCGTCGACGACCACCGCAACGCGGCCGAACTCCTGCAAGCCGCGGATGTTGACGACGGTCGCGGGATCATCGCCGCGCTCCTGGAATGACACGCCGGGAACGGCGTAGAGCACATCCGACAGCCGGTTTGGTTGAAGCCCCTGGATCTGCTCGAGCGACACGGAGCTGACGGGCGCGAGCGAGTCGATCGCGCGCTCCTTGGTCTTCGTCGCTGCGACCGTGATGGTGTCCAGCGTCTGCACCGACGCAGCTCCGGCCTGCGCTCTGGCGTTCAGCGCCTCAGGCGTTGCCTGCTGCGCCACTTGTGGCTTGGGCGGCTTGCGCCTGGCCTGCTTGGGCCGCTCAGAGGACGCGTTTTCGGCTTGCGGCGATGCAGTCTGCGCGAGACCACTCTCCGTCATCATTGCCGCGATTGAAACCACCGACGCGCCCAAAATCAGGGCGCGCGAATACCTAGCCCCGTCAGCCATATCAGCCCCAGCCTGCACTTCACTCTAGTTTTTGGAGTCTTCTGGCTGGCGTGCGCTCGCAACGCGAACGACTGGCTGGCTGATGTCTCAAGTCGCGGGCATGTTCCCCCGCTGCCAAAATTGGTTACGTGGCAACACTCTGACGGTCAATGACATCAGGTTGCAGTTTATATCGATTGTAAATTGCAGCCGTTGGAATGCGTCCCGTGCCGCTTATACAAACAAGCAGCACTCCAAGGATTTCGAAGGCGCATCACATTTCACATGTCAGCAACGTCCGCAGACAACGACGGCAACGCGGCGGGATCGGCAGGAAGCTCTTCTGCGACAACGAGAACTCTGACCATGCGTGGAAGCCGGATCGACAGCCGCGAGCTGTTCGCGGCCGCCCGCGAGATCATCATTGCGCATGGCGAAGACAGCTACCGGCTTCGCCTGACCTCGCAGAACAAACTGATCCTAACGAAGTAACCCGCAATGGCATTTTGTCGCACCTTCGCCAGTCTCCTGCTCTCCATCACGATCGTGCTGGCGCCGGCCGCGCACGCCGCCGGTATCACCGTGCATGACGCGCGTAATCGCGAGGTCACCGTCGCCGACTTCGCGCGCACGGTCTCGATCGGCGGCGCCATCACCGAGATCCTCTATGCGCTCGGGCTCGAGAGCCGGCTGGTCGGCGTCGACACCACGAGTCTTTATCCGGCGGCGGCGCTGCACGACAAACCCAATGTCGGCTACATGCGCCAGATCTCGGCCGAAGGCGTGCTGGGCCTCAATCCCACCCTGATCCTGGCGATCCAGGGCTCGGGCCCGCGCGAGACCATGGACATCCTGGAAGCGGCGAAAGTGCCGTTGGTGCTGGTGCCCGACACCTTCACCGAAGCCGGTCTGATCGAGAAGATAAAACTGGTCGGTCACGCCATGGGCGTCGACGCGCGCGCCGCGTGCCTGAGCGCCGCCGTCAGCGCCGATCTTGCGCAGCTCCGCGTCCTGCGTGCCAGGGTGACCAAGCCGGTGCGTGTGATGTTCGTGATGTCACTGCAGAACGGGCGAGCGCTGGTGGCCGGTCGCAAGACAGCGGCCGAGGAGATCATTCAGCTCGCCGGCGCCGCCAATGCCATCGATGATTTCGACGGCTACAAGATCATCGGCGACGAGGCGATCGCAGCGGCAAGACCCGACGTCGCGCTGTCGATCGAACGCGGCAAGGACTCGCTTCCTGCCGAGGCGATCTATGCTCACCCCGGCTTTGCACTGACGCCGGTCGCGACGACCAAGAGCTTCATCACCATGGACGGGCTCTATTTGCTCGGCTTCGGGCCGCGCACGGCCGCGGCGGCGCGCGACCTCTCCGCAAGGCTTTATCCGGCATTGGCTGAAGGGAGCGATGGGTTCACGTCGGCCTTGTCGGCGGCGAATTGCCGGCAATGAGCGTGGCGATCGGAACTGGAACGCGCAGCCCGGAACGCAGCGCCAGCGCCAGGCGACGGTCAGCATCGCTCGCGATCCCGCTCCTGGTCGCGGTGCTCGCGGTCACCGCGATCGTCGCGCTGACCGTCGGCGCCGCCGGCATCCCTCTCTCCCGCCTGCCTGCCGCACTCGGGCTATCAGCCGAAAGCACGGCCATGACAGCCCGCGACCAGCTCGTGCTGTGGTCGATCCGCGTGCCCCGGATCGCGGCGGCCGCGATGATTGGCGGCCTGCTCGCGGCGGCCGGCGCGATCATGCAAGGACTGTTTCGCAATCCCCTCGCCGATCCCGCGCTGGTCGGCGTCTCCAGCGGCGGCGCGCTCGCAGCCGCAAGCGCGATCGTCTTCACCGATTCGCGCTTCGGCGAGTCGCTGCGCTTCCTGCAGACCGAGCTGCTGCCGCTCGCGGCATTCGCGGGATCGTTGGCCACGACCGCCCTCCTCTACGGGATCTCGAGCCGCTCGGGGCGCACATCGATCGCGATCTTCCTGCTCGCCGGCGTCGCCATCACCGCCATCGCCAATGCCGGCATCGGGCTTCTGGTCTTCATCGCCGATGACCGCCAGCTTCGCGACATCACGTTCTGGATGCTGGGCTCGATGAGCGGCGTGACCTGGACCAAAGCGGTCGTGCTCGCGCCGGTCCTCGTCATCGGGCTCGGCGCCTGCGCCTTCATCGCACGCGGCCTCGATCTCCTTGTGCTCGGCGAGGCCGACGCCTTTCACGGCGGCGTCGATGTCGAGCGCCTGAAGCGGATCTCGATCGTGATGGTCTCCGCCATGACCGGCGTCGCGGTGTCGATCAGCGGCATCATCGGTTTCGTCGGCATCGTCGTGCCGCATCTGCTCCGCCTCGTCATTGGCCCCGCGCATCGCCTGCTGTTGCCGGCCTCGGTGCTATCAGGCGCGATCCTGATGGTCGGCGCCGATACGCTGGCACGTACGATCGTGGCGCCGGCGGAGATGCCGATCGGCATCCTGACCGCAGCCGTCGGCGCGCCGCTCTTCCTCTTCATCCTGCTGCGCCAGCGCGGGCTCGCCTCGCTATGAGTGCCGTGATCGAGGCGCGATCCCTCAGCAAGCGCGCCGGCCGCGCGACGCTGCTCGACGGCGTCGGCCTTGAGGTCAACGCCGGCGAGATGGTCGCGATCATCGGCCCGAACGGCGCCGGCAAGTCGACGCTGCTGCGGCTGCTCTCCGGTGATCTCCGGCCGAACGCGGGCGAGGTGCGCCTGAAGCAGCGCGACATCAGCAGCTTCACGCCGCGCGAGCTCGCCGCGCGCCGCGCGATGCTGTCCCAGCACATCAGCGTCACCTTCCCTTTCACTGTCCAGGAGATCGCGCTGATGGGCGCGGGCGAGCGCAGCGCACGTGACGCAGGCCGGCTCGTCGATGCGGCCCTCGACGAGGTCGGCCTTGCGCATTTCCGGGACCGGCAATTGCCGACGCTATCGGGCGGCGAGCAGCAGCGCGCCCATTTCGCCCGCGTGCTGGTGCAGCTTGCCTGCGGCGAGGCCGAGCATGGCCCGGGACTTCTGCTGCTGGACGAGCCGACCTCGAGCCTCGATCTGCGCCACCAGATCGACATGGTCGAAGCGGCCCGCCGCCGCGCTGGCGGCGGCACGGCTGTGATCGCGATCCTGCACGACCTCAATCTTGCGATCCGCTTCGCCGACCGGCTCGTCGTGCTGGCGGGTGGCAAGCTCGCCGCCGATGGCCCGCGCGCGGACATTGTCACGAGCGAGATCATCCGCGATATTTTCGAGATCGAGGCCGTGGTGCATCAGGCCGACGGCGTGCCGTACGTGCTGCCGCAATCGATGCGGGCGGCGGAGCCTTCGCGGTGAAGGTGCGCTCCCTCGCCCCGCAAGCAAGGCGAGGTGAAGGGCGCCGCCTACCCCGCCGGGACGATCACCATGCTCTTGTCCTTCGGCCAGCGGATCCGCCACGCGAAATTGATGTCGCGCACCTCGCCCGGCTTGGCATCGAACGACCATTCCAGCACGCCGCGCTTGTCGTGGATATCCTTTGCCGTGGGCGGCGTGGTCGCGGGCAGCATTTCGACGACGATGTCCTCGCTCTCGCTGACCGGCAACTGATCCTCGATCGCAACCTTGATCGGGAAATCATGACCGTTGCGGATCGTGGTCTTGAACGAACGCTCGTCGGTCTTGGACGTCGTGACCAGCAGGCCTGCCGAGCCCTCGTTGCGCTTGAGCACGGCACGCTCGATCTTCACCTTGTCGTCGGCGCCGAAGCCGAGCCGCACGATGTCGTCCTTGGCGGAAGCCGAGATCTTGCCGCGGCCGACGAAGGCGCCGTCGCGGTAGATCGCGACCTTGCCCGGCAGCAGCGTCGTGTCGTCGCTCTGCTTGAAGCTGGCTTCGAGGAAGGCGGTCGGGTCCAGCACTGGCGCAGCTCGCACCGCAAGGTCGGCGGGCACGCTCATGGCTGCGATACGCATGCTCTTGGCTCCCTCCTGGGCGCCGAGGCTGACGCGGCCGGGAATCTTGAACGTCGCCTGGAAGCCGCCGATCTCGGCGACCGCCTGCTGCTCGTCCGCGCGTTCGCGCGGCTCGGCCGCCTCCGCGATCTTGGCCATCGCCGGCGATTGTGCCTGGCGGGTCATGGGTGCAGGCCGCGCCAGGTCCGATGCCGTGCCGAGCGCCAGCGGCCTCGGCACCTGCGGATATTGCGCCACCAGCGAGCTCAGCTCCGGGGCGCTGCCGCCGCGGCCGATGCGCACCGTGGAGACGCCGAGCGCGACGTTCGACCAATCCTCGCCGGTTGACTGCGTGATCTCGGCGCGACGCACGAGTTCGAGCTGCGGCTTGCGGTCCTTGGCGCCGGTGTCGAGCCGGGCGTCGTAGAGCGGCACCCAGCGCGCGTTGCGCACGGCATAGGTCACCCGCAGCGTCGCCTTGGTCGCTGCGGCCGAGGCGACGTCGATCCGCACTTCCAGCTTGCTCGGCGGCTTGGCCGAGCGCTCGGCCTCGAGCTGTGCGATCTGGCGGTCGATCTCGCGCTGCTTGCGCGTGGCGTCGCGGATCGCCGTGTCGGCGGTCGCGATCTCCTCGCCGACCGCAGCAAAGGCCGTGCGCCATTCGGTGATCGGCCGGGCCTCGCCCTTGTCCCCGAGACCTGTGGGCGAGGCTTCGGCAAAGTGCTGCGCGAATTTGCGCCTTGCGTTGGCCGAGTCGATTGCACCTTGCAGGTCGGCCCGCTGATCCTTCAGCGCTTCGATGCGCTTGTCGAGCTCGGGCAGGTTGACGGGCGGCGTGGTCCGCGGTGGCCGCGCATCGATCGTGCCGATGGTGAGCTTGGCGCCTGCTTCGCCTTCGACGCGGAGGGAGGACGGATCGAGCGAGAGCGGAAAATCCCTGGCGACCAGCGTGCTGTCACCGGAAGCAAGGTCCAGCGAAATGATCCGGGTCACGGTCGCGCCATCGGGATAGACGGTGACGGCGTCGATCGCCGAATTGGTGTCCAATTCGGCGGCCCATGACGGCACCGCTAGCGCCGTGGTCACCAGGACCAGGCTCGTCGTTGCCAGACGTTTTGCGGTGATGCGCATGAAATTCCTCCCTGCCGATATCGACGCGTCGCCAGCCGGACGCGCGAAAGATGCCTCGCCAACATGGTTGGACGCGGCAGGGAAGGAACTGGTTCGATTGGGGTTTCCTCGGGGCGCCGCTGCGGCGGTACCAAGGCCGCGGAACGTCTTGCAGTCCCGCGGCAATCCTCACACCTGGGTCGGCGAGCCCTGGCCGAAGATGCGCCGGAGCAGATCGGTCACGTTCTTCGCGCCGGCCTTCTTCAAAATGCCGGCGCGGTAGCCTTCGACCGTCCGCGCGCTCAGATGCATGCGGCGGGCGATCTCCTTGTTGGTCAGGCCGGCGGCAAGGTGCCCGAGCACGTCGACTTCGCGCGCGGTCAGTGGCTCGCAACCGGGCAGCCAGCCCTGTCGGCTCGTGCCGGGCTGGGCGAATTCGTCGATGGCGGCATCGATCCGATCGACGAGATCATGGGTGCGGAACGGCTTTTCGATGAAGTCGGTCGCGCCGCTCTTGATGGCGTCGACAGCCATGGCGATGCTGCCATTCGCCGAGGTCACCAGCACCGGCGCCATGCAGTTTTCCTCGCGCAGCCGCCTGAGCATGTCGAGGCCGGAGCGATCCGGCGGCAGCTCCATCAGCACACAGGCCGGCATCCGCGCCTTCGCCTCGGACAACAGAGACGCACCGTCTGCGAAGCAGATCACGTCATAGGCGCTCTGTTGGAGCGCGGTCGAAAGTTGTTCGCGGGAGGCAGCGTCGGTGTCGATGACGAATACCTCACCCTTGGAAAGCATGTTTCCCGGCATAATCCCGATCCAGCAATGTCTTGGTCAAATGGTCCGAAACGGAAGGCGGGCCCCATCGCCGCGCCGCGCCGTCATGAGCACGGCATTCACGCCAGTGCTTCGGTTTCCCTTATGTATGCGGCGCCCGGTTCCCGGATTTGACGGATCGAGACAGAAACTTTACATTTCGGGACATCTGCGGGAATGGCTGGCAGGAACGGTTCGCATGACCGACCTCGTTCGCAGCGCAGGCTTGAGCTACTACCCGGAAATTGCCCGGTCGGTGGGGCTCGATCCCAAACAGATGATGCGCAAGGCCAGGCTGCCGCTGGCCTGTCTCGACAAACCCGATACCCCAATTGCCGTCGCCGGCCTGCGCCGCCTGCTCGAATTGTCGGCAAAGGCGTCCGGTGCCGAAGATTTCGGCTTACGTCTCGCCGAGCGCGGCGGCCTGACCAATTTCGGCGCGGTCGGCCTGATCGTGCGCGAGCAGGCGACCGTCGGCGAAGCCATCGAAGCGTTCTCGCGCTTCATCCATATCCACCATGAGGGCATGCGGCTGGACGTCACGCGCGGCAAGCAGACCGTGGCCGTCACGCTGCATCTGCGCGGCCGTCGGCCGATGGCGCCGCGCCAGTCGATCGACATGGCGTTGGGCAGCATCCACCGCATCATCCAGTCGCTGTACGGCCACGATTGGCGACCGCAGGAGGTGCATCTGCATTATCCGCCGCCGAAGGACCGCAAGCGCTATCGCGACTTCTTCGGCTGCCGCGTGACTTTCAACGCCGAGGACGATGCGATCCTGCTGTCGGCGCATGACATGGAGCGTCGGATCCCGAGCGCGCATCCCCTGATTGCGGCTTATCTGCGCAAGCGGATCGAGGCCATCGAGACCCGGCCGGCAAGCTGGGAAGGAAAGGTCGACGAGGTCGTGCGGACCCTGCTCGCGACCGGCGACTGTACCGTCGAACGCGTCGCGGAGCATCTTGCCTGCACCCGCCGTACCATCCACCGCCATCTCGCAGCGTCAGGCACCAGCTTCTCGGCCATCCTGGATGCGCAACGCGCCGATCTCGTCATCCAGTTGATTGACGATCCCGACCGGCCGCTGGGTGACATCGCGGTGCAGCTTGGCTTCTCCGCGCAGAGCGCCATGGCGCGCTGGTTTCGCGGCCGCTTCGGCTGCACCATCACCGACTGGCGCAAGGGCGTGCGGCCTCCGGCTGCGCCGGCCGATACGCCGTCGGCGACCGCAGCTTGAGCTCAACGCGCCGGCGCAGGCACGCCCATGATCGCGAGAGCACGCCGCCGGCTGCCGGCGAGCAGCGGGCCGAACGCGACGGCAAATCCTGGGAATGCGACGAGCCAACCGCAGGCAGCGATGTGCAGCAGCACATCGCTCTGCGCGGGAAATACCACCGCCGCGACCCTGGCCAGAGCCGCGATGACGACCGCGGCATAGATGACCTGGATCGCCGGCGAAGCGGTTAGCGCCTGACCGGTATGGCCGAGGCTCGCGCGCGTCATCACCGCGAGCGTCATGGTTCCCGCGGCACCCGTCATCCAGGCGTGAATGCCGGCGCTTGGCGGCAGCGCTCCGAACACTGCAATGGCGTGCAGGATGAAGCCGAGCGGCACGAAGACATAACCAATATGGAGGATCACCAGCAGCCGCTCGTGGAAGGTTCGGTCGCCGGCCCAGCGCGCAAGCCGCACCAGATGCAGCCCGCCGACCAGCGCCATCAGGACACCGGTGACGGCATTCAGCGGCGCGACGACCCAGGCGATGAGCGCGAGCGCGCTGCATCCGATCACTGCGCCGTCAAAGCGTCCGAACGGCACCGGCAGGCGGCCGGGATTGAACTTGACCAGCCAGTTGCGGGTGAAGCTCGGAATGATGCGTCCACCGATCAGCGCGATCAGCAGCATGACCACACCGATGCCGACGCGGATGCTGATATCGGCCGCGCCCTGGTAATGCGCCTCGAGATGGAAAGCGACGTTGCCGGCGAGCAGAACGGACACCAGCCCCACCACCGGAAGGTTGCGCCAATTGCCGCCTGCGACGATCTCGCGCGCCGCGGCGGCGACGACCAGCGCCAGGAAGGCCGCATCGACGACGAGCGCGAACGCCCAGCCGGTATCGGCCGACAACGTGACCACCGCACGCCCGGCAAGCCAGACCATCACCAGAGCCCCAAGCGAGGTGCCTTGGATCGGCAGCCGGCCGGTCCAGTTCGGAATGGCCGTGAACAGGAACCCGGTGATGACAGCCGGCAGGAAGCCATAGAGCATCTCGTGGACGTGCCAGTCGCGCGGCGCGAAGGCGGAACTCACCGACAATTCGCCATAGAACATCGGCAGCCAGGCCAGGATCGACAGCCCCGCCTGGATCGCGGCGAGCAGGAAAAACGGCCGAAAACTGTTCGCAAACAGCGGCCAGCCCACATATTTTCGGGATCGGGCGCCAGCCATGAGGTCAACTCCAATAAATCTCAGTTTGTGTCTGGAAAAATACTGCCAGCCCGCCGTCCCGTTTTGCGCTATCGCAAACTGTCGGACGATTGCAGGTGCCATCACACTCCCAGTGCCAAGGAGGCAGAATGGCCAAGGTCGACACATCGCTGGTTGCGCATTTGCCGCTGTTTGCCGGGGTCACGCCGGAAGCTCTGGACGAGATCCTGCGCGAGGCCCGTTCGGCGCGATATCCCAAGAACAGCGCCATCTTCGAGCAGGGCGCGGACGCACAGTCCTTTTTCTTGCTGCTGCACGGCCACGTCCGCGCGGCCAAGACCACGCCGACCGGCGAGCAGATCGTGGTGCGCTACGTCGCGCCCGGCGAGACCTTCGGGCTCGCCATGGCGATCGGGGCCGCGCGATATCCGGCGACCGCAATCGCGGTCGACGACAGCGTCGTGCTGATCTGGCCGACCTCGGCCTGGCCGCGGCTGGTCGAGCGATTTCCTTCGCTGGCCGCCAACACGCTCCAGACCGTCGGCACGCGCCTCCAGGAGAGCCACACCCGCATCCTGGAAATGTCGACGCAGCAGGTCGAGCAGCGCGTCGCGCATGCGCTGCTGCGCCTCGCCAAGCAATCCGGCAAGAAGCTCGACCACGGCATCGAGATCGATTTCCCGATCAGCCGCCAGGACATCGCGCAGATGACCGGCACCACGCTGCACACCGTCAGCCGCATCCTGAGTGGCTGGGAGAGCCAAGGCCTCGTCGAGAGCGGCCGCCAGCGCATCATCCTGCGCGACCCGCACGGGATCGTCGTGTTGGCGGAACGGAACGCAGACAGCGGGGCGGTGTGACGGGCGCACCAAGGCGCCTCCGTCCAAGATAGGGGTGGGGGGCTTCCGCTTACGGCGAAAGCCGCCCCTCACCCGAGAATCCGCGCGCGCCCGCGCGAATTCCACACCGTTTCACGCCGGCACGCAATCAACCAGCGCGGCGAGGAATTTTTCGCGGTCGATGCCGTGCTCGCGGCAGGCATCATCCACCGTGTGGAAGGTTGCGATCGGGCAACCGACACAAGCCAGTTTGAAGGCCAGAAACACGCGGATCGTGTGCGGTGCCGTGCGCATGATGTCATCGACCAGATCGTCGGATCCAAAAGACATGGACAACTCCGTTCCGATACGACGATAGCGGAAGGGCGCGGAGTTTCTTTGTGGAAGCGCAAGCTGGCGCTGCTTCTATCCATCGTCATTCCAGGTGCGACCAAGTCGCGAATCCGGAATGGCGGAGAGAGGGTTACACAGCCCGGCTGTGCAGTTGCTTTGCAGGATTGAGATGCGCGTCGAACGCGGCGGCGACGCTGCGGACCAGGAAGCGCGAGTCTTTTGCGACTGCGAGGCGATTGCCCTCCAGCCTTACGACGCCGTCGGAGATCAGCGGCTTCAAACGCGCCGCCGAGTTCAGCATCGCCCCGGCCTCGGCGCCATGGCGCGCGCAGATATCGCCGAGATCGGCGCTGAACTCGCACATGATGCGTTCGATGATGTCGGCGCGCAGCCGGTCGTCGTCGGTGAGCCCGTAGCCCTTCGCGGTGGCGGGACGGCCGGCGGCGATGCTCTGCGCATAGGCGCCGATCTGCACCTCGTTCTGAACGTAACCTTGCGGCAAATGGCCGATCGCGCTCGCGCCGAAACCGAGCAGGACTTCACCCTTGTCGGTGGTGTAGCCCTGAAAGTTGCGCCGCAACGTCCGCTCCTCGAAGGCCACCGCCATGGAATCGTCGGGCCGCGCGAAATGATCGAGCCCGATCTGCACGTAGCCGGCCTCCTTCAGCGCATTGGCGATCGCGCAGGCCTGGTCGTGGCGCGCGAGACCGTCAGGCAGCACGCCCTCGTTGATCATGCGCTGGTGCTTCTTGAACTCGGGCACATGGGCGTAGCCGAACACGGAGAAGCGGTCGGGCGCGAGGGTGAGGCTGCGCCGAACCGTATCCAGGCACGATGCGACGGTCTGGTGCGGCAAGCCGTAGATCAGGTCGAAATTGATTCCGACGATGCCGGCGTGCCGAAGCTGCTCGACTACGGACGCCGTCTGCTCGAAGCTTTGCACCCGATTGATCGCCCGTTGCACCACGGGATCGAAGCTCTGCACGCCAAGGCTCGCGCGGTTGACGCCGGAGAGCCGCATCGCCTCGACCATGTCGGCGGTCAATGTGCGGGGATCGATCTCGACCGCGACCTCGGCCGAAGGCAGCACGAAGAACTTCTGGCGCATCGTCGCCATCAACTCGGCGAAAGCCTCCGGCATCATGATCGTCGGCGTGCCCCCGCCGAAATGGATGTGCTCCACCTTGATGCGGCGGCCGATGGTTTCGGCGACCTGCACGATCTCGTTGCGCAGGGTCCGCTGATAGCCGGCGATGAGCTCGTCGCGGCGGACGATCTGGGTGTGACAACCGCAATACCAGCACATCTCACGGCAGAACGGGACGTGGAGATAGAGCGAGGCGCTGGCGCTCGCCCGCAGCTCGGCCAGCCACCGGCCGTAGGTGTCCGGACCGATCGCTTTTGAGAAATGCGGTGCGGTCGGGTAGCTCGTATAGCGTGGCAATCGTTCTTCGCCGTAGCTCGCCGCGAGGTCAGCTCTCATATCTTACCCATTCGTAAATTTCGGCCGTGTGCAGACGTCACGGCAAATCACGGAATGCACTCCATTAACCCGGATCCGAGGGGGCGACCTTGCGCTCGCGCAAAGTCGGCCCGGGAGGAGGCGCGCGCCGGAGGTTGCGCTCGCGCAAAGCGCAGCGGCCGGTTCCGGGCCATGATCATTGCAATTGGCACGACATCCGGAGCATTTGCCCATGAGGCTTCTCGTCCTCGAACTGATTTTCTCACTGCTCGACGTCCGCGGCCATATCCCGCGTTTCGACGACTTCCGGCCGGCCCCGGTCGCACCGGCTCCGGCCGGCACCGCGCGCGCTCTGGCCGCCGTCATCGCTGTCCTCGCCGTGCTGTCGCTGGCGATCTGGGCGGCGGTCTGGCTTGCCACACATCTCTTCTAGTCACGTCCTGTCCGGGGCCCCGATCATGATCTCATCCAAGCGCGCGGTCGCCTGCGCCGTCATCCTGACATGCCTTGTCGGGTCGCCTGCCCGCGCCGCCGACACGACCAGCGGCGATCTCGTCATCACCAAGGCGTGGAGCCGGGCAACGCCCGGCGGAGCCAAGGTCGCTGGCGGCTATCTGACGATCGAGAACAGGGGAAACGCGCCGGAGCGGCTGCAGTCTGCATCGGCCATCCACGCGCTTCGAACCGAGATCCACGAGATGACCGTCAACGACGGCATCATGACCATGCGCCCGCTCGACAAGGGGCTTGTCATCGCACCCGGACAAGTCATCACGCTGGCGCCGGGCGGCGGACACCTGATGTTCGTCGGCCTCGATGTGCCGCTGCATGCCGGCGACCAGATGCCGGTGAAGCTGTCGTTCGAGCGCGCCGGAGACGTGAACGTGACGCTGGATGTGCAGGCCATGGGCGCACAGGCGCCCGCAAGCACGGAGAGCACCGCTGCGACGGAGCCTGCGCATCGCGCGGAGCTGGCGACGGCGGCCCCACCCGCGGCGACATCCGACGCAGACGAAAGCTTCTTCACGCATCTCCATGCTGAAAAGGCCATGGCCAACGTCACGGTCTCTCCCGGACGCGCCGGCCCGGTGGAGATCGCAATCCAGCTCGAAGATGCCAACGAACTGCCCCTGAGTGCGGATGCGGTTGCGGTCACGCTCGGCAATTCCGAGCATGGCGTGGCGCCGATCACCGCAAATGCCGAGCGCATCAGTCATGATCAGTGGCGCGTCAGGATGTCGGCACCACTGTCCGGCCGCTGGTCGCTTGGCCTCGACATCCGCATCACGCCATTGGATGCGGTTAACGTGGTGTCACCAATCCTGCTCCGTTAGGACACCTACGTACTGTTGCGGAACCGAATCCGGCAAAACCTTGTCGCAGCGCAAACACTCTTGCCACGGTTGGCGCACAGTGCATCCCGTCATCAAAACCTTTCCAGATGAAGGATGCTTAAGATGTTCACCCGCAGAGTCGCATTGATCGGCGCCGCAGCGACCGCTCTGATGCTGGCGACCCCCGCCTTGGCTGCCGACGATCTCAAGCTGCCGCGCCAGAAGGTCGAGCTGGTCGCTCCGCCCTTCGTGCATGCGCATGAGCAGGCGACCAAGCAAGGCCCCAAGATCATCGAGTTCAAGCTCACGATCGAGGAGAAGAAGGTCGTCATCGACGAGAAGGGCACCACTTTCCAGGCGATGACCTTCAACGGCTCGATGCCGGGCCCGCTGATGGTCGTGCATGAGGGCGACTACGTCGAGACGACGCTGGTCAATCCCGCGACCAACACCATGCCGCACAACATCGACTTCCATTCCGCGACCGGCGCGCTCGGCGGCAGCGCGCTCACCCTGATCAATCCCGGCGAGCAGGTCGTGCTGCGCTGGAAGGCGACCAAGACCGGCGTGTTCGTCTATCACTGCGCCCCGGGCGGCCCGATGATCCCCTGGCACGTCGTCTCCGGCATGAACGGCGCCGTGATGGTGCTGCCGCGCGAGGGCCTGAACGACGGCAAGGGCCACGCGCTGAAGTACGACAAGGTCTACTACATCGGCGAGCAGGACATGTACGTGCCACGCGACGAGAAGGGCAACTTCAAGTCCTACGACTCGCCGGGTGAAGCCTTCACCGACACTGAAGAGGTGATGAAGAAGCTGATCCCGACCCACGTCGTGTTCAACGGCAAGGCCGGCGCGCTCACCGGCAAGAACGCCCTGACCGCCAATGTCGGCGAGAACGTGCTGATCGTGCATTCGCAGGCCAATCGCGACAGCCGTCCGCATCTGATCGGCGGTCATGGCGACTATGTCTGGGAGACCGGCAAGTTCGGCAATGCACCTGAGGTCGGGCTCGAGACCTGGTTCATCCGCGGCGGCTCGGCAGGAGCTGCGCTGTACAAGTTCCAGCAGCCCGGCATCTACGCCTATGTCACGCACAATCTGATCGAAGCCGCAGACCTCGGTGCCACCGCGCACTTCAAGGTCGAAGGCAAGTGGAACGACGATCTGATGACCCAAGTGAAGGCACCTGCCGAAATACCGGCTCCCAAGACCAACTAAACGCGACAAGGGGCCGGTCATCACCGGCCCCTTCTTCTTCAGGGAATGACCATGCTGATCGCATTCAAGCTCAAAATGGCCCTCGCCTGCGTCGCCGGACTCGCGGGGCCGATCGCGATGGCGCCGCTGGTTTCGACCATGGCGGTCCGCGGCACGGCCGGGGAGCCTGCGATCGTCAGCGTCGCGCCGGGCAGCCTGTCCTATCGCGAGGCCGGCGACTTCACGCGCGCCGGACAGCAGGCGGAAGCACCGCTGCGCGCGATGCGCGTCGACCGACCGCTGCACATCATGCGAAACCAGGTCTCTTCATCCAATTATCAGCTTTGCGTGCAGGACGGCGCCTGCCGCGCGCTCGATCGCGACGTGGCGGTTGCCCCCGATCGCGCCGCGGTGCAGGTGAACTGGCATGACGCCGAGGCCTATGCGGGCTGGCTGTCGCGCAAGACCGGCCGCCATTACCGCCTGCCCAGCGATGCCGAATGGGCCTTTGCCGCCGGCTCCAGATTCAAGGACGATGGCGTAGCAGTCGATGCGAACGATCCTTCGAAGCTCTGGATCAGCCGCTATGAGCGCGAATCCGAACGCGACCTCTCCGACACCACGGCCTATCCGTTCGGCAAGTTCGGCCCGAACGAGCACGGCGTTGAAGATCTCGCCGGCAACGTCTGGGAGTGGACCTCGACCTGCTTCGTGCGCTCGCGCGTCGACGAAGCAGGCAATGCCGGTCGCCCCACCGTGAATTGCGGCGTGCGCGTCGCCGAGGGCGCGCACCGCGCCTATGTCACCGATTTCATCCGCGACGCCCGCGCCGGCGGCTGCGCCCAAGGCGTGCCGCCAGCCAATCTCGGCTTCCGCCTGGTGCGCGAAGAGACTTCGTGGGTCGCGAGCGTGTCGGCGCGCTGGAGCAAGGTGTGGTCGGCGAGGTCGTAGTCTATTTGCGGGCTACCTTCCGCACCACGGCCTCTCAAATCGTCCGCGCGAACATGCGAAAGCCGGGCGCGCCGATGATCGTCTCGAAAGCGGGATCGTGCCTTTCCTCCGCGAAGGCAAAGCCCGCCTTCGCGTAGGCGCGTTCGGCCGGCTCATTGCCGATCAGGAACGAGATCGTGGCCCGCCCAAATCCGGCCGCGCGGCCCTTGTCGAGCGCATGCGCAATCAACGCCTGAACCAGACCACGGCCATGATAGGCGGGGTCGGTCGCGACATGCTCGATCATCCAGTCGCCCTCGCCGCCCTGGACCCAGCAAGCCCGTGTATAGGCACCGCGTCGGCGGATCGCATCCAGCTCCGTCTCAGAGAGCCCGGTTGCGTTCCCGACTTCCGCGATCGCGCTCCAGGCTGCAGGTCCGGTACCGGCTGCGGGCAGCGCGCACAGCGCCGCGGCCGGCTTGCCATCGACCTCGACGATCAGGAATTGCGAGACGTGCCACATCGACACGGCCTGCGCGACCGCGATGCGCGCGATGAAGTCGCGGCATTGCGCTTCGGGCCAGCCGAGCGCGACGTCGAACCAACCGCGCGGCCGATAGCCGCGCTGCGACGACAGGATGGTTCGAGCGATGAATCCGGCGTCTTCGGGACGCGCCGACCGTACCGTCACGCGCGCCCCCTTTGCGAAGACCTCAGGTGTTCTTCAGCGCGACGCGGAATTCGGCTTCGGTCTTGGACTTGACCTCGTCGAGCGTGACGCCGTCGGCGAGTTCGATCAGGGCCATGCCGCCGTCGCCGTGCTTGTCGATGGTGAAGACGGCGAGATCCGTGACGACCATGTCGACCACACGCTCGCCGGTCAGCGGCAGATTACATTTCTTCAGGAGCTTCGGGCCGTCCTTGGCCGAGTGCTCCATCACCACGACGACGCGCTTGACGCCCGCGACGAGGTCCATCGCGCCGCCCATGCCCTTGACCATCTTGCCGGGAATCATCCAGTTGGCGAGATCGCCGTTCTGGGCCACCTGCATGGCGCCGAGGATCGACAGATCCATGTGGCCGCCGCGGATCATGCCGAAGGAATCCGCGCTCGAGAAATACGAGGTCGACGGCAGTTCGCTCACCGTCTGCTTGCCGGCATTGATGAGATCGGCATCCACCTCGTCCTCATAGGGGAACGGTCCCATGCCGAGCATGCCGTTCTCGCTCTGCAGGCTGACGTCGACACCATCCGGAATGTAATTCGAGACCAGCGTCGGGATGCCGATGCCGAGATTGACGTAATAGCCGTCGCGCAATTCCTTCGCGGCGCGCGCGGCCATCTGTTCACGGGTCCAGGCCATCTTCGTCTCCTGATCTCAAGCTGCCGTGCGCGGGCGGGTGTTGCGGAATTCGATGCGCTTCTTGGCCGTGCCGACCTCGACGATGCGCTTCACGAAGATGCCGGGCGTGTGGATGTGGTCGGGGTTGAGTTCACCGGCCGGAACCAGATGCTCGACCTCGGCCACCGTGATCTTGGCGGCGGTCGCCATCATCGGGTTAAAGTTGCGCGCGGTCTTGCGGTAGATGAGGTTGCCGGCGGTGTCGCCCTTCCAGGCATGCACGATGGCGAGGTCGGCGAACAGGCCGCGTTCCATCAGATACTTCTCGCCGTCGAACTCCTTCACTTCCTTGCCTTCGGCGATCAGCGTGCCGACGCCGGTCTTGGTGTAGAAGGCCGGAATGCCGGCGCCGCCGGCGCGGATGCGCTCGGCGAGCGTGCCCTGCGGATTGAATTCGAGTTCCAGCTCACCGGCGAGGAATTGCTGGGCGAACAGCTTGTTCTCGCCGACATAGGACGAGATCATCTTCTTGATCTGCCGGGTTTCCAACAGGCGGCTGAGGCCGATGCCGTCGACGCCGGCATTGTTGGAGACTACCGTCAGACCCTTGACGCCGGACTCGCGGATCGCATCCGACAGCTCCTCGGCGATGCCGCAGAGGCCGAAACCTCCCGACATGATCATCATGTTGTCTTTCAAAATGCCTGACAGAGCCGACTTGGCGTCGGGATAGACCTTGTTCATGCAAATAACCTTCGACTGAACCTGCGGCTTGGAGGCGTCGCGCCCTATTGGCGGCGATTATTAGGCGAAATCCTCCAAAGCCGTCAATGATACGGGGTTCTCCGCACCGCGCCCGGGTGATAGAAGCTGCCCACGCCGTGGGCAGAACCGTCCGCGGCCTTGAAAGCGACAAGAAAACCCATCAAGTTGCGGGACTTAACATAATAGGGCTTGGGCGTGGGCACGCAGGTTTCCCGACCCGCCCTTCTGGCTCCAACGACCAACCCGATCAGGACATGCCATTGACCATGGCCCAAGGAATGAAGCGCCTCGGGACGCCGATCGCGGCGCTGCTCGGCGTGGCGCTGATCGCCCTGATCGCGACCTCCTGGCTCATCAACCGCGACGCGCTGCGCAAGGCGGTCGAAGCGCAGATCCGCGACGTTACCGGCCTCGAGCTCAATGTTGCGGGCAGCATCGACATCTCGGTGCTGCCCGCGAGCTACATCTCCTTCCACGACGTCGGCCTCAAGGGCGGCGGCACCAGCGATTCCGCGCTCCATGTCGACGTGCTCACCGCCAATCTGCGGCTGCTGCCGCTCTTGCTGCAACGGTTCGAGATCGCCGACCTGACGCTGCTGCGGCCGCGTATCCATGTCAGCCTGAAGCCGGACGGCGAGAGCAACTGGACGCCCTTCATCCAGACCATCGCGCGCACCATGAAGCCCGGGGCCGAGAACCAGGTCTCGTTCTCCGAAATCCGGATCCAGGACGGCGTGCTCGAATACGAGGACGCCGCCACCCACGCCACCGAGCAATTCGACGACATCGACCTGTCGCTGGCCTGGCCCTCGATCTCGCGCTCCTTCGCCGCGACGGGACAGTTCGACTGGCGCGGCGAGCGCGTGGACGGCTCGATCAGCTTTTCCGATTTCGTCGCCGCTTTGTCCGGCGAGCGCTCGGGGTTGAAGGCACGGATCGCCAGCGCGCCGCTCAAGCTCGCCTTCGACGGCAGCGTCGCCAACCGCACCAGCCCGATGATGGAGGGCACGCTGACGATCGACAGCCCCTCCTTGCGCAACGCGCTGCGTTGGGCCGGGCAGCCGCAGCCCGCCAGCGGCGGCTTCGGCCGTTTTGCGCTGAAGGCCCGCGCCAACGTCGTCGGCCCCTCGATCGCGCTTACCAACGTCAATGTCGAGCTCGACGGCAACGCCGCCGAGGGCGTCATGACCTACGCCAATAACGGCCGGCAGACGCTGCAGGCGACGCTCGCCGCCGACGCGCTCGACTTCACACCTTACATCTCCACCTTCCGCCTGCTCGCGAGCGGGGCGCGCGACTGGAACAGGCAGCTGTTCGATCTCCAGGGATTGTCGACCACCGACCTCGACATGCGCCTGTCGGCAGCCAAGCTGACGGTCGGGCCGACCAAGCTCGGCCGCACCGCGATCGGCGCCAATTTGCGCAACGGGACGCTGGCACTCTCGGTCGGCGAGGCCCAGGTCTATGGCGGGATCGCCAAGGGCTCGTTCGGCATCGCGCGCACCGACGCCGTCGCCGACATCAAGGCGCAATTCCAGTTCACCGACGTCGATCTCCAGGCCTGCGCCACCGAATTGTTCGGCCTCAACAAGCTGTCCGGTCGCGGCAACATCAACGTGTCGCTGTTCGCCTCGGGCTCGAGCCCGTTTGGCCTCGTGCAGTCGCTCGACGGCAGCGCGACGGTCACCGGGCACGACGGCGCGATCTCGGGCTTCAATGCCGAGCAGCTCCTGAAGCGCCTGGAGCGGCGGCCGCTTTCAGGCGGCGGCAATTTCCGCAACGGGTCGACGCCGTACAACAATCTCACCATCGCGGTGAAATTCTCCGATGGCATCGCCACCGCCGAGGACATCCGCATTGAAGGGCCGTCGGCGAAGATCACGCTGACCGGCACCGCCTCGGTGCCGACACGCGAATACGACATGAAGGGCGTGGCAAGCCTCAATACGACGTCCGGCTTTCAATTGCCCTTCATGGTGCAGGGCCCCTGGGACGATCCGCTGATCTTCCCCGACCCTGAGAGCCTGATCCGGCAATCGCCCGCGGCGTCCCCCTTCCTCGATCTGCTGAAGCAGCGCATTACGGGCGGCGGAAAGCGTCCCGAGGGATCGCCGACGGCCGAGAATGCCAAGGAAAACGCCAAGTCCAACTGATCCATGATCTGGACAGTGCGCGCCGGCTCTCCGAAAAGATCGTGTCCAAGCGACATCTGAAGCGCGATGACGATTCATCGTCATCGCGCTTAGGAAAGATGACATCGCTCTCTCGGCTTGGCGGCCTCAAGCGGCCGATTGCGTCGTCGAAATCCAGCTTTTGTCCTCCCGCACCAGCGGGGCGGCAGCGATCCTCGGTGCGGTCGCGGTCGCAGGCGTGCTGCCCTGGCCCAGTTCGCGGTCCAAGACCTCTCGGTCACAGGCGTTCTCCCACAGCGAAATCGTGATGGACGCGACGCAATTGCTGATCATGCTGGTCAGCGCCCGCGCCTCCGACATGAAGCGGTCGATGCCGACGAGCAGCGCCACGCCGGTCACAGGCAGATCCGGCATCACCGAAAGCGTCGCGACCAGCGCAACGAAGCCGCTGCCGGTGACGCCAGCCGCTCCCTTGGAGGTCAGCAGCATCAATCCGAGCATCGCCGCGATCTGGCCCCAGGACAGATGGATGTCGCAGGCCTGCGCGATGAACAAAGACGCCAGGGTGAGATAGATGGCGCTGCCATCCAGATTGAAGGAATAGCCCATCGGCAGCACCAGGCCCGACACCCCCTTGCGACACCCGAGCTGCTCCAGCTTGCGCAGCGCGCCAGGGAGCGCTGGCTCCGAGGATGACGTGCCGAGCACGATCAGCAATTCTTCCTTGAAGTAGCGGATGGTCTTCCACAGGCTAAAGCCGTTCAGCCGCGCCAGCGTACCCAGCACGACCACCACGAACACGGAGCAGGCGATATAGAAGGTCAGGATCAATAGTCCGAGCGAGCCGATCGAACGGATGCCGTAGCGGCCCACCGTGAACGCCATGGCACCGAAGGCGCCGAGCGGCGCGAGCTTCATGATGAAGCCGAACGACACGAACAGCACGTGAGAGAACGAGGCGACTGCCTTTGTCACCACGACACCCCCATCGCCGGCACGGCTGAGGCCGAAGGCGATCAGGATGGAGATCAGCAGGACCGGCAGCACTTCACCATCGGCGAACGCTCCAAAGAACGAATGCGGGATGATGTGCAGCATGAAGTCCGCAAATCCGGTCGCACTGGCCTGCTTGGTGAACTTCGCGGCCACCGACGGATCCAGCGTGCTGACGGAGACATGCATGCCGGCGCCGGGCTGGATCAGCGACACGGCGACGAGCCCGGCCAACAGCGCGAGCACGGTCAGCAGATAGAACAGCGCCATGGATTTCACGAGCGTGCGGCCGACCTCGCGCGAATCGCTGATGCTGGTGATGCCGCTGACGATGGTGCAGAACACGATCGGCGCGATCATCATCTTGACCAGCTTGACGAAGCCGTCTCCGAACGGCTTCAGCGCGGCGCCGAATTCGGGCCAGAAATGGCCCGTGAGGACACCCAGTACGAGGCCAATGAGCACCTGGACGTAGAGAATCCGGTAGAAGGGTTTCCGAGCCTCGGTGCTCGCATGCCCAGCCAGCGCTTCCTTGTGCATCCTCTTGTCTCCCATGGCTCTGTTTTCTTTGATGGCTTCGCGCGGGCGTCAGGCCGCCAGCACGGAATGAGGCACTTGCGACCGGCGGGCGAAGACGTGGCCCTCGAAGATCCGCCGGGCTGTCCGCAACACCCGGGCAACCGGGCCGGGCTCGAGCTTCACCACGAGCTGGCCGGAGGGATGGGCGAGCGTGATCGGCACCGGCGGTGCCAGCGGTCCGACCATCTCTGCAGCGATCGTTCCTGATGTGACGCACGCCGTGGCGATCGCGACCGCGCCGGTCACCGCGAGCGCGCTATGGCAGTCGTGCGGCATGAAGTACCTGACGTTCAACGTCGCCCCGCTCGCCGGCGCAATCAAAACCGGTTTCGGGATCACCATGTTCGCGGGATTGGGAAACCCCATCCGGCGTCCCGCTTCCATCCGCAGGTCTTCGAGACGCGCGCGGAAGCTGCTGTCGGCAAAATCGGAAGGCGCCTCGCGGCCGCTGCATCCCAGATCCGCCGCACGGACCAGCATGACCGGCATCGCCGCATCGAGGCAGGTCACGTCGATTCCGTGGATGCGATCGACCGCTCGTCCCGTCGGCAGCAGACGGCCGGTGCGTGCGCCGGCCGCGTTGGGGAACGACAATTCGATGGGCGCGGCCGTTCCCGGCACGCCGTCGATCCGCGCCTCGCCCTCGTAAGTCACCCGCCCTCCCGGCGTGGCAATCGTCGCGTCGATCAGCTTGCCGGTATTGACGTTGTGGATGCGCACATGCGTGCGATCCGCGGCGGCGGCGACCAGACCGACTTCGATTGCGAACGGCCCCACCGCCGCCAGCATGTTTCCGCAATTCGGCGAGGTATCGACGATGCCTTCCCGAACACGCACCTGGGCAAACAGATAATCGACGTCGGCGCCGGGCACCGATGCCGGTCCGACGATCGCGACCTTGTTGATGACGGCATTGCCGCCGCCGATCCCGTCGATTCCGAGATCGTGTCCGCCTCCCATCACGGACAAAAGGACTGCGTCGCGTGATCCCGGGTCGGCCGGAAGATCGCTGGCCAGGAAGAACGGTCCGCGCGAGGTACCTCCGCGCATGACCACACAGGGAATGGCAATCTGATCGTTCATGGAGCTGTTCCGTTGGCGACAATCTCGCGCAGGCCGGAGCATCCCTCGGCAGAACTCTTTTGTGAAATGCAAATATCTGAGTTATTATTTCGGATATCGGTATAATGGGGAGGCCGCCATGAACGCGGAGTTGCTCGACCTCAAGGCGTTCATCACCGTGGCGGAGACGGGAAGCTTCGTCCGCACCGCCAAGGCGCTCAACCTGTCGCAACCCGCGCTCAGCCGGCGCATTCAGAAGCTCGAGGAAAGTCTCGGCGCGCCCCTGCTCGAACGGTCGACCCGCCACGTCAATCTCACCATGACCGGCCGTGACTTCCTGCCGAAGGTGCGCCGCCTCATCGACGAGTTCGAGACCTCGGTGCTCGCCATCCAAGACATCGGCGCGCGAAGCTCAGGCCTGGTCTCGGTGGCGGCCGTGCCGACAGCGGTATTCTATTTCCTGCCGCGTGCGATCGGCCGGTTTGCGGAAGCGTATCCGCGCATTCGCATCCGCATTCTGGACATCGGCGCTAATGAGGGATTGGAAGCGGTCGCGCGCGGGGAAGTTGATTTCGGCATCAATTTCATCGGCGCCTCGCATGCCGAGATCGAATTCGAGAAGCTCGTCGAGGATCCCTTCGTGCTGGCCTGCCGTCATGACCATCCGCTGGCGTCGCGCAAGCAGGTCAGCTGGCCGGAGATCGTGCCGCACCGGGTCATCACCGTCGGTCGCAACAGCGGCAATCGCGCGCTGATCGACAATGCACTGGCGCGACACGGGCTGCAGCTGAACTGGTCCTATGAAGTGGCCCACCTCTCCGGTTCGCTTGGCCTGGTCGAGGCGGGTCTCGGCATCGCCGTGCTCCCGAAGCTCGCGACGCCCGCGGCCGGCCATCCGATCATTCACACCATACGCCTGATCGAGCCGGAAGTGTCGCGGACGATCGGCATCGTGCGCAGGCGCGGGGCGACCCTGTCCCCTCATGCCAGCCAGTTTCTCAAGATGCTGCTCGAGGCATGGCGCTCTCCGCTGCGAACTAGCGGGCATGGCAAGCCGCGGTCCCTATCGGCTGAGGCGAGTTCGAACACGATGGCGACAGGTCCAAAGCGGAAACGCTGACGGCTCGCCGGGCCGGGCGAGCTGTTCTCCGGACGGGAATTCCTCTGATGACGCGAATTGATCGCCGTGAATTGATGCAGCGATTGGATCGATGCGCGTGTTAAGCATCACCACAGACCGACACCCGCGACCTAGGTCTGATAACATGCTGCGTTGATTGCGCTACCATCCTGCGCTAGTGTTTTTTCGACCGGTTAAAAACACCGGCCGTTTGAGGGAGAAAAACGTGAAATCCAAGGTTATTGGCGCAGTATCACTGGCGGTCGCTGCGGCCGGGCTGTTTGCAGCCGCTGCACCCGCATTTGCGCAGCAGAAGACGATCACGGTCTGGTGGGGCAAGGGCTTCTACCGCTCCGAAGACGACGCGTTGATCGAGACGATCAAGAAATTCGAAGCCAAGACCGGCATCAAGGTCGAATTGTCGCAGTATGCGATCCAGGACATGATTCCGAAGACGGTCGCCGCTCTCGATGCCGGCACCGTGCCCGATGTCGCCTATTCCGATTCCTATGACGTCCAGGCGCAGGGCAAGTGGGCCTATGAGGGCAAGCTCGAGGATCTCTCCGACGTCATGGAGCCGATCAAGGGCCGCTTCGTGCAGAACACGCTCGATGCGTCGATCCTCTACAACGACGTCACCAAGAAGAAGGCCTATTACGGCTTTCCGCTGAAACAGCAGAGCATGCACGTCCAGATCTGGAACGACATGCTGGAGAAGGCCGGCTTCAAGCTGAGCGACATTCCGAACGACTGGAGCGGTTACTGGACCTTCTGGTGCGACAAGGTGCAGCCCGCGATCCGCAAGGCGACCGGCCAGCGCATCTATGCCGTCGGTCAGCCGATGGGCGTGGAATCCACCGACGCCTTCCAGTCCTTCTACACCTTCATGGACGCCTACCACGTCAAGCTGGTCGACGATGACGGCAAGCTCACCGTCGACGATCCCAAGGTTCGCGAGAACCTGATCAAGGCGATGAAGGATTACACCGACACCTACATCAAGGGCTGCACGCCGCCGTCCTCCACGACCTGGAAGGATCCCGACAACAACGTCGCCTTCCACAACAAGACCATCGTGATGACCCACAACTTCACGATCTCGATCGCAGCGAAGTGGTTTGAGGATTCCACGAACCAGGCGCTGACGCCCGAGCAGCGCGAGGCCGGCAAGAAGGCCTATGAGCAGGACATCATCACGGCCTCCTTCCCCAAGGCACCGGATGGTTCGACCATCCGCTACCGCTCCGACGTCAAGACCGGACTGGTGTTCACCGCGGCCAAGAACAAGGCCGAGGCCAAGCAGTTCATCAGCTTCCTGCTCCAGGAAGAGAACGTCCGTCCTTACATCGAGGGCGCGCTCGGCCGCTGGTTCCCGGTGACGAAGGAAAGCCAGGAAAGCCCGTTCTGGCAGGCTGACAAGCACCGCAAGGCCGTCTACACCCAATTCAAGGGCGGCACCGCGGCGTTCGACTTCACCAAGAACTGGAAGTTCACGATTCTCAACAACGAGAACGTGTGGGCGAAGGCGATGAACCGCGTCGTCAGCGAGAAGGTTCCGGTCGACAAAGCCGTCGACGAACTGATCGCCCGCATCAAGCAGGTCGCGGGTTAATTCATCCGCCCCTCTCCCCGCATTGCGGGGAGAGGTGTAAGAACAACACCGGCCGCGTTTCGCGGCCGGCTTCTCTTTGAAGAGTCCAAAAAGAATGGCGATCACGCTCTCAGGCGATCAGGCAGTCCCCGGCCCGCCCCTGTCGTCTCGGCTGACCCCGGCGCAGGTCTGGGGCATCGTGCTGCTCGCGCCCTATCTGCTCGTTTTCCTCGCCTTCGTGGTCTATCCCGTCTGCTACGGGCTGTGGCTGGCGCGGGCCCCCTCGAACTATGTCGCGCTCTATAACGACCCGATCTTCGCGCGCGCTGCGGTCAACACGCTGATCTTCCTGGTCATCGGCATCAACATCAAGATGCTGATCGCGCTGTTCCTGTCCGGCTTCTTCGCCCAGCAGCGCCCCTGGATCAAATGGCTCTCGGTGATCTTCATCCTGCCCTGGGCCGTGCCGTCGATCCCGACCATCCTGTCGGTGCGCTTCATGCTCAATCCCGAATGGGGCATGATCAACCATTTCATTTTCTCCTTCACCGGCGATGACGGCCCGAACTGGCTGAACGATCCGACCGTGGCGCTGACCATGGCGATCGCCGTGCATATCTGGAAGTCTCTGCCGTTCTGGACGCTGATCCTGATCACCGGCCGCCTTGCGATCTCGCACGATCTGTTCGAGGCCGCCGAAGTCGACGGCGCGAGCTGGTGGCAGAAATTCCGCTACATCACCTGGCCGTCGATGCAGACGCTCTACGTCACCTGCACGCTGCTCTCGATGATCTGGACGCTCGGCGACTTCAACAGCGTCTATCTGCTCACCGGCGGCGGCCCGGCCGACCTCACGCACGTGCTGTCGACGCTCGGCATCCGCTATCTCCGGCTCGACCAGCTCTCGCTGGCAATGGCATCCATCGTCTGCGCGATGCCGTTCGTCCTGCCGCTCGTGTACTTCATGATGAAACGGTTGTCCCGATGAAGCTCCCCGGCGTAAGAGAGTTTTCCTGGCGCGAAGTCGGGATCGAAGCGCGGCTCCTGCTGATCGGCATTCCCGTCTTCCTGTGGACGATGATCCCGATCTATCACATGTTCCTGTTCGCGATCTCCCCGAAGGAGGACGCATTCTCGGGCAAGCTGTGGCCGGACCATCCGACGCTGCACAACTTCGAGATTGTGTTCAAGCAGCAGCACTACTTCCTGCGCGATTTCTACGTGCAGTTCTGGAATTCGGTGGTGATTGCGGCGTCCGTCGGCGTGCTGACGCTGTTCATCGCGACCGCGGCTGCGTTCTCGATCTCGCGGCTGAAAGTGCCGGGCGGACGCATCGTGCTGAACCTCGCGCTCTTCACCTATTTCATTCCGGCCGCGTTCCTGGCCGTGCCGATGTACCGGACCATGGGCAATTACGGCCTGCTCAACAATCACTGGTCGCTGATCCTGGCGATGGTGACGATCGCCTCGCCTTACGCCATCTGGGTGCTCAAGCAGGCGTCGGACAAGCTGCCGGTCGAGCTCGACGAGGCCGCGGTGATGGACGGCGCCACGACGCTGCAGATTTTCCGCCTGGTCTATTTGCCCCTGATGATGCCCTCGCTGGTCGCGATCGGCACCTATGCGGTGCTGCTGGCCTGGAACGAATATCTCTACGCGTTCCTGCTGCTCTCCAACGACCGCGAGATCACCCTCCCCGTCGCGCTCGGCAACTTCCTCGCCGCCGATGACTCGCCCTGGGAGCTGTTGATGACCACCGGCTTCATCTACGCGCTGCCGCCGGCCGCAGTCTACTACGCCTTCCGCCGCTACATGGTGGGCGGGCTCACGGCAGGTGCGGTGAAGTCGTAACCATCAGGTTTGCGCGATTCAGGATCATGACTGGACGCCATCCAGTAAAGCGGGGCGACAGCTTGACTTTCGCATCCAGCTTGCCGGCCTTGACCAGATGATACCGGGCGATGCCGTCCGTCGAGCTCCAGCCAACGCAGGATCCCGTCGATTCCTGGTTTCCAATGTCCCACCACGCCGCGCGCAGATCGACACTGGCCGGAAGCGCCGCGGGCGCGGTGACGGCGTTTACGGCCAGCGCATTTTCATGCTGCCAGTCATTCTGGATGTCGCGGGACGGCAGCAGATTGCAAATTCGGTGCTGTTCGGGACGTCCCGACGTTTCAGAGGCAGATGACTTCTGATTTCTGTCGCTCTTCTTACGCTTCGCCATAATGATTTCCTTGTGAAATGAGGATGTGAGGCAATGCGAGCTGACGCCCGTGGGGCGACATAACTTTATGCGCCCGACCTCAGCGGAGAGCTGAGAAGTGGATTACACATCCAGAGGTAGAATGATGTTATTCAGCGTCACTTCGCCGCGCGCGCGACACGTCGCTCTCAGTTGTTACAGCGGCGCTGCGCTCTCGCCCTGCGAGCTCGACAGCTTCGAAGCCAGCGAGGCGACGACGATGACGACGGCGATCAGGGCGATCACCAGCGTGCAGATCGCGTTGATCTCCGGCTTCACCCCCAAACGCACCTCGGAATAGATGCGGATCGGCAAGGTGGCCGAGCCCGGTCCGGTGGTGAAGCTCGCGATGACGAGATCGTCGAGCGACAGCGTGAAGGCCAGCATCCAGCCGGCGACGATCGCAGGCGCGATCAGCGGCAACGTCACGGAGACGAACGCGCGGAGCGGGTTGCAGCCGAGATCCATCGCCGCTTCCTCCAGCGAGCGATCGAGCGAGCCGAGGCGGGACTGCACGACGACCGCGACGAAGCACATCGTCAGCGTGGTGTGGGCGATCGTCACGGTCCAGAAGCCGCGCTCGGCGTTGAGCGCCACGAACAGCAGCAGCAACGACAATCCGGTGATCACCTCCGGCATCACCAGCGGCGCATAGAGCATGCCGGAGAACAGCGTGCGGCCACGGAACCGCTCGCCACGCGACAGCGCGACCGCGGCGAGCGTGCCGAGCAGCGTGGCGATGGTCGCCGAGGAGACCGCGACCCGCAGGCTCATCCAGGCTGCCTCGATCATGGCGCGGTCATTGAAGAACTCGTGATACCAGCGCAGCGACCAGCCGCCCCACACCGTGACGAGGCGCGAGGCGTTGAAGGAATAGATCACGAGGATGAGGATCGGCAGATAGAGGAATGCCAGACCCAGCGCGAGCGAGGCGATGTTGAAGCGGGAGAGGCGAGAGACCCTGCGCATCGTCTCAGCGCCCTTGTTCCAGCTGCCGCTTCTGCAGCCGCTCATAAAGCAGCAGCGGCACCAGCAGCACGACCAGCAACACGACGGCCGCGGCGGACGCGACCGGCCAATCCTTGTTGGTGAAGAATTCGAGCCACAGGGACTGGCCGATCATCAGCGAATTGGAGCCGGCCAGAAGATCCGGAATGACGAACTCGCCGACGATCGGGATGAAGCACAGCAGCACGCCGGCGCCGACGCCAGGCAGCGACAACGGAAAGGTGACGAGCCAGAACACCTGCCAGGGCGGAGCACCGAGATCGCCGGCCGCCTCCTCCAGCGCCGGCTCCATCTTGGCGAGCGTGGCGTAGAGCGGCAGGATCATGAACGGCAGATAGGAATAGACGATGCCGATATACATCGCGCTGTCGGTGGAGAGCCAGACCACGGGCTGGCTGACCAGGTGCAAAGCCAGCAGGATCTGGTTGAGCAGGCCGTCGTGCTGGAGGATGTTGATCCAGGCATAGATGCGGATCAGGAACGAGGTCCAGAACGGCACGATCACCAGCACCATCGCCACCGCCTGCCAAGCCTTCGGCAGTCGCGCCATGCCATAGGCGATGGGATAGCCGATCAGCAGCAACAGGGCGGTGGCCGTCACCGCAACGGTGAGGCTGCGCACATAGGCGAACACGTAGATATCGTCGGAAGCGAGCAGCTTGAAATTATCGATGGAGAGCGTGGCAAAGGCCGCCCTGAGCGCATCCCATCCTGCCGTCAGGTCGAACACCGGCTCATAGGGCGGCTGCGCGATCGCCGTCTGCGACAGGCTGATCTTCAGCACGAAGGCGAACGGCACCAGGAAGAACAGCACCATCCAGACATAGGGGGCGATCGCGGCGAAGCGCGCCGGGCGCGCGAAGATGCGGCGGGCGCTCATGATTGCAGCACCACGCAATCGTCGGGAGAGAACCAGGCAACGACATGCTGATTCAGGCTGTAGGCATCGACGTCGAGGCGCGCACTGTTGGCGACGGACGCCTGCACCGTTCCGCCGGTATCGAGCTTCACCTTGTAAGTGGTGGTTCCGCCGAGATAGCAGATGTCGGCGATCACGCCATCCAGGGCGTTGATCGCGTTTTCACGGCCGGCCTCGCTCACCGGGCCCCGGCGCGACAGCTTGACCTTCTCGGGACGAATCGCGATCGAGAATCGTCCCGCGCCGACCGGTTCGCGGGGTTCGGCGACCACCAACGTGCCCGCATCACGCGTGCCGACGACCAGACGATGACCGTCGCGCAATTTGGTCTCGCCGTCGAACAGATTGACGTCGCCGACGAACTCCGCGATCCAGCGCGAGCGCGGCGCCTCGTAGAGCTCGCGGGGGCTCGCGACCTGCGCCAGCTTGCCTGATTTCATCACGCCGATCCGGCTCGCCATCGTCATCGCCTCCTCCTGGTCGTGCGTGACGATGATGAAGGTCATGCCGAGCCGGCGCTGCAGCTCCATCAGCTCGCCCTGCGTGCTCTCGCGCAGCTTCTTGTCGAGCGCCGCGAGCGGCTCGTCGAGCAAAAGAAGTTGTGGCCGCCGCGCCAATGCGCGGGCGAGCGCGACGCGCTGGCGCTGGCCGCCGGAGAGCTGATCGGGCTTGCGCTTCTCCAGCCCCTCGAGCTTCACCAACGCGACCATCTCGGCCACACGGGTGGCGATCTCGGCGCGCGCCATGCCGGCACGCTTCAGCCCGAAGGCGATGTTGTCGCGCACCGACAGATGCGGAAACAACGCGTAGTTCTGGAACATCATGTTGATCGGGCGCTCGTGCGGCAGCGCCTGCGCGATATCCTTGTCCCCAAGCAGGATGCGGCCCTCGTCCGGGGCCTCGAAGCCCGCGAGCATGCGCAGCAGAGTGGTCTTGCCACAACCGCTCGGACCGAGCAGCGCGAAGAACTCGCCGGCCTTGATGTCGAGCGACACGCCGTCGACGGCGCGGAACGTCCCGAACGTCTTGGCGACGTTCTCGATGCGCAGCAACGGCTGGCCCGTTGCGGGAAGCGCATCTGCCGCGGCCGCGTCAGCCGCGCCGTCCGTTCTGGGCCACTCGTCCGTCATGTTCCCTGCCAACCCCGATTCCGCCGCACGCTAGCGGCCGATCGTCCCCAGCTCAACCGGTTCGGGGCGGGTCGTTCACATCACATTCGCCATGAACGCGCCGAGCGCCTCACGATCGGCCGCCGGCATAGTCAGGCCGAGCTTGGAGCGGCGCCAGAGGACATCATCCGGAAAACGTGCCCATTCGTGGGCCATGAGATAGCGCACCTCCGCGCCGGTCAGTTCGGGGCCGAAGGCGGGGCCGAGTTCGTCGCGGCTCTTTGCTTCGCCCAGCACCGCCGGCAGCCGCGCCCCATAGGCCCCGACCAGGCGCTGGGCCTGCGTCTCCGTGAGGAAGCGCCATCGATCGCGCGCAAGGTCGACTTCGGTGTCGAAGCGATCCCAGGCGAAATCGCCGCCAGGCAGCACGGCGGCGGCCGTCCAGGGCGGCGACATCGGATAGAATGGCGTCAACTTCGTCACCGCCTGCTCGGCACGCAGGCGCGAGGTGGTAACGTCGCCGCCAAACATCGTGATCAGCGGCGCCTTGCGTCGGCGGGCATGGAACAGCATCGCGCCGTCGCGTCCCCGCGCGGACGCCAGCGTCAGGTTGACGCCGGAAACCGTCCGAACCACGTCGGTCGGCGAAATGCGGTCGCGGAAATAGCGGCTGGCCGCCTCGCAGAGATAGCTGACATCGGCCCCCGGCATTGCGACGATCGCGGGATCTCCGGTGAAGGCATGCGTGACCGTGCCGATCAGCGTGAACGCGCGCTCGAACGGCTGAGCGAAGATCAGTCGTCCATCGTGGTTCTGAAACACGTAGACATTCTCGGAGTCGAACAGCCTGGGCACGACGATCTGACTCATCTGCGTAGCCGCCATAGCCGGCTGCGGCTGCCGCAGCACGGTGTCGGCGACCATCGACGTCCAGCCCCCGGTCGCGTTGGCCAGCGCCCGGGCCGTGATCGTGCGGCGATGGCCGCGATCGACCACCGCGAGCCGCCAGACGTCGGTTCGATCGGCGCGCACGCAGCGCGCCCCCGTGCGGATCGCGGCACCGCGCTCGGATGCATCCAGCGCGGTGAGCACGACCAGGCGGGAATCGTCGACGACGCAGTCCGAATATTCGAAGGCCGTGCCGAATGGGCGCTTCAGCGCGTTGCCGACCGGATGATGGGTGATGTCGAGGGTCACAGATCCAGGCAGGCCGTTCCGGCTGGTGAGGCCGTCATAGAGGAACAAGCCGGCGCGCAGCAGCCATGGCGGACGCTCGTCGGAATGCGCGGGGATCACGAAGCGCATCGGCCGCACGAGATGCGGGGCGATGGAAAGCCAGATCGGACGCTCGGCCAGCGACCGGCGCACCCGCCAGAACCCGCGCCGCTCCAGCACCGACAGATCGCCGTGGATCAGCCGCGGTGTCGCCGAGGACGCCGCGCCGCCGAGATCGCCCTGCTCGAACAGAATGACCCGCAGACCACGGCCGGCCGCATCGCGCGCGAGACTGACACCGTTCAGGCCGCCGCCGATGATCGCAAGGTCGTAATCCGCCATGAAGCCGTCGAGAAGGAGCGAAGCGCTCCTTGATGATTAGCCGGTCTTGAGCGCAAGCTCCATGACCTCGGCGCGACCGACAAGACCGGCATATTTGCCGATCGGCAGCGGCTTGCCGAGCAGATAGCCCTGCACGCCGTCGCAGCCCTCCTTGGCGAGGAAGGCGAGTTGCTCGACCGTTTCGACGCCCTCGGCGATGATCGACATGTCGAGGCCATGGCCGAGATCGATCACCGCACGGACGATCGCAGCCGATTGCGGGTTGCGGCCGAGATTGATGATGAAGGCGCGGTCGATCTTGATCTTGTCGAACGGGAACGCCTGTAGGTAGCTCAGGGAAGAATAACCGCTGCCGAAATCGTCCATCGAGATCCGAACGCCAAGCGCCTTCAATCGGCGCAGCAGCGCGAGGCCCCGGTCGAAATCTTCGATCAGCACGCCCTCGGTGATCTCCAGCTCGAGCCGGCCGGGTGCAAGGCCGGTCTCGATCAGGATCGAATGGACGAGGCCAACCACGTCGCCGTGCATGAACTGCGCCGGCGACAGATTGACCGCGACCTGGAGCGGCTTCGGCCAGGACGCCGCCTCGCGGCAGGCCTCGCGCAGGATCCACTCGCCCATCTCGACGATCAGGCCGCTCTCCTCGGCGATCGGAATGAATTCGGCCGGCGAGACCTGGCCGCGCACCGGATGCTGCCAGCGCGCCAGTGCCTCGAAGCCGATGATCTCGCTCTCGGCGACGCTGTGGCCCGCAGCCCCCTGCGGCTGGAAGGCAAGCGAGAGCTCGCCGTTCTTGATCGCCATTGAGAGGTCCTGGTGCAGCACGCGGCGATCGCGGATCTGTTGGTCCATCTCCGGCTGGTAGAGGCTGATTGTGCCGCGGGACTTCTGCTTGGCCCGGAACAGCGCCGCACCCGCATTGGCGAGCAGCGAGGCGCCGTCAGCACCATTGTGCGGGAAGACCGCCATGCCGGTGGTGGCGCCGGCGCGAACCGCCCGGCCGTCGATCTGGAATTCCTTCGCGACGGCTTCGCCGAGGTGCTGCGCCAGCGCGAGGCCCGAATCCGGCTGCTTGCCGTCGATGATGAGGCCGAATTCGTCGCCGGAGAGGCGCGCGACCACGCCGCCGCGGGCGGAGTCCTGAAGCCGCTGGGCCACTTCGACCAGGAGCTTGTCGCCGAGTGCGTGGCCGAAGACGTCGTTGACCTCCTTGAGGCCGTCGAGGTCGACGCAGAGGACGGCGAACTCCTCGTCGGTGCCTTCGCAGGCCTCGATCATCTGGGTCAACGCCTGCAGGAAGGCGGCGCGGTTCGGCAAATCGGTGAGGCCGTCGTGATAGGCCATGTGCGCCATGCGCGACTCGGTCTGCCGGCGGTCGGTGACGTCCTCGTGGGTCTTGATCAGATATTGCGGCTCGCCGGTATCGCCGAGCACGGTGGCGCGGCGGGTCAGGAACAGCCGCAGCCCGTCCTTAGTGGAGATCGGGTGCTCCTCGGTGATCATCCCGCGTTTCTTGATCGCGGCCTCGTCGCGCGCGATGATCAGCTTGGCTTCCTTGGGGTTGAAGATGTCGGACGCCGTCAGGCCCGTGGCTTCCTCGCGCCTGCGATTGAGGATCGTCTCGGCGCTGCGGTTGGCGAGCAGATAGCGGCCATCCTTGACCTGCTCGACGATCAGGGCCACCGGGATGTTGTCGACCACCAGTTCGAGGAACTTCTTGGTGCTCTCCAGCTCCTTCGAAAGCGAGCGGCGGTCGGTGATGTCCTCGAACACGAGCATCAGGAATTCGGGCTTGTTGCTCTCGTCGCGGACCACGATCCGGATCGAGGCGACCATGCGCCGCTCGCCGCCGCGGTCGACCTCGAATTCGTTGCGGAACTGGCCGTCCGGCGAATTGAGCGCCGCCCGGTCGGTCGCCTCGATGCTGGCAGCCGAAACCGACGCGAACAGCTCGCGCGCATTCTTGCCGACGACGTGGTCGCGCGAGAAGCCCCAGAACCGCTCATAGGCACTGTTGGCGAAGATATAGCGGCCATCCTCGATGTTCTTCGCGGCCACGCAGGCCGGGACGTTGTCCAGCACCGTTTCGAGGAACTGCTTGGTCGAGGCGAGCTGCCGCGACAGCCGCCGCTGCTCGCTGACGTCGAGATGCGTCGCCACCGAGCCGCCGTTCGGCAGCACGAAATATTTCACCAGGATGGCCCGCCCGTCCGGCAGCTCGGTGATCAGGCCGTTGGTGCTGGCCGCCTTCTCATAGAACTCGTCGTCGGAGGCCACGCCGAGCACCCCGCGCTTGCGCCGCAGCTCGAGGAGTTCATAGCCGTTCATGTTGGCCCAGATGTCCGAGCGCGTCAGGCCGTAAATCTCGAGATAGCGGTCGTTGCAGAAGATGATGCGGCGCTGCGAATCCGTCATCACCACGCCCTGATTGAGATTGTTCATGGCGGAAGAGACGAAGGCGTTGCGCCGCAGCTGCAAGCGCCTGGTTCGGCGCAGCGAGGAATGGATCCACAGCGCGATCGCGGCCAGGAAGGCACAAACGACGATGCCCGCGATCAGGACTTCCCAGACCACGTTGGGATCGAGCTGACCAAGATAGCTCGGCGCGGCGAAGCCGTCCGACAGCGCATAGGCGCGCGCGGGCGCAACCGTGCCGGCCAGGCACACAACGGCCTGCACAGCAATCGGAAGCGTGCTGCCCTCGTGCCAGTTCTTCTCAGCCATCAGCCACCCGCGATTTCAACGTCGGATTGTCTGGCTTCCCGGGTTTGGATCGGGTAAACGCCTGTACGCGCAACAGAAAAATGTGACGTGAAATACGGCAATTGCCCTGACATGATAAATTCTTCCTTAACGGAAAGCGGCCCCGCGCCATTCGTTCCGGGCCTGATGCCACCGGCGCGGCCAGCGGACATGCTGCACAACCATGGATAGGGTCGATTGCGTCGTCGTCGGAGCCGGCGTGGTCGGGCTCGCGGTGGCCCGAAAGCTGGCGCAGGCCGGGCGCGAGGTCATCGTGCTCGAGGCGGCCGAGGCGATCGGCACCATCACCTCCTCGCGCAACAGCGAGGTGATCCATGCCGGCATCTACTACCGCGCCGGGAGCTGGATGGCGCGCATGTGCGTCGACGGCAAGCACGCGCTCTACCGCTACTGTGCCGAGCGCGGCATCCCGCACAAGAACTGCGGCAAGCTGATCGTCGCGACCAGCCCGCAGGAGACCGCCAAGCTGCAATCGATCAAGGCGCATGCCGAGGCCAATGGCGTGCTCGACATGCAGCTGCTCGCGGGCGAGGCGGCACGCGCGCTGGAGCCGGCGCTGGCCTGCGACGCCGCACTGCTGTCGCCTTCGACGGGCATCATCGACAGCCACGCCTACATGCTGTCGCTGCGCGGCGAAGCCGAGGCGGCAGGCGCCGCCTTCGCGTTTCACACCCCGCTGGTCCGTGCCAAGGCGGCCGGCGGCGTCATCGAGATCGAGGCCGGCGGCGAGGCGCCGATGACGCTGCAATGCGGCCTGCTCGTCAACGCCGCTGGGCTCTCGGCGACGGCGGTAGCGCGCAACATCGACGGCATGCCGCTGGACCGCATTCCACCGGCCTATCTCGCCAAGGGAAATTACTTCAGCTGCAATGCCAAGGCGCCGTTCTCGCGCCTGATCTATCCGGTGCCCGAACCCGGCGGACTTGGCGTGCACCTGACGCTGGACATGGCCGGCCAGGCGCGCTTCGGCCCCGACGTCGAGTGGATCGAGACGATCGATTACGAGGTCGATCCGTCGCGTGCCGAGCGGTTCTATCCGGCGATCCGCAAATACTGGCCGACACTGCCTGACGGCGCGTTGATGCCGAGCTATTCAGGCATCCGGCCGAAGATCGTGCCGCCCGCGGTGGCCACGCAAGACTTCTTGATGCAGGGGCCGCGCGATCACGGCATCGCAGGTCTGGTCAATCTGTTCGGCATCGAATCGCCGGGTCTGACGTCGTCGCTCGCGATCGCCGATCACGTCGCCGAGCTCGTAGACGTCTAGGCTCGCAGGCCTCTAGAGCACCGAGACGAAGTCCAAAAGCCGCGCGCATGGCTTTGCGCGGTGCGCACCCCTTCAGCAGGGATGAGCGGAAAGCTCTCATCCCTGCTGGATAAGGGTACGATCAACTCTACGCTGTTACGGGGGTTACTAGTGGAGCGTGTCGCCGTGCTTCAGACGCTCGATCTGGTCCTTGACCATCAACTTCCGGCGCTTCAACTCAACAATTTGCAGGTCGTCTGTTGAAAGGTGCACGAGAGCTTCGTGCAATTCGTTTTCCAGAAGTTTGTGCTTCCGTTCCAATTCAACGAGATGTGCCTGAATTGTCATTCGAAACCTCCTCGGTAGGGTTGAACCTCAGGATTCGATCCGGACAATGAAGTCTACATCACCGATTCGTTCTGTCGATGGGTATCCGTCGTCGCAGCTTCATTTTTGAAAATTCATATGTAACGAAGCGTGAGTAAAGGAACCCCGCGGGAAAAATCCATGATATCAATGCGCTTGCGCGGCCCCGTCAGCGCTCCTCAGAAATATGTTGCGGGAGATCGGCGAGGAGGGATCGCAGATCGCTTGCGATCACGCCGCGCAAGGACGATAATTTCCACAGGGCATCCACAGCCTTAGTCTCACGCCTATCGGTTTTCGGCCACCGCAGACATGACCAATGAAGACGAGCGTGAGCTCGAAGCCGAGCTCACCCGGTTGCAGCAGGAACACCGAGATCTCGATGCGGCGATCGATGCACTGCATCAATCGCCCGCCCCCGACCTGTTGCGGCTGCAGCGGTTGAAGAAGCGCAAGCTGTTGTTGCGCGACCGCATCGCGTTCATCGAAGACCAGATTACCCCGGACATCATCGCCTGATCCACAGACCGCGCGCGACGACTCTGCTGGGCATCGAATCCGCTTGACTCAAAAAGAACAAAATAAGAACATTCGGATACCCAACGCCCCCTGGAACGCCCGAGGAAACGCAGATGTCGACAGCCGCCCTTCTCGACAACAGCCACTATGAACAGGCCTGCGACCAGGCCATCGCGATGTGCGACGGCAATCTGCGCAGCACCATCAAGGCGCTGATCATGGCCAACGAATATCTGGAAGCCGAACTGGAGGAATTGCAGGCGGCGATCTCCGCCGGCTGCATTCCGGACACCTCCCGCAGCAAGACGCGGAGCAAGAGCAGCGCCGCTTGAACTTCAATATTGGAGCAACGCCATGTCGGACGTGACCTATTACGTTGCAATGCCCTTTTTCATCGACGCCGACGGCTCGCCTGTCGCCGGCGCAGCGGAAGAATGTCAGAGTTCGACCTCCGCGTTGCGGCGCGCCGAGGCCTTGTCGCGCGGTGCAGGCCACATCGGTGCGGTCGCATTCAGCCGCAGCGGCGATCCCATGACCGGCGAATTCGGCGACGCCACGCTGCTGCGCAAATTCGGCAACGTGCCGGAAGATCTCGCCACGCTGTAAGGGTCGTGGCTTGATCTCTTCGGAAAGCCGCTTCACGCTTTTCGCTGACGCGGCCCTTCGGGTCCGCATCATGCTCTAGCTGCTGACCAGCCTGATCCGCGGCTCGTGCCGCCGGTGCGCCTTGCGCACATACATGGCGGCATCTGCCTCCTCCAGGGCGCGGCCTGCGTCGGATTGCGCTCCCAGCAGTGCGACGCCGGCGGAGGCACCCGCGGTCACGTGCTGGCCGCGAAAGACGAAGGACAATTCGTCGATCGCCTGTTCGAAGGCGGCGGCCTTCGCCTTGGCATCGGTCTCGCTCAGATTCCAGAGCAGCAGCGCGAACTCGTCGCCCCCGAGCCGGCCGACCACGTCGGAGGCACGGACCTGCCGCGTCAGCGTGGCGGCAATCGCCTTGAGCACCTCGTCGCCGGCGCCGTGACCGAACGAATCGTTGATCGGCTTCAACCGATCGACGTCGAGCACAATCAGCGCCCCACTGGCGCGGTAGCGCTTCATGTAGGCGATGGCGCGCGCGAGCTCGCGCTCGAAGCCGCGCCGGTTGGGGATCTCGAGCAGGAAGTCGGTATCGGCCGCAGCTTCCAGCTCCGCGACCCGGCGCAGCGCCTCCTTGAGCTTGGTCCGCAAGCCCCGGATCGTCGCTCTCGTGGTTTCCTTGGCTCCATCATCGCTCGACGCGCCACGCCGCGGCGGCTGCGCCGGACGCCTGGTCAGCCGCTTCGGGGCGGCCTTGGAACGGCTGGCGCTGGTCTTCCGGCCCTTTTTGGCCTTCGCAGCGCTCGCCCTTTTTGGTTTCTTCATGGGCATCCTGCTCAATGAAGGCTTGCGGGGATTCACCAAGACAGGATAGTGCATTCCCTTCTCCTTGCCACCGCCTTGCGAGCCGCCGGCCGGAACCGTTAATCTGGCCTATCCTTCTGTTTTTCGGGCACAATTAACGTCATGACCGCGCCGATCGCCATCATCATGGGAAGCCAGTCGGACTGGGACACGATGCGGCATGCCGCCGACACGCTTGCCGCGCTCGGCGTTGCCGCCGACACCCGCATCGTTTCGGCCCACCGCACCCCCGACCGTCTGTTTGCTTTCGCCAAGGGCGCCAAGGCCGCGGGTTACAAGATCATCATCGCCGGCGCCGGAGGCGCTGCTCATCTGCCCGGCATGGCGGCGGCCCTGACGGAACTGCCGGTGTTCGGCGTGCCCGTCGAATCGAAGACGCTCAAGGGCGTCGACTCGCTCCATTCGATCGTCCAGATGCCCGCGGGCATCCCGGTCGGCACGCTCGCCATCGGCAAGGCGGGCGCCATCAATGCGGCACTGCTTGCCGCTGCCGTGCTGGCATTGTCCGACCCGGCCCTGTCGGATCGCCTCGCCGCCTGGCGCAAGGCGCAAACCGAGGCGGTTGCCGAGCGCCCGGAGGACAAGGCGTGAGTGACGCAAAGCAGGTGAAGCTGAAGCCCGGCGACACCATCGGAATCCTCGGCGGCGGACAATTGGGACGGATGCTGGCGATGGCGGCGGCACGGCTCGGCCTGCGCTGCCAGGTGTTCTCGCCCGATCCGGACTCGCCCGCTTTCGACGTCGTGCTGAACGCGACCTGCGCCGAATATGCCGACGTTGAAGCGCTCGAACTGTTCGCCAACGACGTCGACGTCATCACCTACGAATTCGAGAACGTGCCCTCGGCTGCGGCGATGGTGCTGGATGCGCGCCGGCCGGTGCTGCCCAACCGCAAGATCCTCGAGACCACCCAGGACCGGCTCGCCGAGAAGGATTTTGTCACCCGCCTCGGCATCGGTACGGCCGCTTACGCCGACGTCACCTCGGTGGCTTCGCTGCGCGAGGCCATCGTCAGGATCGGTCTTCCGGCCGTGCTCAAGACCCGCCGCTTCGGTTATGACGGCAAGGGCCAGGCCATCATCCGCGCGGGCGACGACATCGCCAAGGTGTGGACCAGCCTCGCCACCAAATCGGCGATCCTGGAAGCCTTCGTGCCGTACGAGCGCGAGATTTCCGTGATCGCCGCACGCTCGATCACAGGCGAGGTCGAGTGCTTCGACGTCACCGAGAACGAGCATCGCGACCACATCCTGAAGATCTCGCGCGCACCCGCACGGATCCCGGATTCGCTTGCCGAGGAAGCGCGCGGCATCGCCGGAAAGATCGCCAGCGCGCTCGACTATGTCGGCGTGCTCGCCGTCGAGATGTTCGTGCTCGCCAATGGCACGGGACCGAAGGTGCTGGTCAACGAGATCGCCCCGCGCGTGCATAATTCCGGGCACTGGACGCTCGACGGCGCGTCGGTCTCGCAGTTCGAGCAGCACATCCGCGCCATCGCCGGCTGGCCGCTCGGCAAGCCGGTGCGCCATGGCGAGGTCGTCACCATGACAAATTTGATCGGCGACGAGATCAACGATTACGAGAAGTGGCTCGGCGTGCCGGGCGCGACCGTGCACATCTATGGCAAGGGCGCGCCGCGCCCCGGCCGCAAGATGGGCCACGTCACCGAAGTCAGGCCGTCGAAAGACAAGTGACAAGGGCACGTGGGGGACCGCAGCAATCGCTGCGATCCCCTTTCGTGTTACACCGTCTTCACGCCCGCGACGACGCCGGTGGGCTCCTCGCTGAGCCAGCGATAGATCACCCCGCCCAGCGCGCCGCCGATCAGCGGTGCGACCCAGAACAGCCAAAGCTGCGCTGTCGCCCAGCCGCCGACGAATAGCGCGGGGCCCGTGCTGCGCGCCGGGTTCACCGACGTGTTCGTGACGGGGATGCTGACGAGATGGATCATCACCAGCGCGAGCCCGATCGCGAGCGGTGCGAAGCCGGCGGGCGCGCGGCCATGCGTGGCGCCCATGATGATGAACAGGAACATCATGGTCATCACCACCTCGGTGAGGAAGCAGACGATCATGCTGTACTGGCCGGGCGAATGCGCATCATAGCCGTTGGATGCGAAGCCCTTGCTGACGTCGAATCCGGGAGCCCCGCTCGCGATGACATAGAGCAGCCAAGCCGCCACGATCGCACCTGCCACCTGGGCAATCACATAGGGCAGGATCTGCCCGGCGGGAAAACGGCCGCCGGCAGCAAGACCGACGGTGACCGCGGGGTTGAGATGGCAACCCGAGATATGGCCGATCGCATAGGCCATGGTGACCACGCTAAGCCCGAACGCGAGGGAGACACCGACCAGGCCGATTCCGACCTGCGGAAAGCCGGCGGCGATCACCGCGCTCCCGCAACCTGCGAATGTGAGCCAGAAGGTGCCGATGGCTTCAGCAGCGTATTTCTTGATATCCATGTGTCGTCCCCTGCTTTCAAGATTCCGGAACAAAGCTCCGGAAACGGCCCCACCCTTGGCGTCAAATCTCCCAAATCAGGGCCGCACGGAGATATTTTGCCTTATTTAATGGCTGAACTTGGCCCGAATCCCCGCTTGGCCGGTGGACATCCCCGGTTTTGTCTGATACATCCGCGCCCTCAAGGTTAAGGGCTTGCGCGTTTCGCCATCCCCTTCGTCTTACCAGAATTCAAATCCGATCCACTAAAGAGGATGCCGCGTGCAGGTTCTCGTTCGCGATAACAATGTCGATCAAGCCCTCAAGGCGCTGAAGAAGAAGATGCAGCGCGAGGGTATTTTCCGCGAGATGAAGCTCCGCGGTCACTACGAAAAGCCGTCCGAGAAGAAGGCCCGCGAAAAGGCCGAAGCCGTGCGCCGTGCGCGCAAGCTGGCCCGCAAGAAGCTGCAGCGCGAAGGCCTGTTGCCGATGAAGCCGAAGCCGGTGTTCGGCGCCGGTCCCGGCGGTGATCGTGGCGGTCGTAGCGGCCCGGGTGCAGGTCCGCGCGGACCGCGCTGATCCACCGGATCTTGCAAGATTCAGTTTCCGATGACGCGGGCCCCTGGCCCGCGTCATTGTTTGTGGGCGGTGCCTTTCTGGGACGGGGCACGCACGATGCGGCACCAAAGCGCGATGGGTCTTTCATCGTGCTTTGGTCTATTGTTTGAGCATGAACTCTTCGGAAAACCGCTTCACACTTTTCCGGATCATGCTCTAGCGCGAGCGACCGTAGATGGCCTCCCCTTTCCCCCAACGCGGCTTGGCGCGGCGACGCCGGATCTGGTGGCCGTTCGCGCTGGCTTTGACGGGGATCGCGCTGTGCGGCTGCTCCTTCGATCTGGGATCGTTGATGCCGGAGAAGGACAAGCCGCAGCAGGAAGCACCCAAGGCGGCCGCGCCCGCTGAGAGCGCGGTGAGCGCCGGCAACGTCACCGAAGCTCAGGCCCGCACCGCAAAAGCCCAATCCCTGGCGAAGTCAGGCGAGACCGCGGCAGCGCTCGACGAGTTCAATCGCGCGGTCGATCTCGATCCCTACAATGCGCAGGCGCTTTATGGCCGTGCCCTGATCTACCAGGGCAATCATCAGCACGACTTCGCGATCGCCGATTTCACTGCTGCGAGCGGGCTCAACCCCCAGAAGGTCGAGCCGCTGCTCGGCCGCGCCATCAGCTATCTTGCGCTCGGCAAGGTCAAGGAAGCCGCAGCCGATCTGGATGAGGCTTCCGAGGTGGATCCGCACAGCGCCCAGGTCTGGACCGCGCGCGGACAGGCCTATGAACGGCTGGGCGACAAGGCCAAGGCGGCCGCTTCCTACACACGGGCCGTCTCGCTTCGCCCACGCGACGACACCGCGCGCAGCGGCCTTGCCCGCGTCGGCGGCTGACGGTCTGGGCGCAGCGCAGACGTTGTCTAGTCGGGGGTGGCGCTCTTCGGCAGAACGGAGTGGAACATCGACTTCATGCCTGACAGCATCTCGTCGGCCACGTTGGTCTTCTTCGGCCGTGGCATGGAGGCACCGGCATCGGCGCGCAGATCGAGCGGCGGCGCGATCATCGGCACGGGAATGTCGGCCGGCGGCGTCATCCGATTCGGATCGTCGTTGCCAACCGAGGCCGTGTAAGGCGGATTGGCCGACGAGGAACCATTATTGCCATAGGCCTCGGGTGACGGCGTCGACACCGTAATCGGCGGCGGCAGCGGGCGGACCGCGGCCGGCTCCATATTGATGATTCGCGGGGCCTCGGGCGTGCGGGAGGCTTCCCGCACGGCAGGCTCGGCCGGCCGCTCGGCTGACTTGGGCTCGGACGGTCGAATCTCGGACGGCTTGGTTTCGGAAGATTTGGCCTCAGCGGACTTGGCTTCCGACGACTTGGCTTCAGACGACTTGCTCTCAGACGACTTGCCTTCAGGCGTCTTGCGCAGGCGTTCGATCGCGGCACGCACGAGATCGTTGGCGTCGGAGGTCGCAGCCGGCGCCGAATTGGCCTCCGCCACCGGGGCAGCGGAAGCGGGTGTAGCCGCGGGCGAAGTCGGCGTAGACTTGGCGGCAGCCTTCTCGCGCGCGGGCGCCTTGCCGCGCGGGCTGGCATCGCCCGGCGTCACATCCGCGGCCTTGTGCTCGACGACAGGCTGATCGGCGGCCTTCTCAGCCGCCGGCTTGTCCGTCACGTGCTTCTCGGGGATGCCTTTCGCCTTGACGCCAGGGGCCGGGAGATTGGCGACATCGGCGGGCTTGCCGTCCTTGCCGGCCTCGGCGGGAGCCACGACGGCCGAGGGGGCATCAGCCGCCGGCCTGGCGTTGATGTAGTGATTAACGATGTACGCCCCGATGATCGTCGCGAGCACCGAGGGGAAAATATCCATCGAAATTTTAGCGAGGTATTTCAGCATTCCGGCCACTCCCCGCGCGATCTGATGCGGGAACTTTGGGGCATTGTAAGGGATCAACTGCGACGGATCGATGGCAAGTGTTAAGGCCGAAGTTACGGCTTCAGCTCGATCTCAAGGAACACGATCTCGGTTGAGGTTTCGTTAAGTACGTCATGCTGGACGCCAGCCTTGCGGAAATAGGATTTCCCGGCCGCCAGCTGCGCCTTGGACCGCTCGCCGCCGGGGGCTACGATGGTCATCTCCCCCGCCACGACGGGAACAATCACGTAATCCATGCCGTGGGTGTGATGCCCGGTGGCGCTGCCCGGACCGAGCCGCCATTCGGTGACCCGAACCTCCTCGTTATCGACCTGAACTTCGGATTTGGCGGCAAGCATCGGGAACTCCAGGGATGTGACCCGGACCTGAAGGGGTCGCGGAGGCGGTGGGTCAGGGTACGAAAACCATGAAAACGTAGACGGCAAATACCACCATATGGACCAGCCCGAACAGGACATTCGTCCTGCCCGTGCCGAAGGTCAGCATGCTCAGGAAGAAGGTCAGGAGCAAAAGCACGCTGCCCTGGGCGCTGAGGCCGAGCTCGAGCTCCTTGTCGAGCGCGTAGGTGGCAGTGCCGACGGCCGGGATCGTCAGCCCGATGGTGGCCAGCGACGAGCCGAGCGCCAGGTTGATGCTCTTCTGCAGGTCGTTCTTGCGAGCCGCGGAGACGGCCGCGACGCCCTCCGGCATCAGGATCAGGAGCGCGACCAGAAGCCCGGTGAAGGCCGGCGGCGCGCCGATCTTGGCCGCGACGGCGTCGACCACCAGCGAAAACTTCTTGGCCAGCAGCACGACCGCCAGCAGCGCAACCAGCAGCAGCACGATGCTGAGCACGAACATCCTGCCCGACGGGTGCACCTCGCCGGCCTCCCCGTCCGCCCGTTCATGGACGAAGTAATCCTTGTGCAGGACGGTCTGGGTGTAGAGGAACACGCCGTACAGGGCGAGCGTGACCACGTCGACGAAACCGAGCTGAGCCGCCGAAAAGACCGGCCCCGGCGTGCTGGTCGTGTAGTTCGGCATGATCAGGGTGATGGTCGCGAGCGCGAACAGGACGCTGAGATAAACGTTGGCGCCGGAGAGCTGAAAGCCCTGCTCGCGATAGCGCAGACCGCCGATGAAGATGCAGAGCCCGACGAGGCCGTTGCAGACGATCATGACCACGGCGAACACGGTGTCACGCGCCAGTGCCGGCGCAGGCTTGTCACCCAGCATGATCGTGGTGATCAGCGCCACCTCGATGATGGTCACCGAGAGTGTCAGCACCAGCGTGCCATAGGGTTCGCCGACCCGTTCGGCGATCACCTCGGCATGATGAACCGCGGCGAACACCGCGCCGAACAGGATGACCAGGAGGACGATGGCGAAGACGAGCCCGCTCGGCGAGAGCGTGAACACGTAGCCCGTCGCGCTGACGGCTGCGAACAACAGTACGGCCAGCGCCGGGAAGATCCAGGATGACCGGGGCGTCGGATTATGGGCGCTCATCCACCGGATCCAATCATGTCCGCCGAGCTGTAGCAAATCGGCCGGCAGATTCAATGCCAGCGCAGGATCGGCGCGACCGGCAGCAACGTCAGCAGCAGGAACAGCGGGATCAGCACGGCGCCGGCCCGCAGGAAATAGCCGAAGAAGCTCGGCATCTCGATGCCGTTCTCGCTTGCGATGCTGCTCACCATGAAGTTCGGCGCATTGCCGATATAGGTCAGCGCCCCCATGTAGACCGCCCCCATGGAGATGGAAGCGAGCGTGCCCGAGAGCTGATGCATCAACACCTGCGGATCGCCGCCGGCGAGCTCGAAGAACAGCAGATAGGTCGGCGCATTGTCGAGGAACGCCGACATCAAGCCCGTGAACCAGAAATAGGCCACCTCACGCGGCGTGCCGTCCGGTGCCGTCACGGCCGACAACAGCCACGCGAAGGCGCCGTGGTGGCCGGCGTTGAGCATGGCGATGACCGGGATGATGGCGACAAAGATGCCGGCGAACAGCTTTGCGACCTCGCGGATCGGCTCCCACGTGAAGCCGTTGGCGAGCCTGTGCTCGTCCGGCGTCAGCCACACCGACAGCGCCGCAATGGCCAGCAGCGCCAAATTGCGCGCGATATCCTCCAGCTCGAACTTCGTTCCGAGAACGTCGAAGGCAATGCCGGGCTTCCACATCGCCGACACCAGCAGGCTCGCGACGATGGCGGCTATCAGCACGAGATTGACGAGGCCGCGGATGCGGACGGGCTTGCCGGGGCCGGCGTCGTCGAGCAAAGGCTCGCTGCGGAAGCGCCAGACGTCGACGGCGACGAAAATGGCAAGCAGCAATCCGGCCACGACCGCGGTCTGCAGCCAGATGGTCCTGGTGGTCCAGAAGAAGTCGACGCCGTGCAGGAAACCGACGAACAGCGGGGGATCGCCGAGCGGGCTCAACGCGCCGCCGACATTTGCAACCAGGATGATGAAGAAGACGATGACATGGGCGTTGTGGCGCCGCGGCCGGTTGGCCCGGATCAGCGGACGAATCAGGATCATCGCGGCACCCGTGGTGCCGACGATGCTCGCGCCCAGGGTACCGAGCGCGAGGATGCCGGCATTGATCGCCGGCGTGGCCTTGATGTCGCCGGTGATGAGAATTCCGCCGGCCACGACATAGAGCGAGAACAGCAGCACGATGAAGCCGAGATATTCAGCGAGCAGAGCGTGCACGAGCGCCGCCAGCGTCGCCGCGCCTCCGGCAAAAATCACCAGCGAGGCCAGCGCCGCCAGCGACCAGGCGGCGGCGATCTTGCCGTAATGGTAGTGCCAGATCTTCGGAAACAACAAGGGCCCGAGCGCGATCGACAGCAACAGACCCGCAAAGGGCAGCGCATAGGGCCAGCGCATCGCCGCACCGTCGAGCCCGGTGGCCGCCCATGCCTGCTGCGGCAACAAGATGAAGACGGCAAGGAGGAAGACGCCCCGGAGCCGCGTGACAGGTCGTTTAATATCCAATGAAGCGCCTTGCCGTTTCGACCGCACCGAAACTATCGAGATTGTCATGTCCGCCGCCCGCAAAACCAACGAACTGCTTCGGTTCATGCGCGAGCGCGAACAGACGCTCTCCGAACAGGATCGAAATGGCAAGATCATTGGTGCCATGCATCACGAGCAGCGGCACCGTGACGCGCGCGATCCGTTCGTCGGAACGAAACTGGTCGCGCATGAGCAGGCGCACCGGCACGTAGCGGAATGCCAATGCTGCAATATCGACCGTCGAGGTGTACGGCGCCTCCAGGATCAATTTGCCGATGGCGTGGTCGGAGGCAAGCGCGACCGCCACGCCCGTCCCGAGCGAAAAGCCCCAGGCGACGATTCGGTCCGCCCCATAGCGCGCGCTGGTGAAAGCGTAGGCGGCGGCCGCATCGCTGAGCAGGCCCTGCTCGCTCGGCGCGCCGCTCGAGCCGGCATAGCCGCGATAGGACAGCGCGACGAGGCCGGTGCCGTCGGCCGTCATCGCCTTGAAGCGGCTGACACGACCGGCAAGGAAATCGCCATTACCCGGAAAATACAGGATCACGGGACGGCCGGGTTTCGCCGGCACGTGCCAGACAATGACCTTCTCGCCATCCGAGGTGGTCAGGACATGCTCCTCCGCCTCGGGACAATCCGCCGCAGCGGGCGAGGTTCGCTCAATCGTCGGTATGGGAAACAGCATCTCGCGCTGCCGGACATACAGCAGGACGAGCCCGGCGAGATAGACGGCCACGAGCAGGATGACGGTCCATTTGGCGATGGTGATCATTGCGCGGCCGGCCCCGGTTTCCACTCAGGGCTTGCGACGGCTCCGCAGCAATTTCATGACGTCAGGCCGAAGGCTTGCCGGGACGTCGCGGCAGCCGCACGCCGCCTTGTGGGCGGCGTGCCATTTGATGCGCTGCTCGCGCCGCCTTGGGCGGCATGCGATGGGACCGGTGCCATTCCCTGTTGATGGCCACGGTCCGTCTCGTTCGCGCGCTACATCGCCTTGACGATGTTCTCGGTGACCTTCTTGGCGTCGCCGAGCAGCATCATGGTGTTGTCGCGATAGAACAGCGGATTGTCGATGCCGGCATAACCTGACGCCAGCGAGCGCTTGATGAACATCACGGTGCCGGCCTTCCAGACCTGCAGCACGGGCATGCCATAGATCGGCGAGGTCTTGTCCTCTTCGGCCGCCGGATTGGTGACGTCGTTGGCGCCGATCACGAAGGCGATGTCGGCCTGCGCGAACTCGGAGTTGATGTCCTCGAGCTCGAACACCTCGTCATAGGGCACGTTGGCTTCGGCGAGCAGCACGTTCATGTGGCCGGGCATGCGGCCCGCGACCGGGTGAATGGCGTACTTCACCTCGACGCCTTCCTTCTTCAGGATGTCGCCCATTTCGCGCAGCGCGTGCTGAGCCTGCGCCACCGCCATGCCGTAGCCGGGCACGATGATGACCTTCTGCGCGTTCTTCATGATGAAGGCCGCGTCGTCCGCCGAGCCGAGCTTGGCGGGCTTCTGCTCGCCGCCGCCACCGCCGGCCGCGGCGGTTTCTCCGCCGAAGCCGCCGAGGATGACCGAGATGAACGAGCGGTTCATCGCGTGGCACATGATGTAGGACAGGATCGCACCGGAGGAGCCGACCAGCGCGCCGGTGATGATCAGCGCGGAATTGCCCAGCGTGAAGCCGATGCCGGCCGCGGCCCAGCCGGAGTAGGAGTTCAGCATCGAGATCACGACCGGCATGTCGGCGCCGCCGATCGGGATGATCATGAGCACGCCGAGCGCCAGCGCCAGGATGGTGATCATCCAGAAATCGAACGCGCCGCCGGTGAGGACGAGGCGGACGACGAAGAACACCAGCGCCAATGCGAGCGCGATGTTGATGATGTGGCGGGCGGGCAAGATGATCGGCGCGCCGCTCATCCGCGCGGACAGCTTCAGGAACGCGATCACCGAGCCGGTGAAGGTTAGCGCGCCGATGGCGACGCCGAGTGACATCTCGACCAGGCTCTGCGTATGGATGTTGCCGGGCGTGCCGATGTCAAAGGCCTCGGGCGCGTAGAACGCGCCGGCGGCGACCAGCACCGCGGCCATGCCGACCAGCGAATGGAAGGCGGCGACCAGTTCCGGCATCGAGGTCATCGGCACGCGGCGGGCGATCACCGCACCGATGCCGCCGCCGATGGCGACCGCGAGGATGACCAGCACCCAGGCGACGCCGTCGGCCGGCGGATGGCTCGCCAGCGTGGTGGCGACCGCGATCGCCATGCCGATCATGCCGAACAGATTGCCCTGGCGCGACGAAGCCGGGCTCGAAAGTCCGCGCAGCGACAGGATGAACAGCACCCCCGCCACGAGATACAAGAATGCAGAGAGATTGGCGCTCATCTCAGGTCCCCATTAATCCTTCAGCCCGAGGTGGCCGCTTACTTCGACTTCTTCTTGTACATCGCCAGCATGCGCTGGGTGACAAGGAAGCCGCCAAAGATGTTCACGCAGGCGAAGATGAGCGCGACGAAGCCGAAGCCGCGCGCCCATCCCGAGCCGCTCGAAACCATGCCGACGCCGACCGCGAGCAGCGCGCCGACCACGATCACCGAGGAGATCGCGTTGGTCACGCTCATCAGCGGCGTGTGCAGGGCCGGGGTCACCGACCACACCACGAAATAGCCGACGAAGACGGCGAGGACGAAGATCGACAGCCGGAAGATGAAGGGGTCGACGACCTGTGCAGCATGCTCCATGGCGGGTCTCCTTAAACCTTCGGCTGGAAGTTCGGGTGGATGACGGCGCCGTCTTTGGTGAGCGCGGTGGCCTTGACCAGTTCGTCGTCCCAGTTGACGGCGAGCTTCTTCTCTTTCTTGTCGACCATGGTCTCGATGAAGGAGAACAAATTGCGCGCGTAGAGGCTGGAGGCCGAGGCAGCGACGCGGCCGGCGACGTTGGTGTAACCGACGATCTTGATGCCATCGAGGTCGACGACCTCGCCCGGCTTCGCACCCTCGACATTGCCGCCGCGCTCGACGGCGAGATCGACCAGCACCGAACCGGGCTTCATCGACTTGACCATCTCGCCGGACACGAGCTTCGGCGCGGGCCGGCCCGGAATCAGCGCGGTGGTGATCACGATGTCCTGCTTCTTGATGTGCTCGGCGGTGAGCGCGGCCTGCTTGGCCTGGTACTCCTTGGACATCTCCTTGGCGTAGCCGCCGGCGGTCTGCGCGTTCTTGAACTCCTCGTCCTCGACGGCGAGGAACTTGGCGCCGAGCGATTCGACCTGCTCTTTCGTGGCGGGACGCACGTCGGTCGCGGTCACGACGGCCCCTAAGCGGCGTGCGGTCGCGATCGCCTGGAGGCCGGCGACGCCGACGCCCATCACGAACACCTTGGCGGCGGGCACGGTGCCGGCCGCGGTCATCATCATCGGGAAGGCGCGGCCGAAGGCTTCGGCGCCCTCGATCACGGCGCGGTAACCGGCAAGGTTCGCCTGCGAGGACAGCACGTCCATCACCTGCGCGCGGGTGATGCGCGGCATCAGCTCCATGGCGAATGCGGAGACGCCGGCATCGGCGATCGTCTTCAGCGCGGCCTCGTTGCCGTAGGGATCCATGATGGCGATGACGAGCGCACCGCGCTTGTACTGCGACAGCTCCGATGCCTCGGGGCGCTTCACCTTGATGATGATGTCGGCATCTTTCAGCGCGTCTGCACTGACGGTGGCGCCTGCGGCGGTAAATTCGGAATCCGGCAGGCCCGACTTGAGTCCGGCACCCGGCTCGACGGCGATCTCGGCGCCCAGCGCCTTGAACTTCTTCACCGTATCAGGCGAAGCGGCGACACGCGGCTCCGACGGATCGATTTCCTTGGCAACGGCGATCTTCATAGGTCCTCCGGCGGCGCGGGACAGCGCGCGCGCAAACTTGAGCGTTACTCCCGCGGCGTTCGATACCGGTTTTAGCACCGGCTTGAATGCAAATATTCTGGGCAGCTGCTGCCGCTGGCGTGTGCAGCTGCCGATCGGTCAGGTCAGGAAGATCGCCATCAGGATCACGATGAGCGCGACCGAGGCCGTGCCGTACTTCACCAGCTTGATGAAGCCCTCGTAGGTCTGCTCGTGGGCAACGTAGTCGTTGCCGTCGGCGGTGCTGTACGCCACTTCGCTATGATCAGCCATGGAATGTCCCCAGTCGAAAGTTCAATTCTTAGGCTGGGATACCGCAAAGTTTCGGGTAGGGCAACGGCAGGCGGACGCGGTTTTCCTGCAAATCAGGTGATTTGGAATTCCAATTGCCGGGAATCGGGACGCGTGCTGCTCAGTCCTGATCGACCTCCGTGGCGGCGGCACTCACGGGCCGTCGCCGGAGCGCCGGGAGCCCGAGCGCCGTGCGCACCTCGGCGACGGCCGTCTCTCCAGCCGCGGTGAACCGCGCCATGCGCGGGGCAGTGCCGGGACCGACCGCGACATCATGGTCGCCGGCCAGGAAACCATGGGTCATGTGAAACCCGAGCGCGCGATAGACCTCGAACTGCTCCTCCGAGAAGAACTGATCCCCGGTGGTCTCGTGGGGAAACGTAGCGTTCCGCCGCGCATAGTCGCGGATGTAGTCGTTCTCGTCGCTGGACAACGAGGACTTGATGTAGACGAGATAGCCTTTGTCATCGCCGCCATAGTCGATGACGCCGATCGCCACGTGAACGTGGGGCTTCGAGGCTTCTTCCGATGTCCCAGGGGACGCTTGCGCGGAGGTCTTGTCCGCATTTTCCGCCATGATGGCACGCGTGCGGTCGCGGATCGGGGTCCAGGGCAGATCGATGCGGACACCGAGATCGATGCGGGCGTAGCGCTGCAGCTTCATCAGCGAGGCGAAATTCATGGGCGCGTCTGCTTCCGCGTCGACTGCGACGATCACCTTGCAACGCCGGCGCAGCAGCTCGTAGACGCCGAGATTTTCGATGTGGCCGCCGTCGGTGAGATAGACGCCGTCGCTGTTCTCGTAGAGACGGCCAGAGATTTCCGACCACAGGAACAAGGGCGTGGAGCGCCGCTGCGGTCGGGCCGTGGCCTCGACATAGCGCGGATTGCTCAGCCAATAGCCCAGCCGCACGTTGAGCAGCGCGAGCGTCGGCGTCAGCGCCTTGATCGAGTTCGAGCCCATGTTCGACGACGCCGCAGCCCCTGAGATCGCCATGGCGGTGGCGAGGTCGAGGCCTTGCTCCAGGCGCTCGACCGCCTCCGTCCTGGCGTAGCGTGTCGCTTCGCTGCCGACATAGAGCGGCGAGAAGACGAAGAAGTCCGCGTTGCGACCGCGCCGGTTGGCGAAGTCGGAGCCCTGGATGTTCAGCGCCGTGTTGATGAGATGATAGGGTGCCCCCAGCTTCGACGCCGCCGCCACGCCATCCTTGTCGGCGCCGTCCCTGGCGGCTGCATAGAGCTCGCTCAGCTTCATGCGATCGAGCGGCATGAAATCACGCCCCTGGTCGAGGCTCGCCTCGGCGCGCGCGATATTGCCGTCCGCCGAACGATCAGGGTCGAACAGAAACGCCTTGCTCAGCCGATCTCGGTAGAGACGGTGCAGCGAATTCGCGTTGGGCGTCAAAGACCAGGAGATCGCAAACAGCAGCAAGCCGACGAGCGCATAAAGAATGACCAGAGGCAGGCTGTGCGAATAGCCCGAACCTGCATCCGACCAATGGAATTGTCGTGCGACGTTGCTCGCGGCGGATCTGAGCCAGGCCGGCACGTGGGAGACCGGCGTCAGCCACTCCATCGTCGCCGCCGGTGCGGCGGGCCGCGGCGTGATCTCGGCCGTGAAGGTGCCCGCGCCCGCGTCGAACGCGATCTTGCCGGCCAGATTGCCCGATGCGGGCGCGGTCGATTTGCTGGCGGCAAGGCAGCTCCTCTGCCCGACGAGGGCCAGAGGCGCCTGGCATTTTTCGAGCGGGTCGTTGGCGATGCCCCAATAGGACAGATAGAGGTAGGCGACCCAGATGATCAGCGGCAGCGCCAGGCCCGCGATCCACAGCGCGACCTTGGCAATGATCGCGACCAGCAGCGCACCCCATTGCGAGGACACGCTGTTGCCTTTGAGGAATTCGGCGAATTGCTGCCTGAAGGCCGTGACGAACACGCCGATCGGCGCGGCGATCGCAGCGAACGCCTTGATCCAGGTGACGGCAACGCCGCCGACCGGCCCGCCGATCGCATCGCTGTCGACGACATCGAACATCTGCGACAGCATGAAGGGCTGGAACTCGAAGAATGCGATCACGGCAAGCAGCACCAGGAAGGTCGCGCCGGCAGTCGGCCAATGCGAACGAAACTCCTGACGTTTTTCGGGGCTCGCCAATGATTGCTTGAGCGCCCAGACGAAGAACAGGCCTATACCGATGATCGCGGTCGCCAGCGTCAGCGCGAAATGCTTGATCTGCAGGAGGCGCGCGAAGTCGCAGGCGATGCCGAGCAGGAACGCGATCGCCGCGGCATAAATGAAGGACAGCGTCGGACCCATGCCACGCTCGGCACGCGCGACCAGATAGGCAATTCCGCCGCAGACGAGCAGCCCCAGCGCGACCATCGTGCCGATCGCCGCGAAGCCGAAGCGGTCCGCGACCCAGCCGAAATGATGCAGCTCACACTGCGGCAACGCGCCGTCGGCGAGATCGACGCCGAAGAAGTTCGCGACCGTCAGGCAGCTCCGCAGCGGCGTCGACCAGATCGTGACGGCCGCGAGCAGCAGCACGACCGGCAGGGTCAGTCCGATATTGGCGATCAGGCCGCGCGCCACGATCGCGATCCCGGTCAGCAGGTCGCGGACGCCAGCCGGGATCAAATAGTTGGAGTAATTCCTGATATGGCCGACCGACGGCGTGTCGCTGATCTCGCTGGCGGTCGCAATTCCACCGGCCGGCCGCTCGCCAAACACGAAACGCCCGGTCACCGTCATGGTGGTGCTGAGCGAGGTGCCGATGTAGCCGCCGCCCGACACCGTGGAGAGATAGTCGATTCGCCCGATCAGATCGTGATGGTTCAATGCCTGAAGCACGCCGAGACAGGTGGCTGAAGAGCGAATGCCGCCGCCGGACAAAGCGAGCCCGACAACGTCGAGCATCTGGCAGGCATCGACGCGGTCGGGATCAAGCTGCCGCGCCGTCTCGCGGCGCGTGTTGATCGCCCTGATCTCGTCGCGAACGATCTGCTGGTGTTTCTGGCACCAGGGCGTTTCCTCCTCGAAGGCCGCGGCGTTCCGCGCTGCTTCAGGTCGCGGAACCTGTCCCCGATCGGCCATGCGAGCCTCCCCAGCGCAAATCACGATCAACAATCAATAGTTGAAAAGCACGATAAAGTATCTACTGGCTTAGTCTCGTCTCTGGGCCGAGCGTTCAATGCCGGCGAGCAGGATCTCCAGACCCGTCTCGAACGTCGCGTCGAAATGCGCCGGCTGAAAATACGGAGCAGCCGCCGCAAGATGCCTGAAGCTGGCGGCGATCGTTTCGTTCGGGACCGGCTCCGCCGATGAGGGACCGCGGGCATAGCCCGCCGTCTCATCCAGCGCCGCGCCCGTCAGGTAATAGCCGAGCTCGCGGAAATAGATTGCGGCGTCGCGGTCAGAGAAGCCCGCCTCGCGCAGGATGCCGATGATGCCGTCGATATAAGCGACCCCGGCAGGCGTATTGAGCCGGTGCACGGCGAAGAACGGGAAGAAGGCCGGGTGCTTGAGCGCCATGGCGCGGAAGCCGTGGGCCGCCCGGCGCAGGCGCTCGCGCCAATCCCATTGCGGCTCCATCGCCACCCGCGCCTGTGCGAGCATCAGATCGACGAGCGCATCCATCAAATGCGCCTTGCTCGGGAAGTGATGATAGATGCTCATGGCCTCGCAGCCGAGCTCCTCCCCCAGCCGGCGCGTCGAGAGCTTGGCCAGTCCCTCGCGATCGACCAGCGCCATCGCGGAGGCCGCAATGAGCTCGCGGGACAGCCCCCTGCCCCCTTCGCGCGCGACCCGACGCTTGCGCGGGACAGTCGGGGCTTTCCGGCCCGCTCTGGCTTTTCTGGTCATGACATTCCGAATCGAAACCGCTTGCAACCTTACACCGCAAGGCGGTATTGTGGAATCACCTTACACTGTAAGTTTGGAGCCGCAGCGATGTCCGCGATCGACCTGTTTGGCCTCTTGGTGCCCGTGACCTATCTCGTCATGCTGGCCATCGAGCGCCTGATCCCGGCGCGGCAATTCCCGGAGATTCCTTATTGGCGGCTCAGGGGCTTCTGCTTCCTGACCGTTCAGGGCCTGCTGGCGACGCTGACCCCGCTGCTGATCCCGGAAGCCTGGCTGGAGCGGCACAGGTGGATGGACCTCACCGGTCTCGGCGTCGCGGGCGGTGCGGCACTCGGCTATGTCGTGCTCTCACTCGTCAATTACGGCTGGCACCGCAGCGCGCACACCTTTCCCCTGATGTGGCGGCTGTTCCACCAGATCCATCACAGCCCGCAACGCATGGACATGTCCGGCGCGGCCCTCTTTCACCCGCTCGAGACGATCTCATTCTTTGCGATCGCATCCGTGGTGACGACGCTGGTGCTCGGGCTCGATCCGGTCGCGGCGGCAGCGACCGGCTATATCGCCGCCTTCTACGGCTATTTCCAGCACATGAATGTGCGCACGCCGCAATGGCTCGGCTTCGTCATCCAGCGGCCGGAGGCGCATTGCATCCATCACCAGCGCGACGTGCACGCCTTCAATTATGGCGACCTGCCGATCTGGGACATGCTGTTCGGCACCTTCCGCAATCCGGCAAGCTTCGAGGGCGCGGTCGGCTTCGACAAGCCGGCGACCGACCGGTTTGGTGCGATGCTCGGCTTCGTCGACGTGAATGAGCCCGCGGCCGGGCAGAACAGCCTCGGCCGCAGCCCCAACGCGACCGGCTAGAGCAAGGCGTCCGCGTTCACTCTCAGCCCATCGCCTCCAGCTCGTCGATCATCCCGGCGATGACCGACAGGCCGCCATCCCAGAATTTAGGATCCTTGGCATCGAGCCCGAACGGGCGCAGCAGCTCGGAATAATGCTTGGTGCCGCCGGCTGCGAGCATGTCGAGATAGCGCTCGGCAAAGCCCTCGGCCGCGTTTTCGTAGACGGCATAGAGCGAGTTCACGAGGCAATCGCCGAAAGCATAGGCGTAGACGTAGAACGGCGAATGGATGAAGTGCGGGATGTACATCCAGTAGTTCTCATAGCCCGCCTTGATCTCGATCGCAGGCCCAAGGCTCTCGCCCTGCACCGACAGCCAGATCTCGCCGAGCCGCGTCGCGGTGAGCTCGCCGTTCTTGCGTTCGGTGTGGACCGCGCGCTCGAACGAATAGAACGCGATCTGCCGCACCACGGTGTTGATCATGTCCTCGACCTTGCCGGCCAGCAGCGCCTGGCGCTGTTTTGCATTTTTGGTCTGGGCAAGGAGCCGCTTGAACGTCAGCATCTCGCCGAACACGCTCGCGGTCTCCGCCAGCGTGAGCGGCGTCGGCGCCATCAGCGCACCGTTCTTGGCCGCCAGCACCTGATGCACGCCATGGCCGAGCTCGTGGGCGAGCGTCATCACGTCGCGCGGCTTGCCCTGGTAGTTCATGAGCACGTAAGGGTGCGCGGAGGGGGTGGTCGGATGCGAGAACGCACCCGGCGCCTTGCCCGGCCGCACCGGCGCGTCGATCCAGCGATCGGTGAAGAAGCGCTCGGCGATATCGGCCATTTTGGGCGAGAAGCCGCGATAGGCCGTCAGCACCATGTTGCGCGCATCGGGCCAGCCGATGACGTCGGTTGCGGCAAACGGCAACGGCGCGTTGCGGTCCCAATAGGCCAGCCGCTTCTTGCCGAACCACTTCGCCTTCAGCGCATAATAGCGATGCGACAGCTTCGGATAGGCCGCGCGCACCGAGGCCACCAGCGCATCCACCACCTCGCGCTCGACCCGGTTGTTGAGGTGCCGGGAATCCGCAACATCCTGAAAACCGCGCCAGCGGTCGGAGATGTCCTTGTCCTTGGCGAGCGTGTTGGTGATCAGCGCAAAGGTGCGCTCATTGGCCTTGAAAGTCTTTGCCAGTGCGTCAGCCGCGCTCTTGCGCTTTGCGCCATCACGGTCCTGCAGCAGATTGAGCGTCGGTTCGATCGCCAGCTCCTTGGACCCGACCTTGAAACGCAGGCCGGAGATGGTCTGGTCGAACAGCCGGTTGAAGGCGGAATAGCCGGTCTGCGCCTTCTCCAGGAAGAGTTGCTCCAGCTTGTCGTCGAGCTGATACGGCTTCTCCTTGCGCAGATCCTCAATCCACGGGCGGTAGTACGCAAGCTCGGGGGCTTGCATCGCGCGGTTCAAAATATCGTCATCGACGCGATTGAGCTCGAGCGCAAAGAACAGAAGATGCGTCGACGCCGCCGTCAGCCGCTCCGAAACATCGCCGTAAAACTTTGAAATCGCAGGGTCCACGCTGTCGCCGGCATGGACGAGCCCGGCATAGGAGCCGAGGCGGCCGGCGAGATCGTCGATCGCCTCAAAGCGTCGCACCGCCTCCGCGAGCCATTTTCCGCCATTTTCGTTTGCTGTCCCTGTCGCGAGCTTGCCCTTGTAGTCCGTCTCGAACGCGACGCAGTCGGCATCCATCTTTTCGAGATCGCGCGCCACTTCCGGCGCATCGATCCCGGAATAGAGATCGGAAAGGTTCCACTCGGGAAGATTGCCGGTTTTGCTCGCGGGTTTTGCGGAGGGTTTTGCCTTGTCGGTAGATTTCTTGGCGGCCGATTTCTTGACGGCAGATGTCTTCGCAGCAGCAGACTTGCGGAGAGCAGACTTGTTGAGAGCAGGCTTGTTGAGAGCAGACTTGTTGAGAGCAGACTTGTTGAGAGCAGACTTGGATCGCGAATTCATTGTGTGGGAAACCTGTGTTCAACAATCGCGGCGGCGGGCGGCGGCATCAAGGTTTAAGAGTGCGTTAATCGGCTTCGGCCAGAGTGCCCCGATTCGAGACAGATAGTAGTAGCGTGCGGGGAACACCATGGCTGCCAGTATTTTGATCGCCGACGACGATGCCGTAGCACGCCGGCTGGTCGAGAACATGGTGCAGAAATGCGGCTATGAGACGGTCGTCGTGGACTCCGGCGATGCCGCGATCGCCGCCCTCACCGCTCCCGATGCTCCGGCCATCGACGGTGTCATCCTCGATCTCGTGATGCCCGGCCTCGACGGCATGGGCGTGCTGGCCAAAATCCGCGAAGCGGGCCTCAGCGTCCCCGTCATCGTGCAGACCGCCCATGGCGGCATCGACAACGTGATCTCGGCGATGCGCGCTGGCGCGGCCGATTTCGTGGTCAAGCCGGTCGGCCTCGAGCGACTCCAGGTTTCACTGCGCAATGCTCTCAACGCCTCCGCGCTCAAGGGCGAATTGCAGCGTATCCGGCACAGCCGCGAGGGCCGGCTGACCTTCTCCGATATCATCACCCGCGCCGATGCGATGGCCGGGGTGATGCGCGCCGCGCAGAAGGCCGCGAACTCTTCCATTCCGGTGCTGATCGAGGGCGAGTCCGGCGTCGGCAAGGAGATGTTCGCGCGCGCCATCCATGGCAGCGGCGAGCGCAAGGCGAAGCCGTTCGTCGCCGTCAATTGCGGCGCGATTCCCGACAACCTCGTCGAGTCCATTCTGTTCGGCCACGAAAAGGGTGCTTTCACCGGCGCCACCGAACGGCACATGGGCAAATTCGTCGAAGCCCATGGCGGCACGCTGTTTCTGGACGAGGTCAGCGAGCTGCCGCTGACCGCGCAGGTGAAGCTGCTGCGCGCGCTTCAGGAAGGCGCCGTCGAGGCGGTCGGCGGCCGCAAGCCCGTCAAGGTCGACGTCCGCATCGTCTCGGCCACCAATCGCCGGCTGCTGGAGCGGGTCAAGCAGGGACACTTCCGGGAAGACCTGTTCTATCGCCTGCACGTGCTGCCGCTGACGATCCCCTCGCTCCGGGCCCGGCGCGAGGACATCCCGCATCTGCTCCGGCATTTCCTGGCGCGCTTTGCCGCCGAGGAGAACCGCCAGATCACCGGCATCAGCGGCGAGGCCATGGCGCATCTCGCCCAGCTCGACTGGCCCGGCAACATCCGCCAGCTCGAGAATGCGGTCTACCGTGCGGTGGTGATGAGCGAGGGCGACCAGCTCGGCCTCAGTGATTTCCCGCTGCTCGCGTCGCAGCCGCACCACGCCACCGAGATTCCGACCGCACCGCTGATGCTCGAGCCGGCGGCGAGCCCGTCGGTCGTGTCAGGTAACGACATACCAATCGCGCCTCTCCCGGCCGTGGGAACTTTGGCCATGCTGACCCCGACCGGCGATGTCCGCGCACTCGAGGACATGGAGAACGAGATCATCCGTTTCGCGATCTCGCATTATCGCGGCCAGATGTCCGAGGTGGCCCGCCGTCTCAAAATCGGCCGGTCCACCCTATACCGCAAACTCGACGAAGCCGGGGTTCCCGGCCATGGCGGGAAAAGCGGCGAAGAGACGCACTGAGCCTCATGCGAACGGAGGTTCGCGAGGCGATGCGAGCCGGTTGTAAGCCGTTCGCATGACGACGGAATTCGACTGCGACTTGAACCGTGACTTGGAAGTGACAGACACAGGGAAAAGCGCTTGAGGCCAGCGCACAATCCGTTGCCAAGAGGCTCCCTTGAAGTCAGTTTGGCGTGAGTTGTCCCGGTTAGCGCTGGCTGCAAAACCGGGGTCTGTATATCGTCTGCGTATGAATCGTTGCGTGCAGGCGTGCAACTTTCGAGAGGCCGGCGCGATTTAGCCGAAGCTCAATTGGCGATAACGAAGCTGTTCCATAAGGGACAGTTCACCCGAGGGGTGCGACACAATGCGTGACTGTTTGAACCACCGTGCGGGCTTCGACCGTGTCTTGATGACGGTCGCGGCAACCTTCCTCACGGTGTCGGCCAGCTCAGCCCTGGCGCAGGATCAGGCGCGCAGCAGCGCTGCGGAGCTCGCGATCGAAGCCGCGATCCCGCGCCCCGAGCCGGCCAATGTCCCGCCCCCGACCGCATCGGACATCAAGCTCGACACCACCGCCACGGTTCAGGACTCCGCCAAGGAGCCGGCAAGGGAGCCTGTGAAGGCTGACGTCGCCCCCGCCGCGGACAAGGTCGAGACCAAGCCTTCCGACGTCGCCACGACGCCCGCCACCGAGGCGCCGAAGAGCGAGACTGCCAAAACCGAGCCTGCAAAGACGGAGCCTGCAAAGACGGAGCCTGCAAAGACGGAGCCTGCGAAGGCGGACACCGCCACGGCAAATCCGGCTGCACCTGCGGCACCCGCCGCCGCTGCGGCTCCGGCCGCCGAGCCGGTCAAGGCTGCGAGCAGCGTCCCCGCCGCCGACCAGCCGGTCGCCGACAAGCTCAAGGACATCATCGGCACGAAGACGTCGCGCCATTTCGACCGCAAGAACGAGCGCGCGGCGATCGAGAAATTTTACGGCGCACGCGACTTCGCGCCGGTTTGGACGCAAGGCGGCAGCCTGACGGCTGCGGCCAAGGGCGTCATCGCGCGGCTGAAGGACGCCGCCTCCGACGGCCTCAATCCTGCGGATTATCCGGTGCCGGATTTCGCCAGCGCCACCACGCCCGATGCGCTGGCCGATGCCGAGCTCAAGCTTACCGCCAGCATGTTCGACTATGCGCGCCAGGCCCAGAGCGGCCGCATGCATTGGTCGCAGGTCTCTGGCGACATCCTCTATCCCGAGCATCCGGTCGACCCGAACGAGGTGCTCGCCAAGGTCACGACCGCAACTGACGCTTCCGCAGCGCTCGACAGCTACAACCCGCCGCACAAGCTCTACAAGGAGCTGAAGGCGAAGCTCGCGGAGCTTCGCGGTCAGGGCAGCGGCCCGGCGATCGAGATCGCCGACGGTCCGGCGCTGAAATACACTCCGGCCACCAAGAAGCAGGCCGAAATCGTCGTGGAAGATCCGCGCGTGCCGCAGCTCCGCGCCAAGCTGGGCCTCGCCGAGAACGCCAGCGACACCCGCTATGACGCCGCCGTCGCCGACGCCGTGCGCAAGTTCCAGAACAGCGCCGAGATGAAGGCGACCGGCATCCTCGATGACAAGACGGTCAAGGCGCTCAACACCCCGAAGCGCGACAAGCAGATCGACGTCGTGCTGGTCAATATGGAGCGCTGGCGCTGGCTGCCGCGCGACCTCGGCGCGCCATCGCTGGGCGATGCCTATGTGATCCTCAACATTCCCGACTACACGCTGAAGGTGATGCAGCGCGGCCAGCAGGTCTGGACCACCCGCGTCGTCACCGGCAAGCCGGGCACGCATGCGACTCCGCTGCTCACCGAGACGATGAAGTACATCACGGTCAACCCGACCTGGAACGTGCCGCCGTCGATCGTCTACAACGAGTATCTGCCGGCGCTTCAGCAGGACCCCACCGTGCTGCAGCGCATGGGCCTCAAGCTCGAGCAGAACCGCGATGGCTCGGTGCACATCTCGCAGCCGCCCGGCGAAGCCAACGCGCTCGGCCGCATCCGCTTCAACTTCCCGAACAAGTTCCTGGTCTATCAGCACGACACGCCGGACAAGAACCTGTTCGCCAGGGAAGATCGCGCCTTCAGCCATGGCTGCATGCGCGTGCAGAACCCCGATCAGTACGCCTCGGTGCTGCTCAACATCGTCATGCCGAACGAGAAGTACACGCCGGAGCGCGTGCGCAGCATGTACGGCAGGAGCGAGATCGACCTGAAATTCCCGACGCCAGTGCCGGTCAACATCACCTATCAGACCGCGTTCGTGGATGACGCCGGCAAGCTGCAATTCCGCAAGGACGTCTATGGCCGCGACGCGACCATGATCAACATCCTGAAGAACAATCGCGGCAAGGACCTCGAGGCCGTCGTTGCGCACTCGCAGCCCAGCTATTCGCGCCCGGCGACGACCCTGCCCTCCGGCGTCGCGGTGGCCAACAATGGCGGCGGCTTCGGCTCGTCCGGCCCGAACTTCTTCGAGCGGCTGTTCGGAGGCGGGGCTCCGACCCCGCCGCCGGCTCCGGTCGGCCGCCGGCCCCAGCAGCAGCGGGTATTTACCCGGTAAGCCTGCTCGACGGCCGCTTCCAAAATTCTGCAACGATATCAACGGCCCTATCCCATGGATGGGGCCGTTTAACGTTAACCATTGTCCACCTCGACCCGGGGAGCGGGCGTTTTTTTGCCACAGTCAACCGGTTAGGATCGTATTCTGACTTGGTTTGGGGGCGGGAAGGTCAACCTCGAATTAACCTTCTCGCTTTAAGAAAGCGTTCATCCTCTTCGCGCTGCTAACGGGGTTGGCGGGAGAGTCCATTTTGAACGCTCGTCGACTGGGTGGGCTCATACGTGCTGACTGGTCTCGCACGCCAATTCGCTGTGCTGTCGTTGTCCCATGCGGGAGTGAAGGCCGGTTCGCGCATCGGCCTCGCTGCCGCGTTGCTGCTTGCTGCCGCGGGATCGGTTCATAACGCGGCCGCGCTGAACGAGACCAAGACGCTCTCCTTCCACCACACCCATTCCGGCGAAGACCTCACCGTCACCTTCAAGCGCGACGGGCGCTATGACGAAGCGGCGCTGAAGCAGCTCAACCACTTCCTGCGCGACTGGCGCACCCAGGACGAGACGGTCATGGACCGCCGCCTGTTCGACATCCTCTGGGAAGTCTATCGCGACGTCGACGCCAGGCAGCCGATCCAGATCATCTCGTCCTACCGCTCCCCCGCCACCAACGCCATGCTCCGCCGCCGCTCCTCCGGGGTGGCGCGCTTCAGCCAGCACATGCTGGGACATGCGATGGACTTCTACATTCCGGGCGTGCCGCTGGAGCAGATCCGCTTCGCCGGCTTGCGCCTGCAGCGCGGCGGCGTCGGTTTCTATCCGACCTCAGGCTCGCCCTTCGTGCATCTGGACACCGGCAGCATCCGGCACTGGCCGCGCATGACGCATGATCAGCTCGCCCGCGTCTTCCCGGACGGCAAGACGGTGCATCTGCCGACCGACGGCACGCCGCTGAAGGGCTATGAGCTCGCCAAGGCCGAGATCGAGCGCCGCGGCAACGGCGACGATTCCAGCAGCAGCAAGCCGAACTTCTTCGCCGCCCTGTTCAGGGGCAAATCGGCAGCTCCGACTGCCAGCAGCGACGAGGATGACGAGGGCGCGCCCGCCCCGGCCGCGAAGCCGGCAGCCCCCACCGTCGTCGCAGCCGCGGCCAAGCCCACCGAACCGGTGCCGACGCCCCGCGCCAAGCCGCAAATGGCCGCGATCCAGCTCGCCTCGGCCGATGCGCAGCTCGTTGCCCCGCCCAAGCCGAAGCCCGCGCCGGTTGCTGACAAGCCCGCTGCCGGCAAATCTGCTGACGGCAAGCCGGAGACGCCGGCCGACATCATCAATGCCCGCGGCTTCTGGGATGACGTCCCGGCCGCGCCACAGCAGGCGACGCCGGCGCAGGTCGCTGCGCTGAAGGCCCGCCAGGCCCTTGCCGCCGCCACCGATCCGCAGGCAACCGCGAGCGTGTCCAACGCGGCCCTGCAGGCGCTGGCTTTCGCGCCCGCGGCCTCCCCGGTTGACCGCGCCAATGTCGTTGCCGCCTCGGCGCCGATCCCGCGTTCGGCCCGCCCCGCCTCGCGCAGCCTCGCCCAGGCGACGGAGATCAACACCGTGGTCGGCAAGAGCACCGACGGCTTGGTCGCGACCGCGACGCGCCTCTCTGCCGCCAAGGGCGAGAGCGTCTGGCTCAAGATCGTGATGCTGTCGCCGAGCGCCAGCCGTGCGATGTCGGTCACGCTGATGGGCGAGCTCGATACCGCGGCGCTGCGCGCCTATTTCGTCAAGCCGCGGGCCGTGATCGCGATGGGCTTTGCCGACGACCCGATGCAGGGGCTGTCCTGCGAGATCTTCTCCGGCAGCGCCACCGCAAAGCTCCAGACGACGTCGTTCGTCGTGCGGACCGCCGCGCTACGCTGAGCGCCGCTGCTGTTTCCAGAATTTCACTCTCGTAGCCCGGAGCGAAGCGCAATCCGGGAATCATGCCGCATGCAACGACGGCCCCGGATTTCGCTGCGCTCCATCCGGGCTGCAGGTGGTGCTACCGCGCCTTCTTGCCCCGCCGATCCCGATGATAGGTCAGCGCCAGCGACAGACAGATCGATAGCTCCCGCGTCAGCAGCTTGCCCGATACCGGCAACAACAGCGCCCTGGTTTGCCGATATTCGAACTGATCGGGAAAGCGTTCGCGGAACGTGTCGATCAGGGTCGTCTTGCAGTTGAAGAGAATGGCGGCGGCGTCGGAGTCCTTGACGCGGCCAAGCCGGATCGTCGATCCGCTGCCGGTCTCATCGGTCAGATAAGCCGGCTCGCCCCATTTCAGGGTCTCGGTAAGGCGGCCGACATGCTCGTCCGCAGCGGCGGTCGCGAAGATCAGGTCGCGCACCTGCAGCAGCCGCTTGCCGATCGGTGCCGGCAGAGCGCCGAAGGCACGGTTCAATTCGCGCGGCAGCGGTGGCGCAGTCACGGCGGTCTCCGTTCACAAACGAAGGGCAACACGCCACCCTTTTTGCCCGGACGGAGCGAAAGCGTCATCCCGGGAATGCGTCCTGCGCTGCCAGAACCCGGATTCCGCTTGCGCTCCATCCGGGCTACGGCAGTGACGTTTGAGGCGCGAGCGCCTCAGATCATCCCCAGCGCCTGCATGTAGGTCTCGAGAATCGTTTCGGCCTCGGCGCGCTCGTTGGGGTCCTGCTTGCGCAGCCGCACGATGGTGCGCAGCGCCTTGACGTCGTAGCCATTGCCCTTGCTCTCGGCATAGACGTCGCGGATGTCGTCGGAGATCGCCTTCTTCTCTTCCTCCAGCCGCTCGATGCGCTCGATGATGGATTTGAGCTGGTCCTTGGCAAATTTCGTCGCGGGCTCGTCATCGCGGACGGCGGCGGTGGTGGCCATCTTGGTACTCCAAATGGAACTGGCAAAACGAGGTGACGCCGGCATCCCTCACCGCGCGTGCTGGCAGAACCCTTAGGGTTGGCGCCGGTCGCGTTCAAGGCAGCATCGCGCTCATCCACAGCGCGCCCACACCTTCCTGCGGCGGGGCGAAGAAAGCTGTTGTGCGTTGCGACTCAAGGCTTGCGCGAACTCAATGCCCGTGGCCGTGGGGATGGACCTTCTTCATGGTCTCGAGCTGCTCGGGCGTGGCCGCGCCCTGATGTTTCGACTTCCAGGTCTCGTAGGGCATGCCGTAGACGGCCTCACGGCTCTCGTCCTTGCTCAAGGCGACACCTTGGGCGTCGGCGGCTTCCTTGAGCCAGTTGGACAGGCAGTTGCGGCAGAAGCCCGCCAGATTCATCAGGTCGATGTTCTGGACGTCGGTCCGGGTCTTGAGATGATCGACCAGACGCCGGAAAGCGGCCGCCTCGAGCTCGGTTCTGGTTTTGTCGTCGATTGCCATGGCTGTATCCCCGGTATCCTTTGGGCCTGACCCCGATGGGGGTCACCCTTACGGGATCAATTGGGCCCTGTCACAGATTTTGCCATATCCCGGCGCAGACCGGTCCGAAGCCGGGTTGCCGCTCATTCGTGGCGGTTCCCCGGCCCTACGCCAAATCGTCAATGATCTGGTATAGCTACCGCGACAATGATTGCCGAATCTCCCCGCTCCCCGCTTCGCCTGCTCGCCCGGTTGGTCCCGGTGCTGATGGTCGCCTGGCTATGCCTCGGCGCCAGCCCGGCCTCGGCCGATTTCCGGCTCTGCAACAACACATCGAGCCGGGTCGGCATTGCCCTCGGCTACAAGGATGCCGAAGGCTGGACCACGGAAGGCTGGTGGAACATCTCGTCGCGCTCCTGCGAGACCCTGCTGCGGGGAACGCTGGTCGCCCGTTACTATTACATCTACGCGATCGACTATGATCGCGGCGGCGAGTGGTCGGGGCAGGCCTTCATGTGCTCGCGCGACAAGGAGTTCACCATCCGCGGCACCGAGGATTGCCTCGCGCGCGGCTACGACCGGACCGGCTATTTCGAGGTCGACACCGGCGAGCAGCGGGCGTGGACGGTGCAACTGACCGACGCCAACGAACAGCCGGCGCAGCAACGCGTACCTGGCCTGCCCGGTCCGGTTGGCCCAGGCGGGGTTCCGGGTTTGCCCACCAGCCCGCCCGGTGCTACGCCCCCGGGCTCGCCCGGCCTGCCACCCCAGTCTGGAAATAAGCCATGAGGCGTCTTCGCCGTATCAAGATTCTCGCGACCCTGGGACCGGCCTCTTCAGATCTCGCGATGATCCGCCGCCTGTTCGAGGCCGGCGCCGACCTGTTTCGCATCAACATGAGCCACACCCCGCATGACAAGATGCGGGAGCTGGTGGCGACGATCCGCAACGTCGAGTCGAGCTACGGCCGGCCGATCGGCATCCTGGTCGACCTGCAGGGCCCGAAGCTCAGGTTGGGCGCCTTCGCCGAAGGCTCGGTGCAGCTCCAGAACGGCCAGACCTTCACGCTCGATTCCAACAAGACGCCCGGCGATGCCACGCGCGTCCACCTCCCGCATCCCGAGATCCTGGCCGCGCTCAGGCCGGGCCATGCGCTGCTGCTCGACGACGGCAAGGTGCGCCTGATCGCAGAGGAGACCTCGAAGGAGCACGCGGTGACGCGTGTCGTGGTCGGCGGCAAGATGAGCGACCGCAAGGGCGTCAGCCTGCCCGACACCGACCTGCCGGTCTCCGCCATGACGCCGAAGGATCGCGCCGACCTCGAGGCGGCGCTCGTCACCGGAATCGACTGGATCGCGCTGTCCTTCGTGCAGCGCGCCGACGACGTGCTCGAAGCCAAGAAGATGATCCGCGGCCGCGCCGCCGTCATGGCCAAGATCGAGAAGCCGCAGGCGATCGACCGCCTCGCCGACATCATCGAGGCCTCCGACGCGCTGATGGTGGCGCGCGGCGACCTCGGCGTGGAGCTGCCGCTCGAGCGCGTGCCGAGCCTGCAGAAGCAGATGACGCGGATGGCGCGCCGCGCCGGCAAGCCGGTGGTGATCGCAACCCAGATGCTGGAATCGATGATCCAGTCGCCGGTCCCGACCCGCGCCGAAGTCTCGGACGTCGCAACGGCGGTCTATGAGGGCGCCGACGCCATCATGCTGTCGGCGGAATCGGCGGCCGGCAAATTCCCGGTCGAGGCGGTCTCGACCATGAACCGCATCGGGGAGGAGGTCGAACGCGACCCGACATACCGCTCGGTGATCATGGCCCAGCGCCCGGCGCCGGAAGCGACCGTGGGCGATGCGATCGCGGATGCGGCGCGGCAGATCGCCGAGACCCTCGACCTGCCCGCCTTGATCTGCTGGACCTCGTCGGGCTCGACCGCAGTGCGCGTGGCCCGGGAACGGCCGAAGCCGCCGATCGTGGCAATCACGCCGAACATCACGGCAGGACGGCGGCTCGCCGTCGCCTGGGGCGTACATTGCGTGGTCGCTGAGGATGCCCGCGACCAGGACGACATGGTCAGCCGTGCCGGCCAGATCGCGTTCCGTGACGGTTTTGTCCGTGCCGGCCAGCGCGTGCTCATCGTCGCCGGCGTGCCGCTCGGCATTCCCGGCACCACCAACATGGTGCGCATCGCCTCGGTCGGCCCCGAAGGCGACGCGAACATGTAGGTCGCCGGCACCCCTCCAACACAAATATCGAAGAACAACCCCATGCACAGTAGCCGGAGGGTCCGGCGAGCTTGCTGCGATCTGACGAAAAGGCTTTCCCGCTCAACGACCTGAGCGGGATCAGGCCGCCGCCCCGGTCGCGCGGCGGTTCTTACGCGCCAACCAGCGCCTTCGTCGCCGGCAGCAGCGTCTGCTGCACCACCAGACCGCGGGCGCGGGCGTCCATGACGCCGACCGCGCGCAGCGCCAGCAGCGTCACGGTCTGCACCGCATCGCGCATCTTGACGGGATCATCGAGATTGTCGGGCGCGAGCGGCCCGACCAGCGCCTCGTGCAGCGCACCGAGCAACGCGGTGGCGGCGAGCGCGGTGTCCTGCGCCGGCAGGTGACCGGCCCGCACCGCAGCGTCGATCCGCCCAGCAATCTCGCCCGCGATCTCGCGCCGGCTGGCCAGGCGCGAGGCGCTGACATCGACATCGACGGGCTCGGCCAGGATGCCCCAGGCGAGCCGGCGCTGCGACAGGGTATGGACCGCCACGGTGGTCACGGCCGCGGCCAAGGCCGAGGACGGCCCCGGCGCCGCATCGGCCGCCCGGCGGATCGCCGCGAGCTCGTCGCGGGAGACCTCGGCGATGAGTTCAGAGATCAGCTCGGCCTTGGAGGGAAAATAGCGGTAGACCGTGCCGGCCGCGACATTGGCCCGGACCGCGACCGGCGCGATCTGCACCGCCGCCATCCCGCCTTCCGCCGCAGTCTCCCGCGCCGCCGCGAGAATCGCACTGCGCCGCGCCGCAAGGCGCTTCACCACTTGATGCGTCCGCCGATAAACCATGGCGCGCTTCCTGTCCCACACGCGTGCCGCACGCCCTGCGGCCGAACGCTTCGTCACGTCAAAGATGCAAATCGCCCCGCAAGGACTGAACAACTATTCAGGGTAGATGACAAGATGGGAAATGCGTGGAGCGTCACGGCGACAGGACTGAAGCGCCAACCCTGGTTGCGGAAGCTGATCAGGGCGTGCTCGCTCCACCTCGCCGCGGATTCCTGCTTGCCGAAAGGGAGCCGAAATGCCGCCTGTGCGATGGCCGGCTTCGCGAGACGCGATGCTATGGCGCGATGTCCAACTGGAAGGACCGCCGCCCGATCTCGGCAGCTTTTCGGCGAAGAACGTAAGTTGCCCTATAGGTGCCAGGCGGCCAGACGACGCCTCCGCGCTTCCTTCCGGCCGAGATGAAATATTGGGCCTGGTCGCGCGGCAGCTTCGGTGCCCGATACTCGGCGATCACTTGCCCTTCGGGTGACTTCAGCTCGAGAATTTGCTCGTCGTCCGCCTGAAGTCCGATCGCGCGAACATAGGCGACGATGGCGGCCGAATGAGAGCCAGGCAAGGATCGCTCGAACTCGCCTGTCTCGATCTCGTCCATGGTCACTGCTCGATCGGCAAAGCCGGCATTGATGATTTCGGCGGCCGGATAGTTCGAAACGGTGTTCAGCGTCGGCTGCCACAGCGAACGGCCGGAGCTGCATTCGCCTTTCGCGGCGCCCTCAGCGAACGGATCCACAACCGTCCCGTCATGCCGCACGGTGAAATGCAGGTGTGGGAATTCGGTGTTTCCGGACAGGCCCACCGACCCGAGCGCCTGCCCGGAGCTGACCCTGTCACCGGGCTTCACTCTGAGACTGCCTTTGGCCATGTGGCAGTATTGCGTGCTCCAGCCGTTCTCGTGCTCGACGACCGCGCCGTTGCCGCATTCCCTGCCGGCGATTGCGGCTTTGCCGACGACCTTGACCGATACGTCATCCATGCCGTCGCGCGTGTGCACGACGCGCCCCGCCGCGGCAGCAACGACCTCGACGCCTTTTCTCTGAACGTCCAGATCGGGCAACCGGATGTCGGTGCCGTCGTGGCCGTCATAGGTTCGGTGCCCGCATCGAAAGTCCAAGGCATTGTCCGAGGGATCATGGTCGACGTAGTTCTGGATGAAGCAGGTCGTTTCCAACTCGCAGGCAACCGGCCAGGCGAAAAGCTGTGGCTCGGAGCCGTGAGATACTGATGCGCAAGTGACGAGCATGCAAATAGCCGATGCAGCCAAACACCTTCTCATCCGATCCGTCCGTTCAATGAGCTTGGCGCCAAGACGCGCCACACGCGGCGCCCGAAAGCTGGCTAGTATCATGCTGCCGCAGGCCGTCAGCCCGCACCAAAAAGCAAGGAGCTACAATGAGCCGATCCATTCAGGTTGCTGCAGGACTCTTTGATAGCCGGCCGTATGGCTTTGCACAGGTCGCAATCATCCGGACACCGTTTGGTGACGTTGCAAATATATCTGGCCAGGTCGCTTGGGATGCCGATCGAAAGATCGTTGGCCCCGGCGACATCGGACGTCAACTGGAAAAGAGCCTGGAAAATCTGGCTGTCGCATTGGCGTCGGTTGGGGCAACGCTCAATGATGTCGGCTCACTCCGTCTCTACATCAAGCACGATCATCTGCACGAAGGCGAGGCGATCAGTGGCGCGCTCAGGGCAACATTCGGCGACAACCCGCCATGCGCAACGTGGATCGGGGTGGCAGGTCTCGCGAACGACGCATTCCTGATAGAGGTCAAGCCCTCCAACGTTTTTCTTGCGGGAGCAGGCCGCGAACGGCTTTAGGTCACGCGCCCTCAATTTTGGGCCCGAATTGTACGGTCTACCCAAGATCGAAACATCGTAGTCTCGAAAAAGGGCTTGGTCTTCCAATCCGGATCACAGAACGACCAAACGCGTGGGACGCCCCCGGGAGAGGCGCTGTAAACGCATAGATAAAAGTACCATGCAATGGTTCCAAGTCCGATAACCACACTTCTTACGGCGATCTTAATGCAGATCCGTAACTGTGCGGAGGCAATGTAATTCCATCTCGGTACACCATGCTCGACAGGGACGCCCGGACCGCCTGGCAGCTTTTCCAACTCAACTGGCTTCCGATTCTCGGGATGGGGACCCTGCTGGCGCTTGGCCTTCCCTTGACCGGACTCGCTCTCGAGCCGGTCGCCTTTGGCGTGACCGTTGCGATCGCCGCGGCGCTGGCCGCGATCGTCTATGGGCACCGGATCGTCAAAGGAGACCTTGCGGACCCGAAGCTGGTGTTTTCGCTCGGCACCATCGGACAGCTCCTCCTGCTCTGCACCATTATCGGGCCACTGACTTACGTCGCGGGCAAGCTGAACTGGCCGCTGCAGGACCAGGCGCTGCTGGCGATCGACCGGGCGCTGGGCCTCGATCCGGAACCGATCGCGCGCTATGTCAACGAGCACCCCTGGCTCGCGAACTGCCTCACGCGCGCCTATGGACTGATCAAGTTTCCGCTGCTCGGCATTCCCGTCGTGCTGGCACTGACGGCGCGCTATGTGCGGCTGCAATTATTCATGCTGGCGATGAGCCTCGCGCTCGCGGTCACCATCACGATCTCGGCCGTGGTCCCCGCGATCGGCACCTATTATGGCCTGCATTTGTCGGCCGCGCATTTCCCGGAGATCAACACCGAGGTCTATGCCGGGCAGCTGCGCGACATCCTGGCGCTCCGGGACGGCAGCCTGCAGGAGCTTCGGCTGTTCTTTCTCTCCGGAATCGTCTCGTTTCCAAGCTTTCACGCGGCATCCGGGGTGCTTTACATGTGGGCGCTGTGGCCGGTGCGCGGCCTCGGCGGCATCGCGGCCGTGCTCAACCTGGCGATGATCGCGGCGACGCCGGTGATCGGCGCGCATTACATCATCGACGTCGCTGCCGGCGTCGGTCTCGCAGCGGCTTCGATCTGGGCGGCGAAGTTCTACCTCGGCCGGAGCCGCGCGCTGCATGGGTCTGCAGCGCCCGCTGCGTCGAGCGGACTGACAGGCCTCGTCCAGGAGAATTGACAAGCCTCGTCCAAAAGAAAAGAGCCCCGTCAAGGACGGGGCTCTCTGAAATCTTCTGGTCGTCCGGCTTTACTTGAGGCCGGTCGAGATCGCGGTGAACTTGGTGTTCAGCGTGGTGCCGAGGTTGTTGACGACGGTGATGATCGCCAGCGCGATGCCGGCAGCGATCAGGCCGTATTCAATGGCGGTGGCGCCGGATTCATCCTTCACGAAACGCGCAACGAGGTTCTTCATAGAGGTGCTCCAAATGAGTACACGAGGCTTGCAACTGATCTGGTCTTTTCGGCTTCCCAGCGCCGCCCGACCATGGAACTGAACGTAGAGACAAAGAATTGCGCCGCAGTTAATTCGACTGCGTAAACTCCGAGCGGATTGCCGATGGTAAATCGAAATCTAAAATAATCTGTTAAATTGTCGGGACATGAAGCCGGCAAGACGCTGCCGGTTTACTCGAAGTTATCACCGCCATGGTCAAATGCCGCCCGCTCGAACCGAAGCGCGACATGATGATTCAATCGCCGCGTTTCATGACGTTGTTCGAGCATGGTCCTCTCGGAAATCCGCGCCGCACAGCGATCCCATGACATGGTTCCTTCCGACAGGCCGGCCTTGACACTCCCCACGCGTCCCGGCTCGGACCGACCCATCGCGATCATCGTTCTTGCGGTGCTGGCGGCCGTCTCGTTTCTTCCGGTGCTGCTGACCCCCATTCCCGCGATGGTCGATTATCCCAATCACCTCGCCCGCATGTACATTCTGAGCCAAAGCGGCACCCCCAATGCCAATCCGCATTACGAGGTGACCTGGGCCTTCTATCCCAATCTCGGCATGGATCTGCTGGTCCCGCAGATGGCGCGGCTGATGAGCGTCGAGAGCGCCACACGGCTGTTTCTGCTGCTGAGCCAATTGCTGATCGTCGGAGGCGCGCTGCTGCTCGAATGGGTCCGGAAGGGACGGGTCGAGCTTGCCGGCTTCGCTGCGCTCGCTGTCCTCTACTGCCTGCCGTTCAGCTGGGGCTTCGTGAATTTCGAGTTCGGGCTCGGCCTCGCGCTCTGGGGCATCGCCGTTTATCTGATGCTGGCAGAAGGCCCATGGCCGCTGCGTTTCCTCGCCAATCTGATCTTCGTCGCTGCGCTGTATGTGGCGCATTTCTTTTCGCTCGGCATTTATGGCGCGACGCTGGGCCTGTTCGAGTTGTCGCGCATTCGCCAACGGCAGGTCGCCTATCCCGTCTCGGCCGCACGGCTTGGCGCGCTGGCGCTCCCGGCGCTGGCGCTGTTTGCGCTCATGCATTTCACTGCAGGCTCGATCGGAAGCGAAGGGACGAGCTGGTTCCTTGCCTTCAAGCCGATCTGGCCGCTGCGCATCATGAACGGCTACAATCTGACGACGGCGGCAGCGACCGGACTGGCGCTGATGATCGGGTTGTTTTTTGCAGCACGACGCGGCATTCTCCGGCTCGAGCCTTCAGGCACCTGGCTCGCGATCGGTTTTGCGCTGCTCTATCTGGTCATTCCATCGAAGCTGTTCGGAACCTCCTTCGTCGATCTTCGCGTGATTCCCGCCGCGGCCCTGATCCTGCCGGCCTTCTGCTCGCTATCGCTGCCGAGCCGGCGGTGCAGAATGGCGGCGCTAACAGGCATTAGCGGCATCATATTGCTCAATCTCGCCGTCGTTCTTTCGGTGTGGCTGCCTTACCGCGCCGATTACGCGGCGATCATCGCCTCGTTCCAGAAGATCGATCGCGGCTCGCGTGTCCTGGTCGGCAGCACGGTCGACGATGGAGACCCGCCCTTCGCCGACCTCACCTCGTATCCCATGTATTATGCGCCGACGTTGGCCGTGCACTACGCCAATGCGTTCGTGCCGAACCTGTTCACTGAAACGGGCAAGCAGCCCGTGCGGCCGCGCGAGGCCGTGCGCAATATCGCCATTCCCTATGGCGGACCGGTGCCGTCAGGCCTGCTGGCCGCGATCGCGACAGGCCAGCCGCCGGCGGACGTTCCGCCGTTCGTCCGCAGCTGGGACCGCGACTTCGACTACCTCTATATGCTTGGGGCGCCGACCGCGAACCCGCTGCCGGATCGGCTGGAGGTCTTGGAGACCTCGGAGCGATTTGTTCTCTACAGGATCCGCCGCAAGCCCTAGACCAACGCCGCGGCTGCCAAGCGTGGTTAAGCGGCCTTCACCATCCCGCTCCGCCTCCCCGCTCTTCGCCTCCGGCAATGCTCCGGGCGCTAGACCCTTAACGGTTGCGGCAAGGCGACCTTAACCACCGTCTCATAGACTTCCGCCCCTGCAACTCAGTCGGAATCCCCTCGCATGGCGGCCACTTCCAGATCGATCCGCTACAGCCTCGTCATCCCCGTGTTCAACGAGGAAGCCGTGCTGCCGGTCCTGTTGCGCCGGCTCGACCAGGTCATGTTCCGGCTCGACGGGCCGGCGGAAGCGATCTTCGTCGACGACGGCAGCCGCGATTCCAGCTCGATTGTGCTAAAGGCGCTCGCCGCGCGCGACTCGCGCTTTCGCTACATCGGCTTGTCGCGAAATTTCGGCCACCAGATCGCCATCACCGCCGGCATGGACGCCGCGCAAGGTGACGCGATCATCGTCATGGATGCCGATCTGCAGGATCCGCCCGAAGTGATCGAGCAATTGATCGCGAAGTGGAAGGAGGGCAACGACATCGTCCACGCCCGCCGCCTGTCGCGCGAGGGCGAAAGCCGTTTCAAGCGCGCGACCGCGCATCTGTTCTACCGGCTTCTCGGCAAGATGTCCTCGGTCGGGATCCCCGCCGATGTCGGCGACTTCCGCCTGATCGATCGCAAGGTGCTCGAGGCGCTGCGGCAGATGCCGGAGCAGGACCGCTTCGTGCGCGGCATGATCGCCTGGCTCGGCTTCCGCCAAGCCGAGGTCGCCTTCCATCGCCTCGAGCGCGCCGCGGGCGAAACCAAGTACCCGCTGTTCAAGATGGTTCGTCTGGCGGTGAACGCCGCGCTCGGCTTTTCCGATCTGCCCCTGCGGCTTGCCATCTGGTGCGGATTAACGGTGTCCGGGCTCGCGCTGCTCTACGGCGGCTGGGTCGTCCTGTTGTGGCTCAGCAAGGACAGTCACCTCGTCACCGGCTGGTCCTCGACGATGGTCGTCGTGTCGCTGCTGTGCGGCATGAACATGCTGATGACGGGCATCGTGGGGCTCTATGTCGGCCGGATCCATGCCGAGGTGAAGCGCCGCCCGCTCTACGTGGTGCAGGCCCGCGTCGGCTTCGATCGCGACGAGACGGCGGCGACGCCGGCGATCCACGCCGTCAACGAGTGACCAACGCATGACCGAACTGTTCGACGGCTATCACGACAATTACCGTGATGTGGTGCAATCCTCGATCGACTTCTCGGGCCTGCCGCATGATTTCTTCATGCGCGCAAAGGCCGATCTGCTGCGCGATCTGATCGCGCAGCGGCTGGATCTCGAGAAGCCCGACTTGCTGGACGTCGGCTGTGGCGTCGGCAGCCTTCATCCGCTGCTGCACGGCATGGTCGGCCGCTTGAGCGGCATCGACGTCTCCTCGGCCAGCCTGGCGCAGGCGCGCGCTCGCAATCACGGGGTCGACTACCGGGAGTTCGACGGGCGCACTTTTCCGTTTGCCGATGCCAGCTTCGATCTCGTCACTGCCGTCTGCGTGATGCACCATATCGTGCCGACCGAGTGGGCGCAGTTCATCACCGAGATGCGCCGCGTGGCACGCCCCGGCGGGCTCGTCTGCGTGATCGAGCACAATCCGTACAATCCGCTGACGCGGCTTGCCGTCGCGCGCTGCGAGTTCGACCGGGACGCGGTGTTGCTCGGTGCCGGCACGACCCGAAAGTTGATGACGGCTGGCGGCCTGCGCGAGATCGGTGCGCGGCATTTCCTGCTGCTTCCCTGGGACAGCAAGCCGGCACGGCGCCTGGAAGGCGCCCTGAGCGGCGTGTGGCTCGGCGGCCAATACGCCGCCTTCGGAACCGCCTGAGTTATTTTTGCGGCGTATCCCGCCGCTTGTGCACGACCGCCACATCGTCGCTGTAGACGCGCTGCCACGCCGGCAGCCGGTCGAGCATGGCGACCGCCGGCGTGCTGGGTGCGAGCAGCGTCGCGCCGATCTCGTATTCGTCGAGCAGCTTGAGAAAGTCTACGAGGTCGACCAGCGCCAGCGCGCGATTGTAGCGGTTGATGAACGGGCCCCCGTACAGTTCGCCGCGACCATCGATGAAGGTGGGAATGCCGGAAAAGATCAAATAGCCGCCGAAGGAATAATCGTTGAGCACAGGCCCCGCCTTGGCAAGGTCGGCCTTGGCGATCGCGGCTTGCGGGGCGACGGATGGAGCCGGCCTGACGTCACGCGCCAGGGCCACCCCGCTCATCGCGATCAAAACACCGAGCCCAGCCAGGTTCAGGCCGCGCGAGGCGACCGCCGCATCATCCTCGGCCGGTCCGCCGAACTTCCGGCCTAGCGGAGCCGCCAGATAGAGCGGCGCCAGCATGGCCAGCAGATCCGCATTGCGGATTTGCGCCAGCGCGAAATGCAGCAGGCCGATCACCACGAGGGCGCGCACGACCGGCAGCGTGATGCCGCGCGAGAGCGCGAAGATGCTGCCTAGCAGCAGCAACTCGAAGCCACCGATGTGGCTGAAATCCTGTGGCCGCCATTCCGCGATCCAGGCGAGCGCGGAGCCGAGGCCGAGCGTCGTCAGCGGCATCAGCAGCGGTTCCGGCCCGTGCGGCGTCAGGCAGGATGCCGCGACCGCAAGGGCCGTGAATGGCAGCCAGCGCAGCAGCACGCGCGGCCATTCGCTTCGGGCTTCACGCAGCAGCGCCTCGAGCACCGCCGGGCCGATCAGTCCAAGCGCCAGCACCACGCTCCCGTGCAAATTGGTCCACAGCACCAGGAGCGGCAGGGCCCAATAGGGCGGCGGCCCCGCACGATCCATGCAGCGGACCAGCGCAGCCGCCCAGGTCACCATCACCGGCAGCACGAAGACATGGGGACGCGCGAGCATGTGCGGCGCCAGCAAGACGACGGCCGCCACCACCATGAGCAGCGTCAGGGTCGGCGAAAGCTCGCGCAGCAGGAAGGACGTGAACAGGCCGAAGGCGAGCGCGACCGCCGCGGCCGCGATGGCGACCACGCCTGGCCAGCCGGCAAGCGCGTAGATTCCGGCGTAGATGACCTCGGACAACCATTCGAAGGTGATCCAGGGCGCGCCGCGCATCGAAAAGGAAAACGGGTCGCTCGCCGGCAGGGCGCCGTGCGCGATGATCCAGCGTCCAACCTCGATGTGAGAATAGCTGTCGGGATCGGCAAGCAGCCGCGGCCCCGCCACCAGCAGCATGGCATAGACGCAAAGGCCTACTGCCCAAGGGAGCGCTGCACGTGCCGAGAACGGTTGAACCGCGCTGTGGACGACCTGGTCAGTCATGGCGGGCCAAAGTAGGCCGCAAGCGTTAAGTTCTTCTTTAATGTTTCGCGCGTTTGCCGCGAAGGCGGTTCAGGCACTTCGCTCGCGCCCCGCGATGCGCAGCCAGCCAACAAAAAACGCGGCGTTTCCGCCGCGTTTTTCAATCTCATATGACGTCCGGCGATTACGCCTGCGGCTGCGGCTCCAGGCCGGGATCCGCATCGGGCCGCGGGCGCGGCGACTTGCCGGCCGGGGGCACCGCGGAGGCGCGCGGCGTGGTCGGCTCGAGCACGGATTCGCGGTTCGGCTTCTTGCCCTTGAGCAGATCGACGATCTCGTCGCCGCTCAGCGTCTCGAACTCCAGCAGGCCCTTGGCCAGCGCCTCGAGGTCGGCATGCTTCTCGGTGAGGATCCGGGTTGCTTCCTTGTAGCCTTCCTCGACCAGACGGCGGATCTCGGAGTCGATCTTCTGCACGGTCGCCTCAGAGGCGTTCTGCGTCCGCGACACCGACATGCCCAGGAACACCTCGTCCTGGTTCTCGCCGTAGGAGACCGTGCCGAGCTCTTCCGACAGGCCCCAGCGCGTCACCATCATGCGGGCGAGGCGCGTGGCCTGCTCGATGTCGGAGGCGGCGCCCGAGGTCACCTTCTCGCGGCCGAAGATCAGCTCTTCGGCGACGCGGCCGCCCATCATGATCGCGAGGCGCGAGGTCATCTGCTCCAGAGACATCGACAGCTTGTCGCGCTCGGGGAGCTGCATCACCATGCCGAGCGCACGGCCGCGCGGGATGATGGTCGCCTTGTGGATCGGATCGGTCGCGGGCACGTTGAGGCCAACGATGGCGTGGCCGCCCTCGTGATAGGCCGTCAACAGCTTCTCTTCCTCGGTCATGACGAGCGACTTGCGCTCGGCACCCATCATCACCTTGTCCTTGGCTTCCTCGAACTCGGCCTGCGTCACCATCCGCTTGTTGCGGCGGGCGGCGGTGAGCGCGGCTTCGTTGACGAGGTTCATCAGGTCGGCACCGGAGAAGCCCGGGGTGCCGCGCGCGATGGTCTTGAGGTTGATATCCGGCGCCAGCGGCACCTTGCGAACGTGGACCTTCAGGATCTGCTCGCGGCCGACGACGTCGGGATTCGGCACCACGACCTGACGGTCGAAGCGGCCCGGACGCAGCAGCGCGGGATCGAGCACGTCGGGGCGGTTGGTCGCGGCGATCAGGATCACGCCCTCGTTCGCCTCGAAGCCGTCCATCTCGACCAGCAACTGGTTCAGCGTCTGCTCGCGCTCGTCATTGCCGCCGCCGAGACCGGCGCCACGGTGACGACCGACGGCGTCGATTTCGTCGATGAAGATGATGCAGGGCGCATTCTTCTTGGCCTGCTCGAACATGTCGCGCACACGAGAGGCGCCGACGCCGACGAACATCTCGACGAAGTCCGAACCCGAAATGGTGAAGAACGGCACGTTAGCTTCGCCCGCGACCGCACGTGCGATCAGGGTCTTACCGGTGCCGGGAGGGCCGACCAGCAGCACGCCGCGCGGAATGCGGCCGCCGAGGCGCTGGAATTTGCCGGGGTCGCGCAGGAATTCGACGATCTCCTGCAGGTCCTGCTTGGCTTCGTCGACGCCGGCGACGTCCTCGAAGGTGACGCGGCCATGCGCTTCGGTCAGCATCTTGGCGCGCGACTTGCCGAAGCCCATCGCCTTGCCGGCGCCGCCCTGCATCTGCCGAGACAGGAAGATCCACACGCCGATCAGCGCGATGAACGGCAGCCAGGAGACCAGCAGCGAGACGAACCACGGCACGTTGTCGCCGGGCGGCTTCGCGGTGATCTGCACCTTGCTGTCATACAGGCGCTTCACCAGCGTCGGGTCGTTCGGCGCATAGGTCTGGAAGCTGGAGCCGTTGGTGAAGGTGCCGTGAATGTCAGGCCCCTGGATCACGACGTCGCGCACATTGCCGCGGTCAACTTCGCTCAGCAGTTGCGAGAAGGCGATGTCCTGCGAGGAGGCTCGCTGACCCGGATTCTGGAAGAGCGTGAACAACGCCAACAGCAGCAAGACAATGATGACCCAGAGGGCGAAATTGCGCAGATTGGCGTTCATCGATCTTCCTTCGTGGTCGCGCGGATCGCGGCCTGATCCTCGGGCGGTTATTTTAGGCCGTACGAGGAAATCCCCAAGGAATCCTCTCGGTTAGACGCATACAATTTAGGTGCCGCCCCGGTCGCTGCCAAGGGAACGAGATGGGACTATTTAGCCCATCTTAGAGCGATTCCCGCTGAAATAATGGCGCTTGAGGCGGGGTTTTTCCTGCCTGGTTAAGGTGTCCTGACGCTGCGGGGCCGAAATGGCCGGTGTCATGATCCGACTTCATGCGGCCCTCGGGGCCTTTCATGCGTCCTTGCGCCGCCGGGCCGGCGCCGGCGCGATCTGGATACGCCCGCCAGCGAGGCTGATCAAGGCTCCCGCAAGCGTCTGCCTCATGGCTGGCCGGCCATTTGAGGCTGCGCGAGGAGGTGCGGCGATGGCCTGATCGAGCGCCGCCAGGAGGGTTTCGACCTTGCCGAGTTCCGCAGGACCTTCATGCCCGAGCGCGTTGATGGCCCGCAGCAGGAGCCGCAGCCGCACCTCGTCCGGCAGGGCGGCAAAGGCCGAAGCCTCGAAGCTTCGCGCCCCCACCTGCGGCGCTTCGCCGCGATCCCGCAAACGGAGGAAGCGCTCGGCGCCGTCGGCCAGCACCTCGACCGCCGCATTGGCCCGCGCCAGCCTCGTCGCAAGCCGCGCCAGATTCCTGACATCGCCTCCCTCGGCCGCGAGAAGCGGCAGCAGCGCGCGCAGCCGCGGCCGGGTGAAGGCGGTGTCGCGGTTGGTGGGGTCGTCGGCGAAACCGATCTTGGCCCGCTTCAAGGTCGCGATCAGCTGCGCCTTCGGAACGTCGAGCAGCGGGCGCGCCAGCACGATCCCGTCGCGTTCCGTCAGCTGCGCCATCGCCGAGAGCCCGGCAAGTCCGCTGCCGCGGAGCAGCCGCATCAACAATGTCTCGGCCTGGTCGTCGCGGGTATGGGCGGTCAGCACATGGCTCGCGCCGAGGGCACGCGCGGCCTCTGCGAGCAGGCGGTAGCGCGCTTCGCGCGCGGCGGCCGGCACTCCCGTCTTCGGCTTGGCCCCGCGCCAGCGCAGGGTCCGGTGCGGCAGGCCAAGCTCGGTGGCAAGCCGCTTGACCTCGCGCGCCTCGCGCGCCGCCTCTTGCCGGAGGCCGTGATCGATCGTGACGGCGGTGAGAACCGGCGCGCGCGCCAAGCTGCGCTGCCAGCGCGCCGCAAGCCACATCAGCGCGACCGAATCGGGGCCGCCTGAGACGGCGAGCACCAGCGCCGGCGCGCTTCGCAGGCCGGCGAAGAGCCGCCTCGCCTCGCGTGCCGAGATCGGAGAATTGTCGTCGTCTGACATGACGCTGCCCAGCAATCGCCAGCGAATGGCAGGCGCAATCTAGCGCAGCACCAACCGCGTTGTCAGGACCCAGGCGTCAGCACTTCACCCGCTTCTGCTCGCGGTCGACGGCGGCTTTGACGCCGGCGGAGGCGCGCGGATATTTGCGGCCGACCTCGCCGAAGGCGGCGCAGGCGGCCTCCTTCTCCTTCAGCGCGGCGAGCGACTGGCCGAGCCGCAGCAGCGCATCCGGCGCCTTGGCCGATTTCTCGTATTTGGTGGTGACGGCGAGGAAGGCTTCCGCGGAGTCGCGATATTGCTGGCGCTGGAAATAGCTCTCGCCGAGCCAGTATTGCGCGTCCCCGAGCAGCGGATCGCTGGGATATTTCTGGGTGAAGTTCTTCATGGTCTGCTCGGCGAGCGCATAGTCCTTGCGCTGCATGTAGCCGATGCCGAGGTCGAACTCGTCGCGCGGCGTTGCCGAGGGCGGCAGCGTGGTCAAGGCCGGAGCGCCAGCTTGTGGCGGATAGCCTTGCTGGGCGGGCGGATAGCCGGGCTGGGCCGCCGGCGGGGCGGCCTGCGGCTGATAGCGCGGGCTGGTGTTGGCGAGATCGAGCGGCTCGCCGGCGTTACGCCCGCCCGGAGCTCCTGCCGACATCGGCTGCTGGCCGCCCCCGAGCGCGCGCGGCGCGCCGGGCGCATTCGGATTCTGGCCGGGGTCGAAGGCATCGCCGCGGCGGCTCTTGCCGGGGGCGCCGGGCGCCGGCTGCTCCTGAACGATCGGCGCGGGAGATGCGACCTGCGGCTGCTCGTAATTCGGCTGCACGGCCTGCTGCTGCGGCTGGCGATAGCCCGGCGCGACCTGATTTGGTGCGATGTGGGCGGGCGGCATGGCCGCGACATTGGGCGCCTGTCCGGGTGCGGCCTGCGCGCCGCCTTCGAGCGCCCGCAGCCGCTCTTCGAGCTGGCGGTTGCGGTACTGCAGCTCCTCGTTCTGGCCGGTGAGCTGGCGCAGCTGGTTCTCCAGCCGCTCGATCCGCATCTCGGGATCATCGTCCGTCTGCGCGAATGCAGGCGAGCCCAAAGAGAGCAGCGTGGCCATCGCCACGGTGCCGGTAAAGACCTTAAATCTGGATGACATCTTGCCCTGACGACGAAAGCGAAATGGCCTGCGACGGAACATGCGACGCGCCACACATTGAAGGGGAGTACGCCAAAACTGTGACAGGCACCACGGGGTTTTAGGTCACGGATTGCTGAAACGAAACCGGCGCCCGAGAGGGCGCCGGCATGATCGGTTTCTGAAGATGAACGGCGCCTGACTGAGTGTCAGTGTCCCGGTATCAGGAGCTCGCGTTCAGCACGGTGACGGCGCGACGGTTCTGCGACCAGCAGGAGATGTCGTTACAGACGGCGACCGGCCGCTCCTTGCCGTAGGAGATCGTACGCATGCGGTTCGGATCGATGCCGCGCGAGGCGAGGAACGACCGCACCGACTGGGCACGGCGGGCGCCGAGCGCGATGTTGTATTCGCGAGTGCCGCGCTCGTCGGCGTGACCTTCGATGGTGAAGCTGTAGCGCGGATAGCTCTGGAGCCACTGCGCCTGCTTCTCCAGGGTCACGATCGCCTGCGGGGTCAGATCGGTCTGGTCGCTTTCGAAGAACACGCGGTCGCCGACATTGACCACGAAGTCCTGCTGGCTGCCCGGCGTTGCCGCATTGGCCATCGCATCCGTCGCAGCATTCTTGTTGGCGCAGGCGCCCATCGACAGCGCGATTGCGACCACTGCCGCCAGCTTCAATCCCTGGAGGATACGCATAGGATATTTCATTCCGGAGCCTCCACGCTCACGTTCGTCCACTGCTGTCCGGTCTACAGGGGGTTGGTTAAGCGAACGTTCCGTCAACCTTGACGGAACCTTGCCTCAGCCGGTCAAATGCCCCCAACCAGCGAAAAGCACCCGTCATGGTTAATGGGTTGTAAATGTGGCGCGAGGGTGAAGGCAAGCCGGGCCCGTCAGCAAAAACGCCGCCTTTTGCCGGAATTTTGGGTGGAGGGTGTGGTGCCGGTGGGCGACATGCCGGCACCCGGCTCATGGCCAGGTCCTGCCCTGAGGCCTCTTTCGGATCCCGGCGGGGATCCAGGACCGGGCCGGCACGGTCTCAGGCGTGCGCGGCGTCCGCCAGGTCGGCCACGAGCACCGGCCGCTGCGGCACCTGACGCTGGCCGCCGCGTCCGAACAGCATCCGCCGCTCGAAAGCGGTCGACCGCATGATCGGATAACGCTCGAACACCTTCTTACGGAAGGTGGGGAAATCCGCCGCCATCAATCCGAACGGCTTGGTGAGGCCGGGAACCAGCCGCGGCTCGGCGATGGTCTCGTGCAGGAAGACCCGCCGGTAGAAGGCCTGATGCTCGGAACGCACGATGGCGAGGCCGAGATCGGCATTGAAATGCTCGCAGGCCATGTAGGCGAGACGGGTCGTCAGATAGGGCAATTCCGGAACCCGCTTGACCTGGTCGGGATCGGCGACGAAGCGGGTCGGGTCGATCATGACCTCGCCGCGGTCGAGCCGCGGCAGCAGGATGTCCGGGAAGACGTCGGCCGAAGTGGATTCGCGCCATTCCGACGTCAGCACGCTGATGCGCACCGAGCTGCAGAGCTCGCCATGGAGATAGACGCCGAAGGTCCACGCGTTCGGCAGCTCGTCGTAGCGGTCGGTGACCCTTTGGTCCGCAGACGGCTTGACGGCGCCTTCCCTCAAATAGGCGCGATAGCGGAGATTGTAGATCTCCTCTTTCTCCGCCGCGGTTTCCGCAAGGTGATAATCGACGTCGGTCAGGAGTTCTGCTCCTCGTCCAACAGCCGAAATGACAGATCTGGCTGAGGACTGCATTCCAACTCCCTTACCCACAATCACGCCGCGGTATTCGAAGGTCTTTCCTGCAAGACAACTTGCGCGCGCGTGGGAATTTATTAACACCTTCTTAACAAGCTTGCAAAGCAATCGAAGGGTTAGGGTTAACCCCCGTAGCACTACGGTGACCCTGCAACAGCGTGAAATGATGAGACGTTTCGGGAAATGGACTTAAGCGATAGAGCGCGAGCCGACGACCTGAAGCTGGCCTTCGCCGCGCCGTCCATGCGAAGCGTTGAGCAGCTGGCGCATCCGCACGGCAGGCACCGGACGGCTGAACAGATAGCCCTGCGCCTCGGAGACGGTGCCGTCGGCGCTGATCAGATCGAGCTGCTCGTTGGTCTCGATGCCCTCGACCACGACGGACATGCCGAGATCGGCGGATAGCCGCGCCACGCCGCGCAGTAGCGTCAGCGGGCGGTCGGTGTCGATGCCCTCGAGGAAGGAGCGATCGATCTTCACCTTCTGCATCGGGAAATTGTGCAGATAGCTGAGGCTGGAATAGCCGGTGCCGAAATCGTCGAGCGAGATGCGCACGCCGAGCGCATGCAATTGCGACAGGATGTCGTGGGTGAGCTGGGTGTTGCGCAGCAGCGAGGACTCGGTGATCTCGATCTCCAGCCGATGCGCCGGCAGGCCCGACACTTCGAGCGCGTAGCGGATTTCGCTCAGGACGTCGCGCTGGTGGAATTGCTGCGGCGAGAAGTTGACGGCCACGCTGACGCCCTCCGGCCACTTCATGCATTCCATGCAGGCGCGGCGCAGGATCCAGCGGCCGAGGTCGACGATCAGGCCCATGTCCTCGGCGACCGGAATGATGTCGACCGGCGAGACCGTGCCGCGCACCGGATGGTTCCAGCGCAGCAGCGCCTCGCAGGTGGTGATCTTGCCGGACTTCAGGTTGACCAGCGGCTGATAGAACAGCTCGAACTCCTCGTTGGCGAGCGCCTTGCGCAGATCGAGCTCGAGGATGCGGCGCGCCTCGACGGTCGCCGCCATCTCGTCGCGGAAGAAGCAGAAGGTGCCGCGGCCATCCGCCTTGGCACGATACAACGCCATGTCGGCGTTCTTGAGCAGCGTGTCGGCGCTGACGCCCTCCGGCGAGGTCAGCGCGATGCCGACGCTGGCGCCGATCTCGACGAGGTGATTGTCGATGCGGTAGCGCTCGCTCAGCCGCTCGACGATGCGGCGGGCAAGCGCGGCGGCGTCCTCGGGCGAAGCGATGTCCTGCTGGAACACGACGAACTCGTCGCCGCCGAAGCGAGCGACGAAATCGTCGGGACGCAGCATCTCACGCAGACGATTGGCGACGGCGCAAAGCAACTGGTCGCCACAGGGGTGACCGAGCGTGTCGTTGACCTGCTTGAACTGGTCGAGGTCGACAAAGAGCAGCGCCGAAAGCCGCTCGGCATGATGCGAATTCTTCAGCAGCCGCTCGATCTCGTCATGGAAGCTGACCCGGTTGGGCAGCGCCGTGAGCTCGTCGTAACGGGCCAGATGGCTGATGCGGGCTTCCGCATTGGTGCGTTCCGTGATGTCTTCCAGCAGCAGCACCGTGCCGCCGCGGGACATCGGCTGGAACGTCCAGGACAGCGTGCGGCCGCGCGAGGAATCCGGATCGGCGGTGACGATCTCGCAGACCCGCGCATGCTCGATCTCAGCCAGGATCTGGTCACCGCTCTCCGCCGAGATCGATCCGGCGGAAACGCAGGCCGACACGATGTCGGCGGCCGTGGCGCCGCGCTTGACGAGATCCTCCGGCAAGCTCATCAGCTCGCCGAAGCGGTGGTTCATCACCGCAAGGCGGCCGTCGGCGCGGAACATGCACAGGCCGTGCGGCATGTTGTTGAGCGCGGTGTCGAACTGGCTCGCCAATGCGGATTCGCGGAAGCTCGAGGTCAACGCCTTGACGAAGATCGCGTGCAGGCTGAGGTTGATGTTCTTGAGCCCGATGAAGAAGAACACGAGCAGGACGGCAAGACCGATGTGATAAAAGCCGCCGTGCAGCAGTAGAGCGAGCGACATCGGACCGCAGGCCAGCGCGACGTGCCACTGGATGACACGGGGCTGCCCGTAATTGCGGGCGGCGCCGCCCGCGGTGTAGCCGATGCCGATGGCGACGGAGAGCATGTCGGCGACCGGATCGTTGTTGTTGTAGATGACGACGAAGGCCCACACGCCGAGCACCGCCGCGTAGCTCAGCGCGCCGATCCAGTAACGCGGCTCCAGATGCTTGGCCTCTTCGAACGACAGCGGCTGGGTGCGGTTCTCGTATCCGCGCATCTGGAAGGCACGCGCGGTGCCGATGGCGATCAGCAGGAATGCGATCGGCCACAGAAGCACGTCGCCCGTCTTTAGCGCAGTCATCACCGCGGCCACGGCCGCGGAGGCCGAGCCGAGGAAGATCGCCCAGAAATTCTGCACCATGGAGTTGATGAGAGCGGCGAAGAGTATCGGCTCCAGCTCGTCTCGATCACTCTGCTTCTGGTCGGCCAGTTTCATTGGCTTGTTACGCGTCCTGTTTGGCGCGTACTTTTACTCAAGCCATATGAAGTCTTTCTGAGGGAACATCGTTAAAGTCGAGTTGTTTTTCGGTAACGGCGAACCGATTTTCGCTTAAATATCAAGCAACTGGGCAAGCCTTGCCGGGCGCAAGGTGAAGAAAGGATTGCTTTCCTCACCGAATGCCAAGAATCGATGCACTTTTCTTCGAAGAAATCGCGCGTTGCGAACGCGCGAGTCTATTGACCTGCCGTCGAGGACAACAGCGGCGACCAGGCCGGGTCTGAGGCGAAGCCCGGCGTCGGCACCTTGAGTTCGTTGCGACCGGAGATGTCGACGCTGTACAGCGACGGCCCGCCGTTGCCGCCGGGATCGCGGAAGAACATCAGCACGCGGCCGTTCGGCGAGAAGGTCGGACCTTCATTGTGGAAGCCGGAGGTGAGCAGCCGCTCGCCAGAGCCATCAGGCTTCATGACGCCGATCGAGAACTGCCCGCCGCCTTGCCGGGTGAAGGCGATGTAATCGCCCTTCGGCGACCACACGGGGGTCGAATAGCTGGCGTTGGTGTCGTCCTTGGAGAACGAGATGCGCTGCGCCTGCCCCCCGCCCGCCGCCATCACGTAGATCTGCGACCGGCCGCCGCGATCGGACTCGAAACAGATGCGGGTGCCGTCCGGCGAGTAGGACGGCGAGGTGTCGATCGCCGGCGTGTCGGTGAGGCGCGTGGTCGAGCGCGAGCGCAAATCCATCACGAACAGGTTGGAATTGCCGCCCTGCTGCAGGCTCATGATGACGCGCTGGCCGTCCGGCGAGAAGCGCGGCGCAAAGGTCATGCCGGGGAAGTTGCCGACGATCTCGCGCTGGCCGGTCTCGATGTTGAAGAGATAGACCTTCGGATCGCCCTGGCCGAACTCCATGTAGGTGATCTCTTGCGAGTTCGGCGAGAAGCGCGGCGTCAGCACGAGATCGGAGCCGCGGGTCAAATAGCGCACATTGGCGCCGTCCTGGTCCATCATCGCGAGCCGCTTGACGCGGCGCTCCTTCGGGCCGCTTTCGTCCACGAACACCACGCGGCTGTCGAAATAGCCCTTCTCGCCGGTCATCCGCTCGTAGATCTGGTCGGAGATGATGTGGGCGATCCGGCGCCAATATTCCGGCGAGGTGAAATATTGCTGGCCGGCGAGCTGCTGGCCGGTGACGACGTCCCAGAGACGGAATTCGGCCTTGAGCCTGCCGTCCGGCTGGCGCGTCATCCGGCCTGTGACCAACGCCTGTGCGTTGATGGTCTTCCAGTTCTGGAATTGCGGCGCGACGTCGATGTTGCTGATGCGCTCGATGAAGGCGGCCTGGTCGATCGGCGCGAACAGGCCCGAGCGTTTCAGGTTGTTGGTGATGACCTGTGTGACGCCATTGCCGACGTCGCCGTCGGAGGGCGAGCCCGGCACAAAGCCGGAGATCGCGATCGGGATTGGCTGGAATTCGGTTGGATCGATGCGAAGGCGCCCCTGCTGGGTCTGGCCAAAAGCATGCCCGCCCCCGAGCATCGCGAGCGTCGACCCCGTCAGGGTCATGAAGCGGCGGCGGTTCATCGATCGGACGTCATTCATTGCAAAATTCTTTTGTTCGGATGTCACAACATATCTTTCAGGCCGAAAGTCATCGGGATGAGCTTCCAGCTGTCGTACTGCTGCTTCGGCAGGAACGAATAGACCTGGCACTGCACGATGGCGCGCTTGGCGCTCTCGGCGACCGCCTGGGCGATCGACCGCGAGGGCCCTCGCACCGCGACGATGATGGGCTCGGAGGCGAGAGAGCCATCGACCTTCATGGGAATGTCGATGTCGGCTTCGTAGAGATTGGCGTCCTGCCCATTATAGGTCGGCGTGAAGCAGCGCTTGACGGCGCCCTGGAAGGCGCCTTGCCAGGTCGCAACGTTGTTGGCGGAAGTCCCTGTCGCTGCCCCCAGCGAGGCTGACGCATTCAGCGCCGAGCCGGTCTGCTCGTGCCGGGTCGCAGCGCGCTTGTCGAGATCGCGCTGGATCTGCGCGGGATCGAAGCTGCGTTCCTTGGGCTTCGGCTGCTGCTGCTGTGGCTGCACCGCCGCAACCTTCTGCTCCACGGGCTTCGGCGGCGGCTTCTTCGTCTCCAGCTTCTTCTGCAACTCGGCGATCGGATCTTCCTTGGCCGGATCAGGCTTCTTTTCCTGCGGCTTCGGCTCTTCCTTCGGCTTCGCCTCAGCCACGGGCTTCGGCGGCTCGGGCTTCTTCTCCACCGGCTTCTCGACCGGCTTCGGCGGCGGCTCCGGCTGCGAATTGGTCTTGATCAGCTCTTTCTTCTCGGTGACCTTGCCGACCGCGTCTTCCTCGGGCTTCGGCTCCGCGATCTTCTCGACCTTCGGCTTCGGCTCTTCCTTCTTGCCGGTCTTCTGTCCCGCCATCATCTTGGCGAGTTGATCGGTGGAGATGATGTCGACCGGCAGCGACTCTTCCGGCGCGATGTAGGCCTTGCTGCTGAAGGTGACGAGCCCCCATCCCAGCACGAGGACGTGGAGGGCGATCGACGCAACGAGTGTCTTGTCGACGTTCACCTTCACGGCTTACCCCTGATCCGCTTCCGTGACGAGGGCGAGCTTCTTGAAACCGGCGCCGGACAACAGGCCCATCACCTTGGCCACCGTGCCGTAATCCGCCTTCTTGTCGGCGCGCAGATAGATGCGCTCCTCGAGCCCGCCGCGCGCGTCCGTGATCGCTTTGAGCTTGGGGATCAGTTCGTTGATCGCGATCTCGGCATCGTTGATGAACACCTTGCCCTTGATGTCGACCGACATCTGGATCGGCTTCTGGTCGTTGTTTTCGAGGCTCTTGGCCTGGGTCTGCGGCAGGTCGAGCGGCACGCCGACCGTCAGCATCGGCGCCGACACCATGAAGATGATGAGCAGCACCAGCATCACGTCGACCATCGGCGTGACGTTGATCTCGGCCACGACCGGCTTGCGCCGGCCTCGGCGCCCGCCGCCGCCGGACGAACTCGCAACGTTCATCGCCATGATCGCGTGCCCAAATTGCCCTTCACACTATACATGCCGCCCGTCAGCCCCGCTCGTCGATCTGACGCGACAGAATGGCGGAAAATTCATCGGCGAAGCCCTCCAGCCGCTGGGCCTGCCGGTTCACCTCGGACGTGAACTTATTGTAGAAGATAGTGGCAGGAATGGCGGCGATAAGGCCGACGGCGGTCGCAAACAGCGCCTCCGCGATGCCGGGCGCCACCACCGCCAGAGAGGTATTTTTCGACGCCGCGATCGACTGGAAGCTCGACATGATGCCCCAGACCGTGCCGAACAGGCCGACGAAGGGGCCGGCGGAGCCGACCGTTGCCAGCACCAGCAGGCGGCGCTCCAGCCGCTCGACCTCGCGCGCGATCGAGACGTTCATGACCTTGTCGATGCGCATCTGCAGGCCCGCGACCGAGCGGGCGTGGCTCTCGAACGAGCGCTTCCACTCGCGCATCGCCGCGACGAAACAGGCCGCCATCGAATGCGTCGGCTTGGCGGAGAGCGTCCGATAGAGCTCCTCGATCGACTCGCCGGACCAGAACGCCTGCTCGAACCGGTCCATCGAGCGGCGGGTGCGGGCAAACAGGAAGATCTTGTCGATGGCGATCGCCCAGACCCAGACCGAGCAGGACAGAAGTCCCAGCATCACCGCTTTCACGATCCAGTGAGCCTGCCAGAACAGCGCGATCAGCGACACGTCCGCGGAAGCGGCAACCGGAAGGGCTGACTGAGCCACGTCGGCCGGATTCATAAGCAGTATCCTCTCAAGGCGATCGTTACCCGATGTGCCGGCCAGCAAATGGCTGCCGGTTCCCCAATGGGCCGCGTCAGAACCGGCGCGGCCGGCAAGCCCGCTCAAAGCCTTGTCTTTCTGGGGTGCAGGGGCTCATCCAAAGCGGCCGTCTGCATTCCCTGCCAAGATGTCAAAACTATGGGCCTTTGGCCCCGGGCCTTGACGGGGCTCGGCTGCGGGCTTTGGGCGCGACTGTCCGCCCTTACCAGAGCCCGGCGTTGGTTAATGCCGGGTTACCAGAGGTGAATTAGGCCGCGGGAAAGGTAGGCGGCGTAGGCGGTTGGGGGTGGTGGGCAGGCCCGGCCCGTGTCCCGGTTCGACCCGAGGAACCACGCCCACCCCGGAAAATTGTCCCGAAAATCACTTTCCGCCAATCGCAGCGACGTGGCCCGGGGTTACAGGCGGCGCTGCCGGCGCAGGCTGAACGCATACAGCCAGCCGCCAGCGGCGATCGCCACGGGCAGACCGAAGAGGGTGAAATCGCGCAGCAGGATCACGGGTCAAGACCCGCTTCGGCGAATGAGACCGCACGCCTGAGCGCGAAGGCGGCGAGTTGATAGAGGGCGCCGCTGAGAAAGAGGTGCCAGGCACCGCCGTCTACGAACTCCTGATAGGTTTTGACCTCTGTCGGCCATCCATTGAGGAATGCAATCGCGAGCGGCAGCCAGCACCCGAACCGCTCGAACCGGTCTGAGGCACGCGCGAACAGAGCGATGCGCTGCCTGGTCTCCTTGCATTCAGCAATGGTCATGGCCCTACCCGTCGGCACAGGCGAAAAAGGCGCCGTTGCGGCTTGGTCGGATCTCGTCGCGACCAGGTTCTATGGGGCGCACGTTTTCAGACGGGCACCGGGATCACGACGTCGCCATTGGAGGCGTGTCAGGCCGCCGAGGCGGGCTCGGGGCAGTTGGTCAATCGTGCGGGATTTCCGACCGCGGTGCAGCCGCCAGGAACGTCGGAGGTCACGACCGTATCGGCGCCGATCCTGGCGAAGTCACCGATCCGGATATCGCCCAGAATGGTCGCGCCGGCGCCGATGAAGACATGGCGGCCGATGCGCGGCGAGCGCGGCGGCAGTTCGTCGTTGCGGCCGATGCTGACGTTCTGCAGGATCGTGACCTCGTCGCCGATCACGACATCGGCGCCGATCACGATGCCCGTGGCGTGATCGAGATAGACGGACGCGCCGATGCTGGCGGCCGGATGAATGCTGACCTGCAGCACGTTCGACGCCTCGTTCTGAAACAGGAGCGCGGCATCGCGCTGGTCATGGCGCCAGAGCCAGTTCGAGACGCGCCAGGCCTGCAGCGCGACATAGCCCTTGAAATGCAGCAGCGGCGCCAACGGGCCGCTGATGGCGGGATCGCTGCGCACGATGGCCAGCAAGTCGCAGCCCGCAGCTTCGATCAGTTCCGGCGAGGCGTGAAACGCGTTGCGGGCAAACGCTGCGAAGCGCGCCTGCTCGGCGAGGTTGCCGCCAAGCCTGCGCCCGATCAGATCGGCCAGAGTCGCGGCAAGACTCTCATGCACGAGGATGGTCTCGGCCAGCGACTTGCCGAAGACGGGATCGGATGCAACCGCACGCTGCGCCTCGTCGCGAATCTTCTGCCAGAGGCGATCGTTCGTCGCGGTCACAGCTGGCGTCATCGCCGCCTCCGGTGCTTGGGTACTTGCTCCACATCTCGAAATATAGGCCGTGGGCAGCCCGCTCGCCACGCCGCGAGCACGGCGCGCGACCCGAGCACCATGCCGCAGCTCCCCGTGAGGCTACGAGCTTGCATGCCAGGCATCCACGCCCATATAGTCCGTCGAATGTCCGGCCGACGCTGCTTTGGCCGGGACGCCCACGTCAAGCAGCTGGTTCAACCCCGCGGTGGTCCGCCATCCGCGGGTTTTTCGTACCCGGTGGCTCGCAGTGCTGCCGACACGAATCCCGGATCCCCGTTACCTGAGGTCACGCCAAGACATGTCGCCTAACGCGCCCGCCGACGACCACCACGACGACGTCATGTACCCCTCCGCCATACCGTTCGTGCTGGTTCATCTCGGCTGCTTTGCCGCCATCTGGACAGGCGTCACCTGGCAAGCCCTGGCGATCTGCGCTTCACTGTATGTCGTGCGCATGTTTGCCATCGGGGCAGGCTACCACCGCTATTTCTCGCATAAGGCTTTTGCCACCGGCCGGGTGTTTCAGTTCGCTCTAGCCTGCCTTGCGCAAAGCACTGCCCAGAAGAGCGTGTTGTGGTGGGCCGCCAAGCATCGCCACCATCATCTGCATTCCGACACCGAGCTGGACGTGCATTCGCCGCGTCAACGCGGCTTCCTGTACAGCCATGTCGGCTGGATCTTCTATCGCGAGCACGATGCGACCGACCTCGTGAAGGTCGGCGATCTTACGGCCTATCCGGAGCTGTTGTGGCTGCATCGGCTCGAGCTGCTTCCGGCCTTCGTGCTTGCAGGACTCTGCTTCCTGGTTGGGGGATGGTCGGGCCTGGTGGTCGGCTTCCTGTGGAGCACGGTGCTGGTCTATCACGCGACCTTCTGCATCAATTCGCTCGCCCACGTTCACGGGCGCAAGCGCTATGTGACCGGCGATGATTCCCGCAACAACTGGCTGCTCGCGCTCCTCACCATGGGCGAGGGCTGGCACAACAATCATCACGCCTACCAGAGCAGCGTGCGACAGGGCTTTCGCTGGTGGGAGATCGACGTCACCTATTACGTCCTGACAATGCTGTCGTGGTTCGGTATCGTCTGGGACATGAAGGCACCGCCCGAACAGGTGCTACGCAACGAGCAGCCGCTCGGCGCCCGGGTGATCAATCGCGCCGCCCGCGAGCTGGCCGGACGGTTCGATGCACAGGCTCTCGCGCACGCGATCTCGTCGGCGCTGCACCGGGCCGACCTCGCCCAGCAATTGCCGACGCTGCACGACATCCTCAATCGCGCGCATGACGGCGTGGACGCGCTGACCCACCTGCATCTGCCGAAGATCCCGACCCGCGAAGAGTTTCTCACGGAGGCCAAGGCGATCTTCGCGCGGACGCGATCGCTCAACGAGATCGTTGATCACGCCTACGAGCACTTCCTGGCTTCGGTTCGGTCGCAGCTAGTGACAGTGCGCTGAACCGTTTCTCAGGTGAAGCAGCTCGGTGCCGGTGCTGCTGCCGGCGCGTGCGTCGTACGCGCCGGCAACTGAAAGAACTGCGCCAACCCTAGAGCTCGACCTTCAAGCGCTTTGCCGTCTGAGGCCCGACCTGGCCGTCGACGACGAGTCCCTTGGTCGCCTGAAACGCCGCGACCGCCGCCACCGTCAGGTCGTTATATTCACCGCCGATCGGCCCCGGATTGAACCCCAGCTCCTTCAGGGCGCGCTGAATATCGCGAACCACGGACGCCTTCATGCCCGGGCGCCCGAGCGCATAGAGCTGGGTCGGCTCGGCCACATCGAGATCTTCACCCGCCTCCCCGTACGTGAAGTTTGGGAGAAAGACGCCAGTATCCCAATTCCGGCCCGACACCTTGCCGCGACGGACGCCATAGGCCGTGCCCATCGCCTCCACGGTGCCTCCCTTGCCGTCACATACGACGATGTGGCCCATCATGCCCGGTCCGGGCGGGTAGCGAAGCAGAATGCCTCCGACCGTTGCAGCGGCCTGCTGCCACGGAACGCGCTTTCCAAGTCTCTGCGAGTCGCTCTTCCAGGCGCCGGTATAGGCCTCGACCGTTGCGGGATTGCCGTCGTCATCAACGCAGCCGTACAGTTTTTCGCCGACCTGATACACCAGCCAGGACATGAACTCCGCACAGTCCCATGGACCGTGCCAGTTCTTGTTGTTCTTCGGCACGCAGACGTTGACGTATTTCTCGCCGATGCGGGACTCGGCCAGCTTCAGCATCTTTTCGCCGTCAGTCATGCTATTTCCCTTCTGCGTGATCAAATTCGCTAAAGTTCGGCCCTCAACATCGAGACATCCATCTGCGAAGCTCCGGCGAAGCTCGCATGTTAAAGGCGACGAGCGCTCAAGCGCGCTCTGAAGCAGTCCTTGCGTTCAAGCGGAGCTTCAGCGCCGCCAGCGTGACCATGCCGGCATTTCCATCGACCGGTATCTTGGCCTGGCGTTGAAACCACGTGACGGCCTTCTCGGTGGCAGGACCATATCGTCCGTCCACGACAAGCGCCGGGTCGGCGCCAAGATCGTTCAGGGCCTCCTGAAGCTCGCGCGTTTCATCCGAAGTAGCCGCGGCTTTCCAGGCCACCTGGTTGGCGCCGCTCTTGCCGATTGCGCTCCACACGGTTTCGAACAGCTCCGTGCGACCGCTGAGGCCGTTGTAGCCGCCGTTGATGATGCGCGTGATCGTGCGGATATCGTTCTGATCCGCGCAAGCGTTCAGTCCTCCCTCGTTCCATTCGTGAAGTGCGGGAAGGAGAGATGCTTCGGGTGCGACGATCAGGTCCGGATCATTGTAGAAATCCACGCCTGCAAGGTTGCCCATGCGCAGATAGTTGGCGCCGCCCGTCGTCTGCATCAGGCCGCCGCCGCGATATTTGTACCCGTCTCCGGGCTTGGTGTTGCCGAGCTCCTTCGCCTTCTTTGGATTCCCCAGCCCGTAGACGCGCTCGGCCAGAGCGCGATCATTGTTGAGATATTGATCGACCTCGTCGGGGCGGATGGCCGCGGTGTGATTGCCGACGCCGAAAATCTCGAGGAGGCGCGCTGCCGTCTTGTATTTGAGGTTCTCGAACAGGACCGTACCGCGGCCCGTCTCGTAGAGCGCCTGGGCGAGGAAGTGCGAGATGCGCAGGGGTGTGTTGATCTTGAAGCGGTCGAAGATGTCGTCGCCGTCTTCAAAGGCCTTGAGATAATTGGGATAGCAGCGAGGGGCCACTTTCCGAACGATCGATACGATCCGCACGAAAATACTCCCGAAATATTCAGCCAAATATCATCGCATGAAACGCCCCGAGGTTACGCGCGGCACCCTCTGGTTGCAAGAGCTGATTCAATTTCGGGGCGAGCCGGATCGCCGCAGTCGGCGGCATGAGAGGTGGTTGCCCGGCCAATGATTACGGTTGCTGTCGTGCGTAACTACAACCCGTCGTCCGGACGTCGTCCGAACTCCGCTCCTCCTCTTCGCGCGCGGAGAATCGAAAGCAGATCCTCAAAACCAAACCGCCCGCCTGCGGGTTGCGCAGACGGGCGGCTCGGGGCCATCAGGACTTTGGGGGCATGCGCCTGAAGGCTTTGAGAGATGTCAGGCTTGAAGGTCAGCCCTGCTGCTGATCGGTCGGCGGCGGGGTCGGACGCGTCTTGTGCTGCGCCATGAACTGGTCGAACTCTTCCTTGTCCTTGGCGTGACGCAGACGATCGAGGAAGTTCCTGAACTCGACCTGCTCCTCTTCGAGGCGCTGCAGCGTCTCAGAGCGGTATTCGTCGAAGGCGCGGTTGCCGGAGGACGGCGGGCCGAAGCCAAAGCCGAAGCCGCGGCGCTCCATGCGGCCGCGCATGCGGTCCATCTTGTACTGCATCTTTTCCATCTTGTTCTGCCAGCGATCCTGGTGGCTCCAGCACGACATTCTTCTGCTCCCGAGTGTGAAAAAGAGAAGGGCAAGTCCGATCGGCCACCAGATGATGAAGCCGAGGATGGTCACGGCGATCCAGCCGGGATGCCAGGGCGTATCGAGCATATGGGGGCGCTCGTAGTTTTGGTCCGAAGGGCCGCGCCAGCGATTGACATCAGCGGTGTAGGCCATTTCCTTCTCCATGACGGCATCAGCCGTTGTGAATGTAAATAACATTTACATAGCTAGACCATCCCGCGATTTTGTCAAGCTGGCTGCAAGACACGCCCGCGTGATGATCTGCGTAATTTTATTTCGGCTTGCCCCAAGGACCGCCTGGCGAGCCGCCGGGCGGCATGCCTGAACCGGAGGACGCCTCCGGTGGCACCGGCGGCGGCTCGGCGCTCTTGGCTGGCGGACGGCGATCGGTCGGGAAGCCGAGACCGCGCAGATAGATCAACACCTCGGCTTCGAGCAACTCGTCCGGCGACATCGGCAGTTTTCGTCGCGCGGCGTCGCCACGGGAGAACAGCGAGGCGACGCCGTGCGCCATCGACCAGATGTGCAGGGCCATCATCATCGCCGGCGGTCGGGGCATGCCGGGCGGCGCCAGCGCCGCGAGCCGCTCGGCCGCGGCGCGAATGATGTTGAAAGCGCGCTCGCTCGCGGCCTGCAGCGCCGGATTGGCATCGACCGGCAGACCGGACTCGAACATCGCGTTGTAGAAGGCGGGCTCCTCGCGGGCGAAAGCAAGATAGGCCCTGCCGACGCGCTCGAATGCGGTGACCGTGTCGGGCCGCCCGTCGTCCCAGGCCGCGGTCAGGCGCGCCTCGAACTGCTCGAAACCGCGCTGGGCGATCGAGGACAACAGCTCGTCGCGGTCTCGGAAATGCCGATAGGGCGCCGCGGCGCTGACGCCGGCCATGCGCGCGGCGTCGGCGAAGGTGAAGCCGGCCGCACCCTTCTCGGCGATCAGCCCGAGAGCGGCCTGCAGAAGTGCTTCCTTCAGATTGCCGTGATGATAGCCGCGCTCGGCGCGGCGCTGCTCCTTGCGCCAGCTCATGTGAACGACTTTTACATGAGCCGGCGGTGAAGGTCACTAGCGGGAATTGGGCGTGATTAACCCCGTGCTTCCACGGCGATGCCGGGCCGGAGCGACAACATCGCCCGGAATTGGGCTTCGTCCGCAGCTACATCTGCGGAATCGGCAGCACGGGCATGACTTCGATCGCCTCGCCCGGGAAGATCGCAAAATGCGGATGGTTCTCGAACAGTTTTGCGGCTTCCTCCTGCGAGGCGGCGCGTACCACCGTGAAGCCGGTCAGCGCATTGCTGATCTCGGAGATGCCGCGGCCGTCGATCCTGCGGGTCTTGCCGAGCGGGCCCCCCAGCTCGACGATGACATCCTTGTGCTTCTCGACCCAGCCGTGCCAAGCGGCCATGCCCTCGCGCTCCTTTGCCTTCCGTTCCGCCTTGGGCATCGCATGCCAGGCCTTCATCTTCTCGCCACTCATGCTGCCGAGGTAAATGGCGAGGAATCTGTGTTCGGTGCTCATCGCTCTCTCCCTTGTTGATATCGTGATGACGGCCGCGATCTCCTCGCGGCCAATGCGGGCTATGTCTTCAGGTCGCCAAAACCGGCGGCAGCGGCCTGCACGTCAGGCGGAAAGTCGGCCATCTCCTGCACCTGCCGGATCTCGATGATTTCGTTCGGCGAGGCCGGACACCGCCTTGCCCAGGCGATCGCCTCGGCCCGCGAGGCCACCTCGATCATCCAATACCCGCCGAGGACTTCCTTGGCCTCGGCGAACGGGCCGTCGGTGACAATGGGCTCGCCGGTCGCAAACGAAACCCGCGCGCCCATCGACGGCGGATGCAGACCGTCGAGCGTGATCAACACGCCGGCGTCCTTCAGCGCCTCATTGTAGCGCATCATCGCCGCGACCCGCTCGGGATCGAGCTGCACGTCCGGCGGCGCGGTCTCGTAACCGAGCGGGATCATCAGCATCATGAATCGCATGGGGTTCCTCGTTGTTCGTCCTGCCGGGCTGGCGCCCGGGTCGCGCTCGCCTTCAAGACGAACGGAACCTTGTGGAACCGACACGAGAGTGAAATTATTTCGAGGAACCTCAGCGCGGCTGCGGCAAAAACCGACCGTCCTTTCGGGCTGCGCCGAAATAGACCTCAATGCGCCGGACCTTGCCGGCCGCGAAGGTGAAGAACTCCGTGTTGCGAAAACTCCGGCCATCCGTCGCAAGGCAGAGATAAGTAACGAAGGCCTCCTCGCCCCGGACGAAGATGCGCTCGATGTCATGGCGCGCGATCCAGCCGCTGTCGCCCCAGCAGCGCTCGAAATAGGTCGCCTTGTCGAGGTCGTCGTCAAACGGGCTGGTGAAGCGGAAATCGTCGGCCAACGCGTCGGCAACCCGCGGCCGGTCGTTGGCGAGATAGGCGGCGAAGAGGTCTCGGATCAGGCGTTCATGGACGTCGGGCATCAATCGTCTCCGCAGACAAACATCCTATAAAGACGGTTCACGCCTGAGCCTGCCGACACCGCCGGCTATGCGCGGTCACGCGACGCGAAAAATATTTCTCCTGGGCCTCCGTAAAAGTGCGGGTCCGAGTTATGAACTCCGCCGTGCATACAGATCAAAAACACCCGTTAGTTGAAGGAGTTGGGACCGATGCACATTGAATTGCGGAACCGGCGGAGGATTGAGCATGGTTTACAGATGATCAAGAAGAGCCTGCAACTTTCAGTTCGGGATAACGGTATTGCCGATTCGTTTCTGAGCATTGCGGAGCCAACGTGTTTAATTTCCAGAGCAAGAAGATCAGACATGCGATCGCGGAGGTCGAGGCACTCGACCGGTCACAGGCCGTGATCGAATTCGGTCTCGACGGCACCATCCTCGATGCCAATGAGAACCTGCTCAAGATCAGCGGCTACACGCTGGCCGAGATCAAGGGCAAGCATCACAGCATCTTCGTCAGCCCGGCCGAGCGCGACAGCGCGCGCTACCGCGACTTCTGGGCCAGCCTGAACCGCGGCGAATTCCAGACCACGCAATACAAGCGTTTCGGCAAGGGCGGCAAGGAGGTCTGGATCCACGCCTCCTATGCGCCGCTGCGCGACGAGAACGGCAAGGTCATTAGCTTCATCAAGTTCGCCACCGACATCACGGCGTACAAGATCAAGACCATGGAGGATTCCGGCAAGATCGCCGCGATCAATCGCGCCCAGGCCGTGATCGAGTTCAACATGGACGGCACCATCGTCACCGCCAACGAGAATTTCCTTGCCGCGATGGGCTACTCGCTCGACGAGATCAAGGGCAAGCATCACAGCATGTTCGTGACGCCCGAGGACCGCGCGAGTGCGGCCTATGCCGCGTTCTGGGCCAAGCTGAACCGCGGCGAGTTCGAGGCGGCCGAATACAAGCGGCTGGGCAAGGGCGGCAAGGAGATCTGGATCATCGCCACCTACAATCCGATCCTCGACGAAGCCGGCAAGCCGTTCAAGGTTGTGAAGTTCGCGACCGACGTCACCGCGCAGAAGATGAAGGCGGCCGACAATGACGGCCAGCTCGCCGCAATTCAGAAATCGCAAGCGGTGATCGAGTTCAACATGGACGGCACGATCCGCACCGCCAACGAGAACTTCCTGAAGGCGATGGGCTATGCGCTGGCCGAGATCAAGGGCCAGCACCACGCGATGTTCGTCGAGCCGAACGAGAAGAACTCGGCCGCCTACCGCCAGTTCTGGGAGACGCTCAACCGCGGCGAATACCAGGCCGCCGAATACAAGCGGATCGCAAAGGGCGGCCGCGAGATCTGGATCCAGGCGTCATACAATCCGATCTTCGACCTCAACGGCAAGCCCTACAAGGTGGTGAAATACGCCACCGACATCACCGCGCAGGCGATCGGCCGCAAGAAGGCCGACAATGCCCGCGGACTGATCGAGGCGGTTGCCGCCGGCAGCGAGCAGATGAGCGCCTCGATCCGCGAAATCTCCGAGACCATGGCGAAGTCGCGGGAGACCTCCAAGGTCGCGACCACGAGGGTCGAATCCGCGGACACCCAGGCGCAGAAATTGGCCACGGCGGCGCACGCCATGAGCGGCATTGTCGACATGATTTCGGGCATCACCAGCCAGATCAACCTGCTCGCACTTAACGCCACGATCGAATCGGCGCGAGCGGGCGAAGCCGGGCGCGGCTTTGCGGTGGTCGCTTCCGAGGTGAAGAACCTCGCCGGCCAGGCCAAGCGCGCGACCGACACGATCACCTCCGAGATCGACGCGCTGAACACCATCTCCGGCGACGTTGCGAGCTCGCTCAGCGCGATCAAGGTTGCGATCGCCGGCGTCAACGAGTTCATCGCCTCCACCGCCGCCGCGGTCGAGGAGCAGAGCATCGTGACCTCCGACATGTCGGCCAACATGCAGCGCGCCTCGGCAGAGCTGTCATAGGGCGTCGTCTCCGCGGTTTTAGTCCTGTCCTCCTTCGGGGGCCTCTGAAGAAGTGGCCACCGCAGGGGGACGGTTCAAGCGTGAGCGCGCCGCTCCAGCGGCATAAGCTCTTCCTCATCGATACCGAAGCACAGTAAAAGGAGCGGCTGCTCACGCGCGCCCGTTTTTTCGACACAGGACAAATCGCCCATGCCCGCCTCCCCGCAAAAAGTCGCCCTCGTCACCGGAGCCGCGCGTGGCATCGGACTTGCGACCGCGAAGAAGTTCCTGGCCGAGGGCTGGCGTGTGGGGCTGCTCGACATCGAGGGCGAGTTGCTCGGCCGGGCGGTCGCCGGGATCGACCAAAACGAGGTGACGCTGGCGCTGACCTGCGACGTCTCCGACGCAGCTGCCGTGAGCGATGCTATGACGACGATCGAGCGCCGGTTCGGCCGGTTGGATGCGCTGGTCAACAATGCCGGCATTGCCGTGTTCGCACCGCTGATGGAGACATCCGAGACCGATTGGCGCCGCGTGCTCGAGGTCAATCTCACCGGCCCCTTCCTCTGCACCAAGGCGGCCGTGCCCTTGATGCGCGAGGGCCATGGCGGCGCCATCGTCAACATCACCTCGATCTCGGCGGTGCGCGCCTCGACGCTGCGCTCGGCCTACGGCACCAGCAAGGCCGGTCTCGCGCATTTGACCAAGCAGCTCGCGGTCGAGCTCGCCTCGCTCAACATCCGCGTCAACGCGGTCGCGCCGGGGCCGGTCGACACCGCGATGGCCAAGCAGGTGCACACCAAGGAGATCCGCGCGGACTATCACGACGCCATCCCGCTCAACCGTTACGGCCTGGAGGAGGAGCTCGCGGAAGCGATCTACTTCCTGTGCTCGGCAAATGCGAGCTACATCACCGGACAAATTTTGGCCGTTGATGGTGGCTTCGATGCGGCCGGGATCGGCCTGCCGACGCTGCGCGGTCAAAGGCGGAACGGGTAGGTACGGAAATTGTAGGGTGGGCAACGGCGCGTGAGCGCCGTATCCACCACGTGACATTGGTGGACACGGCGCGCTTTGCCCACCCTTACGAAACCGAGCTTGTGGAGTGCTCCATGCGACGCGCTTTCGTCAAAGCCGTGATGCTCGCATCGGCACTTCTTGCGATTTCGCCGGCCGCCGCCGAAATCCGCATCATCCAATCTCCGGGCGGACAGGTCGGACCGTTCCTCGATTTGTTCGAGAAGGTGCGCGAGAGCGGCGAGCGCGTCGTGATCGACGGTCCCTGCCTGTCTGCCTGCACGCTGGTGCTGAGCATCGTGCCGGAGGAACGCATCTGTGTCACCAAGCGTGCCGTGCTGGGCTTCCACGCAGCACGTTCGGTGGACCGGCGCGGGCGCTTTTATGCCGAGCCGGAAGCATCGGTCGCTGTGCTTGCCGCCTATCCTGGCCCGGTCCGCGACTGGATCAGCCGCCGCGGTGGCCTCACCTCGCGGCTGCTCCTGCTCAAGGGGCGTGATCTCGCCGCGATCTATCCGCGCTGCCGCTGACGAATGTGGCAACCGCGCCGCATGTGACGTGAACGAGTTATGTGAACCGCGTCACACCAATGGCATGTGGCTTGCCCGGCGCGAGGCCATACGGCAGGTTCCCTGTGTTCGCACCGAATGTGCGCACCGGGTCTGCTACGCCATCACGCTTGGCTGCCTTCAATAAAGAGTCTGGATCACCGGCCCCAGCTTCATGCTGACGCAGATAAGCATCCCCCACAGGGCAAAATTGATCTGTAGCGCCGCCGCCATCGGTCGCTCCCCTTCCACAAGTGACGTCCACCCCAGCTTTTTAGATTTTATGAGTCACCAATAGCGATTCTGACGTGCACATCACAGCCCAATATTGCGTCAATTGTTGTGCGATGCAGTCCGCGCGGTTTCACGAAGCGGCCTCACTGCTCCCGCAAAGTGATGCGACTCGTTGAGTTCATTCCGCGGCCATGCCGGCCAACTCGTTTGCCTTAAGTTCCATTTCACCGACGCGATGCGAGTTCCCTGTGCGGAGCGTGCGCATTGCGCGAACTTTGGGTCCGGCATGCTGCGACACGGCTTCATCTTGCTCACCTTCTGCACAGCGCTGCTCGGATGTGCAGTCGCACCGGCGCAGGAGCGTCGTCCGATCGCGTGGGATGGCCTTGGCCAAGACCCCAACAAGAGCGCCGCCAACAAGAGCGGCCCTCATAGCGCGAGGCGGCAAGCAGCGAGTCCCGCGCCTGCGGCGAGCGATCCAAATCGGGAACGGGAACGCGTGCTCGGCACCTTGCGGCCCTACTCCGAGGCGTGGTGGGCGGTCCACGACGAGATCGAAGCGGAGAACGACAGGCAGCTCGGCACCAAGCTCGTCATCTGCCCTCGCTGCGTGCAACCCTCGCCGCAAGGCGAGGAGGTGACCGGATCAATCCGGTAAAAGGGAATCGGCCGATCGGCGCGTGACGGAACGACGCTTGCGCCCTGTGACGGCTCCCCGTGTCCCCTCTCCCGCAGCTTTTGGAGAGAGGGGATTTCCAACTCAACCAAACATGCGCGCGTCACATGCCTTCCGCCGGACAATTCACCATCCAGGGAATGCCGAACTTGTCGACGCACATGCCGAAGCCCTTCGCCCAGAAGGTCTTGCTGAACGGCATGGTGACGCTGCCACCGTCGGCGAGCGCGTTGAACTTGCGCTCGCCATCGGCGGGATCCTTGACCGTGAGCGAAATCGAGAAGCCCTGCGGCTTGTGAAAATGCTCCGGCGGAGCGTCGGAGGCCATCAGCATGCTGCCGTCGGGCAGCGACATCCGCGCATGCATGATCGTCTTTTCGCGGCCGGGCGCGGCGGGCATGTCCGGCGGCGCCTCCGAGGCGCGCATCATCGCATCGATCTTGCCGCCGAGAACCTTGGCGTAGAAGCTGAACGCGGCTTCGCAATTGTCCTGATAGAACAGATAGGCATTGAGCATCGTTTCTCTCCTCTTCGTTTGCAGTGAGGTTTATTGTTTCTCGGCCAGCTTCTTGAGACTGACGAGACCGGCCTCGAAATCCTGGCCGATCATGCTGTCCATGTTGATGAACACCTGCATGATCTTGGACATGAACGGAGCCGGACCGTACATCGCCCATGTGACCAGAGTGGCATCGCCTTGCGGCACAAAGGTGAACTCGGCGGTGTTGTGACCTTCGAAAGGCCGTTCGAAATCGAGCTTGATGCGAAGCTTGGACGGCCCGTTCGCCTCGAGGATCTCCATACGGCCGGCGCCGACATTGTTGTTGCCGTCCCAGGCATAGGTCGCGCCCTTGCCCTCCTTGGATCCACCGAAGCTGCGCTTCATGGCGGGATCGCGGTTCTCATAGGGGGACCAATCGGTCCAGCGGTGGAAATCGGCAACCTGCGGGTAGATCGCACCCGCCGGCGCCTTCACCGCGAGGCTGCGCTCGACCCGGAAGGTGTCGGGTTTCGTCAATGCGAAGACGAGGACGCCCGCGATTCCGACCGCGAGCACGATGGCGATGATGGCAATGGCTTTCAGCATGGATGGCTCCGTGGATACGGGCAAAGGACGAAACGGGATGGCTGGAGCCGACAATTGATGCAATGTTTTTTGATCGTCATTCCGGCACGGTCCGAAGGACCGGACTCCGGTGCGCAATTACGCCCCTGAGAATCTCGAGATTCCGGGTTCGATGCTTCGCATCGCCCTGGAATGACGAGGCGCCCCTATTTCGCCTTCACAGTTTCCTTTGCCTTCGGCTGGCTGTCCCGGATCAGGCGATCGAGATGCATGCGGATATGGGCGGCTTCCGCGGATGTGTTGGCGAGGGCAATGGCGCGGTCGAAGGCGATGCGGGCTTCGTCGTTGCGGCCGAGCTGCATCAGGAAGGCGCCGCGGACGCCGTAGAAATGGAAGTAATTGGCGAGCTTGGGGGCCAGCGGTTCGATCAAATCGAGCGCGGCTTGCGGCCCTCGCACCTTGGAGACCGCGACTGCGCGGTTGAGCGTCACCACCGGCGAGGGCTGCACGACCTCGAGCGCGCCGTACAGCAGGTCGATCTGCGCCCAGTCGGTCTCGTCCGGTGCGGACGCGCGGGCATGCAGCGCGGCGATCGCAGCCTGGATCTGGTACGGCCCGCTGCGGCGATGGCGCATCGCCTTGTCGATCAAGGCAAGCCCCTCCGCGATCATGGTCCCGTTCCACAGTGAACGGTCCTGATCGTCCAGCAGGATCAGCGAGCCGTCCGCGGCAAAGCGCGCGGCGCTGCGTGCATGCTGCAACAAGATGAGCGCGGTGAGCCCCATGATCTCCGGCTCGCTCGGAAACAGCCGCAGCAGCAGCCGTGCCAGCCGGATCGCCTCCTCGCAGAGCGGTTTGCGGATCTCCGCGGTGTCGCCGCTCGCCGAATAGCCCTCGTTGAAGATCAGATAGATCATCGCCGCGACACCGGCGAGCCGCTCGGAGCGCTCGACCGCGCCGGGCGCTTCGAACGGCGTCCCCGCCTCGGCGACCTTCGCCTTGGCACGGGTGATACGCTGCTCCATCGCCGCGTCCGAGACCAGGAAGGCGCGCGCGATCTGCTTCACGGTCAGGCCCGAGACGATGCGCAACGCCAGCGCGATCTGCTGCGTCGCCGGCAATTGCGGATGGCAGCAGATGAACATCAGCCGCAAGATGTCGTCGCGGTAGTGCGAGCCGTCGAGCCGCTCCGCGAGCGCACCCTCGGCGTCGTCGAGATCGGAGATCGCCTGGTCGTCCTCAGGGAGCGGCTGCTGCCTGCGCGTGCGCCGCACCTCGTCGATGGCGACGTTGCGGCCGACCATGATCAGCCAGGCGGCAGGATCGCGCGGCGGCCCATTCTGCGGCCAGGTCTTCAACGCGCGCAGGCACGCGTTCTGGAAGGCCTCCTCGGCCGTGTCGAGGTCGCGGAAATAGCGCAGCAGCGCGCCGACCGCCTGGGGGCGCGCCGAGGTCAGCGCAGTCTCGATCCAGGCGGTGTCGGCTTCGCTCACGTCGAAAGTCCTCCCGGCCTGAACACGCCGACGGGACGCACCTCGTAGGCGCCGCCCGGATTGACGGCGCCGAGATCGCGGGCGACGTCGAGGGCCTCGTCGAGATTCTTGCAGTCGACGATGTAGAAGCCGAGCAGCTGCTCCTTGGTCTCGGCATAGGGACCGTCGAGCACCAGCGGCGGGTCTTCCTTGCGCAAGGTCGCCGCCGCCGTGGTCGGCAACAGCCGCGCCACCGGGCCGAGCCGGCCTTGTTGGGTGAGCTTCTCCTGCACCACGGCGAGCTTCTTCATCACGGCCTCGTCCTGCTCCTTGCTCCAGGAGCCGACGAAGTCCTCATCGTGATAGCAAAGGATGGCATAAAGCATAGGCGACACTTTCCTCGTCTGTTCTAAAGACGCGCCAATATGCCCCGCTCCGACAGGACTGCGGAAAAAATTTGCAGGAAAAATCAGGCAGATCGTGCCAAGGAGGGCCTTCTCCAGCGGAACTTTGACGAGGCACTTCGCATGACCATGGGCACCCTGGCCGTCCTGATCAACAGCACGCAGCAGAACTGGTCGCCGGAGCGCTGGAAGGCCCGGTTCGACGCCGTCTGCGGCGACCGTCGCGTGGTGCTGCTGCCGGATGGCGGGCTCAACCCGGCCGAGGTGCACTATGCCGCGGTGTGGAAGCCGGTGCCGGGCGCTCTCGGCGCGTTTCCCAATCTGCGGGCCATCTTCAATCTGGGCGCCGGCGTCGATGCGCTGATGGCGGACAAGAGCCTGCCTGACGTGCCGCTGGTCCGCGTCGCCGTGCCAGATCTCACCAACCGCATGACCGAATATGTCGTGCTGCACGTGCTGATGCACCACCGCCAGGAGCCCTATTTGCGGGCTTCGCAGCGCGCGAGGCGCTGGGAGCCGAAATATCAGTGGCCGGCCAGCGCGGTCACGGTCGGGATCATGGGCCTCGGCACGCTCGGCGCCGATGCCGCCGACGTGCTACGCCGGCTCGGCTTCCGTGTCGCCGGCTGGAGCCGCAGCCCCCGCACCATCGCGGGCGTCGAATGCTTCCATGGTACTGCAGGCATGGACGCGTTCCTGCGCAAGACCGACATCCTGGTCTGCCTTCTGCCGCTGACGCCTGATACGCACGGCATCCTCAACCGCGACGTTTTCGCAAAGCTCAACCGCAACAGCCCGCTCGGCGCACCCGTGCTGATCAATGCCGGCCGCGGCGGCCTGCAGAACGAGGCCGATATCCTGGCCTGCCTCGACGACGGCACGCTGGGCGCCGCCTCGCTCGACGTCTTCGTGCAGGAGCCGCAGCCGCCGGACAGCCGGTTCTGGACCCACCCAAAGGTGGTGCTGACACCGCACAACGCAGCCGACACCGATGCGGACGCGATCTCGGCCTATGTCGCCGAGCAGATCGCGCGGTTCGAGGCTGGCGGCGCGTTGGACAACGTGGTGGACCGGACGCGGGGGTATTAGGCTTTAGCTGGCCGGAAGAGGCACGCGCGCCTCATGCCAGGTGGGTCAGACAGCCCTGCCCCGACGATCTCCCCCACAACCACTGCGCTCCGCCGGTATCCCGTTCACCCTCTCTTAGCGAGAACTTGATATGCGTTCTTAACCAACGGTCAACGAACGAGTCGAATATGCGCGCGAGCCTCGGCCTCAGGATGCGGATCACGGTTGCCCTCGCGGTGACGGCGGCGGCGACGGCCCTGTTTGCCGTGCTCGGGGCGATGTGGATCATCGCCGGGATCATCGACCGCGCCGATCAGCGCGAGCTGCGCAGCCATTATGATGCCCTGCTGTCGCGGATCGCGGAGGAGTCGCACCGCGCGGCCGCCATGAGCACGGTCGTAGCCGCGATGCCGGCGACGCAGGATGCAATGGCCAAACAGGACCGCAACGCCCTGACCGCCCTGTTCGGGCCGGTCTTTGCCGCGACCAAATCGGAATACGGTGTCGAGCAGTTCCAGTTCCATACGGCGCCGGCGACCTCTTTCCTGCGCGTGCACCAGCCCGCGAAATTCGGCGACGACCTCTCCGGCTTCCGCAAGACCGTTCTGGTCGCCAACCAGGAGCACAAGGTCGTCGTCGGCCTCGAAGGCGGCGTCGCCGGGCTCGGCATCCGGGGCGTGGTGCCGATCGCGCAAGGGAGCAAGCAACTCGGCACCGTCGAATTCGGCCTGACCTTCGGCCAGTCCTTCCTCGACGATTTCAAGGCGAACCGCCACGTCGACATCGCCTTCCATCTGGCCGACGGCTCGGCCTTCAAGCTGTTCGGCGGCACGCTGAAGGGCAAGAGCTTCTTCGACGCGGCTGATTACGGCCGCGCCACCGCCGGCGACTTCACCGTGAGGCAGGCCAAGCTCGACAACATTCCGGTCGCCGCGCTGCTCGGACCGGTCAAGGATTTCTCCGGAAAGCCGCTCGGCGCCGTCGAGCTGGTGATGGACAATGCCGATTACGTAGCCTCGGCCGACCGCGCCTGGCTGCTTGCCTTCGGCATCGCCGCGCTCGGCCTCGTGCTAGCCGCGATCGTCGGCTATCTCATTGCCCGCAGCATCTCGCGTCCGATCCTCGCCATCACGTCCGTCATGCGCGAGCTTGCGGACGGGCGCATCGACGTCGCCGTTCCCGCCAGCAAGGCGAATGACGAGGTCGGTGCGATGGTGAAGGCGGTCACGGTGTTCCGCGACAATGCCGTGAGATTCAACGAGCTCCAGGCCGAGCAGCTGGAAGCCAAGGCGAAGTCGGAGGCGGAGAAGCGGCGCGCCTTCGCCGCGCTTGCCGACAATTTCGAGGCCAGCATCCGCGACGTCGTCACCACGGTGTCCTCGGCCGCGGTCGAGATGGAGCATACGGCCCGCTCGATGTCGGCCATCGTCGAGCAGTCCAGGCAGCAGACGCGCGCGGTGTCGTCGGCCTCGACACTGGCCTCGGAGAACGTGCAGACCGTCGCCGCAGCGGCGGAGGAACTGTCCTCGTCGATGACCGAGATCAGCCGCCGCCTCGCCCACGCGACCGAGGTGGTCGGCAAGGCCGCCAACGACGGACGGCAGTCGAATGCACGCGTGCAGAGCCTGGCGGAAGCCGCACAGAAGATCGGCGACGTCGTCTCCTTCATCAACGGCATCGCCGGCCAGACCAACCTGCTCGCGCTGAACGCGACCATCGAAGCGGCGCGTGCGGGCGAAGCCGGCCGCGGCTTTGCCGTGGTCGCTTCCGAGGTCAAGGCGCTGGCAACGCAGACGGCGAAGGCGACCGAGGAGATCGGCGCACAGGTCACGGCCGTGCAGGGCGAGACGTCAGGCGCGGTCGACGGCATCCAGTCGATCTGCGCGACGATCCAGCAGGTCGACGAAATCTCCGCCGCGATTGCGGCTGCCGTCGGCCAGCAGGGCACGGCGACACAGGAGATCGCACAGAACGTCCAACAGGCCGCCGCCCGCACCGGCGAGGTCTCGCAAAACATCGCGGGCGTCACCGACGGCATCGCCGCCACCGGCACGGCGGCGGAGGAAGTGCTGGGTTCGGCGGTCGAGCTGTCGAAACAGTCGCAACGGCTGCGCGACGAGGTGGATCGCTTCCTCGGGCAGATCCGCGCGGCGTAGGGGACGAAACCAACGCGGCGACTTCAGTGTCGTCCCCGCGAACGCGGGGACCCATAACCACAGGGAGAAGTTGCGGCGCAAGGTGGCGACTCCGAGTCCTCGCACAATGAATTGCTGCGGCGTATGGGTCCCGGATCTGCGCTCCGCTTCGCTGCGCTTGTCCGGGACGACAGCCTACTCCTTGGCTCCCACCATCACATCGATGGCGCCCTTGACGATTGCTTCCAGCTCGTTGCGGGGAACGCGGGCACGCGAGCGGATGGCGATGGTGTGGACGGTGGCCGACGCGATCTGAGCCAGCACGAGCGGATCGGCGCTCTCCGGCAACTCGCCCTTCTCCTTGGCGCGGCGGAAGCAGCTCGCAAAGGCCTTGTCGAGTTCGGTGAGCCCGTCGAGCACCATGGCGCGGATCTCGGGATCACCAACGGCTTCCGACGCCGCGGTCACCACCGTGAAGCAGCCGCGCGGACCGGTCTCGCCGGACAGATAGATGCTCAGCGCGGAGGCGAAGATGCGCTCCAGCCGCTGGCGCACCGGCATCTCCTCGCGAAAGATCGCAGCCATGGAGGCCCGCGCTTCCTCGCGGTAGCGCTGATAGCTCTTGATGTAGAGCTCCCGCTTGTCACCGAAGGCGCCATAGAGGCTCGGGCGGTTCATGCCGGTGGCCTGGCTGAGGTCGTCGAGCGAGGTCGCGGCAAAGCCCTGCCTGCGGAACAGGTCGAGCGCCTTGCCGAGCGCGACCTCCGGCTCGTAAGCGCGCGGCCGACCGCGGCGCTTGGGCTCATTGGCAGCAGTTGGCGGCTTCGATTTTTGTACCATTTCGCAAAATAATCCTTGACCAGATTTATATTATGCAAGACAGTACAAAAATCAATCTGGCCAGGTTGAGCGAAACCTCAAGAATTGCCCGAGGAGGCTACAGATGGATCTCTATTTCTCGCCGCTCGCCTGTTCCATGGCGACCCGCGTCGCGCTGTATGAAGCCGGCGCCGGGGCGAATTATCTCGAAGTCGACCCGGCGACCAAGAAAGTGCTGAGCGACGGCTCCGACTTCCGCACCGTCAACCCGATTGGCCTGGTGCCGACGCTGCGCACCGACGAGGGCGTGGTCCTGACGGAGAATGCGGCGATCCTGCAATACGTCGCCGACCGCTTCCCGCAATCCGGGATCGGCGCCGCAGAGGGCATCGACCGCACGCGCCTGCACCAATGGCTGTGCTTCATCGGCACCGAGTTGCACAAGGGTCTGTTCATTCCCGTGCTCGATCGCAAGGCGCCGCAGGAAACCAAGGCCTATGCGCTGGAGAAGAACCTGTCGCGGCTCGACTATCTCGACAACTACCTGAAGGGGCGCGACTTCCTGCTCGACCATTTCAGCGTGGCGGACGCCTATCTCGTCACCGTCATCAACTGGACCATGGCGACGCCGCCGATCGAGCTTGCGAAATGGCCGAACGTGAAGGCCTATTACGAACGTCTGCGCCAGCGGCCCTCGGTCGCGAAAGCGATTGCGGAAGAGTTCGAGCTGTACAAGGCCGAGCTCGCGCGCAAGAAGGCGGCGGCATAGGCTGGACTGAACGCTGCGCCGTCAAGTCGTTGTTCCCCCGAGGGGACAACGACTTGCTGTCGAATTCGCCTAGGCCGCTCTGACACCATCAAGGAAGCGACCGACCTCCGTCCGCAACCGCTCGCTGTCGCTTGAAAGCGCTTGCGCCGCATTGAGAACCTGCGACGAGGCCGAGCCGGTTTCGGTCGCGCCACGCTGGACGTCCGTGATGTTCGACGAGACCTCGTGGGTGCCTTGAGCGGCCTGCTGCACGTTGCGTGCGATCTCCTGGGTCGCCGCGCCCTGCTCCTCGACAGCCGCCGCAATGGTCGACGAGATCTCCGACAAGGACTTGATCGTGCTTCCGATCATCTTGATGGCGTTGACCGAGTCCTGGGTCGCGCCCTGAATGCCGGAAATCTGCTGGGAAATCTCGCCGGTGGCCTTGGCGGTCTGCTCGGCCAGGGCCTTCACTTCGGAGGCGACGACGGCAAAGCCGCGGCCGGCTTCGCCGGCCCGCGCAGCCTCGATCGTTGCGTTCAATGCGAGCAGATTGGTCTGACCCGCGATCGTGGTGATGAGCTCGACCACGTCGCCGATCCGCGCCGCAGCCTTGGACAGCTCACCGACCTTCTGATCGGTGATGCGCGCCTGCTCGACCGCCTCATTGGCCATTCGCGCGGATTCCTGGACCTGCCGGCCGATCTCGTTGACGGAGGATGACAACTCCTCCGTCGCGCTCGCGACGGACTGCACGTTGGTCGAGGCTTCTTCGGAAGCCGCCGCGACCATCGTCGCGAGCTTCTCTCCGCGCTCCGCGGTCGAGGTCAGCGTGTTCGCCGAGGCCTCCAGCTCCGTCGAGGCCGACGAGACGGTTTCGATGATCTCGCCCACCGCGCTCTCGAAACTGCCGGCGAGCTTGATCATCTCCAGCTTGCGCTGGGTCGCTGACCTCTTCTCGGTCGCCTTCAGCTCGTCGCGGTCGAATCGAACGATAGCCTGCAGCGTCTGCAGGTTTCGCAAGGCAACGCCGAGCTCGTCGTCTCGTTCGACGACGATGCGGTTGTCGAGCTTGCCCTGGTTGATGCTGAGCATCGCATCGTTCAGGCGCTGAAGCGGGCGGACGATGGCACGGATGGTTTGCCGGCTCACGAGCCCGCCGATGGCGATGCTCGTCACCAGGAGGGCAAGCGCCGCGCCGACCAGCCAGCCATATTCGTGTTCGGCCGCGTCGTATTCGGCCTTGGCCTCCTTGACCTGGATCGCCACGAGCTTGTCGAGATCGGCTTTCGCCGCCTCGTACAGCTCGCGCGCCTGCCCGGCCAGCACGGCGGCGAGCTCGTCGTACTTTCGCTCGGCAGCGAGCGACAGCGCCGGCTTCAGCCCTTGCTCGACATATTTCACGCGCTTGGGCGTGAAGCTGTCGGCAACACCTTTTTCTTCCGGCGTCAGGTAGGTCGCCATGTAGTCGGCCCAGGCCTTCCCGACTTTCTCCAAATTGGCGTTCACCTTGGCAGTGATTCCTTCGACCGGCTTTCCGGCGCGTCCATTGGCGGCCGCCTCGAATAGCAGCACCGTGTTGTCTCTCATCCGGTCATTGATTTCGAAGAGCTGTGCCAGCGGCACCGCACGATCCTCGTAAATCGATTGCAGCCGCGAATTGCTTTGGCGCGTCCCCTGCAAGCCCATGACGCCGATCACGAGCAGGAACAGCGAGAGGATGGCGACGAGCGTCACCAGGCGCGCATTCAGCGTGCCCGTGAAGATGGCCAACCGATCGCTGAACGAACGTCTGCGGAGCATGCCGGCGTCCAACCTATAGTCGTGCGGCTTGTTCTCCCGGATCTTCGCATACACCTGCTCGGCTTCGGCGCGCTGGTCGGCGGGCAGCTTGGTGCGGATGGAGCTGTATCCGACGATCTGTCCGTTCTCTCGAATGGGAGAGGCCGTCGCCAGCACCCAATAGAAGTCGCCGTTCTTGCGCCGGTTCTTGACGGCGCCCGACCAGGGCTTTCCCTCTTGGAGCGTCGCCCACAAATTTTCGAAGGCCGCTGGCGGCATATCCGGATGGCGGATGATGTTGTGAGGCTGCCCCATCAACTCCGCCTCGGTGAACCCGGAGGCCTCGACGAACTGATCGTTGAAGTAGGTCAGTTTCCCTTTCGTATCGGTGCGCGAGACGATGAGGGCTTTGTCGGTAATGGGATATTCGGTGGTCGTGACCGGAAGATTGGTCCGCATGGGAGCCTCCAACGTGGCATTCGCAAAAATCGAACCTGTGAACTTCAGGTAAGCGCCGAAAGGATTTAATTTGCCTAAAGACCGAGCAGCGAGCCGATCAATGAAATCATTTTGTCGCACGGTTTTCGGCAAAAACGCATCTCATGCGGGAGACCGTAGAACCACGGCAACCGCAGGATGGTCGAGATGATCCTGCAGTGTCACATGCATTCGCGATCGCGCGTTGCAACTCTGATCGCATGAACATTGCAGCCGCTTCTCGTTCGCAGCTAGCCACACGGCACGCGCGGTAAAATCGTGACGATGCCGTGCCGCGGCGTCAGCAACAAGACGAAGCGTAGCTACGGCGCGTCACTCGTGTCCCGGACGCACTGCAGCGTTCTTACGCTGCTGCTCCAGGAGCGAATTACCCGTACAGCACCCGCGGCAGGATCGTGACGATGCCCGGCCACAGCGTCAGCAGCAGCACGAAGCCGACCATGATCATCAGATACGGCATCGTGACGCGCGCGATGTAGCCGAGGCCGTCGTCCGTCAGGCCCTGGATCACGAACAGGTTGAAGCCGACCGGCGGGGTGATCTGCGCCATCTCGACCGCGAGCACCAGGAAGACGCCGAACCAGACCTCGTCGAAGCCCGCGCCCTTCACGATCGGCAGCACGATCGGCAGCGTCATCACGATCATCGAGAAGCCGTCGAGGAAGCAGCCGAGGACGAGGTAGAAGATGACCAGCACGACGATCAGCATGAAGGGCGACAGGCCGAGCCCCTTGACGAAGGCGGCGACCGCCTGGGGAATGCCGAGGAAGGCCGCGGCATTGCCGAGGATCGAGGCCCCGAGCACGATCAGCGCGATCATCGAGCAGGTGACGACCGAGCCGATCAAGACGTCGCGCATCACCTGCTGCGACATCGCGCCCTGCGCCCAGGCGACCAGCGCCGCGCCGAGCACGCCGACGGCGGCGGCTTCCGACGGAGTGGCGAGCCCGCCATACATCGAGCCGAGCACGCAGGCGATCAGGAACAGCGCGGGCGCGAGATCCTTCAGCGCGGCGAAGCGCTCGCCCCACGGCACCTGCGAGAGTTTTGCCTCGGTCTCCGGCACCATCGCGGGCTTGAGGCTGGTGTGCAGCATCACCCAGGCCATGAAGCTGGCGGCGAGCAGGAACCCAGGCAGCACGCCGGCCGTGAACAGCTTGAGAATCGAGACGTCGCCGAGCACGCCGTAGATGATCATGATGTTGGACGGCGGAATCAGGAAGCCCAGCGTGCCGGCGCCGGCGAGCGAGCCGATCGCGATGTCGCGGGAATAGCCACGGCGCAACAGCTCGTTGAGCGACATGCGGCCGATCACCTGCGTGGTCGCGGCCGACGAGCCCGAGATCGCCGCGAAGATGGTGCAGCCGATCACGTTGACATGCAGGAGACGGCCCGGCAGCAGCCCGGCCCAGGGCGCCAGCCCCTGGAACAGCGAGCGCGACAGGCGCGTGCGGAACAAGAGCTCGCCCATCAGGATGAAGAGCGGCAGCGCCAGCAGTTCCTGCGTGGTCAGGATGTTCCAGGCGTATTGCGGCAACAGCTTGTCGAGCGGGATCGACCGGAACATCGCGAGCAGCAGCGTCGCGGTGAGCGCAAGCGTCAGGCCGATCCACACGCCGCAGGCCAGCAGCGCAAACAGGATCGCGAACAGGGCAACGACTTCGATGGTCATGCGATCCTAAATCCGGGCGCGGGCAAGGCGGTCATTCGACGGGCGAGGCCTTCATGCGGTGATCTTCCAGCGGCAGGCCGAGCACGGCCTGGATCGCGCGCGCCAGGAACTGCAGCGTGAGCAGCAGCATGCCGAAGGTGACGACGGCTTCCGGAAACCACAGCGGCGTATCGCTCGAGGTCGAGACCTGGCCGCGCGTGTACGCGGCAAAGGCGAACTTCGCCATCGACGATGTCAGGAAGGCCATGAAGGCGAAACCGGCCGCGGCCGAGAGGATCTCGAGCGCGCGCTGCACCGCCACTGGGGCGTTCTTCAGGAGCAGCACGACGCGGATGTGGCCGCCGACCCGCAAGGTCATGGCGGCGCCGAAGGTGAATGACGCCGCCATCAGATAGGAGGAATACTCCCAGGCGATCGAGATGCTCGGCGGAAAGAACGGCAGGAAGTTCGACAGGAACCGCGTCGCGACCTCGCACAGCATCAGCAGCGTCAGCATCAACAGGCAGCCGCCGCCGATCCAGCCGTCGAGCCGGCCGAGACGATCGATGCCGTCGAGCAGGATGCGCAACGGCGCGGGCGCCGCTGCGTTGAGGCTCTGTGGTGCTTCGGGCGAAACGCTCACCACGACGCGGCCCTCAGCCGCGCTTCATGTCGGCGAGATAGGCCCGCACCGGCTTGTCGGCCGCCGGCACGCGCTTGAGGAAGGCGTCCAGCTGCGGCGCGGTCTTGGCGCGGATGTCCTTCATCATCGCGTCAGAGACCGGCACCACCTCCATGCCGCCTTCCTTGAGGCGGTTGAGGCTGTCGACGTCGGCCTTGAGCGAGTTCGCCCAGAAGCCCGGCTCCATCTTTGCCGCGATGTCCGTCACGAGCTTCTGCTGGTCCGCGGTAAGCGCCTTCCAGGAATCGAGATTGACGGTGAGCATCTGCGACGACCAGACGTGGTTGGTCGGGTACACATATTTCAGGAATTCCCAGAACTTGCCGTCGACACCTGATACCGACGAAGTGGAGACGCCCGATACGGCGCCCGAGGCGAGCGCGGGGATCGTCTCGCCCCAGGGGATCATCACCGCCGCCATGCCGATCGCATTCAGCATGTCCACCGCATTCTTGTCGGGCACGCGGATCTTGATGTTCTTCAGGCCCTCGACGTCGGCGACCTTGGCCTTGAGGTGCAGATACTGCGTCGGCCACGGCACGATGTAGAGGATCTTCTGGTTGTTGCGCGCGGCAATCTTCTCGTATTCGGGCCGCACGTATTTGTGCAGCACCTTCAGCTCGTCCACGGAGCCGCAGAGGAACGGAATGCTCTCGACGCCCATGAAGGGCTCGTCGCCGACCTGCTGGATGTTGAGGACGTCGGCGAGCGGCACCAGGCCGTCGCGCACGGCGCGCAGATGCTCGGGCCCCTTGAAGCCGAGTTGGCCGCCGGCCTTCACGGTGATGGCGACCGCGCCGCCCGTCTGCTTCTTCACCTCCTCCGCGAAGGCCATCGCGTTCTGGGTGTGGAAATTGCCGTCGGGCCAGACCGTCGACATGTCCCAGCTCGTCGTCGCTGCCCGGGCGCGGGTCGAGATGTGGCCGGCGGCGAGCAGCGTCGCTGCGCCCGCGGTGAAATTCCGTCGCGTGATCATCGAGCTCCTCCGTTTGTTACCACGTGCACTGACACCGTCAGCGCGCATATCCATAAACTGCAACAGCATTGTCCGCGGACACGAGCCCGCTTTCGATATCGTTCTGGACCGCCGCGCGATCGCGCTCGGTCGGCGCGCCGATGCCGGCACCGCCGGGCGTCAGCACCACGAGGCGGTCGTCCGGCGGCACCTGCTGAAAGCCCTTGCCGCGCAGCTTCTTGCCGGACTTGAGACCGACATAGCCGGCTTCGCCGTTCTTGCCGCCATCGCGTCCGCGCGGCGGATGATCGATGCGGTCGAAGGCCGCGAGGATGTCGAACGGCGCATCGACCCCGCTGCCGACCTCGATGATCTGGCCGAGACCGCCGCGGGTGCGCCCTGCCCCGCCGGAATCCGGACGCAGCTCCTTGCGCCAGAAGATCAACGGCGTCTGCGTCTCCGCGATCTCGACCGGCGTGCCGCGCACGCCGCTTGGATAGGCGGTGGCTGACAGGCCGTCCTTGCCGAAGCGCGCGCCGGTGCCGCCATTGGACGTCACCGCCATCGAGAACCCGTAATTGCCGCCGACGCCGGAACGGGTCTGGCCGCGGACGTTGAGATTCCACAGGCAGGAGGTGCCCTCCGCCGGCACGCGCTCGGGGATGATCTGACGCAGGCAGCCGAACACCACGTCGGGCAGCATCTGGCCGATGATGTGGCGGGAGGCCACGGGCGCCGGCTTCGGCGCATTGAGGATCGCGCCCGCCGGCGCCGAGACCGTCAGCGGCGAGAGCGAGCCGGCATTGTTCGGGATTTGCGAGGCGACGACGCAGCCGAGGCCGAACACGGTGTAGGCGGTGGTGTAGGACAGCGGCACGTTGATGCCGAATTTCGAGGCGGCGGACGTGCCGTCGAAATCGACGTGGATGCCGTCGTCCGAGATCGTCAGCGTCGCCGCCAGCGTCACCGGCGCATCATAGCCGTCGACGACCATCGTGTTGCGCCAGCTGCCCTTCGGCAGCTTTGCGATCTCCGCCAGCACGGCCTCGCGCGAGCGATCGCAGATGTAGTCGCCGAGCTCGTCCAGCGTGTCGATGCCGAACTCGGTCATCATCTCGACCAGGCGCTCGCAGCCGACGTCGTTGCAGCCGGCGAGCGAATAGGTGTCGCCCTCGGTGTCGATCGGCAGGCGCGTGTTGGTGCGGATCATCGCCATCAGCGTCTCGTTGACGATGCCCTGGTCGATCAGTTTCAGCATGGGGATGTAGAGCCCCTCCATGAACACGTCGGTGGCGTCAGGCCCGAAGCCGATGCCGCCGATGTCCATGAGATGGCTGGTGCAGGAGAATAGCGCGACGACCTTGCCGTCTTTGAAGCAGGGAGTGGTGACGACGAAATCGTTGAGATGGCCGGTGCCCATCCAGGGGTCGTTGGTGATGTAGGCATCACCCTCCTTCATCGTCTCCAGCGGAAAATGGTTGATGAAGTGCTTGACCGATTCCGCCATCGAGTTGACGTGACCGGGCGTGCCGGTCACCGCCTGCGCCAGCATGCGCCCCCTGAGGTCGAACACGCCGGCGGAGAGGTCGCCGCATTCGCGCACGATCGGGCTGAAGGCGGTGCGCAGCAGCACCTGCGCCTGCTCCTCGACCACGGCGATCAGCCGGTGCCACATGATTTGAAGGTCGATCAGGCTTGCGCCATTTGCCTTGCTCATGATCAGGCCGCCTTTCGTTCCATGACGATGCTGCCGGCACCGTCGATATGCGCGTCGAAACTGGTCGAGACAAAAGTAGATGTTTCGTCCTCCGCGATCACGGCGGGTCCCGCAATGGTCGCGCCCGGCACCATGTCCTCGCGGCGATAGAGCGGGATCTCGATGACCTCGCCGGCGCGGCCGTCGAAGAACTTCCGGCTGCCGGACGCCTTGGCCGCGGGCTTGCGCGCGACGGAAGCAACGGCCGGCGGATTGCGCGCCTCGGTGGTCGCCAGCACCGACCAACTCAAGACTTCGATCGCCGCGCCTGGAATGGCCCGCTCGAACATCGCGGAATAGTCCGCCTCGAACTTCTGGCGGAGGCCCGCGAGATCGGCTGCCGTCAGCCGCCGGTTCGGCAGCTCGACGGAGATCTCATGACCCTGGCCGACATAGCGCATGAAGGCGGCACGGCGCTCGCGCACCGGCGCACCGGCAGCGCCAGGCTCGACCAAAGCGCGCGCCTCGGTCACCATCTCCTGCAAGAGGTCGGAGACCCCCTCGGTGTCGAAATCGTCGAGCCGGACATGGCGGCTGCGCACCAGCTCATAGGCGATGGGAGCGGCCAGGAAGCCGACGGCCGAGCCGACGCCGGCATTCGACGGCACGATCACCCGGGAGACGCCGATCTTCTCGGCAACGCGCGCCGCATGCAGCGGCGCGGCGCCGCCGAACGCGATCAAGGTGTGCTGACCGACGATCTCGCCGCGCTCGACCGCGTGGACGCGCGCCGCACTCGCCATGTTCTCGCAGACGACTTCGTGCACGGCATAGGCCGCGGTTTCCGCGGACAGGCCGAGCGGCTCGCCGACGTCGCGCAGCAGCGCCTGCTTCGACAGCTCGGGGTCGAGCTTGATCGTGCCGGCGGCGAACGCATCGGGATCGATCATGCCCAGCGCAACGTCCGCATCGGTCACCGCCGGACGCTGGCCGCCGCGGCCGTAGCAGGCGGGGCCCGGCTCCGACGAGGCGCTCTCCGGGCCGACCGTGACGCGCTTCATGGCGTCGACATGCGCGATCGAGCCGCCGCCGGCGCCGATCTCGACCATTTCGATCACGGGAATGCGCACCGGCAGACCGGAGCCCTTGAGGAAGCGCGCGGCGCGATCGACCTCGAACACGCGCGAGGTCTCGGGCTGGTATTTCTCGATCAGGCAGATCTTTGCGGTGGTGCCGCCCATGTCGAAGGACAGCACCTTGCTCTCGCCAAGCCTTGCCGCGATCTGCGCCGCGAAGATCGCGCCGCCGGCGGGGCCGGATTCGACGAGACGTACCGGAAAACGCCGCGCCGTCTCGATCGAGGTGACGCCGCCGCCCGAAGTGACGAGGTAGATCGCGCCGCGGAACTGTTCGACCTGCAAGGCGTCGGCCATGCGGGCGAGATAACCGTCGATCAGCGGTTGCACATAGGCATTCGCGACCGCAGTCGATGTGCGTTCATACTCACGGATCTCGGGACAGACGGCGGAGGACACGGTCACGGAGATGCCGGGCATCTCATCGGCCAGGATCGCGGCGGCGCGGCGCTCGTGCTCGGGATTGGCGTAGGAGTGCAGGAAGGCGATCGCGACGCTCTCGACGCCCAGCTCGCGCAATCTTGGCGCGAGTGCGCGCACTGCCGCCTCGTCCAGCGGGAGGCGGACGGCGCCATGGGCATCGACGCGCTCGGGCACGGTGAAACGCAGGCTGCGCGGCGCCAGCGGCCTCGGCTTGTCGATGCCGAGATCGTACTGGTCGTAGCGGCTTTCGGTGCCGATATCGAGCACGTCGCGGAAGCCGTCGGTCGCGATCAGGGCCGTCCTGGCTCCGCGGCGCTCGATGATCGCGTTGGTCGCCAGCGTGGTGCCGTGAATGAAGACGTCGATGTCACTGATATGGGCGCGCGCGTCGGCAAGAATGAGACGCATGCCGTCCAACACCGCCTGCTCGGGCCGCTGCGGCGTCGTCAGCAGCTTGCGCGTCTTGCGCGCCTCGCCCACGTCCAGCACGATGTCGGTGAACGTGCCACCGATATCGACGGCAAGCCGCACCTCGGCTCCCTCAAGCATTCCAAATTCTCCGTGCTGATCGTCTAGACTGTGGCTGAAAGCGCAGCAATTCCCGTGCCATGAGGCATGCCGGCAACGCCGTGCCCGGCTATTTTGCGCGGCACCTATGCAATAGGCAAGGCGTGTTCGCAGCCCGCGCGATCAGAGCAGGAATGCAAGCGCCGCCTCGCAGCGCTCCTCGACCTTGAGCGTCAGGAGATCGTCGGCACGGGTGCGGCCGAGATTGACCGCCGCAATCGGAATGTTGCGCTGCGCGGCAGCCTTTACGAAGCGGAATCCGGAATAGACCATCAGCGACGAGCCGACGATCAGCATGGCATCGGCCTGCGACAGATGGTCCTGCGCGGTCGCGACGATGTCGCGCGGGACGTTCTCGCCGAAGAACACGACGTCGGGCTTGAGGATGCCGCCGCAGGTTTCGCAAGCAGGTACCTGGAAGGACGAGAATTCCGCGTGCTCCAGATCGGCGTCGCCATCGGGCGCATCGGCGGCATCGAGCATCAGCCATTCCGCATTGGCGCGGCCGAGCGCATCCTGGAATTCGCTCCGCGGCGTCTTCGCCCCGCAGCCCATGCAGCGGACCAGGTCGAGCCGTCCGTGCAAATCGATCACCTGGCGGTGGCCGGCGGATTGATGCAGCCGGTCGACGTTCTGGGTCAGCAGCATCTCGCAGCGCCCGCTCGCCTCGAGCCGCGCGAGCGCGTGATGCGCGTCGTTCGGCTTCGCCTGGCCGAACCGCCGCCAGCCGATCAGGCTGCGGGCCCAATAGCGCTGCCGCGTAAGCTCGTCCGACATGAAGGATTGGAAGTTGACCGGCTGGGTCCGCTTCCAATTGCCATTGCTGTCGCGATAATCGGGGATGCCCGAATTGGTGCTGCAGCCGGCGCCGGTCAGCACGAACAGCCTATCGTGCCGGTCGACGAAATCCTGGAGCGGAGGGGTTGCCAGCGGAGCGTTTGCCATGAGGCAGATGTAGTCCGCGCCATCGGGTTTTGCCAGATCACGGCGGCCCGGCCCGTTATCGCGGGGCCCCGCGTCTCGTGAGATCGAGCGGGCGAACCTTCTCCTCGCCTGCGATGCGCGCGGCCCGCTGCAATGTCAGCCGGAATTCGTCCCGCTTCTCGTGCACCGAGGCTATCGCGTGCCCGACCGCAACCCCGAGGCCGACCAGCGCGGCTTCGGACAACTGCAGGCTGGCCTCGATGGTTTCGGGCACAGCGTCGGTTGCGCCGATCGCATAGAGATGGCGGGCATGCTCGGCATCCCGCGCGCGCGACACGATCAGCACATCCGGCCGCACCGCGCGGATCCGCTCGACGACCGCGTCGATCGCCGGTCGCGATTGGATGGTGATGATCACACCAGTGGTCTGCATCAGGCCGCAGGCCTCGAGGAAGCCCGGTTCTGTCGCATCGCCAAAATAGACCTTGTGGCCGTCGCGGCGGTCACGCGCCACGGCGACGGCCTCGTGATCGACCGCGATGTAGTCGAGGCCATGGCTCGTCAGCAGCGAGCAGACGACCTTTCCGACGCGGCCGTAGCCGATCACGATGGCTTGCGCCCGGTCGCCGGGCGGCCGCACCGCGAGCTCGGGATCGGCCGTGCGCTCGCTCCTCAGCTTGGCGGCCAATCGCTGGGCAAGCACGTTCAACAGGGGTGTCAACGCCATCGTCACGGCCGTGAGGGCGACGGCAAAGCCCGACACGCGAGGCTCGATCAGGCCGGCGGCCGCGGCCATTCCGATGCTGACGAAGGCGAATTCGCCGACGGGGCCCAGCAGGAAACCGATCTCGATCGCCGACGGCCATGACAGCCTGAACAGGCGGCCGAGGATGATGAGCACGATCGCCTTGCCGGCGAGAATGCCGATGACGGCCGCCAGCAGCCAGCCGGGCTCGCGCATGAACACGCGGAAGTCGATAGCCATGCCGACGGTGAAGAAGAAGATGCCGAGCAGCAGGCCCTTGAACGGCTCGACGGTAGCCTCGATGGCCTTGCCATATTCGGTCTCCGCCAGCATCAAGCCTGCAACGAAGGCTCCGAGCGCCATCGACAGGCCGGCCTGGTGCGCGGCAAGGCCTGCGCCGACGATGACGAACAGGGTCGCGGCGACGAACAATTCCGTCGAATGGGTGCCGGCGACCATTTGGAAGAGCGGACGCATCAGCAGCCGTCCGACCAAAATGAGAAAAGCGACCGCCACGACCGCCTTCAGGATCGCGCTGGAGATGTGCCCTAGCACGGAGCCGCCGCTGCCTGCGCCGAGCACCGAGACAAAAACCAGAATGGGAACCACTGCGAGGTCCTGGGCCAGCAGCACCGAAAAGCTGGCACGCCCGGTCGTGGTCGCGAGCCGCCTCTCGGCGGACAGGAGCTCGAGCACGATCGCCGTCGAGGACAGCGCAAGGCTGGCACCGAGGATGACGGCCGTATCGGAGCTTTGTCCGGAGACACGCGTGACGCCGAAAATCAGGGCGGATGTTACGAGGACCTGCAAGCCGCCGAGTCCGAACACCAGCCGCCGCATCGTGACGAGCCGCCGGAACGACAGCTCGAGCCCGATCAGGAACAGCAGGAAGACGATGCCGAGATTGGCGATCCCCTCGACGTTCTGCGCATCCGTCACCGTGAACCAGTACAGGAACGGGATATCGCGAACGAGCGAGCCGAGCCCGAGCGGGCCGAGAATGGCGCCGGCACCGAGATAGCCCAGCACGGGATTGATGCCCCAATGGCGGACCATCGGCACCACGACGCCGGCGGTCCCGAGCACCACCAGCGCGTCGCTGTAGGCATTGATGTTGATATTTGTGGTCACGAGCCCTTCACGTGTCGGCGCTTGGCAATAGCGGCAGCGCCGTCCACGGTCGATAGCACACGGCGCCGCAGTCCCCTATCCGGTCCGGACCTTCGTCGCCGCAGCCGCGCTGACCTTCAGCTCGCCCAGTTCTCGCGAAATTCGGGGAATAGCGTCAGGCCTCCGCAGGCATAGAGGGTCTGCCCGGTGATGTAGCTCGCATCATCGGAGGCGAGGAAGGCGAACACCGCAGCGATCTCCTCCGGCGTGCCGACGCGCCCCATGGGAATGTGGGAGGTGACGACGCCGCGTTTCTCGGGATCGCCGGTCCAGGCCTCGTTGATCGGCGTGTCGATCGCGCCGGGACCGACCGCGTTGACGCGAATGCCGCGGCTGGCGAACTCCAGCGCCAGCGTGCGCGTCAGATTGGCCATGCCGCCCTTGCTGATCGAATAAGCGAGATAGCCGGGCTTCGGAATGATCTGGTGGACGCTGGAGCAGTTGATGATGCTGCCCCCTGCCCCGCGCTTGACGAAATGCGCGAGTGCCTTCTGCGCGCAGAGCACGGCGCCGTTCAGGTTGACGTCGATGATCCGGCGATAGGTTTCGATATCGAGCGCCTCGCTCGGCGATTCCTTCTGGAAACCGGCGTTGTTGACGAGACAATCGAGACGCTTCCAGCGCGAAAGGATCGTCTCGAACATCGCAGCAATCTCCTGCTCATCGCCGACATTGGCCTTGACGATGCAATGATCGGGCGCGCCGTGGCCGCGATCGCGCGAAGCGGCCCGCGCCAGCGCGAGCGTCTCCTCCGCCCGGTCATCGTGCTCGAAATAATTGATGGCGACGGTCGCGCCTTCCTGGGCAAGCCGGATGGCGACGGCACGGCCAATGCCCTGCGAGGCACCGGTCACCAGCGCGTATTGGCCGACGAGGCGCGAGGGAAACGAAGTCGAGCGATCGAGTTGCGGCATGGGTTCTCTCCGGAATGCCTCATCATCGACGGAAAGCGCCTTTTGTTCCATCCCTTCAGTGCATCCCTGGGATTCATTCCGCGCGGCGCGCGAGTGGCGAGGTCAGGATCTGATAGAGGATGATCGCGCCAAAGGTTGCGGTGCCGATCCGAATTTGAGCGTGAGATCGCCGGCGCCCGCGGTCAACGCCACGGCCACGGTGATCAGGTTTGCAGGATTTGCAAAGTCGACCTTATTCTCGACCCAGATCCGGCCCGCCATCGCCGCGATCAGGCCGAACAGCACGATCGAGAGGCCGCCGATGACGGGGCCCGGGATCGACAGGATCAGCGCGCCGAATTTCGGCGAGAAGCCGAGCAGGATCGACACGATGGCAGCGAAGGCGAACAGCAATGTCGAATAGACCTTGGTCGCGGCCATGACGCCGATATTCTCGGCATAGGTGGTGACGCCCGTGCCGCCGCCGCAGGCCGCGACGATGGTCGCCAGGCTGTCGGCGAACAAGGCGCGGCCGAGATAGGCATCGAGACTGCGGCCCGTCATGGCGCCGACGGCCTTGATGTGGCCGAGGTTCTCGGCAACTAGAATGACGGCGACCGGCGCGATCAGGAAGATGGCGTCGGCTTGGAACGTCGGCGTTGTGAAATTCGGCAGGCCGAACCACGGCGCGGCCGAAAGCTGGGTGAAGTCGATTGGCTTGCCGAAGCCGAGACCGTTCGCGAACAGCAGATACAGAAAATATCCGCCGATTGCGCCGAGGATGATCGGCAGCCTGCGCCACAGGCCAGGGGCTGCGGCGGCGACCACGCCGATGATCAGAACGGTCGCGAGCCCGATTGCCGTGTCGAACGTATTGGCGCTCACCGCCTTGACCGCGACGGGCGCGAGATTGAGGCCGATCGCGGCGACCACGGCGCCGGTGACAGCCGGCGGCAGCAGCCGCTCGATCCAGCCGACACCGGACCACATCACGATCAGCGCGATCACGCCGGCGCCAACGATGCCGCCGAGCGCAACCGAAATATTGGGATTCGCCCCCTGCCCGGCATAGCCGGTAGCCGCGATGACGACGGCGATGAACGCGAAGCTCGAGCCGAGATAGCTCGGCACGCGCCCGGCGACGATGACGAAGAAGATCAGCGTGCCGATGCCCGAGAACAGGACCGCAACGTTGGGATCGAACCCCATCAGCAGCGGCGCGATGATCGTCGAGCCGGACATCGCGACGCAATGCTGCAGACCGGAGACGATTGTCTGCCCCCATGACAGCCGCTCCTCCGGCATGATCACGCCCGTGGTCCTGAGTTTCCAGCGCGGAAAATAGCCCGGCGTTTGCTGGCCGGAGCCGGTCGCAGTCGCCATGTTCCCCCCAATTGCGGTGCAACGATCGATCTTCGTGCGATCCGACAAAAATGTGATTGTCACTTCTGCGGCGGCCATCACATGGTGCAGGTCATGCACAAGCCGAATCCTGCACCATCAATGCGTTCAGGGCACACTCTATGACACAAGTCGCGATCCAGCCAGCCATCCTCCGCCGGCACCAACCCTGGTACAAGATCCTCTACGTCCAGGTCCTGATCGCGATCGCGCTCGGCGTGCTGATCGGCTATGTCTATCCCGATCTCGGCAAGGCTCTGAAGCCGCTCGGCGACGGCTTCATCGCGCTGATCAAGATGATGATCGCGCCTGTCATCTTCTGCACCGTCGTGCACGGCATCTCCTCGATGGGCGACCTCAAGCGCGTCGGCCGGGTCGGGCTGAAGTCGCTGATCTATTTCGAAGCGGTCTCGACGGTCGCGCTCGCCGTCGGCCTGCTGGTCGGCGAAATCCTCCAGCCGGGCCACGGCTTCAATATCGATCCCGCCACGATCGATCCGAAATCGGTGGCGACCTACGTCACCAAGGCCAAGGAAGAGGGCATCGTCGCCCATCTGATGGCGATCATCCCCGACAGCTATCTGGGCGCGATCGCCCGCGGCGACCTGTTGCAGGTGTTGCTGATCTCGATCCTCTCGGGCTTCGCCATCGCTTTCCTCGGCAAGGCCGGCGAACCGATTGCGGATGCGATCGACAAGGCCGCGAAGATGTTCTTCGGCATCATCCGCATCATCGTGCGCGTCGCGCCGATCGGCGCCTTCGGCGCGATGGCGTTCACCGTCGGCGCCTATGGCCTCGGCTCGCTGCTCAACCTCGCGGCGCTGATCGGCACGTTCTATCTCACGAGCATCCTGTTCGTGCTGATCGTGCTGGGCGCGATCGCGCGGCTCGCCGGCTTCTCGATCCTGCGCTTCATCGCCTACATCAAGGACGAGCTCCTGATCGTGCTCGGCACCTCGTCCTCGGAGACGGTGCTGCCGCAGATGATCCAGAAGATGGAGCATCTCGGCGCCTCGCGCTCGGTGGTCGGCCTCGTGATCCCGACCGGCTACAGCTTCAACCTCGACGGCACCAACATCTACATGACGCTGGCGACGCTGTTCCTGGCGCAGGCGACCAACACCCATCTGACGATCTGGCAGGAGCTCGGCATCCTGGGCATCGCCATGATCACCTCGAAGGGTGCCTCGGGCGTGACCGGCGCCGGCTTCATCACGCTCGCAGCGACGCTCTCGATCGTGCCTGACATCCCGATCCAGTCGATCGCGATCCTGGTCGGCATCGACAAGTTCATGAGCGAGTGCCGCGCGCTGACCAATCTGATCGGCAACGGCGTTGCATGCGTCGTGATCAGCATCTCCGAAGGCGAGCTCGACCGCGAGGCGCTGCACGAGACCATGGCCCACCCGCTGGAGATCGGCGAGGCGCTGGAGCCGGGTGGAAGCACGGCCTCATAGGCCAGCGCACCGCGAAGCCCGCAGGTTCCGACGCGGTAGTTTCCCGGAGTAGTAAAATGATGCGGCAGGCGTCACAACAATCGGGTTGGGATCACGAAATTGATACTCATTTTTTCCACCCGACGCGCTGGGGGCAGGGCGTCGGGTTTTTGAAAATCACTGCCAAATTCAAAACTGCCAGGCGGGGTCAGACGATCCCGCCATCGATGCGCGGCAACTTGCCGGCAACATCGATCCGCCGCGTGATCCCGATTTCCTGCAAGAACGATTCGTCATGACTGACGACGAGCAGCGCACCGTCATAGGCCCGCAATCCGGCTTCGACGGCTTCGATGGACTCGAGGTCGAGATGATTGGTCGGCTCGTCCAGGATCAAGAGGGACGGCGGCGTCTGCCCGCCCAGCACGCAGGCGAGCCCTGCGCGAAACATTTGCCCGCCGCTCAAACATCCGGCGCCTTGCAAGGCGGCATCGGCCCGAAACATGAACCGGGCCAGCGCGGCATGGCACTCATTCGCACCCGCTGCCGGATTGAGGCGCCGAAAATTGTCCAGGATGGAGAGCCCCGGATCGAGCAGACTGACCTTTTGGTCGAACAGCGCGAAATCCGGCCTGACCCGTACCACGCCTGAAAGCGGTCGCAGCTCGCCCGCGACGAGTTTCAGCAGTGTCGTCTTGCCGGAGCCATTGGGCCCGACCAGCGCGACGCGCTCCGGCCCGACGATCGCAAATGAGAGATCGCGCAAGATGGGCTGCTCCGGCCGGTAGCCGGCACTGACGCCGTCGAGCCAGAGCACCTCCCTGCCCGCCGGCAGACCCGTCGCCGGCAGCTTGACGGAAAGCGGCTGAAGAATCTCGACGCGCCGACGCGCCGCGTCGACGGCCTCGCGCGCGTTTGCGCGCTGCCGCTCGGCGATCTGCGCAGTCTTGCCCCCGGTGTCTTCGCTGCGATCCTTGCGCGCCCCGGCCAGGATGCGCGGCATGTCGCCCTTGGCGCGTTTCTTTCTGCCGCCGCTGTCCTTACGCGCTTTCTTCTCTGCGGCTTCCTGCGCCTTGCCGTCGATCTCGGACAGCCGCCTCTCGGCATGCGCGAGGTCGTGCCTGACGGCGGCGAGCTCGACGGCTTTCTGTTCGCGAAAGCTGCTCCAATTGCCGCCGTAGCGCGCGGCGCCGAGCGACGTCAGCTCGACGATCACATCCATGGTGTCGAGCAGGTCCCGATCGTGGCTGACGACGATCGCACCGCCGCGCCAGGCTGCCAGCAGATCGGTTACGGCCTTGCGTCCGTCCTGGTCGAGATTATTGGTGGGCTCGTCCAGCAGCAGGAAGTCGGGCTCGGCAAAGACCAACGCCGCGAGCCGAACCCTTGTGATCTGGCCGCCGGACAGGGACGACAGCTCGGTGTCGGGAGAGGAAGCGAACCCGAGGCGCGCCAGCGCGGCCTCCAGCCGCGCATCGAGCGTCCAGTCGATCGCAGCGATATCGTCGGCGGAGGCCTCGCCCCGCTCGGCTCGGCGCTGCAGCTCGAGCGCCGGCCGCACGCCGAACAGATCGGCCACGGTCGCGCTTGCCGGCCATTGCACGTCCTGACGCAGCAGGCCGATGCTGCCGTTGACCAGAACGCGTCCGGACTGAGGAAGGTGCTCCCCTGAGACCGACGCAAGCAGCGTCGTCTTGCCGACGCCATTGCGGCCGACGAGACCGGTCCGCTCGTCCGCAAATGTCAGATCGACGTCGGAGAAAAGAGGACGGCCGTCAGGCGTGGACAGCGACAGGTTCGACAGGATGATGGAGGCAGGCATGGAATTCCCCGTGGGCAAGGCGGATGGGCTTTGCGGTCGGGGTGAAATCCATGGCTGGAACGATCCTGGTTGAGGGAGCCTCTAACTATTCCCTTCGAAGGGCGAGATCAAGGCGCGGCGCGAGGAGACGACAGCGCGAGAGGCGCTATCGTCCCTGGTCGCTGTGCCATCAGCCCTTCAGCGCGGTGACCACCACCTCGATCAGCGCGCTGCCGCCGAGATCGGCGACGCCGACGGTGGCGCGGGTCGGCAGATTGTCGCCGAAGAACTCGGTCCAGGCCGCGTCCATCTCCTTCTTCTTGGAGAGATCGGTGACGAAGATCGAGGCGCTGACGACGCGGCTCTTGTCGGTTCCCGCTTCCTTCAGATAGCCGGCGATCTTGCCGAGGATGTTGCGGGTCTGCTCGCCCATCGAGACCGAGGTGTCGTCGGCGATGGTGCCGCCGAGGAAGACGAAGCCATTGGCTTCGACGGCGCGGTGCATGATGGGCGTGCGGATGCTGCGGGTGATGCTCATGATGTTCCTCTTTAGAGCGTGGAAGGATGGAAACGGTCGATGCCGAGATCGCCAATGCGGGTCTGGGTGCCGCCGTTGACGATCAGCTCCGCCATCACGGCGCCGGCGCCGGGGCCGAGCTGGAAGCCGTGCAGCGAGAAGCCGAACTGGTGATAGAGGCCCTTGTGACGGCTGCTCGGGCCGAACACAGGAATATCGTCCTTCATCTTCGCCTCGATGCCGGCCCAGGCGCGGACGATGGTGGCGCTGCGCATCACCGGGAACAGCTCGAACACGGTGCGAGCGCTGGTCGCGAGGCTCTTCCAGTCCAGCACCGTCTCGTTGCGATCCTGATAGGGCGTCGCCAGATGACCACCGCCGATCAGCACGGTGCCGTTCTTGAATTGCTTGAAGGAGAGCTTTCGCCCCCGCAGGATCACGACGGGATCGATGAAGTGCGGCACGCGCGAGGTGATCATCAGCATCGGCGCCACGGTCTCGACCGGCACGGGCTCGCCGAGATCAGCCGCGATCTTGCCGGCCCAGGCGCCGGCGGCATTGACGAGCACCGGCGCGGCAAATGTTTCAGGGCCGACATCGACATGCCAGAGGCCGTCGTCATAGCGGATGTTGCCGGCGGCCATGCCTTCGCGCACGGTCGCACCCAGCTGCTCGGCCTTGCGACGGAACGCCGTTGTCGCCTGCGCCGGATTGGCCGCGCCGTCACGGCGCGACACGACGCCGCCGGGGCAGGTTTCGGCGACTGCCGGCACGAGACGCCGGAGTTCGGCAGCGTCGATCAGCTCTTCATGGGTGAAGCCGAGCGCGTTGAGCTCGGCGACACGCGCGCGGCAGACCGCGAGCTCCTCCTCGTTCTCCGCGACCAGCACCTGGCCGTAGCTTTCAAAGCTGCAATCGTCGTCGACGAGATCAGAAATCTTCTCCCAGATTCCCATCGAGCGGATCGAGAGCGGGATCTCGGGAATGTGTCGCGCGAGCTGGCGCACGCCGCCGGCGTTGACGCCGGAGGCATGGCGGCCGGCATAGTCCTTCTCGATCAGCACCGGGTTCAGCCCGGCGAGGCAGAGATGCAGCGCGGTCGAGCATCCGTGGATGCCGCCACCAACGACGATCGCATCCACGTTTCGGGTCATCCCCGCACCACCGCCTTGATATCGTCCTCGCTCTTCGGAACGGCGGCGAGCTCGGCGAGCGTGATCGGCTTCACCGGCGCTCGCAGGCGGTAATAGCCGATCTCCTGCGGCGTCTTCCCGCGCGCCTGCGCCATCAGCTCCGTGACGGTGAGACCGCAGAGACGGCCCTGGCACGGGCCCATGCCGGTGCGGCGATAGGCTTTTAGCTGATTGGGCCCGGTCGCGCCGATCGCGACGGAATCGAGCACGTCCTTTGCCGTCACCTCTTCGCAGCGACAGACGATAGTGTCGCCCGAGGGGATCCGGAATTGCGGCGCGGGGCGGAACAGCGTGTCGAGGAAGACGCGGCCGCGTTCCGCCTTGGCGAGATCGGAACGGAGCGTTGCCATCGGCGCAAGCTTCGCGGCAGACGCGGGGGCCAGCGCTTCGACCGCCGCGCGCGCGGCGATGCGGCCGCGCACAACGGCCGCATTGGCGCCGCCGATGCCGGCGCCGTCGCCGGCGATCGCGATGCCGGCAACCGACGAATTGCCGCTCGCATCGAGCACCGGCGACCAGCACAGTTGCAGATTGTCCCAGCGGTGCTCGACGCCGGCCGCCATCGCCAGATTGACGTTGGGCACGACGCCCTGATGCAGCAAGAGCAGATCGGCGGCAATGGTCTCGCGCTTGCCGCCCGCGACATAGCTCACGCTCGCGAGCCGGCCGTCGCCGGCCGCCGCAACCTCGGTGACGCCGGAGACGACCTGCACCTTCGCCTTCACCTCGCGCATCATCGACAGGCCCTTGGCGAAATAGGGCGAGGTCAGGAAGGCGAAGGCATGCGGCAGCGCCGCGAAATAATTGCCGCGCTCGGTGGTGTCGAGGATACGGTCGATGCGGCCGCCGAGGCGCAAAATCTGCGCGGCGAGCAGCCAGAGCAGCGGGCCCTGGCCCGCGATCACCGTGCGGCCGTCGGGCACCAGCGCCGAGGATTTCAGCATGGTCTGCGCCGCGCCGGCGGTCATCACGCCCGGCAAGGTCCAGCCGGGAATCGGGAACGGCCGCTCCAGCGCACCGGTCGCGAGGATCACGCGCTTCGCCCTAACGAAGGCGGAGGCGCCGCCGATCGAAACCGCGATGTCGAGATTGCGATCGAGGCTCCAGACGGTCGCGCGATGGATCACCTCGGTGCTGCCAGCGCGCAGCGACTGCACGAGATCGGCACCGATCCAATAGTCCTCACCGAGCTGCTTGCGATCCGTGACCGGCGTCGAGGCGATGGCGCGAAACACCTGACCGCCCGGACCGGCATTCTCGTCGAGCAGCAGCGTTGCGAGGCCGGCTTCGGCAGAGGTTGCCGCGGCGGCGAGGCCCGCAGGTCCCGCGCCGATCACCACGACGTCGTAGTCTTCGCGCTTGGGAGCCACAGTCATTTTCCGATCTCCCGCTTGCCCTTCTGGATTTCGACCTGCATGCCCTCCGCGACGGGCACGAGACAGCCCTGGCGGTTGCCGACGCCGTCGATGGTGACGAGACAGTCGAAGCACACGCCCATCATGCAATAGGGCAGGCGCGGCGCGCCGCTCACCGCCGTCGAGCGCCGTGCGTCGACGCCGGAGGCCAGCAGCGCGGCAGAGACGGTGTCGCCCTGGCGTGCCGCGACGGCGACGCCGTCGACGAAGATTTGCACGGCCGGCCGTTTGTCCTGTTCGGATCGTCTGAACATCCTGGCTTCCTCAATATCTCTAGTAGCCGCTGTTGTTCGCCGCGCCGGCGGCGCCGAAACGGCTGGCCGAGAACGCGCCGACCAGCTCGGGCTCCAGCGCGCCCTGCACGACCATGCGCGCGATCTCGAAGGCGTGGTTGGACGCGAGCGTCACGCCGGAATGGCAGCAGGCGACGAAGGCGCCGGGATGCGTCTCCGACTGGTCGTAGATCGGAAAGCCGTCCTGCGGCATGACGCGGATGCCGGCCCAGCTTCGGACGACGTTGAGCCGCGACAGATGCGGAAACATGCGCTGCGCGCGATCGGCCATGACGCCGCTGATCGAGGGCTTCAGGGTGCGATCATCGATCTCGTCCTCCTTGCTGTCGCCGATCATCACCGTGCCCTCGTCGGTCTGGCGGATCGTGGTCAAGGGATGCGGCAGGAACGGCATGGTGCGCTCGGTCACGACGACCTGGCCGCGGGTTGGACCCATCGGTGCATAAAGGCCGACCATCGGCGCGAGCGTCTGGTTGGCATTGCCGGCAGCAAGCACGATCTTGGCGGCGCGGAGTTCGCCCTTCGGCGTGGTCAGGCGGAATTCGCCGCCGCTCTTGCTGATCGCCGAGACCGGCCGCTCCGGAAAATAGTCGATGCCGAACGCCTTGAACCCGGTATGGAAAGCCCGGAACGTGCGCAGCGAATTGACGTGGCCGTCGAGCGGACAATAGCTGCCGCCGGACACTTCGGGCCCGATCAGCGGCAGCGCCTTCTTCACGTCCGAGGGCCGCAGCATCTCCATCTTGTAGTCGGCCGCGCCGGCCTGGTTGTGCATCCGCTTGACGAGTTCGGTGCGCTGGCCGAACTCTTCCTCGCCCAGCGTGAGATGAAAGCCGCCGTTCTGCTGGAGGGCGACGTCGAGCCCGGTCTGCTGCTTCAGCTCGGACGCCAGCCGGCCCCACGCCTGCGAGGCCTGCACCGTCCACACCGTGTAGGCGGGCATGCCGAGCCCCTTGCTCTGCACCCAGACCAGCGCAAAGTTCGCGCGCGAGGCGCGCTTGGTGATGTCGCCTTCGTCGAGCACGGCCACCTTCTTGCCGAGGCGGCCGAGGCCCCAGGCAATGGCGGAGCCGAGCAATCCGCCGCCGACGACGGCGACGTCATAGTCTCCTGACATGGGTTTCTCCTATCGCCCGGTGTCGCCGCCCTTGCCGGCGAGCACGCGGTCGAGCCCGTAGAAGCGGTCGAGCAGAATGAGGGCGGTCATGGTTACAGCGATCACGCAGGCCGAGACCGACGTCACCAGCGGATCGATGTTGTCCTGGATGTAAAGGAACATGCGCACCGGCAACGTCTCGGTGCCGGGCGCGGCGAGGAAGACGGTCATGGTGAGATCGTCGAAGGACTGGATGAAGGCGAGTGCCCAGCCGCTGATGACGCCGGGCAGGATCAGCGGCAGCGTCACCCGGCGAAACAGCGTCCAGCCGCCGGCGCCGAGCGAGACCGCCGCCATCTCCACCGTGCGGTCCATGCCGGTCGCCGCCGCCAGCGTCAGCCGCAGCGCGAACGGAAACACGATGATGACATGCGCGATGATCAGCGCGGCGAAACTGCCGCCGAGGCCGGCCGAGGTGAAGAAGCGCAGGAAGGCGATGCCGAGCACGACATGCGGGATCATCAGCGGCGACAGGAACAGCGCGGCGAGCGCATCACGGCCGCGGAAGCGATAGCGCGCAATCGCCAGCGCCGCCGGCACCGCGAACAGCAGCGCGACGAAGGACGAGAGCGCGCCGAGGCCGAGACTGACCCAGAAGGCGTGAATGAATTCGGGATAGTTCGCGATCGTCCTGAACCAGCGCAGCGAGAAGCCATTGGTCGGCAGTGACAGAAAGCCCTCGGGCGTGAAGGCGACCAGGCAGACCACCAGGATCGGCGCCACCATGACGATGACGAAGATGGTGTGGAAGATCAGCGCAAACGGGCCGTTCCGTCTCATCGGAACACCTCCGCATAACGCCGCTCGATCAGGGCGTTGCTGCCGACCACGATCAGCACCAGCGCAACCAGCAGCAGCGTGGCGACCGCCGCCCCGAGCGGCCAGTTCAGCGTGTTGAGGAACTCGTCATAGGCCAGCGTCGCGGCGACCTTGAGCCGCCGGCCGCCGATGATCGCCGGCGTCGCGAACGCGCTGGCCGAGAGCGAGAACACGATGATCGCACCCGACAGCACGCCCGGCATGATCTGCGGCATGATGATGCGGTGGATGATGGTGGCGGGGCCGGCGCCGAGCGACATCGCGGCATTCTCGATCTGCGGATCGAGCCGCTGCAGCGCCGCCCATACCGACAGCACCATGAACGGCATCATGACATGCGCGAGCGCGATCACCATGCCGGTTTCGGTGAACATGAAGGGGATCGGCGAGCGCATCACGCCGAGCGACATCAGGAGCTTGTTGACGAGGCCGTTGTTGCCGCCGAACAGCAGCGCCCAGCCGAGCGTGCGCGCCACCACGGAGATCAAAAGCGGCCCGAGAATGACCAGCAGGAAGAAGCTCTTCCAGCGACCGCTCATGCGGTTGAGGATGTAGGCTTCGGGTGCGCCAAGCAGCGCGGTGAGCAGCGTGGTCAGGATCGCGATGCGAAAGGTCCGCCAGAACATCTCGGCATAATAGGGATCGGTCGCGATCTCGTGCCAGTTCTTCAGGATGAAAACCGGCTCGATGCCCTTGTACTGGCCCCAATCGTGGAACGACAGCATCACCGTCATCGCCAGCGGAATCAGCAGCACGCCGACGAACAGCATCAGGGCGGGCGCCGTCAGCGCCCATGGCGCGCGTACGCTGCGCTCCTCGGCGGCCATGCTCATGCCGCAGTCCTCGCGCGCACGCTCATGTCCTCGGGGCGCCAGGTCAGGCGAACGGCGTCGCCTTCGGCCGGCTGCGCCGTGCCGTCGTTCTGGCGGATCACGATCGCCGGGCCGCACTCGCTCTCGCACTGGAATAGCCAGTGATTGCCCTGGAAAATGCGCGTGACGATCTTTGCGCCGAGGCCGGCATCGCCAAAACCGATCCTTTCGGGGCGAATGCTGACGGTGACGGGGCCACTGAGCCCGGCGGGCGCCGGCGCGCTCCAGGAGCCCGCCACCAGCTGCGCGGGCGTGACGGTCCGGTCGATCGTGCCGGCAAAATCATTGGTCTTGCCGAGGAATTGCGAGACGAAGGCCGAGGCCGGCCTTTCATACGTTTCCTGCGGCGTGCCGATTTGCTCGATCTTGCCCTGGCTCATCACCACGATGCGGTCGGACAGCGACATCGCCTCGTTCTGGTCGTGCGTGACCAGGATCGTCGTGGTGCCGATGGTGCGCTGGATCTGGCGCAGTTCGATCTGCATCTCCTCGCGCAGCTTGGCATCGAGGTTCGACAAGGGCTCGTCCAGCAGCAGCACGCTCGGCTTGATCACCAGCGCGCGCGCCAGCGCCACGCGCTGCTGCTGCCCGCCGGACATGCGGCGGGGATGACGGTCCTCAAAGCCGGCGAGGCCGACCATCGCGAGCGCTGCGCGGACACGTTCAGCCCTATCAGCCCGCGACACGTTGCGCATCTCGAGGCCGAACGCGACGTTCTCGGCCGCCGTCATGTGCGGAAACAGCGCGTAGCTCTGGAACACGATGCCGAGGCCGCGCTTGGCCGGATGGATCGCGGTCAGGTCCTTGCCCTCCAGGCGGATCGCGCCGCGTGAGGGATCGAGGAAGCCCGCGATCATCTGCAACGTCGTGGTCTTGCCGCAGCCGGAGGGGCCGAGGAAGGAGATGAATTCCCCCTTCCCCACCGACAGGCTGAAGTCGTTGACCACGGTCTGCGCGCCGAACTGTTTTGCGACCCGGTCGAGCTCGAGATAAGCCATGCGCTGTCTCCGCGAACGCTCAGATCAGCGCTCGACCTCGCGATTCCAGCGCTTGGTCCACTCCTCGCGCTTCTCGTTGATGACGGTCCAGTCCGGATTGTAGAGCTTTGCTGCACGCTCGCCGATCGGCGCCATCTTGCCGAGCTCGGGCGGGATCACCAGCGATTTCAGCACCGGGCCGTAGCCGTAATCTTTTAGCATCACGAGCTGGACTTTTGGGTCGAGCAGCATCTTGACGAAGCTTGCCGCCAGCGGCGAGGCATTGGGCTTGGCGATCGGGCACGCCGTGGTCAGCAGCGTCGCCGCGCCTTCCTTCGGATAGACGAAGTCGACGGGGAAGCCGGTATTGGCAAAGCTCTGCACGCGGCCGGTGCCCCACACCGCGATCACGGCCTGGCCGGACTGGAACAGCTCGGTCATCTTGCCCGGCGACGGCTCATAGGCGAGCACGTTCGGATTGATCTGTTCCTTGAAGATCTTGAAACCGGAATCGACGTTGGTCTCGCCGCCGCCGTTCATCTTCGACAGCATCACCAGCGCTTCGAGACCGTAAGTGTTGTTGATGGGCGGGATCACGAGCTGCTTGGCGTATTTCGTGTCCTTCAGATCGTTCCAGGAGGTCGGTGCCGCCCAGCCTTTCTCCTTGAACACCTTGGTGTTGTACATCAGGCCGGTCGCGACGATGCCGATGGCGACGGCACGATCGTCCTTGAAGCGCGCGGTGTCGTAGAGATCGGCAGGCAGGCCGTCGAGCTTGCCGCAGAAGCCGAGCTGGATCGCCTGGTACATCGGGCCGTCATCGACGATGGCAACGTCGATCTGCTGGTTGCCCTTCTGCGCCTGCAGCTTGGCCAGCGTATCCGTGGAGTTGCCGGCGACGTATTCGACCTTGACGCCGTTCTCCTTCTCGAAGGCCGGGATCACCTCGTCGCGGATCGTCTTCTCGAACGAGCCGCCATAGCCGGCGACGTAGAGTGTCTTTTGCTGGGCCGAGGCGGCTGACGGGGCCGCGATGAGCGCTGCGATGCTGACCGCGGTCAGAAGGCGAAAAGTTGTCATGTGGACCGATCTCCATACCGGAATGAGGTGACGTGCCGACAAATCTCCGGCTGGGGCGCCTTCCGCATTTCCTTCCGCGCAAATCCCTCTCAGATCAGGGCTCCGGCCCCTGTTCGGCGGGTCTGGCGCGATTTGGAGGTCAAAACCCCTCCAATCTGCCGAAAAAGCGGGCTGGCTCCAGCTCTGATGAAAAAGATCGCAGACCAATACTTCCATCGTCCAATGAATAATGGCACCCTCTGCATGCCGAAATGTTATGATTGGATGACGAGATGGCGCGGATCAATTCGCGGCAGGTCGAGGCCTTCCGCGCGATGATGCTGACCGGCAGCGTCACGGAGGCTGCGAAGCTGATGGTGGTGACGCAGCCGGCGGTGAGCCGGTTGCTGCGCGACCTCCAGGCCCTGCTGAAGATGGAGCTGTTCGAGCGGCGCGGCACTGGCCTGGTGCCGACCGCGGCGGCGATGGCGCTCTATACCGAGGTCGAGCGCTCCTTCGTCGGTCTCGAACGCATCACCGCCGCCGCCGAGGAGATTCGCGGCCGCCGCACCGGCTCGCTGCGCATCGCCGCGCTGCCGGCGCTGGCGAACGGCTATTTGCCGCGCCTCGCAGGGCACTTCCTGCAGGAGCGGCCGAACCTCAACCTCGCGTTCTTCGGCGTGATCTCTCCAATCGTCGTCGACTGGGTCCTGAACAACCAATGCGACATCGGCTTTGCCGAGGTGCCGATCGCCCATTCCGGCCTGCCCAGCCTGCGATTGCCAGCGCCCGCGCGCGTCGCGGTGCTGCCGACGGGTCATCGCCTTGCGGAGAAGGACGTCCTGGAGCCCAGCGATTTCGAAGGCGAGACCTTCATCTCGCTGTCGGCGGGATCATCAAGCCGGCATCTCGTTGACCAGGTCTTCAATCGCCATGAAGTCCGCCGCGTGCTCAGGGTCGAGACCACCTTGTCGGAGATCATGTGCGGCATGGTGTCGTCGGGGCTCGGCGTTGCGATCTGCGACCCTTTCACCGCGCGGGAATTTTCCACCCGCGGCGTCGTCGCGCGCCGCTTCCTGCCGCGCATCGACTTCGAGTTCTCCGCCGTCTTCCCGGCGCAGCGCAGCCCGTCGCCCGTGGCGCTGGATCTCGTCGAGACCATGCGCAAGGCGCTCGAGGAATTCGAGGACCAGACGGCGAGCCAGCTTGCAGGCGGTTGACGTGGACGCCATTGGTGCAGTGTTATAGCTACGCAACCGAAGCAGGGCACATGGCACGCATCACCATCATCGAGACCGGCCTCGTTCCCAAGGAATATCGCGAGCGTCACGGCTCGTTTCCCGACATGTTCGAGCGCATGGTCCGCGCCGAGGATCCGGCGGCCACGGTCGACATCGTCAGCATCCCGAATGGCGATGCGCTTCCCGATCCGGGCAAGATCGAGGCCGTCCTGATTACCGGGGCCGCTGCCGGCGTCTATGACGGCCTCGACTGGATCGCGCCGCTGGAAGATTTCGTGCGCACGGCCTACGCAAACAAGACGCCGATGGTCGGCGTCTGCTTCGGTCATCAGTTGATCGCGCAGGCGCTCGGCGGCACCGTGCGCAAGTCGGACAAGGGCTGGGGGATTGGCCGGCACGTCTATCAGGTGCTGCCGGAGAACGGCGTCGTCGACGGCGACGCGGTCGCCATCGCCGCCTCGCATCAGGACCAGGTGATCGAGCCCCCGGACGATGCGCTGACGATTCTGTCGTCGGAGTTCACCCCGCATGCCGGCCTGCTCTACGCCAACGGCACGACGCTGACCATGCAGCCGCATCCGGAGTTCGACGTGGCCTTTGCGCAAGTGTGCTGCGATCTGCGGGACGGCAAGGCGCCGGATGCGGTGGTCGCAACGGCAAGGGCGTCGCTGGCGGAGCCTATGGACAATGCGAAGCTCGGTGGCGCGATTACAAGGTTCTTGGCGCGGCGCGTCTAGCTAGCGGTACGCTCCCCTTCCCTTCTTCCCCTGTTGGAGAGAGCACAGCAAGCGCACCGCGCTATTTCGCGAATGTCAAAACGGATCGCATCCCAAACCCGGCACATCCGCCGGCCGTGGCCCCGGCGCGGCCCAGTGAAACCGGCGATCCTTCTCCGCAATCACAATGTCGTTGATCGACGCTTCGCGCCGCTTCATCAGGCCGTGCTCGTCGAACTCCCATTGCTCGTTGCCGTAGGAGCGATACCACTGGCCGCTTGCATCGTGCCATTCGTACTGGAAGCGCACGGCGATGCGGTTCTCGTCGAAGGCCCAGAGGTCCTTGATGAGGCGATAGTCGTGCTCCTTCTCCCATTTGCGCGTGAGGAAGGCGACGATCGCCTCGCGGCCCTGAAAGACCTCGGAGCGATTGCGCCAGCGGCTGTCCTCGGTATAGGCCAGCGAGACACGGACCGGATCGCGTGAATTCCAGGCGTCCTCCGCCATGCGCGCCTTCTGCGCGGCGGTCTCACGGGTGAAGGGCGGAAGCGGCGGACGCGACATGATGAGCCTCATCGATTGGTTGGGGCCGCAATCTATCGCTGCGCAAGGCGGGGTCGAGTGGCGACCCCCTATCGGCCGATCACGAAATCACATCAGCCTTCATCAGCGTGCGGATCGATTTCGGGATCGGCTGGGCGCGGCCGCCGCTGATGAAGGCGACGCGGACCTCGGCTTTCACCAGCACGTTTTCACCGCGCCGCACTTCCTGCGCCAGCACGATGGAGGCGCCCTTCACCGCAACCGGCCAGGTCACGACGTCGAGCACATCGTCCATCCGCGCGGGCTTGAGGAAATCCAGATGCATCGAGCGCACCACGAAGGCGAAGCCCGTGCCTTCCGTCTCCGCCTGCTCGAACAGCGCCTGCTGCTCGGCGCCCATCAAGCGCAAATGATTGGTGCGTCCACGCTCCATGTAGCGCAGATAATTGGCGTGGTAGACGATGCCGGAAAAATCCGTGTCCTCGTAGTAGACGCGCACCTGCATGTGGTGGCGGCCGTCGCGGATCTCGCCGTCGAGATGGGCAGTCATTTCGAAAACTCTCGCTTTATATCTCGACGCCCATCCAAGACCCGCACAATAACTATGCGATCAGTCCGAATGAGGTTGAATGCAATATAACCCTCGATCGACAGCCCGCGAAGGGATGCCCTTAGCTCACTCCGATCTGGTCCTAAGAAGGGAATTGTCGCAACTCTTCGAACCGCTCGGAGAATCTCGCAGCCAATCGATCCGCTGCCGCTAGGCTATGCCCTGCAAGATATGAATGGATGTCAAAAAGGTCCGTACGGGCGCGCAAGGACAGAACGACCTGCACGAGGCTCTACCGCTTCGCCCGCGTTTGCTCGAGAAACTCGTTGAGATCCCAGGGGACCACGCGTTCGGCCTCGACATCCGCCATCCCTTCGTCGATCGCGTCTCTGAGGGCCCGAAACTTCTTGGCTTGGGACAACAAGAAGTCGGCCGCGGACTCCTGCATTTCCTCAGGCAGCAGCTCAAGAGCTTCAACAGCTTTCTCGACGGCAGAACTCATCGGATCAATATAGCGCAGCCTTGGACTGGTGCCCAGATGCTGACTCGAAATTTGACGGCTACACCACCAGGGGTCCCCGCCCCAGCGTCACTTCGACGATCTCAGGCGGCACGCCGACGCGGACCGGCATGATGCTGCAACCGAGACCGCCGGAGACGATGAGATCGCATTTCAGGCGGAAGTGGCCATAGGCGAGCCGCATACCGTTCTTGGGCGAAACCGCCGGCGACCAGCCGAGCAGGCGGACCTGGCCGCCATGGGTGTGGCCGGACAGTTGCAACGCGACGCGCGCAGGCACCAGCGGCGCGATGTTGGGCTCATGCGCGAGCAGGATGATTGGCGCATCGTCGGTGACTTTCGCCAGCGTACCCGCGAGATCGTCGGCGCCGAAGCGCCCGGTGCTGCGAAAGCGCCGCGCCGGCAGGAACGCGAGTTGATCGCCGAGCCCGGCGAGCCAGAACGGGCGGCCGTCCTTGGAAAGGCGCACGACATCGTTCTCGTAGACGGGGATGCCGGCCGCCTCCAGCGCCCGATGCGCGATGGTCGGCCCGTGCCCCGCACGCTGCACGGTCTTGTCGTCCCAATAATCGTGATTGCCCATCACGGCATGGACGCCGAGCGGCGCCTTCAGGCCGGCCAGCACCCTCGCCCATTCGCGCGACGGAATGAAGCGCGTGACGTGATGGAGGCCAGCGACATAGTCGCCGAGCAACACGATGAGATCGGGTTTCAACGCGTTGGTGCGTTCGACGATGCCCTCGATCCGCTCCAGCGACATCCAGGGATCGCAGGCATGGATGTCGGCGATGGCGGCGATCTTCAGCGAAAGATCCGACGGCCATTGCCGCGGCTTCGGATGATAGCGGGTGACGCGGAGCCGCAGCACCGGCTCGATGCCGACGCCGTAGGCGGCGGTCGAGACGCCGAGGGCGGACAGCCCGCCGATGGAACGGATGAAATGACGGCGCGTGATCATGAAAACCCGATCGGAATGCGCTCTTTTGATGCGGTCCGAATGGAGCGGAATTGGGGTGCGCTCGTGCAGATCGTCTGCACGAGATCACCAGAAGTTCATGAAAGGAGCGCGCCGTTTGCGCAGATCAGTCGTCGCTCTCGTCGGTGCCGAACAGGCCGAACTGTGCCGCCGCATCGCGCGAGGGCTCGGCGATGCCGAGATGGCGGAAGGCGTGCGAGGTGAGCAAGCGGCCGCGCGGGGTGCGCTGGAGGTAGCCGCACTGGATCAGATACGGCTCGATGATGTCCTCGATCGCATCGCGCGGCTCGGACAATGCCGCGGCCATGGTCTCGACGCCGACCGGTCCGCCGCCATAGTTCATCGCGATGGTCGTGAGATAGCGGCGATCCATGGCGTCGAGACCCGCAGCGTCGACCTCGAGCGCGCTCAGCGCGTGATCGGCGATCTTGCGATCGATCTTGTCGGCATCGACAGCGGAAGCAAAATCGCGCACGCGACGGAGCAGACGCCCGGCGATGCGCGGCGTGCCGCGGGCGCGGCGCGCGATCTCGTTGGCGCCGTCAGCGCTCATGCCGACATTGAGCACGCGCGCGCCGCGGCTGACGATGCTTTCCAATTCCTCGATGGTGTAGAAATTCAGGCGGACCGGAATGCCGAAGCGATCACGCAAGGGATTGGTGAGCAGGCCTGCGCGCGTCGTGGCGCCGACCAGCGTGAATTTCGACAGCTCGATCTTCACCGAGCGCGCGGCCGGACCTTCGCCGATGATGAGGTCGAGCTGAAAGTCCTCCATCGCGGGATAGAGCACCTCTTCCACCGCCGGGCTGAGGCGATGGATCTCGTCGATGAACAGCACGTCGCGCTCTTCGAGATTGGTCAGCAGCGCGGCGAGGTCACCGGCTTTGGCGATGACAGGTCCCGAAGTGGCGCGAAAGCCGACGCCGAGCTCCTTCGCCACGATCTGCGCCAGCGTGGTCTTGCCGAGGCCGGGCGGACCGACGAACAGCACGTGATCGAGCGCCTCGCCGCGCTTGCGCGCAGCCTCGATGAAGATCGAGAGGTTCTTGCGCGCCTGCTGCTGGCCGACGAAATCAGACAGCGATTGCGGGCGCAGCGCGGTGTCGCCGACATCGTCGCTGCGGCGCTCGGGCGAGACCATGCGGCTGGCCTTGGGATCGCTCATTTCGCGAGCTCCTTCAGGCCAAGGCGAATGAGCTGCGCGGTCTCGGCATTCTCACCGGCGCTGCGCGAGGCCGATGCAATCGCGGCAGCCGCCTGCGGCTGGCCATAGCCGAGATTGACCAGCGCGGAGATCGCGTCCGCGACCGGGCGTGGGGCTCGTTGATCGTCGACCGCGCCTGCGAGATGCACCACCGCGGGATCGACATTGGCGAAGGCCGGCGCCTTGTCCTTCAATTCGGTGACGATGCGCTCGGCGACCTTGGGGCCGACGCCGGGCGTGCGCGCCACCGCCGCCTTGTCGCGCAGCGCGATCGCATTGGCGAGATCGGAAGGCGCCAGCGTGCCGAGCACGGCGAGCGCGACCTTCGCGCCGACGCCCTGCACGGTCTGCAGCAGGCGAAACCATTCGCGCTCCTGATCGGTGCGGAAGCCGAACAGTTTGATTTGATCCTCGCGGACATAGGTCTCGATCGACAGCACGGCCGCTTCGCCCGGCGAGGGCAGATGCTGCAAGGTGCGCGAGGAGCAGTGCACCTGATAGCCGACGCCGCCGACGTCGAGGATGACGAAGTCTTCGCCGTAGGAATCGATCAGGCCCTTGAGCTTGCCGATCATAGGCTCGCCACCTTCAGCCGCAGCGCGGTGCTCTGGCGGTGATGGGCATGGGTGATGGCGATGGCGAGCGCATCGGCGGCGTCTGCCGACGGCGGATCGGCCTTGGGCAGAAGGATCTTCAGCATCATCGCGATCTGGGCCTTCTCGGCGTGACCGGCGCCGACGACGGTTTTCTTGACCTGGTTGGGCGCGTATTCGGCGACCGAGATGCCGAACATTGCGGGCGCCAGCATGGCGACGCCGCGAGCCTGGCCGAGCTTCAGCGTCGCAACGCCGTCCTTGTTGACGAAGGTCTGCTCGACCGCGGCTTCCATCGGCTGGTGGTTCGAAAGCACGGCCGCCAGCCCTTCATGGATCGCGAGCAGCCGGCTCGCCAGCGGCAGGTCGTTCGGCGGTTCCACCGAGCCGCAGGCCACATAGATCAGGCGGTTGCCGTCAGCCTCGATCACGCCCCAGCCGGTGCGGCGCAGGCCGGGGTCGATGCCGATGATGCGGACGGGTTGGCGAATCGGGAGCGCGGTCATGGGCCAGTGATAGCGGCTGGCCGACGATAGCGAAACAGAAACAGAACAGAAGTAACAGGGGAAGTGGGCTCCAACCCTCTCCCCGCAAGAGCGGGGCGAGGGAGCGCACCGTTCATGCGGCCTCAGCCACCCATCTTCGCCACAAGCGCGTCCGAGATCTCGAAATTGGCGTAGACCTGCTGGACGTCGTCGTGCTCGTTGAGCAGATCCATCAGCTTCAGGAGCTTCTCGCCGGTCTCGTCGTCGACGGCGACCGTGTTCTGCGGCTTCCAGATCAGCGCGGCCTTGCGCGGCTCGCCGAACTTGGCTTCCAGCGCCTTGGCGACGTCGCGATAGCCTTCGGTCGAGGCGTAGATCTCGTGACCGCCTTCGCCGGACACCACATCGTCGGCGCCGGCCTCGATCGCGGCATCCAGCACGGCGTCGTCGGAGGCGACGCTGCGGTCGTATTCGATGATGCCGGTGCGATCGAACATGAAGGACACCGAGCCGGTTTCGCCGAGATTGCCGCCCGACTTGGTGAAGAAGGAACGGATGTCGGAGGCGGCGCGGTTGCGGTTGTCGGTCAGCGCCTCGACGATGACGGCAACGCCGCCGGGGCCGTAGCCCTCGTAGCGGATCTCGTCATAGTTTTCGCCCTCGTTACCGAGCGCCTTCTTGACGGCACGCTCGATATTGTCCTTCGGCATGTTCTCCTGGCGCGCCGCGATGATAGCCGCACGCAGGCGCGGGTTCATGGCCGGGTCGGGCGCGCCGAGCTTGGCTGCGACGGTGATTTCCCGCGCCAGCTTGCCGAACAGCTTCGACTTCTGCGCATCCTGCCGCCCCTTGCGGTGCATGATGTTCTTGAATTGGGAATGTCCGGCCATGCGTGGTCTCTTGGAAAATCGTCAGCCAAAGGTGAGCGTGGGAAGCGCGGCCTTATAGGCCGCCCCCCCACCGGAATCAAAGGGATCTGGGCCTCTGAGGTAGCACTGTAAAGGTAGCCTCCGTAATGGACGGTGCCTAGAGGTGAGGCACCGTTAACCCTGATTTCATTCCGGACTGCGAAAATAGCGCCCGACCTTATCCCGACGAGAGAGAGCTGATGGCGTTCGGACTATTTCGGAAGCGCCTGCCGGACCAGGCCGCGCCTGCGGCCGCCCCGGCGGCTCTGCAGCCGGCGGCCCATTCCGAGCCCGCTGCCGTGGCCGAAACTGATTCGGCGCGGGAGATCCTGGAGCTGCTGGAACTCGAGCTCGGCGCCATGATCCGCCAGCTCGAACGCGCCGCCAATTCGGTGGCCGGCGGCGCCGAAGCGACCGCGGCGACGCTTGCCGCCATCCGCGACCGCACCGATGCCCTGACCGGCCGCACCAACGCCGCGCAATCGACCGCGTCCACCTTCGCCCATGCCGCCGACAAGTTCACCCAATCCGCCCTGGGTATCGGGACGCAGGTTCGCGAGGCCGGCAAGCTCGCCGACGAGGCCAGCGCCGCGGCACAGGAAGCCCGCGCCAATGTCGATCGCCTGCGCGAATCCTCAGCCGCCATCGGCAACGTCGTCAATCTGATCGCGCAGATCGCGCGGCAGACGACGCTGCTCGCGCTCAACTCGACGATCGAGGCCGCGCGCGCGGGCGCTGCGGGAAAAGGCTTCGCGGTCGTCGCCACCGAGGTCAAGGCCCTCGCGGTGCAGACGCAAGGCGCGACCGAAGAGATCACCAAGAAGATCGACGCATTGCAGCGCGACGCCGCCGGCTCCGCGGATGCCGTGCACCGCATCTCGCAGGCGATCGAGGCGATCCGCCCGGTGTTCGAGACCGTCAACGGGGCGGTCGCCGAACAGAACGCCACCACCAGCGAAGTCTCCGGCAATGCCGCGAGCGCCTCGGAGTTCATCGTCTCGGTCGGCGAGAGCGCGGCCGAGATCGATGCCGCGACGAAGGCTGCCGAGAGCCATGGCGAGAACGTCGCCAGTGCCGGCAAAGCCGTCACCACCTTCGCGCAAAAGCTGAAGTCGCGCTGCGCCGTGCTGCTGCGTCAGAGCGAGCACGACGATCGCCGCAAGACCGAACGGCTGCCCTGCCATCTTAAGCTCGAGAGCGCGCGCGGCGTGATGCCGGTCTATGAGATCTCGATGGACGGCGTGCTGATCGGCGGCGCTGACGCTGGCCGGCTCGCACCGCAAGCGATGATCGAAGGCACGCTCGAAGACGTCGGCGCCTGCCGCCTGCGCGTGATCGAGCAGTCCAAGGCCGGCGCCCGCGCACAGTTCGCCAGCCCCAATGCCGAGCTCCGCGAAAAGATCGAGGACAAGCTCTGGTCGATCCACGAGGAGAACACCGAGTTCGTCACCCGCGCCATGGAGGCGGGCAACGCGCTGACCAATATCTTCGAGCAGGCGGTGGCACGCGGCGAGGTCAAGATCGACGACCTCTTCGACACCGACTATGCCGAGATCGCCGGGACCAATCCGCAGCAATACCGCACGAAATATCTCGACTGGGCCGACCGGGCGCTGCCGCCATTCCAGGAAACCTTTCTGGCGAAGGACCAACGCATGGCGTTCTGCGCCATGGTCGACCGCAACGGCTTCCTGCCGGTGCACAACAAGATCTATTCGCATCCGCAGCGGCCGGGCGACGTTGCCTGGAACACGGCCAACAGCCGCAACCGCCGGATATTCAACGATCCGGCGGGGTTGGCTGCCGCGCGCAACCTGCGATCGTACCTGGTCCAAAGCTATGCGCGCGACATGGGCAACGGGAACACGGTGATGATGCGCGAGATCGACGTCCCGATCCGCGTGCAGGGCCGGCACTGGGGTGGATTCCGTACCGCCTACAAGCTGTAGTGCACGCTCAGGCAAGACGCCTGCCGCGAATCATCCTCTAAAGTCGCGACTGGAATGGGAATGCCGCCGTGAGCCGGGTTGCGGCTCTGACTGGAGGACTCATCGAACATGTCCGTCGTACAACTTGCCGTCATGGACACCGGCTCCAACCGCACGCTGGCCGAACGGCTGATTGATCAGCTCGCCGACCGCATCGGCGGCCTCGGCGTGGAGCTCGCCGATATTGCCGGCAACGTCCAGGAAGTCGCAAGCCGCGTCGCGAACCAGTCCGACCGGTTCCATCACCTCCAGAGCACGGCCGAGACGATGGTCTCGGCCAATCACGACATCGCCAATGCATCGCAGGCCGTGCAGACGACCACGTCGGCGGCGGTCGGCGAGATCGCGCAGTCCCGCAGCGCCGTCGACACCGCGGTCAGTCACATCTCCGAGCTCGTCGCAGCGGTGGAGCGGATCGAAGCGCGCCTTAGCGCCGTCGGCTCGGCGCTTGCACAGGTGGCGAAGGTGTCCGGCTCGATCGAGGCGATCGCGAAGCAGACCAATCTGCTCGCGCTGAACGCGACCATCGAGGCCGCCCGCGCCGGCAATGCCGGCCGCGGCTTCGCGGTGGTCGCAAGCGAAGTGAAGAACCTCGCCGAAGCCACCCGCCAGGCCACGCATCAGATCTCGGACACCGTGCGCGACCTCGATGGTCAGATCGAAGGCCTGATCGGCGAAAGCAGCGATGCCTCGCAACGTGCCAAGACCGCCGGCGAAGGCGCCCAACAGATCTCCAGCATCATCTCGCGCGTCCAGCAGGGATTTGCGTCGGTCGAGGCGGAGATCGGCAGCGTCACGCGCGCGGCGACCTCCAACCTTGGACACTGCGACACCGTCATCAGCGAGCTCAACGAGCTCGCGAAGGGCGTCGACCTCTCCTCGCGCGACCTCAAGAATGCCGACGAGCGCGTGGCCAAGCTGCTCGACACGTCCGAAGGCCTGATCGCGCTGATCGCCGACAGCGGCGTCGAGACTTCGGATACGCCGCTCATCCGCGTCGTGGTCGACACCGCGCAGCGGATCACGGCCGAGTTCGAAGCCGCCATCGATCGCGGCGACATCACGCTGGACCAGCTGCTCGACGAGACCTATCGCGAAATTCCCGGCACCGATCCGAAGCAGTACCTCACCAACTACGTCGAATTCACCGACCGCGTGCTGCCCGCGATCCAGGACCCGATCCAGAAATCGGATCCGCGCATCGTCTATTGCGTCGCCTGGGCGCGGGATGGCTATCTGCCGACCCACAATCCGAACTACCGCCTGCCGCAGGGCAAGGACCCCGTTTGGAATAACGCCAACTGCCGCAACCGCCGCCTGTTCAACGACCGCACGGTGAAGAAGGTCGCGGGCAACACGAAGCCGTTCCTGCTCCAGACCTACCGCCGCGACATGGGCGGCGGACAGTTCGTGCTGATGAAGGATCTGTCTTCGCCGATCGTGATCCGCGGCAAGCACTGGGGCGCCTTCCGGATGGGATTTAGGCAGGGCTGACGGCGGGTACTCCGGCGTCCCCAACTCAAAAGCTCGAAAACAACCCCATGCACAGTAGCCGGGGCGTGCGGAATCAATGGCTTGCGGAGGCAGGCCATGAGAGCGTTTTGACTCGTCGGGCAAAACAGGAGCACGCCGACGCGTTCGCAGGGATCACACGGAGAGTGAGACGCCGGCGTTCAGCTCAACCAGAATTTCGGCGTCGCCGGCTCCAGCCTTCCACCGACACGCACCGGCGCAATCTTCAGCGCAAGGCCCGTGGCATCATCCGTCTCCACCACGACGCCGCTCAGCGTCGCTGCGCCCCCGGCCGGCTCGAAGCGGCCTGACGGGATTCCCGAGGTGAACCTGCGCAGCGGCTCTTCCTTCTGCATGCCGATGATGGAATCGTAGTCGCCGGTCATGCCGGCATCGGTCATGTAGGCAGTGCCGCCCGTGAGGATCTGGTGGTCGGCGGTCGGGACATGGGTGTGCGTGCCGACGACGAGGCTGGCGCGGCCGTCGCAGAAGAAGCCGATGCCCTGCTTCTCGCTCGACGCCTCGCAATGGAAATCGACGACGATGGCGTCCGCGGCAACGCCGAGCGGGCAGGCCCCGAGCTCGCGCTCCAATGCTGCGAAGGGATCATCGAACGGGGTCATGAAGACGCGGCCCAACGCGTTGACGACGAGGGCGTGCTTGCCGTTCTTGGTCTCGACCAGGGCGGCGCCACGGCCGGGCGTGCCGCGCGGATAGTTGGCGGGACGCACCAGGCGCTCGGCGCGCTCGATGAACACGAGCGCCTCGCGCTGGTCCCAGGAATGGTTGCCGAGCGTCACCGCGTCGGCGCCCGCGTCGAGAAACTCCTGATAGATCGCTTCCGTGATGCCGAAGCCGCCGGCGGAATTCTCGCCGTTGACGACGACGAAATCGAGCGACCAGTCCTTGACCATGCCGGGCAGATATTCGGCGATGGCGTTGCGCCCCGCTCGGCCGACGACATCACCCACGAAGAGAATGCGCAACTTCAGAACTCCGGAAATCGAACACGTCCGATTCCGTTAGCACATAATCCAGCGCGACGTCGTGCGATAGTGCCGGAACCGCCTTGATCTCCTGCGCTGCAAAAGCAAGCCCGATGCCGACGATCTGCTTGGCCTTGCGCAAATGCGCGAAGGTGAAATCGTAATGCCCGGCGCCATAGCCAATGCGATGGCCGAGGCGATCGAATGCCGCGAGCGGCGTCAGCATGACATCCGGAATGACTTCAGCCGCCGCCGGCGACGGTTCGGGAATGCCGAGCGGGCCGAGCATCAGACGATCGTTCGGATGGAAGATGCGGAAGACCAGGGCCTGGCCGCGCGCGGTGACGCAAGGCAGCGCCAGCTTGGCGCCCTGCTCCGCAAGCGCCTTCATCAGCGGCATCGGATCGATCTCGCTGCGGATCGGCGAATAGCCGGACACGATGCTGCCGGGCAGAAGCTTGAACGGGAGCCCACGCTTGGCGAGCTTTGCGGCGGCGGCGCTGCGCTTCTTCTCGCTCAAGGCGTCGCGCGCCGCGAGGGCTTTGGCACGGAGTTCGGCTTTCGTGTTGGGCATGCGCGTTTTCCCCCGAAGGCGAAGTCTTGCTCCGCCGTCATCACCCGCGACGCGGACGATCCGATATTCCAGAGACGCCAGTGCTAGACCTCGACGCGGCGGCGTACTCGATGCCCCCGGTCCCACGTGCGCAATTGCGCATTAAGGGGGCATGACACCGAGATTGGACCGCAAGCGTGTCGGGGACGCAATTCGACAGGCACGAACCAGAAGGAAGAAACAGAGCGAAGCCGCGTACGCCGTTGAAGCACTCGATCCCGGAGTTCCCTACGAAAGTAGGTGGGCACCATATGTCCGGGCCCACGGGCCCGGCCAGGGACAGTTCCCTAAAGGATCGATAAGGCCCCGGGGATATATGGCTCCTGACGCGCGTCGCAGCCTCGCAGGGCCAATGTAACAACGATACTGACGAATCGCCAGCCCGGCGAGAGAGCGTGCTTCGGCGTAATGAAGCGGGCTGCGAGCCACGGCGGAAGTCCGCTCCCTCCCCCGTCTGCGGGAGAGGGTTGGGGAGAGGGTGTCTCCACATCGGGACAATCCCGCAGAGGATCCGGGGCGATTACTCAGCGCAGCTTTCGCGGCTCGTTACCCAATCGCGATCCCGTTGCCGACGGTGCGGTTCAGGACCTGGGTCGACTTCTCGATGCGTTCGGCGGCGGCGTTCAGGGCGTTCACCACCGCAGTCTGCGTCATCCTGGCGCGCTCGACGGCGGCATTGCGGAAATCGCGCAGCTCGGTCAGCTCCTGCTCCATGCTGCGGACACGGTTGCCGACGTCGACCAGTTCGTCGCAGACGGTCAGCGCCGCCATCACGGTGAGGCGCGCATCGCCGATCTCGCCGAACTTTCCGCGCAGCGACTGGATCCGCGTCTCCAGGCTCTCGGCGAGCTTGAGCAGCCGCACCTCCTGGCCCTCCTCGCAGGCCATGCGATATTGCCGGCCATTGATGGTGACGTTGATGTGGCTCATCCGTCCTCTCCGGTATCGAGCACCGAGCGTATCGTGACGATCGCGGAATCCAGCCGGTCGGAGATCTCGCGATTGGTGCGCTCGAGCTTGCGCGCCTTCACCAGCGCGCCGTCGAGCTCGTCGGCAAGCCGCGAGCGGTCCGCGCCCAGCGCCTGGATCCGCGCCGCGAGCTCGTTCTCGTCGCGATCGGCGTCGCGCCGGCGCTCCACCGCGCTTTCGAGCGCGTCGAGCGCCGCCATCAGCCTGCGGGTCGCGATCTCGATCTCGACCGCGGAGGACTCCGTCATGGCGGCACTGTTGGACACGCGATCGTTCATGCAGTCAGCGGTGGAACCTGGCGGCCTTTGCCCAGTGGCCTTTTCCTGGAGCTTGCCGCCCGGCAAAAGACTCGGTTCGGCAAGCGGTTAGAACCAGAAATTTACAAAGCAAGCTAGCCCAGCGCAACGCCGCCGCGAAACTATGCACCGATCAATCGGGACGGAGGCCGTCCCGATCCGTCAGTTCCTCCCTCCCAGGTACCTGACGGAAAAGCGATCTCCACAGAGGCAACTTTTGCGGCCAAATCCGCGTTTGACTGCCTTGGACTCCCGGAACCGAGGTGCTATCCCAGCCCCGACCTTCAGTGGCCGCCAGGCTCCTCCCGCGCGGGCGTACATCGCCTCCAAGCGCCTCATTTCAGACGGATTTCAGACATGACGCAGGTCGATCACTCCCGTATGGCCAACGCGATCCGCGGGCTTTCGATGGACGCCGTCGAGAAGGCGAAGTCGGGTCATCCCGGCCTGCCGATGGGTGCCGCCGACATCGCCACCGTGCTGTTCACGCAGTTCCTGAAATTCGACGCCGCCGCGCCCGCCTGGCCGGACCGCGACCGCTTCGTCCTCTCGGCCGGCCACGGTTCGATGCTGCTTTATTCGCTGCTGTACTTGACCGGCAATTCCGAGATGACGCTGGACCAGATCAAGCAGTTCCGCCAGGTCGACTCGCTCACCCCCGGGCATCCCGAGAATTTCCGCACCAAGGGCATCGAGACCACCACCGGTCCGCTCGGCCAGGGCATCTCGACCGCGGTCGGCATGGCGCTCGCCGAGAAGATGCTCGCCGCCGAGTTCGGCAAGAAGATCGTCGATCACCACACCTATGTGCTCGCCTCCGACGGCGACCTGATGGAAGGCGTGTCGCAGGAAGCGATCGCGATGGCCGGCCACTGGAAGCTCAACAAGCTGATCGTGCTCTACGACGACAACGGCATCTCGATCGACGGCCCGACCTCGATCGCCGATTCCGTCGACCAGGTGAAGCGCTTCAAGTCGGCCGGCTGGGCGGCCGAGAAGATCGACGGCCATGACCAGGCGGCGATTGCCGATGCGATCACGCGCGCGAAGAAATCCAACAAGCCGACGCTGATCGCCTGCCGCACCACCATCGGCTTCGGCGCGCCGCACAAGGCCGGCACCTCGAAGGTGCATGGCGAGGCCCTCGGCGCCGACGAGCTCAAGGCCGCCAAGGAAAATCTCGGCATCTCGCTCGAGCCGTTCGCGGTCGCCGAGGACGTGCTGAAGGCGTGGCGCGCAGCCGGCAGCCGCGGCGCGGCGGCGCGCCAGGAATGGGAAGCACGGCTCGGCGAGCTCGGCAGCCGCAAGCGCGCCGAGTTCGAGCGTCGCCTGCGCCACGAGCGTCCCGCTTCGCTCGCAAAGGCGGTGCGCGCCTACAAGAAGGAGCTGCTGGAAAAGCCGATGACAGCGGCGACCCGCAAGTCCTCGGAAGCGGTGATCGAGGTGATCGCCGGCGCGATGCCCATGGAATTTTTGGCGGGCTCGGCCGACCTCACCGGCTCCAACAACAACAAGGCGAAGTCGGCGACCGCCTTCTCCGCCAAGACGCCGAAGGGCCGCTTCATCCATTACGGCATCCGCGAGCACGGCATGGCCGCCGCGATGAACGGCATTTTCCTGCACGGCGGCTTCGCACCGAACGGCGCGACCTTCCTGGTGTTCACCGACTACGCACGTCCCGCGATGCGCCTTGCCGCTCTGATGGGCTCCGGCGTCGTGTACGTCATGACCCATGACTCGATCGGGCTCGGCGAAGACGGTCCGACCCATCAGCCGGTCGAGCATCTCGCCGCGTTGCGCGCCATTCCGAACATGCGCGTGTTCCGGCCGTGCGATGCCATGGAGGTCGCCGAGTGCTGGGAGCTCGCGCTCAATCGCGTGGACGGTCCGACCGTGCTGGCGCTGACGCGGCAGAACCTGCCGCAGCTGCGCACCACCGCACCGAACGACAACCCCTGCGCGGCCGGCGCCTACGAGCTGGTCGCAGCCGAGGGCGAAGCCAAGGCGACGCTGTTCGCCTCCGGCTCCGAGGTCGAGATCGCGGTCGCCGCCCAGAAGCAGCTCGCGGAACGCGGCATCGCCTCGCGCGTTGTTTCCGTTCCGTCGCTCGAGCTGTTGTTAGCGCAACCAGAGGCCAAGCGCGCCGCCATCATCGGAAATGCGCCAGTGAAGGTCGCGATTGAAGCTGCCGTACGCTGGGGCTGGGATGCCGTGATCGGCCAGGATGGCGAATTCGTCGGCATGCATTCCTTCGGCGAAAGCGGCCCGGCCAAAGAGCTTTACAAGCACTTCGGTATTACCGCCGAGGCTGCGGTTAACGCTGTGCTGAAGCGCGTTTCCTGAGAGTTGAGCTTGCCGTAAAAAAGGACTACGTAATCTCCCATATGATCAAGCACCGCCCGGCCGAACCGGGCGCCCGCCCCTAAAAAACCCTCGCAGGCGCGCATAGCGCGTTGTGCGGGATGACAACGGTCATTGAAGGAGACGAAACATGGCAGTCCGCGTTGGAATTAACGGTTTTGGCCGCATCGGCCGCAACATCCTGCGGGCTATCGCCGAGTCCGGCCGCAAGGACATCGAGGTCGTCGGCATCAACGACCTCGGCCCGGTCGAGACCAACGCTCATCTGCTCCGTTTCGACAGCGTCCATGGCCGCTTCCCCGGCACCGTCACCGTCGATGGCGACTCGATCAATCTCGGCGGCGGCAAGATCAAGGTGACCGCCGAGCGCGATCCCTCGAAGCTGCCCTGGAAGGATCTCGGCGTCGACATCGCGATGGAATGCACCGGCATCTTCACCTCGAAGGACAAGGCCTCCGCGCATCTGACCGCCGGCGCCAAGCGCGTGCTGGTCTCCGCGCCCGCCGACGGCGCCGACGCCACCATCGTCTACGGCGTCAACCATGAGACGCTGACCAAGGATCATCTGGTCATCTCCAACGGAAGCTGCACCACCAACTGCCTGGCGCCGGTCGCCAAGGTGCTGAACGACCTCGTCGGCATCGAGACCGGCTTCATGACCACGATCCACGCCTATACCGGCGACCAGCCGACGCTCGACACGATGCACAAGGATCTCTACCGCGGCCGCGCGGCGGCGATGTCGATGATCCCGACCTCGACGGGTGCTGCGAAGGCGATCGGCCTCGTGCTGCCCGAACTGAAGGGCAAGCTCGACGGCGTCGCGATCCGCGTGCCGACCCCGAACGTCTCGGTGGTCGACCTCAAGATCGTCGCCAAGCGCGCCACCGACGCCAAGGAGATCAACGCGGCGATGAAGCGCGCCAGCGAGCAGCAGCTCAAGGGCATCCTCGGCTACACCACCGCGCCGAACGTCTCGATCGACTTCAACCACGACCCGCACTCCTCGACCTTCCACGAGGACCAGACCAAGGTGCAGAACGGCACGCTGGTGCGCGTGATGTCCTGGTACGACAACGAGTGGGGCTTCTCGAACCGCATGGCGGACACCGCCGCTGCGATCGCGAAGGTGATCTGAACCAGGTCTCGTGTCCCGGGCGCGGTGCAGCGCCTAAGCGCTGCTCCGCAGAACCGGGACCCATTCAATTGCGGGACTCGCTGTGATGTGGGTCCCGGTTCTGCAGCGCATCGCTTCGCGCTGCGCAGCGCCCGGGACAAGAGAGATGACCAACAAATTCCGCACCCTCGACGACGTCGAATTGAAGGGCAAGCGCGTGTTGCTGCGCGTCGATCTCAACGTGCCCATGGACAATGGCCGCGTCAGCGACACCACCCGGCTCGACCGCGTCGCGCCGACCATCACCGAGATCTCGGACAAGGGCGGCAAGGTCATCCTGCTCGCGCATTTCGGCCGGCCGAAGGGACGCGACGCCAAGGACTCGCTCAAGCCCGTGGCTGAAGCGCTTGCGAAGGTCGTGAAGAAGCCCGTCGCCTTCGCCGAGGATTGCATCGGCGAGCCCGCGGCCAAGGCGGTCGCAGGCTTGAAGGACGGCGACATTCTCTGTCTCGAAAACACCCGCTTCCACAAGGAAGAGGAAAAGAACGATCCGGCTTTCGTCGCGGAACTGGCAAAGCTCGGCGACATCTGGGTCAACGACGCCTTCTCGGCCGCGCACCGCGCCCACGCCACGACCGAAGGCCTCGGCCACAAGCTGCCGGCCTATGCCGGGCGCACCATGCAGGCCGAGCTCGATGCGCTGGAGAAGGCGCTGGGCTCGCCCACCAAGCCCGTCATCGCCATCATCGGCGGCGCAAAGGTCTCGACCAAGATCGACCTCCTGGAAAATCTCGTGAGCAAGGTCGATGCGCTGGTGATCGGCGGCGGCATGGCCAACACCTTCCTGCACGCCCAGGGCGTTGCGGTCGGCAAGTCGCTGGCCGAGAAGGATCTCAGCGCCACCGCGCTGCGCATCATGGAGAAGGCGGAAGCCGCCAACTGCGCCATCATTCTGCCGGTCGACGCCACGGTTGCCTATCACTTCGCCGCCAACGCGCCCTCGCATGCCTATGGGCTCGACGCGATTCCGGCCGACGGCATGATCCTCGACGTCGGCCCGCAGTCGATCGCCCGCGTCCACGCCGCGATCGACGACGCGGCGACGCTGGTCTGGAACGGACCGCTCGGCGCATTCGAGATGCAGCCCTTCGATCGCGGCACGGTCGCGGCCGCCAAGCACGCTGCCGAGCGCACCAAGGCCAAGAAGCTGATCTCGATCGCGGGCGGCGGCGACACCGTCGCGGCGCTCAACCAGGCCCATGTGGCCGGTGACTTCACCTATGTCTCGACCGCCGGTGGCGCGTTCCTCGAGTGGATGGAAGGCAAGCCGTTGCCCGGCGTCGAGGTGCTGCGCGTCAAGTAAATTCAAGTCGGCAAACATCGCGGCCTTGCAAGGCCCCAACGGGAGAACAAGACAGATGGCTCGGATCACGTTACGTCAACTGCTCGACCACGCGGCGGAGAACGATTACGGCGTACCGGCCTTCAACATCAACAATATGGAGCAGGCGCTGGCGATCATGGACGCGGCCAACCAGGTCGACGCGCCCGTCATCATCCAGGCCTCGCGCGGTGCGCGCTCCTACGCCAACGACATCATGCTCAAGCACATGATGGACGCGGTCACCGAAATCTATCCGCACATCCCGGTCTGCGTGCATCTCGACCACGGCAACGAGGCCGCGACCTGCATGACCGCGATCCAGGCCGGCTTCACCTCCGTCATGATGGACGGCTCGCTGAAGGCCGACGGCAAGACCCCCGGCGACTGGGCCTACAATGTCGGCGTCACCAAGACCGTGACCGACATGGCCCATCTCGGCGGCATCTCGGTGGAAGGCGAGCTCGGCGTGCTCGGCTCGCTCGAAACCGGCATGGGCGACAAGGAAGACGGCCACGGCGCAGAAGGCAAGCTCAGCCACGACCAGCTGCTGACCAATCCGGACGAGGCCGTGAAGTTCGTCCAGGAGACCAAGGTCGACGCGCTCGCGATCGCGATGGGGACGTCCCACGGCGCCTACAAGTTCACCCGCAAGCCCGACGGCGACATCCTCGCCATGAACGTGATCGAGGAGATCCACCGCAAGCTGCCGAACACGCATCTCGTCATGCACGGCTCCTCGTCGGTGCCGCAGGATCTGCAGGAGATCATCAACGCCAATGGCGGCAAGATGAAGCCGACCTGGGGCGTGCCGGTGGCCGAGATCCAGCGCGGCATCAAGAACGGCGTGCGCAAGATCAACATCGACACCGACAACCGCATGGCGATGACCGGCCAGATCCGCAAGGTGCTGAAGGACAGCCCGGAAGAGTTCGATCCGCGCAAGTACTTGAAGCCGGCCATGGAAGCCATGACCAAGCTGTGCAAGCAGCGCCTGCAGGAGTTCAACACGGCAGGCCAGGCCTCCAAGATCAAGCGTGTCCTGACCACCGCCGAGATGGCCAAGCGCTACGCCAAGGGCGAGCTGGATCCGAAGGTGGCGTAAGCGGCGTAAGGGCAGGCACCGTCATTCCGGGGCGCGCGCAGCGCGAGCCCGGAATCCATGGTGCCACCGTCGACGCGAATCAATGGATTCCGGGCTCGCGCCTAGGGGCGCGCCCCGGAATGACCGGCCTCCCCCCTTTACCCTGCGACGAACGATAGCTCGGCAATTGCCCGAGAACGGTCTATTTTCACGGGCAAGGGCAGAGTCGTTTTGGGAGGACCTCTCGATGAATCTGACTGAGCTCAACAAGGTGGCGACCGCCATGGTCGCGCCGGGCAAGGGCATCCTCGCCGCCGACGAATCCTCCGGCACCATCAAGAAACGCTTTGACGCAATCGGCGTGGAGTCCACGGAAGAGAACCGCCGCGACTATCGCGAGATGCTGTTCCGCTCCAAGGACGCCATGAGCCAGTACATCTCGGGCGTGATCCTCTATGACGAGACGATCTGGCAGGACGCGAAGGACGGCACGCCGCTGGTGAAGCTGATCGAGCAGAGCGGCGCCATTCCCGGCATCAAGGTCGACGAAGGCACGCAGGCCTTGCCGATGTGCCCGGGCGAAACAGTCACCGTCGGGCTCGACAGGCTCGCCGAACGCTTAAAGAAATATTACGAACGCGGCGCGCGCTTCGCCAAATGGCGCGCGGTGATCGACATCGGCAGCGGTATTCCCTCGATGACCGCGATCAGCGTCAACGCCCACGCGCTGGCGCGCTATGCCGCACTGTGCCAGGCCGCGCAGATCGTGCCGATCGTGGAGCCGGAGGTGCTGATGGACGGCGACCACGACATCGACCGCTGCTATGAGGTGACGAGCCGCGTGCTGAACAAGACGTTCCAGGAATTGCGCGTGCAGCGCGTCGCGCTCGAAGGCATGGTGCTGAAGCCCAACATGGCGATCTCAGGCAAGAAATGCGCGAAGCAGGCGCCCGTCGAGGAGGTCGCGGAGAAAACCGTCCGCCTGCTCAAGGCCTGCGTGCCCGCGGCCGTGCCCGGCATCGCCTTCCTCTCCGGCGGCCAGTCGGACGAAGAGGCGACCGCTCATCTCAACGCCATGCACAAGCTCGGCCCGCTGCCCTGGGGCCTGACCTTCTCCTACGGCCGCGCGCTGCAGGCGGCGCCGCAGAAGGCCTGGTCCGGGAGGCCTGAGAACGTCGCGGCCGGACAGCGCGCCTTCAGCCATCGCGCGCGGATGAACGGCCTCGCCTCCAAGGGCGAATGGCAAAGTAGCCTGGAACAGAAGGCAGCCTAGATCTTGTCGAACAAACCGCCTCCGCCGCGCCCGGCGCCTCGCCTTTATCTTGCGACGCCCGTCGTCGATGATCCCGCTGCGCTTCTCGGCGAGCTGCCGGCCCTGCTTGCCGCCGCCGACGTCGCGGCCGTGCTGCTGCGGCTGGAGGAGACCGACCAGCGTACCATGATCTCGCGCGTCAAGGCCTTCGCACCGCCGGTGCAGAAGGCGGGGGCCGCGCTGCTGGTCGAGGGCCATGCCGAGCTGGTCGCGCGCGGCGGCGCCGACGGTGCGCACCTGCCCGGCATCGCCGCACTGAAAGAGGCGCTGCCATCGCTCAAGCCCGATCGCATCGCCGGTGTCGGCGGGCTGACGACGCGGCACCATTCCATGGAGGCGGGCGAGATCGGCGCAGATTACGTGCTGTTCGGCGAGCCCGATGCGAAGGGACAGCGTCCGTCGGCGGAAGCGATCGCGGAACGGCTGAACTGGTGGGCCGAGCTGTTCGAGCCGCCCTGCGTCGGCTTTGCGCTGTCGCTGGAAGAGGCCCACGACTTCGCGCTCAGCGGCGCCGATTTCGTGCTGGTCGGCGACTTCATCTGGTCCGATCCGCGCGGGCCCAAGGCGGCGCTGATCGAGGTCGACGCCGCGATCAAGAAGGCGCACGCGACGGCGATAGCCAGCCCAGATCCTGCGGGCAGCGAGCACGGCTAGCGCCCGACATGAAACTCCCCTGCATCACCATGCTGGCGACGCTGCTGCTCACGGTACCGGCGGCCGCGCAGCTTCAGATCACCCCGCCGGCGACAATCCCCAGTCCGCCCGCGGAGAAGCAGAAGCCCAAGCCGGCCCCGCCCGCCAAGAAGAAGGAGGCTGCGCCGGCGCCGAAACCTTCGGCCTCGCCCAAGCCCGCCCCCTCTTCCAAGCCGACGCCGACCCCGACCGTGATCCCGGCGCCGCCGACCGACAATTCCAGCGCCGATCTGGTGTACGGCGCCTATCAGCGCGGCCAGTACAAAACCGCGTTCGACCTCGCCACCGCCCGCGCGCAAGGCGGCGACCCCAAGGCGATGACCATGCTCGGCGAGCTCTATTCCAACGCCATGGGCATTCGCCGCGACTACGCCAAGGCGGCTGAATGGTACAAGCGCGCCGCGGACGCCGGCGACCGCGAGGCGATGTTCGCGCTCGCCATGCTGCGCATTTCAGGCCGCGGCGGCTCGGTCGACAAGAACGAGGCGGTCAAGCTGATGGCGTCCGCCGCCAAGCTCGGCGAGCCCAAGGCGGCCTATAACCTCGCGCTGCTCTATCTGGACGGCCAGACCCTGCCGCAGGACGTCAGGCGTTCAGCCGAGCTGCTGCGCCAGGCCGCCGATGCCGGCCTGCCCGAGGCGCAATACGCGCTCGCGACCTTCTACAAGGAAGGCACGGGCGTGCCGAAGGATCCGGAACGCGCGGTGCGGCTGCTGCAGGCCGCCTCGCTCGCCGACAATGTCGACGCCGAGGTGGAATATGCCATCGCCATGTTCAACGGCACCGGCACGCCGAAGAACCAGCCGGCTGCCGTCGCCCTGCTCCGCAAGGCCTCCCGCCAGGGCAGCGCGATCGCGCAGAACCGGCTGGCCTGGGTGCTGATCAACGGCGTCGGCACGCCCATGGACAAGGTCGAGGGCTTCAAATGGCACCTGGTGGCCAAGACCGCCGGCAAGGGCGACCCGGAGCTCGACAAGCAATTCTCCGACCTTCCGCCCGAGGAGCGGGCCAAGGCGGAGGCCGCCGCCAAAAAATGGCTTGGGAGCAAATGACTTGACCTTCAGCCCCTCGCAGGGCACCCAATCCTCCAAACACGCGCGATTTCGCGCCATTTCCCCCGATCAAGACCAGAGCTCATGCTGTATTCCGCAACTATCAACGTCATGGTCAAGGCCGCGCGCCGCGCCGGCCGCAGCCTCAAGCGCGATCTCGGCGAGATCGAACATCTCCAGGTCTCGCTGAAGGGACCGGCGAATTTCGTCTCGCTCGCCGACAAGCGCGCCGAGGAGATCCTCTACCAGGACCTCGCCAAGGCCCGCCCCGGCTACGGCTTCATCGGCGAGGAAGGCGGCATGCGGGAAGGCAGCGACAAGAGCCATACCTGGATCGTCGATCCGCTCGACGGCACCACCAACTTCCTGCACGGCATCCCGCAATTCGCGATCTCGATCGGCCTCGTGCGCGAGGGCACGATCATCGCCGGCGTGATCTACAACCCTGCCAATGACGAGCTCTACATCGCCGAGCGCGGCAAGGGCGCCTTCCTCAACGACCAGCGCCTGCGCGTCGCCGGACGCCGCCAGCTCAACGAATGCGTGGTGGCCTGCGGCCTGCCCCATATCGGCCGCGGCGACCACGAGGAATTCCGCCGCGAGATGACCGCGATCCAGGACCGCGTCGCGGGCCTCCGCCGCTTCGGCGCCGCCTCGCTCGATCTCGCCTTCGTTGCCGCCGGCCGCCTCGACGGCTATTGGGAGCGCAATTTGCAATCCTGGGACATCGCCGCCGGTATGCTGATGGTGCGCGAAGCAGGCGGCACGGTGAGCGACATCAGCACGCCCGGCGATGCGCTGGTGACCGGGGACGTGGTGTGCGGGAACGAGTACGTGCACGGGGAGCTGGTGAGAATCTTGCGGAAGCCGGCGTAGCCGCACGACTGCTCGATCTCATCGGCTAAGACTCGTCATCGTCGGCCTCATCGTCTCGATATTCCCCGCCGAGGGTCAGCCCCTCGATCGCGGTGGCGCCTTTCGACTTGATGACGCGGCGAAGCGGGACGGAGCTCTCGCTTCGCAGGGCCTCCATCAGCTGCTCCGAATGGGTGACGATCCAGATGTCGGCGCGACTTGATGCCTTGGCGATCAGCCGGGCCAATGGCGCCAGCAGCGACGGATGCAGGCTGGTCTCGGGTTCGTTCAGCGCGATGAAGGGCGGAAGCCGATAGCCCATGAACACCGCGAGCAGGCAAATGTATTTCAGTGTCCCGTCGGATAATTCGTGAGCCCTGAACGGCCGCGGCATATCCTCCAGCTGCAGATCGAATTCGCACACGCCGCCCTGTTCCCATGCGCGGAGCTCGGCGCCCGGGAATGCGTCCTGGATCGCATCCTGCAGGTCGGTGGCATCTCCTCTGATGGTGTAGAGCGTCGACAGGGCCGCAGCGAGATCGCTTCCGTCGGCACTGAGCGAGGGCGTCGTGATCGCAAGACAGGGCTTTCGAACCGGCGACGCCGGATCGGTACGAAAGTCGTGATAGAAGCGCCAGCCCAGCATCGCGTTTCTGAGCAGGTCGATCTCAGGGCATTCCTTGCCGTCGAAAAAGCCCGCAAGCGCCGGCTCCGACGGCAGCACTGCATCCCTGTGGCTGCTCCATGCGCCGCTCTCGCTGCGGACGCGGACGAGCGAATTCTTTCGCTCCATCAGCAGAACCGTTCGTTTGCCCTGCACCCCCTCGATGCTTTCGGACTTGATCATCGGCTCACCGGAAAACGCCGCCTCGAGCGGGGCCGGATATCCGACTTCAATGGAGTATTTGAGACGGTCGAACTTGACCGACAACCGTAATCTCCCATCCTCGCCGCGTTTGCGGACGCCGGACCAGCAGACCGAATTCAACCCGCCTTCGTCGGCGATCGTCCGCGTGATCCGCCCGGCTGCCGCATCGCGCAACAGCGACAAGGACTTGTAGAGGTTGGACTTGCCGACACCGTTCTCGCCTACAAAGACGGACAGGGGATGGATCGGGATGGAGAGCCGCCGGATGGAGCGATAGTTCGAGATCGTAATGTCGGTCGGACGCATCGCATGCTTTCAGTCGGCAGGTCTGGTGCGTTCGCAGGTCCAGCGCCAACGCACATCCCATCAATCCAGGGATGCAGTCTCGGTCGACGCTCGCGCGAAAGCAAGCCGGACGCCCGTCGACATCAAGCGACGGCGCATCCAACTCCGGCGGTTAGGACCGATCCGGCGTTCAGTGGCCGGTTCTTGCCGGCGCCGGCGGCCCGTACGCCTCACCATCCTTCGCCGCCGCCTTCTCCCTGTCCCCCGCCAGCACGCGCTGCACCGAGACGAAGAACACCGGCACCATCAGCAGCGCCAGGATCACCACCGCGATCATGCCGCCCATCACGATGCTGCCGAGCGCCTGCTGGCTGGCGCCGCCGGCGCCGTGGGCGATGGCCATCGGCAGCACGCCGCAGATGAAGGCAAGGCCCGTCATCAAAATGGGGCGGAAGCGCAGGCGGCAGGCTTCGATGGTGGCTTCCACCAGGGGCTTGCCCTCTTTCCGCAGGTCTTTCGCGAATTCGATGATCAGGATCGCGTCCTTGGCCGCGAGGCCGATGATGGTGATCAGGCCGACGGTGAAATAGACGTCATTGGGCAGGCCGCGCAGCATCGCCGCGGTCACCGCGCCGACGATGCCGAGCGGGACGGTGAGCAGCACCGCGAGCGGAATGGTCCAGCTTTCATAGAGCGCGGCCAGACACAGGAACACCACGAACACCGAGAGCGCGAGCAGGAACGGCGCTTGCGAGCCCGACAGCTTTTCCTGGAGCGACTGCCCGGTCCATTCATAGCCGAAGCCGCGCGGCAGTCTTCCCGCAAGCCGCTCCATCTCGGCAATCGCATCGCCCGAGGTGAAGCCGGGCCTGGCTTCGCCGGAGATGCGCACCGCCGGATAATAGTTGAAGCCGGCGATCTGCGTCGGCCCGCGCGCCCATTCCACCGTGGCGAAAGACGAGAACGGCACGAGCTGGCCGCGGCTGTTCTTGACGTTGTAATTAAGAATGTCCTCGGTCCGCATGCGGTCGCGGGCGTCGGCCTGCACCACGACGCGCTGCATGCGGCCGCGGTTCGGGAAGTCGTTGATGTAGTTCGAGCCGAGATTGGTCGAGATCGTGTTGTTGATGTCCTCGAAGGTGACGCCGAAGGCGCCGGCCTTCTCGCGGTCGATCACGAGATTGACGACGCCCGCCTCGGGCAGGCCCTCTACATAGACTTTCTGCAGCACCGGGCTCGCATTGGCCTCCGCGATCAACTGGTCGGCGGCGCGCATCAATTGCTGATAGCCCTTCTGGCCGCGGTCCTGGAGGCGGAACGAGAAGCCCGAGGAGTTGCCGAGATTGTCGATCGGCGGCGGCTGCAGCGCCGCGATCTTCGCGTCTTTGATCGACGACAGATCGCGGTTGATGTCGTTGACGATCGCTGCGGCGGAATCCTTCGGCCCGCGCTCCGACCAGTCCTTCAGAGTGATGAAGGCTTGCGCCGTATTCATGCCCTGACCTGAGAAGCTGAAGCCGGTGAGGAAGGTGACATCCTCGACGCCCGGCCGTGCTGCAAGATATTTTTCGACCTTCTCGATCACGGCCTCGGTGCGGGCGTAGGACGAATCCGATGGCGTCTGGACGTCGGTGGTGACGAAGCCCTGATCGTCGATCGGCAGGAAGCCGCCGGGCAAGTTGACGAAAGCCCAGGACAATCCAACCAGAAGCGCGGCATAGACCAACATCAGGCGGCCGGTGCGCTTCAGCGAGAAGCCGACGGTGCGGGAATAACCTTCCTTGCCGCCTTCGAGCACGCGGTTGAACCAGCCGAACACGCCGCGCTTGGCATGGCCGTGGCCGGCTGCGACGGGCTTGAGCAAGGTCGCGCACAGCGCCGGCGTCAGCGACAGCGCAAGAAAGGCGGAGAAGCCGATCGCGGCGACCATGGTGACCGAGAATTGACGATAGATGATGCCGACCGAGCCCGGGAAGAACGCCATCGGCACGAACACCGCCATCAGCACCAGCGTGATGCCGATGATGGCGCCCGAGATCTGCGACATCGCCTTTCGCGTCGCATCCTTCGGCGGCAGGCCCTCCTCGGCCATGATGCGCTCGACGTTCTCGACCACGACGATGGCGTCGTCAACGAGGATGCCGACCGCGAGCACCATGCCGAACATCGAGAGCATGTTGATGGAATAGCCGGCCAGCAGCAGCGTGGTGCAGGCGCCCAGCAGCGCCACGGGCACCACGATGGTCGGAATGATGGTGTAGCGGATGTTCTGCAGGAACAGGAACATCACCACGAACACAAGCACCACGGCTTCGACCAGCGTCGACAGCACTTTCTCGATCGAGGCCTCGACCACGGGCGTGATGTTGTAAGGGATCTGGTAGGTGATATTGGCCGGGAAGAAGCGTGACAGCTCCTTCATCTTCTCTTCGACCGCGCTCGCGGTCGCCAGCGCGTTGCCGGTCGGCGACATCAGCACGGAAAGACCGGCGGTCGGCTTGCCGTTCAGTCGCGTGTTGAACTGGTAGCTGAGACCGCCGACCTCGATGCGCGCAACGTCGCGCAGGCGCACGGTGGAACCGTCGGCATTGGCGCGCAGGATGATGGAGCCGAACTCGTCCGGCGAAGAGAGCTGGCCCTTGACCAGCACCAGCGCGGATGTGCGCTGGCTCGACGTCGACGGCTCGGCACCGATGCTGCCCGAGGCGACCTGCGCGTTCTGCGCGGCGATGGCCTTGTTGACGTCGTCGGCGGTGAGCCCGTAGCCGACGAGCTTGGCCGGATCGACCCAGACGCGAAGCGAGCGCTCGGTCGAGTAGAGCGTAGCGCGGCCGACGCCGGGAATGCGGCGGATCTCGCCCAGCACGTTGCGGATCATGAAGTCGCCGAGACCGACCTCGTCCAGGCTGCCATCGGTCGAGCTGAGCGTGATGATCTGCAGCACCGCGCTGGACGCCTCCTCGACCAGGATGCCCTGCTGCATCACCGCGCGCGGCAGGCGTGCCTCGACGCGCTTGATGCGGTTCTGGACCTCGACCGAGGCGTCGTTGGTATTGGTGCCCGGCTGGAAGTTGGCAATGATCTCGACCTGGCCGAGCGAGTCGCTGGTCGATTCGAAATTGAGAATGCCGGAGGCGCCGTTGAGCTCCTCCTCGATCAGCCGCGTGACGCTGTTGTAGAGGTTTTCCGGCGAGGCGCCGGGATAGCTGGTCGAGATCGAGATCGAGGGCGGCGCGATGATCGGATATTGCGCGACCGGCAGCAGCGGCACGGCGATCGCGCCGATCAAGCAGATGAACAGCGCGACCACCCAGGCGAAGATCGGCCTGTCGATGAAGAAACTCGCCATGATGCCTTACTGCATCATCTGGGCGCGTTGACTTTCCACGATGGTCCCTGCCTCGGCCCAGGATTGCGGCTTGACCTTGTCGCCAGCCGCGAACTTCTGGAACCCTTCCACGACGACCTTGTCCCCGGCCTTCAGGCCCTCGGTGACAAACCAGACACCGTCCTGCACCGAGCCGGTGCGCACCGGCTGCACCGCAACGCGATGGTCGTCCTTGACGACGAAGACTTCGCTGCCACCGCCCCCGTTACGCTGGATCGCCTGCTGCGGCACCGCGATCGCGTCGGCGTCGATGCCCTGCTCGAGCCGCACGCGAACGTACATGCCGGGCAGCAGTTCACGATTCGCATTGGGAAACTCGCCGCGCAGGGTCACTTGTCCGGTATTGGCGTCGACCTTGGCATCGGAAAACAACAGCTTGCCGTTCAGCGGATAGATCGTGTTGTCGTCGAGCACGAGGCGCACCTTGGCCGCATCGGGTGCGATGCGCTCGAGGTCGCCGCTCTCGAAGGCGCGGCGCAACTGATTCAGCTCGTTCACCGATTGAGTGAAGTCGGCGTAGATCGGATCGAGCTGCTGAATGGTGGCGAGATTGGTTTCGTTTTGCATCACGAGCGCGCCCTCGCTGACCAACGCTGCGCCGACGACGCCGTCAATCGGCGCCCTCACGGTGGCGTAGTCGAGGTGCAGCTTTGCCCGGGCAAGATCGGCCTTGCGGCCCTCGACCTCGGCATGCGCCTGACGCTCTGCCGCGATCGCCTTCTCGTTCTCGGCTTCAGGGGCGGCACGCTGGCTGGTCAGCATGGCGATGCGGTGCGCCTGCTGTTTGGCCTGCATCAGCCCAGCTTCGGCCTTGGCGAGGGCCGCCTGGTTGGCTGACACTTCGACCTCGAACGGACGGGGATCGATGCGGTAGAGCGGATCGCCCGCCTTTACTTCGCTGCCCTGGTGGAACAGGCGCTCCACCACGATGCCCGAAACCCGAGGCCGCACGTCGGAGACCCGGGTCGGCGCGACGCGGCCAGGAAGTTCCCGCACGATGGAGCGAGGCTGCGGCCTGACGGTGACGACGCTGACATCCGGTTCGGCCGGTTGTGCTTGGACTATGGCGGAGTTGGATTCCTCGCAGCCCGCAAGCAGCGGCGCTGCGACCGCGAGCATTATAGCCATGCAGGCGGATCGCACATGTAGCGCTGGCATAAAGGTAGTTGCCCCGTTCATCACATTGCTCTCAGGCTTCCAGAAAGGATCTGGACAGTCTGACGTGAAAAGGAAAATAGACGGTGTTTGCTGCGACGCAATGAGGGCGTGGGCGGCTCATTGTCACACGATCTAACTCGCTGAAAAAACGATCGATTTCGCGAGTCACCGGATCGTGAATCGAGTTCCCTTCCGGCGTGCTGCGACAGAAGTTCGCAATTACCCGGCAGCTTTCAACCGATATTGGCTGACGCCCCATTCGGTTCCATCGGCGTAGCCGAACAGGCCCGATGTCGCGAGCAGGAACCAGCGCCAGCGCCGCAGCCAGAGCGCGGTCTCCTCGCCATAGACCTTGCGCAACGACGCCTCGATCGTGTCGCGATGCCTATCGCAATTGGCGAGCCAGTCGTTCGCGGTGCGCTGATAATGCGTGCCGCTCCAGCACCATTCCTTCTCGACCGTGAAGACGTCGTCGAATTGCCTGACGAGGTGATGGCTTGGCATCAGACCGCCCGTGAAGACGTGCTGCGCAATCCAGTCGTCGCGATCGAGCCGGTCGAACAGCTGCGAGCCGGAGCGGTGGCTGACGATTTGCATGAAGAACCGCCCCTCGGGCGCGAGCCATGAGCGCAGGCGCGTCATCAGCTTGCGCCAGTTCATCATCTGCTCGAACATCTCGACCGAGACGATGCGGTCGAACTGGCCGTCGGGCGCGAACACGTTCATGTCCGCGGTGACGACGCGCAGGTTCAGCAAACCCCGCCGCTGCGCCTCCGCCTCGACATGAGCGCGCTGCGCCTGCGAGGTCGACACGGCCGTCACCTTGGCGTGCGGAAACTGCCGCGCCATCCACAGCGACAGCGAGCCCCAGCCGCAGCCCAACTCGAGGATGGTCTGGCCGTCGGCGAGACCGGCATGCTCGACGGTCTGGCGCAAGGCCTCCTCCTCCGCCTCCTGCAAGGTGCTCGAATCGGTCTTGTAGAAGCAGCAGGAATATTTGCGGCAGGGGCCGAGCACGTCGGCGAAGAACGAAGCGGGCACCTCGTCACGCCCGGCCTCGGAATCCTCGACGATCGGCCGCAGCATCATCCGGCCGGCGAAGGCGGCGTCGGTGGCCGCGTCATGGCTGGCGAGGCGCGTTGCAGTGCGGGAGCACAGGCGCTGGATCGCGGCGCGGATCACGAGGTCCGGCAGCGGCACGCGTTCGGCAGTCCCCATAATCGCGGAAACGACGCTCATGCGGCCCCCCGAATAGCGAACTTCTGCAGATACCTGTCTATCAAAGCGCCGCTTCCGGTCCGGGTTCCCAGCGCCGTCCCCGAAATCGGCGCATCCGGCGCTTTTTTTGGGCTGCCGCTGTGCCATAGTGCGCACCGCAAGCAAGTTTTCGTAACGGATGATACCGGCCATGCCGTCTGGCACTTCCCGCTCCACCATGGATATCGAGTACACAAAACTGTCCTCGCCCAGCGTCTTCCTGGTGCGGATGCTGGTCTTCCTGGTGCTGTGCACGCTGGTGGGCGTGGTGCTCTACAAGCAGATCATCCAGGCGTTCTTCGCCAATCCCGGGCTCAATGCCCTGATCGGCGGGGTGCTGTTCATCGGCATCATCCTGGCCTTCCGGCAGGTCATCCGCCTCTACCCTGAGGTCTCCTGGGTCAACAATTTCCGCATCGCCGATCCCGGCCTGGCGCCGGCCCGGCACCCGAAACTGCTGGCGCCGATGGCGGCCATCCTCGGCGGCGAGCGCTCCGGCCGGATGTCGATCACCCAGACCACCATGCGGCATTTGCTCGATTCGATCGCGACGCGCCTCGACGAAGCCCGCGACATCTCGCGCTACATGACCGGCCTTTTGGTCTTCCTCGGCCTGCTCGGCACCTTCTGGGGCCTGATCGAGACGGTCGGCTCGGTCGGCAAGGTGATCGACGGGCTCAAGGTCGGCGGCGATTCCGGCGCCCTGTTCGACACCCTGAAGGAGGGCCTCGCCGCCCCGCTCGGCGGCATGGGCATTTCGTTCTCGAGCTCCCTGTTCGGCCTCGCCGGCTCGCTGATCCTCGGCTTCCTCGATTTGCAGTCGAGCCAGGCGCAGAACCGCTTCTACACCGACCTCGAGGACTGGCTCGCCACCACCGTGCGGGAATATGGCAGCGGCGACGTCGCGGTCGCGTCCGGCGGCGGCGGGGTCGCCAGCGGCGAACTGCAGGCCGCGGTCGAACGCTTGCGCTCCGTGCTCGAGGAAGGCGGCACCAGCCGCGGCACCACGGCGGCAATGGCGAGCCTTGCCGAAGCCATCCAGGCCCTGGTCTCGCACATGCGCACCGAGCAGCAGATGATCCGCGAATGGGCCGACGGCCAGGGCGAGCAGAACCGCGAGATCCGGCGCCTGCTGGAGCGCCTCGCCCGGCAGCCGGAGAAGAGCTGAAGATCAAACGGAGGTCTCGTGCTCGGACGCGATGCAGCACGAAGTGATGCGTCGCCGAGCCGGGGCCCAGCACCTTCTGAATGACAGATGGGTCCCGGCTCTGCGCAGCAGCGTTGCAGGCTGCAGCGCGTCCGGGACACGAGAGTGGAGATCGACGATATGGCACTGGCCCGCGGCCGCCGCAGCGACAGCTCCTTCAATTACTGGCCCGGCTTCGTCGACGCGCTGTCGACGCTGGTGCTGTCGATCGTGTTCCTGCTGTCGGTGTTCCTGGTGGTGCAGTTCTTCCTGTCCCAGGAGGTTACCGGCAAGGACAAGGCGCTGGAGCAGCTCAACGCCAAGATCGCGCAACTCAACGAGCTGTTGTCGCTGGAGAAGCTCGGCAAGCTCACGCTCGACGACCAGGTCTCGCAACTGAAGGCAGGCCTTGCCTCGGCCGAGGGCGAGCGCGACCGCATCAAGGGCCTCTATGACGGTCTCGCCGCCGCCGGCAACGACGCGCAAGGCAAGACCTCCGAGCTCGGCAAGGCGCTGGATTCGGAGAAGGCGGTCTCGGCGCGGGCGCTGGCGCAGATCGAGGTGCTGAACCAGCAGATCAGCGCTTTGCGCCGGCAGCTGGCCGCGCTGGAGGAGGCACTCGACGCCAGCGAGAAGCGCGACAAGGAATCGCAGAACCGCATTGCCGATCTCGGCTCCCGGTTGAACGTGGCGCTGGCGCAGCGCGTGCAGGAATTGTCGCGCTACCGCTCCGAGTTCTTCGGCCGCCTGCGCGCCATCCTCGGCAACCGGCCCGACATCCGCATCGTCGGCGACCGCTTCGTGTTCCAGTCCGAAGTGTTCTTCGACACCGGACAGGCGATGCTGCTGCCCGAGGGCCGCGCCGAGCTCGACACGCTCGCGACCGCGCTGATCGAGCTCGACAAGAAGATCCCGAACGAGATTCCCTGGGTGCTGCGCGTCGACGGCCACACCGACATACGCCCGGTCAACGGCCCGAACTTCAAATCGAACTGGGACCTGTCCGCGGCACGCTCGATCTCGGTGGTGCAATATCTGGTCTCGCTCGGCGTGCCCGCGCAGCGCCTCGTCGCGGCCGGCTTCGGCGAATTCCAGCCGCTCGATCCCGGCAATACCGAGGAAGCCTACAAGCGCAACCGCCGCATCGAGCTGAAGCTGACGGAGCGGTAGTGAGCGCGATCCACCTCCGCCCCTATCGGCCCGAGGACGAAGCCGCCTCGATCGACCTCTGGCATCGCAGCTGGCAGCAGGCCTATCCGCAGATCGACTTCGCGGCGCGGCTGGAATGGTGGCGCGAGCGCTGGCGCAAGGATCTGGTGCCGAAGGCGCAGGTCGTGGTGGCCGAACAGGACGGCGCGCTGACCGGCTTCGTCACCATCGACGGCGAGGGCTATCTCGATCAGCTCGTGGTCGATCCTGATCACTGGGGCTCGGATGCCGCGCGGCTGCTCGTCGATGAAGCCAAGCGCCTGTCGCCCTCAGGCGTGACGCTGCTCGTCAACAAGGACAATTCCCGCGCCATCCGCTTCTACGAGCGCAACGGCTTTGCCCATGCCGGCGACGATGTGAACCCGACCTCGGGCCGGCCGGTGCTGAAGTTGGCGTGGAAGGCGTGATCCCGACGTAAGTAATTCCGGCGGGCGTGAGGCCCGTCACGCAGGGATCCAGGAACGTCTGCTAGTCGTTGATGCAGAGCAGCGATGACAAGCGGATGGAGACGAGCGATGAAGCTGCGCGATTGGGCTCAAGGTTCCTCGGTCTTTCTGGCCGTCATCGTCGCCGGATATGTGTCGACGAGCTATGTCGACCAGCGCTTTGCATCGATCGGGACGCATGCTCCGGCGAACGGCCCTGCCCCGACGGCCTGCGTCGGCGAGGACGGCAGCTGGAAGAACTGGCCGTGGCCGAACGTGCCGACGCTCTCGCCGAAGTGCCGGTAAGTCGACTGAGGGGCGCCAGCCCTTGCGCCAAGCTCCGCTGTCATCACCCGCGAAGGCGGGTGATCCAGTACTCCGAGACAGTGAGGTTAGAACCGAGGCGCCGCGGCGTACTGGATTCCCCGCCTGCGCGGGGAATGACACTGTGGTTGTGGTGACGATCGAAGCCCCTTACGCCCCCTCGAACTGCAGCCGCGCCAGCCGCGCGTAAAGTCCGTTCGCGGCGACGAGCTCGGCATGGGTGCCCTGCTCGACGATCCGGCCCTGGTCCATCACCAGGATGCGGTCGCAGGACAGCACGGTGGCGAGGCGGTGCGCGATGACCAGCGTGGTGCGGTGGCGCATCAGCTCCTCCAGCGCGGTCTGCACCAGGGTCTCGCTCTCGGCATCGAGCGCGGACGTCGCTTCATCGAGCAGCAGCAGCGGCGCATCGCGCAGGATGGCGCGCGCGATCGCGATGCGCTGGCGCTGGCCGCCTGACAGCGTCACGCCGCGCTCGCCGAGCGGAGTCTCGAAACCTTCCGGCAGGCGGCGGATGAACTCGGCGGCATGGGCGAGCTCGGCGGCGCGCTCGACTTCGGCATCGGTCGCATCGGGCCGGCCGAAGCGGATGTTCTCGCGGGCGCTCGCGGCGAACACGTTGGATTCCTGCGGCACCAGCGCGATGCGCGAGCGGAAATCGCTGGGATCGGCGGACTTGACCGGCACGCCGTCGAGCGAGATCGCGCCGCTGCGCGGATCGTAGAAGCGCAGCAGGAGGTGGAAGATCGTGCTCTTGCCGGCACCGGACGGACCTACGATCGCGACCTTCTCGCCGGGCCGCACGGTGAACGACACGGCATCGAGCACATTGACGTCGCGCCGCACCGGATAGGCGAAGCTGACCTGATCGAAGCCGACCTCGCCGCGTGCCGGCACAGGCAGCGCGCGCGGAGCCGCAGGGGCCTTGATCTCGGGCTTCACATGCAGGATCTCGAACAGGCGCTCGGCCGCGCCGGAGGCCGACGAGACCTCGCCCCAGACCTCGCTGAGCTGGCCGAGGCCCGCTGCCGCGAACACCGCATACAGCACGAACTGACCGAGCCGGCCCGGCGAAATCGCGCCCGTGAGGACGTCATGCGAGCCGATCCAGAGGATCGCGACCACGCTTGCGAACACGATGAAGATGATGATGGCCGTGAGCACGGCGCGCGCCTGGGTCGAGGTGCGCGCGGCCTCATAGGCCTGCTCGACCTCGCCGCCGAAACGCTTCTCGGCGAACCCTTCGCTGGTATAGGCCTGCACGGTGCGGATCGCGCCGACCAGTTCGCCCGCATAGGCGGAGGCCTCGGCGAGCGTGTCCTGCGCGTTGCGCGACAGCCGGCGCACCCAGCGCCCGAAGGCGACCAGCGGCAGCACGATCAAGGGAATGGCCAGCAGCACGAAACCCGACAGCTTCGGGCTCGTGATCACCATCATCGCGGTGGCGCCGAGGAACATCATCAGATTTCGCAGCGCGATCGAGACGGAGGCGCCGACGGCCGATTTGAGCTGGGTGGTGTCGGCGGTGAGCCGCGAGATCAATTCGCCGCTGCGCGCGGAATCGAAGAAGGCGGGAGACAGCGAGAGCAGATGCGCGAAGACGTCGCGCCTGAGGTCGGCGACGATGCGCTCGCCGATCGTCATCACCAGATAGTAGCGCGCGGCGCTGGCGAGTGCGAGCACGCCGACCACCGCGAGCATCACCGAGAAGTAGCTGTTGATCAGCTCGATGCCTTCAGGGGTCAGGCCGAAATCGATCATCCGGCGCACCGCGATCGGTACCAGCAGCGTGGTCAGGGCCGCGACCGTGAGCGCGACGAAGGCCAGCGCCGCCCGGCCGCGATAGCGGCTGACATAGGGCGCCAGCGCGAGCAGCGGCCGCAGCTTGGCACGGCCCTTGGCCGGCTCTTCGATCAGCTCGGCTTCGATCGAGGTTGTGTCCGCGGCGTTCATTCCGGGCTGATCGACATATTGGCCATCAAGCCGTTCCACTGCGCTCATGAGATCCGACCCATTGCATTCGTTTGCTCCCAATAGGCCGGTGCAACAGTAGTGGCAAATCCGGGATGTCCCTTAGGGGCAAACCCGGTTCACCGCGCAAGCCCGGCTTGTTTTACGGGGTTTCGTGGGGTATAGAGCCGGCCAAATCCGTCATTCGCGAGCCACCAGAACAGGCGCCGGGCGCCGAGGAATTTGCCATGAAAGCCGAAATTCATCCGAATTATCATACGATTAAGGTCGTGATGACCGACGGTACCGAGTACCTGACCCGCTCGACCTGGGGCAAGGAAGGCGACACGCTGAACCTCGACATCGACCCGAAGTCGCACCCGGCCTGGACCGGCGGCAACGCCCAGATGCTGGACCGCGGCGGCCGCGTCTCGCGCTTCCAGAAGAAGTTTTCGGGCTTCCTCAAAAAGGATTGATCCGGCCCGCAAGGCCGGAGACGGAAAACGCCCCCGGAGAGCCGGGGGCGTTTTTGTGTTTTTGGGACTGTCGTTCCGGGGCGATGCGTAGCATCGAACCCGTAACCTCGATTCCGGGTTCGGCTCTACGAGCCGCCCCGGAATGACAACGCGGCGTTACCTTTCGAACGCGGCCTTCAGCGCGTTGAGGTGCGGCACCAGCGGATTGCCGATCGCAATGTGCTCGGCCGGCGGGGTGTGGATGGTGGTGTCGAGGCGGCGCACGCGGGTCTGCAGGCTCATCGAGCGATGGATCAGGTCCTGGAGCTGCGAGGGCAGCTTCTCGATGGTGTCGGTGGGGCCGGGATCGGCGGCGCTGAGCTTGACCTTGGTCTTCTCGCGATTGGCCTGGCTCAGCGTCATCTCGCCTTCCTTCACCGCGCGGTGCAGCAGCAGCCAGGAGGCGAGCTGCATCAGGCGGGTGGTGAGGCGCATGCTCTCGGTTGCGTAGGTCAGGCTGACGGCACGGTCGAGCGCCTTGGCCTCGGTGCGGCCGGCACCGTCGAGATAGGCGGCGGTCTCTTCGACGAGATCCATGCCCTCGCGGAACAGGACGCCGAACGCCGCAGAATTGGTGAACCGCTCGCTGAGTTGAACGAGAGCGCCGTCGGCCTGCAAACGTTCCATGGTTAACGCCTCTTACGCAACTGTTTGACTGTCCGGCTTTGGCGCCGGCTTATGATGAACAAATCATTGCGCGGGCGGGACGCCGAGTCCAGTGACAAGCGCGGATATGGTTTCCGCGGGTCATTCCCAGGAATTCAACCGCAACGGGATGCAAAAAGCAAAAAAAGAGCCGCCGGAGACCGGCGGCTTTTGAAGTTGATAACAGGGAGGCGTCAAACAGAGTGGACAGGAGCCACTCGGTGTCCAAACGAGGACAGTTCCAGTCATAAAGTGAAAAGCTTAATCCGGAGTAAACGAGCGAATTTTTTGAGAGTTCGTTAGCCATGTCGGCCAGTGGCCGAGCGTGCCCCGGACGCGGTGCGGCACGAAGTGCTGCACGGCTGAGGCGGGGCCCAGTTCTTTGGCAGATGCATGGGGTGAGGCGTGGATCCCGGCTCTGCGGAGCGGCGCGCTGGACGATGCTTCGCATCGCCAGGGCCGCACCGCGTCCGGGACACGAGATCGCTACTTCTTGAAGAAATGATCCGCCGCATCGCGCGAGGCGCGCTTCTTGGTGGCGGCTTCTTCCAGCCTGACGATCTCGGTCTTGAGCAGCGTGACGCGCTCGGTCAGTTCCTCCACCGACAAGAGTGAGAGATCCTGTCCGATTTCGTGCGTGATCTTCTTGCGCGGGCGGTCGTCGTCTTCCATCGCCATCGTCGTTCCTCCTCTCGTCCGCGGACCGGACCCACGGCTGAAGCGGTTGCCAGCCCGGACCGCTCTGGCTAAGCAAAGGCCTCGTTTCCTCCCGCACCTTTGCTCAAGGACACATCATGGACAAGCTGCCCGCGCAAATGACCGTGGTCGCCATCTCCAAGCCCGGCGGACCGGAGGTGCTGATTCCTGAGCAGCGCAGCGTTCCGCAGCCCGGACCGGACGAGATTTTGGTCAGGGTGCAGGCCGCCGGCGTGAACCGGCCCGACGTCGCGCAGCGCTCCGGCGCCTATCCGCCGCCGCCCGGCGCCAGCGACCTGCCCGGCCTGGAGATCGCCGGTGAAGTGGTCGCGGTCGGCAGCAACGCCAAGCGGCACAAGATCGGCGACAAGGTGATGTCGCTGGTCGCCGGCGGCGGCTATGCGCAGTACTGCATCGCCCAGGACGCCCAGGCGATGAGCGTGCCGCCGGCGCTGTCGATCAAGGAAGCCGGCGCGCTGCCGGAAACCCTGATGACCGTCTGGCACAATGTGTTCGAGCGCGGCGGCCTGAAAGCCGGCGAGACGCTGCTGATCCACGGCGGCTCCTCCGGCATCGGCACCATGGCGATCCAGCTCGCGAAGGCGTTCGGCGCGAAAGTGTTCGTCACCGTGGGATCGCAGGACAAGATCGACGCCTGCCTCAAGTTGGGCGCCGACCGCGCCATCAATTACAAGACGGAAGACTTCGTCGCCGTGGTCAAGGAAGCGACCAACAAGGAAGGCGTCAATCTGATCCTCGACATGGTCGCCGGCGAGTATGTCGATCGCAATTATGATGCCGCCGCGGTGGACGGCCGCATCGTGCAGATCGCAACTCTCAACGGGCCCAAGGTCAGCGTCAACATCGCCAAGGTGATGGTCAAACGCCTCACCCATACCGGCTCGACCCTGCGCCCCCGTACTAATGCGGACAAGGCGGCGATGGTGGCCGCAATCGAAGCGAAAGTGATGCCGCTTTTGCGCGAAGGCCGCGTCAAACCGCTAATGGACAGCACTTTCCCGCTGGAAAAGGCAGCCGATGCGCATCGGCGCATGGAGACGAGCGCACATATTGGCAAAATTGTGTTGGAGGTCTAGGCCGCCGGCCCACAGGGCGAGGCGGAAACCCTTTGATTTTCCTCGCTTTCGTGGCATCTATCGCGACGCACCGAACCACTTTCGTTCGGTCTGAAATCGTCTTCACCGAAGAGTTTGCGTCGAACGCGGAGAACTGACCTTGCGTCTGATCAGGTGCCTCGCGCCCATCGCGCTGGGCCTCATGATGCTCGTTGCCGCGTCCCCTGCACGCGCGCTCGACGCCGTCAGCGTTCGCAGTGACGCGCCCGCGATCGACCTCACCGGCGTGCTCGAGCATCAGCGCAGCGATGCCGATCGCATCCAGGTCTCCACCGCGCCCGGCACCGACGGCATCGTCCGCCGCATCGAGGTGCGCGCCCGCGAGGGCGGCCAGAACTGGGTGGTGTTCGCGCTCGCCAACAACACCGACGACCAGCTCGACCGCCTGATCGTCGCCCCGCATTACCGCATCGTCTCCTCAGGGCTGTTGTGGCCCGACCTCGGCCTGTCGCGCATCGCCACCATCACGCCCTCGACCGGCGACCGGCCGGAGCGGCAGGAAAGCCCGACCGCCGACGTCTTCCGAGTCACGCTCGACCCCGGCGCCGTCATCACCTTCGTCGCGGAGCTGCGCACCGACAAGCTGCCGCAACTCTATCTGTGGGAGCCGGAAGCCTACAAGGACAAGGTCAACTCGTTCACGCTGTACCAGGGCATCGTGATCGGCATCTCCGGCTTGCTCGCGTTGGTGCTGACCATTCTGTTCGTGGTGAAGGGCAGCATCATGTTCCCGGCCGCCGCGGCACTGGCCTGGGCGGTGCTGGTCTATATCGGCGTCGACTTCGGCTTCTGGGGCAAGGTGCTCGACATGTCGAACAACGCCGAGCGCATCTGGCGCGCGGCGGGCGAAGCGATATTGGCGGCGACGCTCTTGGTGTTCCTGTTCGCCTATCTCAATCTCAGCCGCTGGCACGTGCGCTATTCGCACATCACGGTGGGCTGGCTCGCCTTCCTGGGATCGCTGGTCGCGCTCGCGCTGTTCGATCCGGCCGTCGCCTCCGGCATCGCGCGCATCTCGCTGGTGCTGATCGCCTTCGCGGGCTTCGCGCTGATCGTCTATCTCTCCACCCACGGCTTCGACCGCGCCGTGCTGCTGATCCCGACCTGGTTCCTCCTCGTGGTCTGGGTGGTCGCGGCCGGCATGACGGTCGCCGGCTCCGTCACCAACGACATCGTCGGCCCCGCCCTGCTCGGCGGCCTCGTGCTGATCGTGATGCTGATCGGCTTCACGGTGATGCAGCACGCCTTTGCCGGCGGCGGCGCCTCCACCGGCGTCGTCTCCGACATCGAGCGGCGCGCCCTGGCGCTGGCCGGCTCCGGCGACCTGATCTGGGACTGGGACGTTTCGGCCGACAAGGTTTTCACCAGCCCCGAAACGGAAGCCCTGCTCGGCCTCAAGCGCGGCACGCTGGAGGGGCCTGCGGCCTCCTGGCTCGAGGTACTGCATCCGCTGGATCAGGACCGTTTCCGCGCCGCGCTCGACAGCGTGCTCGACCAGCGCCGCGGCCGCCTGGTGCAGGACTTCCGGCTGCGTACCCCCGATGGCCACTTCATGTGGTTCGCGCTGAAGGCGCGGCCGGTGGTCGGCTCGGACGGCGAGGTCTCGCGCGTCGTCGGCACGCTCACCGACGTCACCGAGCTGCGCAACGCCGAGGAGCGCCTGCTGCACGATTCCGTGCACGACAACCTCACCGGCCTGCCCAACCGCAAGCTGTTCATGGACCGGCTCGGCGCGGTCGCGCATTTCGCCAAGACCATGCCGACGCTGCGGCCGACGCTGATGGTGATCGACCTCGACCGCTTCAAGCAGGTCAACGATTCCGTCGGGATCGCGGTCGGCGATTCCATCCTGCTGACGCTGGCCCGCCGCCTCACCCGCATCCTGAAGCCGCAGGACACGCTGGCCCGCATGGCCGGCGACCAGTTCGGCCTGATCCTGCTGTCGGAGCAGGACCCGGCCCGCATCACCGCCTTCGCCGAGACCATCCGCAAGACCATCCGCGCGCCGATCGCCTTCAACGACCGCGAGATCTTCCTGACCGCGTCGATCGGCCTCGCGCTCTCCGATCCGCAAACGCAGCTCACGGACGAGATCATCAAGGACGCCGAGCTTGCGATGTATCATTCCAAGCGCATCGGCGGCGACCGCATCGACGTCTACAAGCCGGCGATGCGGGCGCGGAAGACCGATCGCCTGACGCTGGAGAGCGAGCTGCGCCGTGCCATCGAGCGCCAGGAGCTGACGATCCTGTATCAGCCGATCGTGCGGCTCGAGGATCGCTCCGTCGCCGGCTTCGAAGCGCTGGTGCGCTGGGATCACCCCAAGCTCGGACGCATGGCGCCGTCGGAGTTCATCACCATCGCGGAAGAGACCGGCCTGATCGTCGATCTCGGCATGTTCGTGCTCGACCAGACCGCAAAGCAGCTTTCGGTGTGGCAGCGCGCGATGCGCTCGCGCGAGCCGATCTTCGCCTCCGTCAACGTCTCGTCGCGGCAATTGCTGCGCCACGACCTGATCCACGACATCCGCACCGTGCTGTCGCGCTCCTCGGTGGCGCGCGGCACGCTGAAGCTGGAATTGACGGAATCGCTGGTGATGGAGAACCCGGAGCACGCGGCGCAGATGCTGACGCGGATCCGCGAGCTCGGCACCGGACTGTCGCTCGACGATTTCGGTACCGGCCATTCCTCGCTGGCCTATCTGCAGCGCTTCCCGTTCGACACCATCAAGATCGACCAGTCCTTCGTGCGCACCACCAACCGCGGCACGCGGCCGGTGATCCTGAAGTCGATCATCGCGCTCGCCCACGATCTCGGCATGGACGTCGTCGCCGAGGGCGCCGAGACGGATTCGGACGCGGTCGAGCTCTACCAGATGGGCTGCGAATACGCCCAAGGCTTCGCCTTCGGCGAGCCGATGGATGCCGATGCCGCGATGCGGCTGCTGACGGAAGTGCGGCTGGAAGCGGCGAGCTGATCTTCTTCTTTCTCCCGGGTTGTCTCCGCGAGTTCAACCGCAAGAGATTGGCTCGCGGAGAGAACCCCTCACCCGTCTCGCCGCTACGCGGCGAGCCACCCTCTCCCACAAGGGGAGAGGGGAAGAGTGTGCCACTGCGCTACCAGCGCCTCTGCGGCTTGCGCTTTGTGAACCGCACGCTCGTACCATCGGGCATGCGCGTCGCGACGAAGCCCGCGGCGAGGCACGCTTCGCGCTGCGGCATCTGGATGTCGGGGCTGCGCAGGCTGTCCCACCACGAGGCACGATTGGCCGCGCGCGGCAGGGCCGCGCCGATGATCTCTTCGATCTGCTCGAAGCTCAGCACCAGCTCATCCTGCTTCTGCCGCATCAGATAGTCGCGCAACGCGTCGTAGTCGTTCACATCAGTCCTCTTGTCCGAAACCGGGTCTGCCCACACCGGGCCTGCCCAAAACCGTGGGCTGCGTATACCGATTCTTAACTCACTACGGCAGCTCCGTCCTGCCTTAAACACTGCTCAAGCTTTCGGGCGCATCCACTAATATCGGGAGCGAGCGATGTTATCTGGATGGCGCGACGTCATGGCCCGCCGGCCGTGGCGGATTTCGGCGAAGCTGCTGATCATCTCGTCCGTGGTGACGGTGATCGGCTTTTCCGCCATTTGCGTCAACGTGATGCTCGACATGCGTCGCGGCGAGGAGGCGCTCGCCCGTCAGACGCTCGAGAACCTCGCGACGACCATCCAGTCCGACGTCAGCCGCAACGTCGAGATCTACGACCTCTCGCTGAAGGCGGTCGCCAGCAACATGCTGCTGCCCGAGCTGGCGACGGTGTCGAAGCCGGTCCGTCACCTGATCCTGTTCGATCACGCGACGACGGCGAGGCATTTCGGCGCCATCCAGGTGTTCGACCCCGAGGGCAGGCTGGCCATCGACGCCTCCACGCTCGATCCCCTCCCGGAGAACCGGAGCGAGGAAGACTATTTCAGGGTCCATCGCGACAATCCCGAGGCCGGGCTCTTCATCAGCCGCCCGATGCTGTTCCGCGGCGCTTACTCGATCGTGCTGAGCCGGCGCATCAGCGACACCGACGGTGGATTCCTCGGCGTCGTCGCCGGCTCGATCCGCTTCAGCTATTTCCACGAATTGTTCGAGCGGCTGAACCTCGACCCCGAAGACACCATCACCGTCCTCAAGCGCGACCGCACCATCATGATGCGGCGGCCGTTCGATCTCGACATCATCGGCACGAACCTGAACGACCGCCGGGCCTGGAAGGCGGACAACCTCCCGGTCGGCGCCGCCTATTCCGGACAGGGCCCGGTCGATCCGACGCCGCGGCTCTATGTCCGCAGCGCCGACAGCGGACCGCTGTTCGTGGTGGCGGGCAAGCCTCTGGCCGCGGTTTTCGCGCTCTGGCAGAAAGAGGCGTTTCGCATCGGCGCCGTGGTGCTGGTGCTCGCGCTGTTCGTGCTGGGATCGACCCTGGTGCTGGCGCGGGAGATCGGCCGGCGCGCCGAGGCCGAGCGCAAGCTCGAGGAGATGGCGACGACGGACGCGCTCACCGGCCTGAAGAACCGCCGCAAGTTCGATTCCGTCATCGACGTCGAATGGCGGCGCGCCATGCGCCAGAAGGCGCCGGTCGCGCTGCTCATGATCGATGCCGATCACTTCAAGGCCTACAACGACACGTTCGGCCATCAGGCCGGCGACCAGGTGCTGGTCGGCATCGCCATCTGCATTTCCGATTCGGTGAGCCGGGCCGGCGACTGTGCCGCGCGCTATGGCGGCGAGGAATTCGCCGTGCTGCTGCCGAACATCTCGGCCGCCGACGCCTTCAAGGTCGCCGAGGCGATCCGCACCAAGGTGCAGGGCTGGTCCGATGAGCAGGTGATCTTGACGGTGTCCTGCGGCGTCGCCAGCCTCATTCCCACCGCCGGCATGGACTGGTCGGTCCTGGTCGCCGCCGCCGACAAGGCGCTCTATGCGGCGAAAGCGGGCGGGCGCAATCAGTCGGTGGTGGCGAGCCTTCCGAAGCTGTCGCTGGTGGCGTGAGGCGCTACGCCGCCGTTATTGAACGCGACGCAATCCGCCACACCACCGGTGTCGTCCCTGCCTAGTGCGCAATTGCGCACTAGGCAGGGACGACGGCGTGGGTGGCTATGACTGCCCCAGATACTTCTTCATCTCCGCGATCAACCCGTCGCGCAGCTCCGGCCGCTTCAGGCCGTAGGCGATGTTGGCGCGCAGGAAGCCGGGCTTGGAGCCGCAATCGTGGCGCTCGCCCTCGAACTCGACGCCGTAGAATTTCTGCGATTTGGCAAGGCCGATCATGGCGTCGGTGAGCTGGATCTCGCCGCCGGCGCCGCGCTCCTGCGTCTCCAGGATCTTGAAGATCTCGGGCTGCAGGATGTAGCGGCCGGTGATCGAGAGGTTGGAGGGCGCGGTGCCCTTGGCCGGCTTCTCGACCATGCCGTCGACCTCGAACATCTTGCCGCTGCGCTTGCCGACGCCGCAGATGCCGTATTGATGAGTGAGATGGTCGGGCACCGCCTCGACGGCGACCAGATTGGATTTCTCGCCGAGCGAGGATGCCATCTCGATCATCTGCTTGAGGCAGCCCGGCGTGTTGAGCACGAGCTCGTCGGGCAGCACCACGGCGAACGGCTCGTTGCCGACGATGTCGCGCGCGCACCAGACCGCGTGACCGAGGCCGAGCGGCGCCTGCTGGCGGGTGAAGCTGACGGCGCCGGCTTCGGGCTGGTTCTGCGCCAGGATGTCCTGCTCGGCCTTCTTGCCGCGCGCCGCAAGCGTCGCGTCGAGCTCGAACATCCGGTCGAAATGATCTTCGATGACGTTCTTGTTGCGGCCGGTGACGAAGACGAAGTGCTCAATGCCGGCCTCCCTCGCCTCGTCATAGACGTACTGGATCAGCGGCTTGTCGACGATGGTCAGCATTTCCTTCGGCATCGCCTTGGTGGCGGGCAGGACACGGGTGCCGAGGCCGGCGACGGGGAATACTGCTTTGCGAATTTTCATGGGATTGTTCGAATACCTGGGGGCAGATGGAACGAAGCTGGAAGCGGAGCCAAGAATGGAGCAATGGCATCTTGCTAGCCTGTTTGCAGCCGCCAACAAAGGCGGATGTGGGGCCTCATCCGCGCAGAGTTAAGAAAAAGGCCGCCACCAAAATTTCACCTTTGTTAAGCTATTGGCAACCGTAACCAGGCCTCCTGATGGCGGATTTTTGAACAGCCCGACGGGTGGGACATGATGCGATCGGTGGCAGGGCAAGCAAGACGGGCGGTATCCGCAACGGGCGCAATGATGATTGCGGCCGTTCTGCTGCTGCCTGCCGGCGCGCATGCCCAGGCGCAGAACGGCCTGTCCAACCTGTTCGGCGGCATCTTCTCCGGCCCCAATCCTGCGCCGTCGCAAGCCCCGACGAGCTCCGGCGGCCCCCAGCCCTGGAGCGGCGAGGACGGCGCCTCCGGCCATCCCTTGATGGCGGCTACGGCGATCCGCGAGGCCGCCGGCAATTTCAATAATTGCGTCGCCGGGATGTGGCCCGATGCCGCACGACGCGGCGTCACGCAGGAAAACTTCCAGCGCTTCACGGCGGGCCTCAGCCCCGATCTGCGCATCATGGATCTCATGGATTCGCAGCCAGAGTTCACCAAATCGATCTGGGACTATCTCGACATCCTCGTGAACGACAACCGTCTCGCCAAGGGCCGCGAGGTGCTCGCCAAATACAAGGCGCAGTTCGACGCTACCGAGAAGGCCACCGGCGTCGACCGCTACATCATCGCCTCGATCTGGGGCATCGAGTCCAATTACTCGACACAGATGGGCGACCGCAGCGTGCTGCAATCGACCGCGACGCTCGCCTGCATCGGCCGCCGCCAGGCCTATTTCAAGGACGAGTTTCTCTCGGCGCTCGAGATCGTCAACCGCGGCGATCTCAGGCCGGAGCAGATGCGCGGCTCCTGGGCCGGCGCCTTCGGCCCGACCCAGTTCATGCCGACCGCGTTCAAGCGCTTTGCCGTCGATGGCGATGGTGACGGCCGCCGCGACGTCGTCGACAATCCCACCGATCTGATCGCCTCCACCGCCAACAATCTGAAGAAGGACGGCTGGCAGGCCGGCCAGACCTGGGGCTTCGAGGTCGTGGTGCCCCAGGGCTTCAACTACATGCTGGCCGACCGCGCCAAGGCGATGCCGATCGCGCAATGGGAGAAGCTCGGGCTGAAGCGGGCGACCGGCCAGCCCTTCCCGCATCCGGCCGAGAAAGCCTATCTGCTGGCCCCGGCGGGCGCGCAGGGACCGGGCTTCCTGATGCTGCAGAACTACCGCGTCATCATGAAATACAACCCGGCCGAGGCCTATGCGCTGGCCATCGGCCATTTCGCCGACCGCCTGCGCGGCGGGCAGCCCTTCGTGCAGCCCTGGCCGCGCCAGGAGCGCGAGCTGTCGCGCACCGAGCGGCTGGAACTGCAGCAGCTGCTGGCCCAGCGCGGCTTCTACAAGGGCACCCCGGACGGCCAGTTCGGCGGCCAGACCCGGGAAGCCCTGCGTAACTTCCAGGCCTCGATCGGGGTGCCCGCCGACGGATTTGCCTCCTCCGACGTGCTGGACCGGCTGCGCGGGCGGTAAAATCGTCCCGAAAATAACCCTGAACAGGGATTTCGCCCGCCGACCTTGACGGAGGCGGCTGTTCCCCGGTGTATGGGACAAGAATCTGCGATGGAATTTGCCCGTTTGGCGCCCGATTCCGTTACTATATTGAGCCAATCCCGATCCCCGTTGCGCGTGCCCGAGATCGCATGTCGAAGAAGTCCCTGTTCAAGGCGCTGACCGAGACCGGCCCGCTGATCGCGCTGGGGACGGCGCTTGCGATTCTGGTGTCGGTTGCGGGGCCTGCCTCGGCACAGTTCTTCAACTTCCCTGGCTTCGGCGGTCCGCCGCAGCGCTCGGCGCCGCCGCCGCAACGCGGCGGTGGTGGCGGCGGATGGTTCGGTGGCGACTTCTTTGCACCGTTCCAACAGCAACAACCGCAGGCACCGCGCCAGGATTTTTCGCGCGCGCCGGGGCCGGCCAAGCGCGACACGATCCCTGAGAAGAACGTGCTGGTGCTCGGCGACGCGATGGCCGACTGGCTCGCTTATGGCCTGGAAGACGCCTATGCCGAGCAGCCCGACATGGGCGTGATCCGCAAGCACAAGACCGTTTCAGGCCTGATCAAGTACCAGCCGAAGGGTGAGCCCTCGGACTGGGCGGCGGCGGCAAGGGGCATCCTGGAGACCGAAAAGCCCGACGTCATCGTCGTCATGCTCGGCCTCAACGACCGCGCCGCGATCCGCGAGCCGGCGGCGGAGAAGCCTGCGGACAAGGACAAGAAGAGCGACAAGGGCGCGCGCGGCAAGCCACAGGGAAAAAGCGACGGAAAGCCCGGCGAGACGAAGCCCGGCCACGATACAGCCGCCAAGCCCGACGACAAGCCTGCCGATGCCGACCTGCCGCAGGATGACGCCGACAACGCCGACACGCCGGCGGCCGCCCCCGAAAAGACCGCCCGCAATCCGAACGGCCTCTACGAATTCCGCGACGAGCGCTGGATCGAGCTTTACGGCAAGAAGATCGAGGAGCTCGCGAACGTCCTCAAATCCAAGGGCGTGCCGGTGCTCTGGGTCGGCCTGCCCGCGGTTCGCGGACCCAAGGGCACCGCGGATACGCTGTTCCTTGACTCGCTCTATCGCGAGGGCGCGGCCAAGGCCGGCATCACCTATGTCGATGTCTGGGACGGTTTCGTCGACGAAGCCGGCCGCTTCCTGCAGAAGGGCCCGGACTTCGAAGGCCAGATCCGCCAGCTGCGCAGCTCTGACGGCGTCTATTTCACCAAGGCCGGCGCGCGCAAGCTCGCGCATTATGTCGAGCGCGAGATCACGCGCCTGTTGGCGGGACGCTCCGGCCCGATCGCGCTGCCGAGCGAGCCTGCGACCCCCGATACCAGCGCCGAGCCCGGCAAGCCCGCGCCGCGGCCGTTGGCGGGGCCGATCGTGCCGCTGGTTGCCGCCTCGATCTCGACCGATCAATTGCTGGGCGGCCCGGGCTCGCGTCCCGCCGCCGTCGATGCGCTCGCAGCAAAAACGATGGTGAAGGGCGAGCCGCTGGCAGCTCCCGCCGGCCGCGCCGACGATTATGCCTGGCCGCGCCGCGAAGTCGGCCGCGAGCAGGCCAAGGGCGATACGCCTGTTGCCGCGACGACGCCTGACGGCAACGGCCCGAATGCACCGGGGGCAGCCGCTGCGATCGCGCCGCCGAAGCTGGCGCCGAAGAAGCCGCCGGTCCCGCCGCAACAGCCGGCACAGGCGAGCCCATCCTTCCGGGATTTCTTCGGCTTCGGCTCACCGCAGCCGGCACCGCCGCGTCAACTGACGCCCGCGCCCGGACCTCGCAATCCGAATCCCAATCCGGGGGTCCCGCGTCCGCCGGGTAACGTCGGACGTTCGGCGGAGATGTTCCGGTAATTTCGGAACGGCGATCGCGTGTCCCGCACGCGCAGCAGCGTAGACGCTGCGCAGAGCCGGGATCCAATTCCTCTCACGGCCTTCGAAAAAGAACGTGCCCCGGCTCAGCAGCGCACCACTGCGTGGCGCGCTGCGTCCGGGGCACGAGATGCGTGCTTGTCGCTCAGCCCTCAGTAGCGCCAGCGCGACGGCGGGGGACGACGCGCGGGGCGCGACATCAGCAGCGCGAGCGCGAAGCCGATGCCGCCGGCCACCATCAGCGCACCGAGCGGATTGTCCTGCACCTTCTTCGACAGCGCCTGTGTGCCATCGCGGAAAGTGTCGCCGCTGTTGTCATAGGCGTCCTTGGCGTAGCTGGTCGCGGTGTCCGCGGCGTCACGCACGGCATCCTTGGCCTGGCCGTAGAGATTCTGCACGGTGCCCGCAGCCTCGCGTGCCTTGCCTGAGGCCTGCGTCTTGGAATCGCCTGCCATGTCTCCGATCGCGCTTTCCGCCTTACCTGCGTAGTCCTTGGCCGCGCCAACAATCCGATCCGTATCCATGATGCTCCTCCTCGGGGGTCAGCCCAAGTAACCGATCAGGAGCAGCGCAGTTCCAAGCCATGACGAAAGTGTATGTGTGGCCCGGCAACAAACTACAAAATCAGCCCGCCATCGACGACCAACGTCTGGCCAATGATGTAGGACGACAGCGGCGAGGCCAGGAACAGGGCCGCGCCCGCCATATCGGCCGGCGTGCCCAATCGCCGCAGCGGGATGCGCGCGAGCGCGCCTTCGAGCCGCTTCGGGTTGTCGGTCGTCACCTTCGTCATCTTGGTGTCGACGAGCCCCGGCGCGATGCCGTTGACGCGGATGCCGTCCTCGGCCCAGGCCTCGCCCAGCGTCCGCGTCAATCCGGCCGCGCCGGTCTTCGAGGCGTTATAGGCGGGATTGCCCATGGTGGAATGATAGGCCGCGGTCGAGGACACCATGATCAGCGCGCCCTTCGCATCCCGCAACATGGGATGAAAACGCGTGGCGCAAGCCATCAGGCTCATGAGATTGACCTCCACCACCTTGCGGAATCCGGCCATCTCGAATTCGCCGCGACGATAGAGCACCGCGCCTTGCGCGAGCACCAGCACGTCCAGCCTGTCGAAGGACGGCTTGAACGCTTCGACCGCAGCGGGGTTGCTGACGTCGAGCTGCGCGTAGGAAAGACCCGTGAGATCGGAGCCCTCCTCCGCGGAATATTCCGTTGCGCGAGCACGCGTGCCGCAAACCGCGACCTGCGCGCCCCGCGCGCGAAACGCCTGCGCGATACCGTTGCCGATCCCGCTCGAACCACCGACGACCAGCACCTGCTTGCCTGAGAAATCGAGCTCGTTCGCCATCGCGGCCTCCCTTTTGTCTTGCTTGTTTGACCTGTCTGCGGATCGGTGCCAGCCTTGTCAATCATAACAAGAACAAGCGACTTCCCGAGGAAACAACATGTCCGAGTTCAAGGAGCTCAGCCGGTCCGTCAAGGGCCTGACCGTTCTCGTCACCGGCGCGGCGAGCGGGATAGGGCGCGCGACGGCGCGCGTGTTCGCCGCTGAAGGCGCGAACGTTGCCGTCACCGATTTCGACGCGCAAGGCGCGCAGGCGGTTGCCGGGGAGATCGCCGCGAGCGGCGGATCAGGAAAGGCATGGAAGCTCGACGTTGCCGACGGCGGCGAGATCAAGCGCGTCGTTGACGAGATCGCCGCGCATTTCGGTGGGCTCGACATCGTGGTCAACAATGCCGGCATCTCCGTGCGGGTCGCGATCGACGACGAGGCCTATGAGGACGCTTGGGCCAGGGGCATCGCGGTGATGCTGACGGCGCATCCGCGCATCATCCGCGCCGCGCTGCCGCATTTGCGCAAGTCCAAGTGCGCGCGCATCGTCAACATCGCTTCGACCGAGGCGCTCGGCGCCACCGCATTGCACAGCCCCTATTCGGCAGCGAAGGGCGGCGTTGCCAGCCTCACCCGCTCGCTCGCCGTCGAGCTCGGCCGCGAAGGCATCACCGTCAACTGCATCTGCCCGGGCCCGATCCGCACCGCGATCACCGACCGCATCTCGGAAGAGCACAAGACGATCTACGCCAAGCGCCGCACCGCGCTCGGACGCTACGGCGACCCCGAGGAGGTCGCGCACATGACACTGAGCCTGTGCCTGCCGGCGGCGTCGTTCCTCACCGGCGCGGTGATTCCGGTGGATGGCGGGTTGATGGCGCGGAACGCGTGAGAGCCATGCATGCCGAGCGTTGACAACGCCGGGTCGGAGAGTAGCTTTTTCGCCGACAGAGCGGGACCAACCGCTCGCGACCCGCGGGAGAGAACGTCATGACGATCGCCATCCGGCAGCTTCAGAAGCATTTTGTCGGCGAGGTCTCCGGCCTCGATCTGCGAAAGCCTCTCACGGAGGCCGAAGCACGCGAGGTCGAGGCCGCCATGGACAAATACGCGGTGCTGGTCTTCCACGACCAGGACATCACCGACGAGCAGCAGATGGCCTTTGCGCTCAATTTCGGCCAGCGCGAGGACGCCCGGGGCGGCAACATCACCAAGGCCGACGAATACCGCCTCAGCTCGGGCCTGAACGACGTCTCCAACCTCGGCAAGGACGGCAAGCCGCTGCCGAAGGACAGCCGCGCCAATCTGTTCAACCTCGGCAATTGCCTGTGGCACTCCGACAGCTCGTTCCGCCCAATCCCGGCAAAATTCTCGCTGCTGTCGGCGCGCGTGGTGAACCCGAAGGGCGGCAACACCGAATTCGCCGACATGCGCGCCGCCTATGATGCGCTCGACGACGAGACCAAGGCGGAGATCGAGGATTTCATCTGCGAACATTCGCTGATGTATTCGCGGGGATCGCTCGGCTTCACCGAATACACCGACGACGAGAAGCAGATGTTCAAGCCGGTGCTGCAACGGCTGGTGCGGACCCATCCCGTGCATCGTCGCAAGTCGCTGTATCTGTCATCGCATGCGGGCAAGATCGTCGGCATGAGCGTGCCGGAGGGACGCCTCTTGCTGCGCGATCTCAACGAGCACGCGACGCAGGCGGAGTTCGTCTACGTCCACAAATGGAAGCTGCATGACCTCGTGATGTGGGACAACCGCCAGACCATGCACCGCGTCCGGCGCTACGACCAGTCGCAGCCGCGCGACATGCGCCGCGCCACGGTGGCAGGAACGGAGCCGACGGTGCAGCAGCAGGCGGCGGAGTAGGAACGACCGGACGCAACGCTACTCAGCAATCGGTGTCATCGCCCGGCTTGACCGGGCGATCTAGCATTCCAGAGATGGCTGTGATCGAACCGAGAAGCTGCGGCGTACTGGGTCGCCCGGTCAAGCCGGGCGACGACAGCGGTGGGTGGCGCAACACCGGAGTATGTCGCCACCGACAAACGCACCAGCTACGCGTGTCCGGCCTCGTTCGAGAGCATGCCGGGGTCGATGCCGATCTTGTGCAGGGCGCGGTTGTATTTGTCGTCGACGTCGTCGCCGAAGATCAGATCCGCATCCGCATCGCAATGCAGCCAGCCGTTGCTCTGGATTTCGGTCTCGAGCTGGCCCGGCGCCCAGCCGGCATAGCCGAGCGCCAGAATGGCGTGCTTGGGGCCCGAGCCGTTGGCGATGGCGCGCAGGATGTCGACGGTCGCCGTGAGGCAGACGCCGTCATCGATCCGCAGCGTCGCGTTCTCGATGTAGAAGTCGCTCGAATGCAGCACGAAGCCGCGGCCGGTATCGACCGGGCCGCCGCGCAGCACCTTCATGCTTTCGGCATTCTCAGGCAGCTTGATGTGCTCGCCCTTCTTGATGATGCCCAGTTGCTGCAAGAGCTCGGGGAAGTCGATGCTGCCGGCCGGGTGGTTGACGATGATGCCCATCGCTCCCTCCGCCGAATGGGCGCACAGATAGATCACCGAGCGCTCGAAGCGGGAATCGCCCATGATGGGCATCGCGATCAACAGCCGGCCGTCGAGATAACCGGCCGAATTCGGGAGTCCGGAGCCCGCCCCGCGGGTGCTTTCGCCCGTCCTCTTGCCTGTGGGAGCCATCGGTGAAGCACTCCGGTTTCAATTCCTATCCTGATGTCGGGCCGGGCCGCTGTCAAATCAAGGCTTGCAGGGATGCGATTCAAGTGCATCCATCACAAGCAATTCAATGGTTTGCGCGAGGGCGACCCTGTAAAGACGTGCCATGCTCACAAGAGTTCCCCTGCATGCGGCGATTGGCGTCGCGACAACCCTGCTTGCGTCGTCACTGGTCATCGCAGCCCACGCCGATGACGCTTCGCCGTGGCAGCGCGACGGACATTCCGCAGTGCGGCTATTGGCGGGATCCCGCAGCGGCGCCGTCCTGCTCGGCGGTATCGCCTTCCAGCTCCAGCAGGGGTGGAAAACCTATTGGCGCAGTCCCGGCGATTCTGGCGTTCCGCCGCGGTTCGACTTCTCGAAGTCGGACAATGTCGAGGCGGTGACGATCATGTGGCCGGCGCCGCTGAAATTCGACGATGGCGCCGGCGGCCATTCGATCGGCTATCATGACCAGATCGTGCTGCCCTTGCGCATCGTCGCCAAGGCGGCCGACAAGCCCGTGACCTTGCGTGCCGAGATCAATTACGCCGTGTGCGAGAAGCTCTGCATTCCGGTCGACGCCAAACTCGAGCTCGGCTTCAACAACGTTGCCTCCACCGAGGATGCCAATTTGCGCGCGGCGCTCGACGCTGTGCCCAAGCCAGCCAATATCGGCGATCCCAATCCGCTCACCATCCGCGACGTCAAGCGCGACGGTCCCAAGAACGTGGTGGTCGACGTCGTCGTGCCCGACAGCCGTAACGTCAATCTGTTCGTGGAAGGGCCGACGCCCGAATGGGCGTTGCCGATTCCGGAGCCGGTCAAGGAAAGCCCGGCCGGCGTGAAGCGCTTCTCGTTCGAACTCGACGGCCTGCCGCCGGGCGCCAAGCCCGACGGCGCAGCGCTGAAATTCACGCTGGTCGGACCGGAGAAGTCTTACGAGTTCAATACCAACCTGGAATAGCTCGTCGCGGACGGAGCAACGAAGCCGATCAGGATGCGGGGCAGACCTTCGAAGTCTGCTTTTCCTGCAGCTTCTTCGTGCAATATGTGCTGCAGCGCTGACCGCCGACCTTGGCGCAGTAAGCCAGGCACTTTTCGTAGGAACATCCCCAGGCGTCCGCCCGCGCGGGCGTCATGGAATAGAGATCGAAGCTGGCCATCGCGGCGAGCACGGTCATGCACATCATGAATCGAGTCATCAATCGCTCCTTCTGAAAAGGCCTGAAAATGGCGTCCCGTGCGCGACCAACCGGCCCGCACATATTCCAAATGAATTCACTATGCGGCCAGCATAGTTCGAGGCGGCCCGGAAGGTCACGCGCTAAATTGGAGGGATTGCGGCAACGACGCCATCCGCGCCCCCGCGCCAAGCGAAATGACGTTCGCCTCCCTGCGCCGGCCTTCGGAGGAAGCCGCCGGAGGCGGTCCAACCGAATCTTAAGGAATGGTTGCTAAGTCCCGGGCCTGCCGCAGCACGCGGGACGCCCTGGGGACTCTTCGTGGCCGTGATGGATGCAGAACCCGCAACGACCGGACCGGCCGGCCTGATCGCGCGGCTGCGGGCCAAGTTGACGGGCGGCTCGAGCGAGGCCTCGCTGACGCGGCGGCTCGCCGGCACCATCTTCATCATCCGCGTCATCAGCGCTGGGCTCGCTTATTTTTCGCAGGTGCTGCTCGCACGCTGGATGGGCACGTCCGATTACGGCATCTATGTCTATGTCTGGACCTGGGTGCTGCTGCTCGGCAGCATGATGGATTTCGGCATCTCGGCCTCGGCGCAGAAAATCATTCCGGAGTATCGCGCCAGCGGTGAGCAGGCGCTGCTGCGCGGCTTCCTCTCCGGCAGCCGCTGGCTGACTTTTGCCGTGTCTGCGCTGGTGTCGCTCGCCCTTGCCGGCATCGTCAGGCTGCTGTCGCCCTGGATCGACCCGGCGGAGGAGCTGCCGCTCTATATCGGCTGCATGACGCTGCCCGCCTTCGTGGTCGCCAACACCCAGGACGGCATTGCGCGTTCGCATGACTGGATGCAGCTGGGCTTGATGCCGCAATTCATCATCCGCCAGGCGCTGATCATCGGCATCACCGGCGCGGCCTTCCTGCTCGGCTATCATCTCGGTGCGGTCGCCGCGATGGTTGCGAGCGCCGGTGCCGTCTGGATTGCAATGAGCGGGCAGATGGTGGTGCTGAACCGTAAGCTCGCCAGTCACATCGCGCCCGGACCCAAGACCTACGACATCCGCGGCTGGCTCGCCGTCTCGCTGCCGATCCTCTTGGTCGAGAGCTTCTATCTGCTGCTGTCCTATACCGACGTGCTGGTGCTGCAACAGTTCCGTCCCTCCGACGAGGTCGGCGTCTACTTTGCGGTGGTGAAGACGCTGGCGCTGGTCTCGTTCATCCACTACGCGATGTCGGCGACGACGGCACATCGCTTCGCCGAATACAACGCAAGCGGCGACAAGGCACGGCTGTCGGCCTATGTGGCGCATGCGATCAACTGGACGTTCTGGCCGTCGCTTGCGGCGACCATCGTGCTGCTCGCGCTCGGCAAGCCGCTGCTCTGGCTGTTCGGGCCGCAATTCGTGATCGGTTACGACATCATGTTCGTTGCCGCGATCGGGCTCGTGGTGCGCTCGGCCATCGGGCCGGTCGAGCGGCTGCTCAACATGCTCGGTCAGCAGAAGATCTGCGCGCTCGCTTATGCGCTGGCCTTCGTGATGAACGTCGTGCTCTGCATCGCGCTGGTGCCGCGCTACGGCGGCCACGGCGCCGCGGCCGCGACCTCGATCTCCCTCAGCTTCGAGACGGTGCTCCTGTTCTGGATCGTGCGGCAGCGGCTCGGACTGCACGTGCTGGCGTTCGGTAAATAGGCGCTGCGCGCCTGCCCTGCTCGCTGCCTCCCCGGGGAACGGCTCTGTCAGAGCACGCGCGCGAACGAGGCAAAACGCCTCTCCTTCTCCAACCTGCAGCAAAATTTTTCTTATTCTGTCCAAGCGGTTGCGCGTTGGGGGAACTTTATTCTACGTCGTATTGCCTAACCGACGAGATCAACCTAAGATTCCCCTGATATGTTCGATCCACTGTACGTCGCCTCTGGATTCGGCGTCGGCCTGCTTGTCGGAATGACCGGCGTGGGCGGCGGCTCGCTGATGACGCCGCTCTTGATCCTGCTGTTCGGCGTTCATCCCTCCACAGCGGTCGGGACCGACCTGCTCTATGCCGCCGCGACCAAGACCGGCGGCAGCGTGGTGCATGGCTGGTCGCGCAGCGTGCACTGGCCGGCGGTGCTGCGGCTCGCCTGCGGCAGCCTTCCAGCGAGCGCGCTGACGCTGCTCGTGCTGTGGAAGCTCGACCTCAGGAGCGATGCCGAGCGCAGCCTGATCAATCTGGTGCTGTGCTTTGCGCTGCTGCTGACTGCGACGTCGCTGATCTTCCGCAAGTCGATCATGGAGCGCTATCGCAGCCGGCTGGAGGGCGTCGACGATCGCACCACCGCGATTGCGACCGTCGTGACCGGCGTCGTGCTCGGCGTGCTGGTCTCGATCTCGTCGGTCGGCGCGGGCGCGGTCGGCGTCACCGTGCTGCTGCTGCTCTATCCGCGCCTGCCGATGGTGACCATCGTCGGCTCCGATATCGCCCATGCGGTGCCGCTGACGCTGGTCGCCGGTATCGGGCACTGGGCGCTCGGCGACGTGGATTGGGCGCTGATGGGCGTCTTGCTGATGGGCTCGCTGCCCGGCATCATCGTCGGCAGCTACAGCGCGACGCGTGTGCCCGAGACAGTGTTGCGCCTGACGCTTGCCAGCGTGCTGTTCCTCGTCGCCGGCAAGATCATGTTTGCGGAGCTCCACCTGTCGTCGGCCTTCGTCACCGCGCTGGCCTGGGGGCACTAGGCAGCGACCGGACGACGGAATCGGCGGGTGGGCAAAGCGAAGCGTGCCCACCATTTTTCTCGATCGCGGACAAGTGGTGGGGATGGCGCAAGTGCGCCTTTGCCCACCGCTCACCCTACGGCACCGTAGCCTTACGCTGCGGTCCAGCCGCCGTCGATCGAGAGGTTGGTGCCGGTGATCTGGGCGGCATCGTCGCTGCACAGGAACAGCGCGAGCGCTGCGACCTGCTCGGAGGTGACGAACTCCTTGGTCGGCTGCGCGGCGAGCAGCACGTCGTTGATGACCTGCTCCCGCGTCAGGCTGCGCGCCTTCATCGTGTCGGGGATCTGCTTCTCGACCAGCGGCGTCCAGACATAGCCGGGGCTGATGCAGTTGCAGGTGATCTTGTGGGTCGCGACCTCGAGCGCCACGGTCTTGGTGAGGCCGGCGATGCCGTGCTTGGCCGAGACATAGGCCGACTTGAAGGGCGAGGCGACCAGCGAGTGCGCGGACGCCGTGTTGATGATGCGGCCCCAGCCTTTCTTCTTCATGCCGGGCACCGCGGCGCGGATACCGTGGAAGGCGGAGGACAGATTGATCGCGATGATCTGGTCCCACTTCTCGATCGGAAACTCCTCGACCGGCGAGACGAACTGGATGCCGGCATTATTGACGAGGATGTCGACCGAGCCGAACGTCGTCTCGCCGAGCGCGATCATCCCGGCGATCTCAGCGGGCTTGCTCATGTCGGCCGGCGAATAGATCGCCTTCACCTTGAACTCGGACTCGATCTTGGCACGTTCCTTCTCGATGTCATCCGGCGCACCGAAGCCGTTGATGACGACGTTGGCACCGGCGCCGGCGAACGCACGCGCATAGGCGAGCCCGATGCCGCTGGTCGACCCGGTCACGACGGCGTTCTTGCCTGACAGACTACCCATTCTATTCGCTCCTTTTTGCCGGGGGCGCAGAGACGTCCCCCGTGAGATCGTAAGTCACCATGGTCTCGCCGGACTGTGGCCGCTCGAGCCAATCCTTGTGGCGCATCGACAGGTGCACGTCGTTCACGCCGGCCTCCCAATGCTCGACCATCGCGACATGCGAGAAATCGTAATCCTTGGACGAGGATTCATAGTTCTTGCTGCGGTAGATCAGATGCACCACGGTGACGGTGCTTTCGCGCGACACTTTCGCCAGGAATTCGACGGAAGGGTCGTTCTTCAGATAATCCGGCAATTTGCCGATTAGGTCGCGCATCGCCCTGCGGGCGTTGTGCAACTGCTTGTTCTTGTCGGTGTTCATCCGCGTGCGGCTGGAATAGCGGATGTCCTTCTCGCGCTCGGCAGCCTCCAGCAGCGAGGTCGGCAGATCGCCGCGCGCGGAAAACAGGTCGACCTGGAAGATCAGCATGTCGCGGTCGACCTCGGCATCGAGCACATAGTCGAGCGGAGTGTTGGAGGCGATGCCGCCGTCCCAATAATGCTCGCCGTCGATGATCACGGAGGGAAAGCCGGGCGGCAGCGCGCCGGAGGCCATGATGTGCTCGGGGCCGATCTTCTTGCCGAGCTTCTTGAACTCGTAATTGTCGAAATATTTGAAATTGCCGGAGGTGACGCCGACCGCACCGACCGACAGGCGGGTCTTCAGGTCGTTGATGCGGTCGAAATCGACGAGACGCTCCAGCGTCTTCTTCAGCGGTGCGGTGTCGTAATAGCTCTCCGCCTGCGGGCTGCCGGGCGGCCAGAGCGGCGCCGGCGGGACGCGCGGGACGAAGAAGCCGGGCACGCCGAAGGTGGCGATCAGCGCGGCACTGGTCGAGTTGAACAATTCGCGGCTGTGATCGCTCTTGCCGATCGGCTTCCACGGCACCGGCGCGGAGACCATCTCCCAGAATTCCTTGAGCCGCTTGACGCGGGTTTGCCCTTCATTGCCGGCGATGATCGCGGCGTTGACCGCGCCGATCGAGATGCCGGCGACCCATTCCGGCTCGAAGCCTGCGCCGCACAGCGCCTGATAGGCGCCGGCCTGGTAGGAGCCGAGCGCACCGCCGCCCTGCAGGACCAGGACGCGTTGCGCATTCGCGGGGATGCTGGCGGATTCCGGGCTACGATCTGTCATCGGGGAACAATAGCAATGGCGCGCCACCGTGGCGACACTCCGCGGCGGCGTCAATGCATGCCGGATCAAGTCTGGCTTATCGGGGCTCCGTCGAGGCCAGGATCATGGTCCAGAACACCTTGTATTTGGTGCCGGGAGCATAACTCGCCGCGATGCCCAATTTTGTGACACCGCCCTTGAGCATGTTGGCGCGGTGCGGAGGCGAGTCGCGCCAGCCGGAAAACGCTTCCGCCAGCGTATGATAGCCGGCCGAGATGTTCTCGACGGCCACGGTCGCGGGATAGCCGCCGGCGGCGAGGCGCTTGGCCAGGGGCGCACGGACGTCATGGTCCATCTTGTTGGCCGCGGCCATCGCATTGGACTGGGATTCGGCGAGCCGCATCAGATCGGGGTCGATCACGACGGTGCCGAGAGCGTTGTTCTGGCGGTATTGCGAGATCATGATCGCGGCGGCCTGCGCATCGAGCTTGGAGCCCGGGACCGCCATGTCTGCATACATGGACGGCTGCTGGACCGGTGCTTCGTTGCCGGCACAGCCGGCGAGCAGCAAAGAAATGAGTATCGCGGCCGCAGCGCGCATGAATCGGGGCCCCCAATGAAGGGCCGTTGTTGCATACCAACCGTGGCTGAAAGGTGAATTTTGAGGAAAATTCGACCTGTCGGCCCCCGCTCAAGCGCCCGCAAAGATCCGGTAGCGGCGGGGTTCGAGGCCGATCATATCACCGGCGCGCAGTTCCTTGTCGCGGGGGGCGTCGATCTCGATGGTCTCGCCGCCGGATAGTGCGACTTCGGCCCGCTGCACGGGACCGAAATTACGGACGTGCTGCACGGCGCCCTCGAAGGCGCCGCTGCCGGGCGGGCCGACCAGCATGTCATGTCGCCGCACGAACAGTTTTGACGCGCCAGGCGCAAGCCCATCCGCCACCAGCGCGAGCGGCCGGTCGCCGAGCCTGACGACGCCGCCTTCGACCTGGACCGGCAGCTCGATGGATTCGCCGATGAAACCGTGAACGAACGCGCTGGCCGGGCTTTCATAAACGTCATCCGGCGAGCCGATCTGCTCGATCCTGCCCTTGTCCATCACCACGACGCGGTTGGCGACTTCCAGCGCTTCCTCCTGGTCGTGGGTGACGAAGATCGAAGTGACGTTGATCTCGTGGTGCAGCGAGCGCAACCAGCGGCGCAGCTCCTTGCGCACCTTGGCATCGAGCGCACCGAACGGCTCGTCGAGCAGCAGGATGCGCGGCTCGATCGCAAGCGCCCGGGCGAGCGCGATGCGCTGGCGCTGGCCGCCGGAGAGCTGGCTCGGATAGCGATCGGACAACCAATCGAGCTGGACGAGATCGAGCAATTCCTTGACGCGGGCGCGAATGGTCGCTTCGTCCTTGCGGACCGCGCGCGGCTGCACGCGCAGGCCGAAGGCGACGTTCTCGAACACCGTCATGTGGCGGAACAGCGCGTAATGCTGGAACACGAAGCCGACATGCCGCTCGCGCGCGCCCTGCGCCAGGGCATCCTCGCCGTTGAAGGAGACCTCGCCGGCATCGGGCCAGTCGAGGCCTGCGATGATCCGCAGCAGCGTGGTCTTGCCGGAGCCGGAGGGGCCGAGCAGCGCAAGCAATTCGCCGTCATTGACCTTGAGGTCGACGCCGTCGAGGGCCTTGAAGCTGCCGAACGTCTTGACGAGATTTCTGACTTCAATGGTCATTGGCGTCGTGTCCCTCGTCCAGATGACGTTCCAGAACGGTCTTCGCGATCAGCGTGATCAGCGCCAGCATCGCCAGCAGCGAGGCAATCGCGAAAGCGGCGACAAACTGGTACTCGTTGTAGAGAATCTCGACCAAGAGCGGCATCGTGTTGGTCTCGCCGCGGATATGGCCGGAGACGACGGAGACCGCGCCGAATTCGCCCATCGCGCGCGCGTTGCAGAGCAGCACCCCGTAAAGCACGCCCCATTTGATGTTGGGCAGCGTGACGCGGAAGAAGGTTTGCAGGCCCGAGGCGCCGAGCGAGACCGCGGCCTCCTCCTCCTGCGTGCCCTGCTCCTGCATCAGGGGGATCAGTGCACGCGCCACGAACGGGAAGGTCACGAAGGTGGTGGCGAGCGCGATGCCCGGCACCGCGAACAGGATCTGGATGTCGTGATCCCTCAACCAGCTACCGAAATAGCCTTGCGCGCCGAACAGCAGCACGAAAACGAGACCCGAGATCACCGGGCTCACCGAGAACGGCAGGTCGATCAGCGTGATCAGAAAGGTCTTGCCGGGAAAGTCGAATTTGGCGATTGCCCAGGCCGCGACAAGGCCGAACACGAGGTTGAGGCCGACGGAAATCGCCGCGACGATCAACGTCAGCTTGATGGCAGCCAGCGCCTCCGGCTCGGCGAGCGCGGCGAAATAGGCGAAGATCCCCTTGGAGAAGGCCTGCGCGAACACGACCACCAGCGGCAGCACCACGAAGACCGACAGAAAGATCATCGCCAGCGCGATGATGACGATGCGCACCGCGCGCGGCTCGGTGCGCAGGCTGTCGCGCGCGGCCGCCGCATGCGCGCGCGCCTTTGCACGCGCCTTGGCACGCACCTTGGCATCGGGAGCCGAAGGCGAAACGGACTCTGCGATCTGCATCGTCATGGTCCGCCCTCACCGTTCCGGAATCCGGCTCTGCGCCCAGCGCTGGAGCCGGTTGACGGCGAAGATGATGACAAAGGACACCACGAGCATGACCACCGCAATGGCGGTCGCGTCGGCGTAGCGGAATTCGGAGAGCCGGATCACGATCAAGAGCGGCGCGATCTCGGAGACGTTGGGCAGATTGCCGGCGATGAAGATCACCGAGCCGTATTCGCCGACCGCGCGGGCGAAGGCGAGCGCGAGCCCGGTGAGCAGCGCCGGGGCCAGCGAGGGCAGGATCACGCGGATGATGGTCTGCCAGCGGCTGGCGCCCAGACTGCCCGCGGCCTCCTCGATCTCGGGATCGAGATCCTGCAGCACCGGTTGCACCGTGCGCACCACAAAGGGGATGCCGATGAAGATCATGGCGACGAAGATGCCGACCGGCGTGAACGCCACCTTGATGCCGAGCGCCGCAAGCGGCGCGCCCAGCCAGCCCTTCTCGGCGAACAGCGCGGTCAAAGCCACGCCCGCGACCGCCGTCGGCAGCGCGAAGGGCACATCGACGATGGCATCGAACAGCCGGCGGCCGGGAAAGCGGTAGCGCACCAGCGCCCAGACGATGATGCTGCCCATGACGAGATTGACGCAGGCCGCCGCGAAGGCGAGGCCGAAGGAGACGCGCAAGGCATTCAGGGTGCGGCGGCTGGAGAGGATATTCCAGAACTGTTCGGGGCTGAGCTCGAGCGATTTCAGGAACAGCCCGGCGAGCGGAATGAGAATAATGACGGACAGCCAAGACAGCGTCAGTCCCATCGTGAGACCGAAGCCCGGCAATGTCCGGCGTCGTGCTGCGATTGCGCTCACCAGGCCACCTGTTACCGCTGCGACAGCGCCCGATCAGTTCTTGTAGATCTGGTCGAAGATTCCGCCGTCGGCGAAATGTTCCTTCTGTGCCTTGGTCCAACCACCGGAAACTTCGTCGATCGTAAACAGTTCGACCTTGGCGAAAGCGTTTTCATATTTCTTGGCGATCTCGGCATCGCGCGGACGGTAGAAGTTGCGCGCGGCGATCTCCTGCCCCTCCTTGGTGTACCAGTACTGGAGATAGGCGTCGGCGGCGTTGCGAGTGCCTTTCTTATCGGCGACTTTGTCGACGATCGCGACCGGCGGCTCGGCGAGGATGGATCGCGGCGGCGCCACGATCTCGAATTTTTCCCGGCCGAACTCCTTCAGCGCGAGAAACGCCTCGTTCTCCCAGGCCAGCAGCACGTCGCCGACGCCGCGCTCGACGAAGGTCACGGTGGCGCCGCGCGCACCGGTATCGAGCACCGGCACCTGCTGATAGAGCTTTCCGATGAAATCCTTGGCCTTGTCGGCCGAGCCGAGCTTCGTCTGCGCAAAACCCCAGGCCGCCAGATAATTCCAGCGCGCGCCGCCCGAGGTCTTGGGGTTCGGCGTGATCACGGCAACACCCGGCTTGATCAGGTCGTCCCAATCCTTGACGGCCTTGGGATTGCCCTTGCGGACGAGGAATACGATCGTCGAGGTGTAGGGTGATGAATTTTGCGGCAGCCGCTTCTGCCAATCGGCTGTGGTGAGGCCCTTGGCGGCGATGGCATCGATGTCATAGGCCAGCGCGAGCGTGACGACATCGGCCTGCAAGCCGTCGATCACCGCGCGCGCCTGCGAACCGCTGCCGCCATGCGACTGCTTGATCTCGACGCTCTTGCCGGTCTCCTTCTGATAGGCATTCGCAAATGCCTTGTTGAACTCGGCATAGAGCTCTCGCGTCGGATCGTACGACACGTTCAGCAGGTTGATGTCAGCGGCGAGAGCCGAGCTTGCCAAGAAACCCGTCAAGACCAGGCCTGCAGCGAGCGGAACGATACGGCGCATCATGTCCATCTCCATTCACTTCACTGACGTCGGTGTCAGCGAAGACATGCAGGCGAAACTCGCGGCGAAACGCGCCTAAGTCAACGAAACCGGATTTTCTTGTTCGCAGCGTGGCGACGTGGCTGTGCTACGAAGTCTTCATCGTGTGGATGCCGCATTCTGTCTTGGCTCGGCCGCGCCAACGACCGGCGCGTTCATCCTCGTCCTCGGCCGTTCTGCTCGTGCAAGGCATACACCCAACCGACCGGAAACCGGACGCGACCAGGGGGTGACGCGGCAATTTGGCGCGGACGAATATCGCCTCGAGTTCCTCGCGCGAAACGTTGGCGAAGGGATTGAACTTCAACCGCACACCGTCGTCCTCGACGACGGGAATGTCGGTGCGCGCATTGCCCTGGAAGCGCTTGCGGCCGTTGAGCCAGGCATCAAAGGGCTTCAACGCGCGCGCCAGCGGCTCCACCTTGCGGATGCGGCAGCAGGCGTCGGGATCGGAGAACCAGAGGTCGCGGTCGGGATCCTCGCGCGACAGGGTCTCCTCGGCCGGCTTGATCGAGCGGACATCCTTCAGCCCGAGCGACGCGATCAGCGTGTCGCGATAGGCGAGCGTCTCCTCGAACAACCAGCCGGTATCGAGGAAGATCACGGGGATCGCCGGGTCGACGTCCGCCGCGACCTTCAGCAGCGTCGCCGATTCCGTGCCAAAGGACGACACCAGTGCCAGCTTCTCGCGCCCGACCGTCTTCAGCGCGGCAGCGATGACTTCCGCGGGCGAGGCGGTGCGCAAGCTCCGATCGAGCTCCTCCGCTGAAGGGAGCGTAGAGACAGAGACCGGAGTGAGCTGGGACGCAACGACGTTCACGTGCCGACACCCTCGGAATGACGCAGCTGCATGCGCCGGTGCAAAGCCGTGATGCGGCCGTCGCCGGTCGGCTGGTAGAACACCGAGTAGCGCTTTGCGGTCTGCATGAAGGCTTCCGCGTCGGCCTGCTTCTTGACCTCGAACGAATCGAAGCCGGCGCGCAGCATGAACACGAACTGATCGCGCAGCACCTGGCCGGTGGCGCGCAAATCGCCGCGATAATTGTAACGCTCGCGCAACAGGCGGGCCTGGCTGTAGGCACGGCCGTCGCGGAAGGTGGGGAACACCAGCGCGACGACGGCGATCTTGCCGAGATAGGGCACCAGCTCGCTGATATCGCGGTTGTTGGGCCAGATCACGCCGACCTTGCCCGAACGATTGAGCAACGTGTCGGCCTCGCCCAGGAAGCGTTCGGCCGGAACCAGGATGTCGCCGCCCTCGGGCAGCGGCGTGTCGACGGCGAGCTTGACGAAGCTGTCGTCCGTGATCTTTCCGCCGTTAACGAGTGGCATAGACGCGCTCCTTGAAGGGTTCGACGCCGAGGCGCTTCACGGTGTCCATGAACAGCTCTTCGGGCCGCTCGCGCAGCGCCAGATAGGCTTCCACGACGTCCTCGATGACGTCGGCGACCTCGTCGAACTTGACGCCCGGCCCGATCAGGGTACCGAGCGCGGCGTTCTCGTCGGCACGACCGCCGATGGTGATCTGGTAGACTTCCTCGCCGTTCTTCTCGACGCCGAGAATGCCGATATGGCCGACATGGTGATGGCCGCAGGCGTTGATGCAGCCGGAGATGTTGATGTGGAGCCGGCCGATCAGATTGGCGAGCTCGTGATTGGCGAAGCGACGCGTCAATTCCTGCGCGATCGGGATCGAGCGCGCATTCGCCAGCGAGCAATAATCGAGACCCGGGCAGGCGATGATGTCGGAGATCAGATTGACGTTCGGGGTTGCGAGCCCGAGCTTGTCGAGCGCCTTCCACAGCGCCGGCAGGTCGCGCTTGGCGACATGCGGCAGCGCGAGGTTCTGCTCGTGGCCGACGCGGATCTCGCCGAATGAATATTTGTCGGCGAGATCGGCCAGCGCGTCCATCTGCTCGGCGGTGGCATCGCCCGGAGGCGCGCCGATCGGCTTCAGCGAGATCGTGACGATGGAATAGCCCTGCACCTTGTGCGGGGCCACCGAGTTCTTGCGCCACGCCTCGAAATCGGGATCAGCCGCGGCCTGACGCAGCTCGTCCGGCATGTGGGGCAGCTTCTCGTAAGCGGGGTAGGTGAACCGCGAGCGGATGTCCTCGATCACCTCGTCGTCGATCTGGAGCGAGGAGTTGCGGATATGCTGCCACTCCTCCTCGACCTCGCGGGAGAATTTCTCGATGCCGAGCTCGTGCACCAGGATCTTGATGCGCGCCTTGTAGATATTGTCGCGGCGGCCGTATTGGTTGTAGACGCGCAGGATCGCCTCGATGTAGCTCAGGATATCGCGGCCATGCACGAAATGCTTGATGGTCTTGGCGATGAACGGCGTGCGGCCGAGGCCGCCGCCGACCAGCACCTCGAAGCCGGTCTCGCCCTTCTCGTTCTTGATCAGGCGGAGACCGATGTCGTGGATCTTGATCGCCGCGCGGTCGTGGTCCGAGGCGGTGATCGCGATCTTGAACTTGCGCGGCAGGAACGAGAATTCCGGATGCAGCGTGGTGTGCTGGCGGATCAGTTCCGACCAGATGCGCGGATCCTCGATCTCGCCCGGCGCGACGCCGGCCCACTGGTCCGAGGTGACGTTGCGCATGTTGTTGCCGGAGGTCTGCATCGCATGGATGCCGACCTTGGAAAGATCTTCCAGCGCGTCCGGAAGCTCGGCGAGCTTGATCCAGTTGAACTGGATGTTCTGCCGCGTGGTGAAATGGCCGTAGCCGCGGTCGTATTTCCGCGCGACATGGGCGAGCGCCCGCAGCTGGTTCGTCGCCAGCGTGCCATAGGGGATCGCGACACGGAACATGTAGGCGTGCAGCTGCAGATAGACGCCGTTCTGCAGGCGCAGGATCTTGAACTCGTCCTCGGTGAGCTCGCCGGAGAGGCGTCGCTTCACCTGGTCGCGGAACTCCGAGACGCGCTCGTTGACGAGCGTGCGGTCGATTTCATCGTAAGCATACATAAGAAGATGCCTTAAGCCTGGGCCGACTGTCCGATGGTCACACCGGTGCGGCGGATCTGTTCGCGCAGATTGCCGGGTTCGATCTTGCCGTCCGCGCCGACCTGCACGGGAGCGATATAGGGTCCGATCGCGCCGACGTCATCGGCAACGGACTCCGCAAGCAACGCCTTGGCCTCGTCGGAGTTGCGCACGATCGCAGCTTCCGACAGGTCCGCGGACCAGCTCTTGGCGGCGGTGCGGTAAACCACGATGCCGTCCCAGGTCCGGTTGGCGGTCACGATCGAGGGGCCGGCGATCTTGATCTTCTTCTGTTCAAGCGGAGAGGTCATTCGGCTGCATCCAATAGGTCAGAGATGATGGGGTTGGGTGTCTCGAGATCAGCGGCGCCGCCGAGTCCTGCGGTAACGCCGGGAATGATCGAATAAGCGACGCCGGCGGCGCGCAGGGCTGCCACGTCTTCTCCGCCGCGCCCGAACACGAAGGAATCGCCGACCCTCAGCCGCACCACCCGCTGGCCGGCTTGCGCGGCCTCGATCATGCGCTGGTTGATGGCATCCTCGCCGGTGCCGGGCTTGCCGACGGTAACGCGCGTGGTGTCGCGGCGGATACGGTCGAGGATTTCGCCAGAGACCCACTCGTCATGGAAGACGATGTCGGCGTCTTGCAATGTGCGCAGCGCCTTGATGGTGAGAAGATCAGGGTCGCCGGGACCGGCGCCGACCAGCGCGACCGAGCCTTCCGGCTTGTCGGCACGCGCGAAGGCGGAGGGATCGGAAATCGCCTTCAGCGCGACGTCCGCCTCGCTCTTGCGACCAGCGAGCACGGCGGCACCGATCGGACCGTCGATCACCCGCTCCCAGAAGCGGCGGCGCAGCGGAAACTCGGCGATGCGCTCGTTGATGGATTTGCGGAAGCCGCCGATGAACTCGACGAGTTCGCCGATGCGCGCCGGAAGCAGCGCCTCGATCTTCTCGCGTACGCGCCGCGCTACCACCGGCGATGTACCGCCGGTGCCGACCGCGACCACGACATCGCCGCGATCGACGATCGCAGGAAAGATGAAGCTCGAATGCTCGAGATCGTCCATGACGTTGACGGGCAGGCCGAGCGCCTTGGCCCGAGCCGACATCGCCACGCCGACATCGCCTGCGCCGGCGCAGACGACGGCGATGACGCCCGCGAGATCGGCGGTGAGCGGATCGCCCGTCAGGATGTCGACGCGCGCCGCGTCTTCCACGCTGAGGCCGAGATCATTGTTGCCGTCGATCGCGTGCACGCGGATGCGCGCGCCGGCGGCGGCGAGCACGCGCAGCTTGGCGCGCAAAAGCTCGCCCGCGCCGATGAGAGCCACCGGACCGGCCTTGAGATCGAGGAACACCGGCAAGAACCGCATACGATACTCGCTTCCCCCACATCCGGGGTTGACTGGAATTATTTTCTATATATGTGTCGTTTCAAGCTCGCAAAGAGAAATTTTTTCTTCTCTTCTGCGCCGCGACTATAGAATTTTCGCCTCCAAACGCAAAGTGGCAGAGATGCATCTTCTCAAGGACGATTCCGCAGCTGTCGGAGTGAGCAGCCAAGTCCCCGTCGCACGCTCGGGCTCACAAGAATTTTCTGCCGATGTTGCGCCGAGCATGGACCATCTCGACCAGCTCGAGGCGCAGAGCATCTACATCTTCCGTGAGGCCTTCGCCCGGCTGAAGAAGATCGCCCTGCTGTGGTCGCTCGGCAAGGACTCCAACGTCATGATCTGGCTGGCGCGGAAAGCGTTCTTCGGCAAGATGCCGTTCCCGGCCCTTCATGTCGACACCGGCAAGAAGTTTCCGGAGATGTACCGCTTCCGGGATCATTACGGCAAAGAGTGGGATCTCGATCTGCGCGTCGAGCCCTGCCCGCCCATCGATGCCGTCGACCCGACGCTGCCACCGGCCGCCCGCTCCGCCGCGCGCAAGACCGAAGGTCTCAAGATGGCGCTCGGCAAATACGGCTTCGACGGCCTGATCGCCGGCATCCGCCGCGACGAGGAAGCGACCCGCGCCAAGGAGCGCGTGTTCTCGCCGCGCGGCCTCGAAGGCAATTGGGACGTGCGCGACCAGCCGCCGGAGTTCTGGGATCACTTCAACGCCTCGCCGCCGCAAGGCGCGCATTTGCGCATCCATCCGATCCTGCATTGGACCGAGGCCGATATCTGGGCTTACACCAAGCGCGAGAACATCCCGATCATCCCGCTCTATCTGTCGCAGAACGGCAAGCGCTACCGCTCGCTGGGCGATCAGGACATCACCAATCCGGTCAATTCGACGGCGTCGAATATCGACGAGATCCTGATCGAGCTCGAGCAGACCAAGGTGCCGGAGCGCGCCGGCCGCGCGCTCGACCACGAGACCGAGGACGCCTTCGAGCGCCTGCGCGTCGCCGGCTATCTCTGATCAAGGACGCGAGCGCGATATGAACATGATCGTCACCCCGACTTCGCCCGCCACGCCGAACGGCACCACCCGCCCGCAAGTGCGCATCGTCATCGTCGGCCATGTCGACCACGGCAAGTCGACGCTGGTTGGCCGCCTGCTGCACGAGACCGGCAGCCTGCCCGACGGCAAGCTCGAGATGCTCAAGGCCGTGAGCGCACGGCGCGGCATGCCGTTCGAATGGTCGTTCCTGCTCGATGCGCTGCAGACCGAGCGCGACCAGGGCATCACCATCGACACCACGCAGATCCGCTTCCGCACCAATTCGCGCGACATCGTGCTGATCGACGCGCCCGGTCACGCCGAATTTTTGCGTAACATGATCACCGGCGCCTCGCAGGCCGACGGTGCGGTGCTGATCATCGACGCGCTGGAAGGCGTGCGCGACCAGACACGGCGGCACGGCTATCTCTTGCATCTGCTCGGCGTGAAGCAGGTCGCGATCGTCGTCAACAAGATGGACCGCGTCGACTTCTCCGCCGATCGCTTCAAGGACATCAGCGACGAGATCTCGGCACATCTGAACGGCCTCGGCGTGAAGCCCACGGCCGTGATCCCGATTTCCGCCCGTGACGGCGACGGCGTCGCGGAGCACACCGATCGGATCGGCTGGTACAAGGGACCGACGGTGGTCGAGGCGCTCGACGCCCTCGAGCCGGCGCGGCCGCTGGAAACGCTGGCGCTGCGGCTGCCGGTGCAGGCGATCTACAAGTTCGACGACCGCCGCATCGTGGCCGGCCGCATCGAGTCCGGCAGCCTCATTGCCGGCGACGAGATCGTGATCATGCCCGCCGGCAAGATCGCCAGGATCAAGACCGTCGAGAGCTGGCCGATGACGCCGGTCGCGGGGCGGCAGGGCGCGGGCCGCTCGGTCGGCATCACGCTCGACCGCGAATTGTTCATCGAGCGCGGCGACATCGTCGCGCATGCCGGCAGTGCCCCGCGCGAGACGCGCCGGCTGCGCGCCCGCATCTTCTGGCTGCACGACAAGCCGCTCGCCAAGGGCGACCAGCTGCTGGTTCGCTGCGGGCCGAAGGAAAGCCGCGCCACCGTGGTTGCGATCGAGAAGGCGGTCGATCCGGGCGAGCTGTCGAGCACCGAGAACAAGGCGATCGGCCGCAACCATGTCGGCGAGATCGACATTTCTCTCTCGAATCCGATTGCCACCGATCCCTACACCGAGAACCCGCGCACCGGACGTCTCGTGATCGAGGTCGCGGGGCGCATCGCCGGCGGCGGCCTCGTGCTGTCGGTCGATGCCGGCCAGCGCGCCCTGCCCGTCGACATCGTGCCGGTGGAATCGGCCCTGCGTCCTGACGAACGCTCCGCGCGCTATCAGCACAACGGTGCCGTGGTCTGGCTCACCGGCCTGCCCGCGTCCGGCAAGTCGACGCTCGCCAAGGCACTGGAGCGGCGTCTCTTCACCAATGGCGGCTCGCCGATCCTGCTCGACGGCGACACGCTGCGCGCCGGCCTCAACAGCGATCTCGGCTTCTCTGCCGCGGACCGCAGCGAGAACATCCGCCGCCTCGCGGAGGTCGCGACGCATCTGGCGCGTAACGGCCACATCGCCATCGTCGCCGCCGTCTCGCCGGCCCGCGAGGACCGCGCCACCGCGCGCCGCATCGCCGACACAGCGTTCCGCGAGATCCACGTCGCGACGCCTGCCGAGGTGTGCGAGGGGCGCGATCCCAAGGGCCATTACAAGAAAGCGCGCGCCGGCGCCCTGGCATCGTTCACCGGCATCGGCAACGACTACGAAGCGCCGCGGGCAGCCGAGCTCGTGATCGACACCTCGACACGGACCGTCGCCGAGGCGGCCGACGAGATCGAGCAGATGCTGAAGACGACGGGCGTGCTGTTCGACGAAGCCGTGGACCTCGCCGCGAATATTTGAGGACGCGCCCCAATCCCCGCTGTCGTCGCCCGGCTTGACCGGGCGACCCAGTATTCCAGAGACAGCGTTGGTATGCGGAAAAGCCGCAGCGTACTGGATTCCCCGCCTTCGCGGGGAATGACAGCGGTGGGCTGGCCCCACCTTTCCTTGACATTTTGACAAGCCCCCGGGGGTCTTCTCACCGCCCCTTTTTTGGGGCTAATAGGCCCCCGAAAGCCGCCCCTGGGGGCGCATTTTGCTGCTATCGGGTCAAAAGCAGCCAAAAACAGCCATTTCCAACAAGAAAGCCCATCATGAAACGCGTCGATGCCCACGGATTGAAGATCGCCCCTGTCCTGTTTGACTTCATCGCCAAGGAAGCGGCCCCGAAAACGGGCATCGCGCCGGACGCGTTCTGGGCCGGGGTTGCCGCCATCATCAAGGACCTGGGGCCGAAGAACCGCGCGCTGCTGGCGGTGCGCGACACGCTGCAGGCCAAAATCGACGACTGGCACCGCGCCAACAAGGGCAAGGCCTTCGACCTCAACGCCTATACCGCCTTCCTGAAGGAGATCGGCTATCTCGTTCCGGAGCCGGCGACCCAGAAAGTCGAGACCGCCAATGTCGACGACGAAATCGGCAAGATCTGCGGCCCGCAGCTCGTCGTGCCCCTCACCAATGCGCGCTACGCGCTGAACGCGGCCAACGCGCGCTGGGGCTCGCTCTATGATGCCTTCTACGGCACCGACGCGATCCCGCATGATCCCACGGAGAGCGGCAAGGGCTACAACAAGGCGCGCGGCGACAAGGTGATCGCCAAGGCCAAGGCGTTCCTCGATGCCGCCGTGCCGCTCGCGACCGGCAGCCACACCGATGTCACCGCCTACAGCGTCGTCGCGGGCCAGCTCGCAGTGAAGCTGAAGAGCGGCAACGCCACCGCACTGAAGAACGCTGCGCAGTTCGCCGGCTTCCAGGGTGATGCGGCTGCGCCCTCGGCCGTGCTGCTCGCCAACAACGGCCTGCATGTCGAGGTCAAGATTGACCGCAACAGCGCGATCGGCAAGGACGATCCGGCCGGTGTCGCCGACATGATCATGGAGTCCGCGGTCTCCACCATCCTCGACATGGAAGACTCGGTTGCCGCTGTCGATGCCGAGGACAAGGTGCTGGTCTACCGCAACACGCTGGGCCTGATGAACGGCACGCTGTCGGCCGATTTCGAGAAGGGCGGAAAGACGCTGACGCGCTCGCTCAACGCCGACCGCAGCTACAAGACTCCCGACGGCAAGGGCGAGATCAAGCTGCACGGCCGCAGCCTGCTGTTGATGCGCAATTGCGGTCACCACATGTTCACCGACGCGGTGCTGGACGAGAAAGGCGAGGAGGTTCCGGAAGGCCTGCTCGATGCCGCCGTCTCCGGGCTTCTTGCCATTCATGACCTGAAAGGCAACTCCAAGGTCAAGAACAGCCGCACGGGATCTGCCTATATCGTCAAGCCGAAGATGCACGGCCCGGACGAGGTGTCGCTGACCTGCGAGATCTTCGGCCGTGTCGAGCAGATGCTGGGCCTGCCCGAGAACACGCTCAAGGTCGGCATCATGGACGAGGAGCGGCGCACCACCGTCAACCTCAAGGCCTGCATCCAGCGCGCCTCCAAGCGCATCATGTTCATCAACACCGGCTTCCTCGACCGCACCGGCGACGAGATCCACACCTCGATGGAAGCGGGCCCGATGATCCGCAAGAACGAGATGAAGGCGCAGCCCTGGATCAAGTCCTATGAGGACTGGAACGTCGACATGGGCCTGACCTGTGGCCTGCCCGGCCATGCCCAGATCGGCAAGGGCATGTGGGCCGCGCCCGACAAGATGGCCGACATGCTTCAACAGAAGCTGGGCCATCCGCAGGCCGGCGCCACCACCGCCTGGGTGCCCTCGCCGACCGCCGCGACGCTGCATGCGCTGCACTATCACCAGGTCAACGTCACCGCGCGGCAGGAGGAGCTGGCCAAGGGCGGACCGCGCGCAAAGCTCTCGGACATCCTCACCATTCCGGTGTCGAAGTCGAACTGGGCGCCTGACGACGTCAAGCAGGAGATCGACAACAACTGCCAGGGCATTTTGGGCTATGTCGTGCGCTGGATCGACCAGGGCGTCGGCTGCTCCAAGGTGCCCGACATCCACGATGTCGGCCTGATGGAAGACCGCGCCACGCTGCGCATCTCCAGCCAGCACCTCGCCAACTGGCTGCACCAGGGCGTGATCACCGAGGCGCAGGTGATGGAATCGCTGAAGCGCATGGCCGTCGTCGTCGACAAGCAGAACGCCGGCGATGCCATCTACAAGCCGATGGCGCCCGCCTTCGACGGCGTCGCCTTCAAGGCCGCGTGCGACCTCATCTTCAAGGGGCGTGAGCAGCCGAACGGTTACACCGAATACATCCTCACCGCGCGCCGCCGCGAGGCCAAGGCGGCCGGCTGAGCCCTGTCACTGGATCAAAGCCCCGGCACCCGCCGGGGCTTTTTTGTTGGACGAAAGGTCGCGCTACGCCTCGGAACGGGCCGCGTGCGCCTCGCGTTATCGGGCCATCAAACCACGGGAGATGGTCATGGACTGGAATCGAATCGAAGGAAACTGGAAGCAGTTCAAGGGCTCGGCCAAGGAGAAATGGGGCAAGCTCACTGACGACGATCTCAGCTTGATCGAGGGACGCCGCGAGCAGCTCGAGGGCCGGCTTCAGGAACGTTACGGCAAGGCCAAGGACCAGGTTCGTCAGGACGTCGACGACTGGCTGAAATCGCTGCACTGAAGCAGCACGAACGAAGCCCCGGCGAAAGCCGGGGCTTTTTGTTGAACATAGCCCCTCGCTAGAACACCGCGAGATATTTCAACAAAGACACGATGCCGATGATGATGACGATCACGCGCGCGATCTGCTTGGCGCGGCCGTCCATCGGCAGCATGTTGATGAGATAGAGGACGAGAATAACGACGAGAAAAGTGACGAGCACGCCCACCAGCATCGCGAGACCCCCTTCAGGCAAATTGCGACGCTGTTCTAACGCCCGTCGCCCGCCTCGGTTCCATCTCGGCAACCCATTGCAACTTCTAGTAAATCCGTAGTTCTACCATCGTCCGGCCTGCCTAAAATTTTACCCTTTGCCTTTCAGATGCGACGACCGTTTGCGCTCTGAGCCGCAAACGGCATGCGATTGCCGATCTGCCACGCCCACGTTTGTCGATGTTGCCGGGCGTTCGTTTGAGCTTTGCACTTGGGAATTGGGGGACTTCGATGTTCAATCGTCTGACCGTGTCCGCGCTGCTGAAGGCGGTGATCGCGATCACATCGGCCTGTGTGGTGATTGCGCTCTCGCTCACCGCCTACGAGTCCTGGGATCGCCTCAAGACCGCCCAACGCATCTCGCAGATCGCCGACGCGTCCGCCGATCTGTTCAAGGCGATGCACAATCTGCGCACCGACCGCTCGACCACCAATCGGTTGCTCAACGCGACCGAGCCGATGGACGCGGAGATCGAGAAATATCTCCGCGGGATCCGGGACGCCGAGATGCCCGCCATGACCCATGCGCTGGAGCTGCTGCCGGCGATGGACTTCCTGCAATCGGGTACGATGGTGCCGGAGCTCGCGCGCCTCCACAAGCAGCTGACCGAACAGCAGAAGCAGTTCTGGGAGGATGTCGCCAAACCGAAGGACCAGCGCCGCGCCGGCCTGCCGAAGGCCTATATGGAGACGACGCAGGGCCTGCTCGATACGCTCGACAAGCTCTCGAACGCCCTGGCTGCCACCGTCAATCACCAGGACGCCGCGATCGATCAATTGCTGTCGATCAAGCAGAACGCCTGGCTGCTCCGCAACACCGGCGGCGAAGCCTCGCTGGTCGTCTCGACCGGACTGAACGCCGGCCGCGTCACGCCCGAGGCCCGCCTCGCCTACACCCAATATGTCGGCGGGACAGCCGCGATGTGGAAGGCGCTGGAATTGTCCACCTCGGGCATGCAACTGCCGCCGGCCTTGTCATCCGCCATGGCGGCGGCCAAGACCGGATATTTCGATCCGCAATATCTGACCCTGCGCGACCGCCTGGTGGCCGCGCTCGCCGCGGGCGAAAAGGCCGAGATGACCGCGAACCAGTGGACTCCCGTGACGGTCGGCCGCCTGTCCAGCGCCGTTGCCGTCGCCGAGACCGCGCTTGACGCGGCCAAGAACCACACGCTGGAGCAGCGCTCCGCAGCGCAACGCGCGCTGATCATGCAGCTTGGACTGCTCGCGCTCGCCATCGGTCTCGCCGCAGCGGCGATCATGCTGGTCAGCCGCCGCGTCATCACCCCGCTCAACACCATCCGCGACGCCATGCTGAAGGTCGCCGGCGGCGACCTTGCCGTCGACAGCGGCTATCTCGACCGCCAGGACGAGATCGGCGCGCTTGCCGGAGCGCTGGAAACCTTCAAGCAGCAGGCCACCGACAAGCTCAAGATCGAACAGCAGGAGAGCGAGCGCAATGCGGGCGCTGCCGCACGCCAGCGCGCCGTCGAGGCCTATGTCGGCGAATTCGAGGGCGCGGTGCGCAAGACGCTGGGCGAATTGAGCGAGGCCTCCGGGGAGATGCGCAAGACCTCGGGTGACCTCTCCGCCGTGTCGCGCCAGACCAACGACCGCGTGCAGGTCGCCGGCAAGGCCTCCAACGACGCCTCGATGAGCGTCGACAGCGTGGCCGCGGCCGCCGAGGAGCTTTCAGCCTCGATCAACGACATCAGCCAGCAGGCCTCCCACGCCGCCGGCATCGCCAGCCGGGCCGTCAATCAGGCGCGCGAAACCGACAGCACCGTTCAGGGGTTGGCGCAGTCGGCGGGACGCATCGGCGAGGTCATCGGCCTGATCAACACCATCGCGGCGCAGACCAATCTGCTCGCGCTCAACGCCACGATCGAGGCTGCGCGCGCCGGCGAGGCCGGCCGCGGCTTTGCCGTCGTCGCCTCCGAGGTGAAGTCGCTGGCGAGCCAGACCGCCAAGGCGACCGAGGAAATCTCCGAGCAGATCGCCGACATCCAGAAGGTCGCGGGTGACGCCATCAACGCGATCCAGGCGATCGGCGGCATCATCGGCGAAGTCAACGAAGTGGCGACCGCGATTGCCGCCGCCGTGCAGGAGCAGGGCGCGGCGACCCAAGAGATCACCCGCAGCACGCAATATGCGGCCCAGGGCACCAAGAACGTCTCGGATAATATTACCGGCGTCAAAGCCGATGCGGACGCTGCCGCTGCAGCCGCCGACAATGTGAAGCAGGCGTCCGAGATGCTGGAGACGCAGAGCCGCCAGCTCGGTCAGGAGGTCAGCGACTTCCTCGGCAAGATCCGCGCGGCGTAGGGCACGACGGCGCCGCACGCTCACTGTCGTCCCTGCGAACGCAGGAACAATAGCTCGATGTGGCGAGACAGCGCCGCGCCAAATTTATAATCTTGCCGCTACTCCTTCGCGACCACCGGCACCTGGCGGAATTTGGCGCGCACTGACTCCGGCAGCGGCGAGAAATTCATCGCGACGCCGCGGCGATCGCCGGCGTTGCGACTGGCGACAACGAGACCGTCAGTGCCGGCAACGATATCGCCCTTGCGCAGCGTGGGATCGTCCTCGACCTTGACCTGCGCGAGCCCGACAGGGTCCTTGCCGTTACAGGTGCAGCCCGCAACGATCTCGTTGCGATAGCGGTACGCGTTGGGCAAGTCGGAATAGGATTTGCCTTTGTCAGTCGTGGCGTCGTCGATGTTGCCGCCATAAACCAGCGAGGTCTCCGACGACGGACAGAAGCTCTTGCACGATTGCGCCTTGCTCTCCGCGTCGTTGCCTTGCGCCGGGAAGTAGCGGCCATCGCAGCCGCGGACGCAATAGGCGGTGCCGCCGCCATAGGAGGCGCGCTGGCGCGGCCCTTCATAGCGGGGCATGTCGTCGTTCGGGAACGGCGTTCGGATCTCCGGCGGTGGCCGCATCCGAAAGCCGCCGAACAGCGCCGAGAAGAAATCTTCCGCATGCGCCGACGGCGCCAGTGCCAGACCGGAGGCGGCGACGGCGAGCAGTGCCGCTGTGCCAACGGCCAGTTTGCGGATTGATCGTTTACTCATGTGACCTCACGGAACTCTAGTTCACGGCCGACGACGCCGGGATATTCAGCGCCTGCCGACCCGAGGGGAGCGTTGTCACGGCCGGACGCTTGCGCACCGGGTCGCCGCCCTTGGCCATCAGCGGAGCATTCTTCGGCAACACCACGACCTTCGCACCGACATTGACGCGACCGAACAGGTCGGTGACGTCCTCGTTGGTCATGCGGATGCAGCCGGAGGAGACGAACTTGCCGATCGTGGAGGGATCGTTGGTGCCGTGGATGCGGTATTCGCTTGAGCCGAGATACATCGCACGCGCGCCGAGCGGGTTACCGGGGCCGCCGGCGACGAAGCGCGGCAGATACGGCTGACGCGCGATCATCTCTGCAGGCGGATGCCAATCCGGCCACTCCGCCTTGCGGCTGACGCTCTGCACGCCGGACCAGGTGAAACCTTCGCGGCCGACGCCGACGCCATAGCGGATCGCACGGCCGTTGCCGAGCACGTAGTAAAGATAGGTGTTGTTGGTATCGATCACGATGGTGCCGGCCGGCTCGCTGCGATCAAAGCCGACGATCTGCTTGCGCAGGCGATCGGGCAGCTGGGCATCCTCGTCGGTTGCCTGCGGCGTTTCGTTCACGGAGCCCTGCGCGTAGCCCTGGTCCTGCGGGTACGCTTGCGGCTGCATCGGCGAATAACCGAAGGTCTGCGCGCTCGCGGCGCCGAGGGGGACCACGAGCAGAGTGGTTGCGAAGGCGAACGCGGTGACCGCGCGCGGCGAGAAGCTGCGACGGACTGCAGAGAACTTTGTCATGTGCTGCCCCGTTGGATGCGTGCATCAGGGTGATGCGCTTCCCGTAGAACGCCGCGGGGGCGACCCAAGTTCCGGCGCAACGCGCGGCAGGCTTGTCACAGTCAAGCGAGCACATCTTCACGAAGCCGCGATGGAACCAGCTTAAGCCTCGCGCATTATCCGTTACCAATGGGCGCGCGGTGCGAGGCTTCCGTGCGGGAGAGAGATTGTGCGCGTCCTTCCGAGTGAACGTCCGATTCCCGGCAATAGCGAAGGCGCTCCGCTTCCCGACAGCCATGTCGAGCTGCCGCCGGTCATCCGCCGCACCGAATTCGTCGCTTTTGCGCTCGCAGGCCTGCTGCTGATTGCCGTCGTGACCGTGCTCTACGTCGGAAGGGCATTCTTCCTGCCTGTGGTGATGGCTTTTGTCGTCGGCACCATGCTGTCGCCCGCGGCCGGCTTTCTGGAGCGGTATAAGGTCCCGCGCGCAGTCGGTGCCGTTCTGATCGTGCTCGCAGGAACCACCGTGGTCGCTTTCGTTGTGGCGTTGATCGCCTCCCCGGTGATGGAGTGGAGCACGCGCCTGCCGGAGCTCGGCGCACAACTGAAGGACAAGCTGCACGTGTTCGACCGGCCGCTGTCGCTGTGGCGGGAGACGCAAGCCATGATCGGCGGCTCCGAAGGGTTGCCGAGCTTCCAGATGCCGAAAGTCGAGTGGGTGCAACCGACGCTGGAATTCCTGTCACCGACCTTCACCGAATTCCTGCTGTTCTTCGTCACCTTGATCCTGTTCGTCGCCAGCTGGCGCGACCTCAGGCGCGCCATGATCATGAACTTCGGCGATCGTGACGCGCGGCTTCGCACGCTCCGGATTCTCAACGAGATCGAGGAGCATCTCGGCAATTATCTCCTGACCGTCACCCTCATCAACGTCGGCGTCGGCATCGGCACCGGCCTCATTTGTGCGCTGACCGGCATGCCCAATCCAGCCGGGCTCGGCGCGCTCGCGGCGACGCTCAACTTCATCCCGATCATCGGGCCGGTTGCGATGTTCGCGGTGCTGGTCGTTGTGGGGCTGGTTGCCTTTCCGACCATCAGCGGCGGCCTGATGGCGGCACTCGCCTTCGGCGGTCTAACCTTCCTGGAAGGGCACTTCATCACCCCCACTATCATCGGCAGGCGGCTGGCGCTGAATGCACTTGCAGTCCTGCTTGCGCTGGCATTCTGGACCTGGATGTGGGGCCCGATGGGCGCCTTCCTGTCGTCGCCGCTCCTGATCGTCGCTCTGATCCTCAAGGAGCATCTCATGCCGGTGGATGCACCGCAGCTTCCGCAGGGCTGACCGGTTTCCACGAACGGAACTTCCCGGGTGACGAAACGTTTTCCGGCTATCTCAGCCGCCAACAGTTCGGAGCTCCCGATGTCCACGCCCAACGCCGAAGCCGGGATGAGAGATTGGACCGACAAAGCCACCAGAGAACGCCTCGAGAAGGATGTAGCAGCCGTGAAAAGCGATATCGCCGCCCTCACCGACCAGATCACCGACGCGCTCAACACCTTTGCCAATTCCACCAGCAAGCAGGCTCGCCGCGGTTACCGCCAGGCGCGCGATAACATGGACACCGCCATGGACGACATGTCGGAGCGCGGCAGCGCAATGATGGACGCCGCCCAGGAGGCCTACGGATCGATCGAGGAGACGCTCGAAGACGCGATCACCCAGCGGCCGCTCGCGACCGTCGGGCTCGCGCTCGGCATCGGCTTCCTGATCGGGGCCGCGTGGCGGCGGTAGGAAGCGTAAAGGAACATGAGAACGGCGGCGCTACCGCGCCGCCGATGCTGGCTTGTGGACGAATAGGCTTGTGGGGATCTGAGGAGCAAGGCCATGTTTCAGCGCATTATCGACGGGATCAGCGCATCCACGGGTACGACTGTGCGGCTGACCTCCCTGGCCGCAGGCGCGGCTTTCGCGCTGTTCATCACCACCTGCTTCCTGTGTGCGGCGGCATTCATTTCCGTGCTCAACAAATATGGTCCGGTGCAGGCCTGCCTCGCGGGCGCCGGTGTCTTTTTTCTGCTGACCCTGGCCGCCGCAGTGAGCTACTGGGCTTACAAGCGAGAGCTGCGTAAGCAAGCCCAGATCGCGGCCGAGCGTGCCGCTAAATCGGCGTCGCAGAGCATGCTCGCGGACCCCATGCTGCTCGCGACCGGGCTCCAGATCGTTCGGGCCATCGGGGTCAAGCGGCTGTTGCCGATCCTGGCGATCGGTGGCGTCGCACTGGGCATCATGGCGAGCCGCGCCGGCGTGTCCGACGAGGTATCGGCCGAACCGGCTGAGTAAGGACCGGACCACGTTAAGAAAATTTCGCCGCAAGACGGACGGCGGGTACGCGGCGGAATTTATCGGCCGGTTTTGCGCAATTTTAAGCGGATGATCGTTACCTCACGCAAACGCTACTCGGATGGGCAGGCGGTTGCCGGTAAAAGCGTCATCCTGATTCCCAAAGCTATTTTACTCAATGAACCCGTCCGTCAAGGCGAACCTCGCCGCATTCCACCACGACGCCAGGCTGTATTTGACGCTCGGTATCGCCAATTGGTCGGTTTTCGTCGACCACATCCCCAATAACGTCGTCAACCTGCTGACGCTGCGCAACTTCGGCTTCAGCGGCGCTGCCGATCTGTTCGTGTTCGTGGTGGGTTATGGCGTCGCCATCATCCACGGCCGGATTGCGCTGGAGCGCGGCTATTTCGTCGCCGCAACGCGCATTTTCCGGCGCGTCTGGCGGCTCTATGCCGCCTATGTCGTGCTGTTCGTGATCTACATCGACACCATCGCCTATGTCGCCTCGCAGTCGATGGCTCCGGAAATCATCCACGAATACAACATTTCGGGGATTCTCGAGCACCCGCTGCGCATCCTGGTCCGCGGCCTCGTGCTGCAGGAGGAGCCGCTCAATCTCGATCTGCTGCAATTGATGATCCCGCTGATGGCGTTTTTTCCGCTCGCGCTGTGGGGCCTGTTGCGGCGGCCGAACCTGACGCTGGCGGCATCGGTCGCGCTGTACCTTGCCGCACGCTGGTTCGACTGGAATTTCCGGGTCTATCCGGACCAGGAATGGACCTTTAATCCGCTGTGCTGGCAGATGCTGATGGTGCTTGGCGGCTGGTTCGCCGTGACAGGCGCGCCGGGGCGCGCGCTCCGCGACATGCCCTGGCTGCGGATACTCGCCGGGGCCTATCTCATATTCGCGATGGCCGTCACCATGCTGCGCCATTCTCCGCAATTGTCTGGCTACTTGCCGGACGTTCTCCTCGACAGCATCGCGCCGACCGACAAGGAAAACCTCGCGCCCTATCGCGTGGTCCACTTCCTCGCCCTCGCTTTGCTGGTGACTCACCTTATTCCCGCCGATCACCCCGGACTGCGGCTGAAGCCGCTCCAGGCGGTCATCCGATGCGGCGAGGAATGGCTTGCCGTGTTCTGCGTCGGAGTGTTCCTGTCTTTCGCCGGCCATCTCATCCTGATCACCAGCGCCAATCTGGTCGTGATGCAGATCGTGGTGAGCCTCGCCGGATTCGCCGCGATGACCGCGGTGGCCTATTACGTCGCCTGGTCGAAATGGCAGGACCTGCCCAAGGCCTTGCGGCAGCAGGCCTGAAGCGCGATTCCGCTAGGTTGACCGCCGCCGCTGCGCTATCCCGGTAAAGGAGCGGGTTGCGCGGGGAGACCGGACGTGGTGACGGCGAATGGCGGGGATGACGGGGCCGACAGCGCCCCCCGGCGCGGCCGGCCGCGATCGATCGAGACCAGCAACGCCATTCTCGAAAGCGCCTATGTGCTGATGGCGTCCACCGGCCTTGCCGCCACCACCATCGACGCGGTCGCCCGCCACTCCGGCGTCTCCAAGATGACGATCTACAAATGGTGGCCGTCTCGCGAGGCGCTTCTGATCGACGCCTTCCTTCAACATGCCGCGCAGATGCTGCCACTTCCCCCGGTGAGCTCCGGCAGTCCCGCGGCCCGCGCGCGCCGTCATGCCGCGGCCTATGCCGAGGCGCTCCAGGGCGAGTTCGGCAAGGTGCAGCTCGCCGTCATCTCCGAATGCATTTCCAGGACCGGCTCTGCCGAGCTGTTCTACGCCCGCTATCTGCAGTTCCGCCGCGACGCGCTGGTGGAGATGATTGCGGCAGGCCAGCAGGACGGCAGCATCCTGGCCGCAGGGCCGGCCGAGGATCTCTACGACGCGATCTACGGCGGCCTGTTCTACCGCTACGTCTTCGGCATCGCGCCGATCACGCCGGCCTATGCGCGCAATCTGGTCGATCTGATCTTGCGGCCGAAAGCCTAGCCGCGCGCAGGCCGCACCGGAGCCGAGATCTTGTCCGTGCGATCGCGTTCGGTCATGTCGACCACGGTCTCCATGGGAGCGGTCAGCTCATAGACGTAGGAGGCCTCGGTGAAATAGCGCTTGGCGGTGCCGCCGAGCGCCTCGGGGGCGACACGGTCGAGCAGGATCAGGCCGAAATCGGAATCCGGGCGGCGCGTCGCCTCGCTGGTGTTGAACTCCTCCCAGCGGAAACTGAAGATCTCTTCGGTCCCCTCGCCCGTCACGGTCCAATTAGCCGTGATGTGCGGATGCTTGCCAACCAGCGACAGGCCCTCGTCCGAATGCGAGGCGAGTTCGAAGAACAGCAGCGAGAGGCTCTGCGCCGCGCGTGCGCTGACCGCAATATCCGGACCGGTGACGGCGATGCGGTCGGCATGCGGGATGGCTCGCGCCTCGAACAGGCCCTTCAACTTGACGCCCTGCCATTGGCTCTCGCTGAGCAGCGAGACCACGTTGGACATGGCATGGATTCGCCCGATCAGGAGCTCGCGGGCGACGTCGATGTCCGAGCCGTGGCGCAAGGTGCGCGTCACGATCGACTGGATCACCGCAAGGATATTCTTGACCCGATGGTTGAGCTCGTCGATGACCGCGGTCAGCCGGCGCTCGAAGCCGATCCGGACCTGGATTTCCCGGCTGAGCCGCAGATTGTTGTAGGCGACATAGCCAAACAGACCGCACACCATCGCAGTGATCGCAAAGCCGATCGCCGCCACGATGATCGCAGTCTGCTCGGCACGCCGCACCGAGTTGGTCTTCGCGTAATAGCCGAGTTGCCAATCACGGCCACCGAAGCTCACCGTACGCGTCGCCGACGGCGCCGCTCCGTCCGCCGCCACGCTGCGCGTCGAGACCACGCCCTGGTCGTTGGCGATCAGCTCGCCGCCCTCCTTGCGCGGATCCCTGAGCGCGACCGAGAACAACGACATGTCGTCATTGGTCAGCATCAGCGACGCCAGCTCGTAGGAAAACGTGACGAACCCAGCCGGCTCGGTTGCCCCCTCGGGAATGACGGGCGCAGCCACGATGACGCCGACCGGCCCGTTTGCGCGCAGCAGCGGAACCGGGTCCGAAGCCACTGACCTCTTCTCGATCCGCGCACGCGTCAGCATGGCGCTGCGAACCTGGTCCTGATCGTAACTGCGGCCCGGCAGGGCCTTGGTCTCGTCGCTGCGCGGCTCGAGATCCAGCAGCACGTCGATCGGCTGGGTAATCTCGGCAGGATTGATCGGCTTGTCGTCATAGTTGCGGATCGTCGGATTCGGGAAGCCGGCGCCCCCAATGGCGGCCTGCGCCGCCGTCAACTCGTTCGGCTTCAACCGGGCGATCCAGCCGGCCACCACGAAATCCGTCTTGAAGGCGTAGATGGCCGAGCGCAGCGGCTCCAGCATGTTCGGCTTGATCACGGACGGCGTGCGGAACAGGCCTGAGGCGACACGCGCAAGCAATTCGCGCTCGGTGAGCCGGTCCTGAACCAGGCTGGCATGCACGTCGATCGCACGCGCGAGCGCGATCCGGTCCAGTGCCAGCTCCTGATCGTGGACGCGATAGGCCGCAAGCCCGGAGAGCAAGGCTCCGAGCAGAGCAATGAAACCGATGATGAAACCCAGCCGGACCACGCGACTACTCAGGCGAAAGCAGGAGGTCGGCAATAAACAAGGAGCATATGAACGCCGCTCGAACGGCCATGTGCCGAAACAGGGTGAACCCCGGTGGCAGAGATAATGGAGGAGGAGACATCGGTACGCAACGTAGGTCGCCTGAAAAGCTTAATCCGCCCGGCCGATGGTCTGGCCAGGATGGATCGCCCGGGCACCGGAGGTAATCAATCGCCGTGTCCGAAATTTGTTCCGCCGTTGCGGCCCGGCCGCCAAGGTTAACGGCGAAAAACGCGTGCGCCAAGTCGTCGCGCCGTCAGCCCGCCCGTTTCAGGCCGCCTTTGGCCTCAATGAAGCCGATGATCCGGTCGAGCCCTTCGCTCTTCTTCAGGTTGGTCATGACGAAGGGACGCTCGCCGCGCATGCGCCTGGCGTCCGTGTCCATCTTCTCCAGGGAGGCGCCGACATGGGGAGCAAGGTCGATCTTGTTGATGACCAGGAGATCGGACCGGGTGATGCCTGGCCCCCCCTTGGACGGGATCTTGTCGCCGGCGGCGACGTCGATCACGTAGATGGTGAGGTCGGCCAATTCAGGGGAAAAAGTGGCAGCGAGATTGTCGCCGCCGGATTCGATCAGCACGAGATCGAGCCCGGGAAACTTGGCGCGCATGTCCGCGACCGCAGCCAGATTCATCGAGGCATCCTCGCGGATCGCGGTGTGCGGACAGCCGCCGGTTTCGACGCCGGCAATGCGGTCCGGCGTCAGCGAGCCCGACCGCACCAGGAACTCCGCATCCCATTTGGTGTAGATGTCGTTGGTGATGGCGGCGATGTCATAGCGTTCGCGCATGGCCTTGCAGAGCAGGTCCATCAGCTGGGTCTTGCCCGATCCGACCGGACCGCCGACGCCGACACGCAAAGGGCCGTGAGATTTCGACATGTCGTTCGCTTTCTCCCGATGGGTTGAAGGCGCGGCGCCCTCACGAGCGGAACAGCCGCGTATATTGGGTCTCGTGCCGCAGGCTGGCGAGATCGGCGCGGAAGGTCGCGCCGCCGAGATCGTCCAATGTCGCATTCAGCGCACGAAGCGCGGTCGCGGCCACGGCGGCTTCCAGCCTCACCAGCACGCGCTGGCTGTCGGTCTGGCCGAGTGGAACGAGGCGGCTGGCCGCAGAAATCCAGTTCGAGACCAGCGCATGCAGGAAGGCGTGCAGCGTCGACCCCAGCGGCACGCCGTGCACGGCTGCGACCACACCGACCGCGACCGGATAGACCGGCGGCGTGTGGCACGCCGCAACCATGGCATCCAGCCCGTCGGCATCCCACGCCGCACGCGCGATGTCGATGAAGGCGCGGCCTTGCGAGCTCGTCTCCAGCTGCCGCTCGCGCGAAGGCACGAAGGCCGCGGCAAGCTCGGCGATCTCGTTCAACGAGACCTTCTCGCCCGCCTCTGCGGCGCGATAGGCGTGGACCAGAAACGTCGCATCGCAAAAGCCGGAGCCGTCGCTGAGCATCGCGTCGAGCCAGTCGTCCAGCGTTGCAACATCGACGATGTCCCCCGCCTCGACCGCCCATTCGATGCCGCTGGAATAGGAGAAGCCGCCGACCGGGAAGGCCGGCGACAGCCAGGTCATCAGCCGATACAGCGCCGCCGCCTCGCTTTCGTCGAGGCCGCCGGCGCCGACCCGCTCATTTGTGGTCATGAGCATGCTTGTGGCCGTGGTGATGGTCCGGATGGTCGCAATGCTCGTCATGGTGATGATCGTGGCCGTGGTCATGCGCGGCATGACCATGCTGGTGATCATGTCCGTGGTGATCATGGTGATCGTGACCATGATCATGATGATGGCCATGATCGTGATGCGCGTGGTCGTCATGTCCATGCGCGTTGCCGGCATCGGCATAGGCGCCGCCTTCGGGATCAAACGGCGCCTCGATCTCGATCACGCGCGCGCCGAGGCCCATCACCATGGCCTCGATGACGTGATCGCGGCGGATGCGCAAGGCCTTCGCCATGATCTGGGTCGGCAGATGACGGTTGCCGAGATGCCAGCCGACGCGGATGAGGTGATGGGGATCGCGGCCGCGGATTTCCAGCAGCGGCTCGGGTGCCGCCACCACTTCGACCAGGCGACCGTCCTCGAGCACCAGCGCATCGCCGCCGCGGAGTGCTGTGGCGTGCTCGAGGTCGAGCAGGAATTCGAGCCCCCGCGTGCCCGTCATCGCCATGCGGCGGCGGTGCCGATCGTCGAAATCGAGCACAACCGTGTCCGCCGGCGTTTCCGCGAAGCGGTGCTGTCCCTTGACCTGCGTCGCCCGGATCATGCTTTTACCCCGTTACCGTGTCTCGACCTTCTCGGGCGTGATCACTTCGATCTTCGGCGGCGCCGTGAAGCATTTCACCGCGACGCGGCCGAACGTCTTCATATGCTCCATGCCACGATGCGGCACCAGCGCCTCGGCGTTCTCCCACTGCTCGACGAACACCATCTTGGCAGGGTCGGTGACGCTCTCGTGCAGATCATAGGCGATATTGCCGGGCTCTTTCCGGGTCTCCTTGATGCAGGCGGTGGCGGCCGCAATGAATTCGGCGCGCGTTTCGGGCTTGATGGTCAGGGTGGCGACGACATAGATCACGAGAAATCCTCCCGGCTTTTCTTCTGGGTTCAATACCGGGCGGGACATTAGACCAGGCGGGATCGAACGCAAAATCGCAAGAAACCGTCCCCGGATACAAGCCGGGGACATGCGTTGAGGCGCTATTTCAGTACATGAAATATCGCTGGGCCATCGGCAGCACCTCGGCGGGTGCACAGGTGAGCAGCTCGCCGTCGGCGCGCACCTCATAGGTCTCCGGATCGACCTCGATATTGGGCGTGGCGTCGTTGTGGATCATGCTCTTTTTCGAGATCTTGCCGCGGGTGTTCTGCACGGCATAGAGCTTCTTCTCGATGCCGAGCTTTCGCGCGAGACCACCGGTGATCGCAGCTTTCGAGGTGAACACCACAGAGGACGCCGTGCGCGCCTTGCCGAAGGCACCGAACATCGGCTGGTAGTGCACCGGCTGCGGCGTCGGGATCGAGGCGTTGGGATCGCCCATGGGAGCTGCGACGATCGTGCCGCCCTTGACGATGCAGTCCGGCTTGACGCCGAAGAAGGCCGGCGACCACAGCACGAGATCGGCCATCTTGCCCTTCTCGACCGAGCCGATCAGCTTCGACACGCCGTGCGCGATGGCGGGATTGATGGTGTATTTCGCGATGTAGCGCTTGACGCGAAAATTGTCGTTGTCCTTACCCTTGTCCTGCGGCAATGACCCGCGCTGCTTCTTCATCTTGTCGGCGGTCTGCCAGGTCCGGATGATGACCTCGCCGAGCCGGCCCATCGCCTGGGAGTCCGAGGACATCATCGAGAGCGCGCCGAGATCGTGCAGGATGTCTTCCGCGGCGATGGTTTCCTTGCGGATGCGGCTTTCGGCGAAGGCGAGGTCTTCCGCAATCGAGGGATCGAGATGGTGGCACACCATCAGCATATCCAGATGCTCGTCGATGGTGTTGCGGGTGAAGGGCCGCGTCGGGTTGGTCGAGGACGGCAGCACGTTCTTCAGGCCGGCGACCTTGATGATGTCGGGGGCGTGGCCACCGCCGGCGCCCTCGGTGTGGAAGGCGTGGATGGTGCGCCCCTTGAATGCCTTGATCGTGTCCTCGACGAAGCCGGATTCGTTCAGCGTGTCGGTGTGGATCATGACCTGGATATCGTGCGTGTCGGCCACCGACAGGCAGTTGTCGATCGCAGCCGGCGTCGTGCCCCAGTCCTCGTGCAGCTTCAGCGCGCAGGCGCCCGCCTTGATCATCTCGACCAGGGCTGCGGGCCGCGAGGCGTTGCCCTTGCCGGAAATGCCGAGATTGACCGGGAAAGCATCGAACGACTGGATCATCCGCGCGATGTGCCAGGGGCCCGGCGTACAGGTGGTGGCGAAGGTGCCGTGCGAAGGGCCGGTGCCGCCGCCCAGCATCGAGGTGACGCCGCTCATCAACGCGTGCTCGATCTGCTGCGGGCAGATGAAATGGATGTGGCTGTCGAAGCCGCCGGCCGTGAGGATCTTTCCTTCGCCCGCGATTACGTCGGTACCGGGACCGACGATGATGGTGACGCCGGGCTGGATGTCCGGATTGCCGGCCTTGCCGATCGCGGAGATCATGCCGTCCTTGATGGCGACGTCGGCCTTCACGATGCCCCAGTGATCGACGATCAGCGCATTCGTGATCACGGTATCGGCCGCGCCCTGCTTGTTGGTGACCTGCGACTGACCCATGCCGTCGCGGATCACCTTGCCGCCGCCGAACTTCACCTCCTCGCCGTAGGTGGTGAAATCCTTCTCGACCTCGATGATGAGGTCGGTGTCGGCCAGCCGCACCTTGTCGCCCGTAGTGGGGCCGAACATGTCGGCATAGACGGAACGCTTCATCTTTACGGACATCACAAGCCCCGTTTGCGGTTGAACGTTTGGTGGATCACAGCAAGGCCTTCGCTGCTTTCACGGCATCATCGAATTTCGCCTCGAGCCACGCATTACCGCCGCGGCAGCCCGCAACGACTTGCGTGGCCCATCCACTGTAGTCGGCGAGGTCGTCAAGCTCCTCGGTGGTCGGATCCGTATGAAGGCGTGCCCCTATATTGCTGATCTTGTCGGCGATCTTGATCAGCTTCGCGCCGGGCGATTTGTGCAGAGCGTCCTCGATCTGCTTCCGCCGCCGCTCGGCCTTCGGCAGATTCATGTCGTCCGTGCACTCAACGACCAGGGCGGCGACTCGCTCTGAGAACGTCTGCGCAAGCTCCTCGCGCGTGGTGTCGGTGTCCTCGATCGCATCGTGCAGCCAGCCGGCCGCGACCAGCTCGGCATCGGCGCCGTCGGTCGCGGTCGCAAGCAGGTTCGCAACCTCGGCGAGATGATTGATATAGGGCTCGCTGCCGCGCCCCTTGCGTGCCATGCCGTTGTGGCGCTGTGCGGCGAGCTCGGCAGCTTCAGATATGAGACGGATGGGGGAGAGCATGGCAAGGACCTCCATTCTCGCCTCAACCGTGCCGTGCCGCGCTCGTTCCTGCGACGCTCACAGCTTCCCCATTACATCGCCGCGGAAACCGTAGATCGTCTTCTTGCCCGCCATCGCCACCAGCTGCACATCGCGGGTCTGGCCAGGTTCGAAACGCACCGCGGTGCCGGCGGCGATGTCGAGGCGCATGCCGCGGGACTTCTTGCGGTCGAATTTCAGCGCCGGGTTGGTCTCGAAGAAATGGTAGTGCGAGCCGACCTGGATGGGGCGGTCGCCGGTGTTGGCCACCGTCAGCGTCACAGTCTTGCGGCCCGCATTGAGCTCGATCTCGCCGTCCTGGATGAAGAGTTCGCCGGGGATCATGCTGCCCTCCTACCTGATCGGCTCGTGCACGGTGACGAGCTTGGTGCCGTCCGGAAACGTCGCCTCGACCTGGATGTCGTGGATCATCTCGGGGATTCCAGGCATCACCTGGTCGCGGGTCAAGACCTGCGCGCCGGATTGCATCAGTTCGGCGACGGTGCGGCCGTCGCGCGCGCCTTCGAGGATGAAATCGGAGATGATCGCGATGGCCTCGGGGTGGTTGAGCTTGACGCCGCGGTCCAGCCGGCGGCGGGCCACGATCGCGGCCATCGAGATCAAGAGCTTGTCCTTTTCGCGGGGAGACAGGTTCATGCGAAATCTCTTCCGTTCAACACTTCAATTCAGCCAGAGCCGCGGCAGGGCCACGCCGGTGCGCGCCAGCACGGCCATCATGTCGGCGCGCAAACGCGCCGCATCTTGGGCACAGAACCGCGCCATTGCAAAGCCATTCCAGGCCGAGATTCCGACCTCCCCTGAGAACGAGTCCGAGGCCTCGCGGATGCGCTCGACCAGAGCCTCGTCACCGGGGACGATCAGGGCCGTGCCGATCGCCGCCCCGCCCCTGGCAACTGCCGATCGCGCGAGCTTTGCGCCGATATTGCCGTCCAGCCGAACCGTCTCGGCGAAGACCAGCCGGCCACCGCGCCGCAGCCGCCAGCGGTCGACGAACTCGCCCTGCTCCATCCGCTCGCCCATGGCGGTGCGGCCCAACACGACGATCTCGCAAAGCAGGAGCGACGCCGCCTCGTCGAGCGCGATGTCGAAGCGGCGATGGACGCGGGCGCGATCAAACAGGATCGTCTCCTGCGGCAGCCAGGCGAGATGTGCACCCGCGGCGACCTTCAGCCCGATATTGAGGTCTGCCGCCTGCCCCGGCGCGCGATAGACCTTTTCTGCGGCCGCCGTCGTCAGCGTCAGCCGCGAGCTGGCTGCGGCCGTGATCTCGATGTCGAAGCGATCCCCGCCCGCAACGCCACCGGCCGTGTTGACGAACACGCCGGATAGCCCCTCGTCTTCCGGCGAAGGGAAGCGGATTCGCAAGGAGCCGGATTCATGCAAGGTGCCGCGCCGGGTCACGCCATCGCGCGCATGGACGTCGAAGCGCACCGCGCCACGGGCACGGTTGGCTTCGAACACCGAAGATGTCGTCAAAGCGTCGCTGCGCATCCCTCTCCCCGGCCGGCCGCGGCAAAAATCTTGGGACTACAGCGCCATCTGGCGGCTGATTTCGGCCGGGTCGAGATTGGAACGGTCGCAGGTGAACTTCACCGCGCCGCGATCCATCACGGCGAAACTGTCGCCGAGTTCGCAGGCAAAGTCGAGATATTGTTCGACCAGCACGATGGCGATGTTGCCGAGATTGCGCAGGTACGAGATGGCGCGGCCGATGTCCTTGATGATGGAGGGCTGGATGCCCTCGGTCGGCTCGTCGAGCAGCAGAAGCTTCGGCCGCATCACCAGCGCGCGGCCGATCGCGAGCTGCTGTTGCTGGCCGCCTGAGAGGTCGCCGCCGCGACGGCCGAGCATGGATTGCAGCACCGGAAACAGCGAGAACACGTCGTCCGGGATGTGCTTGTCCTCGCGCTTGAGCGGACCGAAACCGGTCTTGAGGTTTTCCTCGACCGTCAGCAGCGGGAAGATCTCGCGTCCCTGCGGCACGAAGCCGATGCCCTTGCGCGCCCGCTCATAGGGCTTCAGCCCGGTGATGTCGCTGCCGTCGAGCACGATCGCACCCGACGAGATCGGATATTGCCCGACCATGGCACGGAGCAGCGAGGTCTTGCCGACGCCGTTGCGCCCGAGCACGCAGGTGACCTTGCCCGGCTCGGCCGAGATGGACACGCCGCGCAGCGCCTGCGCCGCGCCGTAAAACAGGTTGATGTCCTTGACCTCAAGCATCGCTCAGCGCCCCAGATAGACTTCGATGACCCGCTCGTTGGACGAGACCTGGTCGATGGTGCCTTCCGCGAGCACCGTGCCTTCGTGCAGACAGGTGACCTTGACGCCGAGCTCGCGCACGAACGTCATGTCGTGCTCGACCACCATCACGGTGTGGGTCTTGTTGATCTCTTTCAGCAGCTCGGCGGTCAGATGCGTCTCGACGTCGGTCATACCGGCGACGGGCTCGTCGACCAGCAGCAGCTTCGGATCCTGCGCCAGCAGCATGCCGATCTCGAGCCATTGCTTCTGGCCGTGGCTGAGGCTGCCGGCAAGGCGATTGCGGGCGTCGGTGAGGCGGATCGTCTCCAGCACCTTGTCGATGCGCTCGGACTCGGCCTTGCTGCCGCGCCAGAACAGCGTGCCGCGGACCGAATGGTCGACGTTCAGCGCGAGCAGGAGGTTGTCCTGCACGGTCTGGCTCTCGAACACGGTCGGTTTCTGGAACTTGCGGCCGATGCCGAGCTCGGCAATGCGGGTCTCGTCCAGCCGCGTCAAATCGGTGACGCCGTCGAACAGAACCGTCCCCTCGTCGGGCTTGGTCTTGCCGGTGATGATGTCCATCATGGTGGTCTTGCCGGCGCCGTTCGGGCCGATGATGGCGCGCATCTCGCCGGGCTCGAGGGTCAACGACAAATTGTTGATGGCGTGGAAGCCGTCGAACGAGACGTGCACGCCGTCCAGGTAAAGCATCGCGGAGGTCGCGCGGTTGTCCATGACGTTCATCGCGCTACTCCGCCATCTTGGGTTCGGTGACGCCGTCCTCGGCCGCAGCGCTCGTTGAGGCCGCGGCGATGCGCTTCTCCCTCGAGGAGTCCCACCAGGCGTTGAAGGTGCCGACGATGCCCTTGGGCAGCAGCAGCGTCACCAGGATGAACAGCGCACCCAGCATGAACAGCCAGTAAGGCGCGAGCATGCCGGAGGTGAAGAACGTCTTGGCGTAGTTGACGACGACGGCGCCGAGCGCCGCGCCGACCAGCGTGCCGCGGCCGCCGACCGCGACCCAGATCACCGCCTCGATCGAATTGCCCGGCGCGAACTCGGAGGGATTGATGATGCCGACCTGGGGGACGTAGAGCGCACCGGCGACGCCGGCCATGCAGGCCGACACAGTGAACACGAACAGCTTGTAGGATTCGACGCGGTAGCCCAGGAAGCGCGTGCGCGATTCCGCATCACGCACCGCGATCAGCACCTTGCCGAGCTTCGACGAGACGATGGCGCGGCAGATCAGGAAACCGACGATCAGCGCCAGGCAGCTCAGCGCGAACAGCGCCGCGCGGGTGCCCTCCGCCTGCACGTTGAAGCCGAGGATGTCCTTGAAGTCGGTCAGGCCGTTGTTGCCGCCGAAGCCGAAATCGTTGCGGAAGAAGGCGAGCAGCAGCGCATAGGTCATCGCCTGCGTGATGATCGAGAGATACACGCCGGTGACGCGGGAACGGAAGGCGAGCCAGCCGAAGCAGAAGGCGAGCAGGCCGGGCACGACCAGCACCATCAGTGCGGCGAACCAGAACATGTCGAAGCCGTACCAGTACCAGGGCAGCTTCGAATAGTTCAGGAACACCATGAAGTCGGGCAGAACAGGATTGCCGTAGACGCCGCGGGTGCCGATCTGCCGCATCAGGTACATGCCCATCGCGTAGCCGCCGAGCGCGAAGAAGGCGCCGTGGCCGAGCGAGAGAATGCCGCAATAGCCCCAGATCAGGTCGATCGCCAGAGCCAGGATGGCGTAGCAGACATACTTGCCCCAGAGCGCGACGAGATAGGTCGGCACTTGCAGGAACGAGCCCGCGAGCAGCAGCAGGTTGGAGAGCGGGATGAGGATGCCGCAGGCCACGACGACGGCAAGGAAGACCGTCGCGCTGCGGTCCAGCGATCGCGTCAGCATGTGAGGGGTCATGCTTCCACCGCACGGCCCTTGAGCGCGAACAGGCCGCGCGGCCGCTTTTGAATGAACAGGATGATCAGAACCAGGATGGCGATCTTGCCGAGCACGGCGCCGGCGACCGGCTCCAGGAATTTGTTGGCGATGCCGAGCGTGAAGGCGCCGACCAGCGTGCCCCAGAGATTGCCGACCCCGCCGAACACCACGACCATGAAGCTGTCGATGATGTAGCTCTGGCCGAGATTGGGGCTGACATTGTCGATCTGCGACAGCGCCACGCCGGCAATACCGGCGATACCCGAGCCGAGCCCGAAGGTCAGCGCGTCGACGCGCGAGGTGGCGATGCCCATCGAGGCCGCCATGCGACGGTTCTGCGTCACTGCGCGCATCTCGAGGCCCAGTGCGGTGTAGCGCAGCATTGCGAGCAGGATCGCGAACACGGCCAGCGTGAACACGAGGATCCAGAGCCGGTTATAGGTGATGGTGATCTGGCCGAGCTCGAACGCGCCGCTCATCCAGGAGGGATTGCCGACCTCGCGGTTGGTCGGGCCGAACATGGTGCGCACCGCCTGCTGCAGCACCAGCGAGAGACCCCAGGTGGCCAGCAGCGTCTCCAGCGGACGGCCGTAGAGGAAGCGGATGATGCTGCGCTCGATCAGGACGCCGATGGCGCCGGCGACGAGGAAGGCGAGCGGCACGGCGATCAGCAGGGAATAGTCGAACAGGCCGGGATAGCGGGTGCGGATCACCTCCTGCACCACGAAGGTGGTGTAGGCCCCGATCATCACCATCTCGCCATGGGCCATGTTGATGACGCCCATCACGCCGAAGGTGATGGCGAGCCCGATCGCCGCGAGCAGCAGCACCGAGCCGAGCGAGAGGCCGTACCAGGCATTCTGCACGCCCGACCAGACGGCGAGCGAGGACTGGATCGAGCCGATCGCGCTCGCGGCGGCCTTGGTCACCGAGGCCGGCTGGTCGCCCATGCCGGTGAGCAGCGCCAGCGCTTCCTGATCGCCGCGCGCCTTGAGCGTGGCAACCGCCTCGAGCTTCTCGACCTCGGAGGCATCCGTCTTGAACAGCAGGATGGCCGCGCGAGCCTCGCCGAGCGCAGCCTTGACCGATTTGTTGGTTTCCTTGGCGAGCGCGCCGTCGACGGCCTCGAGCGCCGTCTCCTCATGCGACTTGAAGACGGACTGCGCGGCCTGCAGGCGCGTCCCGACATCCGGCGATTGCAGCGTCAGGCCGCCGAGCGCAGCATCGACGCTGCGGCGCAGGCGGTTATTGAGGCGCACGGCGCTCGCGCTGTCGGGAACGCTGGCGACCGCCTCGCCGGTCGCGGCATCGATCGACTTGCCGTCGGCGCCCGTGACGTAAACCTTCTTGCTGTCAGGATCGGCCATGAGGCGGCCGTCCTGGAGCGCGCTGATGATGGGAAAAGCCAGCTTGTTGCCACTCCCGGCAACCACGCCGATCGCCTCTTCAGTGTCGGAGAAATCGTCATTGGCGAATTTGGCGACCCCGTCCTCGAACGGACCGGCGAAGGCCGGCAGCGCGAACGCGATCAGCAACAACGAGAACGCAAGCGAGCAGAGGCGCGCGGACAAATAGGCTGGCACTGTGAATGACCCCGGCAGAAATGGGTGGAGAAGGCGGCGGGATCGCCGCCCTCTCCGATCGTGCAATGGCGTGTCAGATCCGGATCAGGAGCCGGAACCGAGGCACTTGTTGGTCTTGGTGTTGAAGTTGCCGCACTTCTTGCCGACCCAGTCGCCGATCAGGTCCTTGGAGCCGTCGAGCTCCTTCGACCAGGCATCGCCCGCGACGAGGCCCGGGGTCTTCCAGACCACGTCGAACTGGCCGTTGCCCTTGATCTCGCCGATGAACACCGGCTTGGTGATGTGGTGGTTCGGCAGCATCTTCGACACGCCGCCGGTCAGGTTCTTGGCTTCGATGCCCGGGAGAGCGTCGATCACCTTGTCGGGATCGGTCGACTTCACCTTCTCGACCGCCTTGACCCACATGTCGAAGCCGATCACGTGCGCTTCCATCGGATCGTTTGTCACGCGCTTCGGATTCTTGGTGTAGGCCTGCCACGCCTTGATGAACTTCTCGTTCTCCGGCGACTTGATGGACTGGAAGTAGTTCCAGGCAGCGAGATGGCCGACCAGCGGCTTGGTGTCGATGCCGGCGAGCTCTTCCTCACCGACCGAGAACGCGACGACCGGGATGTCCTTCGCCTTGATACCCTGGTTGCCGAGCTCCTTGTAGAAGGGAACGTTGGCGTCGCCGTTGATGGTCGAGACTACTGCAGTCTTCTTGCCGGCCGAGCCGAACTTCTTGATGTCGGCCACGATCGTCTGCCAATCGGAGTGACCGAACGGCGTGTAGTTGATCATGATGTCTTCCTGGGCGACACCCTTGGACTTCAGATAGGCTTCCAGAATCTTGTTGGTGGTGCGCGGATAGACGTAGTCGGTGCCCGCGAGCACCCAGCGCTTCACCTTCTCTTCCTTCATCAAATAGTCGACGGCGGGGATCGCCTGCTGGTTCGGTGCCGCGCCCGTGTAGAAGACGTTGCGCTCGCTCTCCTCACCCTCGTACTGCACGGGGTAGAACAGGATGCTGTTCAGCTCCTTGAACACCGGGAGCACCGACTTGCGCGACACCGAGGTCCAGCAGCCGAACACGACCGAGACCTTGTCCTTGGTGATCAGCTCGCGCGCCTTTTCGGCGAACAGCGGCCAGTTCGAGGCGGGATCGACGACGACGGCCTCGAGCTTCTTGCCGTTCACGCCGCCCTTCTTGTTCTGCTCGTCGATCAGGAAGAGGATGGTGTCCTTCAGCGTGGTTTCGCTGATGGCCATGGTGCCGGAAAGAGAGTGCAGCACACCGACCTTGATGGTGTCGTCGGCGGCCTTCGCGCCGGTCAATGGAGCCAGTCCGAGCATCAGTCCGGCGGTCGCGGCGAGAACGCCACGGCGGCTAAATGACGCCGCTATATCGTGAATGGATTTGCTAAGCATGAGTGTCTCATCTCCCTGACGCAGACGTGAAAACGCTGCGAAACGGCCCCACGGCCGCCTGCGATTAACGGATTCGCAAGAACCGTGCCATGGACTGAGCACCCATCAACCAATTGGTTTCGCTAAACAAATCGCCCGAAATCAAAGTTTCGCCATTAAGAAGCAGCTCAAAACTTGAGCAATTCAAATGTATGCCAAAGCGGCAGGCGGTCTATTTTTTGAGCAAAATGCTAGCTCTGGCTAAATTTCCGGCATAACTATTTCTGCACCGCAACCGCCGTTTCGGGCACGCTTGCCTTGAAAGCGCCCGCTGAATGTTCCATATGAACAGCCGAGACCTCTTGCGAATCAAGGGGTCGTTGCGAGCCGCGTGTTCTTAAGCCCCCTACGGGCCTCTGGCTTGCCCCATATCTCCCAAGCCATCCGACACCCTAAACACGCAGGTGTCTTCTCGACACCCTTTTGCGCGCGCCGCGCTGAATGCGCCGGGCGTTGCGCTTTTGACATGGAAAGAACCCATCTTTTGACTTCGTTTCAAGATTTCGGCCTCGCCGAACCGATCGCGCGTGCTCTCGCCGAAGAGAACTACGTCACCCCCACCCCCATCCAGGCCCAGACTGTTCCGATCGCGCTGACCGGGCGCGACGTCGTCGGCATCGCCCAGACCGGAACCGGCAAGACCGCGTCCTTCGCGCTGCCGATCCTCCACCGCCTGCTCGAGAACCGCATCAAGCCGCAGCCCAAGACCTGCCGCGTCCTGGTGCTGTCGCCCACCCGCGAGCTGTCCGGCCAGATCCTCGATAGCTTCAACGCCTATGGCCGCCACCTCCGCCTGGCCTCGACGCTCGCCATCGGCGGCGTGCCGATGGGCCGCCAGGTCCGTGCCCTGATGCAGGGCGTCGACGTGCTGGTCGCCACCCCCGGCCGCCTGCTCGACCTCGTGCAAAGCAACGGATTGAAACTTTCGAGCGTCGAATTCCTCGTGCTCGACGAAGCCGACCGCATGCTCGACATGGGCTTCATCAACGACATCCGCAAAATCGTCGCGAAACTCCCGATCAAGCGGCAGACGCTGTTCTTCTCGGCCACCATGCCGAAGGACATCGCCGAGCTCGCCGACGCCATGCTGCGTGACCCCGCCCGCGTCGCGGTGACCCCGGTCTCCTCGACCGCCGAACGGATCAACCAGCGCATCGTCCAGGTCGACTTCTCCGCCAAGCCCGCCTTCCTGACCAAGCTGCTGAAAGACGAGCCGGTCAACCGCGCACTGGTCTTCACCCGCACCAAGCACGGTGCCGACAAGGTGGTGAAGTCACTCGAGAAGGCCGGCATTCCCGCCAGCGCCATCCACGGCAACAAGTCGCAGAACCATCGCGAGCGCACGCTCGCCCAGTTCCGCTCGGGCGAGATCCGCACCCTGGTCGCCACCGACATTGCCGCCCGCGGCATCGATGTCGACGGCATCAGCCACGTCATCAATTTCGACCTGCCCAACGTGCCGGAAACCTATGTCCACCGTATCGGCCGCACCGCGCGCGCCGGCGCCGAGGGCACCGCGATCTCGCTGGTGGCCGGCGGCGAGGAACTCAGCTACCTCCGCGACATCGAGCGGCTGATCAAGGTGGCGCTGCCGCGCGAAGACCTCCGTACCGATGCCGGCCGCCGCGACGCCGGTCCTCCCCCGTCCCAGCAACGGCAGGGCCGGCCGGGTGGCCGCCCGGGCCAGCGTCCGCAAGGCGCCCGGCACGGCGACGGACGGCGTGGCGACGAACGGCATGCCGACGGACGCCATCATAGCGCCGGCAGGCCCAGCGACGGACGGCCCGGCGAAGGACGTTATGGCGAGGGCAGACCTGTTGATGGCAGGCCCGGAGAGGGCCACAAGGCCTCCAAAGGGTCTCGCCGCCGCCGCGGTTCGGGTGGTAAGATGAATTCCTCACCAGCCGATCGGTCGGAACAGCGTCCCGCGCATAGCGCCGGCAAGCCTGATGGAATACAAGGCGTTGCCTTTTTGCGTCGCGAGAGTCGCCCCAACGGCCGACCGAACCGCAATCCTCATTCGAACTAACAGTCCACGACTGGAGACCCCCACATGGCTAAGGAAGAGCTGATCCAGTTCGAAGGACTGGTCACCGAAATCCTCCCCGACGCCCGCTACCGCGTGCAGCTCGACGCCGGACACGAGATCGTCGCCTACACGGCCGGCAAGATGAAGAAGAACCGCATCAAGACGCTGGCGGGCGACCGCGTGACGGTGGAGATGTCGCCCTATGACCTGGAGAAGGGCCGGCTGATTTTCCGCCACAAGGACGAACGTCCCAGCGGGGTGGGTGGACCGCCTCGTCCCGGACAGCGCGGCGGTCAGTTCCGTCGCCGCTAGCCTATGGTTGGCGCGCAAGCGCGGAAATAAAATGCCGATCTTTATTTTGATCCGCCGTGCACCCACGGCGGATCAAAAAATCGTGCGCGCCCCGATTGTTTTGAGTCCCCAATTCCGATAAAAGGAATTTATCGATTTTCGGCCGGACGACATTAGCATCCACCGGTACAGCCGGTTCAGACACGCTGACGACCCTTCCAAAAATTCGATCTAACCGGCCCGCGCGAGTGGGCTCCAACCTTGTGTTATCTGAGAAGGGACTACCCCCGTGAGCATGGGAACCGTGAAGTGGTTTAACGCGACCAAAGGCTTCGGCTTCATTCAGCCCGACGATGGCGGCCAGGACGTGTTCGTCCACATCAGCGCCGTGGAACGTGCCGGCCTCGGCACGCTGCGTGAAGGTCAGAAGATCTCCTACGAGATCGTGGCCGACCGTCGTTCCGGCAAGTCGGCGGCAGACAATCTCCGCGACGCAGGCTGAACCCGCCGGGCCTCGCCCGATCGGCTCGCAAGAAACAAGAAGGCCGTGCGCACCGCACGGCCTTTTTCATTTTCATTCTACACCCTGCTCGAGGACATCAGCACGAGGACGGTACGCCGTTGTAGGGAACGCAAGTGACCTGGCGCGGCCGCGTATACGACAGATCGCTCAGCGGCAGGCTCGACTTCAACACGTAGCCCACCGACGGTGTGTAAGTGTAGCTCGCCTCGCTGAGGATGAGGTAGGTCGACGGAATGAGCAGCGTCGATGGAATTTCGTTGGTCACCTTGTCGCCAGCCTTCCGAGCCGAGGTCGCCAGCGTCGCTTGCGTCGCGCCGCTCGCGATGGTTCCGGCCTTGCTCCACTGGACCGTGGCAATGCTGTTCTCATCGATATAGATCTGGGAAATCGCGCCTTTCACGAGCGTTGCGTCGTAAGGCATGATGATCGAGATGCTGGCCGTGAACGTGTTCTGCATGTCGGAATCGGCAAGCGTCGTCGACTGCGACGTCAGATCGGACAGGGTCCGTGCAATCAACGTGACCTTGCGATCGATCGCCACCGCCGACGAGAACTCGACGGTGCCGAAGAACATCACCAGCATCAGCGGGACGATGACCGCGAATTCGGTCGCCGCGAGCGCGCGCTTGTCGGCGACGAAGTCACGCAATGAGCAGCGGGCATTTCCCAAGAAATTCGCAATCGCCTGCATTGGTCCGCCCAGATCCATCTGCCTCAGAAGGGTTCGTTCTTGAAGGCTGCGGTCGCCACCAGCAGCCGCTTGTTGCTGCAACCGATGTTGTAGCCGAGGCCGGTGACGACGAGCGGCCACTGGTAGAACAGCCGCACCACGACGACCTGGCTGGCGCTGCCGGGATTGTATTGCACGCCGGCCGGATTGAAGGTGCAGGAATCGCCGTAATTGGTGAGGCTCAGCGTCGTGAAGGAACTGGTGCTCACCACGTCGACGTAGAGCTTATTGCAATCGAACAGCGCCGGGATCTGGCTGCAGACATAGGCCTTGAACGTGGTCTGATCGCACGCCGACACCGTGTTGGGCACCGTCTGACAGGCCGCCACCGAGCCGCCCTGCGCTTGCGCCTGACCGGTCAGAATCGCACGTGCCGAAGCTTGGGTGACGGTCTCGAGCACCTGGCCTGCGAAGAACACCAGCGCCGTCTCGATGATGGCGAACAGCAGCCCGAAGAAGATCGGAGCAACGAGCGCGAACTCGACCGCCGCAGAGCCGCGGCGGCTGCCGCGAAACCGGCTTAGCGCCTTGCGGAGCGTAAATCTCGTAGACGGAAGCGATGGCATCGCGTCAGATTCCCCAGCAGCGGCGATCCTCTGCTTCATTCAATAGCTAAAACTGATTGTTTAAGTGTTGCAGGCGATTCACGCTGCGCGAACCGCACGGCTAAGGATGCGTTAACCACGCATGCCGGCGGCAGGAAAAGACGGCGCGCGCAGCCGGAAGTCGCCTGGCGTCCGGGAAGCGCCGAGGCGGATCAGGCGATCCACCCCGGCGCGAACCGGTCAATCGGTCTGGCTAGTTGGATTTGGTGGCCGCACCGGCGTTGCCGCTGGCACTGCTGCTCAGCGAACCGGCCTGGCTCATCGTGTTGTTGAAGTAGGTGTCGCTGTCGCCGAGCGTCACCCGGCGTTGGCAAAGCGGCATGCAGCTGTAGGACTCGCGCTCGATCCCGCGATAGACGGTGACGAGCCGGTCGCTCGGGCCTTCGACCTGGATCTGGCGGTCGACCAGAATCTCGCCGCTCCGGTCGAGCGCGATGAAATTGGTGGCACCGTAGCCCTTGCCGGTCACGACGATCATGCCGCCGGGCTGCAGCGTGACATCGGCGATCAGGGGATTGCCGACCACGATGGTCGCCACCTTGCCGGGCAGCCGCACCAGCTTGGCCTGGTCGACATTGACGGCGATGGTGTCGGCGGTCGGTTCGGCAAGGCCGGCAGCCGGCGATGCCAGCACGGCGGCAGCAACCAGAAGACAGACCCGCGCATGACGGCGCAGCAATTCTTTACGCATACTCTTACCCCCGGGACGTCACAAACCGGCAGAAGCGAACGGATAACAACGGAGCCGGTGCCCGACCCGGCTAACCTGCCCTTAATTCATGAACGTTCCGCAAACTCGCAGACGATTGTTCGACGGACCGGCATTTGCGCGGTCGCTATCTCCAGCCTAGCGGCGGAACGGATAGGCCAATTGGCCCGCGATCTCCTTCGGTATGGCCGCTTCGTCCTTGCCGTAGTCCTGCGGAAGCTGCCCCTCCGGCATGCGGAAGGTGCCGAACAGCACGTCCCAGACCGGGAACGTCCCGGCGAAATTCGTGTTGCCGCCCTCCGCGAGCGAGGTGTGGTGCCAACGGTGGAACACCGGGGTTGCCAGCAGATATTTGAACGGTCCGAAGGTCCAGTTCAGATTGGCGTGCACGAAGGCCGAATGGAAGGTGGTGAACGGGCCGACCCAGAGCATGATGTTCGGGGAGATGCCGGCCATCAGCAGAACGACGTCGACGCTGATCGTCCCGAGCATGAGATTAATGGGATGGAAGCGGGCCGCGGAAATCCAACCGATCTCCTCCGACGAATGATGAATGGCGTGGTACTTCCAGAAACCGCCGTCGTGGAAAAGCCGGTGGATCCAGTACAGCATGAAATCAGACAGCACCAGGAACAGCAGGGCTTGCACCCACAGGGGCAGCTGCGCCAGCGGACCATGGCCGTTGTCGTAGAAGGCGATGAGCTCGTCGGCATCGTGGATGTTGAAGACGGCGCCGGCGCCGACGATCAGCAGTCCGATCCGCATGGTGCGGGCGAACACCGGAACGAAGAACCAGTAGCAGATGTCGGTGATGATCTCGCGCTTGCGCCACCACGGGGCGCCGGGATTGCACGCCCAGAAATGCTCGAGCACGGTGAAGACCGCCGCGAGCACGAAGGTGACGGGGACCACTTTCGCGATGGTCTCGCCGAGCATCAGGGCGACTTCCATGGGCAGGCTCGACATCGTCGCCTCTCTCCGCGAATTCCAATCCTCTTACGCCTACTCCGTGAAATTTAAGGGAGGATGAAGCGGCCGCTGCGCTGGCGATGCATCTGGAACCGGAGAGAATTGAAGCCCGGCTTTAAGGCGAAATTCACTCTGGACCAAAGCATCTCGCCAGAAGCCGGTTTGCGCGATCGAATTAACTCTACCGAAAGAGCTCGGCTCCCATGTTCACCGCGTCATAGACAGCGCCGAACGAGGCGATCCCAACCGAATGGAGTTTTGTTCATGAAGAACTTGATTGCGCGTTTTGCGAAGGATGAGTCCGGCGCCACCGCCATCGAATACGGCCTGATCGCCGCCGGCATCGCGCTGGCCATCATCACCGTCGTCAACAGCCTCGGCACCACGCTGAACGCCAAGTTCACCGCGATCAGCACCTCGCTGAAGTAAGCGACAAGCGAACGACGGCAAAAGCCCCGGACCTCCGGGGCCTTTGTTTTTCCGAAGACGGCGAGTTCCAGTGGCGTTGCGCGAGTACAGAACCGATGCCGCGGTCGCGGCGAACGAGGCGGTGGCGGCGCAGGCCGGCTCGCCGGTCTATTGGGTCTGCCTTGCGCTGCTGCTCGCGACGGTCGCACTCGCCGCCCGCATTGCCAGCCTCTGGTAGGCACGCGTTCCGCGGTTTCGGCCCCGCGTGCCCTTAGCTGCCGTTGTCGGTTTGTTTAGCAACTCGTGGCTAGACTCCGGCGACGCCAGTTCCCGCGGCAAACCCAGGCCTCAAGACGCAGCCCATGATCCTCGACCTTGCGCGCCTTCTGCTCTTCCCTGCCCTGATGGCGTTCGCCGCCGCGAGCGATCTCTTCACGATGACGATCTCGAACCGCGTGTCGCTGGCGCTGGTCGCAGGCTTCTTCGCGCTCGCCCTCGCCGGTGGCATGGCACCTTACGAGATGCTCAGTCATGTCGGCGCCGGCGCGCTGCTGCTGGTCATTGCCTTTGCTTGCTTTGCAATGGGCTGGATGGGCGGCGGCGATGCCAAGGTCGCCGCCTCCGTCGCGCTGTGGTTTGGTTTCACGCCCCTGATGGACTTCCTACTCTACGCCTCGTTGTTCGGCGGCGCGCTGACGCTGCTGCTGCTCCAGTTCCGGCAATGGCCCCTGCCTTACGGCCTTGCGGGACAGGCTTGGCTTGCACGGCTGCACGACAAGCAAACCGGCATTCCTTACGGCATCGCGCTCACGCTTGGCGCGCTGATGGTCTACCCGGAGACCGAATGGGTGAAGGCGATCGACCTCGCCCACCTCGCACTGCGCTGAACGCGCCGGGTAAACCCGGCGTTAAGGCGATTTAGATACGCCTCATTAACCATGCTTTGACGAATAGCTGGTCAACTGCCGATTACGGCGGCGGCAGCGTCGCGGCGTCTTGTTGGAAAGTGAAGCGTATGAATAGGGCACGCATTGTCGTCCTGACGGTCGCCATCTGCGCCGGCGGTGTCGCCGCGTACCTGGCGAGCGGCTCGGACCAATCTGCGCCGCCTCCGGCGGCTCCGGTCGCACAGCTTCCAACCGTCGACGTTCTCGTGGCCAAGAACGACATCGGCCTCGGCCAGACCGTGAAGCCGGAAGACGTGCAATGGCAGACCTGGCCGGCCGCGACCGCCAGCGCCACCTTCATTCGCCGCAACGAGCGTCCCGAGGGCGCGACCCAGGTTGCCGGTTCCATCGCCCGCGCCCCCTTCATTCAAGGTGAGCCGATCCGCGACCAGAAGCTGGTCAAGGCCGAAGGCTCCGGCTTCATGGCGGCAATCCTGCCCACCGGCATGCGGGCGATCTCGACCGAGATCTCGCCGGAAACCGGCGCGGGCGGCTTCATCCTGCCCAACGATCGCGTCGACGTCCTTTTGACGCGCCGGCTGAAGAACCCGGACCAGACCAGCGGCGCCCCCGACGTCGTCACCTCCGAGATCATCCTGGCCAATATCCGCGTCCTGGCCATCGACCAGGCGCCAAAGGAGAAGGACGGCCAGAACGCGGTGGTCGGCAAGACCGTCACCCTCGAGCTCAATCCCGCGCAGACCGCGACACTCTCCGCGGCCCGCCAGAGCGGAACGCTGTCGCTGGCGCTGCGCAGCATCGTCGACGTCAAGATGAGCGAAATCACGCTCGATGATTCCGCGCAGAAGCGGGACGGTATTTCGATCATTCGCTACGGCATTCCAAGTCAGACGGCGAAAGCACGATGAAGACAGTCGATATGAAGCACAGGGTGGATTTGACGACGATGCGAACCTCGGCGGTTCGCGCCCTGTCGTTTTCGGCCGCTTTCGCGCTGGCGCTCAACCCGGTGCTGAACCCCGTGGTCGCCGCCGATTACCGTCCCGTGGCCTCGGCCGCCGCGGACGGCCAGATGAACGCGCGCTTCCTCTCGCTCGGCGTCGGCAAATCCATCGTGATCGACCTGCCGCGCGACATCAAGGATGTGCTGGTCGCCGATCCCAAGATCGCCAACGCGGTGGTCCGCTCGGCGCAGCGCGCCTATATCATCGGTGCCACGGTCGGCCAGACCAACATCGTGTTCTTCGATTCCGCGGGGCAGCAGATCGCGGCCTATGACATCGCGGTCAAGCGCGACCTCAACGGCGTGCGCGCCGCGCTGAAGCAGATCCTGCCCAATTCGGACATTCAAATCGACGGGCTCGGCGACGGCATTGTCCTGACCGGCACGGCGGCGAATCCGATGGAGGCGCAGCAGGCCAACGATCTCGCGGCGCGCCTGGCCGGCGGCGCCGACAAGGTCGTGAACTCGATCGTGGTGCGCGGCCGCGACCAGGTCATGCTCAAGGTGACGGTCGCGGAAGTCCAGCGCACCATCGTCAAGCAGCTCGGCATCGACCTGAGCGCCAGCCTCAACTACGGCACGTCGGTGGTGAGCTTCACCAACTCCAATCCGTTCACGGCTCTCGGCAAGAACCTCGTGGACGGCAACAATTTGACGACGAAGTTCGGCGGCGCGTCGTCGGTGCAGGCCACCCTGCGCGCGATGGAAACCGCGGGCGTGATCCGCACGCTGGCCGAACCGAACCTGACCGCAATCTCCGGTGAATCGGCGACGTTCATCGCCGGCGGTGAATTCCCGGTCCCGGCAGGCTATGCGTGCGACCCCACCACCCATGTCTGTACCACCCAGATCAGCTTCAAGAAGTTCGGCATCTCGCTCAACTTCACCCCCGTGGTGCTGAGCGAAGGCAAGATCAGCCTGCGCGTGATGACCGAGGTCTCGGAGCTCTCGAACGAAAACGCGATCACGCTGTCGCAGGCCGTCACCTCGACCTCGGTGAATTCGCTGACGGTGCCCTCGATCAGGACCCGCCGCGCGGAGACCTCGCTGGAAATTCCCTCCGGCGGCGCGATGGCGATGGCCGGCCTGATCCAGCAGCAGACCAAGCAGGCCATCAGCGGCCTGCCGGGACTGATGCAGCTCCCGGTCCTCGGCACGCTGTTCCGCAGCCGCGACTTCGTCAACAACGCGACCGAGCTGGTCGTGATCGTGACCCCCTATGTCGTTCGCGCGGTGGCGCCAAAGGACCTGTCGCGACCGGATGACGGCTTCACCCCGCCTGCGGATCCTCAGGCCCAGCTGCTCGGCAACATCAACCGCATCTACGGCGTGCCCGGCCGGACCGAACCGGCCAAGAACTACCGCGGCACTTACGGCTTCATTACCGACTGATGCGAAACGGGGATTCACGATGATCACAAGACCACCCCAGCTTCGCAAACGCGCCATTCGCCTCGGCGGTGCGCTCGTCGGCATGGCGCTCGCACTCGGCGGCTGCCAACACGACGAGGTCGTTACCGCCTCCATTCCGGACGACTACAAGCAGCGCCATCCGATCGCGATCGAGGAGCAGAACCGCTCGATCGTCGTCTTCGTCGGCCATGCCCGCGGCGGCTTGACCGCTGCCCAGCGCGCCGACGTGATGGGCGTCGCATCGGCTTGGTTGCACGAGGGGACAGGCGCCATCCGCATCGACGTGCCGTCCGGCACGCCCAATGCGCGTCCGGTCGCGGACTCAATGCGCGAAATCCAGGCGATGCTGGCCGGGGCAGGCGTTCCGCCGCGGGGCATCAATGTTCGCCCCTACCAGCCCGACGACAAGCGCTTCCTGCCGCCGATCCGCCTCACCTATTCCAAGGTCGCCGCGATCGCGGGCCCCTGTGGCCTGTGGCCCGACGACATCGGCCCTTCGATCAAGAACAAGACCTGGTTCGAGAACAAGGACTACTACAATTACGGCTGCGCCTATCAGCGCAACCTCGCCGCGATGGTCGACAATCCGTCGGACCTCGAGCAGCCACGACCTGAAACGCCGTCCTACACGCCCCGGCGCATCACCGGCTTCGAGAAGTATCGCAAGGGAACGACGAGCGCGACCACCTATCCCGAGGCCGACAAGGCCAAACTCAGCGATACCGGCAAATGATCAGCTACGCTCGCCAGACACAAGAAGAGCAGCCGGACGCAGCGCTTCCGCCGGTCGAGGAGCATATTGCGCCTGCGCCCCGCGTCTCGGTCCAGGCCTTCTGCGAGACCGTGGAAACCGCTGCCGCGGTCCAGTCGGCCGGCGAGGATCGCCGTCTCGGCAAGGCCCACCTCAAGATCCAGATGGGCGGCATGGCGGCCGCGATCGAAGCCTACCGCTCGGCTCCCACCCCGAACGTGATCGTGCTCGAGAGCGACGGCCGCAACGACCTGCTGGGCGGGCTCGACCACCTCGCCACCGTCTGCGACGCCGGCACCCGCGTGGTCGTGATCGGCCGCATCAACGACGTCATGCTCTACCGCGAGCTGGTGCGCCGCGGCGTCAGCGACTATGTGCTCGCGCCGGTCGGCGCGATCGACGTCGTTCGCTCGATCTGCAACCTGTTCTCGGCGCCGGAAGCCAAAGCGGTCGGCCGCATCATCGCCGTGGTCGGCGCCAAGGGCGGCGTCGGGGCGTCCACGATCTCCCACAACGTCGCCTGGGCGATCGCACGCGACCTCGCAATGGACGCCGTCGTCGCCGATCTCGACCTCGCCTTCGGCACCGCCGGGCTCGACTACAACCAGGATCCGCCGCAGGGCATTGCCGACGCCGTGTTCTCGCCCGACCGGGTCGACACCGCCTTCATCGACCGCCTGCTGTCGAAATGCACCGACCATCTCAGCCTGCTGGCGGCGCCGGCGACGCTCGACCGGGTCTATGATTTCGGCACCGACGCCTTCGACTCCGTGTTCGACACGCTGCGCTCCACCATGCCCTGCATCGTGCTCGACATCCCGCACCAATGGTCGGGCTGGACCAAGCGCGCCTTGATCGGAGCCGACGACATCCTGATCGTGGCCGCCCCTGACCTCGCCAATCTGCGCAATACCAAGAACCTGTTCGATCTGCTGAAGGCGGCGCGCCCCAACGACCGGCCGCCGCTCTACTGCCTGAACCAGGTCGGCGTGCCGAAAAGGCCCGAAATCGCCGCCGCGGAGTTCGCCAAGGCGATCGAGAGCCAGCCGATCGTCTCGATCCCGTTCGAGCCGCAGATCTTCGGCTCGGCGGCCAACAACGGCCAGATGATCGCGGAGATCTCCGCCAACCACAAGTCGATCGAGATGTTCCTTCAGATCGCCCAGCGCCTGACCGGCCGCAGCGAGACCAAGAAGCAAAAGTCTTCCCTGCTTTCACCCCTGATTGACAAGTTGCGGGGAAAATAGACCCCCGCGTGGAGTTGTTAAGTGTTCGGTAAGCGTAGCGGAACAGACACCGACCTTCGGGCGCCCAAGCCCGGCGCCGTGTCGCTCGAGCCTGCCCAGGCTCCGGCGCCGACGGTGTCGCGCGCCCCGCCTCCGCCGGCCGTCGCCTCGCCGCCGCTTGCCCCGGTCAAGGCTCCGCCGCCTCCCCCCATGGAGAGCCGGCGTTCGGACAATTACTACGAGGTCAAGGCGACCATCTTCGGCGCGCTGATCGAGGCGATCGACCTCGCCCAGCTCGCCAAGCTGGACTCGGAATCCGCGCGCGAGGAAATCCGCGACATCGTCAACGAGATCATCGCGATCAAGAACATCGTGATGTCGATCGCCGAGCAGGAAGAGCTGCTCGACGACATCTGCAACGACGTCCTGGGTTACGGTCCGCTGGAGCCGCTGCTGTCGCGCGACGATATCGCCGACATCATGGTCAATGGCGCCAACACCGTCTACATCGAGGTCGCCGGCAAGATCCAGCGCACCGGCATTCGCTTCCGCGACAACCAGCAGCTCCTCAACATCTGTCAACGCATCGTCAGCCAGGTCGGCCGGCGCGTCGACGAATCCTCGCCGATCTGCGACGCGCGCCTCGCCGACGGCTCGCGCGTCAACGCCATCGTGCCGCCGCTGTCGATCGACGGCCCGACACTCACCATCCGCAAGTTCAAGAAGGACAAGCTGACGCTCGATCAGCTCGTCAAGTTCGGCGCGATCTCGCCGGAAGGCGCCGAGATCCTCCAGATCATCGGCCGCGTCCGCTGCAACGTGCTGATCTCCGGCGGCACCGGCTCCGGAAAGACCACGCTGCTGAACTGTCTGACCAATTACATCGAGCACGACGAGCGCGTCATCACCTGCGAGGACGCCGCCGAGCTCCAGCTCCAGCAGCCCCATGTGGTGCGGCTGGAAACCCGCCCGCCCAATATCGAGGGCGAGGGTCAGGTCACCATGCGCGAGCTGGTACGCAACTGCCTGCGTATGCGGCCCGAACGCATCATCGTCGGCGAAGTCCGCGGACCCGAGGCGTTCGACCTGCTGCAGGCCATGAACACCGGTCATGACGGCTCGATGGGCACGCTGCACGCCAACAACCCGCGCGAAGCCCTGTCGCGCTGCGAATCCATGATCACGATGGGAGGCTTCTCGCTTCCCTCGCGGACCATTCGCGAGATGATCTGCGCCTCGATCGACGTCATCGTCCAGGCCGCGCGCCTGCGCGACGGCTCGCGCCGCATCACCCACATCACCGAGGTGATGGGCATGGAAGGCGACACCATCATCACCCAGGACATCTTCCTCTACGACATGATCGGTGAGGACGCCAACGGCAAGATCATCGGCCGCCACCGCTCGACCGGTATCGGCCGCCCGAGGTTCTGGGAACGCGCCCGCTATTACGGCGAGGAGAAGCGCCTTGCCGCCGCGCTCGACGCCGCGGAAGTGGCGCCGACGACGTGAGCAGGTCAGCGCCATGAACATACAGGTCCTCGCCCTCGCATTTCTTGCCACCGCAGCGGTCGGCGGCATCGCCTGGGTCTTCCTCTATCCGCTGCTCTCCGGGGAACGGAAGGCGGAAGGCCGGCGCGCCTCGATCGCGCGCGCAGATGCGCCCGCGGCCAAGCAGAGCGAAAAGAGCCAGCGATCGCGCCGCGAGCAAGTCGAGACGTCTCTGAAGGATCTCGAGGCACGGCGTCAGCAGGAAAAGAGTGTTCCGCTCAATATCCGCTTGTCCCAGGCCGGCCTGGATTGGACGCCGCAGAAATTCTGGATTGTGTCCGCCGTGTTGGCGGGCGTGCTGTTCGCGGGAGCCCTGTTCGTCGGCGGTGGCCTGCTCGGCGCCGCCGGCCTGGCCTTTGCCGGAGGTTTGGGCCTGCCGCGCTGGGCCCTCGGCTTCCTGAAGAAGCGCCGGGAAAACCAATTCCTGAAGGCACTCCCCGACGCGGTCGACGTCATCGTCCGCGGCATCAAGGCAGGCCTGCCGCTGTTCGAATCGATCAAGGTCGTCGCTGCGGATGCACCAGAGCCGCTGCGCAGCGAGTTCCTCGCCATCATCGAAACGCAGGCGATCGGTATGCCCTTGGGCGAGGCATGCTCTCGGCTCTATGAGCGCATGCCGCTGCCCGAAGCCAACTTCTTCGGCATCGTCATCTCGATCCAGCAGAAATCAGGCGGCAACCTCTCGGAGGCGCTGGGCAACCTCTCCAAGGTGCTGCGCGACCGCAAGAAGATGAAAGAGAAGATCCAGGCAATGTCGATGGAAGCCAAGGCCTCGGCCGGCATTATCGGTTCGTTGCCGCCGATCGTGATGTTCCTCGTCTACCTCACGACGCCGCACTACATCTCGCTGCTTTGGACTCATCCCACCGGCCAGCTGATGCTGGTTGGCTGCGTCGTCTGGATGTCGATCGGCATCATGGTGATGAAAAAGATGATCAATTTCGACTTTTGACGGTGCCGTATGGTCGAGTTCCTCGTTTCGAAGCTTCATGACGTCCGCTTCATGACCATGTTGCTGGCGGCCATTGCCGCCAGCGCCACCGTCTATACGCTGGTGATGCCGCTGTTCGCCGGCGAGGGACTCTCCAAGCGCATGAAGGCGGTCGCGAGTGAGCGTGAGCGCATCCGGCAGCGCGAGCGTGAGCGCCTTCACAAGAACGAAAAGGTCTCGCTGCGCCAGACGCCGAAGCAGCTCGTCTCCAAGGTCGTGGAAGACTTCAACCTCACCAAATGGCTCGCGCAAGAGGCGGCGCGGGACAAGCTCATCATGGCCGGCTACCGCGGCCAGGCGCCCTACATCACCTTCCTGTTTGCCCGCATGGTCGCCCCGATCGTGCTCTTCGTCGGCTCGGTCATCTACGTCTTCGTGGTCGCGCACATGGATAAGCCGATGCCGATCAAGATCGGCATCTGCGTCGGCGCGGCCTATCTCGGCCTCCAGGCGCCGATGCTGTTCCTCAGGAATGCCATCTCCAAGCGCCAGCTCTCGATCAAGCGCGCCTTTCCCGATGCACTCGACCTGCTGCTGATCTGTATCGAATCCGGCATGTCGGTCGAAATGGCGTTCCGTAGGGTCGCCGTCGAAATCGTGGGACAGTCGATCGCGCTGTCGGAAGAGTTCACGCTGACCACGGCCGAGCTGTCCTACCTGCAGGATCGCAAGGTCGCCTATGAGAATTTGGCGCGGCGCACCGGGCTCGAGGGCGTCAAGTCGGTCTGTCTCGCGCTTCAGCAAGCGGAACGCTACGGCACACCCCTGGGTCAATCCTTGCGTGTCATGGCACAGGAAAACCGCGACATGCGCATGAACGAGGCCGAGAAGAAGGCCGCCGCGCTACCGCCGAAGCTGACGGTGCCGATGATCCTGTTCTTCCTGCCAGTGCTGTTCGTGGTCATTCTCGGACCGACCGGCATCAAGATCACCGAGATGCAGTGAGACGCGCCACTGACCGCAGGCGGTCCGCGAGACGATCTCGGCAGTTGAAGATCGGATCAGATCAGTCGGGCTGCCTGAGCGAGGCGACCGGGGTCCGCTTCGGCGCGCCGCGATGGCCGTCGCTGCGGCTCAGCATTTCCTTGAGATAGGTGACGTTGGCCGCGGCCTGATCCGGCGGCAGATCCGCCTTCACGATGGTTTCGGCCTCGGCGAAGCGACCCTGGAGACCGACGACGAGGCCGAGATTCTGGCGCACGCGGCTGCTGGCGCGCGGCGAGGCGTAGGCCTGCCGCAGCACCTCTTCGGCCTTGGGCAGATCCTTCGACAGCATGTAGGACAGGCCGAGATTGGAAAGCACGCCCGGATCACCCGGCGCGATCTTGAGCGCGCTTGCATAATAGGAGCGCGCCTCATCGTGACGGCCCATCTGGTCCAGCACGGTGCCCTGCACCGAGAGCAGGCGCCAGTCCGGATTGTCGGGCGCATGCGCTTTCGACAGCACGTCGTAGGCCTGCTGGAAATTGCCGTTGTCGGCGAGCGCGCGGCCGTATAGCGCGAGCAGCGCCTTGTTGCCGGGATTGGCGATGGTCGCCTGCTCGAGCACGGCGGCGGCCTGGGCGCGTTGACCGTTGGCACGCAAGGCCTGGCCATAGGCCAGCGCCGCTTCGGAGTCCTTGGGATTGGCGCGGTAGCGCTCGCCATAGACCTCGACGGCGCGCGCGGGATCGGTCGGAGCCGCCTCTGCCCGTGGTCCGCCGATCGAGCCCGTCACATCAGAGAGTTTCGACATGCCCGTGCAGCCGCCGAGGCCCATGGCCACCGCCGCGACCAGCGAAGTGGACGCAAGAAGCCGGGCAAGACTGAACCGTTGACGCATGACGCCTTGACTCTCGAGCCGATTGATCGAGCCGAACGCGCCAGCAATAGGCTGTTAACCCTAACGGCCGGTTAACGCCCCTTCCGGCCCCCGCTCTCGCGGCGGCGTTTACGGCCGGGCTTCACTGCCGAGGCCGAGCGACCTCGCCTGCCGTTCAGATCCCGCAGCAGTTGCCGTCTCAATATTCGATGGCAAGGCGCTTGCGGATTTCGTCGATGCGCTTGTCGAGCGCATCGAACCGCGCGTGGACGGAGCGGTCGTGAAGATAGAAGACGTAGCCGCCGGCAAGGAGCGCGAAGACCCAGTGGTGGTGCTCGACATAGCCAAAAATCGCCTCGATGGCATGGCCGACAAATGTGACCACGCTCCACACAAATTCCATTGCATTTCCTCCCGGCGCGCTTGTCGTCGGTCGCCGGATCTCCATTCCTGGCGGCCATTGCCGGAACCTAGCATGGCCCCCTTGCCGCGAGTAGCGGCTCGCCAGACGCTGACTGCAAAGCCGATTGCAGCCACGGCGAAACTCTGCGAAGTCTCGTCCGTTCGCACGACCCGTTTGATCCGACGATCCGGACCCGCCAATGCCTTCTGTCTTCGAGACGTCGCCCACCGCCATCCCGATCATTTTCGTCACGAAATCGAGCTGGGATCAGGTCGCCGAGACGTTGCCGCCGGCGCAGCGCCAGTTCGCCACCGCGAGCGCCTTTACCGCCAAGCCGGGCGGCTATCTCGCGCTGCCCGCGCCCGACGGCACGATCGCGCAAGTGCTGTTCGGCCTCGAGGACGATTCGACAAGATCGCGTGACCTGTTCCGGCCCGGCGCCCTGCCCGGCCTGCTGCCGCCGGGCATTTATCGCTTCGCCAATGCAGCACACGATACGCGGCTGGCCGCGCTCGCTTTTGCGCTGGGGTGCTACCGCTTCGCGCGCTACCGCAAGGCTGACAGGCCCGACGTCCGGCTGGTGCCGCCCGAAGGTGTCGACGCGACTGAAATCGACCGGATGGCGGACGCGGCAATGCTGGCGCGCGACCTCATCAACACGCCGTCCAACGACATGGGGCCCGAGGAACTGGCCGCCGCCGCGCAGGACCTCGCCGCGGAATTCGGCGCGAGCTTCGGCTGCACCATCGACGACGAGTTGGAGAAGCACTTCCCCCTGATCCACGCCGTCGGCATGGCATCGAGCCGCGCGCCGCGGCTGATCGACATCGGCTGGGGCGATCCTGCTCATCCCAAGGTCACGCTGGTCGGCAAGGGCGTCTGCTTCGACACCGGCGGGCTCGATCTGAAGCCGTCGAGCGGCATGCTGATCATGAAGAAGGACATGGGCGGCGCCGCCAACGTGCTGGCGCTGGCGCGCATGGTGATGGATGCGAAGCTGAAGGTGCGGCTGCGCGTGCTGATTCCGGCGGTCGAGAACGCGGTCGCCGGCAATGCCTTCCGTCCGCTTGATATCTTCACCTCGCGCAAGGGCATCACCGTCGAGATCGGCAACACCGACGCGGAAGGCCGCCTGGTGCTCGCCGACGCGCTGGCGCTGGCCGACGAGGAGAAGCCCGACCTGCTGATCGATTTGGGCACGCTGACCGGCGCGGCGCGTGTCGCGCTGGGACCGGATCTGCCGCCCTTTTACACCAATGACGAGACCCTTGCCGCCGACCTTTCGCGCTGCGCGGTGAAGGAGAACGATCCGTTGTGGCGCATGCCGCTGTGGGCGCCTTACGATAAATGGCTGGACTCCAAGACGGCCACCATCACGAACGCGCCATCGGGCGGCTTTGCCGGCTCGATCACCTGCGCACTGTTCTTGCAGCGCTTCGTCGAGCATGCCGACAGCTGGCTGCATGTCGACATCTATGGCTGGACACCGTCGGCGAAGCCCGCGCGTCCCGAAGGCGGCGAGTGCCAGGCCGCACGCGCCATCTACACCTTGCTGAGCGAGCGCTATGCATGATCCACAATACGATCCGCGGCTGACGCCGGCCCGGGGCGACCTCGCCGCGAAATATCTCGAAGGCAAGGTGGCGGCGGATCGCTTCGTCACCGGCGAGGAATGCGAGGTGATCGAGCCCGTCGCGCCGGTGCGCGAGCAGCCGTCGTCGAACGCGATGCTGATGACGGAGGCCCTGCGCGGCGAACGCGTCACCATCTACGACCGCAACGGCGAGGGCTGGACCTGGGGCCAGCTCAATGGCGACGGCTATGTCGGCTGGCTGCCCGACGCGGCGCTCGCGAAGCCCACGGCGGGCCCGACCCACAAGGTCAGCGCCCTCAGGACGTTTGCCTTCCCCGGCCCCTCGATCAAGCTGCCGCCGGCCGACACGCTGGTCATGGGATCCAGGCTCGCCGTGGCGCGCGAGGATGGCAGCTTCGCCGTGACGTGCGACGGCAAATATCTGCCGAAGACGCATATTGCTCCGCTCGATCATCGCGAACCGGACTTCGTCGCGGTCGCCGATCGCTTCGTCGGCACGCCCTATCTCTGGGGCGGCAAGAGCAGTCTTGGCATCGATTGCTCCGGCCTCGTCCAGGTCTCGTTGACAGCAGCGGGGATCGGCTGCCCGCGCGACAGCGACATGCAACTGGCCGGTCTCGGCCGCGCACTGGAGCCGTATGAGCGAAGCCGCTTGCAGCGCGGCGATCTGATCTTCTGGAAGGGCCACGTCGCGATCGTCCGCGACGGCAGCACGATGGTTCATGCCAACGCGCATCACATGGCGACAATGATCGAGCCGATCGAGCCGGCCATTGCGCGGATCAGGCAGGCCGGCAGCGAGGTCGTCGCGATCAAGCGGCTCTGACGGGGGCTTACGTCGCCACCGACCCGTTCCCGGCAGTCTCCAGCCGGAACGCCGCCGCGAACAACGCACGCGTGTAGTCCGTCTTCGGATTCTTGAACAGCTCGGCGGCCTGCCCCTCCTCCACGACCTTGCCGCCGCGCATCACGATCAAATGGCTCGCCAGCGAGGCGACGACGCGCAAATCGTGCGAGATGAACATGTAGGTGAGTTCGCGCTTGCGCTGCAGCTCGCGCAGCAGATCGACCATCTGCGCCTGGAACAGCATGTCGAGCGCGCTGGTCGGCTCGTCCAGCACGACGAAATCCGGCTCCAGCACCACCGCGCGTGCGATCGAGATGCGCTGGCGCTGACCGCCGGAGAATTCGTGGGGATAGCGGTAGCGGGTGTCGGGCTTCAGCCCGACGTCTTCCAGCGCCTTGACGACACGCACCTCGCGCTCCTCGCGCGACAGATTTGGCTGATGAACGGTGAGACCTTCGGCGATGATGTCGGCGACCGACATGCGCGGCGAGAGTGAGCCGAATGGATCCTGGAACACGATCTGCATGTCGCGCCGGAAGGGGCGCATCTCCTTGAAGCGCAGGCCCTGGATGTCATTTCCCAGGAACACGATGCGCCCGTTCGAGGAGATCAAGCGCAACAGCGCCAGTCCCAGCGTAGTCTTGCCCGAGCCGGATTCACCGACGACGCCGAGCGTCTCGCCCTTGCGCACCGCGATGCTGACGCCGTCGACCGCCTTGATGTGGCCGACCGTCTTGCGCATCAGGCCGCGCTTGATCGGAAACCAGACCTTCAAATCATCGGCCGACATCACCACCGGCGCATCCGGCTGCGGCGGCGCCGGATCCGGCTTCGGCTCCGCCGCGAGCAAATCGCGCGTATAGGGATGCTTCGGTGCCTTGAAGACCTGCTCGACCGGCCCCTGCTCGACGATCTCGCCGTTCTTCATGACACAGACGGTGTCGGCGATGCGGCGCACGATGCCGAGATCGTGGGTAATGAAGAGCAGGCTCATGCCGAGCCGCGAGCGGATCTCGGCGAGCAGCGCCAGGATCTGCGCCTGCACGGTGACGTCGAGCGCGGTGGTCGGCTCGTCCGCGATCAAGAGATCCGGCTCGTTGGCTAGCGCCATCGCGATCATCACGCGCTGGCGCTGACCGCCGGACAGCTGGTGCGGATAGCTGTTCAGCCGCGTCTCGGGCTCGGGGATGCCGACTTGCGTCAACAGCTCCAGCGTCCGCTTTCGCGCCTGCGCATTGCTGGTCGGATTGTGCAGCTGAATGATCTCGCCGATCTGCGCCTCGATCGTGTGCAGCGGATTGAGCGAGGTCATCGGCTCCTGGAAGATGATGGAGATGTCGCTGCCTCTGATCTCCCGCATCTCTGGCTCGGAGCGGTCGATCAGCTCCTGCCCCTTGAAGCGGATGCTGCCCGAGGGATGCGAGGCGCTCGGATAGGGCAGCAGCTTGAGGATCGAGAGTGCGCTGACCGACTTGCCGGAGCCGGACTCGCCGACCAGCGCCAGGCACTCGCCGCGCTTGATCTGAAACGAGACCTTGTCGACCGCGAGCGTGGTGGCGCCGCCCTGGTGGAAAGCCACCGAGAGGTCGTGAACGGCAAGCAGGGGCTGGTTGATCGCGTCCATGACCTTACCTGAACGTCTTGCGCGGATCGAAAGCGTCGCGCACGGCTTCGCCGATGAAGATCAGGAGCGACAGCATGATCGCGACCGAGAAGAAGCCGGAGAAGCCGAGCCAGGGGGCCTGCACATTGGACTTGGCCTGCGACAGCAATTCGCCGAGCGAGGGTGAGCCCGGCGGCAGGCCGAAGCCCAGGAAATCCAGCGCCGTCAGTGTCATCACCGAACTCGACACGATGAAAGGCAGGAACGTCATGGTCGCCACCATCGCGTTCGGCAGCAGGTGGCGGAACATGATGACCGGGTTGGAGACGCCGAGCGCCCGCGCCGCCTGGATGTATTCGAAATTGCGTCCGCGCAGGAATTCGGCCCGCACGAGACCGACCAGCGAGACCCAGGAGAACAAGAGGAGGATACCGAGCAGCACGAAGAAGCCGGGCACCAGCACCGAGGACAGGATCAGCAGCAGATAGAGCGAAGGGATCGCCGTCCAGATCTCGATGAAACGCTGGAAGATCAGATCGACCCGACCGCCGAAATAGCCCTGCACCGCGCCTGCTGCGATGCCGATGACGGACGAGACGATGGTGAGGCAAAGGCCGAACAGCACCGAGATGCGGAAGCCATAGATCAGCCGCGCGACGACGTCGCGGCCCTGATCGTCGGTGCCCAGCCAGTTATATTCGAGGTCGCGGCAGCTCTTCAGGCCCTTCTTTTCCACGACCGGCTGGCACTGCTTTTCGGTCAGCATCCAGGTCGGCGGCGACGGCGCCGGCGTCGGCAGGTCGAGATTGTGGGTGTCGTAGGAATAGCGGATCAGCGGCCAGACGATGCTGCCGTTCTTGTCCTTGATCAGCTTCTGCAAGTAGGGGTCGCGATAGTCGGCCGCCGTCTCGAAATCACCGCCGAAGGTCGTTTCCGAATAGGTCACGAAAGCGGGCCAATAGAGATGACCGTCGAACTTGATCAGGAACGGTCGATCGTTGGCGATCAACTCGGCGAACAGCGAGACCACGAACAGGGTGATGAAGATCCAGAACGACCAGTAACCACGGCGATTGGCCTTGAAGTTCTGCCAGCGCCGCCGGTTGAGCGGCGAAGGCGCGAAGGGCTTGCGCGTAATGGGAACGGCATCGCCGAGGGGCGACTTCGCTGTTGTTTCAATCGGCGTCGGCGCAGTGATCGTCATCAGACCTCCCGCGCCTCGAAATCGATCCGGGGGTCGATCCACATATAGGTCAGGTCGGAGACCAGATTGATCACGAGGCCGACCAGCGAAAAGATGTAGAGCGTGCCGAACACCACGGGATAGTCGCGGTTGAGCACGCTCTCGAAGCTGAGCAGCCCCAGCCCGTCCAGCGAGAAGATGGTCTCGATCAGAAGCGATCCCGAGAAGAAGGCGTGGATGAAGGTGCCGGGGAAGCCCGCGATCACGATCAGCATGGCGTTGCGGAAGACATGGCCGTAAAGCACCCGGCCCTCGCTACAGCCCTTGGCGCGCGCGGTCATGACGTATTGCTTGCGAATCTCGTCCAGGAACGAGTTCTTGGTCAGGAACGTCATGGTGGTGAACGCACCAAGCCCCATGGCGATCAGCGGCAGCGTCAGATGCCAGAAATAGTCGATGATCTTCCAGTACCAGGGAAACTGCGACCAGCCGTCCGAGGTCAGTCCGCGCAGCGGAAACCAGTTGAAGAAAGAGCCGCCGGCAAACAGGATGATCAGGAGGATCGCGAACAGAAAGCCGGGAATGGCATAGCCCAGCACGAGAATGGTCGACGTCCAGGTGTCGAAGCGCGTGCCGTCTTTCACCGCCTTGCGGATGCCGAGCGGGATCGAGATCAGATAGGTGATCAGCGTCAGCCAGATGCCGAGCGAGATCGAGACCGGCAGCTTCTCCTTGATGAGCTGGAGCACGCTGACGTCGCGGAAATAGCTCTTGCCGAAATCGAAGCGCGCGAAATTCCACACCATCAGCGCGAAACGTTCCGGCGCGGGCTTGTCGAAGCCGAACTGTGCCTCGAGCTTCTTGATGAAATCAGGGTCGAGACCCTGCGCGCCGCGGTACTTCGAGTTGATGGCATCGCCGCCGGCACCGACCTGCCCCGGCGCACGCTGCGCAAAATCGCTGCCGCCCGAAATGCGCGAAGTGCCGCCGGTGTCGGCGCCGGAGAGTTGCGCGATCACGCGCTCGACCGGGCCGCCCGGCGCGAACTGCACGACGATAAAGGACACGAAGAGGATTCCGAGCAGCGTCGGGATCATCAGGAGGATGCGGCGGGCGATATAGGCGCTCATGATTATTTCGCCTGCTCGAGCTTGGCGGCCTTGGCGGGTTCATGCCACCAGATGTCGGGCGCGCCCACGCCATTGGCGTAACGCGGCAGCTTTGGCGGATGGCCGAATTGGTCCCAATAAGCCAGCCGGTGCGTCTTGTTGTACCATTGCGGCACCCAATAGCGGCCGGCGCGGAACAAGCGATCGAAGGCGCGGCAGGCCACGGTCAAGTCCTCGCGGCTATCGGCCGCCATGATCTTCTCGATCATGGCATCGATCGCCGGGCTAGCGACTCCAGCGAGATTGTAAGAGCCCTTGGTGTTCGCGACCTGCGAGGAGAAGAACGCGCGCATGGCATCGCCAGGGGTCGCCGACATGCTGAAGCGCTGGATCGTCATGTCGAAGTCGAAATCTTCCACGCGTGCGCGATATTGCACGGCATCGACGAGACGGAGGCTCGCTTCGATGCCGAGCGTCGCCAAATTCTTGATATAGGGCGCGTGATGCGGCTGCAGCGAAGGCTCCTCTGCCAGGAATTCAATCTTGAACACCTCCCCGCTCGGCAGCATGCGCTTGCCATCCTTGATCGGATAGCCGGCTTCGTTGAGCAGCTGCTGCGACTTGCGCAGGAGAGCGCGATCCTGTCCCGAGCCGTCGGAAACCGGCGGCGCGAAGGGCGCGGCGAACACCTCGTCCGGAACCTGGCCGCGGAATGGCTCCAGCAGCTTCAGCTCTTCCGGGGACGGAGGCCCGCTGCTCGCCATGAGATCGGAGTTCTGGAACGGCGACACCGTACGGGCATAAGCGCCGTACATGATGGTCTTGTTGGTCCATTCGAAGTCGAAACCATCGATCAGGGCCTCGCGCACGCGCGGGTCCCTGAATTTTTCACGTCGCGTGTTGATGAACCAGCCCTGCGCGCCCGACGGCGTCTCGTCGGGCACGACTTCCATCTTGACGCGCCCCTCCTTGACGGCGGCGAAATCATAGCGCGTCGCCCAGATGCGTGACGTGAACTCCTCGCGGTAGAGATAGTTCTTGCCGGTGAAGCCTTCGAAGGCGACGTCGCGATCGCGATAGAATTCATAGCGCACGACGTCGAAATTATAGGTGCCGCGGCAGGGCGGCAGATCGGCAGCCCACCAATCCTTCACCCGCTCATACTCGATGTAGCGATTGACCTCGAACCTGCCGACTTTGTACGGACCCGAACCGAGCGGGATCTCGAGCGACGATTCGTCGAACGGGCGAGAGGCGTAGTACGCCTTCGAGAAGATCGGCAGGCTCGCGGCATAGAGCGGCACGTCGCGCGCCCGCCCCTTGGCAAAGGTGACGACCAGCGTCGCGTCGTCGACCGCTTCCGCGCTGACCATATCGCGCAGCTGCACGAGGATCAGGGGATGTCCCTTGGTCTTCAGCGCCGTCAGCGAAAACGCCGCATCATGCGCGGTGAGCTTCGTGCCGTCATGGAATTTCGCCTCTGGCTGCATCGTGAAGCGGTAGACCAGCCTGTCCGGCGAGATCTGCACGGATTTGGCGGCAAGCCCGTACATCGCGTCGGGCTCGTCATTCGCGCGCACCATCAGGGGCGCGAAGGTCATGTCCATGCCTTGCGCGCCGTCGCCCTTGAGGATGAAGGCGTTGAGCGAATTGAAGGTCTGGTAGGACTGGTTATAGGCGCGCACCGACGGGATCAGCGAGAACGTGCCGCCCTTTGGCGCATTCAAATTGACGTAGTCGAAATGGTGGAAGTCGGCGGGGTATTTGAGATCGCCGAAGGCCGAGAGGCCGTGCGCCTCAATCCCGGCTTCCGATGCATGCGCGCCACGGATCGACCGCGCCCCCAGCGACACCCCGAGGGCGCCGCCGACACCAATGGTCAGCACATGGCGGCGTGACATCTGCGTCATGCGGGAAATATCCTTCACGACTTCTTTGCGATCCGCGCCGCCTTGTCTGCGTCGTACCACCAGATGAACGGGAAGCCGGACTGACCATATTTGGGCAATTCCGCCGGCCGGCCGAAGCGGTCCCAGCGCGCGGTGCGCACCTTCGGATAATTCCACTGCGGCACGACGTAGTGATTCCACAGCAGCACGCGGTCCAGCGCCTTGGTTGCCGCGACGAGATCGTCGCGATCACTGGCATAGATGACCCGCTCGATCAGCTTGTCGATCGCGGGATTCTTGATGCCGGCAATGTTGCGGGAGCCGGCGATGTCGGCCGTCTTGGACGACCAGAACTCGCGCTGCTCGTTGCCCGGCGACTGCGACTCGCCCCACGAATTGGTGACGATGTCGAAATCCCACTCGCGCGTCCGGTTCTCGTACTGGGTCGGGTCAACCGTCCGCACGCTGACGGCAATTCCGAGCCGCTCCAGGGACGGCTTGTAGAACAGCGTGATCCGCTCGAAGCTCGGATCCGAATTCAGCAATTCGAGGGTGAACTGGGCGCCGGTCTTGACGTCGACCAGCTTGCGGTCGCGCACCTCGTAGCCGGCCTCCTTGAACAGGCGCAGCGCCTCGCGCAGATTGTCGCGCACGGCTTCCGGACTGCCGCCGACCGGATTGGTATAGGCGGTGGTGAAGACTTCAGGCGGGACCTGGGCGCGGACGGTTTCGAGTATCTCGAGCTCCTTGCCCTGCGGCAGGCCGGTTGCCATGAGCTCGTCGATGCCGTCGAAATAGCTGCTGATGCGCTTGTACTGGCCGAAGAAGATCTGCTTGTTCATCTCCTCGAAGTCGAACGCGTAGTTGAGCGCGCGACGCACGCGCGGGTCGCTGAACTTGCCGCGGCGCAGATTCGGCACGAAGGCCTGCATCACGCCCGAGCTGCGATTGGCAAATTCCTCGAGGATCACGCGCTTTTCGCTGACGGCCGGGAAGTCGTAGGCGGTCGCCCAGTTCTTCGCGCTGTTCTCGGTGCGCCAGTCGACCTGGTCGGCCTTGAAAGCCTCGATCGCCACGGTGGCGTCGCGGAAATATTCGTAGCGCAGCTCGTCGAAATTGTTGCGGCCGACATTGGCAGGCAAATCGCGGCCCCAATAATCCTTGACCCGCTCCAGCGCGATCGAGCGTCCCGCAACGAAGTCCTTGATCTTGTAGGGGCCGGAGCCGAGCGGCACTTCGAGCGTGGTGGCGGACACATCGCGCTTGCGGCCCTGGGCGTCGGTCCCCTCCCACCAATGCTTCGGCAGGACCGTGAGCTGGCCCACGATCTGCGGCAGTTCGCGGTTGCCCGGCGCGTCGAACACGAACTTCACCTCGCGCTCGCCGATCTTCTCGGCCCGGACTACATGGCTGTAATAGGCCGAGTACATCGGGTGGTGCTTCTTGAAGGAATCGAGCGAGAAGATCACGTCATCCGGGGTGACCGGCTTGCCGTCGTGCCACTTGGCTTGCGGCCGCAAGCGGTAGGTGACGAAGGAGAAATCATCGGGATGGCTGACGGCCTCGGCCAGCGCGCCGTATTCGGTCGAGACCTCGTCGAGCGAGGCCGTCGTGAGGGATTCGTAGATGAATGCGACGGCACCGGCGATCTGCCCCTTCACACCCGACACGACGATGTTGAAATTGTCGAAGGTGCCGACGGCGATCTGGCGGGCGATTCCGCCCTTGGGCGCTTCCGGATTGACGTAGTCGAAGCGCTTGAAATCTGCGGGGTACTTGACCTTCCCGAACAGGGACAGCGCGTGGCGCCAGGGCAGCTCGGATGATTGCGCATGCGCCGAGCCGACGGGAACGCCCGCCACGGAACCGAGGACGGGAAGCGCTGCGGCCGCAGTGCCGGTGAGCAGGAGATCGCGTCGGGTAATGGCCAAATCAACATCCCTGTCTTGAAGGAGGCTACTCCTTTAAGTTCCCAATATAGGCGAGGTTTCGACCGAACATGTTGCTTTTTCCTCATCTTGGAAGGCCGGTCGCCCGCTAGATGCGACCAAACGCCCCGATAAATTCACCGGGAGGCCCCGATACGGAAACGGCCAGGCTTTTCAGCCTGGCCGCTTCTTCCAAGACAGGTTCTTGAGGCCTTACTTCGACGCGGTCGGCAGCGGCTGAGGATGCTCCGACAGCGAATTCAGATAGGCAATGACGTCGGCGCGCTCGGAATCCTTCTGAATACCGGCGAAGCCCATCGCGGTGCCCGGGATGAAGCCCTTCGGATTTGCGATGAACTTGTTGAGGTCGTCGAAGGTCCAGGTGCCGCCCTTGGCCTTCATTGCAGCCGAGAAGTTGAAGCCGTTGCGGCCCTCGCCCCTGGCCTCGCCGACCACGCCATAGAGGTTCGGACCGACGCGATTCGGCCCGCCCTTCTCGAAGGTGTGGCAGGCGCCGCACTTCTTGGCAGCGGCGGCACCCTTTTCGACCGAGGCGGTCTGGAGCAGCTTTTCGATCGGCTCGGAGGCGGCAGCGGCGGCGCCGCCTTCCTTGCCATGGCCGGCATCTTCCTTCACGGCGATTTCAAAGCCCGGCTTTTCCGGCATCTTGGGCGAGAACAGCGCATTCGCGGTGAAGCTCGTCACCAGCAGAAGGAGACAGGTGCCGAGCACGGCACCAAGAATCTTATTGAGTTCGAAAGAGTCCATTTCCGGCCAGGCCCCACACCGCAAGAAGAATCGGGCGGCCGGGCGGCCGCCAGGACGAGCCTCGGGAGAATCAATCGTTCCCTATCGTTTCCCCGAGTTTTGCCATTGAGATATCGGTTTGCCCGGGGTCTGGCAACCCGTATAAGCGACCCGGCTGGCAACCCATCCCCACTCCATTTCCCGGCGCGGAAAACGCCCTGTTTCCAGGCTCTTGTCCCGATGATCGATCCTCGCATTCTGGTGCTGATCCCGGCCCGCATGGCCGCCACCCGCCTGCCCGGCAAGCCGCTCGCCGATATCGCGGGCCTGCCGATGATCGTGCACGTGCTGCGCCGCGCCGAGGCCGCTGCCATCGGCCGGGTCGCCGTCGCAACCGACACGCCGGAGATCGCCTCCGTCGTCACCGCTCATGGCGGCGAGGCCGTGATGACGCGCGCCGACCACCCCTCCGGTTCGGACCGCATCCACGAGGCCATGCAGAAGCTCGACCCCGAGGGCAAGGCCGAGATCGTGATCAACCTGCAGGGCGATTTCCCGACCATCACGCCGCAGACCATCCGCGAGGTGCTGCCGCCCTTTTCCGAACCCGCGGTCGACATCGTGACGCTGGCCTCGCAGATCCACACCGAGGAGGAGGACCTCGCCCCGAGCGTCGTGAAAGCCATCGGCTCGCCGATCGGGCCGCGGCGGTTGCGGGCACTTTATTTCACGCGCGCCACCGCGCCTTACGGCAACGGACCGCGTTACCACCATATAGGCCTCTATGCTTACCGCCGTGCGGCACTGGAGCGGTTCGTGGCGCTGCCGCCTTCGCCGCTCGAGCGCCAGGAAAGCCTGGAGCAGCTCCGCGCGGTTGAAGCCGGCATGCGCATCGACATCATGATCGTCGACAGCGTGCCCCGCGGCGTCGACACGCCGCCCGATCTCGAAACCGCGCGCAGCATCCTTTCCAAATCCTGAGCGGCTGCTACAAGGCGCCGCAGGAGCACTTTTGAGACATGAGCAAGCTGAAAATCGCGTTCCAGGGCGAGCCCGGGGCCAATTCCCACATTGCCATCGTCGAGGCCTATCCCGACGCCGAGCCGATGCCCTGCGCCACCTTCGAGGACGCGCTGTCGGCGATCTCGTCGGGCGAGGCCGATCTTGGCATGATCCCGATCGAGAACTCGGTCGCCGGCCGCGTCGCCGACATCCATCATCTCTTGCCGGCCTCCGGCCTCTTCATCATCGGCGAATGGTTTCTCCCCGTTCGGCATCAATTGATGGCGGTGAAGGGGACCAAAATCGAAGATATCAAGAGCGTCGAGAGCCATGTCCATGCGCTCGGCCAGTGCCGCCGCATCATCCGCAAGCTCGGCATCAAGCCGATCGTGCACGCCGACACCGCCGGCAGCGCCCGCGACATCTCCGAGCGCAAGGACAAGACAGTCGCCGCGATCGCCTCGCGCCTCGCCGCGAAGATCTACGGCCTCGACATCCTCGCCGAGGACATCGAGGACGAGGCGCACAACACCACGCGCTTCGTGGTGCTGGCACGCGAGCCGAAATGGGCGGCGCAGGGCTCCGGCCCGCTGGTCACGACGTTCGTCTTCCGGGTGCGCAATTTGCCGGCCGCGCTCTACAAGGCGCTCGGCGGCTTTGCCACCAACGGCGTCAACATGACCAAGCTCGAAAGCTACATGGTCGACGGCAATTTCTTCGCCACGCAATTCTATGCCGACGTCGACGGACACCCCGAGGACAAGGGCCTGGCGTTCGCCATCGAGGAGCTGAAGTTCTTCTCGCGCGAATTCCGCATCGTCGGCGTGTATCCGGGGCACCCGTTCCGCGCGACGTTCAGCGAAGCGCAGCAGGATTAGTCGCGCGTCCCGGACGCGCGAAGCGCGAGCCGGCAACTGTTATGTTGGCCTAGTGTACAGGTACGGCTTTCGATCGCGGATGATGGCGTTGAGGACCGTCAACAGCTTCCTGGCAACGGCAATGAGAGCGAGCTTGGCAGGTTTACCGGCCTGTCGCAGTCGAGCGTAGAAGGCCTTGAATGGATCGGCCCGGCGGACCGCATTGAGAGCGGCCATGTAGAGGGCATCGCGGACGCGCTTTCGGCCCCCGACGATCTTCCGCTTGCCGCGGTAAGCGCCGCTGTCGACGTTGAAGGGAGCCAGGCCGGCGAGCGCGGCCACCTGCTTCGGTCCCACTTTTCCGAGTTCCGGCATCTGCGCGATCAGCTGCATGCAGGTTACGGGGCCCACGCCGGGAAGTGACCGCATCAACTGCGCATCATCGGAGACCTCCGGCTCAGTCTTGATCAGTGCGCTAATATCGGCCTCGATTGCGGCGATCTCATTGTCGAGGACTTCAATGAGCCGACCGATGCGATCGGCCATGGCGCGGTCCTCGGCCTCGCTGCGCCTGTTCTTCTCCTGGGCACGCATGAGAACCAGTTGATCCCGCCGTTTTGCAAGCCCCGCCAGGGCATTGCGGGCAGGATTGGCAGCCTGCTCAGCGGCAGGCTGCATGGCCCGGGCAAAGCTCGCCAGCATCCGGGCATCGATCGGGTCGGTCTTGGCGAGCTGGCCGCTGGCGCGCGCAAAGTCCCGGGCCCGGGCCGGGTTGATCCGGGCAAAGCGGATGCCGGCCTGGCTGAGCGCCTCACGAAGCTCAAGGTCATAGACGCCCGTGGCTTCAAAGACGACCAGCACATCGCATCGCCAACGCGCCGCGATCTGTGTGATGGCCTGCGGCGCGTTGGCGATGCGCTCCGGCACGCCCAGGCTCTCATCGAAGATATCAAGATATCGTTTGGAGACGTCGATTCCGACGTAACGAGGGCGTATGATCATGGTGCCTGTCCCTGTGATGCGAGGTCTGTTGGCGCAGCCTCGTGCAACTGTTCAGGTTGATAGATGGAACGGGCGGGAGACCGAGCCGGCTCACGGCGTCAAGCGCCAAGGACCCAACGGCTTCCCGCCCACTCCACCATGACAGGATTTCGATACACAGGGACCCAGGAGCGGCAACACTCATAGGTACGAGAGGCCCCGGCTCAGCGGCGCATCACTGCGTGTTGCGCTGCGTCCGGGGCACGAGAATTTCTAAGTGGCTGCTTTGAGCCCGAACGCCTCCGCCAGCAGCGAATACGATTTCTTCCGCGCCTCGTGATCGTACACGGCGGTGATCACCATCAATTCGTCCGGCTTGCTCGCGTCGATCAGCGGCTGCAGCCTCCTCTGCACCGTGGCGGGGCTGCCGACGAACAGGCGGGAACGGTTGCGCAGAATCGAGGTGCGCTCGGAGTCGGTATAGGGATAGGCCAGCGCCTCCTCGACGCTCGGCAGCGGAAGATACTGGCCGCGGTCACGGCGCAGACGGTTGAGATCGAACGAAATGGCGAGCTTTTCGGCCTCCTCATCCGTGTCCGCCGTGATGATTGCGACGGCGAGGATCGCGTGCGGGCTCGCGCTCCAGGCCGAGGGCTGAAAACGGTTGCGGTAATGCACCATCGCGTCGATCGCATCGTGGGACGCGAAATGATGGGCGAAGGCGAAGCCCATGCCGACCTGCGCCGCCAATTCCGACGAATAGTCGCTGGAGCCGAGCAGCCAGATCGGCGGCAACGGCGTATCGTCGGGCATCGCCACGACGTTGTTGTAGGGATGACCTGAGGGGAATTCGCGCGTCTGCCACAGGATCAGTTCGTGCAGCCGCTCCAGGAAATCGTCGCCCTCGCGGCGGTCGAGCCGGCTGCGCAGCGCATAGGCCGTGGCACCGTCGGTGCCGGGCGCGCGGCCGAGCCCGAGGTCGATGCGGCCCGGAAACAGCGCTTCCAACATCTTGAAGCGCTCGGCCACCACAAGCGGCGCGTGATTGGGCAGCATCACCCCGCCGGAGCCGACGCGGATATGCGTCGTCACCGCCGCGATCTGGCCGATCATGACGTCGGGGGCCGGGCTCGCGACCGAGGCGAGGTTGTGGTGCTCGGCGAGCCAGTAACGGACGTAGCCGAGGCCGTCGACATGGCGCGCCAGGTCGATGCTGTTGCGCAGCGCCGCGGCCGGCTTGGTGCCTGTGGTGACGACGGAGAGGTCGAGGACGGAGAGCGGGATCATGGCGGCATAAGGTAACGGAGGGCCGCGCGGCGACAATGGGTCGGCTGCGCAGGTCTGACGTGTGCCGGCCCGCGAACCGGAGGGGCCGGCCGAAGCGGCCAGATGGGCCAATTAACGTCTATATAACACTCATACTATTCTGCCCACTGCTCAAACCTCCCAAATCCCGCACCACCTCCAAAATAATATATTGATATTATTGCATTTTACTGGAAACGGCAACATCCCACCCAGATCCAAATATGACCAATAATTCCAGTACTTCTGGCGTAAGTGGGCCATTTCCCATCTTGGATGGGCTGTCGGTCAACCCGCCTTTAGCCTATCTTGTGCACAAGCGAGACCTGACCGCCGGCCGCTAAAATCTGGAGTGAGTGGTGCCATGACCGATCTGACGACATCTGCCCGGGCCGACGGGCAAGACGGGCACCTGAAGCGGCCTGCGATCTCCTTCGAGTTCTTTCCGCCCAAGACGGAGGAGATGGAGCGCAATCTCTGGGAGACCATCAACCGGCTCGCCCCGCTCGACCCGAAATTCGTCTCGGTGACCTACGGCGCCGGCGGTTCGACCCGTGAGCGGACCCATTCGACCATCGCCCGCATCCTGAAGGAGACCGCACTGCTGCCGGCGGCGCATCTGACCTGCGTCGGCGCCTCGCGCGGCGAGATCGACGAGATCGTCGACCGCTATCACGAGGTCGGCGTCCGGCACATCGTGGGCCTGCGCGGCGACCCCGCCGGCGGCATCGGCACGCCCTATGCGAGCCATCCCGACGGCTATCAGAGCTCGGCCGAACTCGTCGCGGGGATCAAGAAGCGGCATGCCGACATCGAGGTGTCGGTCTCGGCCTATCCCGAGAAGCACCCCGAAGCGCGCGACTTCGATGATGATATCGACACGCTCAAGGCCAAGGTGGATGCGGGCGCGACGCGCGCGATCACCCAGGTGTTCTTCGATAACGACCTCTACTTCCGCTATCTCGATCGCGTCCGCGCCCGCGGCATCAACATCCCGATCGTGCCGGGCATCATGCCCATGCACAATTTCAAGCAGGCGCGCAATTTCGTCACCCGCGCCGGCACCACCGTGCCGGACTGGTTCGCCGCGAAATTCGAAGGCCTCGACGAGGATGCCGAGACGCGGAAACTGGTGGCCGCGACCGTCGCAGCCGGCCAGGTGCAGAAATTGGCAAAACACGGCGTCGACACCTTCCATTTCTACACCATGAACCGTGCCGATCTCGTGTTCGCGATCAGCCATTTGCTCGGCATTCGCGCCAAGAGCGCCCAGAAGGCTGCGTGACAGACAATGACCGTACCCGTTTCCGCCAAACGAACTGCCCTCCTGAATGCCGCGCGCGAGCGTATTCTCGTGCTCGACGGTGCCATGGGCACGATGATTCAGAACCTGCAGTTCGACGAAGCCGCCTTCCGCGGCGAGCGCTTCAAGAATTTCCATCGCGATTTGCGCGGCAACAATGACCTGTTGATCCTGACCCAGCCGCAGGCGATCGAGGACATCCACGCGGCCTATTTGCGCGCCGGCGCCGACATCGTCGCGACCAACACCTTCTCGACCACCTCGATCGCGCAGGCCGATTACGACCTCACCGACATTGTTTATGAAATGGCGCGCGAAGGCGCCCGCCTCGCCGGCAATGCTGCTCGCCGCGTCGAGGCCGAGGACGGCAAGCCGCGCTTCGTCGCGGGCGCCATCGGCCCGACTAACCGCACCGCGTCGATCTCGCCTGATGTGTCCAATCCCGGCTATCGCGCCGTCACCTTCGACGATCTGCGCAAATCCTATGGCGAGCAGATCAACGGCATGCTCGACGGCGGCGTCGATCTGCTGCTGGTCGAGACCATTTTCGACACGCTGAACGCCAAGGCGGCGCTGTACGCGATCGCCGAGATCACCGAAGCGCGCGGCATCGACATGCCCGTGATGGTGTCGGGCACCATCACCGACAAGTCCGGTCGCCTGCTCTCGGGCCAGATGCCGGAGGCGTTCTGGAATTCGGTGCGGCACGCAAAACCCGTCACCATCGGCTTCAACTGCGCGCTCGGCGCCGAAGATCTGCGCGCGCATATCGCGGATATCGGCCGCGTCGCCGATACGCTCGTCTGCGCCTATCCGAACGCCGGCCTGCCCAACGAGTTCGGCCAGTATGACGAGACGCCGGAATACATGGCGCGCCTCGTCGGCGAATTCGCCCGCGACGGCCTCGTCAACATCGTCGGCGGCTGCTGCGGCACCACGCCGGAGCACATCGCAGCGATTGCCGCCGCCGTTGCCCCGCACAAGCCGCGCATCGTGCCGGAGATCGAACCGCGCTTGCGGCTGTCCGGCCTCGAGCCGTTCATCCTGACTGATGCGATCCCGTTCGTGAACGTCGGCGAGCGCACCAACGTCACCGGCTCCGCCCGCTTCCGCAAGCTGATCACCGCCGGCGACTACACCGCAGCGCTCCAGGTCGCACGCGACCAGGTCGAGAACGGTGCGCAGATCATCGACGTCAACATGGACGAGGGGCTTCTGGATTCGGAAGCCGCGATGGTGACCTTCCTCAACCTCGTCGCCGCCGAGCCCGACATCGCCCGCGTCCCCGTGATGGTCGATTCCTCGAAATTTTCGGTGATCGAAGCCGGCCTGAAATGCGTACAGGGCAAGCCGGTCGTCAATTCGATCTCGATGAAGGAGGGCGAGGAGAAGTTCATCTTTGAGGCCAAGATCGCCCGCCGCCATGGTGCGGCCGTGGTGGTGATGGCGTTCGACGAGGTCGGCCAGGCCGATACGTTTGCGCGCAAGACCGAGATTTGCAAGCGCGCCTACGACATCCTGGTGAACAAGGTCGGCTTCCCGCCCGAGGACATCATCTTCGATCCCAACATCTTCGCGATCGCGACCGGCATCGAGGAGCACAATAATTACGGCGTCGACTTCATCGAGGCGACGCGCTGGATCCGGCAGAACCTGCCGGGCGCGCACATCTCGGGCGGCGTCTCCAACCTCTCGTTCTCGTTCCGCGGCAACGAGCCGGTGCGCGAGGCCATGCACTCGGTGTTCCTGTATCACGCCATCAAGGCCGGCATGGACATGGGCATCGTCAATGCCGGCCAGATGATCGTCTATGACGACATCGATGCCGAGCTGCGTCAGGTGTGCGAGGACGTCGTCCTCAATCGCGATCCGGGCGCGTCCGAGCGTCTGCTGGCGCTGGCGGAGAAATTCCGCGGCAACAAGACCCAGACCAAGGAAGCCGATCTGGCCTGGCGCGAATGGCCGGTGGAGAAGCGACTGTCGCATTCCCTGGTCCACGGCATCACCGAATTCATCGAGCAGGACACCGAGGAAGCCCGCAAGAATTCGTCACGCCCGCTCGACGTCATCGAGGGTCCGCTGATGGCCGGCATGAACGTGGTCGGCGATCTCTTCGGCGACGGCAAGATGTTCCTGCCGCAGGTGGTGAAATCCGCCCGCGTGATGAAGCAGGCGGTGGCCTGGCTGATGCCGTTCATGGAAGAGGAGAAGGCGCGCAACCTTGCGAACGGCATCGGCACGGAAGGCTCCTCCTCCGCCGGCAAGATCGTGCTCGCGACCGTCAAGGGCGACGTCCACGACATCGGCAAGAACATCGTCGGCATCGTGCTCCAGTGCAACAATTTCGAGGTCATCGACCTCGGCGTGATGGTGCCCGCCGCCAAGATCGTCGAGACCGTGAAGGCGGAGAAGGCCGACATCGTCGGGCTCTCCGGCCTGATCACACCCTCGCTCGACGAGATGGCGTTCTTCGCCGGTGAATTGCAGCGCGAGGGCCTCAAGCTGCCGCTGCTGATCGGCGGCGCCACCACGAGCCGCGTGCATACGGCGGTCAAGATCGACCCGAGCTATCGCGCCGGTCCCGTCGTCCACGTCAACGACGCCAGCCGCGCCGTCGGCGTCGCCTCCTCGCTGCTGTCGCCGGAGAAGCGCGAGGCCTATGCCGCCGAGGTGCGCGCCGAATACGCAAAAATCTCGGACGCGCATCTGCGCGCGCAGGCCGACAAGAAGCGGCTGAAGCTGGGCGCCGCCCGCGCCAACCGCGTGCCGGTCGATTTCACCGCGAACAAGCCGGTCAAGCCGACCTTCCTTGGCATCAGGAGTTTTGACGATTACGATCTCGCCGAGCTCGTCGACTGCATCGACTGGACGCCGTTCTTCCAGACCTGGGAGCTCGCCGGCCGCTTCCCCGCGATTCTCGACGATGCCAAGGTCGGCGAGGTCGCGCGCTCGCTCTATGACGACGCACGCAAGATGCTCGACACCATCGTGAGGGAAAAGTGGTTCCGGGCGCGTGCCACGATCGGCTTCTGGCCGGCGAACGCCGAAGGCGACGACATCGCGCTCTATGCCGACGAGAGCCGCACGAAGAAGATCGCGACGCTGCACACGCTGCGCCAGCAACTCGAGAAGCGCGAGGGCCGCTTCAACGCCGCGCTCGCCGACTTCGTCGCGCCCGCGGGCGTGCCCGACTATGTCGGCGGCTTCGTCGTCACCGCCGGCATCGGCGAGGATGCGGTGGCCGATCGCTTCAAGATGGCCAACGACGATTACTCCTCGATCCTGTGCAAGGCGTTGGCCGACCGGCTCGCCGAAGCCTTTGCCGAGCGCATGCATGCCCGCGTGCGCCGCGAGTTCTGGGCCTATGCGCCGGACGAGGCGCTGTCTACCGAAGACCTGATCCTGGAGAAGTATCAGGGCATCCGCCCGGCGCCGGGCTATCCCGCGCAGCCCGATCACACCGAGAAGGCGACGCTGTTCGAACTGCTCGACGCGGAAGCGACCTGCGGCGTGAAGCTGACCGAGAGCTTTGCGATGTGGCCGGGCTCCAGCGTGTCCGGGCTCTATTTCGCAAACCCTGCGAGCTATTATTTCGGCGTCGGCAAGATCGAGCGCGACCAGGTCGAGGACTATGCCGCGCGCAAGGGCATGAGCGTCGCGGAGACCGAGCGCTGGCTCGCGCCGGTGTTGAACTACATCCCGTCGCAACAGACCGACAACACCTTTGCGGCAACGGCGGCGAACGACGAGACGTCAAAGGACCTTGCCTCTCACCCGCCGGGCTGCACCTGCGCGGTGCACCTGGTCTGGCAGAAGAAGCGCGCAGGGGCGGGATAGGCCCGCCTGCCAAACAGAAAATGCGAAAACAACCCCATGCACAGTAGAATGGGGTTGAAAAGGTTGAGTGATTTCGGGCGCGTCGGAGCCGCGTTTGCGGCGTCGGGCAAAACAGGGGTAGGATTGCATCATCGGCTGCTGTGGTGATCTTCGCACTCCGGCGGATAGGCGCGCCCTTCACCTTGCGCTCGGTTTCGTGCCCCGGACGCAGCGCAACGCAAAGCGGTGCGCTGCAGAGCCGGGGCCCGCATCTCCAAGCAATCCGAGTCCCCTTGGTCCCGGCTCTGCGGCGCAGCGTTACCGGACGATGCTACGCATCGCCTAGGCTGCGCCGCGCCCGGGACACGAGAGTGCCTCACCCCTTCGGCGGGGCCAGCGGCTGCACGATCTCCTTGAAGGGCGGCAAGGCCTCGCAGCGCGCGGCATGCGCGCTCACGGCTGGATAACGCGAGGCATCGAACAGCTGCGGATGCGCCTCGCGGGTGAAGCGGACGACGCAGGCCACCGCGACGTCGGCGTGGCCAATGCGCTCACCCAGCCAGTATGGCGTCGTCACCTTGGCGCGCTCGGCCTCGAGCACCTTGAGGACGTCGCCGATCTGCGCCTGGCAGCGCTCGACCCATAGCGTGAGCTGTTCCTTCCGCAGCACGCGTTCATAAAGCAGGCTCACCGCCTTGTCGCCGAGGCCGGAGGCGAGCGCGCAGATGCGCAAATGCTTGCGCCGCTCGGTGCCGCCACGCGGCAGCATCGCCTTCTCGGCGCCGACGAGGTCGTCGAGATAATCCAGGATGATCGTGCTTTCGATCAGCGCCTCGCCATCGTCGAGCACCAGGGTCGGCACCCGGCGCAGCGGATTGTATGGCGCGATCTTGTCGGCGTCGCCGAAGGTCGACCACGGCTTGTGCTCGAAGGCGAGGCCGTAGAGCCGCAGCGCAATCGCGACCCGGCGGACGAAGGGGGAATCATATTGGCCGATCAGGAACATGGTTCTCGCTCTTCCCGGTTGGACGAGGCAGGGCCGATCAGTCTCCACGACCAGCGCGGTGCGGCGCAACAAATATCTTGGAAATGGTGCATTGCGCCGGCTGCAACGACGCCGGCGACGGCGTCACGCACCACGCCGGTCAAAGCCCGTCCTGAATCGATCGCTTGATCGCGGCGATGGCCGTCTCGTTGCGCTTGTACATCGTCCACTGCTTGATCCGCTTGGCGCGCACCAGCTTGGCCGATGTCAGCACCCGCATGTGCTCGCTCACTGTCGGCGCGCTGACGCCAAGCTTTTCGGCGATCAGCAATCCGCAGACGCCGTCCTCGACCAGGTCGCCATCGGCCTGCTCGCGAAAATGCTTCCGGGGATCCCGCAGCCATTCCAGGATCTGCAGGCGGCGTTCGTTGGCGAGCGCGCGCAAGGCGACGGTAAATCTCATTTAGTTATTTTGCTAATTACCTAATTGATGTCAACTCTGCCTTGCGCTAGTCTGGAGGCATCATGGCAGTGACGATGGACCTCGACATCACGCGGGAGCGGATTGCGGCGACCGAGGCCGTCATCCGTCCGCATATCAGGCGTACGCCGCTCGTTCAGGCCGATCTCGCCGATTTCGGCCTGCCCGGGGCGCCTCTCACGCTCAAGCTCGAGATGCTGCAGCATTCCGGATCGTTCAAGGCGCGCGGCGCCTTCGCCAATCTGTTGCTGCGGCCGGTGCCGCGGGCCGGTGTCGTCGCCGCGTCCGGCGGCAATCACGGCGCGGCCGTGGCCTATGCGGCGCAGCGGCTCGGCCTTCCTGCCACGATCTTCGTGCCTGACATCACCTCGCCGGCCAAGGCCGAGCGCATTCGAAATTATGGCGCCAAGCTCGTGATCGCGGGCAACCGCTACGCCGATGCGCTCGCCGCGAGTGAAGCCCATGTCGCGCAGACCGGCGCGCTGGCCGTCCATGCCTATGACCAGGCCGAAACCCTGCTCGGCCAGGGCAGCGTCGGATTGGAATTGGAGCAGGATGCGCCCGGCATCGACACGCTGCTGGTGGCGGTCGGTGGCGGCGGACTGATCGGGGGCATTGCGGCGTGGTACGCCGGCAGGACGCGCATCGTCGCGGTCGAGCCGGAGCAATCGCCAACCCTGCATACGGCCTTCGAAGCGGGCGCCCCGGTCGATGCGCCGGCCGGCGGTCTTGCCGCCGACAGCCTGGCGCCGCGGCGCGTCGGCGAACTGATGTTTCCGATCGCGCGGGCCCATGTGGAGCGCGTCGTCCTGGTCAGCGACGATGCGATCCGGCAGGCCCAGGCCGCGCTATGGTCGCACCTGCGCCTCGTCGCCGAGCCCGGCGGCGCAGCCGCCTTTGCGGCGGTGCTCTCCGGCCGCTATCGTCCCTCGCCCACCGAGCGGGTTGCGGTTCTGGTCTGCGGCGCCAATACAACGGCGGTAAATTTCGATAGCTAGCCAAGGGTGGCAGGATCGGGGGTGGCGCCCATTGATCCTGATAACCGCTCCATTCGGCATACGACGCTATCGCGAATTGCTCCGACAATTGGAAACGCGACCGCGACGCCTCACTGCGTCATTGCAAGCATAGCAGAGCATCCAGACTACCTCCGCGAAGGGATTCTGGATTGCTTCGTCGCAAGCGCTCCTCGCAATGACAGTCGGGACGCAGCCGCACTACTCAATGATCGGCACATGCCTCGCCGCATCGCGCCGTGCCGTCCCGTCGAGGCGCGGATCGTCGGCGATTTCTATCTGGCGGCGGAAGGGGCGGAACCCGGAGCGCTGGTAGAAGGCAACGGCGGAGGGATGATCGAGCGTGCAGGTGTGGACCCAGACGCGGCGGACGTCGCGCGACCAGGCGCGCTCCAGCGCGCGGTTCATCAGGAAGCGGGCGGCGCCGGTGCCGATCAGGCCAGAGGTGACGCCGAAATAGGCCAGCTCGCACTGGCCGGGCTCGCGGAAGTCCAGCTCGAGCAGGCCTTCGTCGCTGCCGTCTGCGGTCAGAGCGTAGATCTCGACATCAGGCGCGTGGATGATCGCGGCGAGGTCCGTGTCGGTCATACGGGCGCGCGAGAACCACAGCCAGTCCTCGCCGACGCGGCGGAAGAGATCGCGGTACCAATCAAGTGCAGGGGTATCGACCTTGCGCAGCGACCACGCGCCGGGCGGATCGTCGCGGCGCGCGGGAGGCACCGTCATCTCCAGATGGGTGACGACAGCGGCGATCTTGCCTGCGAGGATATCGGAGTAGCCGTCGGGGAGGATCATGGTTGGTCGCCCTGCTTCATCAAGGGAGGCTCGAAAGCCGGCGCGCACTCCTATGTCGTCCCGGACAAGCGCGCGCAGATCCGGGACCTCCACGCGAGCGTTTGCGCTCGTCGCGATAACCACAGGGCGCAGTTTTGCGAAGACTCATCGCTCGTTACCGCTATCGTACACAACTCGATAAATCACGCGGTATGGGTCCCTGCGTTCGCAGGGACGACGATGTGGACAGAGGCGTGTCAGGCCTCCCCCTCATCGCTCGCCAGCACGCCCTTCACCGCCCTCGCCCAGCCCGCGAGCTTCCGCTCGCGCGTCGCCTGGCTCATGTTCGGCTTGAAGCGGTGCTCCAATCGCCAATTGTCGGCGAACTTCGTCGGCTCGGGATAGACGCCGGCGTTGAGGCCGGCGAGATAGGCGGCGCCGAGCGCCGTGGTCTCCTGGATCACGGGGCGGTCGACGGGAGCATCGAGCAGATCCGCCAGGCGCTGCATGGTCCAGTCCGACGCGGTCATGCCGCCGTCGACACGAAGCACGACGCTGGCGGTTTCCGAGCTCGGCCAGTCCGCGCGCATCGCAGCCCAGAGGTCGAAGGTCTGGTAGCAGACGCTTTCCAGCGCGGCGTGGGCGAGCTCGGCGGGGCCGGTGTTGCGGGTGAGGCCGAACAGCGCGCCGCGCACGCGCGGATTCCAGTAGGGCGCGCCCATGCCGACGAAGGCCGGAACGAGATAGACGCTCTGCATGGAGTCGGACTGGTCGGCAAGCGGTCCGGTCTCGGCGGCGTGCTTGATGATGCCGAGGCCGTCGCGCAACCATTGCACCGCTGAGCCCGCCACGAAGATCGAGCCTTCCAGCGCGTAGGTGCGTTTGCCGTCGAGCTGATAGGCAACCGTGGTGAGCAGCTTGTTCTTGGAGACAACCGGCGTGGTGCCGGTGTTGAGCAGGGCAAAACAGCCGGTGCCGTAGGTGGATTTCATCATGCCCGGGCGGAAGCAGGCCTGGCCGATGGTCGCGGCCTGCTGGTCGCCGGCGATGCCGGAGATGGCGATGGCGCCGCCGAACAGATCGGGCGTGCTCTCGCCGAAGCGCGCGGAGGAATCCTTCACCTCGGGCAGCATCGAGCGCGGCACGCCGATGATCTCCAGGAGTTCGTCGTCCCACTGGCCGGTGTGGATGTTGAACAGCAGCGTGCGCGAGGCGTTGGTGGCGTCGGTGGCGTGCACCTTGCCGCCGGTGAGGCGCCAGAGCAGGTAGCAATCGACGGTACCGAACATCAGCTCGCCGCGGGCGGCGCGCGCGCGGGCGCCGGGAACGTGGTCGAGGATCCAGGCGACCTTGGTGCCGGAGAAATAGGGATCGATGATCAGGCCGGTCTTCTGCGAGATCACGGGCTCGCGGCCTTCCGCCTTGAGTTTCGCACAGATGTCGGCTGTGCGGCGGTCCTGCCAGACAATGGCGCGGTGCACGGCTTGGCCCGTGGCGCGGTCCCACACCACGGTGGTCTCGCGCTGGTTGGTGATGCCGATCGCGGCGATGTCCTTTGCGCTGATGCCGGCCTGCTCGATCGCCTCGCGGCAGACCATCACCGTCGAGGTCCAGATGTCCTCCGGCTCGTGCTCCACCCAGCCCGAAGCCGGAAAATGCTGCGGAAACTCCTGCTGCGCTTTGGCAGCAATCGAGATATCGCCGCGGAACACGATCGCGCGCGAGGAGGTGGTGCCCTGGTCGATGGCAAGGACGAAAGACATGGCGGCTTACCTTGGCGTTGAGCTCAGCGTTCCCCTGGAGGGGTCATCAAGTCGCGCCAAAGGGAGCGGATTAGGGCGGCAAGGTCAAGGTTGGATGCAGGCGAGCGGCTACTTCCCTTCTCCCCTTGTGGGAGAAGGTGGCGCGAAGCGCCGGATGAGGGGTTCTATCGGCGAAGAATAATGCGAGAGGGGGCCACACGCGGAGAGAGACCCCTCACCCGTCTCGCCGCTGCGCGGCGATCCACCCTCTCCCACAAGGGGAGAGGGAAAGCAGGCCTACACCGCCGCCGTGGTCACGCCGCCGTCGATGACGATGGTCTGTCCGGTCATGAAGCTCGATGCGTCCGAGGCGAGGTAGGCTACGGCGCCGGCGATTTCGTCGGGTTCGCCGATGCGGCGCAGCGGTGTGGTCGCGGTGCGGCGCTTCAGCATGGCTTCGTCTTCCCACAATGCGCGTGCGAAATCGGTCTTGACGAGGCCGGGCGCGATGCAGTTGACGCGGACGCCTTTCGGGCCCCACTCGCCGGCGAGCGAGCGGCACAGCGCGAAGTCGGCCGCCTTGGAGATGCCGTAGGCACCGATCACGGTGGAGCCGCGCAGGCCGCCGATCGAGGAGATGATGACCACGGAGCCGTTCCCACGCTCCGCCATCTGCGGGATGGCGAGCGCGGAGAGCCAGATGTTGCTCTTGACGTTCGAGCCCATGATCTTGTCGAAGGCCTCGTCCGTGATGTCGAGCAGCGGGCCGTAATAGGGATTGACGGCGGCGTTGCAGACGAGGATGTCGATCTTGCCGTAATGCTTGGTGGCGCCCGCGATCAGTGCCTCGACCTCGGCCTTGCGGGCGATGTTGCAGGGGATGACTGTGGCATCGCCGCCGGACGCGATGATGCCGTCGGCGACTTCCTGGCAGGCGTCGGCCTTGCGCGAGGAGACGACCACCTTGGCGCCGAGCCTGGCAAGGAGTTCGGCGGAGGAGCGGCCGATGCCGCGGCTGGAGCCGGTGACCACGGCGACCTTGCCGGTGAGATCGAACGGGGTGTTTTTCATTTGTTCGCCTTCTTCCTGGTCATTCCGGGGCGCGGCGAACTCGCGAGCTATAGTGCGCAAGTGCGCACCTGAGAATCCATTTCACCACGCGTACTGCCGCCCGATGGATCCCGGGTTCGCGCTACGCGCGCCCCGGGATGACAGCGTGGCTAGATCAACCCGCCGGCGTCGGCGACGCGGCGCTGGTGGTAGTCGGTGTCGCCGAACGAGTTCTCGATCATGGTGAGGCGCTTGAAGTAGTGGCCGATCTTCGCCTCCATGGTCATGCCGATGCCGCCGTGGAGCTGGATCGCCTGCTGTCCCACGAATTTCAGCGACTTGCCGATCTGCACCTTGGCCGCGGCGATCGCGTTGCTGCGCTCCTTGGCGTTGTCGAAATCGTTGGCCATGGTCGCGAACATCGACATCGAGCGGGCCTGCTCGGCCGCGACGAACATGTCGGAGGCGCGGTGCTGCAGCGACTGGAACGAGCCGATCGCGACGCCGAACTGCTTTCGGGTCTTGATGTACTCGACGGTGGTCTTGAGCGACTCGTCCATCAAGCCGACCGCCTCGGCGCAGAGCGCGACGCGGGCTTCGTCGACCACCCGCTCGATCAACGCGAGGCTGTCGTCGGGATTGCCGAGCACGGCATCAGCGCCGACCTCGACACCGGTGAAGGTGATGTCGGCGGCGTGCAGGCCGTCCTGCGTCGGGTAGGACTTCTTCGTCACGCCCTTGGCATTCGCCGGCACCAGGAACACGCCGATTCCGGTCTTGTCGCGGCGCTCACCCTTGGTGCGCGCGGTGACGACGAGCGTGTCGGCGTTCTCGCCGTTCAGCACGACGAACTTCTCGCCATCGATGATCCAGCCGTCGCCCTTCTTCTTCGCCGTGGTGGTGACGTCGAACAGATCGTAGCGCGAGTTCTTCTCGAGCTGGGCGAACGCCAGCGTCCTGCTGCCGTCGATGATCCCCGGCACATGCGCGGCCTTCTGCGCATCGGAGCCGGCATGGCGCAGGAAGCCGCCGCCGATCACGACCGTTGCCAGATACGGCTCGAGCACCAGCGCCTTGCCGAGCGCTTCCATCACGATCATGGTCTCGACGCCGCCGCCGCCGAAGCCGCCATCGGCCTCGCTGAACGGCAGGCCGAGCAGGCCCTGCTCGGCGAGCTTGAGCCAGACCGTCTTGCTCCAGCCGCCCTTCTCCGCCATGTATTTCTTGCGGCTCTCGAAATCGTAGGAGTCGGTCAGCAGGCCGTCGATGCTTTCCTTGAGAAGCCGCTGCTCCTCGTTCAGATCAAAATCCATTTCTCTTTCCTCGTACCCGGACTTATTTGGCTTCGTCATTCCGGGATGGCCCGAAGGGCCGGACCCGGAATCCATCTCACCTCAGCGTATGCGGCCCGATGGATTCCGGGTTCGCGACTTCGTCGCGCCCCGGAATGACGGTGGACTATTGCCCTCTCCGCCTTCGCGGAGAGGAAACGGATCACAGCCCCAGCACCGCCTTGGCGATGATGTTGCGCTGGATCTCGTTGGAGCCGCCGTAGATCGAGACCTTGCGGTTGTTGAAGTAGCTCGGCGCGATCTGGGCGGTCCAGTCCATGGCTTCGTTCGAGCCGTCGTCGCCGTGCACGTCGTAGGGCGCGGCGAACGGGCCGATCACTTCCATGAGCAGCTCGGTGGTGGTCTGCTGGATCTCGGAGCCCTTGATCTTCAGCACGGAGGATGCCGGATTGGGTTTGCCCTTGCCGTGCTTGCCCTCGTCGGCGACGACGCGCAACTGGGTCAGCTCGAGCGCCTTCAGCTCGATCTCGCAGGCCGCCAGCTTCTCGCGGAAGGCGGCGTCCTGGATGATCGGCTTGCCTGCGGATTCGACCTTGCCGGCGAGATCCCTGATGCGGCGCAGCCGCTCCTTGGAGACGCCGACGCGGGCGATGCCGGTGCGCTCGTTGCCGAGCAGGAATTTGGCGTAGTCCCAGCCCTTGTTCTCCTCGCCGATCAAATTCTCGATCGGGACTTCGACGTCGTCGAAGAAGACTTCGTTGACCTCATGGCCGCCGTCGATGGTCTGGATCGGGCGTACGGTGACGCCCTTCGACTTCATCGAGAACACGATGAAGGAGATACCCATCTGCTTCTTGGCGTTGTTGTCGGTGCGGCAGAGGCAGAAGATCATGTCGGCGTGCTGCGCCAAGGTGGTCCAGGTCTTCTGGCCGTTGATGATCCACTTGTCGCCACGGCGCTCGGCCTTGGTCTTGAGCGAGGCGAGGTCGGAGCCCGAGCCCGGCTCGGAGAAGCCCTGGCACCACCAATCGTCGACATTGGCGATGCGCGGCAGGTACTTCTTCTTCTGCTCCTCATTGCCGAAGGTGTAGATGACCGGACCGACCATGCTGACGCCGAAGGCGAGCGGCTGCGGCGCCGGATAGGACTGCAGCTCCTCGTTGAAGATGTAGTGCTGCACGCTGGTCCAGCCCGTGCCGCCATATTGCTTGGGCCAGTGGCTGACGCCCCAGCCCTTCTTGTTGAGGATGCGCCACCAAGTCACCATCTCGTCCTTCGAGAGGTGGCGGCCCTCGACCATCTTGCGCCGCGTATCCGGCGGCACGTTGTCGCGGAAGAACTGCCGCACTTCCTCGCGAAACGCCTGCTCTTCTTTCGTGAATGCGAGATCCATCGGATCCTCCTGTGACTTACTGCAAAATCTCGAACAGCCCGGCCGCGCCCATGCCGCCGCCGACGCACATGGTGACGACCGCGTATTTCGCCTTGCGGCGGCGGCCTTCGATCAGGGCATGGCCGGTGAGACGGGCGCCCGACATGCCGTAGGGATGGCCGACCGCGATCGCGCCGCCGTCGACGTTGATCTTCTCGGGGTCGATGCCGAGCTTGTCACGGCAATACAGCACCTGCACCGCGAACGCTTCGTTCAGCTCCCAGAGGCCGATATCGTCGACGGTGAGGCCGTGGCGCTTGAGCAGGCGCGGCACGGCGAAGACCGGGCCGATGCCCATCTCGTCCGGCTCGCAGCCGGCCGAGACGAAGCCGCGGAAGATGCCGAGCGGCGCAAGACCACGCTTGGACGCTTCCTTGTCGCTCATGATCACACTGGCGCTGGCACCGTCCGAGAGCTGGCTGGCATTGCCGGCCGTGATCGAAAAGCCTTCGCCGCGCACCGGCTTGAGGCCGGCGAGGCCCTCGATCGTGGTCTCGGGACGCGGACCCTCGTCCTGCGACAGCGTGACGTCCTTCATCGAGACAGTGCCGGTCGCCTTGTCGGTGACCGCCATCTGCGTCGTGATCGGCGCGATCTCGTCCTTGAACTTGCCGCCCTGCTGAGCCGCGGCGGTTCGGCGCTGGCTCTCCAGCGAATATTCGTCCTGCTTCTCGCGCGAGATGCCGTAGCGCTTGGCGACGACTTCCGCCGTGTCGATCATGGGCATGTAGACCTCGCCCTTGATCTTGAGCAGCGCCGGATCCTGGGCGTGGAAGCCGTTCATCTTGTCGTTCTGCACGAGCGAGATCGACTCGCCGCCGCCGCCGACCGCGATCTCGACGCCGTCGAAGATCACCGAGCGCGCGGCCAACGCGATCGCCTGCAGGCCCGAGGCGCATTGGCGGTCGATCGTGGTTCCGGCGACGGTAACGGGAAGGCCGGCGCGGAGCAGCGCCTTGCGCGCAATGTTGCCGCCGGTCGCGCCCTGCTGCAGCGCGGCGCCCATCACGACGTCTTCGATCTCCTTCGGATCGACTTTCGCGCGCGCGACGGCTTCGCCGATGGCGTGGCCGAGCAGCGTGGCGCCCTCTGTGGCGTTGAGCGCGCCGCGATAGGCCTTGCCGATCGGGGTGCGGGCGGTGGAAACGATGACGGCGTCGGTCAAGAACGACCTCCTGATGCGTGTTGAACGGATTGTGACGGTTTCTGCTGCTGGCGCAATTCGTGGCGCGACAATTTTCCGACCGGCGTGCGCGGCAAATCGTCGACGAATTCGACGGCGGCCGGCAATTCATGCTTGCCGAGCTTGCCGGCGAGCTGGGTGCGCAGCTCGTCGAGCGAGAACGGCTTTGCGTCCGGCTTCAGCTTGATGAAGGCTTTGGCGGCTTCGCCCCGATATTGGTCGGGAATGCCGAGCACGATCACTTCGTGCACGCCCGGGATGGTGTAGATCGCCTGCTCGATCATCTGCGGATAGACGTTGAAGCCGCCGGAGATGATCATGTCCTTCTTGCGATCGACCAGGAAGAAATAGCCGTCCGCATCGACATAGCCGATGTCGCCGGTGAGGAAGCGGCCGTCGACGAAGGCATCCGTGGATCCCTCCGGCTTATTCCAATAACCCTTGGTGACGTTCGGGCCCTTGATGCGGATCTCGCCGACCTCGCCCGGCGGCAGCACGCGCCTGGGATCGTCCAGGGCGACCACGTCGAGCTCGATGCCGGGCAGCATCAGGCCGATCGAGCCGGGCTTCTCCGGGCCCGTGGGCGGATGACCGGTGCCGGGCGAGCAGGTCTCGGTCATGCCCCAGCCGCTCTTCAGCTTCTTGCCGACCTTGCGCTCGAAGAAGCTCGCGATCTCCACCGGCAGCGGCGCGCCGCCGGAGCCGATGGTGGCGAGCGAGGAGAAGTCGCGCCTGTCGAGATCGGGGAGCGCGGCGATCGCGATCCACATCGTCGGCACGCCCGGGAAGTAAGTCGCGCGCTTGACCTCGATGTCGCGCATCACGGCTTCGACGTCGAAGCGCTGATGCAGCGAGATCAGATTGCCGCGGCTGAGCGAGGACAACAGCACGACGGTGAGCGCATAGATATGAAACAGCGGCAGCACGCAGATCACGCGCTCGATCACCTCGCCGCGCGCGGCGCGGTTCGGCTTGCCCCAGACATCGTAGATCGACACGGCCGAGGTGAGATTGCCGTGGGTTAGCATGGCGCCCTTGGGCAGGCCGGTGGTGCCGCCGGTATATTGCAGCAGCGCGACGTCGTCGGCCGTCACGGACGGCCATTGCGCAGGCGCAGCCGCCCCCTCGACGAAGGCCTTGAAGGTGACGATGCGGGGATCATCGGGGATCGCCGCCTGCGGCGTGCCGACCTTGCCCCAATCATCGTCCTCGCAGACGACGAGGCGGTCGATCAGTCCCTTGTCCAGGAATTTCAGCGCGGTCGGCAGCAGCGCCTGGAGGTTCGAGGTGACGAGCAGGCGCGAGCCGGAATCCGAGACCTTGTGAGTCAGCGCGATCTCGCCGTCGAGCGGCGACAGATGCGCAACACGGGCGCCCGCCTTCAGCGCGCCGAAAAAATTGACGGGATGGTCAGGCGAATTGCCGAGGAACAGCGCGATCGACGTAGCCTTGCCGCAGCCGGCGCGCAGGAATGCCGCGGCGGCGCGCTCGGTCATGGCGGCGAGCTCGGTATAGGTGATCGGACGGTCTCGAAATTCCAGCGCGGTGCGCGGGCCGTAGTCGGCAGCTGCCTTCGACAACAGGTCGGGCAGCGTGCCCTGGACGATGGTATCGTCCCAACGCACGCCCTCAGGATAAAACTGTTCGCCGGGATGGGTCATTGTTTGCATCACACTCGGTCGTCATTCCGGAGCGATGCGAAGCATCGAACCCGGAATCCATCGGGCCGCACGCCCTGAGGAGAGATGGATTCCGGGCCTGGCCCTTCGGGCCATCCCGGAATGACATGCGGATAGACTACGGCCATCAAGCCGCCTTCGATGCCGCCGCCAGCGAGGCGAAGGTCTTGCCTTCGGCCGCGAGCTTCTTCAGCAGCGGGGCGGGCTCGAGGCTCGGATCGTTGGTCTCCTTGGCATAGAAGGCCAGGCGATCGGCGATGTGCTTGAGGCCGACGCTGTCGGCCCAGAACATCGGGCCGCCGCGGTAGATCGGCCAGCCATAGCCGTAGAGCCAGACCACGTCGATGTCGGAGGGTCGCGCCGCGATGCCCTCCTCGAGGATCTTCGCGCCCTCGTTGATCATCGGATACATCATGCGCTCGAGGATCTCCTCGTCGCTGACGATTCGCTTCTTGCGGCCAAGACGCAGCAGCGTCTCGTCGATCAGCTTCTCGACCTCCGGATCCGGCATCGGCGCGCGGGAGCCGGCTTCGTACTTGTAATAGCCCTTGCCGGTCTTCTGGCCGAAACGGCCGGCTTCGCACAGCGCGTCCGCGATCTCCGACTTGATGCCGCGATCTTTCCGCGAGCGCCAGCCGATGTCGAGGCCGGCGAGATCGCCCATCGCGAACGGCCCCATCGGCATGCCGAATTTTGTCACGACGGCATCGACCTGCTGCGGCAAGGCGCCCTCGAACAACAGCTTCTCCGACTGCTTACCGCGCTGGGCGAGCATGCGGTTGCCGACAAAACCGTCGCAGACGCCGACCACGGCCGGCACCTTCGCGATCTTGCGCGCGATCGAGACGGCCGTGACAAGGGCGTCCGGCGCGGTCTTGTCGGCGCGCACGATCTCGCACAGCTTCATGACGTTGGCCGGCGAGAAGAAGTGCATGCCGAGCACGTCCTGCGGACGCTTGGTCGACTTCGCGATCTCGTCGATGTTGAGGTAGGAGGTGTTGGAGGCGAGCACGGCGCCGGGCTTGACGTATTGGTCGAGCTTGCCGAACACTTCCTTCTTCACCGCCATGGTCTCGAACACGGCTTCGATGACGAGGTCGGCATCGCCGACATTCTCGATGCCGACGACGCCGTTGATCAGCGCCATCCGCTTGGCGGGCGCGTCAGCCGGGATGCCGCCGCGCGCCGCGGTCGCTTCCCAGTTCTTCTGCATGATGCCCATGCCGCGCTTGAGCTGCTCCTCACCGGTCTCGATCAGCGTGACGGGGATGCCGGCATTGGCAAAGGACATCGCGATGCCGCCGCCCATGGTGCCGGCGCCGAGGATGGCGACGCGGTTCACGGGGCGCGACTTGGTGCCTTCAGGAACGCCGGCGATCTTGGCGGCTTCGCGCTCAGCGAAGAAGGCATAGCGCTGCGCCTTGGACTGATCGCTGGCGACGAGCTTCAGGAAGCCCTCGCGTTCCTTCTTCAAACCTTCGTCGAAAGGTAGGTCAATGGCGTAGCCCACGGCGTCGGCGGCGGCGAACGGCGCCTCCAGGCCGCGCGACTTCTTGGTCATGGCGGCGACCGCATTGGTGAAGATCGAGCGGTCGGCCTTGGCGGCCGCAATCTTGGAATCGTCGTCGCGCAGCCGCCGCAGCGGACGCTTCTCGGCCAGCAGCTTGCGCACGAAAGCTTCGCCGCCCGATGCCGGTCCCTCGACGATCTCCTCGATCAGGCCGTTCTTCAGCGCTTCCGCAGCACCGATGGGATCGCCGCCGACGATCATCTTGACGGCGAGCTCGGGACCAACCGCGCGCGGCAGGCGCTGGGTGCCGCCGGCGCCCGGCAGCAGACCGAGCTTCACCTCGGGCAGGCCGAGCTTGGCTTCCTTGACGGCGACGCGGAAATGACAGGCGAGCGCGACCTCGAGGCCGCCGCCGAGCGCGGTGCCGTGGATCGCGGCAACCACCGGCTTCGGCGAGTTCTCGATCTCGGAGAGCACGTCGTTGAGGGCGGGCGGCTTCGGCGGCTTGCCGAATTCGGTGATGTCGGCACCTGCAATGAAGGTGCGGCCGGCGCAGGTCAGCACGATGCCCTTGATGGCGGGATCGGCGATTGCGGCCTTGACGCACTCCAGTATGCCACCGCGGACTGCGGCACTCAGCGCGTTGACCGGAGGGCTGTTGACCGTGACGATCCCGACCTCGTCATGACGCTCAAGCTTGACCACTTCGCTCACGGTGTTCCCTCCTTGGTGGGGATTAACTTTTGTTCGATTTCGCGGTGCGGAATTTAATTCCGCATCTTGACGGCAGGGTTATTTTGAAGCACGTGGCTTGTCAACGACTCCGCGCAAGAAGCAGATCAGGGATGAAGCGTACAGGAAAGAAGACTGCGACCGATCGGAATTTCGTCGTCGCGCTTTCCCGCGGACTGGACGTATTGCGAGCATTCCACCCCAATGACGGCCTTCTCGGCAATCAGGAGATTGCGGCGCGCACCAATCTGCCGAAGCCAACGGTGTCGCGGCTGACCTACACGCTGACCAAGCTGGGTTATCTTGCGCCGGTTCCCCGCTTCGAGAAGTACCAGCTCACGCCCGCCGCGATGTCGCTCGGCTATGCCGCGCTCGCCAATCTCGGCGTTCGGCATTTGTCCGAGCCGTTCCGCGAGGATGTGATGCGCGCGACCGGCGGCGCCGTCGCCGTCGGCGGGCGCGACCGTCACAGCATGATCTATTTCGGGCAAAGCCGCGGCAGCGAGACGGTCGGCGTTCAACTTGACGTCGGCTCCCGCGTGCCGATTGCAACCAGTGCGATGGGCCGCGCCTATTTCTGGGCGCTCGACGACGACGACCGCGCGGAGTTGTCGCGTCTGTTGCGCGAGCATTACGGCAGCCGCTGGCCCAAGATGCGCGACGGGCTGGAGCGTTCCGGCGAAACCGTCGCGAAATACGGCTTTGCGATTTCGGTCGGTGACTGGCACGACGACATCGGCGCCGCCGGCGTCGCGCTCAAGCTCAACGACGGAACCGGACCTTACGCGTTCAATTGCGGCGCGCCCGCATTCCGCTTCACGGAAGAGCGTTTGATCAACGACATTGGACCGCGTCTCCTAGCGATGGTAAGGAACATCGAAGCGGCGCTCGGGGGTCTGATGCCGCATTCCAAAAAAGACGTCAGCAAAAAGCTGAAATCAGGAGGGAAAGTTGCGCGTTTGGCCGAGGGGATCAGATAGTCTTTGTCATCGTCGGGAGCGGTTCGCATCGCCCCTTCGCTCACTGAACGACGTGAGCGAGACGAGATGACGCAGGCACAGCTCGCGCAGGGGACATCGCCCCTGCTCGCGGTTCGCGACGTCAGCGTCGTGTTCGGCGGCATTGTCGCGCTCAACGGTGTGTCCTTTGACATGCACAAGGGCCAGATCCTCGGCTTGATCGGGCCCAACGGCGCCGGCAAGACCACGCTGTTCAACTGTCTGTCCCGGCTCTATCAGCCCTCGTCCGGCGACATCCTGATGGAAGGCGCAAGCATCCTGACGCGGCCGCCGCACCGCATCGCCGAGATCGGCATTGGCCGCACATTCCAGAACGTGGCGCTGTTTCCGAACCTCTCGGTGATGGACAATGTCCGCGTCGGAACGCACGCCCGGACCTCCAGCGACATCATCAGCGACTCACTGCGCCTGGCCTGGATCCGCCGCAGCGAGACCGACGTCAACAAGAAGGTGCACGAGATCCTCGCCTACCTCAACCTCGAGGACGTCGCCCACACCGTCGTGTCCGGGCTACCCTTCGGCACGCAGAAGCGCGTCGAGCTGGCCCGCGCGCTCGCGGCCGACCCGAAGATCCTGCTGCTCGACGAGCCCGCCGGCGGCCTCAATCACGAGGAAGTCTACGTGCTTGGCGACCTCATCCGCCGCATTCGCGACGAGCGCCATATGACGGTGCTGCTGGTCGAGCACCACATGGGCCTCGTGATGTCGATCGCCGATCACGTCGTCGCGCTGAACTTCGGCAAGAAGCTCGCGGAAGGCACGCCCGCCCAGGTGCAGGCGGACCCCGACGTCATCAAGGCCTATCTCGGGAGCAAGGACCAATGACGACACTGCTCAACGTCAAGGACCTGCGCGCCTATTACGGCCAGGTCCAGGCGCTCCACGGCCTGTCCTTCTCGCTGAACGAGGGATCGCTGACGACGCTGCTGGGCGCCAATGGCGCCGGCAAGACCACCACGCTGCGCGCGATCTGCAACATGGTGCGCTCGACGGGCGGGATCGAGTTCGACGGCAAGCCGCTGAACAACCGCTCCACCGAGAGCATCGTGCGGTTCGGTATTGCCCATGTGCCGCAGGGCCGCGGCACCTTCACCACCATGACGGTGGAGGAGAACCTCCAGCTCGGGGCCATCACCCGCAAGGACAGCGCTGGCATCGTCTCCGACATCGAGCGCATGTATGCACACTTCCCCGTGCTGAAGCAGCGCCACACCCAGCAGGCCGGCACGCTCTCCGGCGGCGAGCAGCAGATGCTCGCGGTCGCGCGCGCCCTGATGCTGCGGCCGCGGCTGATGCTGCTGGACGAGCCGTCCTTCGGACTCGCGCCGCTGGTCGTGCGCGACCTGTTCGGCATCCTCGGCAAGATCAACCGCGAGGACAAGGTGTCGATCCTGGTGGTCGAGCAGAACGCCCAGCTCGCGCTCGAGCTCGCCGACCAGGCCTATGTGATCGAGACCGGCCGCATCGTGATGTCTGGCAACGCCAAGGACATCGCGAACAACGAAGAAATCCGCAAATCCTATCTGGGTTACTGAGGGAGCTGGGACAATGGAGCTGTTCACCAACCAGGTCCTGGCCGGCATTGCCACGGGCGCGATCTATGCCTGCATGGCGCTCGCCGTCGTCATGATCTACCAGGCCATCGACCATCTCAACTTCGCCCAAGGCGAGATGGCGATGTTCTCGACCTTCATATCCTGGCAGCTGATGCAATGGGGCGTGTCTTACTGGGCCGCCTTCGTGATCACGCTGGCATTCTCCTTCGTCGCCGGCATCGCGATCGAGCGCATCCTGTTCAAGCCGCTTGCGAAAGCGCCGGTGCTGACCAACGTCGCCGGCTTCATCGCGTTGTTCGCGATCATCAACTCCTCGGCCGGCCTGATCTGGGACTTCACCATCAAGCAGTATCCGACCCCGTTCGGCTCCTCGCCGTTCCTGGGCAGCCAGCTGATCTCGACCCACCAGGCCGGCATGATCGGCGTCACCGTGCTGCTGCTGCTCGGCCTCTACTTCTTCTTCCAGTACACGCGGATCGGTCTTGCGATGCGCGCGGCCGCCTCGGTGCCTGAATCGGCCCGCCTCGTCGGCATCAACACGAGCTGGATGATCGCGCTCGGCTGGGGCATGGCGACCGCCATCGGATCGATCGCCGGCATGCTGATCGCACCGGTGGTGTTCCTCGAGCCCAACATGATGGGCGGCGTGCTGATCTACGGCTTTGCCGCCGCGGTGCTCGGCGGATTGTCGAGCCCGTTCGGCGCCGTGGTCGGCGGCTTCCTGGTCGGCGTCTTCGAGAACCTCGCCGGCACCTACATCCCCGGCGTCGGCAACGAGCTGAAACTCCCGATCGCGCTTGCGCTGATCATCTCCGTCCTGGTCGTCAAACCCGCTGGCCTGTTCGGCCGGCAAATCGTCAAGCGAGTTTGATCATGAGCGCTGCAGAAGAAGTCGTTGCAGAAGGCCACCAGGCGGTCGAGGCGGTTCCGAAGCGAGCCATGACGCTCGGCACGGGTACCTCGCTGCTGGTGCTGGCGGTGCTGTTGCTCGTGCCGGTGTTCGTCAAGAACTTCATCATCTTCCAGATGACGATGCTCCTGATCTACGGCCTTGCCGTGCTGGCGCTAAACATCCTGACGGGCGGAAGCGGCCAGTTCTCGCTCGGCCAGAGCGCGTTCTACGCAGTCGGCGCCTACACGTCGGCGGTGCTGATGGAGTATTTCAACGTCAATTACGCGCTGACGATTCCGATCTCCGCCACGGTCTGCTTCGGATTCGGTTACCTGTTCGGCAAGCCGGCGCTGAGGCTGTCTGGCGTCTACCTCGCGCTCGCGACCTTCGCGCTCGCCACCGCTATGCCGCAGCTCCTGAAGCTGAACTTCCTGGAACACTGGACCGGCGGCGTGCAAGGCCTCGTCGTCACCAAGCCGGACGCGCCGTTCGGCTTGCCGATGTCGCAGGACATGTGGTTGTACTACTTCACCCTCGCGGTGACGCTCGCGATCTACATCTTCTCGGTCAACCTGCTGCGCTCCCGCTCGGGCCGCGCCTTCATGGCGATCCGCGACAACGAGATCGCGGCCTCCTCGATGGGCGTCAACGTCGCACTGTACAAGACGCTGGCCTTCGGGGTGTCCGCCGGCATCACCGGCGTTGCCGGCTCGCTGGGCGCCATCGCGGTTCAGTTCGTCGCGCCGGACAGCTACACCATCACGCTCGCGATCTCGCTGTTCCTCGGCATGGTCGTCGGCGGCGTCGGCTGGCTGCCCGGCTCGTTCGTCGGCGCGGCCTTCATCATCTTCGTGCCGAACATGGCGGAGAGCATCTCCAAGGGCCTCTCCGGCGCAGTGTTCGGCGTGCTGCTGTTCCTGGTCATCTACCTCGTGCCGCACGGCGCAAGGCAGATTGCGATCATGGGCCAGCAATTCGCCGGCAAGCTCAGAAGAAACTGAAACCCTCAAAGACTGTTGTTTAAACCAAGGAGACCGAATTGCATTTTGGAAGAACACTGCGAGCCGCCGCGCTGGTCACGGCAACGGCGGCCATTGCCCTCACCTCCGGCGCTGCACTCGCCCAGAAGAAATACGACACCGGCGCAAGTGATACCGAGATCAAGATCGGCAACATCATGCCGTACAGCGGTCCGGCGTCGGCCTATGGCGTCATCGGCAAGACCGAAGAAGCCTATTTCAAGATGATCAACGACAAGGGCGGCATCAACGGCCGCAAGATCAACTTCGTCACCTATGATGACGGATATTCGCCGCCCAAGGCTGTCGAGCAGGTCCGCAAGCTGGTCGAGAGCGACGAGGTTCTGGTCGTCTTCAATCCGCTCGGCACGCCCTCGAACAGCGCGATCCAGAAGTACCTCAACGCCAAGAAGATCCCCCAGCTGTTCGTCGCCACCGGCGCCACCAAGTGGAACGACCCGAAGAACTTCCCCTGGACCATCGGCTGGCAGCCCTCCTACCAGAGCGAAGCGCATATCTACGCGAAATGGCTGATGAAGGAGAAGCCGGACGCCAAGGTCGCGATCCTCTACCAGAACGACGATTTCGGCAAAGACTACCTCAAGGGCACCAAGGACGGCCTCGGCGCCAAGGCCTCGTCCATGATCATCATGGAAGAGAGCTATGAAGTGTCCGAGCCCTCGATCGACGGCCACATCGTCAAGATCAAGGCGGCCAATCCCGACGTGCTCCTGATCTATGCGACGCCGAAGTTCGCGGCCCAGACCATCAAGAAGACGGCCGAGCTCAGCTGGAAGCCGCTGCAGATCCTCACCAACGTGTCGATCTCGGTCGGCAGCGTGATGAAGCCGGCCGGCTTCGAAAACGCGCAGGGCGTGCTGTCGGCGGCCTATGCCAAGGACTCCACCGATCCGCAGTGGGCCAACGATCCCGGCATGAAGAAGTGGAACGAGTTCGTCGACAAGTATATGCCCGGTGCCGACAAGTCCGACACCAGCATGGTTTACGGCTACGGCGCGGCGTCGACCCTCGCCAAGACGCTGGAGATGTGCGGTGACGACCTCACCCGCGCCAACATCATGAGGCAGGCGGCGAGCCTGAAGGACTTTGCCCCGGACACCCTGCTGCCCGGCGTCAAGATCAACACCAGCGCCACCGACTTCGCTCCGATCGCCCAGCTCCAGATGCAGCGTTTCAAGGGTGAGAAGTGGGAACTGTTCGGCGAGATCATCAGCGGCGACGTCGCCTCCGAGTGACACGCTGACGCGATAGTCCGACCTTCGAGAAGCCCCCGCGAGCGATCGCGGGGGCTTTTTGTTGACGGCCGGCGTCAATCTTGTTCAATGCAGCGCCGACGCAACTCGGGGCAGGAGAACAATGACCGCCGTTCGTTTTCAGGTTGCGGCCCTCTGGACCGTCTTCGCTTTGTGCACTGCAATGGGCAGCCCGGCACTGGCGCAGAAGAACTACGACAGCGGCGCTTCCGATACCGAGATCAGAATAGGCAACATCATGCCCTATAGCGGCCCGGCCTCAGCCTATGCCGCGATCGGCAAGGCCGAGGAAGCCTATTTCAACAAGGTCAATGCCGAGGGCGGCGTCAACGGCCGCAAGATCAAGTTCATCTCCTATGACGACGGCTATTCGCCGCCGAAGACCGTGGAGCAGGCGCGCAAGCTGGTCGAGAGCGACGGGGTGCTCCTGATCTTCGGCTCGCTCGGCACCTCCACCAACGGCGCCATCCGCAAATACCTGAACGAGAAGAAGGTGCCGCAATTGTTCGTCGCGAGCGGCGCCACCAAGTGGAACGATCCCAAGCAATATCCCTGGACCATGGGCTGGCAGCCGAGCTACGCGAGCGAGGCGCGCATCTATGCCAAGTACATCATGAAGGAGAAGCCGGACGGAAAGATCGGCGTGCTCTACCAGAACGACGATTTCGGCAAGGACTATCTGAAGGGGTTGAAGGAGGGCTTCGGCGCCAAGGCCTCGATGATCGTGCTGCAGGAGGCCTACGACACCTCCGAGCCGGCGATCGACGAGCACATCGTGAAGCTGAAGGCTTCGGGCGCCGACGTCTTGATCAGCATCACCACCCCGAAATTCGCCGCGCAGGCGATCAAGAAGGCGGCGGAGATCAACTGGCATCCCGTCCACATCGTCTCCAACGTCTCGGCCTCCGTCGGCGGCGTGATCGAGCCGGCCGGCCTCGAGATCTCCCAGGGCCTCCTGTCGGCGAGCTACCTCAAGGACGGCACCGATCCGCAGTGGAATGCCGACGACGGCATGAAGAAATTCTATAACTTCCTCGCGCAGTACGATCCCAAGGCCAACAAGCTCGATGCCGGCGTCGTGTTCGGTTATGCCGCCGCGCAGACGATGGTGAAGGTGCTGCAGATGTGCGGCGACGATCTCACCCGCGAGAACGTCATGAAGCAGGCCGCTTCCTTGAAGGATTTCGCACCCGACACGCTGCTGCCCGGCATCAAGATCAACACCGCCCCGGACAATTTCGCCCCGATCGAGCAGCTGCAGATGATGCGCTTCAAGGGCCGGAAATGGGAGCTGTTCGGCGACATCATCTCCAGCGAGATGGGCCACTGAAGCCCCGCAACTCAAAATCGCTCCCGGATTGGTTAAACAACTCAAGACAGCCGGACCTTCTCGCAGTCGCACACGAGAGCCGGCGGCCCCTGACTACTAAAGACGCAGCCCCTGCGACACCCGCGCGGGGGCTTTCTGTTGAAGCCATCAGCCAAATCGTATTCAATTGCGGCCGCGCCGCCAAAAAAGATCAAGTCAAGAAAAGGGACGCACACACACCAAGAAAATAGGGAGATAGGAATGCCCGCTGTCATCGGCAAGTTTGCGGCCGCGTCACTGGCGCTCGCGCTCATTTCGGCCACGACCTCCACTGCGTCGGCCCAGAAGAAATACGATACCGGCGCGACCGATACCGAGATCAAGATCGGCAACATCATGCCCTACAGCGGACCGGCCTCCGCCTATGGCATCATCGGGCGGACCGAGGCCGCCTATTTCAAGAAGATCAACGACGAGGGCGGCATCAACGGCCGCAAGATCAACTTCATCTCCTACGACGACGGCTATTCGCCGCCGAAGACGGTGGAGCAGGCGCGCAAGCTGGTCGAGAGCGACGAGGTGCTGTTCATCTTTAACTCGCTCGGCACGCCGCCGAACTCGGCGATTCACAAATACATGAATTCCAAGAAGGTGCCGCAGCTGTTCGTCGCCACCGGCGCCACCAAGTGGAACGATCCGAAGGACTTCCCGTGGACCATGGGCTGGCAACCCAACTACCAGAGCGAAACGCAGATCTATGCGAAGTGGCTCTTGAAGAACAAGCCGGATGCCAAGATCGCCGTGCTGTTTCAGAACGACGATTACGGCAAGGATTACCTGACGGGGCTGAAGGACGGCCTCGGGGCGAAGGCCGCTTCGATGATCGTCATGGAAGAAAGCTATGAGACCTCCGAGCCGACCGTCGACAATCACATCGTCAAGCTGAAGTCGACCGGCGCCGACGTCTTCATGAACATCACGACGCCGAAATTCGCAGCGCAGGCGATCAAGAAGAACGCCGAGATCGGCTGGAAGCCGCTGCACTTCCTCAACAACGTCTCGGCTTCCGTCGGCAGCGTGCTGAAGCCCGCCGGCTTCGAGAATGCCCAGGACATCATTTCCGCCGACTATCTCAAGGACGTTTCCGATCCCGAGTGGAACAACGACCCCGGCATGAAGGATTTCCTGGCCTTCATGACCAAGTACTTCCCCGAAGGCGACAAGCTCGACCATGGCACCATCGTCGGCTACGGCGTGGCGCAGACCCTCGTCCAGGTGCTGAAGCAGTGCGGCGACGATCTCACCCGCGCGAACATCATGAAGCAGGCCGCCAGCCTGAAGAACTACCGCACCGAGGTGCTGCTGCCGGGCGTCCAGATCAACACCTCGCCGACCGACTTTGCACCCATCAGCCAGCTCCGGCTCGAGAGGTTCAAGGGCGAGAAGTGGGAGCTGTTCGGCGACGTGATCAGCGCCGACGTCGGCGGCTAAACGGCTGAAATACACGACGACGAAAGAACCCCCTGGGCTCATCGCACAGGGGGTTCTTGCTTGCGTTCCGATTATGATCACGCGATTGCACAATCGAATGACGGTAAAGCCCGCTTACGCTTTGGCGGCCAATGCGGTAGGCATGTGACCGGCGCGCTCGCCGCCAGTCTCGCTGTCCGCCCAAGGCTTTCCGTCATGACCGACCGACGTCCTCTGCTTCGCGCACTCTACGACGCTGCCGTTGCCGCCGCCCATCCGAGCACAATTCTGGCGCCGCACCTGCGGCCCGCGCCGAGGGGACGCGTGATCTGTCTCGCCGCCGGCAAGGGTGCGGCAGCGATGGCCGCGGCCGCGGAGCGCCATTATCTCGACACGCTGCAGCTCGCACCGGAACGCCTCGTCGGCATCGCCACCACGCGTCACGGCTACGGCGTGCCGACGCGCCGCATCCGCGTGGTCGAAGCCGGTCATCCCGTGCCCGATGAGGCCGGCCTCAAGGGTGCCGCCGACACGCTCGCGCTCGCTGGCGAAGCCGGGCCGGACGATCTCTTGCTGGTGCTGCTCACAGGCGGCGGCTCGGCGAACTGGATCGCACCGAGCGAGGGCATCAGCTTCGCGCAGAAGCAGGCGGTCAACAAGGCGCTGCTGCGCTCGGGTGCGCCGATCGGCGAGATGAATACGGTGAGAAAACACCTGTCGCGGATCAAGGGCGGCCGGCTCGCTCGCGCCGGCAAGAATGCCGCCGAGATCGTGACGCTCGCGATCTCGGATGTGCCGCATGACGATCCGTCCGCCATCGCCTCCGGCCCGACCGTGCCCGATCCGACCACGCTGGCCGATGCACGCGCCATCGTCGCGAAATACAAGCTCGACATCGACGATGCCGTCCGCCGTGCGCTCGACGATCCCGCCAACGAAAGCTGCAAGCCCGATGATGCGGCCTTCGCGCGCGCGCATTTCGAGCTCATTGCGCGGCCCAAGCAGTCGCTCGACGCCGCGGTGAAGCTCGCGCGGCAATCCGGCTACGAGACCATCGACCTCGGCGCCGACCTCGAAGGCGAGGCGCGCGAGGTCGCCGCCGCTCACGCCAGGATGGCGCTGGACGCACGCGCGCAAGGCAAGCGCCTTGCGATCCTGTCCGGCGGCGAGCTCACGGTCACCGTGCGCGGCAACGGGCGCGGCGGCCCGAACCAGGAGTACGCGCTGGCGCTCGCCAGCCTGCTCAAGGACACGCCTAATATTGCGGCGCTGGCCGGCGACACCGACGGCGCCGACGGCGGTGCCGGCCACCCAACCGACCCCGCGGGGGCGCTGATCGATGCCGCGACCTTCGCGAAGATGAAGGCGCTAGCGCTGCAACCACAGGCCTATCTGGACAACAACGACGCCACCGCCTTCTTCGAGGCGACCGGCGATCTGCTGCAACCGGGCCCGACGCTGACCAACGTCAATGATATCCGGGTGATTCTGGTGGATTGAGAGCGTCTCTCGTCATTCCGGGGCACGCGCAAGCGTGAACCCAAAATCTCGAGATTTCGGGTTCGATGCTTGGCATCGCCCCGGAATGACGAAACCGCTTAAAACTCGCTCGCGATCTTCGAGAGCATCGCGATCAGGGCTTCGCGGTTGCTCTGCCCGAGCAGATCGTTCAGCCGCGCCTCGTGCTTGGTGGCGACGAGCTTCTTGGCGCGGGCCAGCACGGCCTTGCCCTTGTCGGTCAAAACCAGGATGTGCGAACGGCGGTCGTTGGTGGAGCGGATCCGCGCGCAAAGGTCGCGGCTCTCGAGGTTGTCGAGCATCGCCACGAAGTTCGGCCTGAGGATGCCGAGGGTAGAGGCGATCTCGGTCTGGTTACGGCCGGGATTCTTCTCGACCAGCAGCAGCACCGAGAACTGCGCCGGCGTGAGCTGGAGCGAGGCCATGCAGCGCAAGAAGTTCTCGAACACCTTGAGCTGCGCCCGCTTCAGGACATAGCCGAGCTGTTCGGAGAGCTCGCCGAGCTGGAGGGCTTCCGCCTGCGGCTCGCTCGCGTCCTTGCGGCCCTTGGCCGCCTCGCCGGGCTTTTCGGAGGACTTTTCAGCGGTTTTGGAAACGGTCATCGCCTCGTGCTCGTATTCCCGCTAAATTTGGGGCGGGTCGCCCCTCACCCTTGAAGTTATATTTGATAATTGTTATGGACCATATCAAATATCGCATGCGTTTTTCAATGGCTGTGAGCGGACCGTCCACCACAATCGGGGGGACCGGTCCGAATCTTTAGGGGGAGCGTCCGGTCTTGAATACCACCATCATGCTGTTCCTGGTGCAGGACGGCATTACCAATGGCGCGATCTATGCGCTGCTCGGCCTGGCGCTGGTGCTGGTGTTCGCCGTCACCCGCGTCATCCTCATTCCCCAGGGCGAATTCGTCACCTATGGCGCGCTGACCTATGCCTCGCTGGCCGCGGGCCAGATGCCGGGGACGGCCAAGCTCGCGCTGGCGCTCGGCGTCGGCGCCTTCGCCTTCGACCTGTTCGAAGGCCGCAAGGCGCTGCACGGACGACTGGTCGGGCGCAGCCTGATCACCAACGTCGTGCTGCCTGCCATCGTGCTGGCGCTCACCGTGTACTTCGCCGCGCAGAAGCCGCCGGTCGCCATCTGCATCGCGCTGTCGCTTGTGATCGTGGCGATGATCGGCCTCTATCTCTATCGCATCGCGTTTCAGCCGCTGGCGCACACCTCGGTGCTGGTGCTGCTGATCGCCTCCGTCGGCGTCCACCTCGCGCTGCAGGGCCTCGGCCTGCTGTTCTTTGGCGCCGAAGGCCAGCGCGGACCGGCCGTGCTGTCCGGCGCCTTCACCGCCGGCGCGATGCGCTTCACCGGCCAGAGCCTCACCGTCTACGGCATCACCATCGCCTTCATCGTCGGCCTCTGGCTGTTCTTCGGCCTGACGCTCTACGGCAAGGCGCTGCGCGCGACCGCCGTGAACCGGCTCGGGGCGCGGCTCGCGGGCATCCGCACCACGTTGTCGGGGCAGATCGCCTTCCTGCTGGCCTCCGTGATCGGCGCGCTGTCGGGCATCATGATCGTGCCGATCACGACGCTCTATTACGACTCCGGCTTCCTGATCGGCCTGAAAGGCTTCGTCGCCGCGATCATCGGAGGCCTCGTCAGCTACCCCCTCACCGCCGTCGCGGCGCTGGTGGTCGGCATCGTAGAGGCGTTCTCGTCCTTCTATGCCTCCAACTACAAGGAGGTGATCGTTTTCATGCTCTTGATCCCCGTGCTGCTGCTGCGATCGCTCGCCGCGCCCGCCGTCGAAGAAGAGAAGGACTGAGGCCAAGATGCAGAGCCGGCTTCCCATCATCCTCTTCGCAGCTGTCATGGCGGCGATCCCGTTCGTCCCGGGCATGCCTCCGTTCTGGATCGTGCTGCTCGACAATATCGGCCTTGCGGCGCTGGTCGCGATGGGCCTCGTGCTGCTGACCGGCGTCGGCGGCCTGACCTCGTTCGGCCAAGCCGCCTTCGTCGGCTTCGGCGCCTACACCACCGCGGTGCTGTCGACGGCCTATGGCCTGTCGCCCTGGCTGACGCTGCCGCTGTCGCTGGCAGTCAGCGGATCATTGGCGGTGCTGCTCGGCCTGATCACCGTCCGCCTCTCCGGCCATTATCTGCCGCTCGGCACGCTCGCCTGGGGGCTCGGCCTGTTCTACCTGTTCAGCAAGCTGGAGTTTCTCGGCCGCAACGACGGCATCTCGGCGATCCCGCCGCTGTCGATCGGCACGTTCAAGATGCTGTCGCCCGGCTCGATCTATTACGCGATCTGGGTCGCCGTGATCCTCTCGGCCCTGCTGACGATGAACCTGCTGGACTCCCGCACCGGCCGCGCCATCCGCGCGCTGCGCCGCGGCCATGTCGCGGCCGAGGCATTCGGCGTGCACACGCCGCGTGCCAAGCTGCTGGTGTTCATCCATGCCGCCGTGCTCGCCGGCCTCTCGGGGTGGCTCTACGCGCATCTCCAGCGCGCGGTGAACCCGACGCCGTTCGGTGCGCAGGCGGGCATCGAATATCTCTTCATCGCGGTGGTCGGCGGCGCCGGCTATGTCTGGGGCGGCGTGCTGGGCGCGGCCATCGTCGTGGTCTTGAAAGAAGTGCTGCAGAGCTATCTGCCGCTGATCCTGCCCGGCTCCGGCCAGGTCGAGACCATCGTGTTCGGCATCATGCTGGTCGCGCTGCTGCAGCTTGCACCCGGCGGCCTCTGGCCCTGGCTGATGTCCTTCCTGCCGGAGCGGACGAGCGGCAAGAAGCCCGACACCTCCCTGAAGCTCGAGCAGCGCACCCGCGCACCCGGCGAGAGCAGCATCCTGCTCCAGGTCGACAAGGCGCGAAAACAGTTCGGCGGCGTGGTCGCGGTCAACAACGTCTCCTTCGACGTCCAGGCCCGCGAGATCGTCGCGCTGATCGGCCCGAACGGCGCCGGCAAGAGCACCACCTTCAACCTGATCACCGGCGTGCTGTCGGCGACGTCAGGCTCGGTCTCGGTGCTCGGCAAGAAGGTCGACAAGGCGCCGCCGCAGGAGATCGTCAAGCTCGGCATCTCCAGGACCTTCCAGCATGTGAAGCTGGTTCCCGACATGACCGTATTGGAGAACGTCGCGATCGGCGCGCATCTGCGCGGCCATTCCGGGCCGATCTCCTCGATGCTGCGGCTCGATCGCGCCGACGAGGCAAAGCTGCTTGCGGAGGCCGCCCGTCAGATCGAGCGCGTCGGCCTCACCGAGCAGATGCACCAGCTCGCGGGCTCGCTCTCGCTGGGACAACAACGCATCGTCGAGATCGCCCGCGCGCTCTGCGTCGATCCGATGCTGCTGCTGCTCGACGAGCCCGCCGCGGGCCTGCGCCACATGGAGAAGCAGCGGCTAGCTGCGCTGCTTCGCGAGCTGCGCGACGGCGGCATGAGCGTGCTCTTGGTCGAGCACGACATGGGCTTCGTCATGAACCTCGCCGACCGCATCGTGGTGCTCGATTTCGGCACCAAGATCGCGGAAGGCACCCCCGCCACGATCAAGACCAATCCCGAAGTGATCAAGGCCTATCTCGGAGTGGCGGCATGAGCGCGCTGTTGTCCGTCGCCGACGCCCACGTCGCCTATGGCAAGGTCGAAGCGGTTCGCTCGGTCTCGCTCGAGGTCGGCGCCAACCAGATCGTCACCATCGTCGGCGCCAACGGCGCCGGCAAGACCACGCTGCTCTCGGCCATCATGGGCATCCTGCCGCTGAAAGGCCGCGTCGCCTTTGCGGGGCAGGACCTGGCGCGGCTCGACATCGAGGACCGCGTCGCGATGGGCCTCGGCCTCGTCCCCGAGCACCGCGAATTGTTCGTGACCATGAATGTCGAGGACAATCTCGAGCTTGGCGCCTTCCGCATCGAGAGGTCCAAGGCGAAGGCCTCGATGGAGCGCGTTTACACGCTGTTTCCGCGGCTGAAGGAGCGGCGCAAGCAGCTCGCCGGCACGCTGTCGGGCGGCGAGCAGCAGATGCTCGCAATGGGCCGCGCGCTGATGGGCGCGCCGAAACTGCTGATGCTGGACGAGCCGAGCCTCGGCCTCGCCCCGATCATCGTCGCCGACATCTTCCGCATCGTCACGGAGCTGCGCAGCAGCGGCGTCTCCGTGCTGCTTGTCGAGCAGAACGCGCAGGCCGCACTGAAGATCGCGGACCAGGCTTACGTGATGGAGCTCGGCGAGTTCGTGCTCAGCGGCAAGGCCAGCGACATCGCCGCGAACGAGCGGGTCGCGGCGAGCTATCTCGGCTTCCAGCATGAAGGTGAAAGCGCGGTTTAGCGCTGGCGAACTCCCCCTTTCTTCCCTTGTGGAAGAAGGTGGCGGAGCGTGTCGTCTCTTCTACTTGAAGATCAACCGGCTGTCTTCTCCCCCTTCAACGCCGCGACCTCCGCCTCGAGCTCCGCGATCCTGGCATCCCTCGCCGCCAGCGCGGCCGCAACATCGCCCGCATCGAACTTCTGCGGAATGTGCTGCGGGCAGTTGGTGTCCCACGCCGTAATCTTGAACAGGATCACCTGTTCTGGGCGGGCGCGGTATCCCTTCGGCATCAGCGACGTTGTCAGCGCTACGTCGTCCTCGACGATTCGCGCCTCGCCCCAGATCTTCACGCGGCGGCGGTGGGCATAATCCATCACGAAAATGTAGGCCTTGGGATTCTCCGACAGGTTGCCTTGCGTGATGTATTGCCGGTTGCCGGCGTAGTCGGTGAAGGCCAGGGTCTGCTTGTCCAGCACCTTCAGGAAGCCCTTGGGCCCGCCGCGGTGCTGGATGTAAGGCTGGCCGTCGGCCGAAGCGGTGGCAAAGTAGAAGCTGTTGGCGTCGGCGAGGAACGCCGCGAGGTTCTCATCGACCTCGGTGCGCCATCCTCGCTGCTCGGCGTGGGCGTAGCCTTCGCGCGATCCCTTTCGGGTCTGGATCGCTTTCACCGCCGGCGAGAAGGCGACGTCGCTGGCGTAGGTGTGAGTTGCCGTCATCGGAATAGCTCCTGAAATTCCGCCGCATTGCTGCGTCTTTCACCGCATAATCTGGACCTTTCCGGCGTTAAAACAATCGAGCGGCTTGACACTTCATCGTTGCAGTATATGCAATAATGCCATGGACCGCCTCGAAGCAATGCACGTCTTCGTCACCGTCGCCGATCTCAGCGGTTTTGCGCCGGCGGCGCGCAAGCTGCGGCTATCGCCCTCGGCGGTGACGCGGATGATCGCGGCGCTGGAGGAGCATCTCGGCGCCCGGCTGCTGCAGCGGACCACGCGGCAGGTAACGTTGACCGACGTCGGCGCGCGCTATCTCGAACGCGCGCGGCGCATCCTCGCCGATGTCGAGGAGGCCGACGGCTCCGCGCGCGAGGAGCGCAACCGGCCGAGCGGGCGGCTGGTGGTCTCGGCCCCCGTCGGCTTCGGCCGGCTGCATGTCGGGCCGGTCATGACCGATTATCTCAAGCGCTATCCCGAGGTCACCGCCGAGCTCAGGCTGTCGGATAACCTCGTCAATCTCGTCGAGGACGCCGTCGACGCCGCAGTGCGGATCGGCCACCTCGCCGATTCCTCGCTGGTGGCGCGCCAGGTCGGCGAGATGCGGCGGATCGTGGTGGCGGCGCCGGGCTATCTGAAACGGCATGGCGAGCCGAAGACCCCACAGGAATTGCTCGCGCATCAGACCATCGCATTCGGCCCATCCACGACCTGGCGCTTCGTGCAGGACGGCCGCGAGATCGAGGTGGCGCCGAACCCGCGCTTCGCCAGCAACAGCGCCGACGCGGCCCTGCAATATGCCGAAGCCGGCGGCGGCGTGACGCGCGTGCTGGCCTATCAGGCCGCCGAGGGGCTGAAGCGTGGGCGGCTCAGAATCGTGCTCGCAGCATACGAGCAGCCGACGCTGCCGATCCACATCGTCTATCCGACCTCGCGCCTGCTCTCGGCCAAGGTGCGCGCGTTCATCGATCTCGTGGTGGAAAGGGCGGAGTGGCGGTTCGGGTAGGTCTCGTGTCCCGGACGCGCTGCAATGCGTAGCGTTGCTGCGCAGAGCCGGCACCCAGACCGCGGTACTGTAGCATGTCGATGGATGGGCCCCGGCTCTGCGGAGCGGCAATTCGCGCCGCACCGCGTCCGGGGCACGGGAGAGCATCACCCCTTCTTCGGCACCACGCGGAACGTGCCGCTCGCCCGGGCGATCACGGCGTCGTCGGCCTTTGCGAGGCATTGCGCGAAGCAGATCGTGTTGCCGGTCTTGATCGCCTCGCCCTCGAGCGCGAGCCATTGGCCGATCTCGGCGGCGCCGGCATAGTCGACCGACAGCGAGATCGTCACGAACGACGTGGTCCATCCCGTCGCCTGCGCGCAACTGTAGCCCATGGCGGCATCGGCCAGCGCCGCGATCAACCCGCCGTGGATCAATCCGCGCGCGTTGGTGTGCGGCGTCGCCAGCCGCAATCCCACGGTGACGCCCTTGTCGGTCTTCTTCGAATAGAGCGGCTCCCAGGGATCGGTAAGCGGCGCCTTGCGGAAATGCGGCTCGAAGCCGGCGGGGATGTCGGAAGAGGTCATGGCTGTCTCGCGTTGCTGAGGTCGGAAGCATTGAACGCGACAGCCGTAACGAACGCATCAATTACAAAGTTTTAAACGGGATTTGCGCAGATGTTTGAAACCGGCTCGGCCGTCATTGCGAGGAGCTCTTGCGACGAAGCAGTCCAGACTGTCTCCGCGGAGAGATTTCTGGATTGCTTCGCTCCGCTCGCAATGACGGAGGATCCGGTAACGACGTGCCTAAAACGGCAGCCCCACGTAGTTCTCCGACAGCGACGTCATGGCCGCCTGCGACTGCGTGACGTAGTCGAGCTCGGCGAGCTGGATGCGCGCGCCGATGGTGCCGGTGTCGGGGAATTTGTGCAGCATCGAGGTCATCCACCAGGAGAAGCGGACGGCCTTCCATACCCGCGCCAGCGCCGTGGCGGAATAGGCGTCGATGCCGGCGCTCGATTTCTCGTCGTAGAACTCGCGTAGCGCGCTCGACAGATAATGCGCATCGCTGGCGGCGAGGTTGAGACCCTTGGCGCCGGTCGGCGGCACGATGTGGGCGGCATCGCCGCACAGGAACAATTTGCCGAAACGCATCGGCTCGGCAACGAAGCTGCGCAAGGGCGCGATGCTCTTTTCGATCGAGGGGCCCGTGACGAGGCTGTCGGCGGCCTCCTGATCGAGCCGGCGCTTCAACTCGTCCCAGAAGCGATCGTCCGGCCATTGATCGACATGGTCGTCCAGCGAACACTGCACATAGTAGCGGCTGCGTCTGGTCGAGCGCATGGTGCAGAGCGCAAAGCCGCGGGCGTGGTTGGAGTAGATCAGCTCGTGGCTGACCGGCGGCGTCTCCGACAAAATGCCGAGCCAGCCGAACGGATAGACCCGCTCGAACTCCTCGATCGCCGAGGCCGGAACGCTGGCGCGGCTGACGCCGTGGAAACCATCACAGCCGGCGATGAAGTCGCAATCCAGCGTGTGAGTGACGCCGTCCTTCACCCAGGTTACGCGCGGGTGACTGCCGTCGAAATCATGCGGCTGCACGTCCCTGGCCTCGTAGACCGAGATGAGACCAGCGGCCTTGCGCGCATTCATCAGGTCGAGCGTGACCTCGGTCTGGCCGTAGATCATGACCGTCTTGCCGGTCGCGGCCTTCATGTCGATGCGATGACGGCGGCCGGAAAAGGCGAGCTCGATGCCCTCGTGCACCAGACCTTCGGCATGCGCCCGGGTTCCGGCGCCGACCTGGTCGAGCAGCGCGACGGTTCCCTCCTCCAGCAGGCCGGCCCGGATGCGGCCGAGCACATAGTCCGGGCTCTGCCGCTCCAGGATGACGTTATCGATGCCGTAGGCATGCAGCAGTTGCCCAAGCAACAATCCGGCCGGCCCGGCCCCGATGATTGCGACCTTTGTCCGCAATACTTGCTCCTTTCGATCCTGTAGGCTTTGGCCGGGCCGCTTGTCGCGCCGGCCCGCGGACGATAATTATATCATATAACGTTTGGGCAAAAGGGGAGCGATGGTCGCCCGGGCAGCGACAAATCCATGCAACATGGCTGACGTAGATGGCGCGCCGAGGCGTGTGCCAATTCCGGCTTGAACGCGCCGGCCAATTAGATAACATGTTAATTAACGAGACCGGGCCATCGAAGCCCGCCGTCGAAACAGGGAGAGATGCGTGATGAGAAAAGCCTGTCTGGCATTGCTGCTGGCCGCGAGCGTGACGCCTGCCTTGGCGCAGGACAAGACCTTCGATTTGAAGATCTCGCACTGGGTGCCCGCCTCGCATCCGCTGCAGAAGTCGCTGGAGGACTGGGCCGCGGCGGTCGAGAAGGATTCCGGCGGCACCATCAAGGGCAAGGTGTTTCCCGCCCAGCAGCTCGGCAAGGCGTTCGACCATTACGACATGGCGCGGGACGGCATTGCCGACGTCACCTACGTCAATCCCGGCTACCAGCCCGGCCGCTTCCCGATCATCGGCGCCGGCGAACTGCCGTTCCTGATCTCGGACGCCAAGGGCGGCTCGATGGGGCTGGACGCCTGGTATCGCAAATACGCCGAGAAGGAGATGAAGGACGTCAAATACTGCCTCGCCTTCGTCCACTCGCCCTCCTCCTTCCATTCCAAGACCAAGAAGATCGTCATGCCCGAAGACGTAAAGGGCATGAAGATCCGCCCGGCGCACGCCACCATGGCGAACTTCGTCACCTCGCTCGGCGGCACCAACGTGCAGTCCTCGGCACCGGAAGTTCGCGACATCATCGAGCGCGGTGTGGCCGACGGCGTCACCTTCCCCTGGGGCTCCCTGGTGCTGTTCGGCATCGACAAGGTGACCAAATACGACATGGAGGCGCCGCTCTACACCACGACCTTCGTGTTCGTGATCAACAAGGACAAGTACAATGCGATGTCCGACAAGCAGAAGGCCGCGATCGACAAGAACTGCTCCGTCGAGATGGCCGGCGTGGTCGGCGAGCACTGGGGCAAGTTCGAGGATGCCGGCATCGACAAGGTGAAGGCCGAATCCGGCCACGAGGTCTACAAGCTGACACCCGAGCAGACCGCCGCCTGGAAGAAGGCCGCCGAGCCGCTGGTGAAGACTTGGAGCGAGGGCGCCAAGAAGGGCGGCGCCGATCCCGATGCCGCGCTGGCGGAGCTCAAGGCCTCGCTGAAGAAGTACAACGCGCTGGCGGAGTGAGGCCGGGCTGCGGCCGCGCGCTCGCTGCACCTCTCCCGCTTGCGGGAGAGGTTCGCGCCGAAGGCGCGGGTGAGGGCTTTCTCCTCTTGGGGGTTCTCGATTGTGGAAGCACCCTCTCCCCAACCCTCCCCCGCAAGCGGGGGACGGAGCGCACCTTCTTCGCGGCAACAGCTGAACCCAGCTTCGCTAATTCTAGATAGGACTCATCGCCCATGAAGCGCTCCTGGATGGACCGCATCATCGACACGATCGAATGGATCGCGGCCGGCTTCGTCGGCATTGTCGCGCTCGACATCTTCCTGTCGGTGCTGCTGCGCAACACGCTGAACTATTCGATCCCCGACAGCTTCGACATCGGCCGCATGCTGCTCGGCATCCTCATTTTCTGGGGCATCGCGGCGACCTCCTATCGCGGCACCCACATCACGGTCGACCTCGTCTGGGGCAATGTCGGGCCGCGCTATCAGCGCTGGATCGACGTGTTCGCAACCTTGGTTCTGCTGTTCGTCGTCACCGTGCAGACCTGGACGCTGTTCGACAAGGTGCGCGGCACCTACAACGACAACGTCCAGACCTTCGACATGCACATGCCGACCTGGCCGTTCTTCGCGATCGCCTGGATCGGCGACGTTTCCGCCGTGCTGCTGATCGCGATCCGCACCTACCGATTGATCTTCCATCCTGAAGACATGCACGATCCCAAATTGAAGGCGACGGAGTAATCATGAGCACCGATGCCGTCGCCTTAATCGGCTTCGTTTCCCTGTTCGCCCTGATGCTGCTGCGCGTGCCGGTCGGCATGGCCATGGGCCTCGTCGGCGTCTCCGGCTTCGCCTATCTGGTCAACGGCAATGCTGCGCTGAAGCTGGTCGGCCAGACCTCGATGCGCACGGTCACCGACTACACGTTCGGCGTCATCCCGATGTTCCTGCTGATGGGCTCGTTCGTGTCCAATTCCGGCATGAGCCGCGAGCTGTTCCGCGCCGCCAACGGTTTCGTCGGACACTTGCGCGGCGGGCTCGGAATCGCCACCGTCGGCGCCTGCGGCGGCTTTGCCGCGATCTGCGGCTCATCGGTCGCGACCGCCGCGACCTTCTCCGCCGTCGCTTACCCCGAGATGCGCCGCTTCGGCTATCCGCAGTCGTTTGCGACCGGCGTGATCGCCGCGGGCGGCACGCTCGGCGCGATGCTGCCGCCCTCCACCGTGCTCGCCGTCTACGGCATCATCACCGAGCAGGACATCGGCAAGCTGTTCATCGCCGGCATCATTCCGGGCCTGCTGGCGATGTCGATGTACATGATCACGATCTTCCTGATCGGCTATTTCCGGCCCGACTTCCTGCCCAAGGGCAAGGTGACGCCATGGCGTGAGCGCTTTGCCGGCCTGAAGGAGATCTGGGCGCCGGTGCTGCTGTTCGTGTTCGTGATCGGCGGCCTCTATGGCCTGCCCTTCCTGCCGCGCTTCACGCCGACGGAAGCCGGCGGCGTCGGTGCCGCGGGCGCCTTCATCATCGGCGTGGTCACCGGGCGGCTCGACCGCGAGAAGATCCTGGCCTCGCTGCTGCAGGCGACACGCACCGCAGCCGCCGTCTTCACCGTGCTGATCGGCGCGCTGATCTTCGGCTATTTCCTCACGGTGACGCAGACGCCGCAGAAAGTGACCGAGTTCCTCACCGGCCTTGGCCTGGGCAGCTACGGCGTGCTGGCGCTGATCATGGTGATGTATCTCGTGCTCGGCTGCCTGATGGACGCCATGGCGATGATCATCCTCACCGTGCCCATCATCTTCCCCGTCATCACCCATCTCGGCTTCGACCCGATCTGGTTCGGCGTCATCATCGTGATGACCGTGGAGCTCGGCCTGATCCACCCGCCGGTCGGCATGAACGTCTTTGTCATCAAGAGCGTGGTGAAGGACGTCTCCTTCTCCACGATCTTCAAGGGCGTGATCCCGTTCGTGGTCACCGATCTGATCCGCCTCGTGATCCTGATCGCCTTCCCGCTGCTGGCGACCTGGCTGCCGACACGGATGATGGCGAATTAGGAGACGTGATAGAGCGGCGAGTTATCTTCCCCTCTCCCCCTGTGGGAGAGGGTGGCTCGCCGCGATAGCGGCGAGACGGGTGAGGGGTCTCTCTCCGCATGCACCTGCGTTTGCGGAAGCAACCCCTCATCCGGCGCTTCGCGCCACCTTCTCTCACAAGGGGAGAAGTTAGGGCAGTGGCGCACTGCGATACATTGGAGGCGACCGATGATCCCCATCCTCGAGACCAAATACGTCTTCACCATCACCGCGCGCATCGGCGACGTCGTGACAGCCGGCGAGACCGGGATCGGCGTTCGCCGTATCATTCCGATCATCGGCGGCGAAGTGACGGGCGCGATATCAGGCAAGGTGCTCCCCTTCGGCGCCGACTTCCAGACCATCCGCCCCAACGAGCTGATCGATCTCGAGGCGAAATATGCCTTCGAGACCGACGACGGTGCCGTGGTCTATGTCGAGAACAAGGGCATGCGTTTTGGCCCGGTCGAACTGCTGCAGAAGCTCAAACGCGGCGAGCCGGTCGATCCCAAGCTGATCTATTTCCGCACCGTGCCGAAGTTCGAGACCGGGCACGAGAAATATCGCTGGCTGATGGAGCACATTTTTGTCGGCTCGGCCGCGCGCCATGCGGATCGCGTGGTGATCGACGTGCATCAGGTGGTGTAACAACATCATCCATCGTCGTCCCTGCCTGATGCGCAATTGCGCACGGGGCGCAGGAAGCCATACCGCGTGATTTATCGAGTGCGGGCGGTCGGCGTACCGAAGGACGAGCCTTCGCCAAACTCCTCCCTGGGGTTATGAGTCCCTGCGTGCGTGCGCAGGGACGACATAGTGTGCAGAGCAGCATTCTGCGGTCCGTGACCTTGACTCCCCCAAAATTCGTTATACAACATAACTATTCTGACAAGGACGCAAATGACACAGGGAAACGCCGAGACCGCTGATGCGGGTGCCTCCGGGCTGCTCCGGATCGAGAGGGCGGACCGGGTTCTGACCGTGGGTCTGAACCGGCCGGCCAAGCGCAATGCGCTGAACGACGGCATCATCCTGGAAATCGGCGCGTGTTTCGCCAACCTGCCCGAGGACATCGGCGCGGTCGTCATCCACGGCATCGGCGATCATTTCTCCTCGGGCCTCGACCTCTCCGAACTGACCGAGCATGACGCGACCGGCGGCCTGCTGCATTCCCAGATGTGGCACCGGGTGTTCGACCGCATCCAGTACAGCCGCGTTCCCGTGATCGCGGCGCTGAAGGGCGCCGTGATCGGCGGCGGGCTGGAGCTGGCCTGCTCGGCGCATATCCGCGTCGCCGAACCCTCGACCTATTTCGCGCTGCCCGAGGGACAACGCGGCATCTTCGTCGGCGGCGGCGGCTCGGTGCGGCTGCCCCGGCTGATCGGCGTCGCCCGGATGATGGACATGATGCTGACGGGCCGCGTCTACAGCGCGACCGAAGGCGCCTCCTACGGTTTCGCGCAATATGTGACGGAAAGCGGCAACGCGCTCGGCAAGGCGATGGAGCTCGCGACCAAGGTTGCCTCCAACGCGCCGCTGACGAATTTCGCCGTGCTCCAGGCGCTGCCGATGATCGCGGAGGCCAATCCGCAGACCGGCCTCCTCATGGAATCGCTGATGGCGACCGTCGCGCAGAGCGACAAGGAAGCCAAGCGGCGGATCCGCGAATTCCTCGAGCACAAGACCGCAAAGGTGAAGCCCAAGTCATGAGCGCGCAGCCGTCCTCTTCCAGCATGGAGCGCGGCGCGAGCACTTTCCCGCTGCGGCCCATCTCGTTCGGCGATCCCGTCGTCGACATCGAACGTCGCGACGACGGCACGATTTACCTGCGGCCGAAGCAGCCGCTCGGCGACTATCCCGTCCGCATCACCGACCGCCTGCATCATTGGGCGGCGACCACGCCGGATCGCGTCTTCATGGCGGAGCGCGAAGGCGGCCGCGGCTGGCGCAAGATAACTTACGCCGAGCTGCTCACCGCGAGCCGGCACATCGCGTCCAGCCTGATTGCGCGCGGCCTGTCGGCGGAGCGGCCGGTCGTCATCCTCTCCGGCAATTCGATCGACCACGCCTTGCTCGCGTTCGGCGCGTTCTATGCCGGCATTCCGTTCTGCCCGGTGTCGCCGGCCTATTCGCTGGTGTCGAAGGATTACGGCAAGCTGTCCTATCTGATGAAGCTGCTGACGCCTGGCCTCGTCTTCGCCGAGGATGCCGACAAGTTTGCCGATGCGCTCGCCGCCAATGTCTCGCTCGGCACCGAGATCGCAGCGTCCTACGGCCATGTGCCCGGGCGCGACGTCACCCTGCTCGCCGACCTCATGGCGGCGCCGATCCGCGGCGATCTCGACGAGGTCCATGGCAGGATCGGCCCCGACACGATCGCAAAGTTCCTGCTGACCTCGGGCTCGACCGGCAACCCGAAGGCCGTCATCAACACCCAGCGCATGATCTGCGCCAACCAGGTGATGCTGCGCGAGACGCTCGCCTTCCTGAAGGACGAGCCGCCCGTCATTATCGATTGGCTGCCCTGGAATCACACCTTTGGCGGCAACCACAATATCGGGCTGACGCTCTACAATGGCGGCTCGATGTATCTGGACGCCGGCAAGCCGATGCCCGGCGGCATCGAGGAGACCGTGCGCAATCTCCAGGAGATCTCGCCGACGGTCTATTTCAACGTGCCCAAGGGCTATGAATCGCTGCTGCCCTATCTGCGCGACGACCAGGGCCTGCGCGCAAAGTTTTTCGACCGGCTGCACGCGATGTTCTTCTCGGGCGCCGCGCTCTCGCCCTTCATCTGGGACAGTCTCGACGAACTCGCGGTGAAGGAAAAAGGTTATCGCGTGCCGATGCTGACCGGACTCGGGGCGACCGAGACCGCGCCGTTCTTCATGTCGGTCAACCCTCGCACCAGCCGCTCCGGCCATGTCGGCCTGCCGGTGTCGGGCAACGACGCCAAGCTGGTGCCGAACAACGGCAAGCTGGAGGTGCGCGCCAAGGGGCCGAACGTCATGCCCGGCTATTGGCGCCAACCCGACATCAGCGCGAAATCCTTCGACGAGGAGGGATTTTACAAGATGGGCGATGCGCTCAAGCCCGCAGACCCCGACGATCTCAACGCCGGCTTCGATTTCGACGGCCGCGTCGGTGAAGATTTCAAGCTCGCCAGCGGCACCTGGGTCAGCGTCGGTCCCCTGCGTGCACGCCTCACGGCGGCCTGCGCGCCGCTGGTGCGCGACGTCGTCATCGCCGGCATCAACCGCGACGAGGTCTCCGCGCTGGTCGTGCTCGACCTCGACGGTTGCCGGCTGATCAACCCGACGCTGCCGACCGACGATCTCGTCGTCGCGACGCGCGACCGCCTGGTGCGCGAAGCCTTCCGCGAGCGCCTGACGCGCTTCCTCAGCCAGGCCACGGGATCCTCGACCCGGATCACGCGCGCGATCCTGATGGACGCACCGCTCTCGATCGACAAGGGCGAGGTCACCGACAAGGGCTCGATCAACCAGCGCGCCGTGCTCGAGCACCGCGCCGAATTGATCGAGGAGCTCTACGCTGCCAATCCGTCGGGCCGTGTGATATCGGTCGGATAAGAAATCATCGCATTAGGAGAACGCCATGTTGTTGAAGGATCAGGCAGCCATCGTCACCGGCGGCGCATCGGGACTGGGCGCTGCCACCGCGCGAAAGCTGGCGGCGCAGGGCGCCAAAGTCGCGGTCTGCGACCTCAATACCAAGCTTGCCGAGACAGTTGCCGCCGAGATCAAGGGCGTGGCCGTGACCTGCGACGTCTCCGATGCCGCCTCCGCTGAAGCTGCGGTCGCGCAGGCCGCGAAAGCTCACGGCCCGGCGCGGGTGCTGGTCAATTGCGCCGGCATCGGTGTTGCCAAGCGTGTGGTCGGCCGCGACGGTCCGATGGCGCTCGCCGATTTCGACAAGGTGATCAAGGTCAATCTGATCGGCACCTTCAACATGCTGCGCCTTGCCGCCACCGAGATGTCCAAGCTCGAGCCGCAGGCGACCGGCGAGCGCGGCGTCATCATCAACACGGCGTCCGTCGCCGCCTATGACGGCCAGATCGGCCAGTCCGCCTATTCGGCCTCCAAGGGCGGCATCGTCGGCATGACGCTGCCGATCGCGCGCGAGCTCGCGCAGTTCGGCGTCCGCGTGCTGACCATCGCACCCGGCCTGTTCCTGACGCCGCTGCTGGCGAACCTGCCGCAGGAAGCCCAGGACTCGCTCGCCGCCGCCATCCCCTTCCCGCGCCGGCTCGGCCAGGCCGACGAATTCGCCGCGCTCGCGCTGCACATGGTCGAGAATGCGTACCTGAACGGCGAAGTGGTGCGCCTCGACGGCTCGCTGCGCATGGCGCCGAAGTAAGGCCAGCCCATGTTCGTGAACCGGCGCGAGGTCCAGATCCAGTGGGGCGATGGCGACCCCGCCAACATCGTCTATTACCCGCGCTATTTCGCGATGTTCGACGATTCGACCTCGACCCTGTTCGAGGTCGCCGGGTTCTCCAAGCAGGACCTGGTCCGCAAATACGGCCTGGTGGGCATCCCCATGGTCGACACGCGGGCCAAGTTCTACATCCCCTCGACCTATGGCGACTGGATCACCATTGAAACGAAGATCGAAAGCATCAAGCGCTCGAGCTTCGAGGTGAAGCACAATGTCTACAAGGGCGAGTCGCTGGCGATCGAGGGGTTCGAGACCCGCGTGCTGGTCGGCCGCGATCCCGTTAACCCCGACAAGCTGAAATCGGCACCATTCCCGGCGGAAATGGTAGCCAAATTCACGGGAAGCTAAATCGCCGCATCACCAAAAGAGGGGGCTGAATTACCCCCCGATTTCTGCTTTCAAAGAAACACGTAAAGGGAGGAATAAATGAAACGCTTTTACCTGACTGCCGCGATCGCCGCGGCGACGCTGGCCCTGCCGGCGCTGCCCGCACTGGCCCAGACCAGCGACATTACCATCGGCATCACCACCACCACGACCGGTCCCGGCGCAGCACTCGGCATCCCCGAGCGTAACGCGCTGGAGTTCGTGCCGAAGGAAATCGGCGGCGTGCCGCTGAAGGTGATCGTGCTCGACGACGGCGGCGATCCCACCACGGCAACCACCAACGCGCGCCGCTTCGTGACCGAATCCAAGGCCGACATCATCATGGGCTCGGCGCTGACGCCGCCGACGATCGCGGTCTCCAACGTCGCCAACGAAGCCGGCATTCCGCATTTCGGCCTCGCACCGTTCCCGATCACGCCGGAGCGCATGAAGTGGTCGGTGGCGATGCCGCAGCCGATTCCGATCGTCGGCAAGGTGCTGTACGACCACATGAAAGCCAAGGGCGTGAAGACGCTCGGCTATATCGGCTACTCCGATTCCTATGGCGATCTCTGGTTCAACGATTTGAAGGCCCAGGCCGTGCCGATGGGCATGACCATCGTCGACGAGGAGCGTTTCGCCCGTCCCGACACCTCAGTGACCGGTCAGGTGCTCAAGCTCGTCGCCGCCAATCCCGACGCGATCCTGGTCGGCGCGTCCGGCACCGCGGCCGCGCTGCCGCAATCCGAGCTGCGTGAACGCGGCTACAAGGGCCTGATCTACCAGACCCACGGTGCCGCCAGCATGGACTTCATCCGCATCGCCGGCAAAGCGGCGGAAGGTGTGCTGATGGCTTCGGGCCCGGTGATGGACCCGGAAGATCAGCCGGACGAAGCCGCCACCAAGAAGCCGGGCCTCGCGCTGAACTCGGCCTATGAGGCCAAGTACGGTCCGAACAGCCGCAGCCAGTTCGCCGGTCATTCCTACGATGCCTTCGAGATTCTCAAGCGCATCATCCCGACCGCGCTGAAGACCGCCAAGCCGGGCACGCCCGAATTCCGCGAAGCGATCCGCAAGGCGCTGCTGTCGGAGAAGGAGCTGGCGGCGAGCCAGGGCGTCTACAACTTCACTGAAAAGGACCGCTACGGCCTCGACGAGCGCTCACGCATCCTGCTCACGGTGAAGGACGGCAAGTACTCGCTGGTGAAGTAGACGCAGCGGCAGGATTGAGACGACGAGAGCCGGCCCGATAGGCCGGCTCTTTGTTTTGGCAATTGATCGCGACTGCCGCCGCGGCGTTGCTGCGCTCCCTCTCCCGCTTGCGGGAGAGGGTTGGGGAGAGGGTGCCTCCGCAATGGGATTGTCTGAGGTCTACGGGCGAAGTCTCCCAGCGGAGAGAGCCCCCACCCGGCGCTTCGCGCCGACCTCCCCCGCGAGCGGGAGAGGTTACACCGAGCTCGCAGACACGCTGGAGGCTAAGCCGCCTGCCGCAGCGGGATCCAGGCGAACTCGGGATAGTAGTTGCCCATCATGCGGTCGACGAAGGCGATGAGGTTCGGAAACCCTTCCGCGCGCTCGCGCAAGACCGATTCGAAGAACGGCGTAAGGATGCCGGCGAGCATGCCGAAGGCGGTGGCGTCGACGCCGCAGGGCTTGTTGCCCATCAGGTACGCCTTGTCGCCGAGCTGTACCGAGAGCGCAAAGAGCGAGCGCACGGCGAGGTCGACGTCGTCATCGGGCGCGTGGCGGCCGAGGCCCGAGAGCAGATAGTTCTCGGCGACGCGGAACTGCGCGTCCTCGCGTAGCTTCTCGCGGTTGTGCTCCGGCGCGCCGTCGAAGAAATGCGCAGGTCCTTTGGCGAAATTCACCGGATCGACCCAGCGGGCCCCGACCAGCCCCCAATAGACATGGTGCTCGATCATGCGTTCGAACGCCCAGGCCTGCGCCCGCTCGGCCAGCGACAGGCCGGCGTCGAAATCGAAGCCGTAGCGGCGCTCGATATGGGCGCGAATGAAGGTGGAATCAGCCACCGCCTCGCCGCCGTCGTCGATGAACGGCAATTGCCCCTTGGGAGAGGCCGGCGGCATCGCCCGCTCCTTCCGGTAGGGCAGTCCCGCCATCTTGAGCTGCACCTCCGTCTTGGTGACGAAGGGGCTGATTTCCGGCAGGCCGAAGCCGGTGCCAAAGCCGTAAAGCGTGATCATGCGAGCTCTCCTGAACCTCTCGAAAGTTGGCGGAACCTAGCGACCGGCTGCTGCCACCATGGTGGCAGCAGCCGTGATATCTTCTGCGAAGCGGGCCCCCTGCCAGGCGCGGCCCATCACATGGCGGACCAGCGCGTCCGCGGCCTGGGTCAGCGAGCGTGCCACGACGCTTGCAAGGGCAAACCGGAGATCGACGGCCATGAGATCGAGCGAAACGAGGCGGGCGAGCGCCGACACGGACCACGCCTGGGCCCGCAGCATCGGAACGGCCGGGCCGAAATGGGTCGGAATGATCATGGACAAATCCTCTTCAGTCGCTGTGTTGTCCCGGTATAGAACCCCCCTGCTGCCAACATCCTGTCAGCAGCCGCGCGCCGCTTTCTGAAAAAACCACCGATGAGAGAATTGTCATGAGACGCGCCGACCGGCTGTTTCAGATCATCCAGGTGCTGAGGCGCACGCGTAAGCCGCTGACGGCGGACGCCATCGCGGCCGAGCTCGAGACCTCGAAGCGCACGATTTATCGCGACATCGCAACGCTGATCGGCCAGCGCGTGCCGATCCGCGGGGAAGCCGGCATGGGCTACATCCTTGAAAAGGGTTTCGACCTGCCGCCCTTGATGCTGACGCCCGACGAGATCGAGGCGGCCGTGCTGGGCGCACAATGGGTCGCCGGCCATGCCGATTCGGCACTGGCGCGCGCGGCCGAAGATCTGATGGCGAAGATCGCCGACACCGTCCCCGAGCGCCTGCGTCCCTTCGTGCTGGAGCCGGCGAGCCGCGCACGCCCAAGCTGGAACCGGGAGCCGGACCGCCTGGACATGGTGCGCACCCGCACCCAGATCCACGAAGGCAAGAAGATCATGCTGCGCTATCGCGACGAGCAGGGCCGCGCCAGCGAGCGCATGATCTGGCCGATCTCGGTCGGCTATCTCGAGGCTGTGCGCCTGCTCGCCGCCTGGTGCGAGCTGCGCGGCGACTTCCGCAGCTTCCGCACCGACCGCGTGGTGGAGGCGAATTATCTCGAGGAGAAATATCCGGAACGACGCGACGTGCTGCGCGCAAGATGGCGGCAGAGCTTGGTCTGGGGCCCGCCCAAGGATACCTGAAGGACACGTGACGAGGATGCAAGAGAGCTCCCCCATCGATCCGTCGAGCTGCTGCCAGAGTTGCGGCGCATGCTGCGGCTATTCGGCCAACTGGCCGCGCTTCTCGATCGAGAGCGACGAGGAGCTTGCTGCGATCCCGCAAGCCCTGATCAACGAACGCCAATCCGGCATGCGGTGCGAGGGCGATCGTTGCTCGGCCCTGCAGGGCGACATCGGGAAAGCAACCGCGTGCGGCATCTATGCGATACGGCCGGAGGTGTGCCGCACCTGCATGCCGGGCGATGCCGAATGCGCAATGGCGCGGCGGAAGTTCGGGCTGCCTGTGATCGCGAGCGCTTAGGCGGGGACTGCTTCGCTGATCTCGTCGTCGAACTCGTCCTCGAGCGGCGCGAGCACCGAGAGCGGCTTGGTCGACAGCGTGATCGGCTTGCGGCCGCCCGACAGCGATGGCGAGGATTTCGCCGCGCCTTCCCGCGACAGCGCGTAGAGCGTCGAGCCGACGCGGCCGCCGTTCTCGATCAGGTCGCGCTCGGTGCAGCTCGCTGCGATCACGACCGCCAGCGAGTGCAGATGGTTGCGGCGATAGCAGAACAGCGCCAGCCTGGCGCGTGCGTCAGGGGAAACACTCTCAACCAACCTCGGCAGGCCGCTCTCGCTGGCGCGATACATCTCGCCAAGGAGTTCGTCGCGAACCGGGCAGAAATCGCTTTCAAAGGCGTCGCGGCTTGAAAACATTGCAGTTCTCCCTCGTGTGAGGAAGATGCAGCGCAATTCTCTAATGAAAGGTTAACCACGCTGCCCGGTAGTCACCCGGGGTCCTTGCGCGTCCGCCGCGAATCGGAGGGGCCCCGGTGCGGGATCCGAGGACTACCGCTCCGGCTGAAGAGTAGGGCACCAGGGCCTCCGCGGCGTCATGGCCGGGCTTGCCCCGGTTATCCACGAACAGCCGAGACGCACGAAAGAACGTGGTGCCAAGCCCGGGCATGACGACCTTTGGTGCCGATGAAGATTTGGCCCGCTCAAGCAGTCAGTTCGCCGCCATGAAGATGGAGAGGCCAAAACCGGTGAGATGGTGCAGCGCCTGGTCGACGCCGATCAGTGTCCAGAACCAGGGATGCGCAAGATCGACCCCGAAATTCGCCGAGACAAACCCCTTGGCACGGTCGATCGTGATGTGGATCACGAAGTCGATGAGGGCCACGAACCAGAATTTCGGCGCCACGATCAGGATCAGCGGCAGTGCAACCGCAAGGTGAATCAGGCAGTGCACCAGAAGCGGCAGGGCCCAGCCGTGCTTCTGGTCCTTGCCGTGCGCCATCCAGGCGGTCTGGAGGACGAAATCGGCGATGATGTGCTTGAAGGTGAGCAGCAACATCCAGCCAATGAGCGCTTCGACCGGAATCGCCGATGACATGGGTGGAAACGACAAGGCTGACGCCCTCATTGACGTGACAAGAAAAATTGGAGCGTTCAGCGCAACTTCTTCTTGGACCAGTTCTGGACCGGTCAAATCGCCGGGACGCGCGATTTATGACATCTCCCGCGGCGGAATGCAGCCGGGGGGAACCGGAAAATCGCCAAGTGTGGCTAACTGGTGATAGGATGACCAATCGCCGCGGATGTGTCGCGTAAGGTTACCATCGGCTCGGAATTTGCATTCCGTGACCTTCGCGCTATCATTCCGGATAGAGAATATCGTTCTTTTTTCAGACCTTTACGAATTTCAGGGCGCTCCGCGCGATCGCATCCGCAAGCCGCCCGCCACCCGAGAATAAGGCCAGAGTGCTGCCATGAGTACTGAAGGCCCGGATTCGTCACTCATCGAGCCGCCGCCCCGGCGCTCCAAGGTGATCAAGACCAATCAGCAGCAGGTCTTCCTCTACGTCGTGCTGACCCTGCTGTTGTCGCTCGCCACCGTCTGGGGCGGCCGCGCCATGCTGCACAATTCGGAAACGCTGACCTTTGCCGTCGGCGCTCCCAACAGCGACGAGGCGCTGTTCGCCGCCAAGCTCGCCGCCGTGCTGAAGTCCAACGCCTCGCGCTTCCGGATCAAGATCGTCAACAACGCCGATAACTCCAAGGCGCTCGCACAGTTCGACCGCAAGCAGGCCGACCTCGCGGTCCTGCGCACCGACGCCAAGGTCCCGCTGCGGGCACGCACGCTCGCGATCCTCGAGCACGATCTCGTGCTGCTGCTGGGCCCCGGCAACAAGAAGATCAAATCGATCGCCGAACTGAAGAAGAAGAAGGTCGCCGTTCTCGCCGAGAGCGAATCCTCCCTCGCCTTCGTCCGCAGCATCCTCGACATCCCCGACGGTCCTGATGCCGCGAAGATCCAGATGGCGCCGCAGGGCGCAACGCTCGACAAGCTGTTCGCACCGTCAAACGGCTTCGGCGCGGTCATCGCCATCGTCCATGCCTCCCGGGCGGTGCGCGACAAGGCCTATGAGCAACTCGCCAAGCGCGGCGGCTTCACGCTGAACGCGATCGACGAGGCCAAGGCGCTGGCGCGCAGGCTTCCCGGCATTTCCAGCGAGACGCTGACGGCAGGCACGCTGTCGACCTCGCCGCAAATTCCCGACGACGACCTCGACACGATCGGCCTGGAATGGCTGCTGGTCGCGCAATCCAGGATGTCCCCCACCACGGCGGGCGAACTCGCACGCACCGTTTACGAGAACAAATCCGCACTCGGGCTCGACAACAGCTTTGCCACCAGAATTGAGCCGGCCTCGACCGAGAAGGACGCCTTCGTGATGGCGCACCAGGGGGCGGCCGACTACATCAACGACGACACCAAGTCGTTCATGGATAAGTACAGCGACCTGATGTATCTGGGCGCCGCCGCGCTCAGCGTCATCGGTTCGATCTTCGCCGCGATCTACGCCAAGATCACGCGCATCGCGCCGGAGAAGGCCAGCGAGCTCTCCACCGCCATCCTCGACATCGGCGAGCGGATCGAGCACGCCCACTCTCTGGATCAGCTCGAATGTCTTCAGGACGAGCTCGAAGGCATTTTGCGCGGCGCCGTCATCGGCCTACGAGACGGCACGATCAGCACCGACGGGCTCGACACTTTCAAGCTCGGCTACGAGTTCGTCCGCGACGAGATCGGCATGCGCCGCGACTATCTGAAGCGTCATGCCAACGAGACCGAGAAGCCGCCGCAGGGCGCGGGCCCTGCCCAGCATGACGACAGCAATGTCGTGGTGGTGAAGACCGCCCAGAGCGCCTGAGAAGCGCGGTCGGGCCGCCCACAACTCTCTTGTCTCGAACAGGTTGCGCCGCCCAAGACGTTGCAGCGCTGAACCGGGACCCGGGAGCCGCAGTATGTGCCGCTGGGCCCCGGCTCTGCAGCGCAACACTGCGTGCTGCGCTGCGTCCGGGGCATCAGACTGGGGTTGGGCCGCCAGCCCAGCGATATCGGCCGTCTGGAACTGCTGCGATCTGCAACCGTTGGTTCGCGATTGCAACCGGAGACCGCAGCATGCGTGCACTCCTCATCATCCTCCTGCTGGGAATGCTGGCGGCGGCCGGCTATTTCGCCTATTCCGCAATGATGGTTGAAGGTGACCCGATCCCGACGGAAGGCTACGTGGCGCTGGCGCTGGGCGCGGGGTTTTCCATCGTCGTCGGCATCGGGCTGATGGTGCTGCTGTTCTTCAGCAGCCGCCGCGGTTACGACGAGCCGCCGCATTTCAGGTAGACGCCCCGCCGGCAACGGCGGCACAGCGGACCCCGTCGCCGCCGCGCCGATCGCACGGCCTGCCCCGTCGTTGACGGCCCCCGCCCAGGCGGGCACTTTGGCGCCGACGTCCCAGCCGGGACCCCGAAGACCTGTCCCAAAGACCGAGCCGCCTTCCCGCATGTTCAAGCCGTTGATTTCCTCTCTGGCCCAGTTTGCGGCCGCCACGGCCGGCCGCAACATGACCAAGGCGGCCTATGTCGCGGTGAGCATCGGCGTGCTCAGCATGGTGCTGCTGTCGGACAAGCGGGCCCATGAGGCCCACGAATGGATCAGCGCTCTGCTCTGGACCTGCCTCGCCTATTTCGTATTCGAATGGCTGGTGCGGCTGCGTCATATGACGCAGCAAGGGCGGCTTTCGCTGTACATGTCCTCTTCTGCCGGGCTGGTCGACGCGATCGGGGCCCTGGCGGTGCCGGTTGCGCTGGTTCTCGGCGTCGAGCCCAGGACGGCCTGGCTGCTCAGCGTGCTCTGGGTGCTCAAGGTGGTGCCGGGCATTCCGGGCCTGCGGCAGCTTCGCCGCGTGCTGGTGCTGGAATCCGGGCCCCTGCTCAGCGTGCTCGTGATCTTCCTGATGGTGGTCTTCCTCGCCTCCGTCGCCGAATATTTCCTGGAGCGGGACGTGCAGCCGCAGACCTTCGGCAGCGTCCCTGCGGCGCTGTGGTGGGCCGTCGTCACACTCACGACCACCGGCTATGGCGATGCCGTGCCGGTCACCCCGCTGGGGCGGCTGGTGGCGGCCGCGGTGATGATCTCGGGCCTCGGTGTGTTCGGCCTCTGGACCGGTATCCTGGCGACCGGATTTGCCGCCGAGACGCGGCGCGACAATTTCCTCAAGACCTGGGAGGCCGTCAGCAAGGTGCCCTTCTTCGCGGCGCTCGGCCCCGCCGCGATTGCCGACGTCACCCACATGCTGCGGACCATGGAGCTGCCGGCGCGCACCATGATCATCCGCAAGGGGGCGCAGGGCGATTGCATGTATTTCATTGCCGCGGGCGAGGTCGAGGTCGACCTTCCCGGCAAGAAGGTTCAGCTCGGCGAAGGCGCCTTCTTCGGCGAGATGGCGTTGCTCGGCAACAACAAGCGCGGCGCCAATGTTTCGACCACGAAAGTGTCGCGGCTTCTGGTACTCGACCTCGTCGACTTCCGCGTGCTGATGGCACGGCACCCGGATCTCGCCGAGACCATCGATGCCGAGGCGAAACGCCGCGCGCTCGAAAACAAGTAGAATGGAGACAAGAATGTCGGATACCACCGACGCGGCGACCGGCCCCCTGCTCGAACGCGACGGCGCGCGCGCCACCATCCGCCTCAACCGTCCCAAGCATCTCAACCGGCTCCAGGCGGAAGACCTCGGCGAGCTCGTCAGGCTGTTCGACCTGGTCGAGGCTGATCCGGCCATCCGCGTGCTGGTGTTGACCGGCACCGGGCGCGCCTTCTCCGCGGGGTATGACCTCAACTCGGTCGCCGAGCGCGCCGTCAGCGCAAACGAGCAGCAGAGCGCGGGCTCCGCCTTCGAGGTCGTCGTCAACCGGTTGGAGGATCTCGGCGTGCCGACGATCTGCCGGCTCAACGGCGGCGTCTATGGCGGCTCGACCGATCTCGCACTCGCCTGCGATTTCCGGATCGGCGTCGACACCGCCGAGATGTTCATGCCGGCGGCGCGACTCGGGCTGCATTATTACCCGAGCGGCATCAAACGCTACGTCACACGGCTCGGCCTCGACAATGCGAAAAGGCTGTTCCTGACCGCGCAAAAGATCAGCGCGCCGGAGATGCTGCGCATCGGCTACCTGACCGCCATGGTGCCAGAAGAGACGCTCGACGAGGAGGTCGACAGACTCGCCGGCATCCTCGCCGGCAACGCGCCGCAGGCCATGCGCGGCATGAAGCGCGCAATCAACGAATTCGCCCGCGGCGAGCTCGATGATCGCGCCGCCGACCAGCGCCACCGCGACAGCATGCGCGGCGACGAGATCAAGGAAGGCATCAAGGCGTTTGCGGAGAAGAGAGCGCCGAAGTTTTAGCTCCGAGTCTTCGCAAAACACCACCCTGTGGTTATGAGTCCCGGGTCTGCGCTTACGCATTTCCGGGACGAAACTGAATGTGAGGCGCGCGCGCCCTCAGCCTCCGACCGCCTTGGCATGCTCCGCAGCCATCTCGTCATCCGCCGCGTTGATGCGCTGGTAGGCGGACCGTGCGGTCATGCGCTCGGCATAGCGGACGAAGACGTCCTTCTTCGGCACGATGCCGAACATCATGGTCCAGCTGAACGCCACGCCCCACAACACGTCGGCGGCCGTCATGCGCTCGCCGAGCAGGTACGGTCCCTTCGACAGCTGCGCTTCGAGCGCACCGAGCATGGTGTCGTAATCCGCATAGGGCGACTGTGTGATCGGCGCCGGCTCGCGCTGCATGAACTTGTCAATCAGCGCCGGCTCGAAGGATGAGCCGTAATAGGCGATCCAGCGCAGGTAAGGACCGCGCAAGGGATCGTTCAGCGCGGGCGTCAGACCGGCCTGCGGGAAGAGGTCGGCGAGATAGATGGTGATCGCGACCTGCTCGGTCACGAGCGCCTCGCCGTGGCGGATCGCCGGGACCTTGCCGAGCGGATTGATGGCGAGATAGGCGGGCTGGCGCTGCTCGCCGGCCTTCATGTTGAGGACGTGGAGGTCGTAGGGCGCGCCCAGTTCCTCGAGCAGCACCCGCGTGCCGGTGGCACGGCTTTGCGGTGAATAATACAGGGTGATGCGGTTCGGATCGGTCATGGCAAGTCTCCTGGGGCGCCGTCGGGCGAGGCCCTAGCTCTACGCGACCATACCTGACATCCTGTGTCAGGTATGGTTTAAGGAAATCATGCGCGCGAGCCGGATGTTGTCGATCCTCACCACCCTCCAGGCCAGGGGCCAAGTCACCGCGCCCGAGCTTGCGGAGGCCTGCGAGGTCTCGGTGCGCACGATCTATCGCGACATCGACGCGCTGGCGGCATCCGGCGTGCCTGTCTATGCCGACCGCGGCGCGGAGGGCGGCTATCGCCTGCTCGACGGCTATCGCGTGCGCCTGAACGGCCTGTCGCAGAGCGAGGCCGGCGCGCTGTTCCTCGCAGGGCTCCCGGGCCCCGCCGCGGCGCTCGGGCTCGATGCCGCGATGATCGCCGCACAGAACAAGCTGATGGCGGCGCTGCCCGTCCACCTGCGTCAGGATGCCAGCCGGATGCAGGAGCGGTTTCATCTGGATGCGCCCGGCTGGTTCGGTGAGACGGAAGAGCCGGAGCATCTGCGCACGATTGCCGGCGCGCTGCTGCAGGGGACACTGATCAAGATCCGCTACCAGAGCTGGCGGTCCGAGAAGCGGCGCCGCCTCGCGCCGCTCGGCCTCGTGCTGAAGGGCGGGAGTTGGTACCTCGCAGGCCAGGTCGATGCCAGCGTGCGCACCTATCGCGTCGCGCGCGTGCTCGACTGCACGCCTCTCGACGATCGCTTCGAACGTCCTGACAATTTCGATCTCGCCGCCTATTGGCAGGCCGCAACGCTGCGCCTCGAGGCGGAGATGCATCCCAATGTCGCGGTGGTGCGGCTGTCGCCGTTCGGCGTCAAGCTGCTCGACGCGCTGAGCCAGCCCTACGTCAAGGCACGCACGCAGCTCGAAGAGACCATCGATGCCGACGGCTGGCGCATCGCGCGCGTGCCTGTCGGCAAGACATCCTGGCACGCCGCAGCCGAATTGTTACGGCTCGGCCCCGAGGCCGAGGTGCTGGAGCCCGCCGATCTCCGCGACAAGATGGTGGAGATGACGCAGGCAATGGCCGCGCGCTATCGCACGGCGCGGAAAACATGACGACGGCACATTCCGCCGCAGGCCACGAAACAATCCTGAAACACGATTCTCATCATCACGCATGAACGCAATCCCATCTCGGCCCGACCGAGATGCAGGGACACAACAACGGCCTTCGCGCCATACTGGAGAATGAAAATGTTTCGTAAGCTTGCTCTTGGTCTGATCGCCGCCGGTTCGCTCGGCGCTGCCGCTCTCGCGCCGACCGCCGCCTCGGCCCACGGCATCCACCCGCACTGGCATCACGGCTGGGGTCCGGGCTTTGGCTTTGGCGGCGTCTACGTCAACACCGGCGTCAGCAACTGCTACCAGGAGCGCGTCGTCCAGACCCGCCATGGCCTGCGCGTGCGCGTCGTGAATGTCTGCGCCTACGGGATCTACTGAGCCCGCCTGTATCGTTGACGCAGCCCCGGTCGTTCCGCGACCGGGGCTCGCCGTCTCAACTTGCGAGCGCAGTCGGTATTGCAGAGGCGGCCCGCTCGTCCGCCAGGGCGTTGTGCTCGGAGATCCATCGTTCGGCGCGCGCACGCCGCAGCGAGGGCGCAAACAGGAACCCCTGGGCGACATCGCAACCGATCCGGCGGATGATTTCGAGCACCTCCGGGTTTTCGACGCCCTCGGCCACCACTTTCATGTTGAACGCCTTCGCAAGCGCCACGGAGGCATCGACGATCTTCATCATGTCGTCGTCGGATTCGCAGCCCTTGATGAAGGACTGGTCGATCTTCAGCTCGCTGAACGGAAGACGCACCAAGGCGGCAAGCGACGAATAGCCGGTGCCGAAATCGTCGATCGCCGTGCCGATCTTCTTGATCCGCAGCCGCACCAGAATGTCGTTGGCACGATCGACGTCGGCCATCGCCGAGGTCTCGGTGATCTCCACCGTCAGCGAGGAGGGAGAGATATTTTCGCGGCCCAGGATCTCCTCGATCCGGTCTGGCAAGGCCAGATCCGACATCAGCGAACCCGAGATGTTGACGGCGATGGTGAAACCGGGATTGCGCTCGATCAGCTTGCGGCCCTGCGACATCGCCGATGACAGGATGCAATCGGTCACCTCGCGCATGAGGCCGGCTTCCTCGGCGATCGGAATGAAGATCATGGGCGAGACCATGCCGAATTCGGCGGTGCGCCAGCGTGCGAGTGCCTCGGCGCCGACGACCCTTCCGCTCTCGAGCGCGATCTTCGGCTGAAACTCAACGAAGAATTCGCGGTCGGCAAGGCCCCGCATGATTCGCTCCGGCGTGATCCGGAGCTGCGGCGCGGCGGATGTCGCGGCCAGCGGCGCGCGCCGCGGCAATTCCAGGGCGCTGCGCAGACGATTCAGATCGAGCGGCTTGGTCCGGCATCCGCCGACCGACAGCTTCAATCCGTTCGCGACCCGTCGCGTGGCCTTCATGACACGATCATCGCAGCCGCTGATGATCACGATCGACATTGCGCGAAGGCCGGCTTCCGCGACGTAGCGCAGCAGTTCCACCCCGTCACGACCGCCGAGCGACAGGTCTAGCGCCATGATCTCGAAAGCTTCGCGCGCCAGAAGCTCGGTTGCGGCCTCGTAGGAGGACGCAACGACCGTCTCGTAGCCGAGCTTCGCCCCGATCTTGCCGATCAAAACCCGCTGCACCAAATCGTCGTCGACCACCAGAAGACGGCCTCTCGTCGCACTCATCACCAATCTCCAGACACCGGCGGCGTTGATGACTTCAATGCTTAGAGCAGCGGCCTCGCCTGGTTATGAATACAAGACGGCTAAAACTTTCCCGATCCGGAAGGATTCGTTAGGCACGTTCCCCAGGGCATTCAAGTCATTGATTTTCATCGGAATTATTCGCCGCACGTGCGAGCGGTATCTGAATCTTCCACGGCATGCGCAAGTGCAATGAACACGTCGTAAAGCTCCCTGTCGGAAGCCGGCAAATGCACAACGGGCTACGGAGCCTTCATCGGCGCTCGTTCGCTTGCGCTGCCCGCAGCTGCCGGCGAAACCAAGCCCAGGTCTCGCGCGTCGTCCTGATGTAGCCGTGGCCGCGATGGACAATCTCGCCGTCGACGATTGCGTTCAGCTTCGGCAGTGCGTGAAACGGGATCGACGGATAGGCGTGGTGCTCGACATGGTAGGGCATGTTCCACGCGAACCATTTGACGACCGCGCCGGTATAGGTGGTGCGCGTGTTCTCAAAAGCGCTGCGCGTGCGCTCGCAGCCGGTGTGCTCGGCATAGAGATAGGGCCGCAGGAAGAACTGCCCGATCACGAGCGGGACGATCCAGACCCAAAGCAGCAGCGCTGAGGAGAACCACAGCGACAGCGCGAGCAGCAGGACGTAGAGCGCGGCATAGGCACGCGCCTCGCGCACGATGACGGCGCGCTTGCTCTCGGGAATCCAGGGCACGGTGACGTTGCCGGTGATCGCATGGCCGAGCATCAGCCGGAGACGGCCTGCGACCTGGAGCAAGCCGCTATAGGCCACCGCGAGCTGCGTGTCGGATGCCGGCTTCACCCCGACGATCAGCTCGGGATCCTTGTCCGGATCCTGGGTGTAGCGGTGATGGTCCCAGTGAAACAGGCAGTAATATTCGTAAGGCAATCCGATGATGAAGGCCGAGAGATGGCCCACGGCGAGATTGAGGCCGCGGCTTTTGAACGCGGTCTTGTGCGCGGTCTCGTGCACGGCCATGAACAGGAAGGCGACGACATAGCCCTGCACTGCCATCAACGGCAGGGCCCAGAGCACGCCCCATGTCGAGGAAACCTTCCAGATCAGCGCAACCAGCAGCGCGATCGCGCCATAATGGCCGAGGCTCTGCACGGCGCCCCTGAGATCGGAGCGGGCCGACAGTTGGCGCAGCATCGCGGGCGTCAGCGGCTTCAGGCGGTGGCCGGGCTCTGAAACGGTCGCGTCGGTCATGATCGGATGCTGCCCTATTTGTCGAGGAGTGATGCGACTTCGGCCTTGATGAAGGCCTGATCGCGCGGATTGCCCACCGGATTGCCGGCCCGATGGCCATGCAGCGACGGGATCGGATGCAGCACGGCGGATTTGGCGTTCACCAGCCGGCCGAGTTCGTCCTCGTTGTCGCGAACGTCGAAATAGCGATCGGTCGCGCCCGGCATCAGCAGCATGTGCGCCTTGATCGCCGCCAACGCGCGATCGAGATCGCCACCGAATGCTTCACAGCGGCTGATGTCGCCGTTCTGCCAGATGCCGATCTGCGCCAGAAGATCATTGGCATCGCGCCGGGCGAACGTCGCGTCCCAGGTGCGGACGAGATAATCCTCCAGCGAGGTGAAGCCGGCCTCGCGCCAGAGCTCGTCGCGATAGAAGCCGTGCGACATCGCCCAGCCGGCATAGACGCGCCCCATGGCGCGATAGCCGGCGACCGGCTTCTCGGCGAAGCGGCCGTCGCGGAAAGCGGGATCAGCTGATAGCGCGGCCTTCACGCTTTCCAGGAAGACGTAGTTGTAAGGCGCGCAGCGCGCGACGCCGCAGACCACGGCGGCCCGTTCGACCATGTCGGCATGCAGCGCGGCCCAGTGGTAGGCCTGCATGCCGCCCATCGACCAGCCGTAGACGAGCGCAAGCTTCGAAATGCCGAAGCGTTCGATGAGGAGCCGGTGCTGGACGGCGATCGCATCGTGATAGGTCACCGCGGGGAATGGCGCCGCGGTATTCGACGGCGAGGACGACAGGCCGTTGCCCAAGAGGTTCGGGATGATGATGAAGTAGCGTGTTGGATCGAGCACGCCGCCGGGGCCGATCAGCCATTCGGTGTCGGTGTGCTGCGCGCTGAACGAGGTCGGATAGAGGATGACGTTGTCTTTTGCCGGGCTCAGCGTGCCATAGGTCTTGTAGGCGAGCGTCAGCGAAGGGAAGACGGCGCCCGATTGCAGCGTGACATCGCCGGCGTCGAAAATCTCGTAATCGTACAATCCCGCCATGCGTCCAACTCCCGCCAACGCGGCCGCAGAGCGCCGCGGCTTCCATGATGCATCGATCATGCCGGGCCCGCCTCTGCGTCATCGCAGCTAATAACTGTACTTATAGTACAGTTATTTGGGGCCGGCAAGATGAATCCGGCTCAGGCGATGGCCGCCAGATAGCGCGCAACCGACGCCGCGAAGGCGGCCTTGGCTCCGCCAGCGATGTTGCGCCCCCACCACGCGCCATAGATGCGATCGAAGGCGAGCGGCTCGACGGCAGCCGCGATCCGCCGCACTGCGGCGGCGTTGAGCGGCATGTAGTTGGGGTAGGAGTACATGAAGCTGACGAAGCGGCGGTCCATCGTCACCTGTGCGATGTCGCCGGTGAGCAACGCGCCCCTGCCGTCCGCACCACGCGCATGATGCAGCACGGTGGCGCCGGCGAAATGACCACCGGTGCGCAACAGTAGCAAGTCGTCGGAGATGCGGTGGCTTTCGCCGCTCCAGTGCACAATCGCAGAATGCGGCCGGGTGACGAAGGCGCGGTCGTCCGCATGCAAATAGACCGGCACGCCGCCAAAGGTGTCGCTCCAGTCGGCGGCCGCGCCGTAATAGTGCGGATGCGAGATCGCGATCGCCTTCAGTCCGCCGAGTGCGGCGACGAATGGGATGGCTTCATCGGCTGCGAGCGGAATGCAATCCCACATCACGCAGCCGTCGCCCTGGGGCACCAGCAGCGCGCGCTGCCCGATCGCGAAGCTCGGCTCCAGGCCGATGCCGGTGAGGCCGAGATCGTCCCGTCCCACCAGCCGGTGCCCACGCGCGAGCTCCTCGCGCGTGAGAAAGCTCTGACCTTTCCAGTTCACGAACTGCCGCTCGTCCTCGCAGATCACGCAGGAGGCAGGGCGATTTCCGCCATTCGGGAATTGCGCGCCGCAGGTTTCGCAGGTCCAGAGAGGCATGGTTCGAGCTCCGTGGGAAGATCGCAGGATGACACTGCGAGCCAGCCTTCAGCAAGGTCGTTGGGCCTCGAGGAGTGACTGGAACCAACGCGGCAAGCACCCGTTACGTTCAGATCAACACCAGAACGATTGGCCACGAGGCTCACGACACACGAAGAACATGTTTGGGTATCGATGACATCGCGGCCTCCTTCCTGGTCTCACCTCTGGCCTCTGTTCGCGCTCAACTTCTTCATGGCCGACATGCAGTCGGGCATCGGTCCGTTCGTCGGCGTCTTCCTTCAGGAGCGCGGCTGGGCGACCGGGCTGATCGGCACCGCGCTGACGATCGGCAATGTCGCGGGCATGCTGATCACGACGCCGATCGGTGGCTTCATCGATTCCAGCCGCAACAAGCGGCTCTGGGTCGTCATTCCCGGCATCTGCGTCGTTCTTGCGTCCGCGATCATCCTGATCTCGCAGAATTTCTGGGCGGTGACGTTCTCCCAGGTCGCGCAATCGCTGGCGAGCGCCGCCATCGTGCCGGCGGTGACGGGCATCACGCTCGGCATCGCCAAGCAGAAGGGTTTCAACGCGGTCAACGGACGCAACCAGGCATTCAACCACGCAGGCAACATGGTTGGTGCCGCACTGTCGGGCTATCTCGGCTACAAGTACGGCTACTTTGCCGTCTTCGTCCTGGCAGCGGTGTTCGGCGTCATCGCGATCGCCTGCGTCATGATGATCCCGGCCAAGGCAATCGACGATCGCGCCTCGCGCGGCTGCAAGGAGGACGATCCCGACAGCGCGCCGGACGCGTTCACGATGCTGCTCAAGCACCGGGCCCTGCTGGTGCTGGCGTTGGCGCTCGCCCTTTTCCATCTCGGCAATGCCGCCATCGTGCCGCTCTACGGGCTTGCGGCCGTGGCCGAAGGGCAGGCCAACGGCCCGAGCTTCGTCGCCACCACCGTGGTGATCGCGCAAGGCGTCATGGTCGTGACCTCGCTGATCGCGATGAAGGCCGCGAGCAAGCGCAATTACTGGCCGGTCATCCTGGTGTCCTTCATGTTCCTGCCCATCCGCGGCGTGCTGGCCTTCTTCGTCACGGGATGGTGGGGCGTGGTGCCGATGCAGGTGCTCGACGGCATCGGCACCGGATTGCAGACGGTCGCGGTGCCCGGCATGGTCGCACGCGCGCTCAACGGCTCCGGCCGCATCAATCTCGGCCAGGGCGCCGTGATCACGGTGCAAGGCGTCGGCGCCAGCCTCAGTCCCGCACTCGGCGGCTGGATCGCGCAATGGATCGGCTACGGGCCGACCTTCCTGCTGCTCGGCGGCTTTGGCCTTGCCTCAATGGCACTGTGGTTCGCCTTCGGGGCAACGGTGAAGAAGTATTGAGTTGGCGCGCCGTACGCTTGGCGCGGCGCCTCCATCTTCGATACGCGCCAACAAGCAAGGCTGCGGCACCTGGTCGCTGGCTCAGCGCGCAGTTGCGAGTGGCTTTTCGCGCAATCCAGCGTTTTCTGGTTGGCACCGCCGGAGACCCCGACGAAAATGCGAACCGCAATGCGTCGGCAACTTGCTAGCGATCGATGACCCAGCCGCAGCTCTCATTCGATGGCGATCCGAATGGTCCGGCCTACCAAAGCTGGCGCGAGCAGTTCTGTCGTGAGGTGGCGAAGGTCGATTTCGTGCCGGTCGGCGACAGGCAGGTCCACCGGACCATAGTGCCTTCGATTCTTCCCCGTATCAGGCTCTCGGCCTCCTTCGGCACGCCGATGTCGTTCGTGTCATTGGGGACGAACGACGAATTGGTGATTACCACCTCGCCCAATTTGGCGTTGAGCGGAGCCATGGGAAAGCGCCCGCTGGAGATCGCCGCCGGTGACATCACCATCGGCGCCCCCTCGATCAAAGGCGCCCATATCACCCAGACGGGACACGGCAATTTCCAGACCGCGCTGCTTCCGCGAAAGGCGCTGCTGCGAAATCCTGCCATGCGCACCCGCAAGATCATCGAGATCGCGCATCTTGCGGGTTTCCACGACGTCTCCTACTTCCACCGCGCGTTTCACCGCCGTTTTGGGCAGACGCCCGACGATGTCAGGAAGCTTTCCGGCGAGACCAGCTAGATTTTTTTGGCGCGTTGTCTTGACGCGAACCGGGAGCCGCTTCGCTCGAAAGCGCTCTAGGCGAACTCGACCACGATCTTGCCGAAATGGCCGCCCTGCTGCATCAGGCGCAGCGCGTCCGGCACGGCATCGAAGCTGAACACCCGGTCGATCACCGGCCTCATGGCGTTGCGTTCGATCGCGGCCGTCATGCCCTCGAACATGCGGCGGCTGCCGACGGAGAGGCCGATAACGTGCAGGTTCTTGGCGAACAGGCTCGGGATCGCGATCTGCTGCGAGAAGCCTGTGAGCACGCCGATCACCAGGATGGTGCCACCGACCCGCGCAGCCTCGAGCGATTGCGCAAAGGTGTCCTTGCCGCCGACCTCGACGACGTGGTCGACGCCTCCCCCGGTCCACTCCGCTGCGGCCTTGCCCCAGTCCGGCATCGAACGATAATTGATGGTGTGATCGGCGCCGAGCGCCCTGGCCCGTTCGAGCTTGTCGTCGCTCGACGACGTCACGATCACGCTTGCACCGGCGAGCTTTGCGAATTGCAGCGCGAAGATCGAGACGCCGCCGGTGCCCTGCACCAGCACGGTATCGCCGGGCTTCACGTGTGCTTCTTCGAACAGCGCGCGCCAGGCTGTGAGCCCGGCGCAGGGCAGCGTCGCGGCCTCAGTGAATGACAGATGCGAGGGCAGGCGGCTGACGCCCTCGGCGTCGAGCACCATCACCTCCTGCAGCACACCGGGCCGCGTGCCGCCCAGCGCGTAACGGCGGCTGGCCATCGAGACCTGCCCGTCGATCCAGGACTGGAAGAACATTGGACAGACGCGATCACCGACCGCGACGCGCGTCACGCCCTCACCGGCGGCGATCACCTCGCCTGCCCCATCCGAGAACGGGATCAGCGGCAATCTGGTGACGCCGCCCTTGCCCTGCACGGTGAGCAGATCGCGATAATTGAGCGATGCCGCCTCGATCCGCACCGCGACCTGGCCGGGTCCGGGGGTCGGCTCCGGAAGATCGGCCAGTTCCATTCCCTCGATCGACCAGTCGCGCGCGACCTGCCAGGCTTTCATGGGAAACGCTCCGTCTCAGGTGCCAAAGCTCTTCTGCACCGCCTTGTCCAGCGTCTCGCCGCCGACGAAACGCTGGCGCAGTTCGCGCTTGAGCAGTTTGCCACTCGGATTCTTCGGCAAGGCGTCCACGAAGATGACGCGCTTCGGCACCTTGAAATGCGCCATCTGACCGGCGCAGTGCTTGATGACGGCTTCTTCGTCCAGCTTTTCGCCGCTCTTGACCACGACGATGGCGGTGACCGCTTCGATCCAGCGCGGATCCGGCAGGCCGACGACGGCGACCTCGGAGACTGCGGGGATGCGATAGACCATCTCCTCGACCTCGCGGCTCGCGACATTCTCGCCGCCGGTCTTGATCATGTCCTTGACGCGGTCGACCACGGTGATGTGGCCCTCCTCGTCCACGGTGGCGAGATCGCCGGAGTGAAACCAGCCGCCCGAGAACGCGGCCGCGGTCTTCACGGGATCGTTGTAATAGCCGGACAGCAGATGCGGCGAGCGGTGCACGATCTCGCCGACCTCGCCCACCCTGACGTCTTCCATCGCCGTGTTGACCACGCGCGTCTCGACGTTGAGCACGGGCTTGCCGGCCGAGCCGGCCTTGCGGAGCTGGTCCTCAGGCCGCAGCACGGTCGCGAGCGGCGCGATCTCGGTCTGGCCGTAGAAATTCCAGAATTTGACGGCGGGCAGGCGGCGCTGCAGCTCGAGCAGCACCTCGACCGGCATGATCGAGGCACCGTAATAGCCCTTCTGCAGGGTCGACAGATCGGTCTTGTCGAAGTTGGGCGAGCGCAGCATCGCGATCCAGATCGTCGGCGGCGCGAAGAACGACGTGATCCTGTGCGCCTGGATCAGCGCCAGGATGTTGTCGGCCGTCGGCTTGCCCGTGATCACGCCGGAGGCGCCGAGATAGACTTGCGGCCCGAGGAACACATCCAGCTGGGCGCAATGATAGAGCGGCAGCGCGTGCAGGAACTTGTCCTCCGCGCTCATGCCACCGTCGATGATGCAGCTGACATACTGCCACATCACGGCTTCATGGGTCAGCATCGCGCCCTTGGGCAGGGATTCCGTGCCTGACGTGTAGACGATCTGGGCGAGATCACGGCTGTCGACGGACGCCGCGAGAAACGAGGCGTCGGCATGAAGAAGATCGTCGAAGGTGGTGAGGCCCGCGGGCGCGGACGCGGAATCCTCGCCCGGCAGCCAGATCATCTTCTCGACCGCGCAATCCTTGGCGCTAGCTGCGCGCGCGGACTCGACGAAGTCGGGACCAGTCGCGAGCAACTTTGCCCCGGAGCTCTTCAGGATGAAATTGATCTCGTCAGGATTGAGCATGAAGTTGATCGGCACCAGCACCGCGCCGATCCGCGCCGCTGCAAAGCGCAGCGCGGCGAAAGCGTGCGAATTGCGCGAGAGAACCGCCAGGCGATCACCCTTCTTCACACCTAGCCCGAGCAGGCCGCGGCCGAGCCGGTTGCAGATCGCGTCCATCTCGGCGAAGGTCCAACTCACCTCGCCGCAGCTCAGCGCCAGCTTGTTCGGCTCTCGCCCCGCGGAGCGGCGCAGGAGATCGCCGATGGAATGCTCGCGGGCTTTCGAGATGGTGGCTGCGGTCTCGGTCATGTGTCCCTCCCTGTGATGTCTTTGTTTGTTGGATTTCTTCTTTGAAATCTTGCGTTATCTGCGCCGGGCCGCCTGGGCGTGCTCCATGTACATGTGCTCGACCGAGCGATCGAGCGAGGCGATCTTCTCGAAGCCGCGGCGCCAGTCCTGCAGATGCCGGCGCGTCCACAGCACGCCCGCCTCGCGGTCGCGGCGACGGATCGCATCAATCAGATGGCGATGCGCGGCAACGAGGCGCGGGCCGCCTTCGGAGACACCTGTCACGATCATCTCGGTGGTCGGATAGAACAATTGCGCCGCGGGCTCACGCGCGAGCTGGAGCACACGGTTCTGCGAGGCTTTTGCGACTAGCACGTGGAATTCGGCGTCGCATTCGGCAAGCGCCGCGGGATTGCCGACCACGGCTTCGCTGCGCAGGAGATTGTCGTCGAGCTCGGCGAGATTCGCGTCGGTCGCGCGTTCCACGGCGCCCTCGATGCTGGCGACCTCCAGCGTCATCGAGGCCTCGTAGAGTTCGCGGAACGTCACCTCGTGCAGCACCAGCGCGCGGCTGAGACGGCTTGCGAGCTTGCTGTAGCGCGGCAGGCAGGCTTGCAGGCGGCGCGAGGAATCGCGCCGGATCAACCCGCCCTCCTCCAGCACACGGATGCCCTCGCGAATGGTCGAGCGGTTGACGCCGAACTGGCGGACCAGATCGTGCTCGGTGCCGATGGGATCGCCGGGCTTGATCCGGCCATTGACGATCTCGCGTTCGATGGCGTCGGCGACCTTCTGATAGGCCGGCGCGACATCGATCGGTCGGAAGAACGGCGCGACAGGCAAATCGGCCTCCAATGGCGATTGTCGGACAAACTATATGGTCGACCCGGAGACGCGTCAAATTGCGCCAGATATGGCTCACGCGCAACAAATTGACTCCTCTGGAACCGGGCTCTAACTTTGTCGGACAAAGGGACAGAATAGTCCCGCTCAAAGAGGAAACGTGCCCATGAGACCTATCGCAGCCCTCGTGTCTGCAGCCGGCTTGCTGTCGGCTGCCCTGATCGCTCCCGCCTCGGCCCAGCAGGCGCCGCTCAAGATTGGGGTGCTCTCCGACTTCTCCTCCGTCTATTCCGACATCGGCGGCATGGGGAATGTCGAGGCGACCAAAATGGCGATCGAGGATTTCGGCGGCCAGATGTTCGGCAAGCCGATCGACATGGTCTCGGCCGACGTGCTCAACAAGCCCGACGTCGCCTCCACCATCGCCCGCAAATGGTGGGAGACCGAGGGCGTCGACATGATCATCGACCTGCCGACCTCGGCGACCGCGCTCGCGGTGATGGAGCTGTCGAAGCAGTACGAGAAGATCATGATCGTGACGGACGCGGCGAGTTCCGACATCACGGGAAAATCCTGCTCGCCCTATACCGCGCACTGGACCTACGACACCTACGCCAACGCCCACACCGTCGGCAGCGCCATCGTCAAGAACGGGGGCGACACCTGGTTCTTCCTCACCGCCGACTACGTGTTCGGCCATTCGGTCGAGCGCGACACCGGCGATGTCGTGAAGGCCGCGGGCGGCAAGGTGCTCGGCAGCGTCAAGCATCCGCTCAACACGGCGGATTTCTCCTCCTTCCTGCTCCAGGCCCAGGCCTCCAAGGCCAAGATCATCGGGCTCGCCAATGGCGGCGGCGACACCATCAACGCGATCAAGCAGGCCGGCGAGTTCGGCATCGTCGCCGGGGGCCAGAACCTGGCCGCGATCGTGATGTTCATCTCCGACGTGCACAGTCTGGGGCTGAAGCTCGCGCAAGGGCTGATCATCACCGAGGCGTATTACTGGGATCTCAACGACAAGACCCGCGCCTTCGGCAAGCGCTTCATGGAGCGCGTCAAGCGCATGCCGACGATGAACCAGGCCGCCACCTACAGCGCGACGCTGCATTATCTGAAAGCCGTGCAGGCCGCCGGCACCAGGGACACCAAGACGGTGATGGCGAAGATGCGCGAGCTCCCTGTGAAGGACGCCTTCACCGACAACGGCGTGCTGCGCGAGGACGGCCGCATGGTGCACAGCATGTATCTGTTCCAGGTGAAGAAGCCGGAGGAATCGAAGGCACCGTGGGATTATTACAAGCTGCTCGCCGAGGTGCCTGCCGACCAGGCGTTCCGCCCGCTGAAAGATGGCGGCTGCCCGCTGGTGAAGTGAGTCGGTCGGCACCGAGCCGATCGCAATCCGTTCAGCAAGCCTGGCTCGTCCGCTTGACCAATGTGGCGGGCGAGCGGCATGACGACGCGCAGCCCAAAATAGAGGCAAGGATGCTTCGCGCCGACGTCTGATCTGCATCAAGTTGCGATGCAAAAATCGCTGCAATGTTGAGGCCGCCCTGCCGCACGATCAGCGGCCGGGCGTACGTCTCAACAGTGGGCGCCGCCCTCACGGCGTTTTGAACAAATGAACTTCACTTCGGGTCGCGTCATCGCCGCGATCGCCGTCCTCGTTGCCGGCGGCGGCTATTACTATTGGCAGCACCGCGATACCAACACGCTGCCGGCGGGCTTTGCCCGCGGCAACGGCCGCATCGAAGCGGTCGAGATCGACATCGCGACCAAGACGCCGGGACGGATTCGCGAGATCCTGGTCGGCGAGGGCGACTTCGTTCGCGCAGGCCAGGTTCTGGCTCGCATGGACACCGAGCAGTTGCAGGCGCAGCGCCGCCAGGCCGAGGCGCAGTTGCAACGCGCGTCCATCAATGTCGAGACCGCAAAGAGCCTGGTGAACCAGCGCGAGGCCGAACGCAAGGCCGCGGAGGCCGTGGTCGACCAACGCGTCGCCCAGCTCGACAGCACGAGCCGCAAGCTCGATCGCTCCGAACAATTGATCAAGACGAGCGCGGTGTCGCAGCAGGTCCTGGACGACGACCGCTCCGCCAACGCCACCGCAAAGGCGGCGCTCGCCGCGTCCCACGCCCAGGTCGCGGCATCGGAAGCCGCGATCAGCTCCGCCCGCGCCATGGTGATCGACGCCGGCGCCGCGGTCGACGCCGCGAAGGCCGCGATCGAGAGCATCAACGCCGACCTCGACGACAGCGTGCTGAAGGCGCCGCGCGACGGCCGGGTGCAGTATCGCGTGTCACAGCCCGGCGAGGTGCTCGCCGCCGGCGGCCGCGTCCTCAACATGGTTGATCTCGGCGACGTCTACATGACGTTCTTCCTGCCGACGGCCGACGCCGGCCGCGTCGCAATCGGCGCCGAGGTCCGGCTCGTGCTCGACGCCATTCCGCAATATGTGATCCCCGCCAAGGCCACCTTCGTCGCCGACGTCGCACAGTTCACGCCCAAGACCGTCGAGACCGAGGAAGAACGCCAGAAGCTGATGTTCCGGATCAAGGCGCATATCGCGCCCGAGCTGTTGCGCCAGCACATCGAGCATGTGAAGACCGGCCTGCCCGGCATGGCCTATGTGCAGCTCGATCCGGCCGCGCAATGGCCCGGCAATCTCAACATCAAGCTGACGAGATGAGCACGACGGCCGCAGCCGAGCTGCCTGCCGGGCGCGGCAGCGTGGTGCATCTCGATGACGTGGGCTTGAGCTACGGCAAGACGCGCGCGCTGGATGCCATCACGCTCGACCTGCCGTCCGGCTGCATGGTCGGATTGATCGGCCCCGACGGCGTCGGCAAATCCAGCCTGCTCTCGCTGATCGCCGGAGCCCGCGCGATCCAGCAGGGACGCATCCAGGTGCTCGGCGGCGACATGGCGAGCGAGTGCCACCGCCGCAACGTGTGCCCTGACATCGCCTACATGCCGCAGGGTCTGGGCAAGAATCTGTATCCGACGCTGTCGGTGTTCGAGAACATCGACTTCTTCGGCCGCCTGTTCGGGCACGACAAGGCCGAACGCAACAGGCGGATCGCCGGCCTGCTGCGCGACACCGGGCTGACGCCCTTCGCCGACCGGCCGGCGGCAAAACTCTCCGGCGGCATGAAGCAGAAGGTCGGCCTGTGCTGCGCGCTGATCCACGATCCCGAGCTGTTGATCCTGGACGAGCCGACCACCGGCGTCGATCCGCTGTCGCGCCGCAAGTTCTGGGAATTGACCGCCTCGATCCGCGCCGGCCGGCCCGGCATGAGCGTGATCGTCTCGACCGCCTACATGGAAGAGGCTGCTCAGTTCGACGTCCTGATCGCGATGAATGCCGGCCGCGTGCTGGCGACCGGAACGCCCACCGAGCTCAAGCAGCAGACTGGCGCCGATACGCTCGATGAGGCCTTCATCCGCCTCTTGCCGGAAGCCGATCGCGGCAACCATACCGACGTCGTGATCCCGCCACGGAGCGCGGACCATGACGAGATCGCGATCGAGGCCGATCATTTGACCCGGCGGTTCAACGGCTTCGTCGCCGTCGACGACGTCAGCTTCCGCATCCGGAAGGGCGAGATCTTCGGCTTCCTCGGCTCCAACGGCTGCGGCAAGACCACGACCATGAAGATGCTCACCGGCCTCCTGCCTGTGAGCGAAGGCACCGCGCGGCTGTTCGGCAACACCATCGATGCCGGCGACATGTCGGTGCGGCGGCGCATCGGCTATATGTCGCAGGGCTTCTCGCTCTATTCTGAGCTGACTGTCGCGCAAAATCTCGATCTGCACGCGCGGCTGTTCGAGCTGCCGGCGGAGACCATCGCCCCGCGCATCGCCGAAATGATCGCTCGGTTCGATCTCGCCGACGTCGCCGATTCCCTGCCCGATGCGCTGCCGCTTGGGCTGCGGCAGCGGTTGTCGCTGGCGGTCGCCATGATCCACGCGCCCGACATCCTGATTCTCGACGAGCCGACCTCCGGCGTCGATCCCGTCGCCCGCGATGGCTTCTGGCAGATCCTTGCCGAGCTCTCCCGCAAGGACAACGTCACCATCTTCGTCTCGACCCATTTCATGAACGAGGCCGAGCGCTGCGACCGGGTTTCGCTGATGCATGCCGGCAAGGTGCTTGCATCGGACACGCCGGCCGCGATCGTGGCCGCACGCGGCACCGCGACGCTGGAGCAGGCCTTCATCGCCTGCCTGGAAGAGGCGATCGCGGACACCATGGCGCCGGCGAGCCAGCCGACGGTCGCGCCGGTCGTGGCGGCCGAGACAACGGCAGCGCCGCGCAAGCGCAGCATGACTTTCAACCCGACCCGCATGCTCGCCTATTCCCGGCGCGAGGCGCTCGAGCTGCGGCGCGATCCGATCCGCGCCACGCTCGCGATTCTCGGCAGCGTGCTGCTGCTGTTCGTGCTCGGCTACGGCATCAGCATGGATGTCGAGAACCTGACCTTTGCCGTGCTCGACCGCGACGACAGCGCGATTAGCCGCGACTACAGCCTGCAGATCGCGGGTTCGCGCTACTTCACCGAGAAATCCCCGATCGTCGACTATGCCGATCTCGACCGCCGCATGCGCGCCGGCGAGATCGGCCTCGCCATCGAGCTACCGCCGGGCTTCGGCCGCGACGTCAGCCGCGGCCGCCATGTCGAGATCGGCGCCTGGGTCGACGGTGCCAATCCGACGCGGGCCGAAACGCTGCGCTCCTACGTCCAGGCGATCCACGCCAACTGGCTCGCGCAGAAGGGCCGCGAGCTCTATGGCGAGGCGGCGATCGCCGGCGCCTACCAGCTCCAGCTGCGCTACCGCTACAATCCTGACGTCATCAGCGTTGTCGCCATGGCGCCGGGCATCATCCCGCTGCTGCTGGTCATGATTCCGGCGGTGCTCGCCGCCCTCGCGGTGGTGCGCGAGAAGGAGCTCGGCTCGATCGTCAATTTCTACGTGACGCCGGTGACGCGGCTGGAATTTCTGCTCGGCACGCAGCTGCCCTATGTCGTGCTGGCGTTCGGCAATTTTCTGCTCCTGGTCGGCTTTGCCCTCGCGGTCTTCCGTGTTCCCTTCACCGGCAGCTTTCCGACCTACGCGCTCGCCGCGCTGCTCTACGTCACGGCAACGACCGGCATGGGGCTGGTGATCTCGGCCTTCATGAACAGCCAGATCGCGGCCTTGTTCGGCACGGTGCTGATCACGCTGATTCCCGCCATCCAATATTCCGGGCTGATCGATCCGGTTTCATCCCTTCAGGGAGCAGGCGCGCTGATCGGGCGGCTCTACCCCACCACCTATTTCGTCACGATCTCGCGCGGCACCTTCTCAAAGGGGCTGGCGTTCGACACCCTGCACAACGATCTCCTGATGCTCGCCATCATGGTCCCCATCCTGATGATCGCCGGCGCGATGCTGCTGAAAAAACAGGCCCGCTGATGATGCGCATCGACAACGTGCTCCAGCTCGGCACCAAGGAACTGCGCGGCCTCGTCCGCGACCCCATGCTGCTCGTGCTGATCGTCTATTCCTTCACGCTGGCGGTTTATGCCGGCGCCAAGGCGCTGCCGGAAACGTTGAACCGCGCCGCGATCGCGATCGTCGACGAGGACCATTCGCCGGTCTCGACCCGCATCGAGATGGCGTTCACGCCGCCCTATTTCTCCAAGCCGCGCCTGATCTCGCAATACGAGATGGACCGGAGGATGGACGCCGGCCTCGACACCTTCGCGCTGGACATCCCGCCCCACTTCCAGCGAGACCTCCTGGCACGCAAATCACCCACCATCCAGCTCAACGTGGATGCAACGCGAATCTCGCAGGCGTTCAACGGCGGCGGCTATGTCGAGCAGATCGTCGGCGCGGAAATCGCCGAATTCCTGGCGCACACGCGCGATGCCCAGACCGTGCCGATCGAGCTCGCGCTGCGGGCGCGCTTCAATCCGGAGCTGAAGAAATCCTGGTTCGGCGCCATCGACCACGTGATCACCTCGATTACGATGCTCTCGATCATCCTGACCGGCGCGGCGCTGATCCGCGAGCGCGAGCACGGCACGATCGAGCACCTCCTGGTGATGCCGGTCACGCCGCTGGAGATCATGGTGAGCAAGGTGTGGTCGATGGGCGCCGTGGTGCTGGTCGCCTCCGCGCTGTCGATCGCCTTGGTGGTCAAGGGATGGCTGCAAGTCACGATCGACGGGTCGCTGGCGCTGTTCCTCGTGGGCGTCGCGCTGCAGCTGTTTGCCACCACCAGCATGGGCATCTTCCTTGCCACCGTCGCCGGCTCGATGCCGCAATTCGGGCTGCTGCTGATCATGATCCTGCTGCCGCTGCAAACCTTGTCGGGCAGCATGACGCCGCGGGAGAGCATGCCGCAATTCGTCCAGGACATCATGCTGGCGGCACCCAACACGCATTTCGTGATGCTCGCCCAGGCGATCCTGTTCCGCGGCGCGGGCCTGGAGGCGGTATGGCTGCAGCTCGTCGCGCTCGCGGTGATCGGCGGCGTCTTCTTCGTAATCGCGCTGCGCCGGTTCCGTGCATTTCTGGCGTGAGACGCGCGGTGCGGCTTTAGAGCTTGTGGCCTTTCTGGCGCAGCGCCTCGATCAGGCGCTGCTTCAATTCGTCGGCGGCCTTCTGGCTGACGTCCTGGCCGATCTGCGCACTCGCCTGCGCCAGCGCATCCGACTTCTCCAAAAACTTCTTTCCGGCCGGCTGGGCATAGAACGCCTCGATCTGGCGCAACTCGTCCACGCTGAAGCTCTGGGCGTAGAGCGCCGCGACCTGGTCGATCATCGATGCCAGCAACGGGGCGTAGACCTCGGACCCGGGCGCCGTCATCGCGTCGTAGTCCCGCTCGATCTCCGGCCGATCCTGCGCGACCACCGGCCGGAGCCTGAGCAGGAGCTGCGGTAATTGCGCGCGATACTGGTCCGCGATCCTCAAGGTGAGGACGAGCTTGCGCGCCGCGCTCATCGCCTCGGGTGCGGGTGCTTGCGCCGAGGCGCCGCAGACCAGGAGCAGGAGGACGCCGGCGATGGTCAACACGCGTCTAGACATGGATATCTCCGTGGGCTGGCGATGCTCAATGCGCCGCGGGCGCGGCGGCGGTGGTCGTCGCCGGCGCGCTGTCCAGGGCGGCCTCGTCCTCTTCGACCTCGGTCACCTTCACGAACAGGTTCGGCACGCGCTTGGCCCGGTCGAGCAGCCAGGCCGCGCCGATCATGATGACGATGCCGAGGGCGGAGACGGCGAGTTGCTCCCAGATGCCCCTGCTGTACTGCGTCAGGATCCAATGCGCCGAGAACGACAGGAAGACGCCGAGGCAGAAGATCGGCAGCGAGTGCTGGCCGCAGAGGATGATCGGGCGCAGCCAGACCCCATGCAGCGCGCGCCATTTGCGCGAGATGAGGTAAGTGACCCAGATCGCCAATGCGAGAAAATGCGTGAAGCGCAGCATGTCGAGATCGGTCTTGTCGATCGGGTAGATCGACTTGATCATCCATTTCGGGATCAGGGCCTCGAGCGCATGGAGATGCCAGGTCATCACGATGAGGAAGGCGAAGACGAGCCAGGCCGCCGCCAGCACCATCGCCGTCCTCGACCAGACCCATTTGGAGATCGTGTCGATCTGTCCGATGCCGCACCAGGCCGCGAACACGAACATCAGCTGCCAGCAGAACGGGTTGAAGTACCAGGTCGTGCCGGGCGGGTAGGAGGCGATGTTCCAGTTGAACCAGCGTGACAGGACGTAGAGCAGCACGGACGCGGCAAGCGTCAGGTTGGGCCGGCGCACCAGGCACCAAACGACGAAAGGCGAGGCGACCACCAGCGCGATGTAGAGCGGCAGCACGTCGAGATTGACGGGCTTGTATTTCAGCAGGATCGCCTGCCCGATCAGCTCGTCCGGATGCGACAGGAAATTGAAGACGTTGAACTCGTGCGCGTACATCGGATTGTCGAAGCGGCGCACGGTTCGGGCGATCTGCGCCGTGAACAGCAGGAACAGCATGATGTGGGCGACATACAATTCGAGCGCGCGCCGCCACAGCCGCTTGAGGGCCGCGAGAAACCAGCCGCCCGCGACGACAGGCCCGTAGATCCAGCCGACCAGGTAGCCCGAGATGAACACGAAGAACTCGGCAGCGTCGCTGAAGCCGTAATTGCGCAGTGTCAGCCAGGCCACGACGTCCTGCGGGATGTGGTCGAGGAAGATCATCCACAGGCCGATGCCGCGGAAGAGATCGAGCCGCAGGTCGCGCTCGACCGGCGACAACAGAGCTGACTGGTCCCGAGTGATCATGGCCCCGCCTCTCCCGCTGGGCGTCGCGCCATCGCGGCGCCGGCAAAATGGATGCTAAAAAGAATCTCGCAAAAGTCACCTAGCCCTGCGACCGGGGGCCGACGGTAGCCCAGCTTGGCCTTGGTGCAAGGGCTCTGCGGGCCGTCCCTCAGCGCAGCCGCCGACACGGCACCTGATCAAAATGTCGAAAAACAACCCCATGCACAGTAGCTAACTCATTGTACCACCTGCGAGATTTATCCGGCATTTTAAGCCAAAGGCCGATCCGGGGCGGCCCTGTGCGGACTTGGCCGGGAGCAGCTTCAGATCAACTCGCCGCCGCGCGCCAGCACCTCGTTCAGCATCGCCTCGGCCTTGCGCTGCAGCGGCTGGGCGCCGCTTTCGGACGCGATCGCGATCGTCCCGCGCAAGGACGCGAGGATGGCCGTCCTGTTGTCCTCGGAGGTCACGGGCGTCACGACGGCTTCGCCGAACAGGGCCTCGGCCTCGAGGCCCGAAAACCCCTGCTGGCGCGCGGTGTTGCGCGCCTCGCGCAGCATGTTCTGCGCCGCCTGGACGTCGCCGAGGCGGCAGGTCGCGAGCGCAAGATAGATCGAGCTGCGCAGCACCGCCGAGGTATAGCCGACCGCCTTGGCCTCCTCGCGCGCCTCGGTCAGCATGCTGCGCGCCCGGTCGAACAGCCCCTGCTCCAGATAGGCCATGCCGAGGTGGCAGGCGAGCACCGGCACGAACAGCCGGATGCCGTGCTTCTGCGCCAGGACGAAACCGTCTTCGAGAATGGCGGCAGCCGCCGCCGGGTCGCCCCGGCCGAGCATGAGCCAGCCGCCGCTATAGGCGGCGGCGACGCGGTCATACGGGCGCGCGGTCTCCTCGGCGATCGCGGCCGCCTGTTGCTGGAGCTGCTCGGCGGCGGCGAGCTGCCCCATGACGGTATGGGTGAAGCTCTTCATCATGCAGCAGAGGAGGAGTGTGTATTTCGGGGGCGTGGCGAAAGGCGCAGCCTCTTCCATTCCCATGAGATGAACACGGGCCCGCGCGAATGTCTGCTCCGCCTCGCGATAACGCCCCGCGAGAAAATACGCTTGGCCAAGATTGTATAGTGCAAGGTTGCGCCACCCCGGATTAGCTGTCTCCTCGGCAAGACCGACAACCTCCTCACCGAGCGCAACGGCTTCGGTGGGTGTTCCGTAGAAGTTTTGCCCGCCGGCCATGACGGTCATGGCGGCAACCTTCCTGCCAACGTCGTCGACGTCGCTGGCCCTGCACTCGGCTTCCTTTCCCAGATCGACCCATTCAGCGATCCGACCGGACCAGATAAACGCCATGCGCGCTTCCATGCGGAGATCGATGGCATTTGTCTCTCGCGGACGCGTCAGCGGAGTCTTGTCCAGCGAACTCATCGCCGTCTGGAAATAATCGACTGCATCGGCATATGCGGAGCGCAAGAGGCACTTTTGTGCGGCGCTTCTCCCGTAGCTGAACGCCTTCGGCCAGTCTTTGGCACGCACCGAGTGATAACAGAGTGCGTCGGGATCATCTCTCAATGTTTCGTCGCTTTCGAAAGCAGCGAGAATGCGCGCATGGACGCTCTCGCGCACCTTTGCGACCATCGATTCATAGGTTACTTGGCGAACCATTTCATGCCGAAACTCAAGCGAGTACTCGAGGTCGCTATCGATCCGGACGAGAAGCTCAGCGCGGTCGAGCGCCGCGAGGCAATCCTCAAATGCATTTCCAGGTAACTCCGAAACCTTCTGTACGACCGCTTCTTTCGACCGCGGCCCCAACGCGGCGGCCACCTGCAAGACGAGGCGCTCCTGTCTCGACACACGATCCAGCCGCGCCGCAATCACGCCTTGGATGCTCGCGGGGATACCCAGTTCTTCGATGGGACGAACGAGAGCCAGGTCTCCCCACTGGCCGCGCAGCGTACCGTTATCTTTCAGGCCCCGGCAGACCTCCTCGAGGAATAGTGGTACATTGGCCGTGTGAGAAATGATCCGATTCTTCAAGTCGGCGTTTGTCGCGGATGTGCCAAGCATATCCGCCAGCATCGCCAAACCCGAATCATCGTCCAATGGGCGCATCGCGATCACCTCAGAGCGACAACGCGCGATCCATTCCGGCATTCCGTTCGCACGACTCGTGAGAAACACGAAGAGATTGGGCGCCTGGAGCGACGCAATGGCAGCAATAACGTTGTCGCTGGCTCGATCGACCCAGTGCAGGTCCTCGATGAGAAGAACGGCAGTCTTGCGTCGCGCCACGCTTTCCACGATCGCGCAGCTTGCCTCGGAGATCGCACGACCGCGCGCGTATGGCTCCAATTCGCTCCAACGCGGATCGGAAATGGGTAAGTCCAACACCGCATCGATTGCAAGCCGATGAACCGTCGACAAATCCGCTCGGGGATCTCCTAGGCGATCCGGGTCTTTTGCGACGGCCTCCAAGGTAGAAAGCACCAGGCGTTTCAGCGTACTGAACGGCGCCCCCTGAAGATTAGGGCTGCATTCGGCGTCCAGTAGCAACCAGCCATTGGTCCGAAGGTCCTGCACGAATTCGTGTGCAAGCCGCGATTTTCCGATGCCGGCATCACCCATCAGCAGGACAGTCTGCCGGGTAGCGGCAACCCTTTCCGCGGCACGCCACAGCAGAGCCCGCTCAGTTGTGCGATCAACAAACCGGGACATGCTGCGCGCACGCCGCACCCGCCAGCTCGAAAGATCGCTCGCTCCAACAATGCGATACACAGGCAGAGCTTCGCTGAAGCCACGCAAGCTCTTGCGGCCGAGAAAGTCAAAGCGAACGTGCCCGTCTGCTAGCTTTTGGCAGGCTTCGGACACATAGATCTGGTTTGCCTCTGCCGCCGACTCCAGCCGCGCGGCGAGATGCTGAGCTGCGCCACCAATCTCGTAGACCTTGGAAAACTCGCTGGAGACCATGTAGGCCACCACATGACCCGAGTGGAGGCCGACCCGGACTTGAAGTCCGGGATCGCCAAGGCTGCCTACACGCCGGACCAGCTCGATCGCCGCGTGGCAGGCCAAGGGTGCGTGGTTGTCGTCCGCGATCGGGGCGCCAAAGACCGCCGCCAATCCGTCCCCCAACTCCTTGCTAACAATACCGCCAAACTGACGTACCGCGGCCCTCATTGCCGCCAGCGCCGGCTCAAGGCGCGAAACGGCCGCCTCCGGTTCTAATTCGGCAACAAGACCCGTGGAGTCGACGACATCGGCTCGCAGGATCGTCACAAAACGACGTTCGCTATCCGGATCGGCCTGCTTACGCACTGCGGCTCCGCACTTGGAGCACCAGCTATCGTCCGGATCAATCGCCGACTGACATGCGAAGCAATGCATTCCTGCGCCTCAAAGGTCGCGGCCCTTCTGTCGACCAGAATCCACCGGCAACTTTCGACAACAATACCTATCAAGAACCGCTTAGCAATCGGACTCGCTCCTCCTTCCGCGGGCACGGTGCAGTTGGCAATCTGGACGAAACACAGTCCTGAGTGGTAGCGTGGGTCATCCCAGCAAAGATGGGGCACATTTTCGACGGCGCGGTCGGCCAGATAGATCAGCGCCGCCGGAGTTGTATGTATTTTGGCAAAGCCAAGGAAATATTGAGGGATAAAGGCGATGGGCTCGAGAACTTACACCGGCGCGTCATTCAAAGATTTGATGAACGACAATTATTTCCCCCTGGAAAACATGCAGAGAAGCGTGGACGTCCTGAAGGCGTCGCCGGACATTCATCTGCCGACCGTGGAGTATGGCCAGTACCATCTGATCCTGACGCCTGCCGACAGATGGCCGGACGGGAGCGCAGCCTATTGGCACAAGGAGAAGGGCCGGGCTCGCGTCGATCTCAGCACCCAGCCGAACAGTACGCCGCTTTCCAACGACGAGCCCGGCGTCATTCCGCTAACCCGCTGCGATCTGCTCGATGCCAGCGTCCGGAAGTGCTTCAATTCCGAGCCGCCGATCCCGATGAAGACCAATATCATCACCCATGCGGCCAGCGACGCCTACGCGAACAGGCACGAGATCCGGCTGAAATGGGAATATGCCAACGGCGATGACAAGGCGCCGACGCTGCTCTATCTGACGATGGTCTGCCCCTACAGGGATTGAACGCTCGTCAGCCAGGAAAGGAAAGGCCCGTTGCCGCCGCCCGCGCGACAAGCTGCGAACACGCTGCTCGACGGACCGATCCTGCCCACCCTGCTCTCGCTGGCCTGGCCGAACACCGTTGCCTTCACGGCCCGGCACGCTGGTCGCGGTCGCGGAAACCTCCTATATCGGCCGGCTCGGGGTTGAATCGCTGGCCGCAATGGCGCTGGTGCTTCCCTGCGTGATGCTGACCATGAGCATGTCCCACGCGGCCATGGGCGGCGGAGTGTCACCGGCGATCGCCCGTGCGCTCGGTGCGGGTGACCGCGACCGTGCCGAGAGCCTCGCCACCCACGCGCTTCTGATCGCCGTCTTGTTCGGCCTGGTCTTCATGCTTGACAAGCTGGCCGGAGGCCCGCGGCTGCTGGAATTGCTGGGCGGTCGCGGCAACGTGCTGGCCCAGGCCATCGCTTACAGCCATATCTATTTCGGCGGCGCGGTGCTGATCTGGCTCGTGAACATCTTGGCGAGCATCCTGCGCGACACCGGCAACATGAAATTGCCGTCGCTGATGATCGTCAATTCGGCCATCTGTCAGATTATCCTCGGTCGCACGCTTGGCCTCGGCCTGGGGCTGCTCAACCTCACCATGGTCTGCCCCTACACGACCAAATCGGGGAAGGCGGAGACCTCGGCAGAGGCGCGGCAGGAGCACTCCGAGACATAAGCTGCGTCTTCGCGACGTCACGTTCTGATGGGCGCGGGCCGATGCTTTGTCGGCCCGCGCTTTTGTTGTGTGGTGCCTATTGCCTGCCGAAAAACCGGTGCAATTCGTTCGCGGTCTGCTGCGGAAGCTCCTCGGGGAAGAAGTGCCCTCCATCAAGCGGCTTGCCTTGCAAATCATCGGCCCAGGCCCGCCACACGCCTAAGGGACCTCCCTCGCTCGCGTACCAGGAATTCAACGGGCCGCGGCCGCTCCAGAGCACCAGGACGGGGCAATCGATGCGGCGGCCGGAATTGCGATCCGCCAGATCGTGCTCGTGATCGATGGTCGCCGCCGCGCGATATTCCTCGCAGATCGCATGAACATGCGCCTCATCGCGCAACGCCTCGACATAGGCTGTGCGGACGGCCGGGCTGAAACTGTCTGCCGTCGATCCCCAGCCATGGAGCGCATTGTCGACGACGGCATCGGGCGCTGCGGACAGGAGTCGCTCGGGAAGAGGTTCAGGCTGCGCGAGCAATGACCAGGGCCAATAGCCGACCGCCAGCTTCTTGTCGGCGCGCTCCCAGGCATCGGCGATCGGAACGACGTCGAGGACGGCGAGATGCTCGACGCGTTCGCCATGGTCGAGCGCCAGCCGATAGGCAACACGGCCGCCGCGATCATGGCCCGCAACCGAGAAGCGGTCGAAGCCAAGCCTCGCCATGACGGACGCCATGTCCTTGGCCATTGCACGTTTCGAATATGGCGCGTGATCCGAACTGGAGGGCGGACAGGTGCTGCGCCCATATCCGCGAAGATCGGCGCAGACCACGGTGAAGTCCCGTGCGAGCAGCGGCGCAACGCCGCGCCACATCAGGTGGGTCTGGGGAAATCCGTGCAGCAGGAGAAGCGCCGGACCCGAGCCGGCCCGGCGTATGAAAATCCGCGCTTCCTCCGCCTGCACATCGGCGGCCTCGAAATTCTCGAAGTTCATGGGAGCGGCCCTTCCGAACGATGACAGCCGGAAAGCGAACGCCGGACGAATCCGGCAACAATGATGACGCGAGGATCGATATTACGTTCCCTCGCTCATGCCATGCTGCTCGGACGACGCACGCCAACGCGGCATCGACGCCGGTGGACCGCTGGCCTCTCATGCTCCGTGCAAAATCGGGTGCGGCGCTGCGGCGTATGACCCAAACAAAAATGGCCCGCGTCAAGCGGGCCATTTTCATATCGGAACCGGTCATTCCGAATTTGGTTGCGGGGATAGGATTTGAACCTATGACCTTCAGGTTATGAGCCTGACGAGCTACCGGGCTGCTCCACCCCGCGTTAAACACTTGCTTTGCCTTCGGTTAAATCCTGGGGACGATCGGTTGAGGCCGGCGCTGTTCGCGTGGCTTGTCTCGTCCGTCCCAAAGGCTTCCTCGGAAGGCAACCCCGGGGCAAAAGCCCGTCGGGTGCGGGGCGTATGTATCAAGGCGGGCTGGCTTTGGAAAGGGCTGCGGGAACGTTTTTTTCGACTTTATGACAGGGCAAGCGACCGATTTCCGCTGTATTCCCCACGCTCTTGCCAGAAGTTCCACAAAGAGCCAGCTTGCGGCAACAAGATGAGGGCCGAACGCGCCCTCGAGGGAGGAACACCGTGGACAAATCCCTGACGAGCGCCCCGGCCGGAGCGCTGGAGGAGGCCTTCCACGCCATGGTCGCGCGCTCGCGGGACGAGCCGACATCCGGGCTTGCCGAGCGGCTCGACCGGCTGGCGCGGCTGCGCAGCCTGGTCGCCGACAATGAGGAGCGGTTCCGGCAGGCGATCTCGGCCGATTTCGGCCACCGCTCGGCCGTCGAGACCACCATCGCCGAGACCATGCTGCTGTACTCCGAGATCCGGCATGCCACAAAGCACCTGAAGAGCTGGATGGCGCCGCAGCGGGTCGCGACCGCGCTGCAATTCCTCCCCGCCCGCAACCGGCTGATGCCGCAGCCGCTCGGCGTCGTCGGCATCATCGCGCCGTGGAATTATCCGCTGCAGCTCACGCTCGCGCCCGCGATCGGCGCGCTTGCCGCCGGCAACCGCGTCCTCATCAAACCGAGCGAGCTGACGCCGCATTTCGCAGCCCTGCTGAAGGAGACGATCGCCACGAGGTTCGATGCGACCGAGTTGCTCGTCACCGGCATCGAGGGCGGGATCGCGGAGGCCATTGCGCGCCTGCCGTTCGATCACCTCGTGTTCACCGGCTCGACCCGGGTCGGGCGGCTGGTCGCGGAGGCCGCGGGGCGCAACCTGACGCCTGTTACGCTCGAGCTCGGCGGCAAGTCGCCCGCGATCATCGACGCCTCGGCCGACCTCGATGAAGCGGCCGAGCGCATCGCCTACGGCAAGCTGCTCAATGCCGGGCAGACGTGCATCGCGCCGGACTATGTGCTGGTGCCGGAGCCATCCTTGCAGGCTTTTGCCGAGAAGGTGCGCGCGCAGATGCGGCGGATGTTCGGCACCGATCCCTCCAACAAGGACTACACCTCGATCATCTCGGACCGGCATTATGCGCGGCTCGAAGGCCTGGTCGCGGATGCCGTGCAGCGCGGTGCCAAGATCCTGCAGCCGGCAAAGGCCGACGATCCGAACTGGAAGGCACACCGCAAATTCCCGCCGACGCTGATCGTCAATGCAAGCGAAGCGATGGCGGCGATGCAGGAGGAGATTTTTGGCCCGGTGCTCCCCGTTTTGGCTTATCGCGATCCGGCCGACGCGATCGCCTTCGTCAACCGTCGCGACCGGCCGCTCGCGCTGTACTGGTTCGGCAAGGACGGTGCCGCGCGGGACGAGGTGCTGGCACGCACCGTCTCCGGCGGCGTCACCATCAACGACTGCCTGTTTCACTTCACGCAAATCAACCAGCCGATGGGCGGCGTCGGCGCATCCGGCACCGGCGCGTATCACGGCGAGTGGGGCTTCCGCACCTTCAGCAAGCTGAAGCCGGTGTTCTATCGCTCCAAGTTCAACCGCCTCGCCGACCTATATCCACCCTATGGCGGCAAGATCGCGCGGCTGGAGAAGCTGATGCGGTTCATGTCGTAGGGGCGACGCAAATGGTGTCGTTCCGGGGCGCCTCCAAGAGGCGAGCTATGGTGCGCGATTGCGCACCTGAGAATCCATCTGACAATCACAATGCGGCCAAATGGATTCCGGGTTCGATGCTCCGCATCGCCCCGGAATGACGACAATGGGGGAAACAACATTGACCGATACATTCGATTTCGTCGTCGTGGGCGCGGGCTCGGGCGGCTCAACCGTGGCGGGGCGGCTGTCGGAGGATGCGGGGGCATCCGTCGCGCTGCTCGATGCGGGCGGACGCAACGATAGCTGGCGGATCACCACGCCATTCGGGCTTGCCCTGCCCTACAAGACGGCCAACTGGGCCTTCGATACCGTGCCGCAGAAGGGATTGAACGGCCGTATCGGCTATCAACCGCGCGGCAAGGGCCTCGGTGGCTCCTCGGCGATCAACGCCATGGTCTATATCCGCGGCCACAAATGGGACTACGACCACTGGGCCTCGCTCGGCAATGAAGGCTGGTCGTATGCGGACGTGCTGCCCTATTTCAAGCGCTCGGAGAACAACGCCGATTTCGACGGCGAATATCACGGCAAGGGCGGCCCGCTGCATGTCAACCGGCTGCGCACGGACAATCCAATCCATGACGTGTTCCTTCAGGCCGCGCGCGAGGCGCAGTTTCGCATTCGCGAGGACTTCAATGGCGAGGATCATGAAGGGCTCGGCAGCTACCAGGCGACGCAACACAATGGCGAACGCTGGAGCGCGGCGCGCGCTTATCTCGATCCCCATATGGGCAAGCGCGTGAATCTGCGTGTCGAGACCGGCGCGCACGCCACGAAGATCCTGTTCGAAGGCAGCCGCGCGGTCGGCGTCGAGTATGTGCAGGGCAAGCAGACAAAGCAGTTGCGCGCCCGCCGCGAGGTGATCCTCGCCTCCGGCGCCTTCCAGTCACCGCAATTGCTGATGCTCTCGGGTATCGGCGATGGCGACGCGCTCCGTACGCACGGCATTGGCGTCGTGCATCATCTGCCGGGCGTCGGGCGCAATCTGCAGGACCATCCGGATTTCGTGTTCGTCTATGCCTCCGACTATCCGCACTTCGTCCACGCCTCGCTCGGCCGGTTGCCGTCCCTGCTTCGCGCCATCCAGCAATACCGCCGCGAACGGCGCGGCCTGATGACCACCAATTTTGCCGAGTGCGGCGGCTTTCTGAAGACCCGGCCTGACCTCGACGTACCCGACATCCAGTTGCACTTCGTCATCGCGATGCTGGACGACCACGGCCGCAAGAAGCACAAGGAGGCGGGTTTCTCATGCCATGTCTGCCTGCTCAGGCCCAAGAGCCGCGGCAGCGTATGGCTGAAAAGCGCCGATCCGCTCGCGGCTCCCATGATCGACCCGAATTTCCTCGGCGAGGCAGAGGATCTCGAGGCAATGGTCGCAGGCTTCAAGACCACGCGGCGGCTGATGGAGACGCCGGCGCTGCGCGCGTTGCAGAAGAAGGACATGTTCACGTCCGGCGTGAAGACCGACGATGACATCCGCGCCATCCTGCGCGAGCGCGTCGACACCGTCTATCACCCCGTCGGCACCTGCAGGATGGGGACGGACGCGATGGCGGTGGTCGATCCGGCGCTGAAGGTGCACGGCGTCGAGCAATTGCGCATCGTCGACGCCTCGATCATGCCGACGCTGATCGGCGGCAACACCAATGCGCCGACCATCATGATCGGGGAGAAGGCGGCGGATATGATCCGGGGGGAGATGCGGGCGAGTTGAGCGATGGTGCCGCCTTGTGAAGTGCGAGGCTCCCACCTCGTCAACCGCGGTCGTCCCCACGAACGCGGGGATCCATAACCACAGGGAGAAGTTGCGGCGCGAGGTGCTCACTCCGAAGTCCTCGCCAAACTACTCACTGTGGCCAAAGGGTCTTGGATCTGCGCGCGCTTGAGGCGCGCTTGTCCAGGACGACAGCGGAGTGAAAATCGCCTGTTCGGAAGACGGGAGAAAATCAATTCAACAAGAACCCGCCGTCCACGGTCACCACACTCCCCGTCATGTAACGCGACGCCTGTGACGCCAGCAGCAGGATGGCGCCGTCGAGGTCGGACTCGGCGCCGACGCGGCGCTGGGGGATGCGCTTGGCGAGACGTTCGCCTGCCGGCGTCGACCAGAAGGCGTGGTTCATCTCGGTGTCGATATAGCCGGGTGCGAGCGCGTTAATGCGGATGTTCTGGCCTGCGAGCTCCAGCGCCATCGCCTTCGTCGCCTGGATGATTCCGGCCTTGGAGATCGCGTAGGGCGACACCGCCTTCAACACGCCGGTGCCGAGCACCGAGGCGATGTTGACGATGTTGCCTTGCTGCTTGCGCGCGATCATGCGCCGCGCGATTTCGGTCGCCAGGAAATAAGCGCCCTTCAGATTGGCCCCGATCACGGCGTCCCAATCAGCCTCGGTCTGCTCGGTCGCGAGCTTCTCGATGGCGATGCCGGCATTGTTGATCAGCACCGTGACAGGACCGAGCGCCGCTTCCGCGGCATCCACGGCCGGCGCGATCGAGGCGGTGTCGGTAACGTCGAGCGCGACCGCCGCGGCGCGGCCGCCTTTGCCGCGGATTTCCTCTTCCAGGCTCTTCAGCTTGTCCGTCTGCCGCGCCGCGAGCACCACGGCCGCGCCATGTGCCGCCAGCACCCGGGCAAATTGCCGGCCGAGCCCCTGGCTCGCGCCAGTGACGAGGATGGTTTCTTGACTGACGTCGAATAGGCCTGACATGACGATTTCCTCGAACGAATCCCGCGCGTAGCCCCGAATTTTGGAGCCATCAATACAGACGATTTTATCGATCTGAAACCGGAATGATCGGACTTGCGTTCACTTGCTCCATCAAGGCAGGGTTGTGCTCATGAACAGTTTCGATCTCGCCGTCTATGCCGCACTCGCCATCGCGGTCGGCTTCGGCTTCAGGACCGGCCTGCTGCGCAGCGCCATGACCATCCTCGCCTATCTCCTCGCCGCGCCGATTGCGGTCGCGCTGATGCCGCTGATTGCGCCGCAGATTGCAGGCAACCCGAATTCACCGCTGCTGCAGAACTGGATCTGGTTCTTCGGCATCTTCGTCGTGGTCGGCATGCTGTTCGGGCATATCGGCCACATCACGCTGAACGATACCATCGGCGAGGCCGGCATCGGCGACCGGCTTGGCGGCGCCGCGCTCGGCGCCATCAGGGTCGGCCTCGTCGCCACCACGCTGGTGCTGGTTTTCGACCAGATCGTGCCGGCCAATCGCCAGCCGCCGTTTCTCGCCGGCTCGCATCTACGGCCCCTGTTCTCCATGGCGGGGCAGATGGGCTTCAAGTCGCTGCCGCCGGAAGCGGCCTCCGCGATCGACCGCCTCAAGCAGGAGCGGCGGATCTAGAACGCATTTGCATCGCTGGCCCCCGGTGCATGCATTTTGATGCGAGCCCGTCCCTTATCAGCGGCGCGGCGATTGGCTAGAGTGCCGCCATCCAAAACCTGCCTGACATTTACGGGAGTGAAACAGTGGATCTTGGGATCAAAGGTCGCCGCGCCATCGTCTGCGCATCCAGCAAGGGCCTCGGCCGCGCCTGCGCCATTTCGCTGGCGGAAGCCGGCGTCGACGTCACGCTGACCGCGCGCGGCGCCGAAGCTTTGAAGAAGACCGCGGACGAGATCCGGAAAGCCTATCCTGACGTGAAGGTCACCGAGATCGTCGGCGACATCACGACGCCGGCGGGCCGCGAAGCCGTGCTGAAGGCATGCCCGGAGCCCGACATCCTGATCAACAATGCCGGCGGCCCGCCGCCCGGCGATTTCCGCAACTGGACCCGCGACGACTGGATCAAGGCGATCGACGCCAACATGCTGACCCCGATCGAGCTGATCAAGGCGACCGTGGACGGCATGATGGGGCGCAAGTTCGGCCGCATCGTCAACATCACCTCGGCCGCGGTGAAGGCGCCGATCGACATCCTCGGCCTCTCCAACGGTGCGCGCGCCGGCCTCACCGGCTTCATCGCCGGCCTGTCGCGCAAGACCGTGATCAACAACGTCACCATCAATGGCCTGTTGCCCGGCCCGTTCGAGACCGATCGCCTCACCAGTACCGCGAAGGGCGAAGCCGACAAGCGCGGCGTCACACCGCAGCAGATCCTGGCCGAGCGCGCCAAGCTCAACCCCGCCGGCCGCTTCGGCCAGCCCGACGAGTTCGGCTATGCCTGCGCCTTCCTGTGCGGCGCCAAGGCCGGCTTCATCACCGGGCAGAACATCCTGCTGGACGGCGGCGCGTTCCCGGGGACGCTGTGAGGCGTCGCGCCTGAAACGGCGCGATCCACGAAAGATCGTCATGCCCGGGCTTGTCCCGGGCATCCACGTTCTTTGCGCTGGGTAGGAAGACGTGGATGGCCGGGTCAAGCCCGGCCATGACGATGTGGGGGCGTCGGGTGCCCCTCAACGCTGTTTGGTCGGCTCATCCTCGTCCTGCTGACTCGGCCCGGACGAGTCGGCCGTCGTGCGCTCGTCGGTCCAGTCGATGCCGAATGCGTCGAGCCCGTCGGCGAGCAGATCGCCCAGCATGGGCTCGCCGAGCAGATAGTGCACGGTTTCGCGGCGCGGGCTGCGATACTCGGTGCGCGCCTCCGCCGCGCGTGCGCGCAAATCGCCCCATTCATCGATCGTGCCGTCGCCGCGACCAAGCCAGGTCAGCGCGACGAGATCGACCTGCTCGTCTTCGTTCAAGGCGATCATGAAGCTCCCGAGTTCTTGGACGACAGGATCAGAGCCGTCGTCCTCGAGGACATCGAGCGCATCGTCATCGCTCGGGTTCGAGCCGGAATCCGGATCGGAATCGCCCTCCTTGACGTCGAATTCGCGCGCCTTCTCGATGATGAAGGCGACCTTATCAGCGGAAATCGCAAGCTCTGGCATGGCTCCTCCTCCGGTTCCGGCGATAACGCCGCAGCGCGTCAGATGATCCATTGCGCATCATGGCGGAAACGGCGCATGTTTCGCCACCAACGCGAGGAACATGGGAAACGCCGGATGCAATGGAAGGTCGGTCGGGTCAAAATCACGAAAGTGGTGGAGTTGGAGACGGTCGGCTCGACCCGCTTCATCCTGCCACTGGCGGGCCATGCAGAGATTCAGAAATTGCCTTGGCTGATCCCGCATTTCGCCACCGAAGAGGGCCGGCTGAAAATGTCGATCCATTCGCTGGTGGTGGAGACGCCTTCGCGCCGCATCGTGGTCGACACCGGCCTCGGCAACGACAAGCAGGGCCGCAATGTTCCGACCTGGAACAACCGCACCACGCCGTTCCTGGCGACGATGATGGCCGCGGGCTTTGCACCCGACAGCATCGACACGGTGCTGTGCACGCATCTTCATGTCGATCATGTCGGCTGGAATACGAGGCTGGTCGACGGCAAATGGGTGCCGACCTTTGCGAACGCGCGCTACGTCTTCGGCAAGACCGAATACGAGCACTGGCACGACCACTCCACCGAACCGGACAAGCAGGCCGTGTTTGAGGATTCCGTGCAGCCGATCGTCGCTGCCGGCAGGGCCGATCTGATCCCGAGCGACCACCGGCTTTGCGAGGAGATCAGCATGATCCCGACGCCGGGCCACAGCCCCGGTCATATGAGCATTCTCATCCAGTCCGGCGGCGAGCAAGGCCTGCTCACGGGTGACGTCGCCCATCACCCCTGCCAGATGGCACATCTCGACTGGTCCTCGACCGCGGATTCCGACCAGGCGCAATCGGCCGAGACGCGGCGCGAATTGTTCGGCCGCTTTGCCGACACCCCGACGCTGGTGATCGGCGGGCATTTCTCGGCCGGGCACATCAAGCGGGACGGCGACGCGTTCAGGTTCGTGGCGCTGGATTAGGCCTCGTGCCCCGGATGCTGCGCAGCGCGAAGTGATGCGCTGCTAAGCCGGGGCCATGCTCGGGGCATTCTGGGTCTCGGCTGTGCGCCGCACCGCTGCGCTGCGCCGCGTCCGGGACACGAAACCGCCGTTGCCCACCGAATTGGGGGGCTGCAATGCGCCCCCTTTTCGGCGGTTGAATTTCCCGCCGCCCTGTTCCATGAAGCTGTTAACCGATCGGTCCAATCTCCAGGGAGAAACGAGAATGAAGCTTGTTCGTTACGGCGAGAAGGGTGCGGAAAAGCCCGGCCTGATCGACAAATCCGGCCAGTTGCGCGACCTGTCGGCGCATCTGAAGGACCTCACGGGCGAGGCCTATTCGCCGGAGAGCCTGAAGAAGCTGGCAGGCCTCGATCCTGCCTCGCTGCCTGCCGTTTCCGGCAAGCCGCGGTTCGGCGCCCCCGTCACCGGCATCTCGAAATTCGTCGCGATCGGCCTCAACTATTCCGACCACGCCAAGGAGACCGGCGCCGACATCCCGAGCGAGCCGATCATCTTCATGAAGGCTAACACCTCGCTGTCCGGCCCGAACGACGCTGTCGAGAAGCCGCGCGGCTCGACCAAGCTCGACTGGGAAGTCGAGATCGCCGCGATCATCGGCACCCGTGCGAAATACGTCTCGGAAGCCGACGCGCTGAACCACGTCGCCGGCTACTGCGTCTGCAACGACGTCTCCGAGCGCGCATTCCAGATCGAGCGCCTGGGGCAGTGGACCAAGGGCAAGTCGCACGACACGTTCGGTCCGCTCGGACCGTGGCTCGCGACCAAGGACGAGATCAAGGACGTGCAGAACCTGTCGATGTGGCTCGACGTCAATGGCCAGCGCCGCCAGACTGGCTCGACCAAGACCATGATCTTCTCCATGGCCAAGTGCATTTCCTACGTCTCGCAGTTCATGACGCTGCTGCCCGGCGACGTCATCACCACCGGCACGCCGCCCGGCGTCGGTCTCGGCATGAAGCCGCCGACCTTCCTCAATGTCGGCGACGTCATCACGCTCGGCATCGAGGGCCTCGGCGAGCAGAGGCAGGAGATCGTGGCGGCGTAAGCTGCGCCTACACGCTCCGTCGTCATGCCCGGGCTCGACCCGGGCATCCACGTCTCACAGTCTTGCCACGCGGCGACGCGTGGATGGCCGGGTCGAGCCCGGCCATGACGGAGGAGACACCGTTCGTACAAGATCGATTGCAGGGATTGGTCCATCATGAAACTCTCCTTCTCCCCCGCCTCGCCCTTCGCCCGCAAGGTGCGCATCGCGGCGATCGAGCTGGGGCTGATCGACAAGATCGAATTCACGCCGGCGGCCGTCGCGCCGGGCACGGCCAATGAGGACTATTCGAAGATCACGCCCCTGAAGAAGCTGCCGGTGCTGATCACCAATGACGGCGACGTCATTTTGGATTCCTACGTGATCGTCGAATATCTCAACGAGATGGCCGGCGGCAGCCTGATCCCGGACTACGGCCCGCGACGCTGGAAGGCCAAGACCAATCACTCCCTGATCAACGGCATGCTCGATTCCATGCTGCTGTGCCGCTACGAGAAGATGGTGCGGCCGCAGGGCCTGCAATGGCAGGCCTGGTCGGACGACCATTGGAACAGGGCCTGGACCGGCATGGCGCGCTTCGAGAACATGCCTGAGGTGCTGAACGGCCCGTTCGACATCTCGCAGATCGGCCTCGTCTGCGTGCTCGGCTACGCCGACTTCCGCTTCGCCGATTGCGGCTGGCGCAAGGCCTATCCGAAGCTCGATGCCTTCCACCAGAAGATGCTGGAGCGGCCCTCCGTGAAGATCTCGGTGCCGCCGGCCGCATAATTGCTGGAGTTCTCATGAGCCTGAAGTTCTCGGTCGGCGATCTCACCATCCATCGCATCATCGAGCAGGAAACCTCGTTCGTCCCGGCACTGGAGATGCTGCCGGGACTGACGCCGGACGTGCTGGCCGAGAACCGGACGTGGATGCGCGAGGCGAAGGCACTGGACGAACAGGGCGTGCTGCTGCTGTGCTTCCAGTCTTACGTGGTGAAGACGCCGCATCATACCATTCTTGTCGACAGCTGCATCGGCAACGACAAGCCGCGGCCCAATCGCCCCAAATGGAACATGAAGACTGACGACACGTATTTGCGTGCTCTGGGTGCCGCCGGCTTCTCGGTCGATGACATCGACTTCGTGATGTGCACGCATCTGCATGTCGATCACGTCGGCTGGAATACGCGGCTCGAGAACGGCCGCTGGGTCCCGACCTTCCCTAAGGCGCGCTACGTCTTTGCCCGGCAGGAATTCGATCATTGGTCCGCGCAGAACACGAAGATGGAGATTCCCCCTTTCGTCGACAGCGTGCTGCCGGTGGTCGAGGCGAAACGTCACGAACTCGTCGGCAACGATCATGAGATCGGCGACCACGTCCGCATCCTGCCGACACCCGGCCACACGCCCGGCCATATCGCCATCACCATGGGCCGCGGCCGGGACGACGCCGTGTTCTCCGGCGACCTCATGCACTCGCCGCTGCAGACGCTCTATCCGGAGCTGTCGATCAAGTTCGACGTCGATCCCGCGGCTGCCGCGAAGACGCGACGCGGTTTCCTGGAACGCTATTGCGACACGGATACGCTGTGCTGCACGGCGCATTTCCCCTCGCCGTCGGTCGGGAAGATCCGACGTAAGGGCAATGCGTTCGTGTGTGAGGCGGTATAGCGAAGATGCAGTAGGGTGGGTTAGCCGAAGGCGTAACCCACCACTTCTGCCTCCTCGGAAACGGAAGAGGTGGGTTACGCTACGCTAACCCACCCTACGATAATGCCCGTGTGGAGAAACCTATGACGGCACTCCCCGACATCCCCCTGCCCGCCGGCATCCGCTCGCGTTATGTCGATGGCATCAACGGCCTGCGCATGCATGTGCTGGAGGCCGGCTTCGAGACCAAGGGGCGGCGCTGTATCCTTTTGCTGCACGGCTTTCCGGAGCTGGCCTTCTCCTGGCGCAAGGTTATGCCGGCCCTGGCCGCAGCCGGTTATCACGTCATCGCGCCAGACCAGCGCGGCTATGGCCGCACCACAGGATGGAGCGCGGACTACGACGGCGATCTCGCGCCGTTCTCGCTCCTCAACCTCGTGCGCGACGCGCTCGCTTTGGTGTCGGCATTCGGCTACAGGCAGGTCGACGTCGTCGGGCATGATTTCGGCAGTCCGGTTGCTGCCTGGTGCGCGCTGATCAGGCCCGACGTGTTTCGCTCGGTGACGCTGATGAGCGCGCCGTTCGGCGGAGCGCCGCCGCTGCCTTTCAATACGGTCGATGCACCGGCCAAGCCTGCGATCGAAGACCCCGTGCATCGCGAACTCGCCGCGCTGCCGCGTCCGCGCAAGCATTATCAATGGTACTACGCGACACGCGCGGCCAACGCCGACATGCAGCACGCGCCGCAGGGCGTGCATGATTTCCTGCGCGCCTATTATCATCACAAGAGCGCCGACTGGGCCGGCAACAAGCCGTATCCGCTGACATCGTGGTCGGCGAACGAGCTGGCGAAGCTGCCGACCTATTACGTGATGGACGCCGGCGAGACCATGGCTGAGACGGTGGCGAAGGAGATGCCTTCGCCGGCCATGATCGCCGCCAACCAATGGCTGCCCGACAGCGACCTCGCTTTTTACAGCGCCGAATATGGTCGCACGGGATTCCAGGGCGGCTTGCAATGGTATCGCTACGGCACGTCGGGGACGCTGAACAGCGAGATGCAATTGTTCTCCGGTCGCAGCATCGACGTGCCCTCCTGCTTCGTCTCGGGCCAGCAGGATTGGGGCACGTATCAGCGCCCCGGCGTGTTCGAGGCCATGCAGGGGCGCGGCTGCACGGAGATGCTCAGTTGCCATCTCGTCGACGGCGCGGGCCATTGGGTGCAGCAGGAGCAATCGGCCGAGGTTAGCCGGCTGCTGCTGGCGTTTCTCGCCAAAGCCCATCCGGCTTGATTTGACCCGGGAACAACGGCCGCCTATATAGTTTAGAATAATTCTAAACTGTACGACAGGGCTGCCGTGAAGACTTTTGCCGAACTGACCGAACGCGAGGTGCTGGCGGTCGCGATTTCTTCCGAGGAGGAAGACAGCCGCATCTACATGGCCTTCGCTGAGGATCTGAAGGAACGCTATCCGGACTCGGCCAAGCTGTTCGAGCAAATGGCCGAGGAAGAACGCGGCCATCGCCATATGCTGCTGGAATTGTACGAGCAGCGCTTCGGCCAGCATTTGCCGCCGATCCGTCGCGAGGACGTCAAGGGCTTTCTGCGCCGCCGCCCGATCTGGCTGACCAAGAACCTGCCGCTCGACACCATCCGCCGGGAAGTCGAGACCATGGAGCTCGAGGCCGAGCGCTTCTATGCCAAGGCCGCCGAGCAGGCCGAGGACGTCAACGTGCGCCGGCTGCTGGGCGACCTCGCCGAAGCGGAGAAGGGCCATGAGCACACCGCCGCCAGATTGACCGACGAGATCCTGAAACCGGACGTGCGCGCCGAGGAGGATCGCACACGGCGACGGATGTTCGTGCTGCAATATGTGCAGCCGGGCCTCGCCGGCCTGATGGATGGTTCGGTCTCGACACTGGCACCGCTGTTTGCGGCCGCCTTCGCCACCCATCAGAACTGGCAGACGTTCCTGGTCGGCCTTGCGGCCTCGATCGGCGCCGGCATCAGCATGGGCTTTGCGGAAGCGCTGTCCGACGACGGCTCGCTGACCGGGCGCGGCTCGCCCTGGCTGCGCGGCGTCACCTGCGGTGCGATGACGACGCTCGGCGGCCTCGGCCACACCGCGCCCTATCTCGTGCCCGACAGTTGGGCCAATGCATTCTGGATCGCAACGGCGATCGCCTGCGTCGTGGTGTTCTTCGAATTGTGGGCGATCGCCTTCATCCGCTCTCGCTACATGGACACGCCGTTCCTTCAGGCCGTGTTCCAGATCGTGCTCGGCGGCGCCATCGTGCTGGCGGTGGGGATATTGATCGGAGCGGCGTAGGCCGCCTCACATTCCGCTGTGATCGCCCGCGAAGGCGGGCGATCACACCAACTCTGTCGTTGGATCTGCCCGATAGCCAGCAGCCGGCATGGCAATCGCGATCAAACAACCGTTGCAGCATTCGGCCAAACTGCGCATCATCCTCCGCCAATAAGAACAGGAGACGCGCCATGGCCAAATCGGACTGGAGTTTCAAGAGCGCGGTCGAGCTGTCGGCCGCATTGAACGCGAAGAAGGTCTCCGCGAGCGAGCTCACGCGGGATGCGATCGACCGCATCGAGCGTCACGACGGCAAGGTCAACGCGATCTGCGTGCGGGATTTCGAGCGCGCGCTCGGCGCCGCGCGCGAGGCGGATGCCGCCTTGGGCCGCGGCGAGCGCAAGCCGCTGCTCGGCCTGCCCGTGACGGTGAAGGAGTCGTTCAACGTCGCAGGCCTGCCGACGACCTGGGGCTGGCCCCCGCAGAAGGATTTCAGGCCGGCGGAGGATGCACTTTCGATCAGCCGGGTGAAGAACGCCGGCGGCGTCATTCTCGGCAAGACCAACGTTCCTGTGGGGTTGGGGGATTGGCAGAGCTACAACGACATCTACGGCACGACGAACAATCCTTTCGATCTCGGCCGCACGCCGGGCGGCTCATCGGGCGGGTCGTCGGCAGCACTTGCGGCCGGCTACGGTCCGCTCTCGCTCGGCTCCGACATCGGCGGTTCGCTGCGCGTGCCGGCGTTCCATTGCGGCGTCTATGCGCACAAGCCGACCTACAATCTCTGTCCGACGCGCGGCCATACGCCACCGCCGTTTCCGGCGATCCCGATGGAGCGCGACATGGCGGTGATCGGCCCGATGGCCCGGAGCGCAGCCGATCTGACGCTGCTGCTGGACGTGATGGCCGGCCCCGATCCGCTGGACCTCGGTATCGGATACAAGCTCGCGCTGCCAGAGGCGCGCCATGCCGGGCTGAAAGATTTCCGCCTGCTGGTGATCGACAGCCATCCGTTGCTGCCGGCCAATGCCGAGATCCGCGGCGCGATCGAGAAGCTGGCCGGGCAGTTGACGAACGCCGGCGTGAAAGTCGCTCGCGAAAGCCCGCTGTTTCCAGACTTCCGCGAGGCCTCGCGCCTCTACATGCGCATGCTGATGAGCTTTCTGGGCGCGTTCTTTCCGCCTGATATTCTCGCCGGCGCACGTGCCGGCGCGGCGCAGCTCTCAACCGAGGACACGAGCCTTGCGGCCGAGCGGCTGCGCGGCATGACCAGCACTCATCAGGCCTGGGTGTTCGACGAGGGCGCGCGCGCCGGCTTGCGCGCGCAATGGCGGCAATTGTTCAGGACATTCGATGCGGTAATCTGCCCGATCATGCCGACCCCCGCTTATCCGCATGATCATTCGCCGGAGCAGGAGAAGCGGCGGATCAACATCGACGGCAAGGATCATGTCTACCCGGACCAGCTTGCCTGGCCCGGCATCGCCACGCTGACGGGACTGCCGGCCACGGCCGTTCCGCTCGGTCTGTCGAAGGACGGCCTGCCGGTCGGCGTGCAGATCATCGGTCCCTTCCTCGAAGACCGCACGCCGCTCAAGCTGGCCGAGTTGATCGAGCGCGAGTTCGGCGGATTCGTGCCGCCGCCTTTGTTCAACGACTAGCGCTCGTCCCACGAATCATTGCAAGCGCAGCGCAGCAATCCAGACTGCATCCGCGGAAACATTCCTGGATTCCTTCGTCGCAAGGGCTCCTCGCAATGACGGAGCAAAATAATGTCGAGATTCCGGGTTCGTGCTCCGCACCCCGGGAATGACAGCGAGGCAGGAACACCCATGAGCCAGGACCTCGAACAGCTCAGCGCCCTCAATCGCGACTATGTCGCCTCGGTGCAGAACTGCGACGCCAAGCGCTTCGACGAAATCCTGGCGCCGGAGTTCTATTGCTCCAATCCCGACAAGACGCTGGTCGACCGCGCCGCCTTCCTGGAGCAGACCGCGCGACCGATCGCGATTCGCGATCTGCACGCACATGACGTCATCATCCGCATCATAGGCGACTTCGCCATCATCCACGCCGCAACGAGATACACCACGGCGGACGGTCAGCAGGCGACGGGAAGATACACCGATTGTTGGGCGAAGAAGAACGGCAAATGGCTCGCGGTGTCGGCGCACGTGTCTCGGTGAGATCTCTTTGCCTCGCGCCGCAAAGCGGCCGGAGACTAATGCGAGTTCCCCCTAAACATTTGCTAACCAAATAATCCCTTCGCGAGCCTTCAGTCGGTTGCACAACCGAGATTTATACAACCCGCAATGAATGCGCGTATAGGTAGACGAGATGTGACACCCCAACGTCTTGTTTTGCCATGGATCGAAGCTCTGAAGACCTCTGTGTTCCAGAGGGCCGCAAGAACCAACCGCGTTCCGAATACCGAAATCCATCTCCTTCTGATTGCGCGGACCCCACCTGTGGTCCTCGATGGTCACTCACAGATCCTGCACAGAGTGATGGCGTAACAAACATCGCTATCCGGGCCGGTACGCCGGGCGAGTTTGAGCGCAGCATCCAGCGCGAGGAGGTGTTGCGGACGAAGCCGCTGGCAATCGCCCTCATGCTGGTGTGCGGGCTTGCAGGCCTTGCTCTCCGATACCTTCTCCGGGGATACGCCAACAGCGACGCCTTTCAGTTCCTGATCCCGTGGTACACATTTGCCCGGGATCACGGCCTTGGCGCGCTGGCCGAGCCTTTCACCAACTACACCCCGTTTTACAGCTACCTCCTGTTGATCGCGGCGTCTTTTGATTGGCTCGGCCAGCCACTTTCGCTGGTGAAGACGATCTCGGCAGTCTTCGAGCTCGGTTGCGCGATCGTCGTCGCACAGATCGTCTGGCGCGCGACAAAACTACCATTGCGCGCGTCCCTGGCCTTCTGCGCGGTCTGGCTTGCACCGACGGTGATCTTCAATGGCGCCATGTGGGGACAGGCTGATTCGATCTGGACCTTCTTTACGTTGGTTTCCGTGACGCTGTTCATGCGGGACCGAAACGGCATTCTGCCGTTCGCGGTGGCCTTTTCGGTGAAAGCCCAGGGCGCTTTCCTGGGCCCCTTCGTACTGGGCATGATTCTGCGTCGCAGGATGCGCTTGGCATGGCTCGCCGCTATTCCCGGGGTCTATGTGGTCCTCGCCTTTCCGGTTATCGTCGCGGGCAGATCCTTGGTCTCGGTGCTCGGCGTTTACATAGACCAGGCCAACACCTTTCACCGGCTCTTCATAAGCGCAGCGAACATCTGGATCTTCGCTGCCGGCATGCCCTACGCCATCGGAGTTGCCGCCGGCCTCGTTCTCGCTTCGGCAGGCGGGCTTGCCCTTTCGATCTTCATCGCGCAGTCCAGGCGGACGGGACCGGAGTTTATCCTGCTCGTCGCAAGCGTATCGCTCATGCTCATGCCCTACCTTCTGCCGAAGATGCACGAGCGCTACTTCTACGCCTTCGAGCTTGCGTCCATCGGTCTGGCCTGCATCAATCTGCGCTATCTGCCGTTCGCAGTCATTGCCCAGGTCGACGGCGTGTTGTCCTATCTCGCTTTTGACCGCGGGATCGTCATGAGTCTGCTGCCGGCGGCGCTCTGCAACACCGTTCTCGTGTTCTACCTCGTGCTCGATCTCCGTCACGGCGAACGGGGATCTCGCTTTCCGAGACTGGCCTGGCTCGGCTTCATCGCGTCGACTGCGGGACTGTTCTCCTATTTGCTGTTCGCGGGTGCCGGAATGAACGTATCCCCTGCCTATGTGTTCGCCTCGGGGCTTGCCGCACTCATGACGCTGCGGCTCCTCAAGGAGTCGCATCGCGGCTCGGCCCACGATCCGGCCCCGTCGCATCGAGCTTGATTTTCGGAGCAATGCGCCCGTCTCGGGCGAAACGGTACGGATATCCCGCGTCCTCGAGCAGAATGCCGCCGTAGGCGCCTGATCGGGCGGCGCCGGCATCAGCCGTGCCAGCTGTCGGACACGATCACGCGACGCAAGCGCCTCTCCGGCCTTCATGCCGGTAAAGCCCCTTCGGTCTTCGCTGCAGTCATTCCGGTGACTGCCGTAAAGCAATCGGTAACCAAACAATCTTTTCCCGGGCAATGTAAAACCTGCACATCCGACATTTATGCGGCTGGCAATTGTTCGCCCCTAGAAATTGCAGGTTACGGCTCAGGGCACCGCCCAATCCAGCACGAGTGATTGCGTGACAAAGGACACAATCGAGATAGGCGCGGTCGGTCAGCCCTGTCCTCGCGTCAATCCGGTCGAGACCGTGCCCGAGAGATGGCGCATTCCGATTGCCGTAGCCGTCGGGTGCGCGCTGATAGGCATCGCGCTCCGCTACCTCGCGCGGGAACACGCGACCGCCGACGCCGCTGAGTACATCACCTGGTATATCTTTGCGCGAGATCACGGCGTTGGCGGGCTCGCCGAGGCTTTCACCAACTACACGCCGTTTTACAGCTACCTCCTGCTGATCGCCACGAAGTTCGACTGGCTGGGCCAACCGCTCTCGCTCGTGAAGGCGATGTCGGCGGTATTCGAGCTCGGCTGCGCGGTCGTCGTAGCCGAGATGGTCTGGCGATTTACAAAGCTGCCCTTACGCGCGTCTCTCGCCTTCTGCGCGGTATGGCTTGCGCCGACGGTGCTCTTCAACGGCGCGATGTGGGCGCAGGCCGATTCGATCTGGACCTTCTTCGCGCTGGTCTCCGTGTCGATGTTCATGCGGGACCGAAATGGCGTTCTGCCATTCGCAGTCGGCTGCTCGGTGAAAGCCCAGGCCGTATTCCTGGGGCCGTTCGTGCTGGGCATGGTTCTGCGCCGCAAGCTCCACTTGGCGTGGCTCGCGGCTATTCCGGGAGTCTATGCGATCCTCGCCATTCCGGTCCTCGTCGCCGGCAGATCCCTGGTCTCCGTGCTCGGGATCTATCTCGGCCAGGCCAACACATTTCATCACCTGACCATGAATGCCGCGAACCTCTGGGTATTCGCTGGAGCAATGCCGTACGCGGTCGGCGTCGCCGCAGGCCTCGTGCTCGCCGCGATGAGCGGGCTTGCCCTGTCGATCTTCATCGCACAGTCCAAGCGGACGGGGCCGGAATTCATTCTGCTCGTCGCATGCGTATCGCTCATTCTGATGCCGTACCTGCTTCCCAAGATGCACGAGCGCTACTTCTACGGGTTCGAGCTGGCGTCCATCGCGCTGGCCTGCCTCAATCTGCGCTATGTGCCGTTCGCCGTGATCGCCCAAGTCGACGGCGTGCTGTCCTATCTCGCGTTCGAGAGCGGGATCGTCATGGGCCTGTTGCCGGCGGCGCTCTGCAACACCTTTCTGGTGTTCTACCTCGTGCTTGATCTCCGCAACGGCGAACGCGGATTTCGTTTTCCAAGACTGGCCTGGCTCGGCTTCATCGGGGCGACGGCGGGATTGTTCGCCTATCTGCTATTCACAGGTGCCGGCTTGAACATATCCCCCGTCTATATGGTCGCTGCGGGGCTTGCCGCGCTCATGACGCTGCTGCTCCTCAAGGAGTCGCGCTCCGCCTCGGCCGACGGTCCGGCCTAGCTGTCGAACACGATCACGCTGCGCAGCGTCTTGCCGGCCTTCATGTTGGCAAAGCCCTCGTTGATCTCGCTGAGCTTAAGCTTGGCCGAGATCCAGTCCTCGAGGTGCAGCCGGCCGCGCAGATAAAAATCCACCAGGCGCGGCATGTCGACGCGAAAATGGTTCGAGCCCATCGACGAGCCCTGGATCCTGCGCTCGCGCAGGAAGTCGAAGCCGTGGAGCTCGATCTTCTGGCCGAACGGGATCATGCCGACGATGGTGGCGGTGCCGCCGGAGGCAAGCATGCCGAACGCCTGCTCAGCGGTCTCCTTGCGGCCGAGCACCTCGAAGGAATGATGCACGCCGCCATTGGTGAGGTCGCGCACCTGCTTCACGACGTCGCCATCGGCGGGGTTGATGATGTCGGTGGCGCCCAGCTTGGTCGCGAGCTGGAGCTTTGCCGGGTTGGTGTCGATCGCGATGATGCGGCCGGCGCCGGCGATCTGCGCGCCGTTGATGGCGGCCATGCCGACGCCGCCGCAACCGATCACGGCGACAGTCTCGCCGGCGGTCACCTTCGCCGTGTTCACCACCGCGCCGTAGCCGGTGATGACGCCGCAGCCAATCAGCGCGGCGAGATCGAGCGGCATTTCCTTCCGGATTTTGACGATGGCGTTCTCGTGCACCAGCATCTGCTCGGCGAAGGACGACAGGTTCAGAAACTGGTGCAGCTTGTCGGGCTTCGACCATTGCATCCGGTTGGAGGCGCCGGGCAGCATCTTCACCGTGGTGTCAGTGCAGAGCACGGTGCGGCCGGTGGTGCAATTGTCGCAGGTGCCGCAGAATACCGACAGACAGGTGACGACGTGGTCGCCCGGCTTGACGTAGGTGACGTCGGAGCCGACCTGCTCGACGATGCCAGCGGATTCGTGGCCGAGCACCGCTGGCAGCGGATGCGGATAAAGACCTTCCATGAAGTGGAGGTCGGAATGGCAGAGGCCGGCGACCGCCGTGCGGATCAGGACCTCGCGCGGGCCCGGCTTCGGCAGGCTGACATCCTCGATGACGAGCGGCTGGTTGACTTCATAGAGGACGGCGGCCTTCATCGAGCACTCCCTATCGCTTCTTTTGGTTTGAGCGTGGAGCGCAGCCTACGCTGCCAGAACCAGTTCGCCAACCTCGCTCATGCCGGCGTTGCGATCGCCCAGCAGTAGCTCCGCGATCCTGGCTTGGGCCGCATTTTCCGTCAGCCGGAACGGGTCGTTCGGCAACACCCTGTGATCGACGACGAGCCGCGACAGCAGCAGCCGGCGCGCGTCGCCGCGCATCTCGTGAATGCGGTGCGCATCCCAGGCCAGCGCCACCGCGCTCGCGACATGATAGAGCAGGCTGGTGGCGCGACGCGCATCGGCCTCGTTCTCGGATTTCGCCGCGACCTCGCGCGCGAAACCTACGGCGCGGTCGACGAGACCGCGCAACGTGTCGCGCCAGGCCTGCGGCACGGACGCACTGTCGTCGAGCCGGGCATTCAGATCGGCGGCGAGTGCAGATTCGGCCCCATGGCGGCCGACCGCGCGGCGGAGTGCATCGATGGCGACGATGTTGCCGGTGCCTTCCCAGACCGAGCCGAGATGCGCATCGCGCAACAGGCGGGGCGTGGCGAATTCCTCGATATAGCCGATGCCGCCGCGCATCTCGAGCGCATCGCCGCAGACCTTTCGCGCATCGCGGGTGGCGCGGAATTTCAGCGTCGGGGTGAGGATGCGCAGCAGCGCCGCCGCGTCCTGGCTGCCGGCCTCGGCGCGGTCGAGCGCGTCCGCGGTGAGGAAGCTCATCGATAGCGCCTGCTCGACCGGCAGCATGATCTTCAGCATCTGGCGACGGCCGAGCGGCAGGTCGACGATGCGGCTGCCGAACACGACGCGGTTCTTCGCAACCGTCATGGCGTCATGATAGGCCCGGCGCATCAAGGCGGTGGATTTGACGCCGTTGGAGAGCCGCGACGAGTTCACCATCTCGGCCATCTGCACGAAGCCCCGGTCGAGCTTGCCGACCGCATAGGCGATCGCGCCTTCGAGCTTGATCTCGCCCGAGGCCATCGAACGTGTGCCGAGCTTGTCTTTGAGGCGCACGATCCGGTAGTGGTTCTGCGCGCCGTCATCGAGGAAACGTGGCATCAGGAACAGGCCGACGCCGCGCGTGCCGGGCCCGGCGCCTTCGGGACGCGCCAAGAGCATCACGACCTTGGCGTCGGCATTCGAGCAGAACCATTTTTCGCCGTAGAGCCGCCAATGATCGCCCTCCTGCACCGCGCGGGTGGTCAGCGTGCCGACGTCGGAGCCGCCCTCCTTCTCGGTCATGAACTGGCCGCCTTGCGTCAGCTTGCTCATGTCGGTCGAGGTCAGGCCATCGAGATATTTCGCCTTCAGCGGCTCGCTGCCGAAATTCGCCAAAAGCTTGGCGCAGCCATCGGTGACGTTGATCGGGCAACCCATGCCGAATTCGGTCTGGTTGAACAGGAAGGTGAAAGCGTGCTTGGCGACCACGGGATATTTGTCCGGCCAGCCCATGATGCCCTTGCGGATCGAAAGCGCATGGATGCCGAACTCGCCGAACGCGGCGTTCTCCAGCTCGCGATAGGCCGGGTGGTATTCGATCGACTGCACGTCGCGGCCGAACTTGTCGCGCTGATGCAGCATCGGCGTGTGCCGGTCGGCGAGTCGCGCGCATTCGTCGAGATGGCCGCCGGCGAGCTCGCCAAGGCGATCGAGATGCGGCTCGATGTGGCGAAACAGATTATCCGGCAGATGAATGCGGAGCAGATCCGTCAGCGCGGGATCGGCGCGGTAGAAATTCATGCCTGTGGTATCGGGCGCCAGCAGGCCGGATGGCTCGGCCGCGACGTCTTTCAGCTGTGCTGTGGCCGGCTTGTGCATGATCGCCCTCTTGGTTTCCGCCTTGCGGACATTTTGCGCTGATTTGGCGCTTGCCGCTTGAGATCATGTCGATCATGCTCCAGTCGCGGAGCGCGATAAAGCCGCAAATTGTCAGAGAGGCATGATCGCAACGGTGGAGCAACTCGCTCTGCGGAATTGTCATCGCCCCGACTGGTTGTTCGCGTAGGCATGCATAGATCAACGGCTCCCTGTCTCAAGAGATCACGCCATGGAACATCCGAAATACAAGATCGCCCTCATCGTCGGCGCCGGCGAAGGCCTCAGTGCGTCGCTGGCGCGGCTGCTCGCCGCCCAGAATATTCGCGTTGCGCTGGCTGCGCGAAAGATCGAGAAGCTTGGTGCGCTCTGTAGCGAGACCGGCGCGAAAGCCTATGCCTGCAACGCGGCGGAGCCGGAGGAGGTCGAGCGACTGTTCGGCCTCGTCGAGCGCGAGATCGGCACGCCCGACCTCGTGGTCTACAATGCCAGCGGCCGCACGCGCGGACCGTTCGTCGACCTTGTCCCGGCCGACGTCGCCAATGCCATCGCGGTCAGTGCCTATGGCGGCTTCCTGGTAGCGCAGCAGGCAGCCAAGCGCATGCTGCCGAACAAGCACGGCGCGATCCTGTTCACCGGCGCTTCGGCAAGCGTCAAGGGCTATGCACAGTCGGCCTCCTTCGCGATGGGCAAGTTCGCGCTGCGCGGGTTGGCACAGAGCCTGGCGCGCGAGCTGTCGCCGCAAGGCATTCACGTCGCGCATTTCGTGATCGACGGTGGCATCCGCAGCGCAGCGCGGACGGAAGCCGCGGACAAGCCGGATTCGATGCTCGATCCCGATGCGATCGCGCAGAGCTATTGGAGCGTCTTGCAGCAGCCGCTCAGCGCCTGGAGCTGGGAGCTCGAGCTGCGCCCCTGGGTGGAGAAGTTTTAAGGGCGAGCTGCCGTAGGGTGGGCAAAGGCGCAAAGCGCCGTGCCCACGATCTCCTCGAAATTGCGTAAAAGACGTGGGCACGCTTCGCTTTGCCCACCCTACAGAAGTCAGGGAGGCAACATGACCACCGAAACCACCATCGACACCGGCACCAATGAGCTCCTCTGCGTCATCCGTGACCGCGTCGCCATCATCACGCTGAACAGGCCGGAGGCGCGCAACTCGCTGTCGGATGCGCTGACGCCGGCGCTGCGCACGATGATCCGCAGCTGCGGCGAAAATCCTGGTGTCGGCGCGCTGCTGCTCACCGGCGCAGGCGATGCCTTCTGCGCCGGCGGCAACGTCAAAGGCATGGGCGCGCATCGCGACCCGAAGAAGCTGGAGATGTCGCTGGAGGATCGTATCGCCGATCTGCAGGAGCGGCAGCGGCTGCTCACGGGCGCGCTGGTGTCGGTGCGCAAGCCGACCATCGCCGCCCTGCCCGGCCCCGCGGTCGGCGCCGGGCTCGCCATCGCCATGGCCTGCGACATCCGCATCGCCGCGCAATCCGCCTTCGTTGCGACCGGCTATGCCCGCATCGCGCTTTCCGGCGATTACGGCATCGCCTGGCTGCTCACGCGCCTCGTCGGCACCGCGCGGGCGCGCGAATTGATGTTCACCGGCGACCGCGTCGATGCCGCCCGCGCCGAGGCCATCGGCCTCGTCAACCGAATCGTGCCCGACGACAAATTGCAGGCTGAGGCGTTTGCATTGGCGAAGTCGCTCGCCGACGGCCCGCGCCTCGCGCTGCGCTACATGAAGGACAATCTCGACGAGGCCGTGCTGTTCGACTTCGAGACCGCCCGCGACCACGAGGCCGAGCGGCTGGTCCGCCTGACCACGACCGCCGATCACAAGGAGGCGGTGCAGGCGTTCATCGAGAAGCGCAAGGCGGTGTTCACGGGGAAGTAGGCGTTGGAGCCACAAAAAAAGCCCGGCTCTGTTGACCAGAGCCGGGCTCTCAGTGGTGTCAGGCCGAGGCTGAGGGGCGTTCGGCCTGACGGGAAAGCGCGGCGAGGCGCCAGCTCGCACAGGGAATGTCCTTCGGTGCGACCGAGATCTCCTTGTCGAAGCGCACCAGCTTCCAGTCATCGGGGTGATTGACGAAGGCGAAGCCGGACTTGCGGGCGAGCGAGACCATGGTCTCGTTGGAACGCAGCGTCTCTCCGAACATGTGCTCGGCACCGAGCGCAGCCGCGCGGCATTCGAGATTCTTCATCAGCGCGGTGGCGATGCCGCGGCCCTGCCAGCGGTCGCCGACCGACAGGCCGAATTCGAGCGTCGCGGTTTCCGGGTGCAGCGCGTAGCGCGCTTCGGAGACGATGGTCTCGAAGCCGTCGACAACCAGGGTCGCGACGACAGTGAAGCGATCGCGCTCACCGATGTCCAGGAAATCGCGCAGCAATCCTTCCGGCAATTCGCTGATGGCGCCAAAGAAACGGTTGTAGCGGGAGCGGGTCGAGAGCGAACGGAAGTAATGCTGCAGCTCGTCGGTGTCGCGCGGCTCTGCGAAGCGAACGTTCAGCGCCTCGCCATGCCGGGTGCGCAACGTGTCCGAATATTGCTTCAGGTCTTCCAGGCGGAGAGTGCTCATGACATGCCCAAAAAGAAGAGGGACCGCCGGCGCCCCTGTGCTCAGGCGGCGCCGGCCTAGCGGCCAATCAGGCCCGCCAGAAGGGTTTGTCGGCCTCATAGGCGATGTCGCTCCAGGACAGTCCGACGTCCTGGAGATCACGCGCGGTCCATTGGGTGAGCTCGCGCCTGTTGCGATAGCGCTCGTGCCACAGATGGAGGGTCTCGCTGACCTGCTGGATCAGGCCTGGCGCATGATGATTTGTCATCGAGGTGTGGGTCAAAGTAGACATCTTGAGCTCCTAGAGCTAACTTGACCGCTAATATCTGCTTCCTACCGCACTGCGACAAACGACAATTTGTACCCTTTCGCATGAAATAACGTCATGTATCCTGCTGCCAAATGACAGCCAGATTGCCGTCCCTGAACGGCTTGCGGGCGTTCGAGGCCGCCGCGCGCCATCTCAGCTTCACGCTGGCGGCCGCCGAGCTGAACGTGACGCAAACCGCGATCAGCCATCAGATCCGCAGGCTCGAGGAGGAGCTCGGCATCCGCCTGTTCATCCGGCAGAACCGCGCGCTGGCCCTGACGCCGGAGGCGCGCGACTATCTGCCGGGCGTCCGCGCCGCCTTCAACGACCTCCGGCTTGCGACCGACCGCCTCTTGCGCAAGGACGACGACAAGGTGCTGACGGTGTCGACGCTGGCCTCGCTCGCGGCAAAATGGCTGCTGCCGCGGCTGACGGATTTCCAGGAGCAGCATCCCGGCATCGACGTCCGCATCACCACTTCGACCAGTCTCGTCGATTTCCAGCGCGACAATGTCGATGCGGCGATCCGCTACGGCCGCGGCCAATGGCCGGGCCTGCGCGCCGACTGGCTGATGGCGGACGAGTTGTTTCCGGTGTGCAGTCCTTCGCTGCTGCGCGGCGACAAGCCGCTGCGCCGTCCTGAAGACCTGCGAGACCATCCGCTGCTGCACACCTCGAACGCCAACAGCGACGACTGGCGGCTATGGCTGACGGCAGCGGGCCTGCCGGCCGACATCGCAAAGCACCCCGGCATCACCTTCGACATGATCTTCATGACCATCCAGGCCGCCATCGACGGCATCGGCGTAGCGATGGGACGGACCTCGTACGTCCGGGACGACATTGCCAAGGGCCGGCTGGTAGTCCCCTTCAAGATCGCGCTGCCGACCGATGCCGGCTTCTACCTGGTCGCACCGGAAGGCCGCCGGGAGGCGCCGAAGCTGACCGCGTTCCGCCAATGGCTAATTGCTGCGACGCAAAATAAGGCCTGAAAAATCAGCAGCTTCCTCCGCAAAACGGGATTGACTCGCCGCGTCCCGCGCGGGAAGAGGCGTGGCAGATTGTCGCAGTCTGTCGCCTGACCGTGAGATGACGTCCCGGTCCGGCCACGCCTTCCCAGGGGAGCAACGCCATGGCTGGACCGGCCACCTCGACCAATCCGCCCGCGATCAAGTCGCGCATCGGCGCGATCCTGCGCGCAACATCAGGCAATTTCCTCGAGCAGTTCGACTTCTTCCTGTTCGGCTTCTATGCCGCCGCCATCGGCAAGGCGTTCTTCCCGTCCTCCGACGAGACCGCGTCCCTGCTCAACACGTTCGGCGTGTTCTGGCTCGGCGCCTTGATGCGGCCCGTCGGCGCGATCGTGCTCGGGGCCTATATCGACCGGATCGGCCGCCGCCAGGGCCTGATCGTCACGCTCGGCATCATGGCCTTCGGCACCGTGGTGATCGCGTTCTGCCCGAGCTATGCGACCATCGGCATCGCGGCGCCGGTCATCGTGCTGATCGGCCGCCTGCTGCAGGGCTTCTCCGCCGGTGTCGAGCTGGGCGGCGTCTCGGTGTATCTCGCCGAAATCGCAACGCCCGGCAATCGCGGCTTCTACACCTCGTTCCAATCGTCGAGCCAGCAGGTCGCGATCTTCGTGGCCTCGATCCTCGGCTACATCCTGTCCGAGGTGATGCCGGCCGACACCGTCGCCGCCTGGGGCTGGCGTATTCCCTTCTTCGTTGGCTGCCTGATCATTCCCCTGATCTTCGTCCTGCGGCGGACGCTCGAGGAGACACCGGCCTTCCTCGCCATGAAGAAGCACCCGACGGCGAGCGAAGTGTTCGCCTCCGCGCTCGCCAACTGGCGCATCGTCGTCCTTGGCATGATGATCGCGATCCTGACCACGACGACGTTCTACTTCGTCACCGTCTACACGCCGACCTTCGGCAAGACCGTGCTGAAGCTGTCGACGCAGGATGCGCTGCTGGTCACGTTGCTCGTCGCTGTCACCAACTTCTTCTGGAATCCGGTCGGCGGCGCGCTCTCCGACCGCATCGGCCGCAAGCCGGTGCTGATCGCGATCGCCAGCCTGTCGCTGGTGACGGCCTATCCGGCGCTGCACTGGCTGGTGGCGGCGCCGAGCTTCGGCAAGCTGCTCGCGGTCGAGATGATGTTCTCGTTCTATTTCGGCGTCTACAGCGGCACCATGCTGGGGGCGCTGGTCGAGATCGTGCCGGCGCATGTGCGCACCACCTGCTTCTCGCTCGCCTTCGCGCTCGCCGCCGCCTTGTTCGGTACCTTCACCCCGCTTGCCTCGACTTGGCTGATCGAGCGCACCGGCGACAAGGCCTCGCCCGGCTTCTGGCTGATGTTCGCCGCGCTGCTCGGCATCATCGCGGCGTCGACGGTGTATCGTGGCGGCGGCAAGGCGGTGCCGACTTATGATGCGGTGGCGGAGCCGGTTGCGGGGCATTAGCTGGATGTCGTTCCGGGGCGCCTCGCATCGCCCCGGAATGACGGCGAGCGCCTACAGCTCCACCACCACGTAATCGCTCTCGACCCGTACCGGGATCGTCTCCGCGACATACGGGCCCTTCACCACGCTCGCGCCCGGCTCGACATGGGCCGGATAGGCCTTCACGCGGAAGCGGCGGGGGTCGCAATAGGATTGGCCGGTGCGGATGTCGAACTCCCAGCCGTGCCAGGGGCAGCGGATGATCTCCCCGAGCTTGGTGTATTCGATCTCACCGGGCTCCTTTGACTGGGCAAGGCCAATCAACGGGCCCTCGCACAGCGCCGCGCCCTGATGCGGGCAGCGGTTCATCAGGCCGAAATATTCGCCCTTGATGTTGAAGACCGCGATCGGCCGTCCGTCGATCTCGAGGAATTTTCGCGTGCCCGGTGGCAGTTCATCCACGGCGGCAATCACATGACGCGCCATCAAGCCAGTCCATACAGCTTCTGCGCATTGCCGAGATAGAATGCCGCCCGGTTATCCTCGCTGACGCCCGCCGGCAGAACGCGCGACGGCTCGTCGTAGTCCCAATGCGGATAGTCAGTCGCGAACAGCAGCCGGTCCCAGCCGATCCAGTTGATGACGTCGAACAGATCCTCGCGCCTTTCAGGATCCTCCATCGGCTGCGTGGTCCACCACACCTGCTCGCGGATATATTCCGAGGGCGGCCGTTTGACATGCGGGACTTCGCTCCTGAGCCTCTGCCAGGCCTTGTCGAGCCGCCAGGCCAGCGACGGCGCCCAGCCGAAGCCGGCCTCGATCATCACCATCTTCAGTTTCGGGAAGCGTTCGAACACGCCTTCCAGCACGAGGCTCGCCAGCGCCGATTGCTGGCACTGCGAGTGACCCACCATCTCCTCGATGTAATAGGACGGCCAGCCCGAAGGCGTGATCGGATTTCCGCCGAAGCCGAAGGCGTGAACGCCGACAGGGAGTCCCGCTTCTTCCGCAGCCTGATAGATCGGCCAATAGCGGCGCTGACCGAGCGGCTCGACATTGCGGCTGAGCAGCAGCACCTGTACGAAGTTCTTGTCGCCGGCGCGCTCGCGGATCTCCGCGGCGGCCGACAGGCCGTCCTCATTGCCGACGACGATGGACGCCTTCAGCCGCTTGTCCTTGCTGGTCCATTTGTCGATCTGCCAGTCGTTGATCGCCGAGCACAGCGCAGCCGACAGCTCGTGATTGCGGATGCCCTGCCCGGTGTTGAGCGGATTGAGCACGCCCAGTTGCACGTTGTTGGGATCGAGCAGCTGCTTCTGCATGAAGGACAGCGAGGAGCCCTGCGGCCCTCCCTCGGGCGGATAGGCATCGCGGCGCGAGGCGTTGGGCTGGGCCTTCGGGTAGGGCGGGCCTTCCATCATGCCCTGATAGGCATGGACGCCGTAGATTTCGAGATGATGCTGCCAGCGTTTGGCGAGATAGGGATAGAGTTCGGTGCGGGTGGCGCGAGCCGGATGGATGTCGCAGTCCGCGATCGCGGTTTTGACGGCCAGTGGGGAAGCGGCTTCTTGGTTCTCGCGGAACTGAATATTCATCGCCTTGCCTCCTCTGGCAGCGGCTCATTTCAGGCGGGGATAGGTTGCATGCGGATTGTCGATCATGATCTTGCGCACGAGATCGGGGGACAGACCTTCGGGCAGCGCGTCCTGGCCATCGAATTGCCAGTGCGGATAGTCCGTGGAGAATAAGACCAATTCGTCGGACTGCATATGATCAAACAGGCGATTTAATGTCGCCTCGTCCGGCGGTGCATCAAACGGCTGTAACGAGAAGCGGATGTTGCTGCGCACAATGTCCAGCGGCGCACGATCGACCCAGGGCGTTTCCATCCGCACCCCGCGCCAGAATTTGTGCAGGCGCCAGAGATAGGGCGAGATCCAGGAGACACCCGACTCCAGCATCACCATTTTCAGCCGCGGATATTTGGTGAACACGCCTTCGACGATCAGGCTGGTGAGCTGGGTCTGGAACGCCTGGGCCTGACCGACATAGTCCTCGATGTGGTAGGAACCCCATCCCACGGCGGTCGGCGGATTGTGATAGGCGGAACCCGCGTGGATGCCGATTGGCAGTTCCAGCCGTTCCGCGGCCTCGTAGATCGGCCACAGCGCGCGCTTGCCGAGCGGGGTGTCGCCCATGACCAGCATCAGCACTTGAACGAAGCGCTTGTCCTGCGCACAGCGCTCGATCTCGGCCACGGCCTTCTCGACGCCTTGCGTGGGAATCACGATCGAGCCGCGCAGCCGCGGATCGCGATCGAGCCACTCTTTCACGAGCCAGTCGTTCAACGCGCGGCAGAAGGCCGCCTGCATGTCTTCGGAGAACACCATCTGCACGCCGTAAAGCGGATTGCAGATGGCATAGCTGAGCTGGAACGGATCGAGCACATGACGCTGCATGTCCTCCAGGTTCTCGCCGGGCTTGCCGCTCTCGGGGCGCCAGTCCGGTCGCGCCGTGATCGGCGACCTCTCCGGGTAGGATTGCGAGATGAGGTCGACCATGCCGCGCGTCGTCACCTGATCGCGCCAATAATCGTTCAGGTAGGGCAGCAGGCTGGTCAGATGCGGCACGGCCGGATGCACATCGCAATCCACCCCGCCGGCGATCAGGGACGCCATGACGTCTCCCTTCTCACGTTTCCTCGCACGTCTTTTTGTCCCCGCCATTCAAGCAGGCCTGCCGGTCGCCCGCAACTCGGCCAGAGCTGCTGGCATATGCTAGGAAGGCGCAGCTCGGTTGCGGAGACATCGGAGGTTCAGGGAATGAAAGAGCTCGTCGGCATTGCGGACCAGGTTGCCGCCAAACTGATCGCGCGCAAACAGACCATTGCGGTGGCGGAATCCTCCACCGGCGGCCTGATCGCGGCGAGCCTGCTCGCGGTGCCCGGCGCGTCCGCCTATTTCCTCGGTGGCGCGGTGGTCTACACCCGCGATGCCCGGCGCGTGCTGATGGATATTTCGGACGAAGGAATGAGGGGCTTTCGCTCCTCATCCGAGCCCTACGCGCAGCTGCTGGCCGGGCAGATGCGAACGCGCTTTGGCAGCGATTGGGGCCTGTCCGAGACCGGCGCCGCCGGCCCCACCGGCAACCGCTATGGCGATGCAGCCGGCCATAGCTGCATGGCGGTTGCGGGGCCTGCGTCAGAGGTGATGACGCTGGAGACGGGCAACAACGACCGGTTCGGCAACATGCAAATGTTTGCGGCGACGGCGCTGAGGTTGTTGTTGAGGAAGCTGGGGGAGTGACGCTGGTGCGGGATTCCCCGCCTTCGCGCGGAATGACAGCAGCGAGTATGGCGACGTCACCGCCCCAAATGCCGCATGAAGATCCGCACCACATAGCCCTGCACTCGCGGCGCCTCGTCATAGATATCCGACGCGATCCGCTCGATGGTCTCGCGCAGCGACAGGAATTGCGCCTGGCGGGCGCTGCTTTCGGTGCCCTGCATGCCCGCGAGCTCGTCCATCGCCGCGTCGCTGATCTGGCATTGCACCGCCTCGCCGTCGTTCAGCATGGTGAAGCGAAAGGCCAGCCGTTCAAGGTCATGGCCAATGATCTTGTCGCGCGTCAGTGGCATCAAGTCGTCCCGGTCGAGCACCCCCGCCGGACAATGCTGAAAATCGCTCCGATTGTCAGCAGCAAAGAGCAATCTCGCCCTACTGGAACGCGACTTCGGCGAAACTGCGGAGCTTTCGCGAATGCAGCCGCTCCGATTCCTGCTGCTTGAGCCGCTCCAGCGCCTTCAGCCCGATCTCCAGATGCTGGCCGACGCGGCGGCGGTAAAACTCGCTGGCCATGCCCGCGAGCTTGATCTCGCCGTGCAGCGGCTTGTCGGAGACGCAGAGCAGCGTGCCGTAGGGCACGCGGAAGCGGTAGCCATTGGCGGCGATCGCGGCCGATTCCATGTCGAGAGCAACGGCGCGCGATTGCGACAGGCGGCGAATCACCTCAGGGCCCGAGATCTCCCAATTGCGATTGTCGACGCTCGCCACCGTCCCCGTGCGCATCAGGCGCTTGAGCTCGAAACCTTCGAGGCCGGTGACGTCCTCGACCGCCTCTTCGAGCGCGACCTGCATCTCGGCCAGCGCCGGAATCGGCACCCATAGCGGCAGCTCGCGGTCGAGCACGTGATCCTCGCGCACATAGCCGTGCGCGAGCACGTAGTCGCCGAGCCGCTGCGTGTTGCGCAGGCCCGCGCAATGGCCGAGCATCAACCAGGCATGCGGGCGCAGCACGGCGACGTGGTCGGTGACGTTGCGCGCGTTGGACGGGCCCGTGCCGATGTTGATCAGGGTGATGCCGCGGTAGTGCGGCGCGACCAGATGGAAGGCCGGCATTTGCGGTGCGCGAATAGGCGCGGTGCCGCTGATGGCGCCGCCATTGCGCATGATGATGTTGCCTGGCGCGACGAAGGATTCGAGTCCGGCCTCACCGGACTGGAGCCGCTCCTGGCAGGCCTGCGCAAAGGCGTCGACATAGAACTGGTAGTTGGTGAAGATGACGAAGTTCTGGAAATATTCGGGATCGGTGCCGGTGTAATGATAGAGCCGGCGCAGCGAGTAATCGACGCGGGCGGCGCGGAACAGCGACAGCGGCTCGGGCGCGCCGGGCTTGAGCTCGAACGTGCCGTCGGCGATGGAATCGTCCATGGTCGAGAGATCAGGCACGTCGAACGCATCGCGCAGCGATCGCGTCACGGGCGAGTTCTCGCTGGTGGTGATGGCGGCCTCGATGTTGATGTCGCGGCGATAGGCGAAGTGGATCGGGATCGGCTCGTTGGACTCACCGATCTCGACGGGCACGCCGTGATTCTGGATCAGGAGTCCGATCTGCTCGACGAGATAGCTGCGGAACAGATCCGGCCGCGTCACGCTGGTTTCATGCACGCCGGGCCCGGCGACGAAGCCGTAGGCGAGACGCGAATCCAGCCGCGCATGCGTCGCGGTGGTGATGCGCACGAAGGGATAATAGGCCCGCACCCGCGTCGTGATCGCCTCGCCGCCGACATAGGCCTCGAACCGGTCGCGCAGGAACTTTGTGTTGCGCTCGTAGATCTCCTCGAGGCGGGCGACGGCAAGGGATGCGTCGGAGAAGGATTCGGTGGCGATAACGGGGAGAGATTGCATGGTTCGACCGGCCGGGTTTCTGTTTGCAATGCCAGTATAGCAAACTGGCGGCCAAATCGTCATTGCGAGAGGACGCGCTTTCGCGCGTCACTTCTCCCTGAACGCCCGCATCAGCTGGTCATGCAGCGGCTTCATCAGATAGGACAGCATGGTGCGGTCGCCGGTCTGGACGAAGGCTTCCACGGGCATGCCGGGAATCATCTTGACGTCGCCGAGGCGGGCGATCTCTTCGGCCGGCATCGTGACGCGGATGGTGTAGTAGCTCTGGCCGGTGCGCTGGTCGGTGGTGACGTCGGGCGAGACGCGGCTGACGAGGCCATTGAGCTCGGGCGTCGTGCGCTGGTTGAAGGCGGAGAGGCGCAGCAGCGTCTTCTGGCCGATCTGGAGCTTGTCGATGTCGACCGGGTTGACCTTGGCCTCGACCTGGAGATCGTCCGCCTGCGGCACGATCAGCATGAGCGCGTCGCCGGCGGTGACGACACCGCCAACCGTGTGCACATTCGATTGCAGCACCATGCCGTCCTGCGGCGCGCGGATGTCGATGCGGCGAAGCTGGTCTTCAGCCGCGACCTTGCGCTCGATCAGCTCGCCGATCTTGTCGTTGGTCTCGCGCAGATCCTTCGAGACCTCGCTCACCACGTCCTTGTCGACCTGGATGATCTGCAGCTCGGTCTCGGTGATCTTGCCCTTGGCCTGCGCGCGCGAGGCGATGTACTGCGCGCGCTCGCCGTTGAGGCGCGCCGAGTCGCGCTCGAGCTGGGTCAGGCGCGAGATCTGCACCAGACGCTTGTCATAGAGCTCCCGCACGCCGGTGAGCTCGTTCTGCACCAGCGCGATCTCCTGGTCCTTGGCCTTCTCCTGGGCGCTGAGACCGGCGATCTCCTCGTTGAGCTGCGTGATGCGCTCGCGCAACTGCGCCTTCTGTCCGGCGCGGCCGTTGACGCGGACGTCGAACAGCTTGGTTTCGGCGGAGAGCAGCAGCTTGACGTCGGGATCGCTGGCGCGATCGAGCAGGCTTTGCGGAAATTCGATCCTGTCGACGCCGCGCTGCTCGGCCTGCAATCGCGCCGCGCGCGCCTGCGCAGCGTCGAGATTCTTGCTGACGATGGCAAGGTTGGCCTTGGTGACGGTGTCGTCGAGCCGCACCACGATGTCACCGGCCTTGACCAGATCGCCGTCGCGGGCGCGCACCTCGCCGACCACGCCGCCGGTCGGATGCTGCACCTTCTTGACGTTGGATTCGACCACGATCTGCCCCGGCGCGATCAGCGCGCCCGAGATCAGCACGGTGGACGCCCAGCCGCCGAGACCGACGACCAGGACCAGCACGATGCCAAGTCCGAGCAGGAGGTGAAACTTGATCGAGTCCCGAACGGTCTTCCTCGCTGCGGGCTTCGGACCGCCGATGGCCATCGTGCTCATGGTTTAGCCACTCCGCCTTCGCTGACGATCTTGATCGGTGCCGGCGGTGTCACGCGCGGCTGCAGCACCTGGGCGAGCACCTGATCCTTCGGGCCGAACGCCTGCATGCGGCCGTCGCGCAGCACCAGGACCTGGTCGACCGCCTCGACGCCGATCGGGCGGTGCGCCACCACGATGACGATGGCGCCGCGCTCGCGCGCGGCGCGCACGGCGCGGGTCAGCGCCTCATCGCCTTCGGTGTCGAGGTTGGAGTTGGGTTCGTCGAGCACGATCAGGAAGGGATTGCCGTAGAGCGCGCGCGCCAGCGCCACGCGCTGCGCCTGGCCCGCCGAGAGCGCGGTGCCCTGCTCGCCGACTTGCGTGTTGTAGCCCTCGCGCATCTTGATGATCATCTCGTGCACGCCGGCTTCCTTCGCCGCCGCGATGATGCCGTCGGACGTCGCCTCGGGATCGAACCGGCTGATGTTCTGGGCGATGGTGCCGCCGAACAATTCGACGTCCTGCGGCAGATAGCCGATGTGGCGGCCGAGCGCGTCGGACGACCATTGATCGAGCGCCGCGCCGTCGAGCCGCACCTTGCCGCGCACCGGCTGCCAGACCCCGACCAGCGCGCGGATCAGCGACGACTTGCCGGAGCCGCTCGGGCCGATCACGCCGAGGCCGTTGCCGGCGGTGAGCGCGAAGGTGATGTCCTGCACGATGAGGCGCTGATCGCCGGGCGGCACCATGGCGACGCCTTCGACCGAGAGCCGGCTGGTGGGCGCCTGCAGCTGGGTCGGCATCGTCTGCGCCGGCATCTGCTCGAGGAGGCGCGTGAGGCGGTGCCAGCTCTGGCGTGCCGCAACGAAGGATTTCCAGTGCGCGATGGCGAGATCGACCGGCGCCAGCGCGCGGGCGGAGAGGATCGAGCCGGCGATGATGATGCCGGCCGTCGCCTCCTGGTGGATGACGAGATAGGCACCGACCGCGAGCACGGCCGATTGCAGCATCATGCGCAACACCTTCGCGACCGCGCCGAGGCCGCCGGCAACGTCGCTGGCGCGCTGATTGCCCGCGAGATATTTTTCGTTGGCCTCGCTCCAGCGCGCGTTCATCCGGCCGGCCATGCCCATCGACACCATGACTTCGGCGTTGCGGCGGCTGGCCTGCGCGAGATCGTTGCGCTGGGCGGCAAGGCCCATCGCCTCCTTCGCCGGCTGGCGGGACATGAACTCGGTGACCAGCGTCAGGCCGACCAGGATGATGGCGCCGACCAGAGCGGTGACGCCGATCATGACGTGGAAGGCGAAGCAGATGGCGAGATAAAGCGGCAGCCAGGGCAGGTCGAAGAACGCGCTCGGGCCCATGCCGCCGAGGAAGGAGCGGACATTGTCGAGATCGCGCAGCGGCTGGAGGCCTTCGTTGCGACTGCCGACCAGCAGCGGCAGGCGCACGACGGTGTCGAACACGCGCTTGTTGAGCGCCTCATCCAGCGCGGTGCCGATCCGCCCCAGGATCCGGTTGCGGATCATGTCGAGCACGCCCTGCGCCATGTAGAGGAAGCTGGCGAGGATGATGAGGCCGACCAGGGTGGGAATGCTGCGGCTCGGCAGCACCCGGTCGTAAACCTCCAGCATGAAGATCGACCCGGTCAGATAGAGCAGGTTGATCATGCAGCTCATCAAGCCGACGCCGATGAACGCCGTGCGACAGGCGCGCAAGGCGTCACCGAGCTCTGAACGGCGGACGCCAGGACCGGCTGCCATCAGTCTGATCTCTTTCGGCTGGGGGGCAAAGCCCCTGATTTCACGGGCAATTCAGGCTACTCGCCCCGGATTAACATCATGTTGGCGCGGCGTCCAACGCGGGCCGAGTTCATCCAGAACCCCCGAGGCCACATCTACCCCTGATGGCCCATCACGCAAGTCCGGTATTTCACAGTCTTTGCGGCTTTTTGGTGCAGCGACCGCCGCCTCTGCCCAGCAATGAGAGGCGGCAAGTTCCGATCGGTCGAACCGGGCGGCTGCTAGAGCCGGCCGCCACCCCGCACCAGCCGCACCACGAGCAGCAGGATCACCGCGCCGATGGCGGAGTAGACGATCTCGGAGACTAGGCCCGTGCCGAGACGAATGCCGAGCTTCGGAAACAGAAGGCTCGCCACCAGCGCACCGCAGATGCCGATCACGATGTCGCCGATAATGCCGAACCCGGCGCCCCGCACGATCTTGCCGGCAAGCCAGCCAGCGACGAGGCCGACGAACAGGATGACGAGCAGGCCTTCGTTTGAAATGTGCATCGTTGAGATCCCTCTCCTTCAATGCCCGGCATGGAACGGGAACCGGGATGAATGGGGTGTGAATGGCAGGATGAGGCTCCCGTTGCCGCGAACTTGGTTCACCGCATCCGAAACTATGACACCGCGGTGACGGGCTCCGCCAGCACACATCGCGCCGCCCGGCCCGGCCCGACCTCGACATTCGCAGGCAGTCGCTCCAAGCAACGCGGCTCGGCGAGCTTGCAGCGGGGGGCGAAGGAGCAGTTGTGCGGCTTCTCGGCCAGCGAGGGCGGCGTGCCGGGGATGGTTTCGAGGCGCTGTCCCCGCTTCGCACCGTGAACGGTCGAGGCAAGCAGGCCCTTGGCATAGGGATGCACCGGGGTGCGGACGATATCGCGAAGGGTCCCCTGCTCCACGATCTGGCCGGCATACATCACCGCGACACGGTCGCAGATCTCGATGGCAACGCCGATGTCGTGGGTGACGAAGATCACGGACATCCCGAACTCGCGCTGCAATTCGCGCAGCAACAGAAGGATCTGGATCTGCACGGTGGCATCGAGCGCCGTGGTCGGCTCGTCCGCCAGCAGGATTTTTGGCCGGCAGGCCAGCGCCAGTGCGATCATCGCGCGCTGGCGCATGCCGCCGGACATTTCATGCGGATAGGCATCGAGCCGCCGCTTCGCCGAGGGAATGCGCACGACCTCGAGCATTTCCAGCGCGCGTGCCCTGCCCTCGGCGTAGCTTTTGCCCTCGTGGCGCACCACGCTTTCGGCGATCTGCGCGCCGATCGTGTAGACCGGATCGAGCGCGAGCGCGGGCTCCTGGAAGATCATCGAGACGGTCTGGCCGCGGAACGACGACAGCTGCTCGTCGTTCATGGCGAGCACGTCGCGGCCCATCACGTTGACCTTGCCCGAAATCTGCGTGCGTTTCTTCGGCAACAGCCGCATCAGCGCGCGCAAGGTCACGCTCTTGCCCGAACCGGACTCGCCGAGCAGTCCCAATACCTCGCCATCCCCCAGCGACAGGCTGAGATCGTTCACCGCATAGACCGTGCGCTCACCGGTGAAGCGAATGTTGAGGCCTGAGATCTCGACGAGCTTGGTCATGACGGCAGCTTCGGCAATCGATCGTGATAGTCGGTGACGCGCTGGAAGGCCGCGCCGATGGTGAGCAGGGTCGCTTCGTCGAACGAGCGGCCGATCAGCTGCATGCCGATCGGAAGACCGCCTCGGGTGAAGCCCGATGGCACGGTGAGCGACGGCAGGCCGAGGAAGTTCACCGGGCGGGTGAACAGCGTCAGCCGCTGCAACAGCGCCGGCGCGTTCGGTCCGCCGCCGACATCGCTCTCCTCGATCGTGGGCGCCGGTACCGGCGAGGCAGGCGCGATCACCGCATCGACGCCCGCGGTGGCGGCATGGTGCGCAGCCAGGGCCGGACCGCGCCAGCGCATCGCCTCGAGATAGGTGATGGCGGGAACGGCGAGGCCGTTCTGCAGCCGCATCAGGACCTGCGGGCCATAATCCTGCGGACGCTCGATCATCCAGCGCTTGTGGAAGGCGGCCGCTTCCGCGGCGAGCACGAGCTGGCTCGCCGAGGACAATTGCCGCTGATCGGGCAGCTCGACCTTGACGATGTCGGCGCCCTCGCGCCTGAGCACCGCGATGGTCTCGTCGAGCACGCGCGCGACCTCGGCGTCGAGATCGTCGACATAGAACGAGGCGGGCACGCCGATCTTGAGGCCCTTCAACGAGCCCTTGGTGGCGGCGACGTAATCCGACAGCGGCTCGTGGCTGCAGGTGGAATCGGCGGGGTCAGCGCCGGCCATCAGCGCCAGCAACAGCGCGCAATCCTCGGCGGTGCGGGCCAGCGGGCCGACCGTGTCGAGCGATTGCGACAGCGGCATTGCACCGGCGCGACTGACACGGCTCCACGTGGTCTTGAGGCCGGTGACGCCGCAGAAATGCGCGGGCATTCGGATCGAGCCGCCGGTGTCCGAGCCGAGCGCCGCATAGGTCAGGCGCGCCGCGACCGCCGAGCCGGAGCCCGAGGACGAGCCACCGGTGATATGCGCGACGTTCCAGGGATTGCGCACTGGACCGTAATGCGCGTTGTGACCGGTCGGGCCATAGGCGAATTCGGCGAGATGCAGCGTGCCCAGGCGGATCTGGCCGGCGTCCTTCAGCCGCTGCAAGGCGGTGGAGGTCACGGTCGGCACGAAGTCGCGGCGGATCAGCGAGCCGCAGGTCGCGACGTGGCCCGCGTCGTAATACATGTCCTTGTGCGCAAGCGGCACGCCATGCAGGGGACCGCGGACCTTGCCCTTGGCAAGCTCGGCGTCGGCGGCCTCGGCCGCCTTCAGCGCAGCCTCCGCCTCGATCGACATGAAGGCATTGAGATGCGGCTGCCACTGCCCGATGCGGTGCAGCAGTGCGCGCGTCACCTCATGCGAAGAGACCTGCTTCATCGCGATCGCACGTGCGACCTCGGTGAGCGTCATGAAGGCTGGCTCGAGGCTCATTTCGACACCTTTTGCGTCTGCGCGATCGGATAGAGCGCGGGCTGGAGATCGAACGGCAGCGTGCCGGCGATGGCCGCAAAGCCTTCGAAGGCGGGCCCTATCGAGTTGGAGATGCGGGTTGCGACCTCGTCGTCCACGGGCACGCCGGCGATCTGCGCCATCGGCCTGATCTCTTTCGGTGTCGGTCTCGTCATGCGGTTGTCTCCCTGGGCGCGCGGCTATGGCCTGAACCCGGAATTGCCATGTAGCACGCGGCCTCGTGGCCCATTCTATCGAGCGCGGTGAGCTTTGGTGTCGCATTTGCGCAGAGCGGCTCCGCAAACGGGCAACGGGTGTGGAAGCGGCAACCCGAGGGCGGATCGATCGGATTGGGCGGATCGCCCGTGATCGGCGGCGTCTCGGTGCGCCTGTCAGGGTCGGAGGACGGCATCGCAGCAAGCAGCGCGCGCGTGTAGGGATGCGCAGGGCTATCCCAGACCTGATCGACCGGCCCGAGCTCGACAACCTCGCCGAGATACATCACCAGCACACGGTCGCTAATGTATCGGACGACGTTGAGGTCATGGCTGATGAAGAGATAAGTCAGTCCGAACTCGCGCTTGAGATCGGCGAGCAGATTGAGCACCTGTGCCTCGACAGATTTGTCGAGCGCGGAGACGGCTTCATCCAGGATCACCAATCGCGGCGACAGCGCCAGCGCCCGCGCGATGTTGACGCGCTGGCGCTGGCCGCCGGAGATCTCATGCGGATAGCGATTGGCGAAGTTTTCGGGGCGTAAGCCCACCTTACCGAGCAGCTCGCGCGCGAGGGTGCGTGCCGCGCCGTCGGCCATGCCGTGGACTTTTGGGCCGAAGGCGATGGATTCTTCGATTGTGAGGCGCGGATTGAGCGAGGCGTAGGAATCCTGGAACACCATCTGCATGCCGCGCCGCAGCTCGCGCAAGCTCAGCGACTGACCCACGGTCATGCCGTCATAGATGATGTCGCCGGTATCGCGCGGCATCAGGTGCATCAGAAGCCGCGCGGTGGTCGACTTGCCGCAACCGGATTCACCGACGATGCCGACGGTCTCGCCCTTGGCGACGGCAAAGGAGACATTATCGACGGCGCGCACGGTGCGTTTGGCGGCGAACAGCCCGCCGCGCACCGGAAAATGCTTGGTCAGTCCGTTGACCTGCAGCAGCGGCTGCGCGGCGCCGCCGCGGTCTTCGACCGGCTCGAGCATGGAGACGGATGCGTTGCTCTCGCTCATGGCTAGTTCCTGATGTCCATGGCGCTGCGCAGGCCGTCCGAGAGCAGGTTGAAGCAGATCGACACCGCGAAGATCATCGCGCCCGGCAAGGCCGCGACCCACGGATTGACATAGATCGCGGTGCGCAAGGTGTTCAGCATCAGGCCCCATTCCGGCTCCGGCGGCTTGGTGCCGAGGCCGAGGAAGGACAGACCGGCCGCCAGGATCATCGAAACCGAGATCAGGCTCGTGGCGTAGACGAAGATCGAACCCAGTACGTTGCCGAGGATGTGCACGCGCATGATAGTGAAGGGCCCGGCACCCGAGGCGCGCGCGGCTTCGACGAAATCCATGTTGCGGACGCCTGTCGTGACGCTTTCGGCGACGCGGGTGATCTGCGGCACGAACACCACGGTCAGCGACACGATGGAGTTGAGGATGCCGGCGCCCAATGCGCCGGAGATCGCGATCGCCAGCAACACCGAGGGGAACGCATAAAACACGTCGATCGTGCGCATGATCGCGGTGTTGAGCTTGCCGCCGACATAACCGGCGACGAGGCCGAGCGAGGTGCCGATGCCGAAAGCGAGGATCACGGGCAGGATGCCGATCACCAGCGACAGCCGGCCGCCATAGACCAGCCGCGCCAGCATGTCGCGGCCGAGCTCGTCGGTGCCGAGCGGATAACCCGGCGTGCCGATGTGGCGCAGGCGGCGGATCATCGAGCCCTTGTAGGGGTCCTCGAGGCCCAGCCACGGCGCGAGGATCGCCGAGAGGAAGATCAGCAGCAGCACCAGCGCGCAGGCCATGCTGACCTTGTCGCGGGCGATGCGGCGGCCGACGGTCGCCCAATAGCCCCGCGCCTTGGTCGCAGGCGCGGCCTGCAGAGCGGCGTCAGTGGTGGCGATTAGCGGAAGCTCGCTCATCTCAGCCCCGCTTGATACGCGGGTCGATCGCGGCTTGCGCGATGTCGACCAGGAGATTGAGGAAGACGAAGAACAGCGCGAGGATCAGGATCGTGCCCTGGAGCAGCGGCAGATCGCGCTGGAAAATCGCGGAGTTGAGCAGGAAGCCCGAGCCCGGCCAGGAGAACACCGTCTCGATCAGGATGGAGCCGCCCAGCATGTAGCCGAGCTGGAGCCCCATCACCGCCAGCGCGGTCGGCGCGGCGTTCTTGATGACGTGGCGGAACACGCCGCGCTCGTGCAGCCCCTTGGCGCGCAAGGCCTCGACAAAATCCTGGCTGAGGATGTCGCCGGTGAGTGCGCGCACGGTGCGGGTGACGATGCCCATGGGAATCACCGAGGTCGTGATCGCCGGCAGCACCAGATATTTCAGATGGGCCCAGTCCCACGCCCAGGAGTTGGAGCCATTGGGCCCGGCGCCGACCGCGGGGAGCCAGTTGAGCTGCACCGAGAAGATGATGACGAGCAGCATGCCGAGCCAGTAATGCGGCACCGACACGCCGGCGATGGCGAAGGAGGTCGCGACCTTGTCGATCCAAGTCTCGCGGAAATAGCCGGCGATCAGGCCGAGCAGGATGCCCATCGTGAAGCCGATGATGGCGGCCGCGATCGCGAGCGTCACGGTGTTGCCGACCGCGCGCATGACCTCGGCCAGAACGGGGCGCCCGGTAGCGATGGAATTACCGAGATCGCCATGCAGGGCACGGAGCAGCCAAAGCCCGAACTGCACCGGCAGCGGGCGATCGAAGCCATAGGCGGTGCGCAGCTGCGCGGCGAGCTCCTGCGAGGCATCTGCGGGGAGCACCGCAACGAGCGGATCACCCGGCGTGATGTGCACGAACAGGAAACACACCAGCGCGACGCTGATGACGATCGGGACAACATAGACGATGCGTCTGGCGATATAGGCGAGCACGTTTGGTTCTTTCTTCCTTCTCCCCTTGTGGGAGAAGGTGGCGCGCACTTGGCGCGCCGGATGAGGGGTTGTCTCCGCGGACGATCTTGCAACGGTCGAGGGGTCTGCTCCAGCGGAGAGAGACCCCTCACCCGGCTTCGCTTTGCGAAGCCACCCTCTCCCACAAGGGCAGAGGGTGCATCGCGCAAGCCGCTAGATTACTGCGCGATCGACACCGGCGAGAAGTCGATGAACCAGCTCTTCGGCTGCACGACGCCTGTGACCTTCGGGCTCATCGCGCGCGGGCCGACGTCGTGGGCGACGTAGAGGAAGGCGGCGTCGTCGACGGAGGCCGCGTGCAGCTCGGCGAGCGCGGCGTCGCGCGCGGCGGGGTCGAAGGTCTGCCGCGCCTTCTTTACCAGCTCATCGAACTTGGGATTGTTGATGAAGCCCCAATTGTTCGAGACCGGCGGCGCCATGCCCGACTGCAGGAAGCGCACCAGCGCGAAGAACGGGTCCATCGCGGCATAGGTGACGTTGGTGGCGTTCGAGCCGTTGGCGCTGGGATCCTTGGCGCCGCGGCGCCAGTTGGTGAACAGCGTGTTCCACTCGATGACGTCAAGCTTCACGTCGAAATAGCATTCGGCGAGCGCCTGCTGCAGATATTCGTTCATCGCCAGCGGCTGCATCTGGCCGGAGCCGGAGGCCGAGGTCTGCGTCTTCACCGTCAGCTTCTTGTTTGGGCCGAAGCCCGCTTCCTGCATCAGCTTCTGGGCGGCGGCCTTGTCGTATTTGATCTCGAAGCTCGGCTTGCCGCGCCAGGGATGACCGGGCTCGAAGGTGCCGGTCGCGGGCACCATCAGTCCGGCAAGCAGGCCGTCCTTGAGGCCTTCGCGATCGATGCAGAGATTCGCCGCCTTGCGCACGCGGATGTCGTTCCAGGGCGAGCCCTCGACGCGCGAGAATTGCCAGGGCCAGACATGCGGCTGCTCATTGGCGTAGAGCTTGAAGCCGCGCTGCTTGAGCTCGGGCAGCGCATCCGGGGCCGGCGCCTCGACCCAATCGACCTGCCCGGAAAGCAGCGCCGCGGTGCGCGCGTTGGCTTCCGGCATCGGCAGCAGCACCATCTTGTCGACCTTGGGCACGCGTGCCTTGTCCCAATAGCTCGCGTTCTTCACCAGCTCGAGCCGCTCGCGGGGCGTGAAGCTCGCCATCTTCCACGGGCCGGTGCCGGCGGCGTCCTTGGCAAACGCGGTCCAGGCCGCCTGCGACTTCGCCTTGGCGTCAGCGCCTTCCGCCTTGTCGTAGAAGTGCTGCCACTTCGCCGGGCTCGCCATGAACAAATTGGTGAGGTTGATCGGCAGGAAGCTGTCGGGCTCCTTGGTGGTGAGCTCGACCGTCATGTCGTCGATCTTCTTCGCCGAGGCCAGCGTCGGCATGCGCGAGGCCGTGACGCCGACCTGGCTGGCGTCGAATTGCGGCGCATCCTGCTTCAAGACCTTCTCGACGTTCCACACCACTGCATCCGCGTTGAACGGCGTGCCGTCGTGGAAGGTCACGCCGGGACGCAGCTTGAAGATCCACTTGGTCTTGTCGGCATCGTCGACCTTCCACTCGGTGGCAAGGCCGGGGATCACCACGCTCGCCTTTTCGGCAGACGACAGGTCCCAACCGGTAAGCGCGTCGTACATGGTGAGGCCGGTGAAGCGATTGCCTTCAAAACCCTGATCAGGCTGGCCCAGCGTGCGCGGAATATCGGCAGCAGTCATGCCGATGCGCAGCACGGTCTCCGCGCTGACCGCACGCGGCAAGGCCGCCGCAGTCGTTAGAGCGAGCACCGCGATCAATGCCGCGCGTGTGTTCTTCTTCGTAAGCATCGCCTCAATCCTTTTCCGGCTTCGATGACTATTTTTGATGCAATCGTATGCAATGGCTATGCCAGAGAGAAACTTATTCTGCAATTTGGCCCTGCGACGACAAGTCCTTGTGTGCCGGAGGCGGGTGTACGCGCCGCGCTGCCTATTCTGGCATCAAGATTGCAGGTCCGCTCCCGCAATCCCCTGGGAGCTCTAGGCCATGCGTATCCGTCTATCGATTTGTCTCGCCGTGCTTGCGCTGGCGTCGTCCGCAATCCCGACGCGCGCCGAAACCGTGGTGCGCTACGGCATCTCGATGGCAGACATTCCGCTGACCACGGGTCAACCCGATCGCGGTGCCGGCGCCTATCAGTTCACGGCTTACACGATCTACGATCCGCTGGTCGCCTGGGAGATGGACGTCGCCGACCGGCCCGGCAAGCTGGTGCCGGGGCTTGCGACCGAGTGGAAGGTGGATGACGAGGACAAGACCAAGTGGCGCTTCACGCTGCGCAAGGGCGTGACCTTTCACGACGGCAGCGCGTTCAATGCCGATGCGGTGATCTGGAACCTGGACAAGGTGCTCAACGACAAGGCGCCGCAATTCGACAAGCGGCAGAGCGCGCAGGTGAAGACCCGCCTGCCCTCCGTCGCCAGCTACGCCAGGATCGACGATTTCACGGTGGAGATCACCACCAAGACGGTCGACTCTTTCTTCCCCTATCAGATGCTGTGGTTTCTGGTGTCGAGCCCCGCGCAGTACGACAAGCTCGGCAAGGATTGGGACAAGTTCGCCAGCCAGCCCTCCGGCACCGGGCCGTTCAAGCTGACAAAACTCGTACCGCGCGAGCTCGCCGAGCTCAGCAAGAATCCTGACTATTGGAATAAGAAGCGCATTCCCAAGGCCGACAAGATCGTGCTGGTGCCGATGCCGGAAGCGCTGACGCGCACCAATGCGCTGCTCGCGGGCCAGGTCGATCTGATCGAGACGCCGGCACCGGACGCGGTGCCGCAGCTCAAAGCCGCCGGCATGAAGCTCGTCGACAACGTCACGCCGCATGTCTGGAATTATCACCTGTCCGTGCTGCCGGGCTCGCCCTGGACCGACATCCGCCTGCGCAAGGCGCTGAACCTTGCGATCGACCGCGATGCGGTGGTCGGGCTGATGAATGGCTTGGCGAAGCCGGCGAAAGGACAGGTCGACCCGTCCAGCCCGTGGTTCGGCAAGCCGAGCTTCGAGCTGAAATACGACCTCGCCGCCGCGAAAAAGCTCGTCGAGGAAGCCGGCTACTCCAAGGCGAAGCCGCTGAAGGCTACCTTCATCATCGCGCAAGGCGGCACCGGCCAGATGCTGTCTCTGCCGATGAACGAATTCCTGCAGCAGAGCTTCAAGGAGATCGGCATCGACATCGACTTCAAGGTGGTCGAGCTCGAGACGCTCTACACGCATTGGCGCAAGGGCGCGGCCGACGAGATCAACGCCGGCATCACCGCCAACAACATCGCCTATGTCACCTCGGACCCGCTCTACGCCATCGTCCGCTTCTTCCATTCCGGCCAGATCGCCCCCGTGGGCGTCAACTGGGGCGGCTACAAGAACCCGAAAGTCGACGCGCTGATCGACGAGGCCAAGCAGACCTTCAATGCCGCCAAACAGGACGAGCTGCTGGCGCAGGCGCACGCTTTGATCGTCGACGATGCCGCACTGGTTTGGGTCGTCCACGACACCAACCCGCACGCGCTATCGCCGAAAGTGAAACAATTCGTGCAGGCCCAGCACTGGTTTCAGGATCTGACCACGATCGGGATGGAGTGAAGGCCGCGATCACCGCTGCCGTACGGTGGGCAAAGCGTAAGCATGCCCACCAATTCAACATTGCGGAGTGAGATCGTGGGCACGGCGCTTCGCACAAGTGGGCTGGCTACACGCTCGAAACACTACTTCGTCAGCAGCGCGTACGCCCCGGTCCAGCCCTCCGGCGGCGGGTTGAGTTGGAAATCCTCGATCCGAGCCTCGTAGAGCCTGAACAGCTTCTCCAGGGTGTCGGCGTCCTCGCTTCGGCGGCCGCGCTCGATCGCATCGAGCGCGCCCTGCCAGTCGCGGCCGCGATAGCAGCCGAGCATCTCGATGGTGATGTTGCGCAGGCGCTGGAAGGCGGCCGAATGCATCACGTCCTCGCGTCCGGCGATGGCGTAGATCACCTCCGGCTCGGTCTTGCCCTTGACCATGATGAAGTCGAGCTCGAGGATCGCGAACCTATCCTTGGCGGCGAGCGCCGTGCGGGAGCCGACGATGATGGGAAAACCGTATTCCTTCGACTGGCCTTCCAGCCGCGAGGCGAGGTTCACGCTGTCGCCGAGCACCGAATAGTTCTTCTTCAGGTCGGAGCCCATGTTGCCGACCACGCCGATGCCGGTGTTGAGACCGATGCCGACATTGAGCGGGATGTAGACGCGGCCGCCTTCGGCGGCTTCCTCCTCGCGCTCCCTGTTGACCGTGTCGATCTTCTCCAGCATCTGGATCGCGGCCTCGCAGGCGTTGACCTCGTGCTCGGCATCGTCGAGCGGCGCGTTCCAGAACGCCATGATGGCGTCGCCCATGTATTTGTCGATATAGCCCTTCCGTTCGATGATGACGTCGGTCAGCGGCGTCAGGAACCGGTTCATCAGCGCAATCAGGCCTTGCGGGTCGTGCTTGTAGCTCTCCGAGATCGTGGTGAAGCCGCGCACGTCGGAGAACATGATCGTCATCTCGCGCTCCTCGCCGCCGAGCACCAGCTTTTCCGGCGACTGCGCCAGCTGCTCGACCAGGACCGGCGACATGTATTGCGCGAACTGCCCACGGATCTGCACGCGCTGGCGCTGCTCGCGGACGAAGCTGGCGAAGATCAGCGTCAGGTAGACCGCCGTGGTCGAGAGCAGGGGATAGGTGAAATCGATGAGGTAGCGGTACTGCGCGTAGAAGAACCAGGACACGCCGACCAGTATGGCGGCGAAGGTCGCACCCGCGAGCACGAGGCGCACGGGACCGAGATTGGGCGTGAAGATGATCACCAGCAGGCCGATGATCAACGCCGCGAGCAATTCGACGCCGAGCGCGTAATTCGGCTGCGAGATCACCGCGCCGCTCAGCACGCTCTCCAGCACCTGGGCATGAATCTCGACCCCCGGCATGGTCGCTGACACCGGTGTGGTCTTGATGTCGTTGAGCCCGGCGGCGGAGGTCCCGACCAGCACCAGCTTGCCGGCAAACCTGCCCGGCGGCTCGCTGTTGTCGAGCACGTCGGCCGCCGAGACGTAGATCGAGGGATCCCGACGCGCGTAGTGCACCCAGAACTGGCCGTTCTTGTCGGTGGGGATCTCGGCGCCCTTGAGGCGGATCGACCTGACACCGGTCTTGTCGGTCCGGACCAGCAGCGTCGGCGTGCCCGTGACGACGCGCAGGATCTCGAGGCTGAGCGAGGGCATGATGTTGCCCTGTGCGCGCATCATCATCGGCACGCGGCGGATGAACCCGTCCCGCTCTTTCCTGATCGAAAACAGGCCGCGGCCGGCTGCAACCTTCTCGATGACAGGCACGTTGCGCAGCAAGCCCGGAAATTCGAACAGGAAGCGTTCGGCCCCCTCCTCGCCGACCGTCGCCACCCCGGTAAACGGCAGCGATTTGTCCAGCTCCGACAAGACCGACGGAAGCCCGGTCTCGCCCAGCACCACGCGCGAGCGCTTGATGGCGTCGGCGAGAATCTGGTCGTTGGTCGGCAACTCGCGCAGCTTGGCGCGGGTGGCATCGTCGAGATAGCGCATCTGGTTTGCGACCAGATCCGGGTTGAGCCGGTCGGGTTCGGAGAACACCACGTCGAAGCCGATCGCCACCGCGCCGCTATTGGTGAGGTTCTGGATCAGATCGGCGATCCGCGTGCGCGGCCACGGCCACTGCCCGAGCTTGGCCAGGCTCTTGTCGTCGATGTCGACGATCACGACCGGACGCGCCGCCTTGTGGCGCGGGTCGATCAGCTGGAACATGTCGAAGGTGCGCAGCCGCAATTCCTGGATCGGCGGCGGATCCCACAGGCGCGCGCCGGCGAACAGGACCAGCAGCGCAAGGCACATCAGCCGCGCGAAGCCCAGCTTCCGCGCAAACCACCGCCGCAGGATCTTGAGACGTTTCATTCCAATCGGACTTCCTGGCCTGCACCATGCCGTGCGCGCCGATCATGGAGCGTCGGCGCGCGGTTGGCTATTCCCCGAACGCCAGGAACTAAGGGTTTTTTGCTGCGGTCAAGGTGGCAAGGCCGCCGTCACTAGGTGACATGAGGACCGAAGATGAAGTCGCTGGCCTGCAGGTTCGCGCTGATCACGCCCTTCAGCAGGATGGTCTCGTGATTGTCCAGCGTGAGGAGCGTACCGCCATCCTGCGACGCCGGTGACAGATCGCCGATCGAGCTGATGCCGCTGAACTGGCGCAGGTCGATCTTGTCGAGGCCAATCTCGAAATCGTTCACGGTGTGCTGGATGGCATCCTGCGATGCGGCCGGCGCGAACACGAACTGGTCCTTGCCGCCGCCACCGATCAGCGTGTCGCTCGACTCGGTCGCGAAAATGACGTCCTTGCCGTCGGCGCCCGAAAGAACGATCTGCTGGCTGGTCTCTCCCTCGACAAAGATGAAATTGACCGTGTCGGAGTGGCCGGACGAGTCGGCGACGGTCAGCGTGATCTGGTCGAATTCGGGCGGCTGCGGGTAGTCATCGGTGCTGGCGCCCGTCGGATCGTAGACGACGCCGGTGCCGCCGCTCGCGAGGCCGGCGTTGATCTGCTCGAGCGAACCCGTCATCGGAGCGAAATAGACGCTGCTGACGTCCGGATGTGCGGTCGACAGCGTGACGGTGAACGTATCCGCCGCCGCGCCTGCATCTGTGTCGATGACGACGAGATCGTTGACGATGTCGTTGCCGTTCTCGATGATGTGCTCGACCTGGAAGCTTGCGGTATCGATGACCGGACCGTTGGCATCGTTCGCCCCCGTCACGTCGACCGTGAGCGTGGCCGTGCCGGTCGCGCCGTGCACATCCGTGGTCTGGACCGTAAAGGTATCGGCGTAGGAACCTGCCGCCAGCGCATTGATCGCCGCGGCGTTCGGAACGTAGCTGTAGCAGCCGTCGGGATTGATCGTCAGCGTGCCGTACAATCCGACAGCCGTCGTTGCCGGGTGATGATCCGCATTGAGGACGGCATAGGTCAGCGTCGCCGTCTCGCCGGTATCGACGTCGTTCCCCGTCAGCGTCCCGTTCAGATCCGAGAAGGTGTCGGCAGCGGCCGTGTCCGTGAGCGGACCGATGTGGAGATCGGCGAGCGTCGGCGCATCGTTGCTGCCGGCGATGTTGACGGTGACGATCGCGCTGGTGCCCGCACCGTACCCGTCATCCGGAACGATGGTGTATTGCAGCGACAGCGTCTGGCCGGCGGCGAGGAAGTCGAAGGCATGGCCTTGCGAATCGAAATTCCAGGTGAGTTGCGTCTGCGTGGCCGTGCCGTCGAGGATATCGCCGGACGGAACGCTGAGATAGTTCAGGAGGTCCGCATGCGACAGCCCGCCGACGCTGCCGGACTGCGGCGCGCCGTCGAGAGCAACCTGCAGCTCGCCGACCGACACCGTGACATGATCGGTCGCGTCGACGTCGGAGAGCGCCAGCACGCCGTGCGCAAGCTGGCCGGCATTGGTTTCCACGAGATCGGCGACGGCGCCGCCCGGTCCTGACGTGCTGCTTGCCCAGTCCGCATCGCCCTCAATGGCGAGGCTCTTGGCGGGATTGACCGCATTGGCGGCCGTGGTCCCGCTACCGTCGCCGAGCTGGTAATACGCGGCGAGGTTCGTCTCGCTGCCGGTGAGCGCCGTGAAATCGAGCGACTGGATCTGCGCCTGCGTCAGCGCGGCGTTCCAGACGCTGACATCGGCGATCGAGCCGAAGAAGCCTTCCGCGCCAAAGCCCGCCGCGCCCGGCTCGCTCGCGGCGCCGATCATCATGTAGGACGCCGACGGATTCGACGGACTGCCGTCGATGGGGTTGATCGACCAGGCCTGCGAATATTCGCGGTTGCCGTCGAGATAGAGCGAGAAGGCGCCGTTGTCGCGGGTCAGCGCGACGTTGTGCCATTGCGATGCCGCGAGCGCCACGCCGGTATCGGCGATCTGAACGCCGCCTGCGAGGATCTGCAGCTCCATCGTGCCATCGGCATTGACCGTACCGAGCAGGCCGAAGCCCGTCGTCGAAGTGTTGCCGTTGTAGAACAGGATCTGGCCATGACCGGCCTCTGCGCCCCCGTTCCAGTTCACCCAGCCGTCCAGCGTCACCTCGTCGGAAGCGACCGTCGGCACCTCGCCCACCGCGATGGTCTGGCCGTCGAAATTCATGTAGTCCGACGTGACATAGGAGACCGCCGGCGCATCGTTGGTGCCGGTGATCGTGACGGTGACGTCCTGGCTGACCGTGCCGCCATGCTGGTCGTCGAATGTGACGGTGTAGACCTGAGTGATGGTCTGCCCTTCCGCCAGCGATTGCAGCACGGGATCGCTGTTGTCCAACGTGAAGTGCCAGCCGAGCGTCGCAGCGTTGCTGGTATCGCTGCCGGATTCGGACACGGCGTCGATCGTGAAAGTGCCGATATTCGTGCTGTCGTCCTCGAAGCCCGGCAGGGCCGAGCTGACCGACGACGACTTGAACACCGCCTGCGCGGTGTGGGTGTCGATCAGGTCGACATCCTGGATCGCCAGCGTGCCGCCGGCCGTCAGCGAGGCGTCGTCATCCTCGGTCACCGCGCCCGTCGCCGCGGCGGCATCGCTGGTGATGGTCGGCGCATCGTTGGCGCCGTTGATCGTGACGGTCACATCCTGCGAGACATACGCGCCGTGATCGTCGGTGAAGGTGACGGTGTAGACCTGGGTGATGGTCTGGCCCTGCGCCAGCGACTGCAGCACCGCATCGTTATTGTCGAGGCTGAAGTGCCAGCCCAGCGTCGCACCGTTGCCGGTGTCATCATTGAACTCGGCGATTGCGGAATCGATCGTGAAGGTGCCGAGCGGCGTGTCGTCGTCGAAGCCCGGCAGATGCACGCTCGAGGTCGACGATTTGAACACCGTCTCCGCAGTGTGGGTGTCGACCAGATCGAGGTCCTGGATCGCCAGCGTGCCGTCGATCGACAGCGTCACGCAGGCGTCCTCGGTCACCGCTCCGGCGGCATCGGCGGCACTGCTGGTCATCGTCGGCGCGTCATTGGCGCCGTTGATGGTGACGGTCACGTCCTGCGAGACGTATGCGCCGTGATCGTCGGTGAAGGTGACCGTGTAGACCTGGGTGATGGTCTGGCCCTGCGCCAGCGACTGCAGCACCGCATCGTTGTTGTCGAGGCTGAAGTGCCAGCCGAGCGTCGCACCATTATCGGTGTCGATGATGGATTCGAGCACTGACGGATCGATCGTGAAGGTCCCGAGCGGCGTATCGTCGTCAAAGCCCGGCAGATGCACGCTCGACGTCGACGACTTGAACATCGCCTGCGCCGTATGCGCATCGATCAGGTCGAGATCCTGGATCGCCAAAGTGCCGTCGATCGACAGCGTCACACTGGTGTCGTCCTCGGTCACCTCTCCGGCGGCGTCCGCGGCACTGCTGGTCACCGTCGGCGCGTCGTTGGTGCCGGTGATGGTGACCGTGACGTCCTTCGTGACCTCCGCACCGTGATTGTCGGTGAACGTGACGGTGTAGATCTGGGTGATGGTCTGGCCCTTGGCCAGCGACTGCAGCACCGGATCGTTGTCGTTGAGCGCGAAATGCCAACCCAGCGTCGCGCCGTTGTCGGTGTCCCCGTTGGATTCCGTCACCGACGGGTCGATCGTGAAGGTCCCGAGCGGCGTATGGCCGTCGAAGCCCGGCAGATGCGCGTTCGACGTCGCCGACTTGAACACCGCCTCCGCGATGTGGGTGTCAATCAGGTCGAGATCCTGGATCGCCAGCGTGCCGCCGGTCGAGAGCGTCGGCGTGGCCGCATCCTCGGTCACGGCCCCCGCCGCAGCGTCTGCATCGCTCGTGATGGTCGGCGCGTCGTTGGTGCCGGTGATGACCACCGTGACGTCCTGCGTCACCGTCCCGCCGTGATGGTCGTCGACGGTCACGGTGTAGACCTGCGTGATGGTCTGGCCTTCCGCCAGCGACTGCAGCACCGGATCGTTGTCGTCGAGCGTGAAGGTCCAGCCCACCGATCCACGGGAGCTGACGCCCGGACTCTCGACCACCGGATTGAGCGCGAACGTGCCGATATGCGACGTGCCGTCGCCGAACCCGGGCAGGTGCGCGCTCGAAACCGTCGACTTCAGGACGTAGCTCGCAGTGTGTGTATCGGTGAGATCGGGGTCGTTGAAGGCAATGGTGCCGTTCGCCGCGAGCGTGGCCGCTGTATCTTCGGTCACAGCGCCGGCCGGATTGGTGTCGTCCTCGACGATCGTCGGCACGTCGTTGGTGCCCTCGACATTGACGTCCGCACCGTTGATGGACACGATGATCGGCGTGCTGACGACGCCGCCGTGTCCGTCATCGACCTGCACCACATAGTTGAGGGTCAGCGTCTCGCCTTCGGCGAGGAAATCGAAGAGATGGTCGGAAACGCTGTAGGTCCAGATGGCCGAGCCGTTGTTGCCGTTGCCCGCACCCTGCAGCACGGTGAGCGGCACCTCGACGGCGGCGATCGCCGCGAGTTGCTGCGGCGTCAGCGTCGCGCTGATATCGTGGCCCTGCGCATCGAGATATTTGAAGGGCTGGCTGGACGAGAGCGCCGCGCTCACGATGGGCCGGTCGGTCAGATCGACGTCGGTGAAGGTGACCGTTCCCGTGATGGTGTCGAGAGCCTCGTTGCCGGTGCCGATCTTCTCGATGACGGTTCCGCCCGACGTCGCGACGGTGGGCTTGTCGTTGGTCCCCGTGATCGTGATGGTGATCGGGATGAGCTTCGACTCGGGGCTCACCGAGAAATTGGTATCGACGCGGACCATGTAGGTCAGCGTCAGCGTTTCGCCGGCGGCGAGGAAGTCGAAGACGTTGTCCGGGATCGTGTAAGTCCAGACCGCCGAGCCGTTGTTGTCGTTGCCGGCGCCGGGGACGACGTTGATCTGGATCTGCGTCGCTGCGATGTCCTGCTTCTGGAGATCGGTGAGCGAGCCGGTGACGACGTGCTGTCCGGCGTCCTTGTAAGCATAGTTCGGCGCTTCGGCGAGGCTGATGCTCACCGTCGGCCGGTCGCCGAGGTTTTGGTCGACGAACCTGATCAGGCCGGAGATCGTATCGGCATGGGTGTCGCCGGTCGCGTCAGCACGCTCGGTCAGCGAGAACGCCGTCTTCAAATTGCCGCTGGCGTCGAAGCTCTGCGCAATGGGTTGGCCGGGAATACGCAAGGCGGGCGGCGTGGAGGTGCTCGGCCCTTCCGATCCCTGCGTATTGAGATTGACGAAGGTCGCGGTCACGATGGGGCCGGACGCCGACTTGAACACCACGTCCAGGCTCATCGGCGTGAGCGTGTCGGTGAAGTTCGTGGTCAGCTTGGTGTTGGTGTTGTTGTCGGTGAACTTCAGCGTGAACACGTCCGTGATCAGCTTCTGAACGTCCGGCGACATCAGCGCATTGGAGATCGAGACGTTGCCGCCGCTGATCTGGATCATCTGGCCGGCCTGGTTGACCGTCGCGATCGGCAGCAGCGTGATCTTGTCGAACAGGATGTAGGAGCCCGTCGTGCCGTTCGGCTCGACCAGCACCTGGAAGCTGGCCTGCGGCTGCGGATCGCCGCCGCCGGCCGGAACGACGAAGTTGATCTGTGTCAGCACCGCCGTGCCGCGGATGCCCATGGTGGCGACCGGCGTGTCGATCTTCATGTCGCCGTGCTTGGCGGTCTCGCCGGCGACGAAGGTGATGGTGCCGGCGACGAGGCTCAGCAGCGAGGAATTGCTCGACCCGTTGGGGTCGTAGACCATCTCGTTCAGCACCATGCGCGCGTTCGAAGACAAGCCGAACACGGTGCCGTCGATGAAGGTGATGCCGAGGGTCGAATCGGCGCCGGTCGAAACCACGTCGCCCTTCTCGACGTTGTCGCCGTTGTTCAGGATGACCGAGACGCCGTTGCGGATCGCGGTCGCGCTTCCGGAGAGCTTGGTGACGTGGCCGATGACCTGGGCCGCGGCAGCGCCGGGCGCGGCTTGCGCAACCTGGACATAGCCGGTGAGCGCGTTGACGATGTCGCCGGTGAGGTGGGCGCCATCGGGCGAGGCGAGCGCTGCGCGCTTGTCACCCCGGAAATAATCGTGAACGACGAATTCATGCCCCTCGTGGGACAAGACGAGATCGAGGCCTGCGCGCTTGAACTCGCCGTTGAAGATCAGGTTGGGGTCGGGAACAACGAACGCGCCGTCAGGCACGTGACCGTGCGCCTTCGCGGTAAAGGAATCGACATGGGCATTGGTCGGGGCAATGACGGGCGAGCGGGAACCCTGGCCGTCCAAGGAAATCGCGCCGTCAAATTGGCCAGCGTAATTCAACCGGGCACCGTAAAAAGGGTTAAAATTTAAGTAAGTATCGACTGCCTAAGCTTGCATAGCATTACCAAGTCCTTAGCGATACCACCTAATGCTTGTGTGATTTCGCATCACTTGGCCGTAGGCGCCCCTGCGGAGCGGCGCCTCCATAGAGAAGCCGAAGTAATCTTTCAAATATTCTGAAGTCGAATTCGGCCTATTTGCTCGCATTTCCAGTCTTCCAAGGCAGCCTGCCGTATAGTCACGGCACAGATACTTGCGTCATCTTTTGTTGGCGGGGTCCCGCCCCATCCTGCGGTAAATACAGAGCTAAATCTGTGACCTAAGTAACAGACCCCGTGAAATAGCGGACTGTTAGGCATAGGACGCAGATTCGACGCCCCCACAACTTGTGCCTGCAATTGGCTCCATTTCGCGGCAGCAGAACACCTCCTAGCCCGGGAATCGTAAAATTTTACGCAATTTGGGCAGGTCGGTTTCAGCCTGTTCCCGGTTTTAGGAACCCCTGCCGGGCGCATTAAGCAGAACAAAACGGCCCGTCTCGCACTATCTCCCCGAAAGCAACAAAGCCCGGCGCGTCGAGGTCGAGGGGGACCCGGCGAAGCCAGGAAGGGGATGTCAGATGGAGACCGCTGCTCGCTCGCGCGCCTGGCGCGCAATGCTTGTCCTGTGCGGATTGATCCTGTTCGGATCGGCCGCCGAGCTTCGCGCCGGCTCGCTGCTGTCGCCGGGAGCCGGCCTTCTCGTGCGCAAATCCGCCGAGCCGTTCGGCGTATTCGCCTTCGCGATTTCGTCCGGCAGCCTGCGGCAAAAATGGCTCGCGCTGAAAGACAGGCTCGACGACGACATGGTGCAGCTTGCGCTGTGCGACGGCGACCGCGACAATTGCGCGTCGCCCGCGGCCCTGAAGCTGCTCGCCATCGTCGACCAGGCCCGTACTCGCGACGGCCGCGCGCGGCTCGGCGAGACCAACCGTGCCATCAACCTTGCCATCCGGGCCGCCAATGACGGCATGGACGACGTCTGGAGCTCACCGCTTGCGACCTTCGCCAGCGGCACCGGCGATTGCGAAGACTACGCCATCGCCAAGCTGGCCGCGCTGCGGCTGGCAGGAATCGCCGCCGAAGACCTCCGCATCGTCGTGGTGCGCGACGCCAGGGCCGGTGAAGAGCATGCGGTTGCCGCAGCAAAGCTCGACGGCCGCTGGCTGATGCTCGACAACCGCCGCATGGCAATGGTCGAGGACGACGCCGCGCGTAGCTATCAACCGCTGTTCACACTCTACCAGTCGGCCGTGCTGAAATATGTCGACGACCCCGCGCGGTTCTCGATGGCGTCCGGCGCGAATTGACCCTCTTGTAGACCAGACCTCCCCACACAACCCCATTCCACCACGCGATCCCAGACGCTAGCATGGCGCTTCCATGCGGGGGCGAGGGAATGCGGTTCATCGTGCTGACTGTGATTGCGCTGCTGGCGCTCGCCTCATCCGCGTCAGCGCAGTCCGACCGTTCCATCGCCGACAGGCTGCCGCTGTTCGCCAAGAACAACTGCGCGCAGATCCGCGACCCTGGCAATCAATTGTTCTGCGGAGACGCCGCGCTTGCGGCCGCCGCCGAGACGTTGAGCACCGCGATCGAGGCGCGGCTCGCCCGCCTGCCCGATCGCCTGCCTGCGATCGAAGAGAATGCGATCTGGATCCGCCAGCGCAATCTCGGCTGCGGCATCGTCGGGCAGACCGCGGTCCGCCCTGACGAATTCGACCGGGTGAAGGCGTGCCTGCTCAAGGTGACCGAGGAGCGCGCTGCGATCGTGCGCGATCCCGACTTCGACTGCCTGGCGGCCAACACCGCAGCAGGCGCGCTGATCTGCGCGGACCCGTCGCTGACCCTGGCCGAAGCAGAGCTCAATGGCCTCGTGCTCGGACTGATCAGCAAGCTGGATTCGACCGCGGCGCGCTTTGCCTTCGCTGAATACGGCAGGTGGACCCGCGAACGCGACCGCAAATGCAATTTGGTCGGCAAGGAGAACGTGCCGCTCGAGGAGCTCGAATCCGCGGAGGACTGTGTTGCGGAGCATTTGAAGCGCAAGACCGACGAAGTGCGCGCCGCGAAGGGAGATCCCAAGAAGGTGTTCGGCCGCCAAGTCGCGGCCCGCATCCCCGACACCGACGCGGTCGACTTCTGCGCCGCACGGATCCATGCGGCCAATTCGTGCGGCAACTTCCTGCGCATCAACCGCGTCTACGCGCTCGACAGCCAGGTGACCGAGCAGGAGGCGCAGGTCACGGGCGAGATCGAAATGGCGGTGCTGGCGCCCTTCACTGTGTGTAGCAAGGTCGCGACCACCTGCACCGGCACCTGCTGGGACGCCAGGACCGGTCGTCCGCAGCCAGGCGCCGCCAACAAGGAACGCTCGGGCGGAAGCCTTCAACGTGACGCGCCGCCTCAGGATCCAGCGGACGTTTGCGTTCGTCAAAGCCGCCGACGGCTGGCGCTGCCGCGAGGACGAACTGGCGCCGGTGAATTCGGGGACGGCCGGCGGGGGATCGTAGCACTTACCCTCCCTTGGAGGGGAAGGGCCGGCTCGCATGGAGCGCAGCGAAATGTGAGACGGGGTGGGGTGACGAACTCTCGGCTTTGCGGCACTGCCCGTGCTGAGAGATCACCCCACCCCGCTCGCGCTACGCGCGATCGCCCCTCCCCCACCAGGGGAGGGTGAAAGCGAAGCATCAGAACATCAGATTGTCCTTCACCAGCACCCAGCGGCCGCCCTTGACCTGCTGCACCTGGGTGATGGTGTTCGCGAGGTGGTCGGTCTTGGAGAACTTGGTCGGCGGCGAGTTGAAGATGTCGAGGAATTTTTCACCCGACTCGAGCGCATCAAGCATCTTCTGGCCCGTGAGGTCCTTGCCGGCCTTCTGCGCATAGAAGGCGAAGGTCATCATCGCATTGTAGCCGATGATCGCCTGCGTGTTGGCGTCGGTGCCGAACATCTTCTTGTAGTTGACGAGCCAGTCCTTGACCTTGCCTTTCGCGGTGTCCTCATAGGGGATCTCGAAGCCGCTCGCGGCGTAGAGGCCTTCGACGGCGTCCTTGCCGAGCATCGGCACTTCCATCACGTTGGTCGGCGTTGCGCCGAGGAAGGTGACGTCCCAACCGAGCTTCTTGGCCTCGGTCATGGCGCCGATGGGTTCACGCAGCACCGCGCCGAGCACGACGAGGTCACAGCCGTCGGACTTCATCTTGGCGACCTGCGCGCTGAAGTCGGAGGCGCCGCGCTTGTAGCTGGTGATCGAAGCCGGCTGCACCTTCATGGCTGTGAGCTGCTGGTTGAAGCCGTCGAGCACGTTTTTGCCGTACTCGTCGTCCTGGTGCATGATGCAGGGCTTCTTGAAGTTCTTCCACTCCATCATGTATTTCAGCGCCGCGCGCGTGCTCTCGACATAGGGCAGCAAATTGTTGAACTTGAGGCGCTCCTGCGGCTTGGCCGGATCGAACTTGAAGGTGAACTCGGCGGCCGTCAGCGGAAAGAGCTGAAGCACGCCGGCGTCGAGCAGGATGTCCTGCGCGGCGAGCACGGTAGGCGATCCCATCGCCCCGACCATCGCGAAGATCTTGTCGCGCTCGATCAGTTTTTGCGACGCCAGCACGGCCTTTTTCGGATCGTAGCCGCTGTCCTCGATGACGAGGCGGATCTTGCGGCCGTTGACGCCGCCGGCCGCGTTGATCTCCTCGGTCGCCATCTTCATGCCGTTGGAGACCGGAACGCCCCAGCCCTTGATCGGGCCCGAGAGATCCTGATGCGTACCGATGACGATCTCGCTTGCCGAGATGCCCTCGTTGGTGACCTTGGTTTGCGCCGCGGCCGGCAGACAGGTGAGCACCACGGCACTCACAGCAAGGCCGAACGCGCTGAACGATTTCGACATTGACGTCTCCTCTCCTAAAGGCCCGTGTTACGCGGAGGGCGGGGGCCGTCGCTCCTTCGCTTTCTCAGACGTGACTTTTCTTCAGCGCATGCCCCTTCTCGGAAAACCGGTTTCCACTCTTCCGGGGCATGCGCATGCCTCACGCCACCGCGCGTTGGCGATACATCGCTTCGATCTCGGCGGCGTAGCGCTTGTTCACGAAGCCGCGCTTCAATTTCATGGTCGGCGTCAGCTCCTCGTCCTCCGGCGTGAGCTGGCGCTCGATCAGGTAGAACTTCTTGATGGTCTCGACGCGGGCGAAATTGCCGTTGACCTGCTCGATCTCGCGACCGATCAGATCCTGAATCTCCGTCGCCCGGCACAGGCTCGCATAATTGGTGAAGGGAATGTCGTGATCCTGGGCGAACTTCTCGACATTCTCCTGGTCGATCATCACGAGGCAGGTCAAATACGGCCGCTTGTCACCGATCACGACGGCATCCGAGATGTAGGGCGAGAATTTGAGCTGGTTCTCGATCTCGGACGGCGTGATGTTCTTGCCGCCGGAGGTGATGATGATGTCCTTCATCCGGTCGGTGATCCGAACGAAGCCCTCGTTGTCGATGGTGCCGACGTCTCCGGTGTGCAGCCAGCCGCGCTGATCGATCGCCTCCGCCGTCTTCTCCGGCTGGTTGAGATAGCCCATGAACAGGAAGTCGCCCTTGATCAGGATCTCTCCTTCGGGCGACAGCGCGACCTCGCCCCAGGACACCGCGGTACCCACCGAGCCGAGCTTGATCCGCTCCGCCGGCATCATGGTGGCGACGCCGCAATTCTCGGTCTGGCCGTAGAGCTCGTGCATGTCGATGCCGAGCGCGAGATACCAGCGGATCAGTTCCGGCGCGATCGGCGCCGCGCCGGTGAAGGCGACGCGGCAGCGATCGAGCCCGATCATGCGGCGGATGTTGCGGAATGCGACCCGGTAGGCGACGCGGCTTGCGAGCCGCAGCGACAGCGGCGGCGCCTTGCCCTCGAGCCTGTAGTCGACCATGCGGTAGCCGATGCCGATGGCGCGGCGATAGACCCATTGCTGGAGCGGCGTCGCATCCTTCAGCGCGATGGTGACGGCGGAATAGAATTTCTCCCAGATGCGCGGCACCGCCAGGAAGACGGTCGGCTGCACCTCGCGCAAATTGTCCGGCACGGTCTCCGGGCTCTCGGCGAAATTCATCACCGAGCCGAGCGCGACCGAGATGTAGTAGCCGCCGATGCGTTCGGCGACGTGGCAGAGCGGCAGGAAGATCAGGCGGTCGTCGTCCTCTCGCGCCGGGATGAAGTCATTGGCATGCCGCATCTGGTGCGTGACGCTGCGGTTGGCGTGCATCGCGCCTTTGGGCGGGCCGGTCGTGCCGGACGTATAAACGAGGATGGCGAGATCGCCGGCGCTGCGGCTGTCTATCATCTCCTGCCACAGCGCCTCGCGCCCGACCATGTGATTGCGGCCGAGCGCGCGAAACTCGTCGAGCGACATCACCATGTCGTCGGAGAAGCCGCTGAGCCCCTCCATGTCGAACACGATGATCTTCTGCAGGCTTGCACAGCGGGCGCGGCAGGCGAGGATCTTGTCGAGCTGCTCCTCGTCCTCGGCGAAGATCACCCTGGTTCGGGAATCGTTGACGAGATATTCGACCTGGGACGACGCGTCGGTCGGGTAGATGCCCGAGGAGACACCGCCGGCGCACAGGATGCCCATGTCGGCATGGACCCATTCCGGGACGGCGTTGGCGATGATGGAGGCGACGTCGCCGGGCAGGAAGCCGATCGCATTGAGCCCGTAGGCGATCTCCTTGGAGATCTCCAGCCATTCGCGCCAGCTCGTCGGCTGCCAGATCCCGAATTTCTTCTCGCGGATCGCCGGCCGATCGCCGCGCGCCTCCGCAGCGCGCAGAAAGCTCTTTGCGATCGTATCAGCGACCGTCAGCACCGCCGGTCGGGCCATGCGCCTCTCCTCCCTGTCGCCTGCCTCCGCTGCCTGCCTTGCCGGCGGTCTATGTCGCGGATGGCAAGCTCATCTTACTGCCAGCTTGTCCTCACCGCCACGTCTTCTTCTTTTTCCAGCGCCGCTCGCCGCGGGCGCCCGCTTCCTTGGCGCCAAGGTAGAACTCCTGGATGTCCTGGGAATGCATCAAGCGGTCGCAGCTGTCGTTCATCACGATGCGGCCGATCTCCAGCACATAGCCGTAATGCGCCGTCTCCAGCGCCACCTTGGCGTTTTGCTCGACCAGCAGGATCGACATGCCCTGCTCCTCGTTGACGCGCCGGATGATGGTGAAGATCTCCTTCACCAGCAGCGGCGACAGGCCGAGCGAGGGCTCGTCGAGCAACAGCAGCGTCGGCCGGTTCATCAGCGCGCGTCCGATCGCGAGCATCTGCTGCTCGCCGCCCGAGAGCTGGCCGGCCGGCTGGTTGATGCGCTCCTTCAGGCGCGGGAAATAGCCGTAGACGCGCTCGAGATCGTCAGCGACGCCGTCGCGGTCCTTGCGCGGATAGGCCCCCATCATCAGGTTCTCGCGCACGGACAGGAACGGGAACACCTCGCGCCCCTCCGGCACATGGCTGAGGCCGAGCCGCACGATCCGGTCGGCCTCCATGCGCTGGATCGGCTTGCCCAGGAATTCGATCGAGCCCTTCTGCGGATCGAGGATGCCGGAGATGGTCTTCAGGACCGTGGTCTTGCCGGCGCCATTGGCCCCCAGCAGCGTGACGATGCGGCCGCGCGGCACTTCCAGCGAGATGCCGCGGATCGCCATGATCGGTCCGTAATAGCTCTCGATGTTGGAGAGCTTCAGGATGATATCGGGTGTCACCGCGGCATCCATGGGTCAGGCTCCAAGATACGCGGCGACGACGTCGGGGTGCTGCTGAACCTCGGCAGGCGAGCCCATCGCCAGCACGCGGCCGTAGTTCAGTGCGATGACGCGGTCGGAGACCCGATTGACCAGCGACATGTCGTGCTCGACCATCAGCACGGTGATGCCGAGCTCGCTCTTCATGTCCCGGATCCAGAACGACATGTCGTCGGTCTCCTCGACATTGAGGCCGGATGACGGCTCGTCGAGCAGGATCAGCTTGGGCTCCGAGCACAGCGCGCGGGCCAGCTCGATCACCTTGCGGACACCATAGGGCAGGCCGGAGATCAGCTTGTCGCGATAGGGTTCGAGATCGAGGAATTCGATGACCTGCTCGACCCTGCGGCGGTGCAGCTTCTCGTTGGCCCGCACGCTCGGCAGGAACAGCAGCTCCTGCCAGAGCTGCGTGCTCGAGTGCCGGTGGCGGCCGACCAGGAGGTTGGAGAGCACGGTCGCGTTCTCGAACAGCTCGATGTTCTGGAAAGTGCGGGCGATGCCGAGCTTGGCGATGTCGTAGGGCGGCTCCTCCGTGATGTCCTGGTTCTCGAAGAAGATACGGCCCGAGGTCGGCCGGTAGATCCGCGAGATCAAATTGAAGATCGAGCTCTTGCCGGCGCCGTTGGGCCCGATGATCGAGAGGATCTCGCCCTTCTCGATCGCGAAGGACACCGCATCGACGGCCTTGAGGCCCCCGAAATGCAGCGACAGGTTCTCGGCGCGGAAATAGCTCATCGGTTCCGCTCCGACTTCACATAGATCTTCTGCCGCTTGAAGGTGGCGCGCTTGTAGAGCGGGAACAGCTGGAAGAAGAGCTTGATCTTCAGCCAGCGGCCGTAGAGGCCGAGCGGCTCGAACAGCACGAACAGCACGATGATGATGCCGTAGATCGCGCCCTTCAGGCCGTTGAGCGAGGCGAAGGCCGCGACGTTCGACTTGATATTTCCCGCGATCGCCGGGCCGGCGCCAAGCGTCGCCGCGATGCCGGAGATCATGCCGGGCATGTCGTCCTTGAGGTAGGTGAGGAAGGGATCGATCATCACGATGAAGATCGCGCCCAGCACCGCACCGTGCAGGCTGAAGGTGCCGCCGATCAGGATCACGATGATGAACTCGATCGAGAGCTGCAGCGTGAACATCTCCGGCGAGATGAAGGAGAGCTTGTGGGCGAACAACACGCCGGCAAAGCCGGTGATCGCCGCAGAGATCGCAAAGGACTTCACCTTATAGAGCGCGACGTTGACGCCCATGCTGCGCGCCGCCGTCTCGCTGTCGCGGATCGCGACGAAGGCGCGCCCCGTCGGCGAGCGCAGCAGATTGAGCGTGCCGACGATGGTCAGCACCAGCACGGCAAGGCAGAGGAAATAGAAGGCCGGGCTGTCGCGCGGCACCGTGACGCCGAGCAGCGACAACGTCTTGACCCGCATGCCCTCGTTGCCGTTGGTGACGCTTTCCCAGCGCGCCAGGATCTCCTCGACGATCAGGGCGAAGGAGATGGTGGCGATGACAAGGTAGATGCCGGTGAGGCGCAGCGCGGGAAAGCCGACCATCGCGCCGATGATGCCGGTCAGGCCGCCGGCGGCGAGGAAGTAGACCGGGAACGGCACGTTGTATTTCTGCAAATAGGCGGCGGTGTAGGCGCCAATGGCGAGGAACGCGGCGTGGCCGAGCGAGGCCTGGCCGGTGAAGCCGGTGAGGATCAAGAGCGCCACGCCGACGGTCGCATAGATGCAGACGAAGACGAGCTGGCTCATCAGATAGCTGGAGAGCACATAGGGTGCGATCAGCAGCAGGGCGAGCAGGATGCCGTAGGAGACGAAGTAGCCCGAATGCGGGAACAGCTTGATGTCGTCCTCATAGTCGGTCTTGAACAGGAAGCGCATGGCGTTCAGACCTTCTTGCGGACGTGGTGGCCGAACAGGCCTTCGGGCTTCAAGAGCAGCACCGCGAGCAACACGAGATAGGGCGCGACGTCCTTCCAGCCTTCGGGCAGGTAGAAGCCGGCCATGCTCTCGATCACGCCGATCAGGACGCCACCGACCACCGCACCCGGAATCGAACCGAAGCCACCGAGCACCGCGGCCGGAAACGCCTTCAGGCCGAGCACGAGGCCGACATTGGAATGGATGAAGGTGATCGGCGCCAGCAACACGCCGGCGCAGGTCGCGACCGCCGCGCTGATCGCCCAGACGATCGAGACGACGCGCTTGACCGGAATGCCCATGTAATAGGCGGCGAGCATGTTCTCGGAGCTGGCACGCATCGCGGTGCCGAGCGTGGTCTTGTTGAAGAACAGCCAGAGCAGCGTGCACAGGATCATCGTCGCCGCGATCACCGACAGCTTGTCGTAGGCGAGCACCAGCGAGCCGATCCGCAGCACGCCTTGGCTGAACGGCGTCTCGATCTTCAGATCGTCGGTGCCCCAGATCATGCCGGCGATCGAGCGCAGGAAATAGCCGAGGCCGATGGTCGCCATGATGATGGAGAATTGCGGATAGCCGAGGATCGGCCGCACCACCACGCGCTCCGCCAGCATGCCGAACAGCGCCATCGCGGCCACCGCACCGGCAAAGCCGATCCAGTAGTTCAGGCCCATCATGCCGATGAAGGTGAAGGCGAAGAAGCCGCCGAGCATCATCAGGTCGCCCTGGGCGAAATTGACGACCTCGGTGGCCTTGTAGACGAGCACGAAGCCGAGCGCGATCAGGCCGTAGACGCAGCCGAGCGCAACACCGCTGACCAGCTGCTGAACGAAATCCAGCATTGACGCACGTCCTCCCGATACAACCGGCGGTTCTTCCCGACCGCCTTGCCGTATCTTGTGTCCAGTCGCTACGCAGTCGTTTCGCCGCGTTAGCGCCATTTGTCCGGAACCAATTCAGCCTGAACCACTCAGCGCTGTCAACAAACGGTGACTTGCCTTTAGTCCAATCCGGATGACGGAATTTGCTGCAGCGCGATTCACCGCGCCGAAACATCTTCGGGTCATGGTCCAAGCGATGCAAAACCGTATGGTGTGGCCGTCATGAAGCCGGACAGCTCGGCGCTGGAGGTTAAGGGGTTAACGAAGCGTTTTGACCGTCTGGCGGTCGATAGCCTCGATCTCACCATCCACGCCGGCGAATTCTATGCGCTGGTCGGCCCCAACGGCGCCGGCAAGACCACGACTTTGCGCATGGTGGCGGGCCTGCTGCGCCCCGATGCCGGCGCGGTCTCGATCTTCGGCATTGATGGGCTCCAAGACCCCGTCGCCGCCAAGCAGGTGATGGCGTGGGTCTCCGACGAACCGATGATCTACGACAAGCTGACCCCGCTCGAATACCTCGAATTCGTCGCCGGCCTCTGGGGCATCGCGCCGTCGGTCTCCGAGCCGATCGCGCAGGACCTGCTGGATTCGCTCGGCCTCGCGCCGCACCGGCACGAGCGCTGCGAGGGCTTTTCCAAGGGCATGCGCCAGAAGGTGGCGCTGGCCGGCGCGCTGGTGCACGACCCCCGCCTCATCATCCTCGACGAGCCGCTGACCGGGCTCGATGCCGTCTCGGCCCGCCATGTGAAGGGCCTGCTCAGCGAGCGTGTCCGCGCCGGCTGCACCGTCATCATGACCACGCATATTCTCGAAGTGGCCGAGCGCATGGCCGACCGCATCGGCGTGATCGCCTCGGGCCGCCTCGTCGCCGAGGGCACGCTGAGCGAGCTGCGCCAGCAGAACGGCGATGCCGACACCAGCCTGGAGGATCTCTTCATCGCGCTGGTGACGCTTCCGGAAGCCGCATGAGCTCGGCGACCGCGCTCTCCTGGTTTGCCCGCCACGAGCTACGGCTCGCCTGGCGCGAATGGTTCGCCATGATGACCGGCGGACGGCGCAAGCGGACGCGCGCCGCTGTCATCGGCCTCGTCTGCTTCGCCGCGCTGCTGCACCTGCCGGCCTGGGCGGTGATCGGCCGCTTCGCCGATCTGCAACTGCCGCTCGACAAATCCTCGCTGATCGTGATCTCGGCGACGATCTTCCTCGCCTGGACCCTGATGTTGTCGCAGGCGATCGAATCGGTGACGCGGGTGTTCTACGCCCGCGCCGATCTCGACCTTATCATGTCCTCGCCGGCAACGCTTGCCAATCTGTTCTCGGTCCGCATCGCCGCGATCGCGCTGACCGTCACGGTGATGGCGCTGCTGTTTTCGACGCCCTTCATCGACGTGCTCGTGATCGGCGGCGGGCCGCGCTGGCTCGCTTCATTCGGCGTCGTGGTCGCGATGGGCCTGTCGGCCGCGGCGATCGCCATCGCCGTCACCATCCTGTTGTTCCGCCTGATCGGCCCGGCGCGGACGCGCCTGATCGCCCAGATCCTCGCCGCGATCATCGGCGCCGGCTTCGTGATCGCGCTCCAGGTCGCCGCGATCATGTCCTACGGCACGCTGTCGCGCTTCACCATCCTGACCTCCGGTAGCCTGGCCGCTCACGCCCCCGACGTCGACAGCATCTGGTGGTGGCCGGCGCGGGCGGTGATGGGCGACAGCGAGGCGTTGCTGCTGCTCCTGGCGCTCGCTTTGGTGCTGCTCGGCAGCGTCATGGCGATGTTCTCTCACCGCTTTGCCGACACGGCGATCGATGCCGCGGCCTACGGCACATCGGGCGGCCGGCGCGCCAAGGAACGGCCGTTCCGCGCCGGCTCGCGGCAACAGGCGCTGCGGCGCAAGGAATTTGCGCTGCTCTGGCGCGATCCCTGGCTGATCTCACAGACCCTGATGCAATTGCTCTATCTGGTGCCGCCGGCGCTGCTGCTCTGGCGCAATTTTGCCGACAGCTCCGCGGCGCTCACGCTGATCACGCCCGTCATCGTGATGGCGGCCGGGCAGCTCGCCGGGGGACTTGCCTGGCTGACGATCTCGGGCGAGGACGCCCCCGACCTCGTCGCGACGGCGCCCTTGACGCCCTCCAACGTCATCCGCGCCAAGATCGAGGTGGTGCTGATCGCGATCGCCGTGATCTTCTGCCCGCTGATCGCCACACTCGCTTTCGCCTCGCCTTACCAGGCCGCAATCAGTGCCGGCGCGGTCATCACAAGCGCGGCCTCCGCGACCGCGATCCAGCTCTGGTTCCGGGTGCAGGCCCGGCGCAGCCAATTCCGCCGCCGCCAGACCTCGTCGCGGCTCGCGACCATTGCTGAAGCCTTCTCCTCGATTGGTTGGGCCGCGAGTGCAGCGCTGCTGCTCGCTTTGCCTCTGGCAGGCCTGATCAGCGGCCTGATCACCGCCGGCCTCGTCGCGGTCACCTGGAAGTTCAGCCCAAGACGCGAATAGAGGGCGGGAGCGACAGGTGCGACACTGACGCGCTGTTGATCGCTGGCAGTTGGCTACATGCAGCATTGCACGCTAGACTTTCCCCGAGGCGTCATCGGGGACGGAATTCATGTGGCGACTGGTTTCGGCGGCTCTGGCGCTGTTCGGCGCAGTTCTCTCACCTGCCCTCGCCCAGCAGCCACAACGCAGCGAATGCCTGGCGATGGCCAATGCCGCGCCCAGAGCCATACCGGTCGCGCTCCGGCAGGCCGCCGGCACCGCCGAGGTCGAGATCACCTATGCCGGCCACTCCACCTATTTCATCGACTCGCCCGGGGGCTTGCGCATCGCGACCGATTACAGCGGCGCCTATCAGGTGGGACGGCTGCCCGACGTCGTGACCATGAACCGGGCCCACAGCACGCACTACTCGCTGTTTCCCGACAAGCGCATTCCTCACGTGCTGCATGGCTGGGGCGAGGACGGCAAGCCGGCGATCGTGTCGGAGCGTATCAGCGACACCTTCATCCGCAACGTCACGACCGACATCCGCCGCTATTTCGGCGACGATGCCGGCACCGACATGATCCGCGACGGCAATTCGATCTTCATCTTCGAGGTCGCCGGCCTCTGCATCGGCCATCTCGGCCACCTCCATCACAAGCTCGACGACAGCCATTTCGCCCAGATCGGACGGCTCGATATCGTGATGGTGCCGATCGACGGCACCTACACCATGTCGCTGGACGGCATCTCCGACATCACCAGGCGGCTGCGCGCCTCGGTGGTGCTGCCGATGCACCGCTTCGCCACCCCGCTCGACGACTTCATGCGCCGGATCGGCCAGCAATTCGAGATCGACCGCCGCTCCGGGCGGTCCTTCCGGATGTCGCGGGATGCGTTGCCCTCGAAGCCGACGGTGATCATCCTCGACGGGGTCTGAGGCGCAATTTTCTCCAAGCCGGCCGCCGGCGGAAAGTGCTGATTTCCTCTCAACAGGAGATCGACATGACCGACTTTGCCAAACTCTTGCACGCGGACGGACCGAATCCCGAGCACACGGCGGCGCTGCAGCTTTACGGCCGCTTTGTCGGCGACTGGGACGCCGAGATTACGGCCCATGGATCCGACGGCACGAAGCATACCGCGCCTGGCGAGATCCATTTCGGCTGGGTGCTGGAGGGCCGTGCCGTCCAGGACGTCTGGATCATTCCCCGCCCCGCGGGCTCTCAAGCGTTTCCGATCGCCGGCAATTGGTACGGCACGACGCTGCGTGTCTACGATCCGACCATCGACGCGTGGCGGATTTCCTGGTTCGATCCCGGCCGCAGCGTCTTCCGCCAGCAGATCGGCCGTTCGCGCGGGCAGGACATCGTGCAGGAAGGCACCACCGAAGCCGGCGAACTGACGCGCTGGAGCTTTACGGAGATGACCAAGGACGCTTTCCATTGGCTCGGCGAGGTCAAAACGGCCGATGCAGCCGATTGGCGACTGGTCGTCGACGTGAGGGCCAAGCGGCGCAAGAGCTGACGACAGCGCCGCATTGCCCGCGGCGACGGGTGCGGTTGCGCAGCGCGCGCTGCTGCGTGGCGAGACGAGATGATAGGCTCCCGGCACAATAACATGAGGGAGCGAACGCCGATGGCTGCAAGCGAGTTGCCCGCCAACACGAGCGGGTTGTTCGTCGAGCCGCGCGAGGACTGGCTTGCGCTGCATCGGGAGGAGATCATCGATCCCGCGCGGCCGATCGTCGATCCCCATCACCATCTCTGGAATCGCGGGCACCGCTATCTCATCGAGGAGATGGCTGATGACATCGCCTCCGGCCACAACATCATCGCGACCGTCTATGTCGATTGCCGCTCGATGTATCGCGCCCACGGATCGGAGGCATTCCGGCCCGTCGGCGAGGTCGAGTTCGCCAACGGGATCGCGGCGATGAGCGCGAGCGGCGCTTACGGCAAGGCCGCGATCTGCGCCGGCATCGTCAGCCACGCCAATCTGCTGCTCGGCGACGCCGCAAAACCGGTGCTGGAGGCCGAGATCGCGGCCGGCAACGGCCGCTTCCGCGGCATCCGGCATTCCTCGGCCTGGGACGAAGATCCTGTTGTCGCCGGCATGTATGCGAACAGGCCGAAGGGGCTGTTGCAGGACCCGGCCTTTCGCAAAGGCTTTGCCTGCCTCGCGCCGTTGAACCTCAGCTTCGACGCCTGGCTATTCCATCCGCAGATCGGTGAGCTCACCGCGCTGGCACGGGCCTTCCCCGACACCAGGATCGTGCTCGACCATTGCGGCGGCCCGGCCGGGACAGGTCGCTTCGCGGGACGGCGCGAGGAGGTGTTCGCGCAATGGCGTGCGTCGATCCGGGAGATCGCGAAATGCGAGAACGTGGTGGTCAAGCTCGGCGGGCTCGCAATGTGCCTGCTCGGCTACGACTTCCATTTGCGCGAGAGGCCCCCGGCATCCGAAGAGCTCGCCGCGGCCTGGCGGCCCTATGTCGAGACCTGCATCGAGGCGTTCGGCGTCAAGCGCGCGATGTTCGAGAGCAATTTCCCGCCGGACAAGGGCCAGTGCAGCTACCAGGTGATCTTCAACGCTTTCAAGCGTATCGCCGCACCGCTGAGCGAGGACGAGAAGACGGCCCTGTTCTCGCAGACTGCAACCGAAGTCTACCGGCTCGAGCTGCCGTCATGACGAGAAGAGGGGCCGGGATGTTAGTCCCGACCCCTCTTCGTCGTGGCCGCTGGGAAGCGTCCTTGAAACCTGACTGGTAGCCCTAGCCTGCGCCCATCAGCGAGGCCGGGCGGCGCTCGCCGGTGGCGGTGAAGATCTTCTTGAGCTTGTTCACCACCCGGATCAGGAAGCCGATCATCACGGGATTGGTCTTGCGGCAGAAGGCGATCTTCTTGACGTAGCCTTCGACATGCCATTTGGCATGCGCGCCGTCGCGGAAGAAGATGACATCGCCGGGGCCGTAGCGCTTCGGCGGCATGCCGTCGCTTTCGAGCACGATCGATCCTTCCATGATCATGATCGTCTCATCAATATCGTAGTACCAGTTGAAGCGCCCTTCGGTGCAGTGCCAGATGATGGTCGAGGCGGTGCCGTCGGCGCTGGTGGACAGGATGTGCGAGCGCGACACCGGGTTGCCCTCGATGATCCAGGACGGCTCGATCGGCCGCAGCTCGAGGTCGACATTGCAACTACCGATTTCAATCAATGAGCGCGACATCTTCTTCCCCAGGGGATATAGTAAGTATGGCCGGGTCTCAGCCCGGATTGTTTCGAAAGAAGTTGGAACGCTAGTCATCGGTTTTTAATTCTTTCTTACGCAGGCCTCGAAAATCAGCCGGAAGTTGCAGCCGCAACGCGGTTAACGCCGCGATTTCCCTGCAAATTCGCGCACATGAACCGGTCCCTTTTGGGGTGCGACAAAGTGCGCGGAAGCACCAAGACGGAGCCATTCCGATGCCCCTCACGCCCGAGGTTGTGACAGCCAATCGCGCGGTCGTCGCCCGGCTCGCCAGCCTCGACGTTTCCTTCGTGCCGGACGAGGAGCCCTGGTTCACCATCGACGGCATCGACACCCCCCGGCAGATCGGCAGTGACGGCTCCGGCGGCGCGCTCGTGCTTCTGCCGTCGCGGACTGTGCTCTACGTGTCGTCGGAGGGCCGCGCGGGAATTATCGCGGACACTTTCGAAGCATTCGTCCAGCTCGTCGTCGCCCGCCCCTATTGGCTCGACATCCTCAAATTTTCCGCCGGCGGTGACCTCCAGGAGATGCGGCGCGCGGCGGAGGCACTTGAGGCGACGCTCGACGACGAGGACGAGATCAACGTGGCCCGCGCGGAGATCCGCAAGAGCCTCGAGCTCAGCGAGGCGAACGATCCCGTCGGCGCGCTCTACGAGGCAATCGCTGCGTCCGACGCCATCGTGCGGGCCACCGACGGCAGCCCGTTCACGACATTGTTCAACCGTTTCAGCATCGACAACAATCCAATGCTGCGCAACGCGGCAGCGTGAGAGGTAGCGAGACTGTCGCGAAGACGTCCACCTCTCCCTGCGGAAGAGGTGGGCCACGCCTCGGGCCACCTATTGGATCGAACTGGCTACTACTTCGCCCACTCGCCCTTGCGGAACACCGGGACCTTGCTGCCATCGGGCAAGATGCCGTCGATATCGGTCTCGGCCGAGCCGATCATCCAGTCGATATGGATCAGGCTCTGGTTGCCGCCTTGCGCCGCGATCTGCTGCGGGGTGAGCTGCGCGCCGTTGACGAAGCACTTCGAATAGCACTGGCCGAGCGCGATGTGAGACGCCGCGTTCTCGTCGAACAGCGTGTTGTAGAACAACAGCCCGCTCTGCGAGATCGGCGAGGAATGCGGCACCAGCGCCACCTCGCCGAGGCGGCGGGCGCCTTCGTCGGTGTCGAGCACCTTGTTCAGCACCTCAGCGCCTCGCGAAGCCTTTGCGTCCACGATCTTGCCGTCCTCGAAGCGCACCGCGATGTTGTCGATCAGCGTGCCCTGGTAGGACAACGGCTTCGAGCTCACGACATGGCCATAGACGCGACGGCAATGCGGCGTGGTGAAGACCTCTTCGGTCGGGATGTTGGCGTTGCAGCTGATGCCGTTCTTGGAGAGCGAGGCCCCGCCCTCCCATTCGTGGCCGTCGGCAAGGCCAATGGTGAGGTCGGTGCCCGGTCCCGAATATTGCAAGGCACGAAAGCGCTGGCCGTTGAGCCAGTTGGTCCGCTCGCGCAGCACCGCATTGTGGCTCGCCCAATTGCCCATCGCATCCTCGCGATCGACGCGGCTTGCTGCGAAAATCGCATCCGCGAGCTTGCCGATGGCAACGTCCTCGGGATCATCGGGGAAGACCTGCTTGGCCCAGGACGGGCTCGGATAGGCGATGATGTTCCAGTTGGTGTCGAAATTGACGATCTTCTCCAGCGCGGGCTGATAGGCCATCGAGTTCGCCTTGCTGGCGCGTGCCACCTTGGAAGGATCTTCGCCCGACAGCAGCATCGGATTGTCGCCGACGATGGCGAGCCGCGCGGTGTTGTCAGCGAATGCCTTGGCCATGCCCTCGTAGAGCCACCCGGCGGCGCGATCGAAGCTGTTGTCGTGGCCGTGGCGGTAGCGCGCCAGCGTCATCTCCTCGTCCGACAGGATCGGCGTCACGATACCGGCGCCGGCCTTGTAGGCATGCACGGCGATCCGCCTCACCAGCGGCAGCGCGATCGCAGGCGCGGTGAGAAGAAGATCCTGTCCCGGCCGCAAGCCCAGGCCCACTTTCACCGCCACCTCGGCCAGCCGGTCGAGCTTCACGGGATCAATGGAAGCGGTGGAATTGCGGTGGTCGGTCATGCGGGGCCCTCTGCCGAAGTCTCTCGTTTAATCTAAGTCTAGCATCGCGAGGCGCAAGTGCGCGAGCACCTTGCGACACCGAGAAGATACGCAGTTTCACGCATATTGGTTTTCAACGCGTTGCCGATTTCAGCACCCGGTCAACCATGTCGGGCGCGAGCCCGAGGTAATTTTTCGGTGAGGTGAGTGCCTCGATTGTGGCGCGATCGATGCGGCTCGCGATCCGCGAGTCCGCCGACAGCGCATCGGCGAGGCTCATTCCCTTGTCGTTGGCCTGACGGCAGGCGTCGTAAACCACGTCATGGGCCTCTTGCCGGCCGAGCTGCGGCGCGAGCCCCATCATGACCGCTTCGGCCACGATCAGGCCGCGGCTGACCGCGAGATTGTCGTTCATCTTCGCCTCGTCCACGATCAGGCCGGCGAGTGCGAACTTCGCCTGATGCAGCGCGCCGGCGGTCAGCACGAAGCTTTCGGGGATCGCCATCCATTCGGCGTGCCAGGGCCCCGTGGCGCGCTCGAAATCCTGAACCATGGCGTCGAGCATCAGGCCGGCATGCTGGCGCACCGCCTTGGAGGCCGCCAGCATCAGTTCCGACGAGATCGGATTGCGCTTCTGCGGCATGGTCGAGGAGGCGCCGCGCCCCTTGACGAAAGGCTCGTAGACCTCGGCGAACTCGGTCGAAGCCATGATCATGATGTCTAGCGCGATCTTGCCGAGCGAGCCGGTGACGAGCGCCAGGAAATTCACGGCTTCCGCAAATCCGTCGCGCGCAACGTGCCAGGTCGAGGCGGGAACGCCGAGCTTCAGCTCGGCGCAGAGTGCCTCCTGCACATCGAACCCCTTGTCGCCGAGCGAGGCCAGAGTACCGGCCGCGCCGGCGAACTGGCCGACCAGCACGCGCGGCTTCAGCTGCGCCAGCCGCTCGGCATGGCGATCGAACATGGCGAGCCAGATCGCGGTCTTGTAGCCGAAGGTCACCGGCAGCGCCTGCTGGAGATGGGTGCGGCCCGCCATCGGCGTGTCGCGATGGCGTTTCGAGAGATTCGCCAGGATGCCGCGGAGCTCGTCGATGTCGCGCGCGACGATCTCCAGCGCGGCGCGGAGCTGCAGCACCACGGCGGTGTCCATGATGTCCTGCGTGGTCGCGCCCCAATGCACGTAGCGGCCGGCCTCCCCGCACTGCTTCGCCAGCTGATGCACCAAAGGTAGGATGGGGTAGCCGACGATGTCGGTTTCCTGCCTGAGCAGATCGAAATCGAGCGCGGCGACGTCAGTCCGCGCCGCGATCTGCTCGGCAGCGTCTCGCGGAATGACGCCGCATCTCCCTTCCGCCCTCGCCAACGCCACCTCGACCTCCGCATAGCGGGCGACCGTCGCGACGTCGGAAAACACCTCGCGCATCTCCGGCGTGCCGAAGGCATCGCGGAACAGCATGGAATCGAGCACAGTGGTGGAAGCGCTAAAGGCGGGCATGGGCGTTTCTTCGTGGTTGGTGTTTTGTATGGGCGATAGCTTATGCAGGCCGCGCGGTTCAGGAAAGGACATTCACGGCTCATCGCATCGACCGCACGGCGACATCATGACGGCACTTCCCGTTAATCCGTCATCCTGAGGCGCGGGCGAGCGATGCTAAGCAGCGCACGAGGAGCCTCGAAGGATGAGCGGCCGCGCTGCAGCCGGGCCGTGCATCCTTCGAGGCCTCCGCTGCGCTCAGGCACCTCGGGATGACGGTGTTGGATATGCGAAGATGATCTTTTTGGTGATTTGCTCAACGCAACATCCTGGCAGTGGTTGTATTCCCTCGGACAACGGCATGGCTGCCATCACACGATGGCGGTGAACCAGGCACCCCTCTCGGCAGACTCACAATTTTCGACCCAAATTTCCTTTTTGTCGTTTGCTTGCCCGATGTCGTTGTGAAGCCTGAGTTTTCGACGTGCAGTTTCTGTTCCGGGACCACCTCCTCGACACCGACCTGCGCGAGCTGAGCCGCGAGCAGGTTCCAATTGCCGTGGAGCCGCAGGTCTTCGACCTCGTCGTCCACCTCATGCAGAACCGCGACCGCGTCGTCAGCAAGAACGAGCTGATCGACAAGATCTGGCACGGGCGCAGCGTCTCCGAATCCACTCTGACCAGCCGGATCAACGCCGCGCGCAAGGCGATCGGCGACAGCGGCGCGAGCCAGACCCTGATCCGCACCATCGCCCGCAAGGGTTTTCGCTTCGTCGGCGATGTCGAGGCCAAAGGTGGCGCGATCCTGCCGGAACACGGCCGCGCCGCCTCTATGCCGCGGGCTGCGCTGGCGCTTCCCGAGCGACCCGCGATCGCCGTGCTGCCCTTCACCAATATGAGCGGCGAGGACGGGCAGGATTATTTCTCCGACGGCATCAGCGAGGACATTATCACCGCGCTGTCGAAGCTGCGCTGGTTCTTCGTCGTCGCGCGCAATTCCTCCTTCGTCTACAAGGGCCGCGCCGTGCACATCCGTGAGGTCGCGCGCGAGCTCGGGGTACGCTACGTGGTCGAAGGTAGTGTGCGGCGGAGCGGCGAGCGGGTGCGCATCTCGGCCCAGCTCAACGATGTCTCGACCGGCAGCCATCTCTGGGCCGAGCGCTACGATCGCGAGCTCGCCGACATCTTCGCCGTGCAGGACGAGATCACCGAGGCGATTGTCGCCGCGATCGAGCCACAGCTCTATGCCGCGGAAAATTTTCGCGCCCAGCAGAAGCCGCCGGGGAGCCTCGACGCCTGGGACCTCGTGATGCGCGCGCTGTCGCATCATTGGCGCATCACGCGCGAGGACAACGCCGCCGCGCAGGGGTTGCTGGAACAGGCTGTCGCGATCGATCCTGCCTATGGCAAGGCGCTGGGCCTGCTCGCGACCAGCCACATCTTCGGTGCGCATATGGGCTGGGCCGACATGGCGACGACAGTGCCGATCGCCGAGCGCGCGGCGCTCGCGGCGGTGGAAGCCGATCGCGAGGACGCCTTCGCCCACCACGGGCTCGCCTACACCTATCTGTTCCGCCGCCGCTTCGACGACGCGCTGGCCGAGTTCGAGCTGGCGCTGCAGCTCAATCCGAATTTTGCAATGGCGCACGCCTTCCATGGCGTGACGCTGTGCTACGCCGGCCGGTGGCAGGACGGCGACGCCGCCGCGCGCCGCGCATTGCGGCTCAGCCCGCGTGACCCGCTCGCGGCGATCTATTGCGGGGTTGCGGCCTATGCCCGGTTCGTCGGCCGCGACTATGAGGGAGCCGTGCAGATGGCGCGGGAGTCGATGCGGCAACGCGGCGATTTCGTCGGCGCGCACCGCGTGCTGACGGCTGCCGCCGGGATGTCAGGAAATCCGGCGCTCGCGGCGACCGCCCTGGACGGTCTGCGCCGCGCTCAGCCCGGTATCTCGCTCGGCTGGATCACACGCGAGCTGCCGATGCTGCGAGACGAGGATCGTGCGCATTATTTGGAAGGGTTGCGGCGCGCCGGAATGACGTGACGGCGGCGCGACAGCGCACCTTCTTTGCTGGCAGCCGCGATCGCGGCTAAACGCTAATCGTCGTCGGAGCCGAACAGCCGGATCTGCGGGAAGCCACCGCGCGGCCGGCCGGCGTAATCGCGGGAATCCGAGTCCTCGCGGACGTTGCGCGCGACGTCGTCCCAATCGGTGCGATCGCGCACGCCGCGCTGCTCGCGGCCCTCGTAATAATGGCGGCGCTCTGCCCAACGATCGCGGCGCTCCATTCGGCGCCGCTCTGACGCTGCGCGCTTCATGTCGGAATCTTTCGCCTTGGCATAGGCATTGTCAGGCGAAGTGGCGGGATCGACCGATGCTTGCTGCTCGCCCGGTTTTGCGGCCTTTGGTGACGATGCGAGGGCCGGTTTGGACTGTTCCTTGAACTGTTCCTTGGGTGGCTCAACCGCGGCCGCCTGTGACGGCGGCGGCGGTGCCGGCGGTTCGGCATTCGCTTGAGTGGGCTGCGGGTCAGGCTTGGCCACTTCGGGCTTGGCCGCTTCAGGTTTGGCTTCGGCCTGCGCCGGTGTGGCGATCATCCCGCCAAAGGCTTGCGAGCCGGTGAGATAATTCACGCGTTCCGACGGCGCGTTGGTCGCCGCCGGCGCGCCAGCGGATTCGGCGCGTTGCGCCATCTTGCTGGTGTCCGGGCCGTGTTTGGACGTGACCGGATTCATGATATTGCCGGCGACGATGCCGCCGCCCAGACCAATGGCGATGGCTGCGACAATGGTTCCGGCACCGACGAAATAGGCTGTCGAGGCGCGCATTGATCCACTCCCTCTTTGGGGCGAGCAACGCGCGTTGATTGCCGGATGTTCCTGGTGGGAAAGCAGTTCCTGAAGGAACTTGAGCGTCAGATCTGCTGCGCGACCTTCTCGAGCCCGATGAGGCGAGCGAGCTTGCGCACTTCCTCTTTCTGATCGTCACGCAGTTGGAATAGCAGTGGCATGGCCGCCGACTTCAACTGCTGGACCTCATCGCAATTCGGGTCGATCTGCGCGCTGGGCGGCGCGTTCGGATTGGAGAGCTTGTTCGCCGAAATCTTCCGGACGACGTTGCGCAGCGCGCTCTCAACCGAGGGCCAGTAATATTCCTGCGACGAGGACAGTTTCAGGCGGTCCCTGATGCCCGCAATCTGTGCGTCGGACAGCAGGGTGTAATGTTTCTGCGGCTGCGGCTTCGCCACCACCTTCGGCTTGGCCGGAACTTCGACGGCGGGAACCTCCGCGGCGGCGGGCGCTTCGGACACGCTTGGCGCGGCCTTCGGCATTGGGAAGTCGGTAGGCGTTGCAGCGGCAAAGGCCTGGCGCAGTGGCTCGGTCAGCACGGGCGCCTGGGAAAGCCTGTCGGCGGGAACCTGCACCGGCTCGATCGCCGCCGAAGCTAGGGCGAGGGTCGGGACCAGGCGGTCGGCCTTGGCGGCGCGGTTGGTTGCGAGCGGCTTCGGCGGAGGCGTCTGGGCGATCATGTCTTCGCTGACGCTGGGTACGCTGTCGCGGCCAAGGATGGCGGTGGTGGCGGCGCCCAGGACGAGGAAACAGGTCAGCACAACGATGGTGATGGCTTTGGACAAACGTCTCTCCGGGAACGGACGCTTCACGAGTTTGTTAACGATGCCCGGGAAAAGGGCACGAATTATGGCTTGAGTGTGCCTTCGTTGCGACAATCAGCATGCTTGCAGCGACATCCCGCGCAAAAAGCCAAGGAAATCAGGCTGCTGCCGACAGGTCATAGGCGTCCTGGATGTCGGCGACGATCTCCGAGGCCTCCCAGACCGCGCGCGGCTCGACCGATTGCAGCGCCACCGTCCAGTTGCCGCCCCGGCGGGTGCGCGGGACGCTGACGATGTCGAAGCGGACGTTGCGGCACAGCGGGTGGCGGGCCAGGGCATGAGCGACGCGAACGCGAATCTCGTCCAGCGTCGCGGCTGTCTTGCTGTTGAGATAATCGAAATCCATCGCCTGTCCCTCTCGTCCTGATTGGCGGCCGTGAGGGGATTCTTGGCGGGCGTTGGTTAATCTGCCGTTAAGTGAGGCGTTTCGAGCGAGCGCTCGATTAACTGTGATCGAGACCGGCGGGCCCTGCCCCTCCGCAATTCTACGGGGATGGACGCGTCCTCGCCTCGCGATATTCGATCACGGTCCGCGCAACGAGATCCTCGACAGCGAGCACGTCGGTGACACCCGAGGTGGAATGTCCCCCGCTCCAGATGTCCCGCCAGCGTTTCGGACGATTCTCGCGCTTGGCGACGTCGATATCCTCAGCAATGTCGATCGCGCCGCGCGCCGGCAGGTCGTCAGGATCAAGCCCGGCGGCCACGATCGACGGCCGCAGCATGCTGGTCTGCAGGCCCGTGAATGCGGTAGTGAGTAGGATGTCGTCGGCGCTGCTGTCGACCAGCATCCGCTTGTGGCGGTCGTCCGCCATGCTCTCGCGCGTCGCGATGAACTTGGTGCCCATATAAGCGAGATCGCAGCCGAGCACTTCGGCCGCATGCAGCGCATGGCCGTCGCTGATGCCGCCGGCGAGCACGATGATGCCGTCATAGAACGCGCGCACCGCGCGGACGAAGGCGAACGGGTTGAGCCAGCCGGTCTGCCCGCCCGCGCCCGCGGTGAGCAGCACCAGCCCGTCGGCCCCTGCTTCGGCCGCGCGTTCGGCGTGGCGGATGGAAGCGACGTCCGCCAGCACCAGCGCACCCGCATCGTGCAGCGGCTTCACCACGGGCGCGGGCGAGCCGACCGACGTGATGACGATCTCGGGTCTGTGCCGCAGTAGCACGGCGAGATCCTGCCCCAGCCGCGCATTGGAGCGATGCACGATCAGGTTCGGGCAGAGCGGCGCGGCCTTGCGGCCGGTCTGGTCTTCGTGCCGGCGCAGACGCGTCTCGATCGTGGTGAGCCATTCATCGAGCTGGTCCGGACTGCGGCAATTCACGGTCGGGAAGCTGCCGATCACCCCGCTCTGGCAGGCCGCGGCCATGAGCTCGACGCCCGACACCAGGAACATCGGCGCCGCGATCAAAGGCAGCGCGAGACGATCGCGAAAGCGTTGCAGTCGATCGGATGTCACGCATGCCTCCCCTCGCGCGGGCTTTGTCGTTTCCTCCCGCAGTCTCTGTGCTAGCGTCATCGGCAACATTGGCACGTCAGAAGCCGGTGACAAAGCAACGAGGAAACATATGTCCGATCCGCTCCATGCATCGTCCCCGACTTGTGCGCAGACGCTACGGGCGCTGTCGCGCTATCCCGGCCGCATTGCCTTCGCCTGGCCCGGCGGATCGCTGAGTTACCAAGGCACCATCGACCTGATCGGACGCGTCCAGAATGTATTCACGCGGCTCGGCTTGCAGCCGGGCGCGCGCGCCGCCTTCCTCACCGCGAACCGTGCCGACACCTGGTGCGCCGGCGTCGCCGCACAATTGTCGCGGCTCTGCATCACCTGGCTGCATCCGCTGGGATCGCTCGAGGACCAGCTGCTCCAGCTCGACGATTCCGAAGCCGAGATGCTGGTGGTCGATGCGGCTGCCTTCCGCGATCGCGGCGGCGAGCTTGCGGCGAGAGCGGGCCGGCTGAAGGCGGTCTTCACCATGGGGCCGGCCGGCTACGGTGTCGATCTGCTGGCCGCCATCGAGAGCGCGGGACATGCGAGCGCGCAAAACCTCGCCAGCCTCGATGATCTCTCGACGCTCAACTACACCGGCGGCACCACCGGCAAATCCAAGGGCGCGCTGCGCTATCACCGCGAGAATGCAGGAGCAGCCGCCGCGATCCTCGCCGATTTCGAAATCCCCGACGCAGCGCGCTACCTCACGGTCGCCCCGATCAGTCACGTCGCCGGCACGAAAGTGCTGCCGACCCTGATGCGCGGCGGCACCGTACACATGCTCAAGGGATTTGATCCCGAGGCGGTGCTGACGACGATCGCGCGCGAGCGCATCAATTTCACGCTGTTCGTGCCGACCATGATCTACGTGCTGCTCGACCATTCCGCGCTTGACAGGACCGATCTCTCCTCGCTCGAGCTGGTGCTCTACGGGGCGTCGGCGATGTCGCCGAGCCGGCTGATCGAAGGCATCGAGCGGATCGGCCCTGTGTTCTCGCAGCTCTACGGCCAGACCGAATGCTATCCGGTCTCGGTGCTGCGCAAGGCGGATCACGATCCCAAGACGCCGGAGCTGTTCCTGTCCTGCGGCTTCCCGATCGCAGCCTGCGAGGTCAGGATCCTCGACGACAACGACGAGGAGGTGAAGACGGGCGAGGCCGGCGAGATTTGCGTGCGGGCCCCGCACGTCATGGCGGAATACTGGAAGCGGCCGGACATCACCGCCGAGACGCTGAAGAACGGCTGGGTTCACACCGGCGACATCGCGCGGAAGGACGAGCGCGGCTACATGTTCATCCTCGACCGCAAGAAGGACATGATCGTATCAGGCGGCTTCAACATCTTCCCGCGCGAGGTCGAGGACGTGCTGTCGCAGCATGCCGATGTCGCCATGGTCGCGGTCGTCGGCATTCCCGACGAGAAATGGGGCGAAGCCGTCACCGCCATTGTCGTGCCGCGCGAGGGCGCAAGGCCGGATCCGGACGAGCTGATCAATTTGGTCAAGACCCGCAAAGGCTCGGCGCATGCGCCCAAGCAGATCCAGTTCGTCAAGCAATTGCCGATGACCGGCGTCGGCAAGGTCGACAAGAAAGTGCTGCGCGCGGGCTTCTGGAGCGGCCGGGATCGGATGGTGGGGTAAAACACCCCGGAATTCTACGGGGATGTTGTGGCCCGGACAGCACAACGCGCAACGGAGTGCGCGCGCGTGGCGCCCAGACAATTGCCGGCGAATCCGGGAATCGCCTAGACCGCTGATGGGGCTGGGAAGCGGAGTGGGACATGAGAGTCGCTTCCCTGGAAAGTGCAGTCGCCGCGGTCACGTTGATCACGGCTATCATCGTGGTGCTGTGGGAGATCAAGATCTTCTACGGACTATGAACTGGCAGGATGCCCGGGTCGAACACGACCACGCATCCCTTCCGCGGCGGCGGAAGCCTGCCCGTTCAATCGCGCGATCCGTGTCCTCACCGCTTCTCGATCACGAGACTCTGCACCGCGCGGCCGAAATAGCCCTGGCGATCTGCGAGGCGCGACATTGCGAGGCCTGTGCCGTCGGGCCCGATCCAGGACTCGCCGTCGAGCAGGATCCACTCACCGACCGGCTGACGCGCGAAGCTCAGGGTGAGGTCTGCATTGATGTAGGTCCAGGCGCGGAAGTCGAGCGTCGAGGCGGTGCCGTTGGAGAAATCAGCGGCGACCACGGCGCGCATGGCCTGCGAGATCGCCTCCCCCTCGATCAGCGGATTATCGACGCGAAACCAGATCGCGCCGGCACCGGCCTGACCGAAGCGGCCGCGCGCGGCACGCATCGAGACCGAACGCACGAACGGGCTGGTAGCGGCGTGACCATCCTCGGCCAGCGAGTCCTCCGGCGACGGCAGCGTGACCGGCAGCTCCTCGACATCATCGGGCAGGCTCAAGGCCTGGCGCCTGATCTTGAGCACGGTCGCGCCGACGACCTGCACGCCATCGGCCAGCAGCTTGATATTGCAGAGCTGGATCTTGCGGCCCTCGCGCAGGACCTCGGTCTCGATCGTGAGCGGCGCCACCGGCACCGGACGCATCAGGTCGATGGTGACCCGCGCGATGTCCATTGCAACAGGCGTCGGAATGCGCTCGGCGGCCCACGTCACCAGCGACGCCGGCGCCGAGCCGTGCTGCATGCGCCGATCCCAGGGACCGGCGGCATCCGGGCTGGTGACGACGCTGTTGCCGTCGACGCGGTAGATGGCGGACATCACTCAATCTCTGTTGGCTTTGAATGTCGGAGCTTAGCAAAAAAGTATCGTCCCTGCGAACGCAGGGACCCATAACCCCAGGGAGAAGTTGTCGCGCGAGACTGGCAACCCCGAGTGTTCGCCAAACTCCTCGTGGTGGCTATCAGTCCCGCGTCTGCGCTGACGCTTGCCCGGGACGACGGTGGAGAGAGGCGGGACGACAGTGTTCTACAGCGGCGGGTCGACCGCTTCGTCGTACTCCTTCTTGAAACGGGCGATCAGTTCGGCGGCGGGCACGATGCCGTCGACGCTGCCGATGCCCTGGCCCGAGCCCCAGATCTCCTTCCACGCCTTCGGCTTGGCGCGCTCGCCGGAGGCGTCGGTGCCGAAATTCATCTTGGAGGGATCGGAGGTCGGCAGATTCTCGGGATCCATGCCGGCAGCGAGAATCGAGGGTTTCAGATAGTTGCCGTGCACGCCGGTGAAGAGGTTGGAATAGACGATGTCGTCGGCGGTCGATCCCGCGATCATCTCCTTGTACTTCTCGACCGCGTTGGCTTCCTTGGTCGCGATGAAGGCCGAGCCGATATAGGCGAAGTCGGCCCCCAGGATGCGCGCCGCGCGGATCGCCTTGCCGTTGCCGATCGCCCCGGACAGCGCGATCGGTCCGTCGAACCATTTGCGCGTCTCGGCGACGAAGGCCAGCGGCGAGATGGTGCCGGCATGGCCGCCGGCGCCCGCTGCGACCAGGATCAGACCGTCGGCGCCCTTCTCGATCGCCTTGTGCGCGAATTTCTGGTTGATCACGTCGTGGAAGACGATGCCGCCCCAGCCGTGCACGGCCTGGTTCAGCTCCTCGCGGGCGCCGAGCGAGGAGATGATCATCGGCACCTTGTACTTGGCACAGAGCTGCATGTCGTGGTCGAGCCGGTTGTTCGACTTGTGCACGATCTGGTTGACGGCAAACGGCGCCGACGGCCGTTCCGGATGGGCGCGGTCATAGGCCGCGAGTTCTTCGGTGATCCGCGCCAGCCATTCGTCGAGCAGCTCGGGCGGCCGCGCGTTCAGCGACGGGAAAGAGCCGACCACACCCGCCTTGCACTGCGCGATCACGAGATCGGGCACCGAGATGATGAAGAGCGGCGAGCCGATCACGGGGATCGACAGGCGCCCTTTGAACAGGGCAGGCATGGACATTGCGAAACGATCCTCTGTTGGTCGGCCGATGGCAGGTTGGGCGCCATACCAACAAGGCAATCTTTCCACTGTCAAGTATTGCGTTTTGGCGCCGTGGCGACACCAGCGCCACTATTCCAATGTGCGGAATTCTCTCCTCGTCATTCCGGGGAGACGCGTCAGCGTCGAACCCGGGATGGCAGCGCCCCCCTACCCGATCAGATCCGGATTGATCAGCCGCTCGAACGAGAACATCTCGTCCCACTTCTCCTGCGTCAGCAGCTTGCGCTCGGTCACCACGATCTGGTGCAGCGACTTGCCGCTCTTGTAGCCTTCACGCGCGATCTCGGCGCATTGCTTGTAGCCGAGCAGCGGCTTGAGCACAGTGACGATGCCGAGCGAATTCAGCACCATGTTGCGGGTGTGCTCCGCGTTGGCGGTGATGCCGACGACGCAATTCTCGCGCAGGCTGTTGACGGCGCGCTCCATGGTGCGGATCGAGAAGAACAGCGCGAACGAGATCACCGGCTCCATCACGTTGAGCTGGAGCTGGCCCGCCGAGGCCGCGAGCGTCACCGTGGTGTCGAGCCCGATGACGAGGAAGCTGGTCTGGTTGACGACCTCGGGGATGACAGGATTGACCTTGCCGGGCATGATCGAAGATCCCGGCTGCAGCTGCGGCAGGTTGATCTCGTTGAAGCCGGCGCGCGGGCCGGAGGCGAGCAGGCGGATGTCGTTGCAGATCTTCGTCAGCTTGCTCGCCGTGCGCTTGAGGACGCCCGAGAGCTGCACATAGGCGCCGGTGTCCGAGGTCGCCTCGACGAGATCGCCTGCGAGGATGAAGTCGACGCCGGTGAGTGCGCTCAGATGCCGGACCGCGAGCTTGGGATAGCCGACTGCCGCGGTCACGGAGGTGCCGATCGCGGTGGCGCCGAGATTGATCTCGCGCAGCAGCGCACGTGCTTCCGAGATGCGGTCGACTTCCTCGCCGATCGTGGTGCCCCATCCCCGGAATTCCGCGCCGAGCGACATCGGCACGGCATCCTGCAGATGCGTGCGGCCCATCTTCAGAACGCGGTCGAACTCGCGCCCCTTGGCGAAGAACGCTTCCTGGAGCTGGCGCAGCGCGGTCATGTAGCTCTCGAGCCGCAGGACCAACGCGAGACGAAAGGCCGTCGGATAGGTGTCGTTGGTGGACTGGCCGTAATTGACGTGATCGTTGGGACTGACGTGCTGATAGTCGCCCTTGCCGAAACCGAGCGATTCCAGCGCGAGGTTCGCGATCACCTCGTTGGCGTTCATGTTGGTGGAGGTGCCGGCGCCGCCCTGGATGAAGTCGGTGACGAACTGGTCCATCATGTCGCCGGCGATGACGCGGTCGCAGCCGAGGATGATGGCGTCAGCGACCCTGGCATCGATCGCGCCGAGATCGCGATTGGCCATCGCGGCGGCCTTCTTGACGTAACCGAGCGCCTTCACGAAGTAAGGCTCCTGGTTCATCGGAATGCCGGTGATGTGGAAGTTCTCCTTACCCCGGATGGTCTGGACGCCGTAATAGATGTCGTCGGCGATCTCACGCTGTCCGAGGAAGTCCTGCTCCGTACGGCTCATAGGCGCTCCTTGTTGCATGCGCGCGAGGCCTTCACCTCAGTTCTGGCACAGCGCGCTGGTCACGAAAGTATCGGTGCGGCAGTCGTCCGGCTTGCGTTGCCTACCCGGGATCAGGACCTTGGCCGAGCATTTCTCGGCGGAATCGGCATTCAGGCTCTTGCCTTCCTTGTAGCCCTTGCTCTGGCAGAGCTGGTCGGCGGCCTGCTTGCAGTCGGGCGCGCCGTTCGACGAGGCCGGACAGGCCACGCGCCCTGACACCATGGTCGAGGGCTTGGTGAGCCGTGACAGGTCGTTCATGGTTTCGCCGGGGCTTTTGATCGGCGGCAGGATCGAGGGCAGCTTGTCGAACAGCTTGCCCATTTCATTGATCAATCCGGGATTTTCCTCGCGGGCCGGCGGCGCCGGTGGAGCGGGCGTCGACGGTGGCGGCGCGGCCTGCGTTCCCTGCTGCTGGAGGCCGAGCGATTGCGGCCATCCGGTCCCGCCGGCACCGAGCAGGAGCAGCAGCGCTGCTGACATCAGCGTCCCGAGCCGCAGAGCCGGATTGCCGGATCGAACCATCATGCCGGCAACCGTAGCCGAAGCCGGCCCGGCGGCAAAGCCGCCAAGACGTTAGATCAGCTTGATGGCGATGACGAAGCCGAGCACCAACGCCGCGGCGCCGACCGCCACCACGAGACCGAGATGCTTCTCGATCTTGACGCGTATCCAGTCGCCATAGCGATTGAGCAGGATCGCGACGATGAAGAAGCGTCCGCCGCGTGCAATGACGGAGAACAGGACGAATAGAAGCAGGTTGTATCCGGCAAAGCCGGACGTGATGGTGACGAGCTTGTACGGGATCGGCGTCAGCCCCTTGAGCAGGATGATCAGCGCGCCCCATTCGGCATATTTGGCACGGAAGCCGTCGACCTGATCGCCGAGCCCGTAGAGCTGGATCAGCCAATGACCCAGCGAGTCGTAGAGCAGCGCGCCGATGGCGTAGCCGAGGATGCCGCCAAGCACCGAGGTCGCGGTGCAGACGGTCGCATAGAGCCATGCGCGCTGCGGGCGCGCCAGCGACATCGGGATCAGCATCACATCCGGGGGGACCGGAAAAAAGGAGCTTTCGGCGAAGGACACAATGCCCATGATCCAGAGCGCGTAGGGCTTATGGGCGGCGTCGATGCACCAGTCGTAGATACGTTTCAGCATGGCGCCGCGATGAAGCACCATGGGGCGGATTTGTCCATCGCGAGTTTTGTGACGATTTTGTCGCGCTTTAGTGGCGCTTGCGCGCGGCGCGCCCCTCGAGCGCGACAATTGGCCGCCTGGCAGCCACGCGCGGTGAGGCGACCTTGGGCAGCTTCATCGACGATTTCGGCAACTTCTCGGCGATGCCGAGCATGTCTTCCCGCCGCGTCATCTCGCGCCAGACGTCCTCGGGGCGCACGCCGGCCGAGGCCCAGAGCACGGTGAGATTGTACAGGAGGTCGGCGCTTTCCCGGATCACGGCGTCGGTGTCGCCATTGACCGCATCGATCACGACCTCGATGGCCTCTTCGGCAAGCTTCTTTGCCATCTTCGAGGGCCCGCGCTGAAACAGCCGGGCCGTACGCGATGTTGCCGGATCAAGATCCCTGGCCGCGAGCACAGCCAGATATAGCCGCTCAAGCGAATCACTCATGGTACTCAAAACTACTCTAAACAAATGGCGAGCGTGTTAACGCGCGGGCATAAAAGCAGAAAACAGGCCGGCGCGGCAAGCGCGACGGCCTGTTCGGGTCAAGTTCGGTAACCCGCTTAGTAGCAGGTTGAGAGGTTGCCCTGGCCGCCTTGCGCAGACTGGTAGGGACCGCCGCAACGATGGAACGGGCGCGGGCCGATATAGGAATCGCCGCCGTAGTAGACCGGGCCGTCGTCATAGTAGACCGGACCGCCGCCATAATAGGCCGGTGCGTCGTAAGCATAGGCGTCGCGGGTGGCGGCGATCGCAAGGCCGGTGCCGATGGCGCCGGCGATGGCCGCGCCGGCAAAGGCCGCGCCGCCTCCGCCATGCCAGTGGCGACCGCCGGCGTAGGAGGCAGTCGGGGCGACCGCGGTCAGCGCCAGCACCGCGGCAGTGGCGAGAACGGCCTTGCGGCCGGTAAACTTCGAAAAACGATCAAACATGTCCTGGACCCTCCTTGGGACCTCGAATGGTGCCTGCAGACAAGGCTCATGTCTTTCAAACACGCACCTCCATGTTGGGTTCCCCAACCCCAACACAAGCTGAACGGGGTTGCGTAATCGTGACGCAACCGCCGCTCATCCTCCGTTCATGTTGGCGCGCGCACGGTGTCGCTGGCCGGCGCTGCAAGCGTCACGAAACCACAACAATGCGGGGCCGGCGCAACTGATGTCGGAATTTCGGACGATCGCGCTTCGTTGCCTGCTGGCCCTCTCGATCTCGCTTGCGACACTGATCACACGCGGTGTCAGCGCGGCCGAGACGCCTGCGCCGTCGTCCGTTGCGATTCACTTCACCTTCGACCGTCCGTTCGACGCGAGCATGGCGCCGTTCTTCCTTGCGGCGAAGGACGGCAGGTTCGGCGCCGAGCGTCTCAACGTGTCCTTTGGCAGCGCGAGCGGATCGCCGGAAGCGCTCGCGCGCGTCGCCAAAGGCGAGAGCGAGCTTGCGCTCGTCGACATCAACGAGCTGATCCGGTATCGCGACAAGGAGGACGCCGCGCCGGTCAAGGCGGTGTTCGTGCTGTTCAATCGCGCGCCCTACGCGATCGTGGCGCGCAGCAGCCGGGGCATCCATGTGTTACCGGATCTCGACGGCAAGACCGTCGGCGTTGCCGACGGCGATCTGTCGATGCGGCTGTGGCCGGCGCTGGCGCAGCACAACGGCATCAAGTCATCGCGCGTCAAATTCCACAAGATCAGCGCGGCGGTGCGCGAGCCGATCCTGTCCGCGGGACAGGTCGATGCCGTCGCGGGCTTCAGCTATCTGTCGGCGGTGAACCTGCGCGATCGCGGCGTGCCCGGAGCCGATCTCGTCGTGCTGCGTTATGCCGATTATGGCTGCGAGGCCTATGGCTTCGCCGTGGTGGTCAATGCCGCCTTCGCCGCAGCAAAGCCGGATGCCGTGAAGGGCTTCATTCGCGCCTTGATCGCCGGCGTCGCCGCGACCGTCAAGGAGCCGGCGCGTGCGGCGGACGAGGCCGCGAGCCGCATCGACGACGGCGACCGCGCCCTGGAGCTGGAGCGCCTGCGCGCCGTCCTCGCCGACAACATCCTGACCGACGAAGTCAAGCGCAACGGTCTCGGCGGTATCGAGCCAGTGCGCCTGGAGCGCTCGATCGACCAGATCGCGCAGGACTTCAAATTCCGCAAGCGGCCAACTGCAGCCGACATCTTCGACGCCCAATTCCTGCCGCCGGTCGCGGGGCGGTTGATCAATTGAGCAAAGCCGCCAGCTTTCGCTATATCTCGCGCGCGATCCCTGCTTAGAATAAGGGCTCCGTCATCCGCTCGAGTCTGTCGTCCGCATGTCCATCCTCCGTCTCTATACCCGCGTTCTCGAGCTGCTCGGCAGGGAGGCGCGGCTGGGCTGGCTGCTCGCGGTCGCCAATCTTCTGCTGGCGGGTTCGCAATTCGCCGAACCCGTGCTGTTCGGCCGGATCGTCGACGTGCTCTCCGGCAAGACGGTGGCCGGCTCGAACTCGGCCTGGCCGTTCCTGGTCGCCTGGGTCGCATTCGGGCTCTTCACCATCCTGTGCAGTGCGCTCGTGGCTCTGCAGGCCGACCGGCTCTCGCATCGCCAGCGCCAGGCGGTGCTGACCGACTATTTCGAGCACATCCTGCAACTGCCGCTGACCTTCCACTCCGGCACCCATTCGGGCCGTCTGATGAAAGTGATGCTCAACGGCACCGACGCCCTGTGGCGACTGTGGCTCGGCTTCTTCCGCGAGCACTTTGCCGCGATCCTTTCGGTCGTGGTGCTGCTGCCGCTGTCGCTCTACCTGAACTGGCGGCTCGCGATCCTGCTGTTCGTGCTCTGCATCGTCTTCACCGCCCTGACCACCTTCGTGGTGCGCAAGACCTTCGGCATGCAGATGGAGGTCGAGGAGCATTACAGCGAGCTCTCCGCGCGCGCCTCGGATGCGCTCGGCAACGTCGCGCTGGTACAGAGCTTCGTCCGCGTCGAATCCGAGGTGAAGGGGCTGCGCTCCGTCGCCGACCAATTGCTCGAAGCCCAGATGCCGGTGCTGTCGTGGTGGGCGCTCGTCACCGTCATCACGCGCGCCTCCACCACCATCACGGTGCTGGCGATCTTCACGCTCGGCATCGCCCTGCACGACCAGGGCCTCACCTCGGTCGGCGAGATCGTGATGTTCGTGAGCTTCGCCACGCTCCTGATCCAGAAGCTGGAGCAGGTCGTGAGCTTCATCAACAACGTGTTCATGGAAGCGCCGCGCCTGCGCGAGTTCTTCAATGTGCTCGACGCCGTGCCCGCGGTGCACGATCGTCACGACGCGATCGATGCCGGCAGGCTGTCCGGCCTCGTCGAGTTCAACGACGTCACCTTCTCCTATGACGGCAAGCGGCCGGCGATCGAGGATCTCACCTTCACCGCGCTGCCCGGCCAGACCATCGCGCTGGTCGGCCCGACCGGCGCCGGCAAATCGACCGCGATTGCCCTGCTGCATCGCGCCTTCGATCCGCAGTCCGGCTTCATCAAGATCGACGGCATGGACGTGCGCGGCGTGACGCTGACCTCGCTGCGGCGGAACATCGGCGTCGTGTTCCAGGAAGCGCTGCTGTTCAACCGCTCGATCGCGGAGAATTTGCGCGTCGGCAAGCCGGATGCGACCGAGGCCGAGATGCGCAAGGCGGCCGAGCGCGCGCAGGCGCTCGAATTCATCGAGCGCAGCGGCGGTTTCGAGACCAATGCCGGCGAGCGTGGCCGCATGCTGTCCGGCGGCGAGCGGCAACGCCTGTCGATCGCCCGCGCGCTGCTGAAGGATCCGCCGATCCTGATCCTGGACGAGGCGACAAGCGCGCTCGACGCCGTCACCGAGGCCAAGGTGAATGCCGCTCTCGACGAAGTGATGAAGGGACGCACCACCTTCGTGATCGCCCATCGCCTCTCCACCATCCGCAACGCCACCCGGATCCTGGTGTTCGAGAATGGCCGCGTGATCGAAAGCGGAACTTTCGATGAACTCGTGGCCAAAGGCGGCCATTTTGCCGAGCTCGCCAGGGCCCAGTTCATGGTCCATGAAACCGCACGGGCCAGCGTGACGGCCTCTGAGGCTGCCGCGACGGCAGCCAAATCCCCGTAGCAAGTCCCGACAGCACCGTCGAAATTCGGCCTATTTCATTGCGGAATACCGCACCCGGCCCCCTATTCTCGACGCATCAGCCGGTATAGGTTTGCGGCGCCGCAAGCGGCGGCGCTGGATTTCAGAACCGACAATCAGATCACGAGAGCCGCCTGGAACAGCGGGTCTCCAAGGACCGGAATCGGATAGTGCACGCCCTACGCCCGCTGCTTCGCAAATCCTTGTTCAACCTGTTTGCTGCGAGCCTCGCCTGTGCCGCGCTGCTTGCGCCGCGCGCTGCGAGCGCCGAAGCGCTGCTGCTGATCGAGGCCGACAGCGGCAAGGTGCTGCAGGCGGATAACGCGACCATTCCCTGGTATCCGGCCTCCGTCACCAAGATCATGACCGCCTATGTGACGCTGAAGGCGGTCAAGGACGGCAGACTGACGCTCGACACGCTGCTCACGGTATCTCCGACGGCGGCCTCGCAATCGCCCTCGAAGATGGGGTTCCGTCCGGGAACGCAGCTCACCGTCGACAACGCGCTGAAGATGATGATGGTCAAGTCGGCGAACGACATGGCCGTGGTGCTCGCCGAAGGCGTCGGCGGTTCGATCGACGGCTTCTCCGCGATGATGAACGACACCGCGAAGAAGCTCGGCATGACGCAGACCAGCTACGTCAATCCGAACGGCCTGCCCGCCGATGGCCAGATCACGTCGGCGCGCGACCTCGGCATCCTCGCGCGCTCGTTCCTGCGCGACCTGCCGGAGTACGAATATTTCGTGCACATCCCGGCGATCCGCTTCGGCAAGCGCGTGACCGGTAATTTCAACAAGCTGATCGGCCGCTATCCCGGCGCCGACGGCTTCAAGACCGGCTTCATCTGCGCCTCCGGCTACAATCTCGTGGCCTCGGCGACGCGCAACGGCCGCCGGCTGATCGCGGTAGTGCTGGGCGCCAATTCCGGCACCGCGCGCGCGGTGAAGGCGGCGCAGCTGCTGGAACGCGGCTTCGCTCAGGACAATCTCACCTGGCTGCGCCCCTCGCTCGGCACGGTCGACAACCTCGTGCCGGTCGACGCCTCGCCGCCGAACCTGCGCGACGAGATGTGCGGCGGCCATCGCAAGCGGCCGGCCAGCGACGACGACGATACGCTGATCGCCGCCAATGGCGGCACGTCAGGATCGGCCTCGGCCACCGGCGGCGAAGCCCAGGTGACCTTCTTCACCGCCGGTCTCCAGCCCCCCCTGATGAAAGCCTCCGAACTGATGGCCTCGGCGCCGGCGGCGACCGAGCCCGTGCTGGTCTATACCGGCCCGACCCGCACCGGCACCGCCCTGATCGCGGCAGTCGCGGCCGATGCCGATCAGCAGGCCGCGTCCAAGCCGCGTGGCAAGAAGTCGCGCGTCGCCAAGAAGCCTGATGCGGCCGACAAGCCGAAAGACGGCGGCAAGGACGCGAACACCAGGACGGCAGCGGTAAAGCCGGATGCCAAGCCGGCCGGAGCCAAGAACAACGGCAAGAGCGACTCCAAGAGCGACTCCAAGACTGCAGCGAAGCCGGCACCGCCCAAGCATGCGGCCGCCAAGCATGACGCGGCGGCAAAACCCGCCGAGAAGCCTGCAGCGGGCGGCGATCCGAAGCCGGCCAAGCCGAAGGCCGCGACTAAGCCCGCGACCAAGCCCGCCAACAACAGTTAACCGCGCGGGCCGGCCGATCCGGCCCGGCTTCGCACCTGCGGCAGCACTTCGCGCGGATTCCAGTAGCCACTCCCCAACCTTTGCCCTAAGCGTCGACCGCTTGCCACCCGTTCCGGCAGGCTCGATACTGGCGGCAATGAGGCAAGCCCGAGACACAACGGGCTCAGGTCAATGAGGGGAGTTTTCCATGGAGCGCATCTGGCTCAAGCAATATCCGCCCGGCGTGCCTGCCGATATCGAGCCGACCCAGTACGCATCGCTGGTCGACCTGTTGGAGGAGAGCTTCACCAAGTTCGCCGACCGCAAGGCGTTCATCTGCATGGACAAGTCGGTCAGCTACCGCGACCTCGACCAGATGTCGGTCGCGCTGGCTGCCTATTTGCAGGGCCGCGGGCTGCAGCGCGGCGCCCGCGTCGCCATCATGATGCCGAACGTGCTGCAATATCCGGTGGCGACCGCGGCCGTGCTGCGCGCCGGCTTCGCGGTGGTCAACGTCAATCCGCTCTACACGCCACGTGAGCTCGAGCACCAGCTCAAGGATTCCGGCGCCGAAGCCATCATCGTGCTGGAGAACTTCGCCCACACCGTCGAGCAGGTGATCGCGAAGACCGCGGTGAAGCATGTCATCGTCGCCAGCATGGGCGACCTGCTCGGCTTCAAGGGCGTGATCGTCAATCTCGTCGTCCGCCGCGTCAAGAAGATGGTACCGGCATGGTCGCTGCCGGGCTCGGTCTCCTTCAACGACGCGCTGTCCGCGGGACGCGGCATGACGTTCAACAAGCCGAAGCTCTCGCCCGGCGACGTCGCCTTCCTGCAATATACCGGCGGCACCACCGGCGTCTCCAAGGGCGCCACTTTGCTCCACCGCAACATCGTCGCAAACGTCCTGCAGAACGACGCCTGGCTGCAGCCGGCGATGGCCGCGCCGCCGCATGTCGATCAGCTCATGATCGTCTGCGCGCTGCCGCTCTATCACATCTTCGCGCTGACGGCCTGCTACCTGCTCGCGGTGCGCGCCGGCGGCTGCAATCTCCTGATCCCCAACCCGCGCGACATCGCGGGCTTCGTCAAGGAGCTGGCGAAATACCAGGTCAACAGCTTCCCGGCCGTCAACACGCTCTACAACGGCTTGATGCACCATCCCGACTTCAAGAAGCTCGACTTCTCCAAGCTGAAGATCTCCAACGGCGGCGGCATGGCGGTGCAGCGTCCCGTGGCCGATCAATGGAAGGCGATCACCGGCTGCTTCATTGCCGAAGGCTATGGCCTGTCGGAGACCTCGCCGACGCTGACCTGCAATCCGGCGACCGCGACCGAGTTTACGGGGACGATCGGCATCCCCGTGCCGTCGACCTACATCTCGATCCGCGACGACGACGGCAACGAGGTGCCGCTCGGGCAGCCCGGCGAGATCTGTGCCAAGGGTCCGCAAGTGATGTCGGGCTACTGGAACAGGCCGGAGGAGACCGCCAAGGTGATGACCGCGGACGGATTTTTCCGCACCGGCGACATCGGCGTGATGGACGAGAAGGGCTACACCAAGATCGTCGACCGCAAGAAGGACATGATCCTGGTCTCGGGCTTCAACGTCTATCCGAACGAGATCGAGGAAGTGATCGCGAGCCATCCGGGCGTGCTCGAATGCGCCGTGATCGGCATCCCCGATTCCAAGTCGGGCGAAGCGGTGAAGGCTTTCGTGGTGAAGAAGGATCAAAACCTCACCGCCGAGGCCGTGATCAAATTCTGTCACGAGCAGCTCACCGGCTACAAGGTGCCCAAGCACATCGAGTTCCGCAACGACCTGCCCAAGACCAATGTCGGCAAGATCCTGCGCCGGCAGCTGCGCGACGAGAAGAAGGCCGAGGCGGCATAAGCCGCACCGCTGATGACGGACGTCGGTGACATCGCGCCATCGGGCATTCTCGCCTTCTGGCGCGAGGCTGGCCGCGAGCGCTGGTACGAGCGCAACGAGGCTTTCGACGCCGAGGTCCGGCACCGCTTTCTTGCGCTGTGGCAGCAAGCGGCCGCCGGCGAACTGGCGTCATGGGAAGACAGTGACGACGGTGCGCTCGCGCTGGTCATCGTGCTCGACCAGTTTCCCCGCAACATGTTTCGCGGCACGCCGCAAGCCTTTGCCAGCGACGCGCTGGCGCGCGACGTCGCCCGCCGCGCCATCGACCGCGGTGTCGATACCAGGGTCGACCCGGTCCTGCGCGAATTCCTCTATCTGCCCTTCATGCATTCGGAGCACCTGCCCGACCAGCTGCATTGCGTCGCGCTGTTTCAAAGTGCCGGCAACGCCAGCAGCGCTGACCATGCCGAGAACCTGAAATACGCCCGGGTGCACGCCGACATCATCCAGCGGTTCGGCCGGTTTCCCCACCGCAACCGCCTCCTCGGCCGCGACACCACGGAGGAGGAGCAGGCCTTTCTCGACAATGGCGGCTTTTCCGGCTGATGACATCGCGGTGAAGGCCCCCCGCCCCGGCCGCTTTCCCCGCCGGCAATATTGTGCAGGCCCGCCGCACGGTCTAAAAAGCGGGACCGATTTTCAGGGAGACTGACGATGGCGATCCAGATTGGCGACAAGCTGCCCGAGGCGAAATTCCGCGTGATGACGGCGGAAGGCCCGCAGGTGAAGACCACCGACGATATCTTCAAGGGCAAGAAGGTGGCGCTGTTCGCGGTGCCCGGCGCCTACACCGGCACCTGCCACAAGATGCATCTGCCGAGCATCTTCCTCAACGCCTATGCCATGAAGGACAAGGGCGTCGAGACCATCGCCATCGTCTCCGTCAACGACGCCTTCGTCATGAACGCCTGGAAGCGCGACACCGACCAGCGGGACGAGGCGATCTTCCTCGCCGACGGCAATGCCGAGTTCGCCAAGGCGATCGGCATGGAGCTCGACGCCTCCGCCAACGGCCTCGGCATCCGCTCCAAGCGCTATTCGATGCTGGTGGAGGACGGCGTGGTGAAGAAGCTGAACCTCGAGGCGATGCCCGGCAAGGTCGAGGTCTCCGGCGGCGATACGCTGCTCGGGCAGCTCTGAGCTTTCGGCACCGCTCTTAGCCACAAATGACACTGTCATGCCCCGGCTCGACCGGGGCATCCAGCACGCCGAGAATTCTCGGATCGATCACAACCGTCTCTGGAATACTGGATCGCCCGCCTTCGCGGGCGATGACAATTGAGATCGAGGCGCGCACCCCTACTCCGCGACCCGCTGCTGCAGCCGCGCCTTCACGATCCCATCGCGCGCGAGCTGATCGGCGCGCTCGTTCTCGGGGTGGCCGGCGTGGCCCTTGACCCAGTGCCAGCGCACCTCGTGCTGCTTCAGCGTGGCATCGAGGCGCTGCCATAGCTCGACATTCTTCACCGGCTTCTTGTCGGCGGTGCGCCAGCCGTTGCGCTTCCAGCCGTGGATCCAGCCGGTGATGCCCTGCCGGACATATTGGCTGTCGGTGTAGAGATCGACGATGCACGGTTTCTTCAGCGCTTCGAGCGCCGAGATCGCCGCCATCAGCTCCATCTGGTTGTTGGTGGTGTGACGCTCGCCGCCGTTCAGCTCTTTTTCCTTGTCGCCGAACTTCAGGATCGCGCCCCAGCCGCCCGGCCCGGGATTTCCCGAGCAGGCGCCGTCGGTATAGATCGTGACATTGGGACGCTCGCTCACGCCACCAGCCCCGACGGCATCAGCCCATAGTCGCGCACGCTCGTGACGCTCTGGTGGAAGCGCAGCTTGCGGACATATTCGAGAGGGTCCTTCGGCTTCACCAGCGCACCGGGCGGCACGTTGAGCCAATCCACCAGGCGCGTCAGCAGGAAGCGGATCGCAGCGCCGCGCGCCAGCAGCGGCAGCGCGGCCTCTTCCGCCTCCGAGAGCTTTCGCACCCGGCCATAGGCGTTGAGGAAGGCACGCGCCTTGGTGACGTTGAAGGAATGATCCGGCTCGAAGCACCACGCGTTGAGGCAGATCGCGACGTCATAGGCCAGCATGTCGTTGCAGGCGAAGGTGAAGTCGATGATCCCGGAGAGCTGATCGCCGAGGAAGAAGACGTTGTCGTTGAAGAGGTCGGCGTGGATCACCCCTTCCGGCAAATGTTGCGGCCAGACCCCGCTCTCGAGGTGGTCGAGCTCGGCCGCGAGGAACGCGCGCAAGCCCGGCTGCACCTCGTCGGCCCGGTGCGAGGCCGCGTCGAACAGCGGCCGCCAGCCCGAGACCGACAGCGCGTTGGCGCGCCGAACCGCAAAGTTCGCGCCGGCGAGATGCATCTTCGCCAGCCCCGCGCCGACGCCGGCGCAGTGCGCCACGTTCGGCTTGCGCGGCCACATGCCTTCGAGAAAGGTGATGATCGCCGCAGGCCGCCCCGACAGCTCGCGCAGCGCCTCGCCGTCGCGTCCCTTCACCGGCAGCGGGCAGTTGACGCCGTGCTCGGCCAGATGCGTCATCAGCGCGAGGAAGAACGGCAGGTCGTTCTTCGCAACGCGCTTCTCGTAGAGCGTGAGGATGAACGACCCCTGACTGGTATGCAGCAGGAAGTTGGTGTTCTCGACGCCCTCGGCGATGCCCTTGTAGGAGAGCAATTCGCCGAGATCATATTGCCTCAAGAAGTCCGCAAGCTCGTCGGCGGCGACGTCGGTGTAGACCGCCATAAAGGTCTACTCGGCGGCAGCTTCGGGACGCACCTGACGCGGCAGCGGGAAGAACTCGTTCTCTTCCGCGGCCGAGACCGTCTCCACATGCAGCGTGTAGCGCTCGGCGAAGGCGTCCATGATCTCTTCGACGATCACCTCCGGCGCGGAGGCGCCCGCCGTGATGCCAAGGCTCGAGATGTTGCTGAACCGCTCCCAGTCGAGGTCAGCCGCGCGCTGCGCCAGCACCGCGATCCGGCAGCCCTCGCGCTCGGCGACCTCGCGCAGGCGCTGCGAGTTCGACGAGTTCGGCGCACCGACCACGATCAGGGCGTCCACCACCGGCGCCACCTTCTTCACCGCGAGCTGGCGGTTGGTGGTGGCGTAGCAGATGTCTTCCTTGTGCGGCCCGTTGATGTTGGGGAAGCGCTCCTTCAAGAGCGCCACGATCTCCGCGGTGTCGTCGATCGACAGCGTGGTCTGGGTCACGAAGGCGAGGTTGTTGGGGTCCTTCGGGGCGATGGTCTTGGCGTCCTCGGCGGTCTCGATCAGCGTCACGGCGCCGGTCGGAAGCTGGCCGAGCGTGCCCACCACCTCGGGGTGATGGGAGTGGCCGATCAGGAAGATCTCGCGGCCACGCTTGAAATGGATCGCGGCCTCACGATGGACCTTGGTCACCAGCGGGCAAGTCGCATCCAGCGAGAACAGATTGCGGGACTGCGCGTCGGCCGGAACCGATTTCGGCACGCCATGGGCCGAAAACACCACCGGCGCGGTGGTGTTTTCCGGGATCTCGGCGAGCTCCTCGACGAAGATGGCGCCCTTCTTCTTCAACCCGTCGACGACGTACTTGTTGTGTACAATCTCGTGGCGAACATAGACGGGGGCGCCGTATTTATCGAGTGCCCGTTCCACGGTGTCGATCGCCCGGACCACCCCGGCACAGAAGCCGCGGGGAGAACAAAGCACGATCTTGAGGTCTGGTTTGGCTGACATTGAGCGATCTCGGGACCGAATCACCCGTTTCGCCTTCCGGCAGGGGCGGTCGATGGATGGAATGGGCTTAAAACGGTCGGCTTGAACTATACCGCGAGTTCTAAGGGAATTGGGCCCCCTTTCGGGCGCTGTCAAGGCACTATCTATAGCAGAACCATTGCGTGGCTACCCCCTCCGGGCTTATATAGCGCGAATTCCCTGTCATCGCTGATGACCACCGGTTTCGCCTCCAGAGGGGTGGGCGAAGCACAAAGGAGATTTGCCATGAGCAACGCACCTCTGATGCCCAAGGCGACCGCCGTCTGGCTGCTCGACAACACCGCGCTGACCTTCGACCAGGTCGCCGATTTCACCAAGATGCATCCCCTCGAGGTGCGCGCGATCGCCGACGGCGATGCGGCCCAGGGCATCAAGGGCATGGATCCCCTCTCCAACGGCCAGCTCACCCGCGAGGAGATCGAGAAGGGCGAGAGGAACCCGGATTACCGGCTCCGCCTTCAGGAGAGCAAGGTGGTGCTGCCGCCGCAGCCCAAGCGCAAGGGCCCGCGCTACACCCCGGTGTCGCGCCGCCACGAGCGTCCGAGCGCCATCCTCTGGCTGCTGCGCAGCCATCCGGAGCTCAAGGACGCCCAGATCATGCGCCTGGTCGGCACCACCAAGAGCACCATCGCCAGCGTGCGCGACCGCACTCACTGGAACACGTCCCAGCTCACCCCGATCGATCCCGTCACCCTCGGCCTCTGCTCGCAGATCGAGCTCGATTTCGAGGTGGCGCGCGCAGCCAAGGAAAAGCCGATCGACGCAGCCTATGGCGGCGCCACGCTGCTGCCGGCCTCCGAGACCACGAAGAAGGACGAGTTCGAGCCCGCCGAGCGATCGAGCGACGACCTCAACGTCGATGCCGTGTTCGCCAAGCTGAAGACGCTCGGTGGCAAGAAGCAGGAAGAAGAGGAGGAGTAATTCCTCTCTCTTACACTCATTATCGAATGCAAACGCGGCGGGAAAACCCGCCGCGTTTTTGTTTTTGCCCGCGCTCGCGAAGACGACAGCAGAACTTGTTGCCGCTGGATACCTTTTATCGGCAACGCCCTCAGAACTTATACGTCACGCCCGCGCCGACCAGCCACGGATCGATATGGGCGGTGCCGGTGACCGGCAGGCCCGAGACGGTCGCGCTGTAATCCGGGCGCAGCCAGAGCTTCTTGACGTCGACGTTGAGGCCCCAGTGCCGGTCGATCATGTAGTCGAAGCCGAACTGCACGGCGCCGCCCCAGGCGTTGCTGACATGCAGGTTGGTGGTGGTGGCGACGATCGCGGGCGGACCGGCGATCGCGGCCGGCGCATTGGCCGCGGAATTGTTGAAGAACACGGTGTAGTTCACGCCGGCGCCGATATACGGCTTGAACGCGCCGAACTGATCGAAGTGATATTGCAGCGTCAGCGTCGGCGGCAGCAGCGTGGTCTTGCCGATCGGCAGGCTCGCGAGCGAGCCGGTGCCGGTGATCGAGTGCCGCGTCACGCCGAGGATCAGCTCGGCCGCGATGTTCTTGGTGAAGAAATAGCTGATGTCGAGCTCGGGAACGACCTGGTCGCTGATCGACAGGCCGGAGTTCGGCGAGGACAGCGAGGGCACGCCTGCCACATTGACGGTCGAGCCGCCGGCATCCGGCAACACGCCGAGCACGCGCAGGCGCACCATCCACGGATTGAAGGCTTCCACCGGCGGCGGTGCCTTCTTGTAAACCGGCAAATCGGCAGCTTGCACCGTTGCAAGCGTGCCCGCGAGCATCGCGCCAACCGTCGCAAGCCGCGCCAGGTTTCTTGTCGTTCTCTGCATTTCAATCCCCTTCAGCCTTCTCTCGCGCGTCGTTGCGCGACATGAGCGTCAGAGCAGAAAGGGACCGCTGAAGGATTTGACCTTGATCAATTCAGTCCAAGGTCGCCACGATTTGGCCATGGCGTTGCAGATGTGTCACGAAAGCCACGAAGGCGGGATGCATTGCGCGGCAAGATAGTGCCGCACATCATGTCAGGGCCGTTCGGGATGATTCAGCATGTATTCGCCGAGGTCGCGCTGGCGGCGGTCGGCGCGCGCGGTGGCGGCGTTGCGCTGGACGTCACGGTCCTTGCGGCAGGCCACGTATTCCGGCGAGCCCTGCGCGTAACCGCGGCCCTGGCAGACCGCATCGTCATCGTCGCCGCCCACCGCTACGGCATTCTGGTGACGCGCGGAGCAGGCGGAGAGGGCGATGGCGAGCAGCACGGCTGCAAGCAGGCGCGGCGTGGCGGCGAGTGGCATACGAGGTCCCTTGCTGGCGGCCCCTGTTTAGCGCGGAATGCGGAGATTGTAAGTCCCCGGACGCCGTTCCAACCCACTGTCATTCCCCGCGAAGGCGGGGAATCCAGTACGCCGCGCCGGTCGTTGGGTCACACCGCTGCCGCGGAGTACTGGATCACCCGCTTTCGCGGGTGATGACAGCGGAAGGTGGTGAAGCAAAGTTGCACCTCACGAGCATGACCGCCAGAGCAAACCTCACACCCGCCCCTTCAGAGCGTCCCCGATCTCCTCGAGCGTCTTGGGATCCTCGATCGTTGCCGGCATGGTCCAGGATTCGCCGTCGGCAATCTTCTTGATGGTGCCGCGCAGAATCTTGCCGGAGCGCGTCTTGGGCAGGCGGCCGACGGTGATCGCGAGCTTGAAGGCGGCGACGGGGCCGAGCTTGTCGCGCACCAGCGCGACGATCTCCTTCTCGATCTCGGCCGGAGCACGCTTCACGCCGGCCTTGAGCACCAGGAAGCCGCAGGGCACCTCGCCCTTGATCGCGTCCTTGACGCCGAGCACGGCGCATTCGGCGACGTCGGGATGCGAGGCCAAAATCTCCTCCATGCCGCCGGTGGAGAGCCGATGGCCGGCGACGTTGATGATGTCGTCGGTGCGGCCCATGACGAAGACATAGCCGTCCTCGTCCTTGTAGCCGGCATCCGAGGTTTTGTAATAGCCGGGGAATTCGCTCAAATACGCTTCCTTGAAGCGCGCATCCTGATTCCACAGCGTCGGCAGGCAGCCCGGCGGCATCGGCAGCTTGATGACGATCGAGCCCATGGTGTTGGGCCCCACTGGCTTTGCCGCCTCGTCGACCACGTCGACCTGGTAGCCCGGCATCGGCACCGTCGGCGAGCCGTGCTTCACCGGCAGCATGCCGAGCCCGACCGGGTTGCCGGCGATGCACCAGCCGGTCTCGGTCTGCCACCAATGGTCGATCACCGGCACCTTCAGCTGCTGCTCCGCCCATTCGACTGTCGGCGGATCGGCGCGCTCGCCGGCCAAGAAGAGCGTGCGGAACTTCGAGAGGTCGTATTGCCGGATGAATTTTCCTTCCGGGTCCTCTTTCCGGATCGCGCGGAACGCGGTCGGCGCGGTGAAGAACGCGACCGCCTTGTGCTCGGAGATCACGCGCCAGAATGCGCCGGCATCGGGCGTGCCGACCGGCTTGCCTTCGTACATGATCGTGGTCGCGCCATGCAGCAGCGGGCCATAGACGATATAGCTGTGGCCGACCACCCAGCCGATGTCTGAGCCGCACCACCACACCTCGCCTGGCTTGACGCCATAGAGGTTGAACATCGACCATTTCACCGCGACGAGATGACCGCCATTGTCGCGCACGACGCCCTTGGGGATGCCCGTGGTGCCCGAGGTGTAGAGGATGTAGAGCGGATCGGTGGCGGCCACAGGCACGCAAGGTGCCTTCTTGCCGTCGTTCAGCGCCTTGCGGCGCAGGCTCGCCCAATCATAGTCCCTTCCCGGCGCCAGATCGCAGGTGAGCTGCGGACGCTGCAGCACGATGCAGGCTTTCGGCTTGCTGCCGGCAAGCTTGATCGCCTCGTCGAGCAGCGGCTTGTACTGCACGATGCGGCCGGGCTCGATGCCGCAGCTTGCGGACAGAATGAGTTTCGGCTGCGCGTCGTCGATGCGGGTGGCGAGCTCCTTCGCGGCAAAGCCGCCGAACACCACGGAGTGCACCGCCCCGATCCGCGCGCAGGCGAGCATCGCGACCACGGCCTCCGGCACCATCGGCATATAGAGGATGACGCGATCGCCCTTGGCGACGCCGAAATCCTGCATGATGGCGGCAAGCGCCTGCACCTCGTTCAGCAGTTCGGCATAGGTCAGTTTGGTGACGCTGCCCGTCAACGGCGAATCATGGATCAGCGCGACCTGGCCGGCGCGGCCGCCTTCGACATGGCGGTCGAGCGCGTTGTAGGAGGTATTGACGACACCGCCGGTGAACCAGCGGCCGTAGGTTCCTTGGCTGGGATCGAAAATCGTCTTGGGCGGCTCGATCCAGTCGATCTCCTTGGCCGCCTCAGCCCAGAAGCCTTCGGGGTCGGCGAGCGAGCGCGCATGGACCTCGTGATAGAGACTCTTGCCCTGGATGTTCATTCCCGCGCTCCCGTTCCCTTTATTCGGCTGGCTTTGAGCCTCGTGGCAGGGCGGGCGTGCCGCCATGACCAGGATCAATCGCCGGCCTTGTTTGAGGGCTATTTTCCCGGGAACGGGCCGCGGTTCAAGCTGAAAAGGATGGGTCTTCTGAAGGTAGAGTTCGCGCGGCATTGGCCGGTGCGCTCCCTCTCCCGCTTGCGGGGGAGGGCCGGGGTGGGGATGCTTCCGCGTCGGGATTGCTTGAGGCCCTAGCAGGTAATCCCCAAGGGGAGAGAGCCCCCACCCGCCGCGCTCTTCGAGCGCGTCTACCTCCCCCGCAAGCGGGAGAGGTAACCAAGCCAGCTGCGCGACCTCGGTCCGCTCAGCTCTCGATCGCATTCAGCTTCTGCAAGCGTTCCTGCATGACCTTCTTGAGGTCATAGCCCGGGCGGCCGAAGCTCGTGTTGCGCGTCGTCAGGAAATCGCGCTGGGTCTTGCGCAGGTCGTTCGCCGAGCGCTTGCTCGCCGTCTTCAGCAGGCGCGCGTAGGTCTCGGCGATCTGGCGGTCGAGCACGCCGAGGTCGGGATCGGCGCAGATCACCTTCTCGACCTCGCGCCTGGCGGTCGCGCATGCGAAGGACGGACCGTTACCGGACGCCGCATTCAGCGCCCGCGGCGGTTCGGTGCCGAATTTGGCGATCTCGGCGATCATGGTGCGGCGACCGCTCGCGGCATTGTCGTTGGCGGGATCGAGCCGCAGGGCCGCCTCGTAATCGGCCAGGGCCTTCGCGCGCTCCCCCATCTTCTTGTAGAGCACGGCGCGGTTGTTGTAGGTCTTCGCAAAGTTCGGATCGAGCTTGAGCGCGGCATCATAGTCGCTCAAGGCAGCGCCGAGCTCACCCTTGAACTGGTAGGAATCGCCTCGATTGGTCAGGAAGTTCGCGCGCTGCTCGCGCCGGATCGCCTGGTCGTAATCGGCGATGGCCTTGTCGTACTCGCCCATCGCGGCATAGGCGAGGCCGCGATTGTCGTAATATTCCGGCTGCTTCGGATCGAGCCTGATCGCCTCGCTATTGTCGGCAACCGACTTGTCGAACTGGCCGAGCTTCTTCCAGGCCGCGCCGCGGTTTGAATAGGTGCGGGCCCGGTTGGGATCGAGCCGCAAGGCCTCGTCGAAATTCCTGATCGCCTTGTCGTTGTCGCCGCCGAGATAATAGGTCGCGCCGCGGTCGGACCAGGCCTGCGCGTCATCCGGCTTCAGCTTGATCGCCTGATCGTAATCGGCGAGCGCGCGGTCGAGCCGGCGCTGATTGGTGTAGACGACGCCGCGCAGCCCGTAAGCCTCCGCATCCGAAGGATCGAGCTCGATCGCCCTGCTGAGATCGGCCGCGGCGCGATTGAGATCGCCGCCGGCCTCGCGCAGCAAGTCGCCGCGCAGGCGCCATGCCTTTGCATTCTTGCCGTCGAGCGCAATGGCGCGGTCGATATCCCGCAAGGCCTGGGTGAGGCCGCCCGAAGTCCGGGCATGGGCATCGGCACGAACCAGCAAAGCCGCGGCACGGTCGGACGTGGGATTGGCCGCCTGGTCGATGATGACGGCGCAGGCCGGGATCAGCTCGGCCGGGGCGGCCTTGCTGCCCATCACACAATCGGTGCCGGCGGAGGCTGGGTTTGCAAGGGCAAGGCTCATGGCCGCGCCGGCGAGAAGGATGCACAGCGATGTCTTGGTAAACGAAGAGATTTGCGCGGAAAAATGCGTGCCGCACATGACAGAGGACTCCGTGACGTCAGGTTTTCACCATTGTCGCGGCGGGAAAGGGATGGGTTCAATTCGGGCATGACGAACTCTCACAAGGCGACGACGCTCAATATCCGTCCACCCCGTTGATCTCTTGCACCCGCTCCTGCATCGCCTTCTTCAGATCGTACCCCGGCCGGCCATACGCCGCGTTGCGGCGGGCGATGAACGCGTCCTGCTCACGCTGGAGCTTCTTCGCCGCCGCCGGATTGGGCGCCTCCCGGATCGCACGCACATGCGATCCGTAGATCTCGCGGTCGAGATCGGCGAGCTCGCGATTGCCGCAGATCGCTCTTTCCGCCGCGCGACGCGCTCGTGCGCAATTGAAGCTGGGCTTGCCGGCGACGGCCATCTGCGCGCCGATCCGCTCGATCTCGCGCGCCATCGCCTTGTGGTTGGCCTTGGCCTTCTCGTGGTTCGGATCGATCTTCAGGGCCGCGCCGAAATCCTGCACCGCTTTGGGCTTGTCGCCCTTCCTGAGCCAGAGCTCGCCGCGCGCATTGAAGATGTCGGCAAGCGTGGGGTCGAGCTGGAGCGCGCGGCTGTCGTCGGCGATGGCGCGGTCGACCTGATCGTGCCGCGCATGGAGCGCCCCGCGCGCGATCAACGCCTTGATCAGATCCCCCTTCGCGGTCTTCTCATTGTCGATCACGGCGGCACAGGCCGTGGCGGCCTTGTCCATGTCGTCGGCCGCGGTCGCCGCGAGGCACGATGCGACATCGACCTGGATCACCGCAGCCGGCTCGCCGCCGGTCGCAGCCTTCGCGCCGGCGAGCGGGAGCGCGCAAAGCAACAATGCACCTGACGATTGGATGAGTTTTCGAAAACGCATGCTCATGGCGGTCAGAAGTCTTGCTTTCGGTCTTGCCTTACGGCTTGCCTTTTTGGACTTGCCATCAAGACTTGCCTCGGGGCTGTACTATCCATCATACGGCCCGATTGGTGCTGGCTTGTGGCACCGCTCACATCGAGTTCGAGGATCATCGTGTCGACATTCGAATGGATCATCGTGCTGCTGCTCGGCGCCGTTGCCTTATCGGCGCTGGCGCGGCGGATCAAGGTCCCCTACCCGACCTTTCTCGCCATCGGCGGCGCGCTGATCGCCTTCGTGCCCTCCAGCCCGTCCTGGACGCTGGAGCCCGACCTGGCATTGGCCCTTTTTGTCGCACCGGTCCTGCTCGACGCCGCGTTCGACACCTCGCTGCGCGATCTGCGCAACAATTGGGTTCCCGTCTCGACCCTGGTCGTCGCGGCGGTCGGCCTGACCACGGCCGGCGTCGCCGTCGTGGCGCACCGGCTGATGCCCGAGATGCCCTGGGCCGCCGCGGTTGCGCTCGGCGCGATCGTGGCGCCACCCGATGCGGCTGCCGCGGTCGCGATCCTGAGCCAGGTCAAGCTGCCCCACCGCATGGTGAAGGTGCTGGAGGGCGAAAGCCTGCTCAACGATGCCAGTGCGCTGCTGATCTATCGCATTGCGGTCGGGGCGGTCGCCACCGAGCATCTGACGTGGAGCCAGGTTGCACCGACCATGGCGCTGGCCCTGGTCGGCAGCGTCGTCGCCGGCCTGCTCGCAGGCCGCATCATTCCGCTGTTCCTGGAGCGGGTGACGGAGGCGCCGAGCGCCATCATCGTGCAGTTCGCCACCACCTTCATGGTCTGGATCGCCGCCGAGCATCTCGGCCTCTCCGGCATCCTCACCATCGTGGTCTATGCCATGACGATGGCGCGCTCGGCGGGGATGCGCATGCCGGCGCGGCTGCGGGTGCCGTCTTACGCCGTCTGGGAGACCATGGTGTTCGTGCTCAACGTGCTCGCCTTCATGCTGATCGGCATGCAGATGCGGCCGATCTGGACACGGCTGGATGCGGACGTGCGCTGGGAATATTGCGTGGCTGCGGCCTGGATCCTGCTCACCGTGGTGCTGGTCCGGCTGCTCTGGGTGACGTTCTACCGCACCACCTTGCGCGTGCTGGTCGCACAGGGGATCTATCATCCGAAGGACCCCAGGGCCGTCGCTTCGCCCAAGGGCGGCCTCATCATCTCCTGGTGCGGCATGCGCGGCCTCGTCACGCTCGCCACTGCCTTCGCGCTGCCGGAGAATTTTCCCCAGCGCGACTTCATCGTCTTCATCGCCTTTGCGGTGGTGCTGGGATCGCTGGTGATCCAAGGCCTGACGCTGCGGCCGCTGATCCTGGCGTTCGGCCTCAGGGATGACGATCCCGTCGGCACCGAGGTCGCGCACGCACGCGCCGTCGCTTATCGCGCAGCGCTCGATGCGATCGAGAGCGATCCGTCCGAGGAGGCGGAGATCCTGCGCCTCGAATATCGCGCCGTCCTGATGCAGGCCGAGAGCGATCCCAAGGGCGGCATCGCCAATGGCGAACTGCCCGCCGATCCCCTGCGCCGCCGCGCCATCGAAGCCGCTCGCAAATCGATCGTCGACCTCCGCGCTACCGAGGTGATCGGCGACGATGCCTTCCACCGGATCGAAGAAGAGCTCGATCGCGCAGAATTGAGCGCGGGGGGATGAGGTAGCGACAGTGGAGGGGGAACAGCCGGCATTGAACCAAACCACTCCTTCCCAGACTCACTCCTGATGACGACCCTGACCGACGACCGTCGTGTACGCGCGCGAGATGCGTCGCCTGCACGATATTTTTATCTGCACATGGCTCTGGCCTGCGCCGCCACCGCCTTTCTCGGTTTTGCGCCGACCTATTGGGTCCCGCTCGCCCACCGGACGCTCTCCGCAAGCCCGGTGATTCATTTTCACGGATTCTTGTTCTTCACCTGGTCGCTTTATTTCGTGTTGCAGACCTGGCTCGCGGCCTCCGGCCGCGTGGTCAATCACCGTTCGCTCGGCATTGCCGGTGTCTCGCTCGCGACTGCGATGACCATCTTCGGCTTCCTTGCCTCCGTGCACGTGATGCAGCATTCCGCCGCGCTCGGGCAGCGCGAAGCGGGCATCGGCTTCTCGATCGTGCCGATGAGCGGCATCGCATTCTTCGCGGTGGTGTTCGTGCTGGCGATCATGAACACGCGCAAGCCCGAGGTTCACAAGCGCCTGATGCTGCTGGCCGCGGTCTCGATTCTCGACGCCGCGATCGCGCGCTGGTTCCTGACCTTCCTGGCGCCTCCGGGACCGCCCGGCCCGCCCCCGGTGCCGGTGACGATCGCGCCGGCCGTCGTCGCCTCGCTGTTGCTCGTCGTCGCGATGGTGCGCGACTGGCGCACCGAAGGCCGCGTGCATCCCGTCTACATCTACGGCACGCTCGCGCTACTGGCGGTGAAGGTGCTGAACTGGCCGATCAGCGAGACCGCGGCCTGGCATTCGTTTGCCGGCGGCATTCTGGCGCTGGCGCAGTAATCACCGCTGTCGTCCCGGACCGGCGCAGCCGCCGGGACGACGGCAGAGTGTGGGCGCCTACGCCCCCGCCTTGCACGTGATGCCGCCGTCCACCACGAGCTCGATCCCGGTCACATATTTCGACTCGTCAGACGCCAGGAACAGCGCGGCGTTGGCGACGTCGAAGGCATCGCCCATGTGGCCCATCGGCACTTGCGCATCGCGGGCGCGCCACATCGCCTCGACATCGCCCTTGGCGTAGCTGGCGGCAAGGCCTGCCGAATGCTCGACCATCGGCGTCTTCATCAGGCCGGGCAGGATCGCGTTGACGCGCACATGATGGCGCGCGAACTCGATCGCCGTGGTGCGGGTCATCTGGTTCATCGCCGCCTTGGAGGTGCCGTAAGTGACGTAGGAAATGCCCATGTGGCGGATCGAGGCGATCGAGGAGATGTTGATGATCGAGCCGCCGCCCTGCTTCACCATGACGGGAATGACGTGCTTCATGGCGAAATAGGCGCTCTTGAGGTTGACGCTGAAGACGCGGTCCCAGCTCTCCTCGGTCACCTCGACCACGCTGCCCATCTCAGCGATGCCGACATTGTTGTCGAGCACGTCGATGCGGCCATAGGCCTTCAGGCACGCCGCCACCATCGCCTCGATCTCGCTCGCCCGCGACACATCGGCCGTGAAGGCCGTCGCCTTGCCGCCCTCGCCGGTGATGATCTTCGCCGTCTCCTCAGCAGCGGCGCCGTTGCGGTCGACGCAAAACACCTGCGCGCCCTCGCGCGCAAAGGTCACCGCGGTTGCCTTGCCATTGCCCCAGCCGGGCCCGATCGAGCCGGCCCCCACCACCATCGCAACCTTGCCCTTGAGCCGATCCATTTGTGTCTCCTTGTTGTTCTTGTAGCCCGGATGAAGCGAGGCGTAATCCGGGCTACGGATCGTCGCACACCTTCATCGTCGTCACGTTAGCACCAATGGGATGTCCGACAATCTCCGACAACGTCCGGCACGGTCCGTCATGGCACAACCGCCATTCGCCCGCCGCGCCGGAATTGCCGAGCACCACCTCTTGCATCGGTGCCCGCTTCGGCTGCCACTGAAACCAGCCGTCGACCAACCGTGCCTCCGGCGGCGGCTCCATGCCGGGGCCGGTGCCCTTGACGCGGGCCTGCACCAGTTCGAGACCGGCGGGCGTGACGCGCCAATCCTCCTGCCAGTCGATCTTGGCGATCGAATGCGTCCAGACCAGCGTGAAGGCGGACAGCGTCAGCGCCTTCACCCCGAATGCCGTGGCGAAGCAGAGGCTCACACCGCCTCGACCGGCGCCTGCGGGCGCTGCCGCCATTGCCACAGCACGAGAGCCGCGGCGAGCACGAATCCGGCGGTGTCGCTGAACGCAAATTCGCCGAGCAGGCAGAACGCAGCACCAAGCCCGACCAGGCGCTCGATCAGCGTCAACCGCGTGAACAAGAAGCCGATCGCGACCATGCCGAACAGGGCGATCGCCACCAAGGCCTTAAGGCTCGCCAGCGCGACCGCGCCGTAGAAGCCGAGCTTGGCAGCCATGGGATCGCCGGCCTGCAGCATCAAGGCGGGCGAATAGACGAAGATGAAGGGGATGACGTAGCCGGCGAGCGCGATGCGCATCGCCTCCCAGCCGATCTTGTCCGGATTCTCCTTGGCGATCGGCGCCGCCGCGAGCGCGGCCAGCGCCACCGGCGGCGAGAGGTCGGCCATGATACCGTAATAGAACGCGAACATGTGGCTCGCGATCAGGGGCACGCCGAGCTTGGCGAGCGCGGGCGCGGCCAGCGCGGCGGTGATGATGTAGGTCGGGATGGTCGGAATGCCGGTGCCGAGCAGGATCGACAGCAGCATGGTCATGATCAGCGCCAGGAACAGGCTCTTCTCGCCGAGCCCGATCACCCAGCCGCCGAAGATGGTGCCGACGCCGGTCTGCGACATCATGCCGATGATGACGCCGACGATGGCGCAGGCCATGCCGACGGTGATGGCGGATTTCGCACTCTCAGCGAGCGCGTCGCGGCACTCGCGCAACGCCTTGAACCCGCCGCGTACGAAGGCGGCGATCAGGATCAACCCGACGACGACGCCCGCGACCGGCACGATCTTGAGACCGTCACGCGACAGCGCAGCGACGACGAGCGCAAGGCCGACCCAGAAGATGATGCGGATCGCATTGGAGGAGGCGCCCGTCGTGATGGCGGTGCCGAGGATCAGCGCCACCGTGAGCGCAAGGCCCATGCTGCCGGCATAAAGCGGCGTGAAGCCCTCGAACAGCATGTAGACCAGCGCGGCGAGCGGCAGCACGAGATACCAGCGCGTCACCAGCGCCTTCCACGCGCTCGGGATCTCCGAGCGCTTCATGCCGACGAGGCCGTGCTTGCCGGCCTCCAGATGCACCATCCAGAAGGCCGAGGCGAAATAGAGGATCGCGGGGATCGCCGCCGCCTTGACGATCTCCGAATATTGCACGCCGAGCGTTTCGGCCATGATGAAGGCGACCGCGCCCATCACCGGCGGCATGATCTGCCCGCCCATCGAGGCGGTCGCCTCGACGCCCGCCGCAAAGGCGCGGCGATAGCCGAACCTGATCATCAAGGGAATCGTGAACTGGCCGACGGTGACGACGTTGGCGACGCCGGAGCCCGAGATCGTGCCCATCATGCCCGAAGCGAACACCGCGACCTTGGCGGGGCCGCCGCGGGTCCTGCCAAACAGCCCGAGCGAAACATCGGTGAAGAGCTGGATCATGCCGGCGCGCTCCAGGAACGAGCCGAACAGGATGAACAGGAAGATGTAGGTCGCCGAGACGTAGATCGGCACGCCGTAGAAGCCTTCGGTACCGAACGACAGATGCGTGATGACCTGGTCGAAATCGTAGCCGCGATGGTTGAGCGGCGACGGCAGATATTGGCCGAAGAACCAGTAGACGAGGCACGCGCCGCACATCAGTGGCAGCGCCGCGCCCATCAGGCGCCGCGTGCCCTCGAAGATCAAAACCGCCAGCACCGTGCCGACCGCGAGATCGAGCCGGGTCGGATCGCCGTCGCGCGCGATCAGGTCGGCGTAGAAAATCCACTGGTAGAGCCCGCAGAGGAAGCCCGCGCCGCCGATCACCCAGCCGAGCGCGCGGCCGGCATTGCTCTTCGCGGTGAAATTGGCGATCAGGCCGAAAGTGAGGAGAACCAGGAAGCCGACATGGACGCCGCGTACCACCTGGCTCGGCAGATAGTTGAAGGCGGCGACATAGAGCTGGAAGGTGGCGAAGGCGATGCCGATCCAATAAGCGAGCGCGCCCCACCAGCCCGGGCCGAACCCTTCGGGGAAACCGTGCTCGAAATTGTCGAACTCGACCTTGATGGGGGCCTGGGTGGCCTCTGCCTTTTCCAGCATCTAAATCGTCCTTAGCCCGTGAGGGCGATAATAGCACCGGCACTGCTGCCGCATACGTCATGGCCGGGCTTGTCCCGGCCATCCACGGCTTACGGTGCCTCTAAGAACGTGGATGCCCGGGACATCTGCGCGAAGACGCGCTTCGCGCTTTTGCCCCGGGCATGACGTCGGCGGATGAGGCTGATTACTTGATCAGCCCTTTTTCCTTGTAATAGCGGATCGCGCCGGGATGCAGCGGAACCGGGCTGCCGCTGGCGGCGGTCTCGAGCTTGATCTCCTTGCCGGCGGCATGCGCATTCACGAGTTCCGGCAGCGACTCGTAGACCAGCTTGGTCATCTGATAGGCGAGGTCGTCCGACACGGCTGAGCTCGTGACGAGATAGTTGATCACGGCCGCCGTCGGCACGTCCTTGTCCTGGCCGGCATAGGTGTTGGCCGGAATGATCGCGGAGACGAAGGGCGGGCCGATCTTGTCGACCGTCTCCTTCGGCACCGACACCACCGTGATCGGGCTCGAGGTCGACAGGTCCTTCAGCGAGGCGACGCCAAGGCCGGCCGATTGCAGCGTCGCGTTGAGCTGCCGGTTCTTCATGAGGTCGACGGATTCGGCGAACGGCAGATACTCGACCTTGCCGAGATCCTTGTAGCTCATGCCGGCCGCGGACAGGATGGCGCGCGAATTCAGCTCGGTGCCGGACTTCGGCGCGCCGACAGAAAGGCTCTTGCCCTTGAGGTCGGCCAGAGTCTTGATGCCGGACTCGGTGGTCGCGACGATCTGGATGTAGTTCGGGTAGATCGCGCCGATGGTGCGAAGCTTGTCGAGCTTGGTCTTGAAGCCCGCTTCCTCCTCGCCGTCCCAGGCCGCCTTCAGCGAATCGCCCAGCGTGAACGCCAGCTCGCCGCGGCCCTGCTGCAGCAGGATCAGATTCTCGACCGACGCCTTGGTGGCCTGCACCTGCGTCTTCACGTTCGGGATCTTGTCGCCGTAGATTTTTCCGATCGCGACCCCAAGCGGATAATAGACACCGGAGGTGCCGCCGGTCAGCACGTTGATGAAGGATTGCGCCTGCGCGCAAGGTGCCGACGCCGCCAGAGCAAGAGCCGCGGCCGCGCCGAAAATGGTCCGTTTCATGGTTGTTGTTCTCCCCAAACCGGCCGCGAAATTGGCCGGATGACGCGAGCGGGTCAACCCATCCAAAAGATAAAGCTGGGCTGCGGTAAATGGCCGATCCGGCTCGATTTTTCGGGAACCCGGCGGGTGCGGCGACGTGGCGCAGCGGCCGCTGCGCGGCCCGAACGCGTCAGATTCGGGCGCGCGATCCCGGTCTCACTGGAACGTCATGTCCAGACACTTGGAGATGTCGGAGCCGAGGCCGGAGGAGATGGTGATGCAGCCGCGGATCTTCTGCGCGCCGACGTCGGCGGCCCACACCGAATAGCCGCCGGGACCGAAGAACGAGTTGGTGTTCGGCGGTTCGGTCTCGGTCGCGTCGAAATCATACTTGCCGTCGGTCTCGAAGATGCGCGGCTTCTTGGTGCAGCCGCCGTCGGTCTGGACGTTGATGACTTCCTTGTTGTCGCGGGTCAGCGCCAGCGAAACCTGGCAGCGGAAATATTCCGAGGTCTTGGAATTGAAGAGATAGGTGTAGGACTTGCAGGTCGCCGTGTTCAGCTTGCCCGGGGCAAGGCCGCGGCTGCACGAAATGCGCTGGTTGTGGCTGAGCTGGTAGTCATCGGCCCGGGCGGCCGGCACCAGGGCCGTCAACGACAATGCAGCAGCCCAGCAAAGTTTAATCCCATGGCGCATCCGAATCATCCCTGCCAATAATTTTGTCGAGTTGCGTTCTAGACGGAAAGCGGAACATAGTCGCGAGGGGACGAAGGGAAAATCACAAACTGCTGGGCAAGACGTGATGTGCTGCGGCGCTTTCGCAAATTGACCCGGACATACCGTTCGTGATTTGTTCAAGCCCGGATGTCCCGACCGTGGGAGGATGGGAATGACGGCATTTTCAATCAAGCCATTTGCAATCGCAGTCGCACTCGGCGCCTTTTCAGCGCCCGCATTGGCGCAAGCCCCGGCAACGCCGTGGGAGCTCAAGCCCGACACCGGCTACGCCTATGACAAGGAGGGCAAGACCTTTTCCTACAAGATGGGCACCAGCAATGCCGGCGAACTGCTGAAGGGCGCCAAGAAAGTGCCGAAGGGCACGCTGTTCTTCATCGGTCACAACGGCCAGCTCTACATGCGCAGCGGCCCGTATCTGGAAGGCGACGGCAAGTTCAAGTTCGGCCCGGATCAGTAAGGGCTGCGGCTCTCGCCACAAACGAAGCTGTCGTAGTGTGGGCAAAGGCGCCCTTGCGCCGTGCCCACCATCTCTCTCCATCGCAGAAGGTGCGTGGGCACGCTTCGCTTTGCCCAACCCTGCGGCAGGTCGCTACGGCGGCGGGTTGCTAAAATGCCGCCGCCAATTCCCTCGCGCCGGGCTTGCTGCTGTTCGCATCCATCCGATCGTCCGTCACCGCGAGCAGCTTCGCCACCGTGTTGTGGCGGATCGCGACCGGGTTGCGCTCGTAGCCGCCGCGCTGGAAGAAGTTCGAGGTCGGCACCTGCTCGCGCATCGCCTGCGGCATCGTCACCATGTCGAGCCCGGTGCCGTCGCCGGTGAGGTTCATCATCTCGAGCTCGGCGGCGGTGAGCGGACGGGTGTAGCCCTTGGCGCGGGCGAACAGCACCGAGGTCAGCAGCTTGTGGGTCTGCAGCATCGGCCCGACATCGATGTCGAGCACCATCGCATGCATGGCCCAGCCCTGCGCGGTGTTGCCGATCTTCTCGTGCTCCGACCAGGTGTCGGGCACCGCCTTGGCATGCGTGACCATCTTCTTCAGCACGACGAACTTGTGCTCGAGCGACTGCCGCGCCGGTCCTGATGTCCGTGCCACCTTGTCGGAGAGCGCACGAATGAGCTCGTGGCCCTGCTCGGCCAGCAGCTCGACGCTGTTGGTGGTCAGGAGCTGGTTGTAGCCCATCGCGGTCGAGATCGCTCGCTTGCCGCCATGCTCGATTCCCGCCTGCACGTCGTGAGTGCCGGTGCCGCCGGTCTCGAACGAATAAACGCGCACGGCCTGCTCGCGCGTCAGCCCGGAGGCGAGCGCGTAGCGCGCATAGGCGCGCTTGAACTCGACCTCGCTTGTGGGTCGCTGCGGCGTGAACTGGTAGAGCTCCTGCGCCGCGCGCAGGAAATCGGCGACGACGGGGATCGGCTTGCGAGGCGGCCGGTCCGGCGTTTCCTCCGGCTCCGGATTCACCGGCTTCTTCGGCCCGTTATAGAGCGGCGGATGCTCCAGCACGTAATCGTCGAGCGTCACCTGCTGCCCGCTGCGCCGCTTGGCGTTGCGGCCCTTCCGCTTCTCGGAGATCTGGCTCCAATAGGCGCCGGCCTCGGCGTCGAACGCCGCGCGCGCCGCCTGGTACTCCGCGAGCTTGCGGCGATATTCGAGCACGGCGGGCGAAGCGCCACCTTGCGCGAAAAACTGCGACAGCAGCTGGGCGTTGGCGTCGCGGATGCCGGGCGGCAGCGCGTCCACCTCGCCGCCATGTGCGATGGGTGTGACCAGGACAAGCGCGAGTGGAACCAGCGCCAATGTGTTTCGAATCGATCGATGCATGCCGCCCTCTTAGCAGGCATCCGGTAACCGTCACGTTAACGCGCCGTTTACCATCACTTCCAGGCGAATACCGGCTGTTCCAGGTCGGTGACGCGGGTGTGCCGCCCCGCCAGCACCTCGCGGAACTGGTAGATCAGCGCCGCCGTCGGCGCGTGGATCAGGCTCATCTGGTGATGGAAGCGGATCACGCGGCGGGTGCTTTCGGGGATCGCGGTGAAATCGAACGCGTCATCGCGCTCGATCGTGTCGAGCGCGATGCGATGGACGGAGGCGACCTCGTCCGGGTTCGGCGTGATCGCGGCACGGCCCGCCGCCCACACCACGACCGGCGTGATCAGATAGCCGGAGCGGGTCGGATAATCGTCGAGCAGGCCGAGCACCGCGTTGGCCGAAAGTTTTAGCGCGAGCTCTTCATCCAGCTCGCGCAACGCCGCCTCGACCGGCGTCTCGCCGGCATCGCAGCGTCCGCCCGGCAGCGCCCACTGCCCGCGATGGGAGCGCAAGCTCGACGCGCGCCTGGTGAGGAGGAAGGCGGTGTCGTCACCGTCGCTGGATTCGGTCAGCGCCAGCACCACCGCGGCGCGCTTCAGCGCCGACGGCTCGGCCTCGTCAGGCAGCCGTGCGAAGGACGCGCAGGCCGCTTCGATATTCCGTCTGGTGGCATCGCCGAAAGGTCTCATGAAGCTTGACTACACCAGGACCGCATCTGATGAAACGAGCAGAGACAGCGTTGCAGGGATGAACCTGAAGATGACGAACAAGGCCGCCGCGAGGCTGAAATCAGAGGGCTGGAGCATCCTCGAGACCACCGGCTTCATGCACCTGGTCGGTCCCCTGTGGGAGCGCAAGGTCGACGGCCATTACGAGTTCGCGCTCGCCACCGAAGACAAGCACCACAACCGCCGCGGCATGGTCCAGGGCGGCGTCATGATGACCTTCGCCGACCGCACCTGCGGCATGACCGCCCGTTACGTCTCCGGCAAGGAGTTCATGGCGACGGTGCAGCTCGACACCCATTTCGTCGAAGCCGGCCAGATCGGCGACATCCTCATTTCCCGTCCCCGCGTGGTGCGCTCGACCCGCAGCCTGATCTTCATGAGCACGGAAGTGACGGTCGACGACCGCTGCATCGTGATGGCGAACGGCGTGTTCAAGATCCTGAAGGGGCCGGGGTAGGCGCGCGTCAGCGGCCCCCGTTGCCACCAAACCCACCGCTGTCATTCCCCGCGAAGGCGGGGAATCCAGTACGCCGCGGCCTCTCTGCTCGATCACTGCCGCCTCTGGAATACTGGATCGCCCGCCTTCGCGGGCGATGACACCGATTGCAGGGCACCGGCATACGCGTAATTGCGAGCGCAGCGAAGCAATCCAGAAATCTCCCCGCGGACGCAGCTCTGGATTGCTTCGCTGCGCTCGCAATGACCGACGTAGCTGGCTATGCTGCCCTCAATCGAACGATCGAGGAAATCGCCCATGCAATACCGTCAGCTCGGCCGCTCCGGCCTGAAAGTGTCGCCGATCTGTCTGGGCTCCATGATGTTCGGCGGGCCCACCGATGAAGCCACATCGAAGCGGATCATCGCGAAAGCTCGCGATGCCGGCATCAACTTCATCGACACCGCAGACGCCTATTCGAGGGGCGCATCCGAGGAGGTCGTCGGCCGCGCCATCGCAGGCAACCGCCACGCCTGGGTGCTTGCGACCAAGCTCGCCAACCCCATGAACACCGGGACGGGGGACGATCCCAACCGCGTCGGCCTGTCGCGGCGCTGGGTGCTGCAGGCCGCCGACGAAAGCTTGACGCGGCTCGGCACCGACCACATCGACATCTACTATTTGCACAAGGAAGACCATGCGACGCCGCTGGAGGAGACGGTGCGCGCGATGGGCGATTTGATCCGCGCCGGCAAGGTGCGCTATTTCGGCATCTCCAACTACCGCGCCTGGCGCGTCGCAGAGATCTGCAACATCTGCGACCGGCTCGGCATCGACCGTCCCGCGGTGAGCCAGCCCTATTACAACGCGATGAACCGCATGCCCGAGGTCGAGCATTTTCCGGCCTGCTCCTATTACGGCCTCGGCATCGTGCCCTACAGCCCGCTGGCGCGCGGCGTGCTCACGGGCAAGTACAAGCCGGACGCCGCCCCCGACAAGGAGACGCGCGCGGGACGCAACGACACCCGCATGATGCAGACCGAATGGCGGCCGGAATCGCTTCAGCTCGCACAAGAGATCAAGACTTACGCGGAGAGGCGCGGCATCACAGCCGGCCAGTTCGCGGTCGCCTGGGTGCTCAACTCCGCCTTCGTCTCCTCGATCGTCGCGGGGCCGCGCACCGAGGAGCAGTGGGACGGCTACATCAGCGCGCTCGACTATCGCTTCACCGCCGATGACGAAGCATTGATCGACCGGCTCGTCGTTGCCGGCCATCCGTCGACCCCGGGCTACAACGACCCCGCCTACCCGATCGAAGGCCGCCGCGCGCGGACGGCGTGAACTTCGGAGAGGATCATGCTCCACGAAGACCGCTACGGCCTGCCGCTCTCCACCGCATCCGATGCGGCTGCCTCTGCCTATCGCGAGGGCGTGGACCTCATGCTCGCGGGCTGGACCGGCATGGCAGAGGCCTTGGAGCGCGCCACTGCGGCCGACCCGGATTTTGCGCTTCCCCATATCGCCCGTGCCCGCGTGCACGCCTTCTATCAGCAGGGCGATCTCGCACGTCAGAAGGCGGCGCTCGCGCGCGAGCTGGCCGCCAGGCGCGGCACGGAGCGCGAGCGCTCGCATGTCGAGACGCTGGGGCTGGCGATCGAGGGCCGGCTGCCGGAAGCGATCGCAGCGACGCTGAAGCATGTCGAGAGCTGGCCGCGCGATGCCCTGGTGCTGTCGCTGCCGCTCGGCGCCTTCGGCCTGTTCGCCTTCTCCGGCATGGCGGACCACGATCGCGCGCGGCATGAGCTGTGCGAGCGCGTCAAGCAGCATTACGGCGAGGACTGGTGGTTTCTCACCATGGCCGGCTGGGCGATGACCGAGAACGGCGACGTTGCGCGCGGCCGCAGCGTGACCGAGCGCGGCTTCAATCTGCGTCGAACGAACGCCCATGCCGCGCATGCGGTCCTGCATGCGATGTTCGAGGACGGCTCGATCGACGCGGCCGACCGCCTCGTCGGCGAGTGGATTCCGACTTACGACCGCGCCGGAATCCTGCACGGCCACATTCGCTGGCACCAGGCGCTCGGCGCGCTCGAGCAGGACGATGCGGCCCGCGCGCTCGCGATCTATGCCGACGTGCTCCAGCCCACAGCCACGCAAGCGCCGCCGCTCAACGTCATCACCGATGCCGCCTCGCTGCTGTGGCGCCTGTCGGCCTACGGCCACACCGTACCAAAGGCGCTCTGGGCTGAGGCCGACGCCACTGCGCAAAAACTGTTTCCGAAGTCGAGCCTGCCTTTCGCTGACGTCCACATGGCGCTGTTCGCGGCGGCGACGCAGAATCAGGAGGCGCTCGCTGCACGTCTTGCGGTGATCGAGCAGCGGCTCGCCGAGGGCAGGTTGCCGGCCGGCCCCGTGGTGCCGGCGATCTTCCGCGCGCTGGCGGCCTTTGCCGATGAGGCCTACGCCTCATGCGTGCAAACGCTCGCGCCAGTCCTCACGGAGGTCGTGCGGATCGGCGGCAGCCACGCCCAGCGCGAGCTGGTCGAGGACACCTACATCGTCGCGCTCATGCGCAGCGGCGAGCTGCCCCGCGCCCGCGCCGTGCTGGACGCCCGCCTGCACCGCCGCCCCTCGCTTCGCGATGCACGCTGGCAGGCGGCGATGGGCTAGCTCTGCCACGAAAAAAACACCGGCCTGACGGCAAGTGCCGGCCGGGACGGTTGGGCGATTGCGGCGAATCGCCGTCGGGGTGGCGCGGTGGTATTCCAGAACGGTCTTGCAGAACAAACGGGATCGCAACCAATTTGCGGTTCGATCGTTATGGTGCGGACCTTTTCCGCCGCCACGGCCCTCCGGCACACGAGCCCGACGATGCGCCTTCGCCGACCGGTCCTCTTCGCCATCGCCATGGTCTTGACCATGCCCTTGGCAAGTCCTTGTTTTGCCGAGACTTCCGAACCGATCCCAGTCAACAATCCGCCGGCGCAGCAGAATGCCCTCATCGACCTCCTGGCGCTGATGACGGGCCATTGCAAGACGCTCAAGGTCGCCGGCCGCGCCTTTGCCTGCAAGACGGTGGCCTACGCCCATGGCGACAAAGGCCGGGTCAATTTCGCGGTCGCAGTCGACGATCCCTCCGACGACAGCCACGTGGTGTCGTTCTCCGGCGAGAACGGCAAGCGCGCCGACGACAATTCCTACGAGCTGCCGATCGACCGCATGCTGCTGAACTCCAAAGACCGCCCCAAGGTCGATGGCCTGCCGGTGCCGGCCGAGCAGACCTCCACCGGCCTCTGCCGCCAGACCGGCAATTTCGCCGCCAGGAAGGTGACCGATGTCACCTGCTCGGCGACCGACAACGAAGGCCGTCGATATGAACTGCTGTTCGTCTCCGACGGTACGCCGGTGAGCGTTCGCCGCATCCGGCAGTCCTCGCCGTCGATCCAAGATCCGTTCAAGTAGAGGCACTTCGTCTGGGCTTGCGTGGTAGCGCAACCGTCACGCATCGCTCCGTTGAAACTCCAGGCGAGGCGGTTATGCTCACGCCAGCGTTCTCATCGCGGAGACGCGATCGCAGTGGGGGCGGGCCGACGGTCCAGCAACGCGCGTATGATCACCGGGCTGGTGCGCATCCTGATCGTCTGCCTGCTTGCAAGCCTGTCGCGCGACTGCATCGCGGCCGAGGGCAAGCGGCAGCGTTCGATCCTGGTTCTTGAAGAAGCCGATTTTCGCTCGCCGTTTTATTCCGAGATCTTTGCCGGCATCCGCGCCGCCGCGAAGCAGAGCGGCACGGCTGACACGGTGATCTACGGCGAGAGCCTCGATCTCAGCCGCTTCCCGGGACCCGGCTATGAAGAGAGCGTGGTCGGCCACCTCAGGACCAAATATGCACAGCGGCCGATCGACGTCATCGTTTCCATTGGCGTCACATCGGCGAAATTCCTTCAAAAGCGCAAGCAAGAGATTTGGCCGGCCGCGCCAGTCGTCTACGGCTTCGTGCCTGATCTGCCCGAAACGCGCGCGCTGTTTCTGCCCGATACCACCGCCGTCTTCGCCCGCGTGACGCCAGCACATTTGCTGAATGCTGCGCGCGCCATCGTCCCAGACCTGACCCGTGTCGTCCTCGTGGGCGATGCCTGGAAGAATCCGCTGGTGTATGGACATTGGAAGCAGGACTTCGCGGCCATGATGCCGGGCCTCGAAGTCATGGATCTCTCCGATGCCGTGCTGCGCGACGTCCGCAAGCAAGTCGCTTCGCTGCCGGACCGTTCCGCGATCCTGACCTCCGCGATGTATTCCGACGGCGAAGGCACCTATTATTCCCCGGCGTCGGCGCTCGCGCTTGTCGCCGAGACTGCGAACCGTCCGATCGTCATCACGTCCGACACATTCCTCGGGCGATCGGGCGTCGGCGGCTTCCTGCTGATGCCGGAGATCATCGGACGGGAAGCCGGCGAAGTCGCCATGCGGATACTCGACGGCGAAGCGCCGTCGAACATCGTCCCCTTCGGCGGGGACAACGTGAAACCGATCTTCGACTGGCGCCAGCTGAAGCGCTGGAACGTGAACGAGGCCAATCTGCCCCCCGGCAGCGAGGTACGTTTCCGTGAACCGACCTTCTGGGGGCAGTATCACTGGCACGTCACCATCGTTGCGAGCATCGTTCTGCTGCAGGCGATGATGATCGCGATTCTGCTGCGCGAGCGCCACCTGCGCTTCGTGGCCGAGGTCGAAGCGCGGCAGCGCATGTCGGAGCTCGCTCACTTGAATCGCCGCGCCACCGTCGGCGAGATGTCTGCCTCGCTCGCCCACGAGCTGAACCAGCCGCTCGCCGCCATCATGATCAATGCCGAGTCGGCCCAGCAGATATTGCGGAATCCGGCTCCCGACCTCGGCGAGATCGAGGACATATTGGCCCACATTCGCCGAGACGATCAGCGGGCCGCCGAAATCATCAGCCGGCTGCGTGCGTTTCTGAAACGAGACCCGACGGTACGGCACGAGCTCGACCTCAATGCGATGGTCGGCGAGGTGTTTCGCTTCCTCTCCGTGCAGGCCTTGACGCACGATGTCGAGCTCGTGACGGAGCCCTCGCCCGCGGATATCCGCGTCAAGGGCGACAAGGTTCAGCTCCAGCAGGCCATTCTGAATCTGGCCATGAACGGCATCGATGCGGTGGCCCATCTACCGAACAAGCGGCGCCGCGTGGTCGGCCGAACCGGTCTCGCCGAGGGCAATCTGGCCCTCGTCTCCGTCGCCGATGCCGGTGACGGAATCCTCGCAGAGAAGGTGACGGAGATATTCAAGCCGTTCTTCACGACCAAGGCGCAAGGCATGGGCATCGGCCTGTCGATCGCCCATACCATCGTCGAAGCGCATGGCGGGCGGATCTGGGCCGAGAACGCGCCCTCAGGCGGCGCCGTCTTTCACGTCGCCCTGCCGCTGGCGGTGCCATAGCCGCGATCGCAGGCACCAGCACCGCCGAACCGGCATCACGCGAACGCCTTTTCCAGCGTCGCGAAGATCACCGCGAGCGACTTGTCGTGCCGCGTCACCGGCGGCACCGGGCGGTCGATCTTCATGAGCTGATAGACCGCCATCTGTGCTGCCCGCACCGAATATTCGACGGTGAACACGACGTCGTCGGGGATTTCGACGAACTGGCTGACGAAAGCGAGGTTGACCGAATTCTTCGGCACCGGCAGCGGCCGATCGGTCAGGTTACGCGGCATGAACATGCTGGTGATATAGGGCATGCGGCAGGGAACGCAGATCGCGTCGTCGAGCACGCTCGCATCGAAGTTCAAGTGGCCGCACAGCTCCTTCAAAATATCCGCGCCCCCGCAATCGGACATCGGCTTGCCGACGAAATTGCCGACGCGGTCGGGATGCAGCGCATAGCCCCAGAACACCTGCACATTCTTCGGCTGTCCTGCGAAATGCGGCTGGTGATACAGCACGACCGACATCAGCCAGTTGGAATCCTTGAACGTCACGAGGCCGCCGGTGCCGGCCCTGTTGCCGGAGAACGCCTCCATCCGGTCGAAGAACTGCGGATCGCGGCAGGTGACGGTGAAGGACAGCCAATAGGATTCGGGGATCGACGAGTTGAAGGCGGCGGGATTGCCGAACTCGGGACGGCCTTGCGCGATCGTCTCCCACAGCGCCCAGCCCTGGCTCTCCTTCTTGGTCAGGCGCGACGGCGGCTCGGTCATCGAGCCCAGGCTCGAGGCGTCCGTCATCGAGCCGTTCTGGAAGAACACGAGATCGTCGTCCTCGAGCCGGACATTGGCGATGCGGCCGTCGCGGTCGAGCACGAGCTGGCGCACCCGCAAGCGTCCGCCTTCGCTCTCGATCGCCATGTCGGTGACGCGCGTGCCGCGCACGAATTGCACGCCCTGGCGCTTCAGCCAGTCGGCGAGCGGCCGCACGATCGCATCATACTGATTGTAGACGGTGCGCTTGACGCCGGCGAGCGTCTCGATGCGCGGAAACTCGTTCATGAAGCGATGCAGGTATCGCTTCAGCTCGACCGCACTGTGCCAGGGCTGGAAGGCAAAGGTGGTCTGCCACATGTACCAGAAATTGGACTCGAAGAACTTCGGCGAGAGCCAGTCGGTGATGCGGCTGTCGCCGAGCGTCTCCTCCGAGGCCTCAGTCAGCCTCAGCAGCTCCAGCCTGTCGCGCGCGGAGAAGCCCATATGCGAGACATCGACCTTGAAGCGGTTGCGGTCGACCAGCCGCGCCTGCGAATGCGCGGGGTTGTCCAGGTTGAACGCGATGGTCTCGTCGCGCACGCTGAGGCCGGGATGCTCGAGCGAGGGAATGCTGGAGAGCAGATCCCAGGTGCATTCGTAGTGGTCGGTAGTCAGCATGCGGCCGCCGCGCAGCGAATAGGCGCCGTTCGCGAGCAGCGCGCCGTCGAGACTGCCGCCGACCAGAGGCTGCGCCTCGTAGATCACGATGTCTCGCCCCGCCTGTTGCGCGTCGCGGATCAGGAACGCCGCGCCCGCGAGCGATCCAATGCCACCGCCGATGAAATACGCCTTCATGACTTGCCTCGATTGCCATACGAATTTGTCGTGGGCGACATTGCATGCGGAGGCAGCGGCCGAAGTTGCGCTGGATCAAGCGCGGCGGAAGCAACGTTCAAGAGGACGTGAGCGCGCTCGCGGGGAGAGCCGAAACATTCGCCTTCTTCGCATAGATGTGCTCGATCTCGTCCGCGAAGCGGCGCTCGAGCGCGGGCCGCTTGTTCTTCAGCGTCGGCGTCAGCAGGCCCGCCGCAATGGTCCACGGATCGAGCGTCCACCACACCGCGCGCGGTGTGGCGTAGGACGGATAGGCCTTCACGGCCGCGGCGATCCGCGCCAGCAGCGCCGCCCGTTCCGCCGCCCCGCCTTGCTGGCCGCGCGCCGCCAGCCTTTCCTTCTCCTCTACCCAGGCCTTGGCATTCAGCACCACGAGCGCGGCGAGGAACGGCCGCTGCTCGCCAACCACCAGCGCCTGCTCGAACAAGGGATCGGCGAGGATCGCGGTCTCCAGATCCACCGGCGCGATCTTCTCGCCGGTGGAGGTGACCAGGATGTCCTTGATGCGACCGGTGATGGTGATGCGCCCGTTCTCGATGCGGGCCTGGTCGCCGGTATGCAGCCAGCCATCGGCGTCCTTGACGCGGCGCGTCTCCTCGTCCTTGTGCCAGTAGCCGAGCATGACGCTCGGACCGCGCACCAGCAATTCGTCGTTCTCGCCGAGCCTGACCTCGACGCCGTCGAGGACATGGCCGACCGAATGCGGATCGTTATCCTCGACGGTATTCACGGAGACCACCGGCGAGGTCTCCGTCATGCCGTAGCCCTGGAGGACGTCGAGCCCGAGCGCGAGAAACAGGCGAATGACGGGCGCCGCGATCGGCGCGCCACCGGACACCGCGACGCGCAGGCGACCGCCGAGTTGCGCCAGCACCTTGTCGGCGACGAGCCGCTTCAGCAGCGGCCAGGCCAGCCGGTCCAGCAGCGACGGCATGGCGTGCTGCTGCCGCGCGTCGAAGCGCCGCCCGCCGACGGCGACGGTGAGATCGAGCAGCGCGCGCTCGATCCAGCCCGCGGATGCCCGATGCTGCATGATCTGCGCGTAGATGCGCTCGTAGATCCGGGGCACCGAGACCAGCACCGTCGGCCGTACATGCTTCAGATCCTCCGCCAGTTGCGGCACCGAGCGGGCATAGGCGACGCAGGCGCCGGCCGCGATCGGGTAGTAATAGCCGCCGGTGCGCTCGAAGGTGTGCGAGAGCGGCAGAAAGGACAGGAAGACGTCGTGCGGCTCGGCTTCGATGCGGCGCGCGATCGCCTTCACATTGGCGACGACGTTGCCTTGCGACAGCATCACGCCCTTGGGCCGCCCCGTGGTACCCGAGGTGTAGACGATGGCGGCGAGATCGTGCGGTTCGATCGCGACATCGGGCAGCGGCGCGCTCGCCCCAGGGGCTTGCGCGAGCCAATGGTCGAGCCCGATGATCCGCGCGTTCGGCGTGATGAGCCCGCTTGCATCCGCGCAGACGACGCGCTTGAGATGGTCGAGCGGCTGGCCGGTCGCCACGATCGCCTGCCAGCGCTCCAGGGTATCGACGAACAAGAGCAGTGCACCGGAATCGACGAGGACGTAGGCGACGCTGTCGGGGTTGTCGACGGCGTGCATCGGCACCGGGACGAGGCCGCGCGAAAGCGCCGCCTGGTCCATCGCGATATGCGCGATGCCGTTCGGCATCAGGATCGCGACGCGCTCGCCGGGCGCGAAATTCTCCGCGGCCAGCGCCCGCCGCCACAGCTCGAATTCGGCATCGATCTCCCGCCAGGACTGGCTGACCCAGCGCTTGGCACCGGCGTCGAAATGGCGATAGGCCTCCGCCGCCGGCGTCGCCTTGATTCGCCAGCGCAGGAGCTCCGGCAGCGTCTTGATGTCGGCAAGACCGTCTGGTTGACTCGCCTGTCCCGGCATGGCGTTCTCTCGCATCTCGTCGATTCCCAACCATTTGGTGCCTCGACCCTAGGCCGGCCAGTCCTTGCCGCTTTGATCCTCAGCAAGGCGGCCATGCTTTGGAGCGACCCATGACGCGCGACCGCCTGTTTCTGCTGCGGCCCGGTTTCGAGGATCCGGCCTTTCCGGGGCGACTGTTCTACTGCTGGCATTGCGCGCTGATCGAGGGCGTGCTGGCCTCGTTTCCGCAGCTTGCCGCAGAGCTCGAGGTCGAGCGCATCGCGTGGCCGCGCCCGCGGCAGCCGGTGATCGCGCTTCTTGGCGAGGAGAACCAGTCGCTGCCGCTGCTGGTATTGGCCGACGGCGCGACATCGCCGCACCAGACCGGCAGCCATCAGGGCCGCGCCTTCATCGCCGACAAGGATGCGATCCTCGCCGCACTTTCCGAACGCCACGGCTTTCCTGATCCGCATCCGTGAGGCGCATCCGCCAGCCGGCATGACCGCTCTCGTGTCCCGTCGCAAAACGAGGGAAGATCGGCATTGCGCGCCGTCCCCATCCTCGCATATTCGCTTCCACGACCCGCGCGAAAGATCCGATCATGCCCCACGCCCTCCCCGCTCTCATCGTCATCGACGTCCAGCGCGCGTTCGACGAATGGGAGGCCGCGGGGAAACGGCGCAACAATCCGGATGCGGTGGCGCGGATCGCCGATCTGCTGCGGGCGTTCAGAACCCGCGGCGCGCCGATCTTTCATATCCGCCATGAAGGCACCAAGCCGAACTCGTCGTTCCTGCCTCAAAGCTCCGGCTATGCCGGCAAGGACGAGGCGCGCGAGCAGCCCGGCGAGACCGTCATCGTTAAGCGCGTCAACAGCGCCTTCATCGGCACGGATCTGGAGACGCGCCTGCGCGCGGCCGGCATCGGCACGCTCGTGATCTGCGGCGCGACCACCAATCATTGCGTCGAGACGACGACGCGGATGGCCGGCAATCTCGGCTTCGACGCGCGCCTCGTGCGCGATGCGACATGGACGTTCGACCGCATCGGGCCCGACGGCGACGTGCACGCAGCCGAGGAGATCCATGCGATGACGCTGTCGAACCTCAACGGCGAGTTCGCCCGCATCGTGACAACGCGTGACGTGATCGGGTCATTCGCGGCCAAGTGATGGCAGCAATGTGATCGACGCGATAATGCGACAATAAATCTTACGACGCGCGTTCAAGAGCGCGAATCATGCACCGCGCACTGCGTCGTTTCGACGCCCGCACTGTCCTGGAACGCAGCCGACGCCCATCTGTTGTCTCACGACATTCAACTGGAGTGATGACATGAAATATCTCATCGTCGCGATGGCGGTCGGAGCTGCGGCGCTTGCCGGCGGATCGACGGCGAACGCGGCCGGCAGTTCGAGCGCTAAGCAGAGCGCGCAGGGCGGCCAATCGACCGACATCAGCGCGCAGCACCGGCACCACGGCCATCACCATCATTGGCGCCGTCATCACCACCATCACGGCTACTACCGTCCGCACTACCGCAGCTACGGCTACTACCCGCGGCATCACGGCTATTACGGCGGCGGGCCGTATGGATATTACGGTGGCGGCGGCCCGGGCGTGACGTTCAGCTTCGGCGGCGGACGCTGGTGAGACATGAGGCCCGCAAGTGTGCGGGCCTCTTTTCATTTCCGCAGGATCATCCCCGCCGTCTCCGCCCCGCTCGCCAGCGCCGCTTCCACCGTGCCCATGTCGCGGCCGCGATAGAGCGCTTCACCGGAGAACAACACCAGGCCATCGGCGCGCGCCAGAATCGCCTGCGCCTCGCGCGTCCGCGGTGTCGCCCAGGAATAGGCGCCGCGGGCGAAGGGGTCGTGCGCCCAGTTGGTCGCCGCCGCGGTCACCAACTCGCTTGCGACATCCTCGCGCGGCAGCTTGAAGATGCCGGCGAGTGAATCGAGCCCGGCTTCGATCAATTCCTGCGCATCGAGCCTGTCCAGCTCCCTTGTGCGCGGGCCGCCGAACCAACCGGTGAGCACGGCCTGCTGGCTCGGATATTGCGTCCACCACACCGGGATCTTCTGTTCGGACAGCAGGAAGGTCATGCCTGCGAGCTCATGGTGCCGCTCGCGCCACCATGGCCGCGCGAAGCGCAGCAGGATCTTGATGACGTTGCCGAAGCCGATGTCATCAATGGCGGCAAGCCTCGCACGCGCGCTCGCCGGCAGCGTCATCTCGCGCAGCAAAGGCAGCGGCACGGTGAGGATCACGCTGTCGCAGCCATGTCGGTCGCCGCCGGCGCAGCGAACGGTAACTTCGCCGCGCTCCTCCTCGATCGCCGTCACCACGCAGCCGAGATTGATTGTGACGCCAAGCCTGCGGCAGTCCGCCGCGAGAAAGTCGATCAGCGTGCCATAGCCGCGATCGATGCGCGCCTGCGGCGCGTGCCCGCCATCCATCCATTCCTCGCGCAGCGCCAGCGTCGAGGCGCGCTCGGGGTCGGCCGCGTCATAGCCCTCGACCATCCGCTCGATCGAATGGCGCATCGGCGCATACTCATCCCCGGAAAAATGCCGGCGCAGGAAATCGGCGACGGAGAGATCGTCCTGCAAATCCCTCAGCGCGGCCTGAAGCTCCGCCTCGTGCGGATCGTCACGCGCCTCGCGCGAGAGCCTCGTTCCGTCAAAGCTCCACTGCTCGCCTTCGATCTCCTGAAGCGACAGCCCGGCCTCGCGCAGCAATCCGCGCGTGACCGGCGCCTCGCCATGGACGAATTCGGCGCCGCCCGCGGCGGGATAGCCGAACTCCTCAGCCGGCAGCGGATGGATGCGGCCGCCGCAGCGCCCGCGCGCCTCCAGCACCGTCACCTTCCGACCGGCACGCGCCAGCTCGCGCGCCGCCATCAGTCCTGCCGCGCCGGCGCCGACGATGACGATATGCTGTGAGGTCTCGGACATGACCGGCTTTACCGGCTCGCGGCTGTCGGGTCGTTCTTGATCAGATAGCGCAGCAGCAGCACACCGCCGCCGAGCTCCCGCGTGCTCTCCAGCGTCATCGCCGCAATCGGCGCGCGCTTGTCGCTGTCCGCCTCCGTCGAGGAGAACACGAAGGGCGCACCCGTGGCGCCATCGATCGCGGGACTGAGGATCAGGTTGAACTCGTCGATCAGGCCGGCCCGCAGGAATGCGCCATTGGCGACGCCGCCGCCCTCCACCAAGAGGCGCTTCACGCCGAGCTCGCGGTGGAGAATGTCCAGCGCCAGCGCCAGGTCGATCTCGGACTTGCCGGCAAAGACATAGGAGACGCCCTCGCCGCGGAGCCCTGCGAGATGCGAATCCGGAACGCTCTCGGTCAGCACCACGACGATGGGGTCGCCGCCGATGTCCGAGCGGCCCCAGCCGATCTTGCCCTGCGCATCGAGCACGATTCCATAGGTTTTCGAGTCGCGCCGCGCGAGCCAGTTTTCGCGCGGCAGCTTCTCCTTCGTCGCGGGATAGGGCTGGCCCTTGGCGAACTCCGATCCGGTGACGCGGCCGATCACCCAGGCATCGCCGCCGAGCTCCTCATGGATCTTCTCGAACCAGTCGGTGCCCGCCCCTTTCGGACGCCAGCGGCTGGGATGCGTGCGGCCGTCGAGGCTGGAATGCATCAGGCAGATGACGTAGGGCTTCATGCAATTCTCCGGAAATGCGCTTCACACCGCCGCATCGCTCTTCTCATCGCCTCTCGCGCGATCCCTGGCAATCGCCGCGAGCGGATTGAGCTTTGGCGGCGCGACCAGCTGCAGCGTGTTGGTGTCGTGATGATTGAACGGCGCGCCGCGCACGAACAACTCGGTCTGGATCAGATAGGTCCAACTGCCGTCGTCGTTGAAAGTGATGTCGCAGCGGTAGGAATCGGTGCGAAATGCCTGCTCCACGAAATCGGTCGAGCAGATCCCGTAGGCGGTGTCGCCGCGCTTGGCAGTGACCGAGATCGTCTTGTCGCCGGGGCCGGCCTTGCCTGAGGCCAGCAGCACCTGCCCGCGCGGAATCGCCAGCGTCTGCATGATGAGCCCGGTCGCGGGCTCCCAGAGCCAGTAGCCGACCTGATCGTGGAAGGTGATGTCTTCCTCGGGCGTGTTGATGTGGATGTGGTAGCGCAGCCCGTAGAGAAGCTGCGGGCCGTTGGCCTGCGGATCGATCGGATCCATGCGAATGCGCTCGATGAAGGTCCGCCGCTCGGGTCCCTCCGCCTTCGGATTGACGTCGATGCCCTTGTCCGCCTGCCAACGGCCAGCGAGGCGGCGCAGCGGGCCGAGATTGGCAAGGCCGTCGGGCGAGACGTCCTCGGGCTCGGTGAAGATGTCGGCGGGAACGGGGAGCATGGCGGCCTCGCGGGAAATTGCAGAGGCAGCCATAGCACGGCGGCGCGAACCTGGCGCGTGCTCAGGCCTCACAATCGCGAATGGACACCGGCGTTGCGCGCGGAGCGATTGTCGGGCTTTCTGGAAAGATCGTGCATTGCTGGTCGCGGTAACGTCTTCGGGGAAGAGGCGTGTCGGCCACGCCGGCCGACGCGGAGTCGAACCTGTTCGATTCGACTCCGCCGCCAGAACGCTTAGTGGCGATGGTCGCGCACCTCGGGCTAATTGCGGTGATCGCGGACGATGGTCTGATTGCGATGGTCGCGCACGACGGGCGGATCGCGATGATCGCGCACGATGGTGAGCGCGCTGGCGGGGGTCACCGCGCCCGCCAGGGTGATCGCTGCGAAAGCCACGAGGATGAAATTGCGCATGAGTCTTTTCCTTTGCCTGGTGGATCACTGCGAACCACCTGACGCAAAGCTAGATCGACCCGCGAGGAAGTTATGTGTCACGCCTCACGCGCGGACGATCGATGCACTGGCGGCGGCGTCATCCGATCGGATGAGCGCAGCCCCTTGAATCACCGACCTGCCGCGTCAGCGACGAGCAGTCAAGCCGCCTCGGACACCGACTTCGCGCGCTGCTCGAGCACACCGATCGTGGAGACGAGATTGTCGCGCCGCGCGCGGAGGTTGGCGGCCAGCAGCGGATAGGTCGGCTGCTGCACGTCGAACACCCCGGCTCTGGCTTCTTCCTCGAGAATGTCGGTGTTCAACAGCCGAACGCGCCACCACAGATCGGCGATCAACGCATCGAGCCGGAGCTCGCCGGCAGTACCAGAACGGGACATGTCTTGCATCGCTTGCCTCAACCTGAAACGGGCCTCGCCGCCGAGGCCTGACTTTGGTCATGACTGAGCAAGCGGGGTGCCAAGGCCGGATCGCCACGCCCGGCAGGCGTGGGGAACTCGCAACAATGCGCCTCCCGGGGTGATCCAGCGGCTGGCGGCGGTCGTTGTTTGTCCGAGAGGTCGCTTGTCGAGGTGTTATGATCGCTGCTATCCCGGCTTTGAAGGTGCCGATCCGGGCTGAAGCCGGTTTACCCCGGAGGGTGCCGGCGCGGCTGTCGATTGGTGCGAGCAAAGGGCCAAAGGCAAAGGTGGATTGGGCTGATTTGATCGGACGGGTCGCCGCTGATGGCGACCGGGAGGCTTTCAAGCGGCTGTTCGAGCATTTCGCGCCCCGCATCAAGGGGCTGATGCTGAAAGCCGGTTGCAGCTCCGACGAGGCAGAAGAGATCGCTCAAAGCACCCTGATCGCCGTGTGGCGGAAGGCGCACCAGTTCGATCCTGCGACCGCGGGAGCGCCGGCCTGGATCTTCACGATCGCGCGCAATCTACGGATCGATTTGTTCCGCCGCAGGGCGCGGATAGACCGTTTGCAAGCCGGTTCCGAGCTGCCGGACGAGCCGGATCAAGCCGAGCCGGCCGATATCCTGATTTCGCGCGGGCAGGATGCGGCGCGGATCGCGTCGGCCATCCGGCAGCTCTCGGCGGAGCAATCCATGGTGGTGAGGCTGTCCTTCATCGAGGAGAGGCCGCATCCCGAAATCGCGAGCGCGCTCGGGATTCCGCTTGGGACGGTCAAATCCCGGATCAGGCTGGCGATGAACCGGTTGCGAGACATTTTGGACGAAGAAGCATGACGATCAGCCATCATCCGCCGGAAGATCTTCTGGCCGATTTCGCGGCCGGCAAGCTCGAAGAAGCCCATCAGTTGGTCGTCGGTGTGCATGTGGCCGGCTGCGCGCGGTGCGCCCGGTTCGTGCAGGCCATCGAGCAGCTCGCGGGGGCGGCGCTCGAGGAGGTCGAGCCAGCACCGATCGCACCGGATGCGTTCGATCGCGTGATGTCACGAATTCACGAGGCTCCGAAGGAGATAGCCGCGCCTCCGCCGGCGTCGGCCACCGATGACGATGTTCCACCGGCCTTGCGCAAATATCGCATCGGCAAGCGCCGGCGGGTCGCGCCCGGTCTCAGCCTGCGGCCAATCGAGCTCTCCGGTTCGGGCACGGCGCGCGCCTTCCTGCTTCGGTCAGCGCCGGGCTCGCGGATGCTCGAGCATACCCACACCGGCACCGAGCTGACGCTCGTGCTCGAGGGCAGCTTCAGCCATGAGGGCGGACGCTTCGGTCCTGGTGATTTCGACTATGGCGACGACGAGGTCGATCACCGTCCCATCGTCGGTGACGAAGGTCCTTGCCTCTGCCTGGTTGCGATGACCGGCGACTTGCGCATGAACGGTTTCCTCGGCCGGTTGATCGGGCCCTTCGTGCGGCTCTGAACTGCTGCTCCCTTTCCCGTCAGGTGATCCGGGCCCGCGCACGGAGCGTTTCGTAAGGAAACGCAAGGGAGAGACAGGACATGACCTGTTCGAGCCTGGCCAATCGGGCGCAAAGCGAGATGTTGCCCGGACTGCTGGTACGCGTCTCAGCAGGCGAGACACGCGCCTTCGCAGAGCTTCATACGATGACCCGCGGCAGGCTGCGCAGGATTGCGCTGGCCGTCGGGACGGCGCCGCACGATGCGGACGACATCCTGCAGGAAAGTTTCCTGAAGATCTGGCGCAATGCGGCTCGGTTCGATCCCGGTCGGGCGTCGGCCATGACCTGGATGGCTGCAATCGTCCGTCACACCGCGATTGACCATCTACGGACCAGGAGGCAGCCCAGTGTCGAACTGGACAAGGCGCTCGCGGTCCCCGCAACGGCCGGGCTGTCACCAACCGAGCACTTCGATTACGCCAGCGCCGAACCCATTGCGCTGGGCGCATTGGCCCGCTTGCCGGAAGATCGCCGCAGGCTGGTCGCACTGGCCTATCTCGAAGGCGAGAGCCGCGCGAGCCTGTCTCAACGCTTCGGTGTGCCGGTGGGCACGATCAAGACCTGGCTGCACCGAACCATCTTGTCGGTGCGCAAGGATTGCCTCAGCGCATCGGCTGCGGCTTGAAGCCGGCGAGAACGCGTGCATGGACGCAGAGATTATTGAATTTCCCGAGCGTGGGCGCGAGAACCGGCTTGTCTCCTCGACGGCAAGGCTCGAAGCGATCGTGAGAGAAGTCGAAAGTGTCGTCGCCCACGAGCCTGCGGCCGGTGTCGATCGGCTGCTCGCAATCATGGAGCGCATGGGCGATCAACTGGTCGAGCTCGCGAACCTCTTGCTCGACGAGCCGACAAAGATCCAGGCTCACGAGACCTTCAAATCCTTGTCCGACAAGATCGCGGAAACCAGAGAGGCGTTCGAGCTGCTGGAAGGTCGGAAGCAATCGGACCCGACGGCCCCCTGATGCAAGGTGATGCGGTCGCGCCGACTCAGTGCGCCAGCTTCTGCGCGACAAGAAATCCGATCCAGGCACTGACGCCGGCGAGACAGGATCCCCAGCACACGTCCGCAAGGGTCAGTCCGGTCGACCAGTTTCGCAACGTCGCTTGGTTGGTCAGATCGTAGGTCGCATAGGTGAAGCAGCCAAGCAGCAGGCCGGATGTGAAAGCGCGCAACGCGCCGCCATCCTGCTGCGCCGGCAGCACGGCAAACCAGATCAATCCGAGGGGATACAACACGTAGAACGCGGCCGCGGTCGGCAGGTTCGGCTGAGCCCGCAACATGTCACCCAGCACCGGTCGATACAGTCTTTCGACCATGATCGTCAGCCAGACCATGTCGATGGCAACGAAGGTCACGGCCACAGCAAGATAGGTCAAGAACAGATTCATGTCGCGCGTCTCGTCACCCTGCATCCGGCTTATCGGCCGCCCGTCAGATTAACGCTCGACAAGCCGTTGCGGATCACATCCGCCACGCATTCGGTTTGCCGGCCCAGCTGGCCGGCATCGCGGCGGCCTCGACACTGTTCATCGCGAAGCCTGCCGCGGCGGCCATGGAAAGAAGGCGCTGGTGCGCGCCTGATATCGGCGATAGCGCTCGCCGCGCGATCGCAGCATCTGCTCTTCGAGCGGCGGTATTCCCGTCACATGGACTAGGATCCAGTACATGATCGCCGGCGCCGCCAGGCTGGCCCAGCCCCAGGCATATCCTGATGATAGCGCGATGACCGGGTAAGCCAGCCACCCCAGCCATTCGAAGAAATAGTTCGGATGCCGCGACCAGCGCCACAGACCGACATCGCAGACCTGTCCCTTGCTTGAGGGGTCGCGTTTGAAGAGCCGCAGCTGCCGGTCCGCCATGGCCTCGCCGACGACGGCAATCAGGACGATGACGATGCCGATGTAGTCCTGCAGCCGCAGCCCCGGCGCCGGTGCGTGCGCCGCGAGGAACACGGCGAAGGGGAGCGGCAGCGAGACCAGCGCCTGTGATTGCAGAAAGAAGAACATTCGGCGCGGGGCATCCGCTCCCCATTCGCGCGCATAGTTCGCATATCTGGGATCGTCGATCCCGGCTGCGGAGCGGCGCGCAATGTGCGTGCCCAGCCTTACCGACCAGAGCAGCACAAGCCCGGCAACGAGCGCCTGGCGGCCCGGCAAGGTGCCGGCAAGCGGCCACAGGGCACCTGCTGCACCGACGAGACCGCACGAATAGGACCAGATCGCGTCGACCCAGCCGGAATTTCCCGTGCGCTGCTGGACAACCCAGGCCAGTCCCATCAAGAGACAGCAGCCCAGCGCCATGCAGCCGATCGCCTGAATGTACGGAAGGATCATGTCCTCACCCAAATTGACCCTGTCGATACGTCATGTCCGGGCTGCGGTTTCACCCCCGGCGCCAGGCTCGGGCGAGTGATCCGCGACCTCCCGCCGAACGTTTCCTGAGGGTTGCTTCAAGGGCCGCAGCTGACGGTACCGCAGTGGGGGCGAAATAGAATGCGTTTGGCCGTGATCGGGACGGGAATTGCCGGCAATGCCGCCGCGTGGCTCCTGTCGAAACGTTACGCAGTCACCGTTTACGAGCGCGAGCTGCAGCCGGGGGGGCATAGCCACACCGTTCGCGTCGACTATGACGGTGAGCCCATCGATGTCGATGTCGGCTTCATCGTGTTCAACGAGACCAACTACCCGCAATTGACGTCGCTGTTCACGCATCTCGGCGTGAAGACCGTCGAGACTTGCATGAGCTTCGCCCTGTCCTCCGACCACGGCCGGTTCGAATGGCGCGGTGGCGGCGAGAGCGCCCTGCAAACGGTCTGCGGCCTGTTCGCGCAACCCCGCAACCTCGCATCCCCGTCATATTTCCGCATGCTGGCCGAGGTCGCGCGGTTCAACAAGCAGAGCGTGGCCGATCTGCGCGCCGGCCGGCTGCATGGCCTGACCCTCGGCGAATATCTGCGCCGGCAATCGTTCGGGCCGCGCCTGTTCTCCGACTATCTCGGTCCGATGGGGGCGGCGATCTGGTCGTCTTCGTCCGACGACATCCTGTCGTTCCCGGCGGAGAACTTCGTCGCCTTCTTCGACAATCACCGCCTTCTGCACCTCGATCGACCGCGCTGGCGCACGGTCGAGGGTGGCAGCCGGCGCTATGTGGACAAGCTGACCACTTCGTTCAAGCACAACATTCGGCTAGGCTGCGCGGTGACATCGATCGACCGGACGGTGCATGGCGTGACCGTCCGCGACAGTCATGGCGGTATAGAGACTTACGATGCGGTGGTGATGGCTTGTCACAGCGACCAGGCCTTGGCGACGTTGTCGGACGCCGACGCCACGGAGCGTTCCATCCTTGGCGCCATCAGATATGCTCCGAACACCATTTATCTGCACCGCGATCCCAGTCTCATGCCCCGGCGGCGTCAGGCGTGGGCCTCCTGGAACTTCCTGCGCTGGCCGCGGCAAACGCCTGCCCTGAACGACGTCGCGGTGACCTATTGGATGAACCGGCTGCAGGGGATCGACGAGCGCAGACCCTTGTTCGTCAGCCTCAACCCTCCCTTCGAGCCGGCGGCCGGTCTGACGTTCGGACAATTCACCTTCGCCCATCCGCAATACGACATGGCTGCGTTCGCGGCGCAGCGAAAGCTGCCCGCGATTCAAGGACGCCGTCGAACCTGGTTCTGCGGCGCCTGGACCGGCTACGGCTTTCACGAGGATGGCCTGCAGGCCGGCATTTCCGTTGCCGAGGCACTCGGCGTCGAACTTCCTTGGCGTCAACCGGATCCGGCCCTGGCCGAGGCTGCCGAGTAAGGCGATGGTCCGAACCACACCAGCCGAAACTGAGACTGCGACAGCGCCCGCCGCGCTCTATTGGGGAAAGGTGATGCACGCGCGCTGGCGCCCCGTGCAGCACAGGTTCACCTATCGCGTGATGAGTCTGCTGATCGATCTCGACCGGCTGGGCGAATCGGATCGCCAATCCCGGCTGTTCGGCGTCAACCGAGCGGCCCCCTTCAGCTTTCACGAGCGCGATCATGGCGACGGCAGCGGCGCAGGCCTCAGCGAACACGCCCGACAGCTCGCGGCCGACCACGGCATCGACCTGTCCGGGGGCCGCGTTCTCTTGCTCTGCTATCCCAGGGTCTTCGGTTACGTGTTCAATCCGCTCTCGGTCTACTTCTGCTATGGCGCGTCCGGCAATGTCGCGCTGATGATCTACGAAGTCCGCAACACCTTCGGCGAGATGCACTCCTACGTCCTGCCAGTGCAACAGGACAGCGCGGGCCCGGCCATCCGCCAAAACCAGGCGAAGGCGTTCTACGTTTCACCCTTCATGGAGATGGAAACGTATTACCGTTTCAGCGTTTCTCCACCCCAGCAGGATGTGAAAGTCAGGATCCTGCAGAGCGGCGCGCAGGGCGCTATGTTTGCGGCAGCATTTTGTGGGCGACGCCGCGCTCTGACGAGCCGCTCCCTGCTGGCGGCGCTCTTTGGTCTGCCTTTCCTGACCTTGAAGGTCATCGCAGCCATTCATTGGGAAGCGATGCGGCTCTGGCTGAAAGGCGTTTCGTACGTGCCTCGTTTGAAACAACGCGAGATCTGAACCATGGACCTGGCAGCCACCCATCCCGCCGTTCAATTTGATGGCGTCCCGTTCTTCGCCCGCCTGGCTCTGCGCCTTGCATCACAGCTTCGCTGTGGCACCCTTCATGTGCGTCTCCCCGACCAGAGGATGGTGACGTTGCGTGGGCAGCTTCAGGGGCCGTCGGCCACGATCGAGCTGAAGAACTACAGGTTCGCGCGCAGCCTCGTCATCGGTGGCGACATCGGCATGGCCGAGGCCTACATCCGGGGCGACTGGACCACGCCCGATCTCGCTCAGCTTCTCTACGTGTTCTGTCTCAACGAGGAGCTGGTCGACAGCGCATTCGCCGGGAATATGCTGGTTCGCCTCTGCCGGCGAGCGCTCCATCGCCTGCGCCGCAACACCAAGGAAGGATCGCGGCACAACATCCACCAGCATTACGATCTCGGAAACGAGTTCTTCTCTGCATGGCTCGATTCCAGCATGACCTACTCGTCGGCGCTGTTCTCGTCCGAGACGACCGATCTCCCTGCTGCGCAACATCACAAATACGAACAGCTGGCAAAGGCGATCGAATTGCAGCCCGGTCAGAGCGTGCTCGAGATCGGATGCGGTTGGGGTGGCTTTGCGGAATTCGCCGCCAAGACTTACGGCGCCAGGGTCTTGGCCCTCACCATCAGCAAGGAGCAGCATGATTTTGCCCGCCGCCGGATCCACAAGGCCGGGCTGGCGGAGAAGGTCGAGATCCGCTTGCAGGATTACCGCGACCAGGACGGCCGCTTCGACCGCATCGCCTCCATCGAGATGATCGAAGCCGTCGGCGAGCAATTCTGGCCTGCCTATTTCAATCAGCTGAAGCAGCGGCTGAAGCCCGGCGGACTTGCCGGCATCCAGGCCATCACGGTTCACGACGAGCTCTTCGGCAGCTATCGGCAGCGAGTCGACTTCATCCAGAGATACATTTTCCCGGGCGGCATGCTGCCGTCGGCCGCCATTTTGCGGACGCTCGGCGAACGTTTCGAGATGCCCGTCGTTCGAGAGCGCATGTTCGGGCAGGACTACGCCAGGACGATCTCACTCTGGCGCGATAGTTTCAGCCGGGCCTGGATCGACTTGACCTCACTGGGATTCGACGAGCCCTTCCGCAGGATGTGGGAATATTATCTGTGCTACTGCGAGGCAGGCTTTCGCGCCGGAAAGATCGACGTCGGGCACTTCGTGTTTGCACGGCGGGGGTAAGGGGAATCGCGCGCCCGCTGGGCTGCTAAAACCCCGCTGCCGGCACCGTCAGTGGACGTCCGCGGATCGCCCGTCCCGCAATGTCCTTGCCGCTCTGGGTGTCGTCGGTCCAGGCCGCGAAGGCCACTTCGTCCCTTGGGCCTGAAGCCGCGGCAACCGCGAGGCTGAAGCGGTTGTGGCCGGTTGACGTGTTGAACTGGACGACCTTGCCCAGCGGCCCTCCGGTCGAGAAAACCCGCGCCTTCACGTTGGTGGTGGCGGGCTGGTCGACGTTGAGCTGGACCCAGCCGATCAGGAAGCGTCCGCCCGAGAGCGGCGAGAGGGTCGGCCAGGTCGCCTGGATACGTTGTTCGCTGGTCGAGACGAGGTGGAGATTGGCGGGCGAGCCATCGGCCTTGTAGACGTCAGCTTCCACGACGATCAGGGTGCTCACCGTGGCGTCTTCGCCGAAATCGTTCAGATGCGCGATGACGAACTGGCCGCCGTCGATCGCGGCCATGGCTGCCGCGGTGGTCGTCGCGGGCGTGATGTGCTCGCTGCCCACCGCTCCCTTCGCGTTGAAGAGCTGATAGCGAATATGCAGGGGACCTGTGATCCGCGCCCGCCATCCGATGACGACGTCGCCATTGGTCAGGCACGCCACCATCGGGACCTTGTGCAGCCCAGCGGTGGTGTTGGCGCGAAACTCGGCGCCGATCCTGCTTCCGTCGGCGCCGAAACGTTGCGCGCGGATGCGTTGGTCGGCCCGCTTGTCCGCCCAGACGACAATGAAGTTTCCGTCCTGCAGGCGCGCCAGAGCGGGCCGGATCAAAGGCTCGACCGGCGACGTAGAGACCTGGATTTCCGGTCCCGACAGCGTATCGGCATCGAAGATACGAAGCTTGAGCTGGGTCGGCGCCGTCGCGGCACTGCCGGCCGCCTGCTCGTTCCAGGCCACGACGAAGCCCGATCCGTACTCCACGGTCACGGGAAGCTGCCGCCGCGGTCCCGGCGGCGTCGGCAGGTTGATCAGGATCTGGTCGCTGCTCTTGGCGCCGCCCGCACCGAACATCTGGCCCTTGATCGTGTTGTCGCTGTCGTCCTCCCACACGACGACGAATTGGGTGCCCTGAAGGCCGCACACGCTGGGCTGGCTTTGATCGCCGGCTGTGGTCGTGTTGATCAAGACCTCGTCCATGGCGTTTCCCTTCCTCAATCCAAACGTGATGAAAAGCGCGGGGCCGACCGAAAGTTGGGACTATAACACGAGCGCTTGCGGCGATTGCAATTGAGCAAGGGTGGCAATGTGGCCCATGGCGCGCAGGTTCGGCTTGCGACGAGCATTGTCGCCCTATGTCTACGAGCATTTCCATTTGAGGGCTTCAACGTGGGGAAGCGACAGCGCCCGCCTGGATGCGGCAAGGACTTTCCGCGCTGCTGCGAACCATCGTCGGCGCCGGTCGGCGACCTTCACGCGTTCGCTGCGGGATGAGCGTGGCTACGCTAGGCGTAACCGAAGCGTGGTGCCCAGGGGCGGAATCGAACCACCGACACTGCGATTTTCAGTCGCATGCTCTACCAACTGAGCTACCTGGGCGTGCTCCAAGAGAGGGGCCAAAGCCCATCGAGCGGGCGGTTTATAGTGGGCCGGAAGCGGCCTGTCCACCCAGCTTCGCCAAGAGGCTTCGCCCGGCGCGGCCCGGCTGTGCACAAGCTCGCACGGGCTCGCCGCGGCCGTCGCGCAGCGTTACGACCGCTCAGTCAAGACATTGATAATATTTAGCTATTCTACGTCATCTACTTCGTCGTCGCGGCCGGGGATGACGTAGGAGCCTTTCAGCCATCGGTTCAGATCGACATCGCGGCAGCGCGAGGAGCAGAACGGGCGGGTGGCCTCTGACTGCGGCTTGCCGCAGATCGGGCAGGTTTTGAGCGGGCTGGCGGGCTTTTTGACCTTGTCGTCCATGATGTCGGCAGCTTGCAGGGGAGTGAAAGGGTTCAAGAGCCTGTCGGCAGACGGGTTCCCCAGATGGCGGCGCATAGTCCCCGTCAGGCCATTCTACTGTGCATGGGGTTGTTTTCGCGATTTTGTTGGGCGGCTGGCCGGCTCACACCGCAGTGGTGGCGTTGAGCCAGCCGAAACGGATTGGGAAACCTTCACCGCCGAGCAGAGTCGTGGTCTCGTAGAGCGGCAGTCCGACCACGTTGGTGTAGGACCCCACCATCTTCACCACGAAGGAGCCGGCGATGCCCTGCACGGCGTAGCCGCCGGCTTTGCCGCGCCATTCGCCGGAGCCGATATAGGCCTGGATGTCGTCTTCCGAGAGACGCTTGAAGCGGACGCGGGTCTCGACCAGGCGCTGGCGGAAGGCTTCACGCGGCGTCACCAGCGTGATCGCGGTGTAGACGCGGTGGTTGCGACCCGACAGCAGGCGCAGGCACTGCGCGGCTTCGTCGACCAGATTCGCCTTGGGCAGGATGCGGCGGCCGACCGCGACCACCGTGTCGGCGGAGAGGATGAAGGCACCACGCAGCTCGTCGTCGAGCTGCACCGATTTCAGCGCCGCATCGGCCTTGGCCCGCGCCAGCCGATTGGCGCAGGCGCGCGGCAGCTCGCCCCGCTTCGGCGTCTCGTCGACGTCGGCCGGCCGGAGCGCGTCCGGCTCGATGCCGGCCTGGTTGAGCAGCGACAGACGCCGCGGCGAACCGGAGGCAAGTACGAATTTGGGGCGGCCAAGCATCAGGTGATTTGGGGGATGAAGCGGGGGTTAATTGCGCGCGGAACCTATCGGAAGGGGGCTGATTTCACAACCCGGGAACCCGAGGTTTGGTGATTCGAGGTTTCCGACATCCGTGCCCGCGGTCTGTGACGCCGGTGTTACGGGAGGTCTCGCGTCCCGGACGCGGCGCGGCATGAAATGCTGCGACGCTGAGCCGGACCCACGGCTTCCCACCTGGAGGTGAGATGGGCCCCGGCTCTGCAGCGCCTCGCGAAGACGCGCTGCGCTGCGTCCGGGGCACGCGCGCTATCCGCTGGCGGCACCCACCTTCGCGAACCGCCGGCGGATGCGCATCGAGAGCTGGTCGCAGACGTCGCGATAGGCCGCCAGCTTCTGGTCGCGGCTGCCCTCGATGGTGGTGGGATCCTGCGTCGGCCAGTATTCGACGTCGGCCGCGAGCGTCCGCGTCAGCTCCAGCGCCTTGTGGTGCGCCTCGGGCGAGAGCGTGATGATGAGGTCGAAATTCAGCCCCTCCCAGTCCTCCAGCTCCTCGAAGGTCTGCGGCTTGTGGGCAGAGATGTCCTGGCCGAGCTCGGCCATCACGGCGACCGCGAAGGGATCGAGCTCGCCCTTCCTCGCACCGGCCGACTTCACGTAGAGGCCCTGCGGAAACATGTGCTGCAGCAGGCTCTCGGCCATCGGCGAGCGCACGCTGTTCATCGCACAGGCGAACAGCACCGATTGCGGATCGCGTGCGCGTGGCGGCGCCGCCATCGCGCTTAACCCTTCCAGTGAAGGACGGTTATGAGCGTGAACAGCCGGCGCGAGGTCTCGAAATCGACCCGCACCTTGCCCTTCAGCCGCTCCTGCAGCGTGCGCGATCCCTCGTCATGGATGCCGCGACGGCCCATGTCGATGGCCTCGATCTTGTCGGGGGTCGCGGTGCGGATCGCCTGGTAGTAGCTGTCGCAGATCATGAAATAGTCTTTCACGATCCGCCGGAACGGCGTCAGCGACAACAGATGCGCGACGACGGGCGTGCCGTCCTCGCGGCGGATGTCGAACATCAGCCGGTTGCCGGTGATGCCGAGATGCAGCGTGAACGGGCCCTTGCCCTCGGCGCCATCGGGCGCGAACAGGTTCTGCTCGATCAAATCGTAGATCGCGATCGCACGCTCGTGCTCGATATCGGGCCCGGAACGGCCGATCGACTCTTCGTCGAGCGTGACGCCGACGATGCGATTGTTGGAGTCGTCCTGTTCGGGCAGCTCTGTCATGACAGATTGAGGCGCAGTCCAATCGAACGCGAATGGGCGTCCAGCCCCTCCGCTTGCCCGAGCGTCATCGCGGCCGGTCCCAGTGCACGCAGCTGGTCCGGGCCACATTTCAGGATGGAGGTGCGCTTCATGAAGTCGTGCACCGACAGCCCCGAGGAGAATCGCGCCGAGCGCGCCGTCGGCAGCACGTGGTTGGAGCCGCCGACGTAATCGCCGATCGCCTCGGGCGTATGGGCCCCAAGGAACACCGCGCCGGCATTGCGGATCTCTGAGGCAAGCGCATCGGGATCGACAGTCATGATCTCGAGATGCTCGGCGGCGATCGCATTGGCGAGCGGAATGCTGTCGGCAAGGCTCTTCACCATGATGATGGCGCCGAAATCGGCCCAGGACGCGCCGGCGATCGCGGCGCGCGGCAGCGTCTTCAACTGCGCCTCGACCGCCTTTTCGACGTCGGCGGCAAGGCGCGCGGAATCGGTGATCAGGATCGACTGCGCGCTGGCATCATGCTCGGCCTGTGCCAGAAGGTCGGCGGCGATCCAGTCGGCATTGCCGGTGTCGTCGGCGATCACGAGCACCTCAGAGGGACCTGCGATCATGTCGATGCCGACCTTGCCGAACACCAGCCGCTTGGCGGCGGCGACATAGGCATTGCCGGGGCCGACGATCTTGGCGACCGGCGCGATGGTCGCGGTGCCGTGCGCCAGCGCGGCCACGGCCTGCGCACCGCCGACACGGTAGATCTCGGTGACGCCGCCGAGATGCGCGGCCGCCAGCACCAGCGGATTGAGCTTGCCGTCGGGCGACGGCACCACCATCACGAGGCGCGAGACGCCGGCGACCCTTGCGGGCACCGCATTCATCAGCACCGAGGACGGATAGGCCGCGGTGCCGCCGGGCACGTAGAGGCCGGCGGATTCGATCGCGGTATAGCGCCAGCCGAGTTCGACGCCGAGCGCGTCGGTGAAGCGTTCGTCCTGCGGAAGCTGGCGGCGATGGTAGGTCTCGATGCGGTCGCGCGCGAGCTTGAGCGCATCCAGCGTCGGGGCATCGCAGGCCTTCACGGCGGCCTCGATCTCCGCGGCGGTGACGCGCAGGCCGGATGCATCCAGCGTCAATCGGTCGAACTTGGCGGTGGCCTCGAGCAGGGCCGCGTCGCCGCGCCTGGCGACATCGTCGACGATGGCGCGCGCGGCGGCCTCGACGTCGGCCGAGACCTCGCGTTTGGCGGCGAGGAAGGCCGCGAATCGCTGGTCAAAATCGGCGCTGCTGCGGTCGAGGCGAACGGGCATGTCTGGCTTAATATCTGGCTTGGCTTCTGGCTGGTCTTTGGGGCGGGTTGGCGCACCGGGTCCCCTGCTCAATGGCGCGGCGGGGAAGCGGCGTCAACCCTTGCGGGCTGCCGTTCTGGCGCAGGCCCGAGCCGGTGCCGCTGGTATACAGGCCGCCTCAACCTTCCCCCTCGATCTCCAGCCCCGTTCCCAGCGCGTCCGCCCCGAGATCGGTCAGCTCACATTCCAGGCATTCGACGTCGAGCCGGATGGCACCGCCTTCAGCGAACAGAAGCAGGGCACTGCCGGCGGGCTCCTCGTCGCGCCCGTCCCTCGGGTGAAACTCGATGCCGACGAGGTCCAGGACCTTGTCGGGAGCATTGAGGTCGATGTTGCGCGACTTGCAGGCGAGCACGCGGTCGAAGCGGAGCGCCGCAACCAGTCGGCGCGGCTCGGCCTCGCCCTCCAGCGTCTGCTCCCAGTCCAGCCGGCTCATTCCGACCACAAGCCGCTTCTCGCTTTGCCGCCAGATGATGTCGGAGGCGTGGACACGGGCGTCCTGGACGTGGGTCGAGATCACGGCGAGATCGTCGGCGTCGAGCGCGATCAGTTTGAGCTGGGGCGACATCGCCGACGCTTCTCCTTCGGACATGGACAGGGCTCAACGCGTGCAGGCCCCGAAATTTCCGCACAAACTAACGGGCCGGTGGCCTAGAGGCTATTGATATCCTCCATCTCCAGCACCTTCCGCGGATACCCCTCCCGGACGACGCGGATCATGGCGCGGCCGATCTGCTCGGTCGAAGTGACGAGCGAAGGCGAGAGCCGGCGCAGCACCGACCAGAGCGGCCAGGTCGCGGTATAGACCGCCTGCACCCAGGCGGTCTTGGAACGGGCGCCGTGCAAGGGCTGGATCGCGCCGGGCCGGAACATGTAGGCCTCCCTGAACGGCAGCTTGAGCAGGTCATTCTCGGTCTTGCCCTTGATCCGCGCCCACATCCGCGATCCCTGCTCGGTGGAATCGGTACCGGCACCGGTGACATAGGTGAAGACCATCTGCGGGTTGAGGCGTGCCAGCATTGTCGCTGCCGCGAGCGTGAGGTCATAGGTGAGGTGGCGGTAGCGCTCCTCGCTCATGCCGATCGAGGAGACGCCCAGGCAGAAAAAGCAGGCATCGAAGCCGGTCAGCTGCGCTTCGATCGCCGAATAGTCCAGGAAATTGTCATGGATGATCTCGACGAGCTTGGCGTTGCGCACGCCGGTCGGGCTGCGGCCGACCACGAGCACACGGCCAATTCCGGGATCGATCAGGCATTCGCGCAAGACGCCCTGCCCGACCATGCCGGTCGCGCCGAAGATGATGACTTGCATCGGAACGTCCCCCACGGGCTCGCGGCTCATGCGGCGGCCGCGATCTCGTCGAACGATACACCGGTGAGCGTGGCCGAGACATCCCACAGCATGGCGGCGGTGGCAAAGTCCTTTGCGTGCGGCATGATCCGCGCCGGTCCCGGTGCCCCCTTCATTTCGTAGAATCCGGTCGGACCGTAATAGCCGCCGGGCTCGGCTGTAGGCGAGGTCGCCGCGAACAGGGTGGGCAGCGCGCCCTCGGCGGCGGACTGGCTGAACAGCGGCTGGATCAGCCGGCCGATCCGCCACTGGAACGTGTTGGCGCCCGGCCCGTTCGCAATGAGGTCGGTGCGCGCAAAGCCGGGATGCGCCGCAATGCTCTTCACGCCCCAGCCGGCCGCGAGGCTGCGACGCTGCAGCTCCAGCGAAAACATCAGCATCGCGAGCTTCGACTGGCAGTAGGCGCGCCACGGACGATAGGAATGCTTGGCTTGCAGATCGTCGAAATTGATCGCGCCGGAGCGGTGCGCGAGGCTCGAGAGATTGACGACACGCGCCGCCTTGGCGCGGCGCAGCTGCGGCAACAGCCGCGCCGTCAGGACGTAGTGGCCGAAATAGTTGGTGCCGAGCTGCATCTCGAAACCATCCGCGGTCTGTTGCCGTTTCGGCAGCGCCATCACGCCGGCGTTGTTGACGAGGAGGTCGAGCTGCTCGTTGCCGGCGGCAAAGCGCCTGGCGAAATCGGCGACGGAGGCGAGGCTGGCGAGGTCGAGATGCTCGTAGGCGATCAGCGCATTGGGAAACCGTTCGCAAATGCCTTCGATCGCCCGCAGGCCCTTTGCGTCGTTGCGTCCGGTGAGTATGACAATGGCACCGGCGCCCGCCAGCGCCATCGCCGTCTCGTAACCGAGGCCGCCCGTCGCTCCGGTCACGACGACCGTCTTGCCGCTGAGCGAGGGGATGTCTGCCGTGGTCCAGTCGGTCATGCCATGTCTCCGTTCGGGGCTGGAATGAGGCCCGCGGCCTGTCTAAATGTGCACTGAGTGCAACTTTGCAAGAGGTGAACCGATTTGAAGGCTTCGAAGGTTGCCCGGAAATTGCCCGCGGGCGGAAAAGCCCCTGATGTCACCGGCCTACGCCAGCGCAAGCAGCAGGAGACCCGCGCGCGGCTGACCCGGGCGGCAATGACGCTGTTCCTGGAGCGCGGCTTCGAGGCCACGACCATCGACGACATCGCGGCGTCGGCGGAGGTGTCGCGCCGGAGCTTCTTCCATTATTTCGCGTCCAAGGAGGACGTCGTCACCGCCTGGCAGGAGAATGCCGCCAGCGCATTGACCGCCGAGATCATCGCACGGCCTGCGGACGAGTCCATGCTGACGGCAGCGGAGAACGCGATCGCCGCGGCGATCAAGCGGATCGATCCGGCGGAAACCGCGGCGATGTCGCGGCTCAAGCGCGACAATCCCGCGCTTCAGGCCCGCGACCAGCTCAAATACGAGAAGCTCGAGCGCGCGCTGGCCGATGGGCTCGCCCAGCGCGGGCGAAGCAAATCCGACCGGCTGAAGGCGAGGCTCGTCGCCATGATCGCCACCGGCGCGATGCGCGTCGGCGGCGAGAGCTGGATCGGCGACGGCGCGCGCGAGAAGCCGGAGGCGTTCGTCAAGCGCACCTTCGATGCGATCCGGGCGATCTTGAAGTGAGCTTCCCTGACCTTCTCCCTTGCGGGAGAAGGTCAGGAATCGCGCGCCCCTATTCCTTGAAGAACGCCAGCAGGTCCGCGTTGATGGTTTCGGCGTGCGTGGTCGGCATGCCGTGCGGGAAGCCCTTGTAGGTCTTCAGGATGCCCTTCTTCAGCAGCTTGGCCGAGAGCGGGGCGGAATCGGCGTAGGGCACGATCTGGTCGTCGTCGCCGTGCATCACCAGCACGGGCACGTTGATCTTCTTGAGGTCTTCGGTGAAGTCGGTCTGCGAGAACGCGACGATGCCGTCGTAATGCGCTTTTGCGCCGCCCATCATGCCCTGGCGCCACCAGTTCTGGATCACGGCCTCCGAGGGCTTTGCGCCCGGGCGGTTGTAGCCGTAGAAGGGGCCTGCGGCGATGTCGCGGTAGAACGCCGAGCGGCCGGCGGCAAGTTGCTTTTGGAAATCGTCGAACACGCTCTTGGGCAGGCCGCCCGGATTGGCCGCGGTCTGCAGCATCAGCGGCGGCACCGCCGAGAGGATCGCGGCCTTCGCCACCCGGCTCTCGCCGTGGCGCGCGATGTAGTGCACGACCTCGCCGCCGCCGGTGGAATGGCCGACATGGAGCGCGTTCTTGAGGTCGAGATGCGCGGTCACCGCCGCGAGGTCGTCGGCATAGTGATCCATGTCGTGACCGTCGGCGACCTGCGCCGAGCGGCCGTGGCCGCGGCGGTCGTGGGCGACGACACGGTAGCCGCGCGTGACGAAGTACATCATCTGCGCGTCCCAATCGTCCGACGACAGCGGCCAGCCATGGCTGAACACGATCGGCTGGCCACTGCCCCAGTCCTTGTAGAAGATCTCGACGCCGTCTTTGGTGGTGATGGTGGGCATGTTGGGGCTCCTTTGAGTGAAACGTCATGCCGGGGCGCGCGAAGCGCGAACCCCGGAACCTAGAGATTGTTGAATCGAGAATCTCAGGCGCGCGATTGCGCACCGGAGTTCATCGCTGCGCGATGCCCCGGAATGACCAGTGAATGCGCCGCGCTTGAGAATCGCTCAGGCAAACGCCATCGGCTTGAAGCGGCGCCAGGCGCCGATGGTGAGCACGACGAAGAACACCAGCACGAGGCCCTGCACCACGGCGAACACCGGACCCGACGGCGGCGCCGGCGCCACCGCCGGTGCGAGCGCGGCGAGCGCCGGCACTTTGAGGAACGACTGGATCACCAGCACGAAGACGTTGAAATAGAGCGAGATCATCGCGGTCACGACATAGACCGGACGCCAGACGCCTTTGAGCTTCATGCCGTACAGCGCGACGCAGGCGATGGCGAGCAGCGCCAGCGAGATGATGCCGATGATGTGCGAGGGCAGCAGCTTCTCGAACGGAAACAGGAAGCCGGTGGCGCTGGTCAGGATCGTGAACGCCAGGAAGATCGCGGTGAGGCCCGGCATCGGCTTCGAGCCGAGCAGGCCGAACATCACGACGAGGCCGGCGGCGATGGCGATCAGGCTGATGACGACATGGACCAGCGTGAAGGCGGGTAGACTCAAGCCAAGGACCATGACATCCCTCCTACTCTCCATTGAGATTCAGGAGAGTAGTATTACGGCCCTCATGGGATTGCCACCTGCGTTGACGTCACAGGCACGTGCGAAGCCATGCGTCATCGTGCGAATCGACAAACGCATGGCTGAATTTTTTGCACCGCTGTCACAAACGACAGCAGGCTGTTGTTTGTAGCCCGGATGGAGCGCTGCGTAATCCGGGGTTCTCGCGTGTGGATGGCGCTGTCCCGGATTGCGCTGCGCTCCATCCGGGCTACGCGCTCTCAGGTTTCGACGAAAGTCGAATCGCGGCTCACACTTCCTTGGTGTCGAAGATCAGGAGGTCGGCGCCGCCACTGGCGAATTTCGGCACGTCGCCTGCGGCCGCCTTGCCGGCTTCGCTGCCAAAGGCCTTCTGGATATCGCCCACGCTGTCGAAGGTGAGGATGGCGACGAGATGAACTCCGGAGGGACCGGCGGGTGAGCCGACCGTGCCCGTGCTGACGGCGTATTTCTTCAGGCCGGGAAGTTTCTTCGCGAGCGGGATGTGCGTTTCGGCATAATGCTTGTCGAAAGCCGCAGCATCCTTGGGCGTCTTGTAGAGCACGACGAGTTCAGCCATTCCTAGTCCTCCCGTTAAGCGTTTTGTTTGTCAGTCTCAGATCCTCATGGTGAGGAGATAGTCTGCAGTTGGCGGCACGATGGCAAGCCTCATTCGACTTGCCATTCGCTTGAGTTCTCGTTGCCTAGAGCCTCGTTCCGCTTCCGATGCAATCGGAACGAGGCTCTAGATTCTTGTTTTGACGCGTTTTCTCGACGCGAACCGGAATCCATTTTGCTCGAAAACGCTTCTAAAGCGCCGGTTTTGCGGCATCGCCGAGATAGCCGTGCAGGGAGGCCACGACCTGCGCGCCCTCGCCGATGGCGCCGCCGACGCGCTTGACCGAGCCGGAGCGGACGTCGCCGACGGCATAGACGCCGGGAACGGAGGTCTCCAGCGGCGCCACGAGGCGGCCCTGGTTCTGCTCGGACTGCGCGCCCGTCACGACGAAGCCGCCGCGATCGAGCGTGACTCCGCAGCCGTCGAGCCAGGCGGTGGCGGGATCGGCGCCGACGAACAGGAAGAGGTTGCGGATGTCGGCAGCATCCTCGTCGTCGGACAGCCGGCTCTTCCAGCGGATGCGCCGCAGCAGCGCGGCCTCGTCGCCCTCGAGCGCGGTGATCTCGGTGTTGAACATCAATTCGATGTTCGGCGTCGCTTCGATGCGCTCGATGAGATAGCGCGACATGCTGGCGCCGAGACCGCCGCCGCGGATGATCATCAGGACGCGCTTGGCGTGTCCCGACAGGAACACGGCCGCCTGGCCTGCCGAATTGCCGGCACCGACCAAAGCCACCTCCTCGCCGGCGCAGAGCCGCGCCTCGATCGGCGAGGCCCAGTACCAGACGCCGCGTCCCTCGAAGGTGTCGAGGTTTGCGATCTCGGGACGGCGATAGCGCGCGCCGCTCGCGACCACGACCGAACGCGCGCGCAGGGGATCGCAGCCGTCGAGCGCCACCGCGAAGGCGCCGTCCTTGCGCGTGCAGTCGAGCGACTTCACCGTCACGGGGATCATGATGTCGGCACCGAATTTCTGCGCCTGGGTGAAGGCGCGCGCGGTCAGCGCCTGGCCGGAGATGCCGGTTGGAAAGCCCAGATAATTCTCGATGCGCGCACTGGCGCCGGCCTGGCCGCCGAAGGCGCGGATGTCGAGCACGGCGACCGACAGCCCTTCCGACGCCGCATACACCGCGGTGGCGAGCCCGGCCGGCCCGCAGCCGACGACGGCCACGTCGTAGATGCGGCCATCCTTGGCGCCGCCGATCATGCCGATGGCGCGCGCCAGCTCGGTCTCACTGGGGTTGCGCAGCACCGCGCCATCAGCGGCGACGACCAGCGGCCAGTCCTCGGGCTTGGGCGAATAACGCGCGATCACCTCGGCGGCGTCGCGATCGCGCTCGGGATCGAGCAGATGGTGCGGCTGACCGTTGCGGGTGAGAAAGCCCTGCAACCGCACGACGCCGGCGGAATTCGACGGTCCGATCAGCACCGGACCGCCGATGCCGCCCTGGATCAGATTGACCCGGCGCAGGATCAGCGCGCGCATGATGCGCTCGCCGAGCTCGGCCTCGGCGACCAGCAGCGCGCGCAGCCGGTCCGGCGGCAGCAGCAGCGTCTCGACATCGCCCTCGGCGCGGCCGTCGACCAGCGCCGGCTGTCCCGAGAGCTGGCTGAGCTCGGCCAAAAATTGCCCCGGTCCCTGGTCGATCACCGGCGTGACATGACCAAGACCGTCGCGCTGGGTGATGGCGACATGGCCCCTCAGCACGACGAACATGCCGGGACCGGGCTTGCCGGTCTCGAACAGGAACTCGCCGTCCCGATAGAGGCGGACCTCGCCGAAATGCCTGATCCGCTCGATCTCGGCCGGCGTCAGCGTCGGAAAGGTCTGTTCGGGGCGCGTGAACCGCGACATCAGCGCCTCACCACCGGTTCGTTGCTGTTCGTCCTGCCCCATGGTCATTCCCATTCATTCCAATGTCTCAAGTGCCGGCTTTCCCGGCGGCCCCCTCATTGAGGGAACCATCGTCGTTTGGCGAGGGCTCAGCGCTTGCGGCGCGTTCGCGCGCCTGCAGCTTCCGCCGCTTCAGGTTTTCGCGCAGCGCCGATTTCAGGCGCTCGTCCCGGGACGTCTTCGCCTGGCGCGCGCTCTTCTCGTTCTCGTCCATCATCACGGGGTCCGATATTGCCGTCGGCGATACCATGCCCAGAGATTGCGGCAGCTCAAGAGGCTCCTCGCGATCCGGTCGTGCGAAACTCGAAATGGACCGAATCCGGTCGCGTGGCCACCTGGCCAGTTGGCGGGGGAGGAGCGGAACGCGAATCGGCGGAAAGCCGGTAGTTTCGAGCCGAAATGAGCATTTTGGCCCCGATATCGGCCCGATTTTCTCGTTTTGACCGGCCGAGCAAGCTTGCACAGGAGGGGGGCTTGTGGCAGATATCGGCCCGCTTGGTAGGCCCCTCGGGCGCCCGATTCTTCACCAGCACATGCTGCCGTAGCTCAGTGGTAGAGCACTCCATTGGTAATGGAGAGGTCGACAGTTCAATCCTGTCTGGCAGCACCATTCTCTTCCCCGATTGACGCGAGCCGTCTTCGCCTGACCAGCGAGCCGCCAACTTTCCACGGATGCCATCGTGATCAAACGTTCCCTGCCCTATGAAGGACTGCTCCACGAGATCGTCGAGCATAACGGCGTGCTCTATCTCGGCGGCATCGTCCCTGAGGATGCCGGGCTCGACATGGCCGGCCAGGCCGATGATGTGCTCCGACAACTGAAGACATTGCTAGAGGGGGCCGGTTCCGATCTCTCCTGCGTTCTGCAGGTGACCATCTTCATGGCCGATCTCTCCGACAAGGCGGCGTTCAACGAGGTGTGGAAGCGCTATTTCACCGCGGACCAGCTGCCGGCGCGCGCCGCCATTGGCGTTGCGGATCTCGGCAAGGGCGTCAGGCTGGAGCTGACGGCGACCGCCGCCCGTCGCTGATGGGCGAGGCGCGATCGTAGGGTCATTGTGATGTCCACACATGAAGCAGCATTCTCGCGGCTCGAAGCGCCCGAGTTTTGCTCGTTTCCTTGACCCTCTTCCTCGAAGAGGGTGCAGGGAAGGCCGGGTGCTGACATCGCACCCGCGGTCCGCTGCGCGAATTGCACGCGCACGCAGAAAACCGCACAGCAGCATACAGGTGGTGCCGATCACTCGGCCTTCCCTGCGCGATGGTCGGACGGCTTATGCCGCGCTCTCCCGGGAGCCGAACTTTCTTCTGGCCTCCCTCGCCGTTCGAATTGACGATGCCGTCCACCCGGTTGGGCTCGCGCGCATCTTCGATCCGGCTTGACCGTAGCAACGACGGCCAGGACCACACGGTTTTGCCGTACGCACGGCCCGCCATGTCGCCGCAGTATTTCCAGCCCCGTCGACGAAGCTGCGAAACTTACTGGCGAGACGAAGCCTAGCAGCGCCGTTCGTCTGCACGCGGCCGCGGGCTCACAGGGACTACCCGCCCTGCCCGCACCTCTCATGCCGACGCTGCCGCGTCCACCGCAAACCCGGCTCGCGATCAAGACGACCTCGAGATCGCCCCTCCTGGTGAGCCGGAATGGGCGACACATACGCCAAAACCGAATTTCGGTAAAGTGGAATATTATTGCGGCAGGGACTTGACGGGGTTTCAGTGTTTTGCCCGACGGGTCGCGATCGGGGCCGCAGGTAAGGTTAATTATTCCTTTCGATTGTCGGTAAAGTTTTATCTATTATTCTCTTTGCCGTGGATGACGAATTCGGGGCTTCGATAGTGCTTGCGTTTTGCCTGATCGTGATTGGGACTGCGTTGCTTCTCTCCGGCATTGTTGCCTTCGGCTTTCATCGAAACTCGCTGCACTCGATGGCGTTGCTGTAGCCGCATCGGGAGCGCTGGCTCTACCCGTGATCAATTGTCGTTATCCGCCGCGCGCCTCGCGAACCGCTCATCCGCCCGGCGCAGGCGCCGGCACAGTTCGCGGTTGATGTTCTGCAGGACGATCACATAGGCGTGGATGTCGGCCTTGTAGCAGGCGTAGAGATTCTTGGCGGTCAGCTCGTACAGCACCGTCGGCATTTCCGCGACCACCGTGGCGGAGCGGTTCTGCATTTCGATCAGCGTCATTTCGCCGAAGAAGTCGCCGCGCTCCAGAACGGAGATCGGGATGACGCGGCCCGCATGCGTCCGCTTGCTCACCGCGAGCCGGCCGGATTTGACGATGAACATCGAACGTCCCGGCTCGCCTTCCGCCACCACGGTGGCGCCTGCCTCGAAGCGGCGCTCGACCAGCATCGACATCAGGAGATCGAGGCTTCCGTCCGGAAGGCCGCCGAAGAACGGCGTCGCGAGCAGGAACGCTTTCAGATCGGGGGCCGTGACGGTCATGCCGCAAGGATATGCCGCGTCGCCAACCGCGACAAGCAGTGCGACGTAGCCCGATGGAACGCAGCGTAATCCGGGGCTGTCGGCCGCGGGTACAGCGGTCCCGGATTACGCTTGCGTTCCATCCGGACTACGGGCTCTCCCCGCGCAGCGTCCGTCGCTTTCGCCAGACCTGCAGATCGATCATGACCTTTGCGGTGGCCACAACGACCAGCACGCACAGCACGGCCTTCGAAACCATCTCCATGGTTCCTTCGATGAGGAGGCAGTGCACCACGCTGCCAACGACGATGACGATCGCGAGCGGCATGTGAATGAAGCGCCAGGTGCGCGGCCGCAGCTCGAAGCGACGGCGCAGGGACGCGAGCAGCGCGACGATGAAGATGGCCCACATCGCGGTGACGCCGAAGGGCGAGAACGGCGTCGGCGAGGCATAGGTCAGCGCGTCGATCATGTCGGGCGGGCTGGTGATCCAGAGGCCGGCGACATGGATCACCACGGCCAGCAGCAGCGCGCCGCCGACCCAGTGATGGGCACGCCGGCCGCGATAGGCCGACAGCGGCGCCAGATAGCCGCCGATCAGCAGCGGCTGCACCAGCACGAGACCGAGCGCGGCGATCCCGGCGAAACCGGCGAGGATGTAGACCGGCCCGCGCCAGGCGAGTTGCTCGCTCGTTGCTGCAAACCCGGTCGGCACGCCGATGGCCACGGCAAGGGCGACCCAGATCAGGATCACCCGCGGCGACTTCCACCCCGTCATCCGCCGGCCCGGTCAGGCCGGCTGCAGCACGAAGTGCGCTTCGAGACTGGTTTCCTTGGCGCTCCGCATCACCGGCCGCAGGAAGACGGTCTTGAACTCGCCGCTGTCATAGGCGAGGTGGCCATGCGGCTGGCCGAAGATCGGAATGATCTGCGGCATCTCGAGCCGGAACTTGCCGTCCTTGTCGGTGAGCGTGGCGCCGTGACTCTGCGGCTCGTGCTCCTGGCCTTCGACCGTGTGCGCCCAGATCTGGATGCGCTGGCCGGCGAGCGGCGCGCCGTCACCGGCGCGGCGCACGGTGCCGCTCATCCAGAAACCGCCCTTGCCGATCCGCTCCACGACCGCCGCGCCCTTGCGGTAGTTGTTCGCGCCGCCGGACATCGACTCGGTCGGAGCGAGGCCGTCGGCGCGGGCGGGCAGAACGAGACCGGGCATGCCGGTTGCCACAATACCGGTTGTCAGGACCGCGCCGCCGGCGACGAGCAGGTTGCGGCGGTTGAGTACGGTGGTCATATCGGTTCCTCCTGGCGGTCGGCGCGATCGCGCGCCGCAAGATGATCTCTCGTGCCCCGGACACGGGGATCGCCGTGCGATGGCTACGCCAAGCTACAACAGCAGGCGCCAAACTCCCAGTTGCGACGAACGGCACCTAAGGTCGCAATAACAGTGTTGTGAACGGGCGCGCGAGGCACTTAAGCACCCTTCGTAGGATGCTTGGAGCGGCGAAGATGATGGGTTTGGCAAGTGCTCTACCCATCCTACGCACCGACACTACATGTGGTGGCGCAGTTCCTCCTCGCCGGTATTCCTCATGATCCCTTTCTCCGTGCTCGACCTCGCGCCCATCCGACAGGGCGGCGACGCCGCGCAGGCGTTTCGCAACTCGCTCGATCTGGCCCGGCATGCGGAAGGCTGGGGCTACAAGCGGTTCTGGCTGGCCGAGCACCACAACATGACCGGCATCGCCAGCGCGGCAACGTCCGTGGTGATCGGGCACATCGCCGGCGGCACCAAGACGATCCGCGTCGGCTCCGGCGGGATCATGCTGCCGAACCATTCGCCGCTGATCATCGCCGAGCAGTTCGGCACGCTGGAATCGCTCTATCCCGGGCGGATCGATCTCGGGCTGGGCCGCGCGCCGGGCACCGACCAGTTCACCGCACGGGCGCTGCGGCGCGACCTCGCGACGAGCTCCGAGAACTTTCCGCACGACGTGCTGGAGCTGCAGGCCCTGCTCGGCGAGGCGCAGCCGAACCAGGCAATCCGCGCCGTGCCCGGCATGGGGACCAAGGTGCCGCTGTGGATTTTGGGGTCGAGCACCTTTGGCGCGCAGCTTGCCGCGATGCTCGGCTTGCCGTTCGCCTTCGCCTCGCATTTCGCGCCGCAGATGATGATGCCGGCGCTGCGCGAATATCGCGCGCGTTTCGAGCCGTCAGCGCAGCTCGACAAGCCCTATGCGATGATCGGCGTCAACGTGTTCGCCGCCGATAGCGATGATGAGGCGCGGCGGATCTTCTCCTCGCTGCAGCAGGCGTTCATCAATCTGCGCCGCGGCACGCCGGGTCCGCTGCCGCCGCCGGTCGACGACATGGACGCGCGGTGGTCGCCGGCGGAAAAAGCCATGGTCGGCCAGTCGCTGTCGTGCTCCGCGGTCGGCTCGCCGGATGTGGTCGAAGCGAAGCTGAAGACGTTGATCGCCGAGACCGGCGCGGACGAGCTGATCGCCACCGGGCAGATATACGACCACGATGCACGGCTGCGCTCGTTCGAGATCGCGGCCGAGGTGCGGGAGAGGTTGGGGGCGTGAGCGGGCCCTAATCCGCAAACCCGAACAACTTCGCCGGATTGTGCACCAATATCTTTTCCAGCTCGGCCTGGTCCGCGACGTAGCGGTACATCAGCTCGAGCAGGTCGGCATCGTTGGGTGGCTGCTTCACCGACACCGGATGCGGCCAGTCAGAGGCCCAGACGCAGCGCTCGACAGCGGCCTCGATATAGGCGCGCGCGATCGGGATGACGTCGTCATAGGGCGCGCCTGTCTTCGAGGTCTTCTCGCCGAGCGACAGCATCACCCAGAAATTGCCCTTGGCCAGCAGCTCCAGCATCTTGCGCAAATTCGGATCGTTCCTGCCGGCCTCGGGATCGGGGCGGGCCATGTGATCGATCAGCACGGGCACGTCGAGATTCTCGTATTTGGCGACGCTCGACATGATGCCGTCCTTCTCCGGCTGGATCTTGGCGTACCAGCCGAGCTCGCGGATGCGCGCGATGGCGCGGGCGAAATCGGCGTCCGACAGTACGGCGCCTAGCTCCTGGCGGAAGCTGAAGCGCGCGCCGCGCACGCCGGCGTCATGCAGCTTGGCAAGATAAGCATCGTCCGCTTCCGCAAACACAAGCGCGTTGGCGCAGCCGCGATAGTTCGGACCCATCGCGGCCAAGCCGTCGAGCACGACGGCATGATCGGCGCCGTAGGTCGTGGTCTGCACGATGATGCCGCGCTCGATGCCGAGCGCCCTGTGCATGTGCAATGCCGCTTCCCAGGTCGCGGTCGGCATCCGATAGGCCGCACCGGGGCGTTCCGGATATTTCTCGATCGGACCCAGCACGTGAAACTGGCTGTCGACGGTTTTCGGCGGCGGCGCCTTGCTGGGGCGGCGCGGGTTGGGATCGAACGGCAGATAGGTCGGCATGCCAAAACTCCTTCAGTCGATCACGGCGGTGAAGTCGCAACTGACCAGTGCGCCGCCGTCCATATTGTCCATCGGCAGCGCGTGCCGCGCCGGGCGCGAATGCTCGTCCGGAAACATCTTCAGCCACTCGACATTGACGGGGCCGCGGTTGCCGCGGTCCTTCAGCCATACCGTCATCTTGATGATGTCGTCGGTGGTGCCGCCGGCGGCTTCCACCGTCGCCTTCATATGCGCGAACATGTTGGCACATTGGGCGTCGAGACTCTCCGGCATCGCGTTGGTCGCGGGGTCGCGGCCGAGGATGACGCCCGACATCACGAGATTGCCGATGCGGCAGGCGTTCGGGATCGGGTTGACGTGCTTGAAGCCGCCGATGTGGATGCTCTTGCGCCGTTTTTGACTTGTCACTGTGCGCTCCCTCTTACGTGTTGGTTCAGGCGAACTGGCACGACACCGAGCCGAACGGGCCGTAGTCGGCGTGGAACGTGTCGCCGCGCCGGATGTCGACGGGCCGCGTGAACGATCCCGCCAGCACGACCTCGCCAGCTTTGAGATGCTCGTCATGCGGCGCGAGACGATTGGCCAGCCAGGCGATGCCGTTGGCGGGATGGTTGAGCACGCCGGCCGCAAGCCCGGTCTCCTCGACCTCGCCGTTGCGGAACAGAAGCGCGCCGATCCAGCGCAAATCCGCGTCCATCGGGCGGAACGGCCGGCCGCCGAGCACCAGCGCGGCATTGGCCGCATTGTCCGAGATCGTGTCCATGACCTTGCGCGTCTTGCCGGTCTCGGGGTCGACGCGGTGCATGCGCGTCTCCAGGATTTCCAGAGCCGGCGTGACGTAATCGGTGGCGTTGAGCACGTCGAAGATGGTGCAGTCGGGCCCCTGCAGCGGCGCCTTCAGCACGAAGGCCAGCTCGACCTCGATGCGCGGCGCATGGAAGCGGTCGAACGGGATCGGCGTGGCATCGGCGTAGAACATGTCGGCGAACAGCACGCCGTAATCGGGCTCGGAGATGCCGACCGCGTTCTGCATCGCCTTGGAGGTCAGGCCGATCTTGTGGCCCTTGACGACGCGGCCGCGGCCGAGCTGGAGTTTCGTCCAGGCGCGCTGGACGGCGTAGGCATCCTCGATGCTGAAATCGGGATGCTCCTTCGTGAACATCGGGATCAGCGTCTTGGTCCGCTCGGCCTCGTCGAGGCGCGCGGCAAGGCGTTCGATCGTGGCGGCATCCAGCATGGTCTACTGCTCCGCCGCGACAATGTTGCTGAGCACGCCGATGCGGCTCGACTCGACCTCGACGATGTCGCCGGCTTTCAGCCAACGCGGCGGATCGAAGCGCGCGCCGGCGCCAGTCGGCGTGCCCGTGACGATCAGGTCGCCGGGCTTCAGCGTCGCGAAGGTCGAGAGATAGGAGATCAGGAAGTCGAACGGGAACATCAGCCGCTCGGTCGTGTCCTGCTGCCGCACCTCGCCGTTGACGCGCGTGGTGATGTCGTGCGGTCCGCGCGGATCCAATTCGTCCGACGTGACGATCCACGGGCCGATGCTCCCGGAGCGATCGAAATTCTTGCCCTGCGTGACGTTGAACTTGCCGTGGCGCAGCCAGTCGCGGATCGTGCCCTCGTTGCACAGCGTCATGCCGAAGATGTGGGACCACGCATTCTCGCGCGGGATGTGCCGGCCGCCCTGCCCGATCACGATGACGAGCTCGCCTTCGTAGTCGAGCTGGTCCGACACTTTCGGCTTCTCCAGCGGCTGGCCCGAGCCGGTCATCGAGGACATGCTGCGCACGAACAGGCTGGGATATTTAGGCAGGTCCGAATTGTCCTTGTATTCGGCGTTGCGCTCGGCGTAATTGACGCCGATGCACCAGAGCTTCTCCGGCGCCAGCACCGGCGGCAGCAGCACGAGCTTGTCCAACGCGTAGTCGGGCTTTTGTCCGGCGATGGCTTCCTGCGCATCGCCCAACCCATTGCCCGCGATCAGCGCCCTGACGTCCGAGAAGTCGCGGCCGATCCGCCTGGTCAGGTCGATCACGCCGCCGTCGACGGCCGCGCCGTAACGCGGCTCTCCGTCGACGAGATAGGTCAGGAGTCGCATTGTCATTCCTCCGATGATGTCGAGGCGTCCTGGCCGGTGACAGGCCTGCGCGTTCAGTCTTTCGATTTGGGCGTCTGGAACACCGTGTTCAGCGTCACGATCTCGCCGAGCCGGGCGTAACGGGGGCCGCCGATGCGCGCGATGGGGTCGAGCGCTTTGGTTTCGACCTTGCCGTCATTCACGAGGCCGTCGCGGATGTGAAACATCACGACCTCGCCGACGATGAGCCGGCTCTTGGCGTCACCGAATTCCAGGCACTGCCGGAAACGGCATTCCATCGCGACCGGTGCAAGGCTAAGCCGCGGCACCTTGATGCGCTCGCTCGCGATCGTCTCGAGCCCGAGATGCGCGACCTCGCTGATCTCAGGGGGATGCTCGACCGACGAGTCGTGCAAGGCCTGCATCAGCGGGGTGTCGGCGATGTGGATGACGTATTCCTCGGTGTCGAGGATGTTGTGCGCGGTGTCCTTGTAGTCGGCGCCCTTGCGGCCGACGCTGATGGCGAGCATCGGCGGCTTCTGCGAGACGAAGGTGAAGGCGCTGAAGGGCGCGAGGTTGAGCACGCCCTTGGCCGACAGGCTAGCGACCCACGCGATCGGGCGCGGCACCACGATGCCGGTCATCAGCCGGTAGATGCGCTCCGCGCCGAGCTCGCCGGGATCGATCCGCATCGATCAATCCGCCCTGATGTTGGCCTTGCGCACGACCGGAATCCACTTGGCGTCCTCGCGCTCGAGATAGGCCTTGAATTCGTCCGGCGTCATCGGCGCGGCTTCGCCGCCGAGTTTTTCGAATTTGTCGACCACGGCGGGATCTCTGAGGATCGCGACCAGCGTCTCGTGCAGCTTGTCGATGACAGGCGCCGGCGTACCCGCGGGCGCGAACAGGCCGGTGAAGGTCTGGCCGTCGAAGTCCTTGTAGCCGAGCTCGGCGAAGGTCGGCACGTCCGGCAGCGACTTCAGGCGGTGCGGTGAGGTGACGGCGAGCGCGCGGAACAGGCCGGCCTTGATGTGCTGCAGGCTGACCGTGAGCTGGTCGAAGGCGAACTGCACCTGCCCACCGAGCAGATCGTTGATCGCCGGCGCGTTGCCGCGGTAATGCGCGGTGACCCATTGCAGGCCGAGGTTCTCCTGCATCAGCTCGCTGAGCAGATGGTTGGTGGTGCCGGGACCGGGCGATGCCATCGTCAGCTTGCCGGGCTCGCGCTTGGCGAGCTCGATGAAATCCTTGAAAGTGTTGGCCTGCACCGACGGATGCACCTCGAGCACCAAGGGCGTCATCGAGATCGTCGAGATCGGCATGAAGTCCTTTTTCCAATTATAGGCTTCGCGCTTGTTGATCTCGGTCGCGAACAGCACCGGACCGTTGGCGCCGACGAACAGCGTGTAGCCGTCGGGCGCCGATTTCGCGAAGGCTTCGCCCGCGATCATGCCGCCGGCGCCGGCCTTGTTCTCGATGATGAAGGGCTGGCCGAGCTTTTCCTGAAGCTTGTCGGCGACGATGCGCGCGGCGCTGTCGACATTGCCGCCGGCGGGATAAGGCACGATCAGCTTGACGCTGCGGGCCGGCCATTGCTGGGCCGATACGGGCCCCGCCAGCATCGCGGCAGCGGCGGCTACGGCAATCCAGATTAATCTCATGTTAACCTCCCGGCAGCGCTTCCAATTTCCACGTCGAATGCCGCTGGCGTCGCCCAAGGAAAACGAGGACGGCATCTCGATCGCGGCGCAATCTCCAGATGCGCTCTTGTCCTGTCGAGTGAATTGTGGCGTTCTTGTCCATATTATGGACAAAACAAATTCCGCGAAAGCCGGCCGCGGCGCGCTGGCACCGCGACAGGGCGCGCAGGCGATCCGGCGCGCCCTCGCCGTGCTGCGTATTCTTGCCGCAGGCCGCGAGGACGGTGTGCCATTGGCCGAGGTGATCCGGGCGACCGGTCTCACCCGCCCCACCGTGCATCGCATCGTCCACGTGCTGATCGAGGAAGGCATCGTCGAACGGCACGAGCGCAGCGGCCGCTACGCGATCGGCAACCAGGTGCCGGAGCTGGCGCTGGCACGGCCGCGGCCGTCGCCGCTGCTGGTCGCCGCCAATCCCTCGCTGCGGCGCGCGTCCGCCGAGATCGGCGACACGCTGTTTCTGACGGTACGAACCGGCAACGATACGCTGTGCGTCGACCGCAGGATCGGCATCTATCCGATCCAGGTGCTGTCGATCGAGGTCGGCGCGCGCCGGCCGCTCGGCGTCTCCAGCGCGGGCGTCGCCATCCTCGCCGCGATGCCGGCGCAGGAGGCGCGAAAGATCGTCGCAGCCAACGAGAAGCGGTTCGAGGCTTACCGGACCGACACGGCGACGGTCCTGGGCGAGATCACCGCCGCGCGGCGGCTGGGATACGGCATGCGCGAGATCGGCCTCGTGCAGGGCACGAAGTCGATCTCGACCTGGATCAAGACCCCGGACGGGCGGCCGGCCGCGGCGATGACCGTCTCCGCGGTGCGGACGAGGCTCGGCCCAAGGCGGGAGCAGGAGGTTGCGGAGATCCTGCTGCGGGAGGCCAAGATCATCGAGCAGGCGATCGGGGGATAACCTGCGCTGTCAATGGGCTGACGCCGCGCGCCGTTTTGTGGCAAAACGACCGCCTCGCGACCGACCCAACGAGGCCATGCATGCCCGCGCCGAAACCGCCTGCCTTCGAGACCCTGAGCCTGCATGCGGGCCAGCATCCAGACCCCGTGACCGGGGCCCGCGCGGTGCCGATCTACCAGACCACGTCCTACGTGTTCCAGGATTCCGATCACGCGGCCGCGCTGTTCAATCTGGAGCGTGCCGGCCACATCTATACGCGCATCTCCAATCCGACCACCGGGGTGCTGGAAGAGCGGCTCGCGGCGCTCGAAGGCGGCGTCGGCGCGATCTGCACCGCGAGCGGCATGGCCGCGCTGCATCTGGCGATCGCCACGCTGCTCAACGCCGGCGACCACATCGTGGCGTCGAGCTCGCTCTATGGCGGCACCATCAATTTGCTGGCGCACACGCTGCCGCGCTTCGGCATCACCACGACGTTTGTGAAGCCGCGCGATCTCGACGCGTTCCGCAGCGCCATCAAGCCCAACACCAGGCTCGTGATCGGCGAGACCATCGGCAATCCCGGGCTCGAGGTGCTCGACATTCCCAAGGTCGCGCAGATCGCGCATGACGCCAAGATTCCGCTGCTGATCGACAACACCTTTGCCACTCCCTATCTCAGCCGTCCCATCGAGCTTGGGGCCGACATCGTCATGCATTCGGCGACCAAATGGATCGGCGGCCACGGCATCGCGATCGGCGGGGCGATCATCGACGGCGGCCGTTTCGACTGGCGCGTATCGGGCAAGTTCGGCGTGCTGACCGAGCCCTATGGCGGCTATCACGGCATCGTCTTCGACGAGCAGTTCGGCACGGCGGCCTTCATCATGCGCGCGCGCACCGAAGGCCTGCGCGATTTCGGCGCCTGCCTGTCGCCGACCAATGCGTTCCAGCTGCTGCAGGGCGTCGAGACGCTGGGCGTGCGCATGGACCGCCACATGCAGAACACGCACCTCGTGCTGGAAGCCCTGAAGTCCAACAAGGCGGTCGACTGGGTGCTGCATCCCTCGCTGGAGACGCACACGGATTATCAGCTCGCCAAGCAGCTCCTGCCGCGCGGCGCGGGCTCGATCATCTCCTTCGGCATCAAGGGCGGACGGCCTGCAGGGCGCAAATTCATCGAGAGCCTGCGCATGATCAGCCATCTCGCCAATGTCGGCGACGCCAAGACGCTGGTGATCCACCCGGCCTCGACCACGCATCAGCAGATGGACGCCGAACAGCTCAAGGCGGCCGGCATCGGCGAGGAATTGGTGCGGCTCTCGGTCGGCATCGAGACCGCGCGCGACATCATCGACGATCTCGCGCAGGCGCTGCGCGTCTCGCAGAAGGTCTGACACCATGAAGCTCTCCGTCAACGGCCTCGAGGTGTTCGCCGCCACCGGCGGCCGCGACTTCGACAAGTCGCTGCCCGCGGTCGTCTTCATCCATGGCGCCGGCTTCGACCATTCCACCTGGGCGCTGCACACGCGCTGGTTCGCCCATCACGGCTTTGCCGTGCTCGCCCCTGACCTTCCCGGGCACGGCCGTTCGGCCGGCCCCTCGCTCGGCAGCATCGCCGAGATGGCGGACTGGACCGCGGCGCTGCTCGATGCCGCAGGCGCCGCGAAGGCGCATCTGATCGGCCATTCCATGGGATCGCTGATCTCGCTGGAGACCGCCGCGCGTCATCCCGACAAGGTCTCAGCGCTCAGCCTGATCGGCACCGCCGCGACCATGACGGTGGGCCCGGATCTCCTGAAGGCCGCCGAAGCCAATTCGCAGGATGCCAACGACATGGTGTCGATCTGGGGCCTCGGCTTCAACGCCGAGCTCGGCGGCAGCCTTGCGCCGGGCCTGTGGATGCATGGCGGCGCGCAGGCCGTGTTGAAGGCTTGCGAGCCGGGTGTGCTGTTCAGGGATCTGTCGGCCTGCAACGCCTATGCAAATGCGCTTGCCGCCGCGGCGACCGTCAAGGTACCGACGACGCTGATCCTCGGCGAGCGGGACATGATGACGCCTGCGAAGGCAGGCAAGGCGCTTGCCGCCGCGATTCCACATGCAAAAACCGTCGTGGTGCCGGGCGCCGGCCACATGATCATGGCCGAGCGGCCAGACGAACTGCTGGCGGCCTTACGGAGCTGAAAAGGATCAATCGATCCTCTCGCGCGTTGCGGTGAGACATCCCTGTACATGTTGAGGGAACTCACCCCATGCCAAGACAAGAAGTGATTCGCAAAGCGAAGCAGGACAAGCGCGCGGGCAAATCGGCCAGCACGCAGGCCGGCGAATTCGTCAAGGATGAGATCGATAGGATCCGCAAGGGCAAGCACGGCGCGCGCTCGACGAAGCAGGCCATCGCGATCGGCCTCTCCGAAGCACGCCGGGCCGGCGTCGACCTACCGCCTCCGCGCAAGGGAAAAGCCAAAAAGTCGACGCGCCGCAGCGCCAAATATGCCTACGAGGTCGGCCAGGGCAAACGCACGCCGAAGCGTAGGCCGCGTGTGTCGCGCGCCGTCGAAGGCGTGTTGAAGAAGGAGCCGCGCTCGACCGCGTCGCGGAGCGCGCTGTCGAAGCAAAGCAAGCGTGCCGCGAGCCGGCGAAGCGCCGCGTCGCGTTCGGCGGCCGCGCGCAAGGCGAGCCATACCAAGGGTGCCAAGGTCCGCTCGGCCGCCGCAAAGAAGGCGGCACGCACCAGGGCGCGCCGCCGCAGCTGATCAACTGAGACGCCGGCCCCGCTCGGAGAGCACCGCGCGTGCGGCGCGTTCAGCCTCGCGCGCCGAGCGGAACTGGCGGCCTTCGAGACTGTCGAACAGCCGCTCGGAGGAGAAAAAACGGAAGCCGCGCTGGTCTCTGGTGACGATGCCGGCGGCGCGGTCGTGGATCTCGATGATGTAGGCGTTCGATTGGGCTTGGGACATGACTGCTCGCTCGCCGAGGTCCCGGCGTTCCTGTTTTGAGATTTGTCGTGTGGGCTGTTGCTGGAAGGCGATCAGCAATAACAACGGGCGCCGGTGGCCGCCGAGAAACAGCGCCGCGTCATGCACGCATGCATGTCGTTGGGATTGCGCTGGCGATCGGCTCTCATATGGCGGCTTTGGCTTGAGGAGCAGTTTCTATGCTGCGACTATCGAGCGATCGGGGCGATTGGTCAATGAAATGGCTCTCCATATTTGCGATGACGGCACCAGAGCGCTTCTCCTGCGGCAAGCACCGGCAATTGGATTCATCTCGCGATGAGTTCAACGCGGGCACGCAGTCGTCATGATAGGATTCCAGCAGCCTACAGAACAGAAGAACCGGGAGGTCCAGCGATGACGCATGATTTGAAAGGACGCACCGCGCTCGTGACCGGCGGCTCGCGCGGGATTGGCGCTGCCGTCTGTCGCGCGCTGGCCGCATCAGGCGCGGCGGTGGCGATCAACTGCCGCGAACAGATCGGCCAAGCCGAGCAGCTTGCAGGCGAGATCGTCAAGCAGGGCGGCCGCGCCATCGTCGTTGCCGCCGACGTCTCGCAAGCCGGGGCCGTGGCCGGCTTGGTCGAACGCGTGACAGGCGGGCTCGGACCGATCGACATCCTCATCAACAACGCCGGCATCGCCATCACGCGCGGCATCGAGGATCTCACCGAGGAGGATTTCGACCAAACGATCCTGGTCAATCTGAAATCCGTCTTCCTGTGCACGCAGGCGGTGCTGCCCTCGATGCGCGCGCGGAAATGGGGCCGCATCGTCAACATCTCCTCGGGCGCAGCGCGCGGCGCTGGCTCTATCGGACCGCACTACAATGCATCCAAGGCCGGCATGGAGGGCTTGACGCGAGGCTATGCGGCGCGGCTGGTGAAGGACGGCATCACCGTCAATGCGGTGGCGCCGTCGCTGATCGAGACCGACATGATGAGCGGCCAGCCCCAGCTCGTCAGCCGCATCCCGCTCGGCCGCTTCGGAACGGCGGACGAGGTGGCCAAGGCGGTGATGCTGCTGGTGGACAATGCCTATATGACCGGACAGACGATCGCGCTGAGCGGCGGTATGGCGTTCAATTGAGGGGGCGAAGCGGCAATCTCCACTTTCCTTCTCCCCGTGTGGGAGAAGGTGGCGCGAAGAGCTGGATGAGGGGTATCTCTCCACGAACTCGATCGCGAGAGATGCGCGAATGGAGAGATACCCCTCACCCGTCTCGCCGCTATTGCGTCGAGCCACCCTCTCCCGCAAGGGGAGAGGGTAAGACAATCACCACATCGTAGCGGCTGCGCGTTCCGGCCAGATCCGATCATATTCGTCGCCGCCGACCTTGTTGTCGCTCATCTCGGCGAGAATCTGACCGGGCGTCGGCAGGGTCTTGGGATCAACGCGCTTGTCGGGATTCCAGAGGTCGGAGCGGACGATGGCGCGGGCGCATTGGAAGTAGATCTCGTCGACCTTCATCACCATGACGCTGCGCGGCGCCTTGCCTTCGACCTTGAACGAGGCCAGCAGTTCGGGATCGACCGAGAGATGGGCGCGGCCGTTGACACGGGTCGCGTTGCCCGAGCCGGGGATCAGGAACATCAGCGACACCCTTGGGTCGCGCACGATGTTGCGCAAGGAATCGACGCGGTTGTTGCCGCGGCGATCCGGCAGCATCAGCGTCTTGGGGTCGTGGATGCGGACGAAGCCGGGCAGATCGCCGCGCGGCGAGCAATCGATGCCTTCGGGCCCGATGGTGGCGAGCGCGGCGAACGGCGCCTTCTCGATGAAGATCCGGTAGAGCGGGGTGACGTGGTCGGCGACTTTCACGGTCGAGGCGTCATTGGTGACGCCGTAGATGGCTTCCAGTTGCTCGACCGTCGTGATCACCGTCATTCCGTTCTCCTGGTCGCAGTGGCTATTCCTGCCGGCCTTGGTTCCTGATGACGCTCACGAGCTCGCGGCTGTGACGGTCCGCGCTGCCGGCGTTGAGGATCGTGACATCGGCCTGCGCCGAGGCGTCATCGACGCTGCGGGTGAGACGCTCCGCGATGTCGCCATCGCTCTGCCGCGCGCGCGCGGCAAGCCGCGCGGCCAGGACCTCCGGCGGCGCGGTGATCGCGACCACCACGACATCGGCGTAGGCCCGGCGCAGGGCGCCAAGCACGGTGCGCGAGACGTTGGCGACGACCGTGCGGCCGGCACGGATATCGCCGTTGATCTCGCGCGGCAGTGCGTAGGAATGCCCATGCGCGTCCCAGTGCACGGCGAAATCGCCGTGCTCGCGCGCACGGCGGAATTCGTCCGGGCTGACCGCGATATTGTCTTCATCGGCCGACGACGCACGCGTCACGACACGGCGCGGAAAGACGATGTCGCGATCACCGGCGCAGGCCGCCTGCGCGAGCCGCAGCAACGTGTCCTTGCCGGCGCCGCTGGGGCCGACCACGAGCACGAGCCGGCCGGGGCCGATCGCCCCCGCCTCGCCCTGCGCCGTGGCCGCGATCCCGCTCATGCGACGCGGTGTCCCTCGCGCCAGACGCTGCGGACGACGGGAACGTGGCCGGCGACGTGCACGCGGATCAGATCTGCGCGCTTGCCGGCCGCAACCTCGCCGCGGTCGGTGAGGCCAACCGCCTCGGCGGGCGCCTTCGTCACCGTGCGGACCGCCGCCGGAAGGCTGATCGCCGGCACATGCTCGGGAAGATGCAGCGCGGCCATCAGCAGGCTGGACGGGATGTAGTCCGACGAGAGGATATCGAGCAAGCCTTCGCGGGCGAGATCGACCGCGGCGATGTTGCCGGAATGCGAGCCGCCGCGCACGACGTTCGGCGCGCCCATCAGGATGTCGATGCCTGCCTCGTGCAGGCCGCGCGCGGCCTCCAGCGTGGTCGGGAATTCGGCGACCGAGACGCGATCGCGCACGGCATCCGCGACGTTCTCCTCGGTGGTGTCGTCGTGGCTGGCGAGCGGGATGTTGTACTGATGCGCCAGCGCGACGATCTCGCGCATGTTGGCGGCGGCGTATTGCTTCTGATATTCGAAGCGCTTTGCGAACAGCTCGTCGAGCTCGGCATCGGTCTTGCCGCCGTTCTTGCCGCGGTAATAGTCGCGCAGCTTGCCTTCGTCGCGGAACTGGCGCTGGCCGGGGGTGTGATCCATCAGCGACATCAGCTTGACGTCGGGACGGTCGATCAGCTCCCTGGCCTCCTCGACCACGCTCGGCATCGGGATCTCGCAGCGCAGATGCAGGAAATGGTCGGCGCGCAGCAGGCTGGCGTCACGCGCCGTGGCGATCGCTGCGGCCAGCACGCCGGCACGGCCGTCCACCTCCTCGGCGCCGTCCTCGCGCCAGACCCGGAGCGAATCGAACACCGTGGTGATGCCTGACGTGGCGAGCTGGCCGTCATAGGAGATCACGGCCGCGACGGGATTCCAGAACACTTTTGGCCGCGGCACGTAATGGGCTTCGAGATGATCGGTGTGGAGCTCGATCAGGCCGGGCATGATGAGGTCGCCACCGGCATCCTCCGCTCCTGCTGGCGCTGTCCCATCGCCGATCTCGGCAATGCGGCCATTGGCAAGGGCGAGCCAGCCTTGCTCGATCACCCGGTCCGCCAGCACGATCCTGGCATTGGCGATCACGATGTCCTTCGGGGCGTTCATGTCCATGTCCTTCAGGCGGCGGCGGCAAAGCTGGTGACGTCGACGATACGGTCGGCAATCAAATGGCGGATTTCGTCGTCATGGACAATGGCGACCATGGCAACACCCTGGCGTTTCTTTTCAGCGACCAGTTCGACCACCACAGCGCGGTTGGCGGCATCGAGCGAGGCGGTAGGCTCGTCGAGCAGCAGGATCGGCAGGTCCGAGATGAAGCCGCGCGCGATGTTGACGCGCTGCTGCTCGCCGCCGGAGAAGGTCGCGGGCGGAAGCTGCCACAGCCGCTCCGGGATGTTGAGACGATGCAGCAACTCGCCGGCGCGGGCCTGCGCATCGGCGCGGGCCATGCCGTTCACGATCAGGGGCTCGGCGACGACGTCGATGGTTGCAACCCGCGGCACCGCTCGCAGGAACTGGCTGACATAGCCGATGGTGGCACGGCGGACGTTGAGCACCTGGCGCGGCTCGGCGCTGGCGAGATCGATCAGCGCGCCGCGATGGCGGATGCCGATGCGGCCGCTATCGCAGCGGTAATTGCCGAAGATCATCTTCAGGATCGACGACTTGCCGGCACCCGATGGCCCCGAGAGCACGACGCACTCGCCGGGATTGACCTGGAAGGTCACGCCGCGCACGACCGGCAGCTCGATGCCGCCCTGCAGGTGCATCGTGAAGGTCTTGTTGGCATCGGCGATGTCGATCATGGCGGTCATTGCAATGCTCATATCGAAAGGCTCATGGCGGCAGAATCGAGGAGACAAGGAGCTGGGTATAGGGCTCGCGGGGATCGTCGAGCACCTGGTCGGTGAGACCGGTCTCGATGACGCGTCCGCCCTTCATCACCATCACGCGATGCGACAAGAGGCGCGCGACCGCGAGATCGTGGGTGACGATGATGACGGCGAGGTTCAGCTCGGCGACGAGGCTGCGCAGGAGGTCGAGCAGGCGGGCCTGCACCGACACATCGAGTCCGCCGGTCGGCTCGTCCATGAACACCAGCCGCGGCTCGGTGACGAGGTTGCGCGCGATTTGGAGCCGCTGGCGCATGCCGCCGGAATAGGTGCGCGGCGCATCATCGATGCGCGCTGTGTCGATCTCGACGCGGGTCAGCCAGTCGGACGCGGTGTCGCGAATGCGGCCGTAGTGGTTCCAGCCCACCGCCATCAACCGCTCGCCGACATTGGCGCCGGCCGAGACAGCCATGCGCAGGCCCTGCGCCGGATCCTGGTGAACGAAACCCCAATCGGTGCGAAACAGGAAACGCCGCTCGGCCTCGCCGAGCGTGGCGAGATCGCGCGCGACACCGTCGCGCATTCGGTAGGAGACGTGGCCGGCACTGGCGGCGAGCTGACCCGACAGCAGCTGCAGCAGCGTCGACTTGCCCGAGCCGGATTCGCCGACGATCGCCAGCACCTCGCCGGGATAGAGCGAGAACGAGACGTCGCGGCACGCGGCGATGCGGCCGAAGGACTTGCCGAGCGATGTCGCGACCAGCAGCGGCTCGTCGTTCTCGTGCAGGTCTGGATCAGCCATTCGACGCCTCCTGCGCCTTCTCCTTGTAGGGCGCAGCGCTAAGGCTGCCGCGATGGCCGGCGGCCTGACGGCCCTCGCAATAATCGGTGTCCGAGCAGACGAACATGCGCCCGCCCTTGTCGTCGGTGACGATCTCGTCGAGGTAGGAATTTTCGGCCGCACACAGCGCGCAGGGCGCGTTGAAGCGATAGGGCTCGAACGGGTGATCCTCGAAATCGAGCGACACCACTTGCGTATAGGGCGGAATCGCGTAGATGCGCTTCTCGCGGCCGGCGCCGAACAATTGCAGCGCCGGGCAATTGTCCATCTTGGGATTGTCGAATTTCGGCGTCGGCGAGGGATCCATCACGTAGCGCGCATTGACCTTGACCGGATAGGCATAGGCGGTCGCGATGTGGCCGAAGCGGGCGATGTCCTCATAGAGCTTCACATGCATCAGGCCGTATTCGGCGAGCGCATGCATGCGCCGCGTCTCGGTCTCGCGCGGCTCGAGGAAGCGCAGCGGCTCAGGGATCGGCACTTGGTAGACCAGCACCTGGTTTTCGCCGAGCGCTGCCTCGGGGATGCGGTGACGGGTCTGGATCACGGTCGCCTCTTCCGTCGCCGTGGTGGTGGCGACCCCGGCGGTCTTGGCGAAGAATTTGCGGATCGAGATCGCGTTGGTGGTGTCGTCGGAGCCCTGGTCGATCACCTTCAGCACGTCGGAAGGACCGAGGATCGCCGCCGTGACCTGCACGCCGCCGGTGCCCCAGCCATAGGGCATCGGCATCTCGCGGCTGGCGAACGGCACCTGATAGCCGGGGATCGCGATCGCCTTGAGGATCGCCCGGCGGATCATCCGCTTGGTCTGCTCGTCGAGATAGGCGAAATTATAGGCCGGCGCGTTCATTCCGCGGCCTCCTTCATGGCATCGGGCGTCTGGGCATCGGCAAATTCTTTCCGCAGCTTGCGCAGCAGGCCGAGCTCGGACTGGAAGTCGACATAATGCGGCAGCTTGAGATGCTCGACGAAGCCGGTCGCCTGGACGTTGTCCGAATGCGACATGACGAACTCTTCGTCCTGCGCGGGTGCACGCACCTCCTCGCCGAGCTCGCGGGCACGCAGCGCGCGGTCGACCAGTGCCATCGACATGGTCTTGCGCTCGCTCTGGCCGAAGGCGAGGCCATAGCCGCGGGTGAAGCACGGCGCTTCGGTCGCCGAGCCCTTGAACTGGTTGACCATCTGGCACTCGGTCAGCTCGATCGCGCCGAGCGGCACGGCGAAGCCGGCGTCTTCCGCCAAAAATTCCACCTCGACCTCGCCGAAGCGGATCTCGCCGGCGAAGGGATGGTTGCGGCCATAGCCGCGCTGGGTGGAATAGCCCATCGCCAGCAGGAATCCTTCGTCGCCGCGCGCGAGGTTTTGCAGGCGCAGATCGCGATCGGCCGGAAAATTCAGCGGCTCGCGGGTGAGATCGCCGACGCCGGCGCCGTCCTCGGCCTGCGGCGAGGATTCGATCAGCCCGTCGCGGCCGAGAATGTCGGTCACGCGCGGCGTCGGCGCGGTGGAGGCTTCCGCCGTGGCCGGAGCCTCCGGCGCAAATCCTTGCGCGAGCGAGGGATCGAGCAGGCGGTGGGTGTAGTCGAAGGTCGGACCTAAGATCTGGCCGCCGGGAATGTCCTTGAAGGTCGAGGACACCCGCCGCTGCACGCGCATCGCGCCGGTATCGACCGGCTCGCTGGCGCCGAAACGCGGCAGCGTGGCGCGGAAGGCGCGGACCAGGAAGATCGCCTCGATCAGATCGCCGCGTGCCTGCTTGATCGCGAGCGCCGCGAGCTCGCGGTCGTAGAGCGAGCCTTCGCTCATGACGCGGTCCACGGCAAGGCCGAGCTGCTCCGAGATCTGGTCGAGCGAAACCTCCGCAACGTCCTGGTCGCCGCGCCGCTTATGGGCGAGCAGGCGATGGGCGTTCTCGATGGCGCGTTCGCCGCCTTTGACTGCGACATACATGCTTCAGCTTCCCTTGCTCACGACGCGAATGGTGCGGGGGATCGCGACCACCGAGTCATCGGCGACCAGCACCAAGTCGATGCCGCGCGGAAACAGCGGCTCGTTGAACCGCAGGCGCTCGAACAGATCGAACGGCTTGATCGAAGCCTGCAACGTCGCGGCGCCGTCGATGCCGGGACCGCGCAGCTCGAAGCTGCGGCCTGCGTCGAGGCTCTCGACCTGGAGGATGACCGTGGTCGAGCGATCCGGATATTCGCTGGTGCCGAGCGCGAATCGCTCGAGCGGAGGAAGCACCGCGCCGTCACTGATCAGTGCAAAACTCGCGATGGAAGAATCCTGCACCACCGGCGCACCGGTGTGGAATTTCAGCCATTTCACGACGTCCAGACTCTCAGCCATCCGCGCATCGAGCCAGAGCGGCGTATCGTGATCGAACAGCGTCAGCGCGATCGCGGCGGTGCCGCGCATCATCGTTTCGGGCGCCCCCGCTCCCGGCACGATGCGCTGGACCGAGCCGGGCCGCGCCATCGCGTCCATGACGGAGCGAAAGGTCGATTGCGCCGACAGCACCTTGTCGGCGAACCCCGGCGGCAATTCCGCAATCGTGGTCATGATCTCACCCCTCACCGCGCACCATGGTGTAGAAATCAACCTTCGTCGCAGCGGTCTCGGCCGCTTCCTGCTGGCGCCTGACCATGAGCTGCTCCCGCAACGGCGCGATCACGTCGCGCTCCACGGCGCCGCCGAAATCACGGGATTGCACCAGCGCATCGCACAGCGCGATCAGCCGCGCCTTTTCACCGTCGCGCCCGAGCGTGTAGCCGAAGCCGACCTCGCCGCTCGCAAGCCGCACCGCTGCGCGCGACACCGTAGCTTCGCCGAGATTGAAGGGCGCGCCGTCACCGCCGACCCGGCCGCGCAGCATGACGAGGCCGTTTTCGGGCGCGCGCAGGTCCTGATGGGCCGGCAGGGCCAAATCCAGGGCCAAGTCGCGGAGACGGGCGGCGATCTCGCCCGCCTCCGCGTGCGCCAGCACGGCCATCGCGGCCTTGCGCTGGGCTTGCTGGTTGTTGTGCTGGGTCACCCGATCCACCGAACCTTTTGACAGAACTTGCCGCGCCGAAGTTGTCTATGATAATAGACAACTTCATACGGGAGCGCCATGACTGTTTCGTGACAAGAGCGTGATTTCTGGGCTAGGCTGACCGGCGATATGAGCATGCAAGACACCGCATCGTCCGGCGTTGCGCTGTGGCGCCTCGTTGCCGACGGCATCGAGCGCGGCATCGCCGACGGCCGCTTTGCGGCCGGCGACAAATTGCCGGGCGAGATGGAGATCGCCGAAAGCTATCGCGTGAACCGCCACACCGTGCGACGCGCACTGGCGGCCCTCGCCGAGCGCGGCCTCGTGCGCGCCGAGCGCGGCAGCGGAACCTATGTCGAGGCGCAGAAGCTCGCCTATCCTCTGCGCTCGCGCACCCGTTTCTCGGAGATCGTCGGCGCCGGCGGCCGCGAGCCGCGTGGCCAGCTGATCGAGGCCTCCGACGATGTCGCGACCCGCGAGCTGGCGCGCGAGCTGGGCCTGAAGGCCGGCGCGCCGCTGGTGCGGATCGAGGCGATCCGCCTCGCGGATCGCACGCCGATCTGCGTCTCCACCACCTGGCTCTCGGCCGAGCTGTTTCCGAATGCGGGGGCCGTCTTCGCAGCGACGCGATCGATGACGAAACTGCTGGCGCATTATGGCGTGCGCGACTATCGCCGCGGCGCAACCCGGATCACCGCCGGCATCGTGGACGCCACCGACGCGGCACGGCTGGATGTCGCGCTGGGACGCCCGATCCTGGTGGTGGACGCGACCGACCACGATCTCCAGGGCAAGCCGCTGATGACGAAGCACTCGCGGTTTGCAGCCGAGCGAGTCGAGTTTCTGGTGGAGAACGGGTGACGTGACCGCTTCTTCCCCTCTCCCCTTGTGGGAGAGGGTGGCTCGCCGCAATTGCGGCGAGACGGGTGAGGGGTTCTCTCCGCGAGCGAATCTCTCGCGCCGAACTTGCGGAGACAGACCCCTCATCCGGCGCTTCGCGCCACCTTCTCCCACAAAGGGGGAGAAAGGAAAAAACTCAGGCCACCGCCCTACGCCCGATGATCGCAAAGCGCAGCTTGCCGGAGATGAAATCGATCGCGGCGACGGCAACCAAAATCATCAGGATCAGGAACGACACTTTCTGCCATTCCAGCACGCGGATCTGCTCGGCGAGCTGGAGGCCGATACCGCCGGCGCCGACGATGCCGATGATGGTGGCCGAGCGCGTGTTGGATTCGATGAAATACAGCACCTGGCCGGCGATGACAGGCAGCACCTGCGGCAGCAGGCCGAAGCGGATCTCGTGCAGCGGGCTGCCGCCGGAGGCGCGGATGCCCTCGACCTGCTTCTGGTCGGCGCCTTCGATCGCCTCCGAGAACAGCTTGCCGAACGCTCCGAAATCCGACACGGCGATGGCGAGCACGCCGGCGAACGGGCCGAGCCCGACGACGTTGATCCACACCAGCGCCCAGATCAGCGTGTCGACGCCGCGGATCGAGTCGAGAAAGCGACGGACCGGAAAGCGCAGGATGTTCGACGGCACCACGTTGCGCGCGGCCAGCAGGCTGACCGGCAACGCGAAGATTGCGGCGAGCGTCGTCCCCAGCAGCGCGATCGACAGCGTCTCGCCGAGCGCTTTCAGATAGATCGGCAGCGAGGAGCCGGGATCAGGCGGGATCATCATCAACGTGATCCAGCCGAGCTGGCTGAGGCCCGCGAAGAATCGCGACGGCGAGAAGTCGAGATCGACGAGGCCGTAAACGAGTACCGCAAAGGCCGCGACGATCATCGCGGGTATGGCGAGCCGCGCCGAGGCGGGCCGGTCGAACACATCAGGATAGCGCGCGCGAAGCGCCCGCGGATCGACCTCGTGCGGCGTCACGTCCGCGCCTCCTTGCCGAACAGGCGGCCGCGCAGCCAGCTGGTGGTGATGTCGATGATGAAAACCGCGATGATGATGGTGAGCAGGATGGCGCTGACGTCCGAATAATAGAATTTGCGGATGGCTACGACGAGCTCCTGGCCGATGCCGCCGGCACCGACGAACCCCATGACGGAGGCTTCGCGGACGTTGATCTCGAAGCGCAGCAGTGCGTAGCTGGCATAGCCCGCCGTCACCTGCGGCACCACCGCGAAGCGCATGCAGGACAGCCAGCTGGCGCCGGTGGAGCGGATGCCCTCGACCGGCTTCATGTCGGCGTTCTCGACGATCTCCGAGAACAGCTTTCCGAGCGCGCCGGTCGAATGGATCGCGATCGCGAGCACGCCGGCCATCGGACCGAGCCCGAAGGCGATCACGAACACCAGCGCGAAGACGATGCCGGGAACGGTGCGGGCGAATTCGAGCAGGCGCCGGACGACGAAGCGCAGCCAGGGCGCGGGCGAGGTGTTCTCGGCCGCGAAGAAATTGAGGCAAAATGCGACAGTCGCGCCGATCAGCGTGCCGACATAGGAGATCAGCAGGGTCTCGCCCAGCATCTTCAGCCATTTGCGCCAGCCCCACAGCCACTCGCCGACATCGGTCCAGACGCGCTGGCCGCTGTCGAGCGTGAGGATGCGATCGAAATAGCTGACGAAATTGCCGAAATACGTGAACAGCGTGCGCAGATTCACTTCCGCGCCGATCGCGGCGAGAACCAGCGCCGCACCGAAGATCACGATTCCCAGCAGCAGGCGGAGCCGCTTGCGCCCGACCGCCCGGCGATAGGCGGCGTCGAGCACGGCGAGCTGCTGGGCGGGGAGGATCGAAACCGCTGTCGTCATCGGCTTGAGATGGTCCCGTCGAAGAAAGAGCCGGGTCCAGGGACCCGGCTCAGGTGCGTTGTCCCGATACTCAGGACGCCTTCTTCTTACGCAGCGCGTCGACGAACTTGATCAGCTCGATCGTGCCATCCCAGTCCTTGGTGGTGGCGTGGTTGAACCCCTTCTTCTGGCCGTCCTGGAGGCGATCGAACGCCGCCTTGTCCTTCGCCGGCGCGTCGAAAAAGGCCTTCGCGATGGCCGCCTTGGCGTCATCAGGCAGGTCGGAATTGTAGGCGTAGGGACCGTTGATGATCGGCGCCGACTTGTGGATGATCCGGAAGTCGTCCTTCTTCATCGCCGAGCCGTCGGCATTCTTCAGCATGCCCTTGGTCAACATCTGCGCCAGCGTCGAATCGTCGTCGGTGGTCCACTGGTTGGCCGCGACGTCGACCGTTCCTTGCGACAAGGCCAGCATCGCGTTCTCGTGGCTGCCGGTGAAGACGACCTTGCTGAAATAGCCCTCGGCATCGTGGATGCCCATCTTGTCGAGCTCGAAGCGCGGCACGTTGTTGCCGGAGGTCGAGTTGGGATCGACGAGGCCGATGTTCTTGCCCTTGAGGTCGTCGATCTTCTTGTAGGCGCTGCTCGCCTTGACGAAGAACACCGAATAGTAGCCGGTGGAGCCGTCAGCGTTGATGTCGTTGGCGAAGGCGTCGGTCTTGACGCCGGTCAGGCGGGCACGCGCGAACGAGGCCGAGCCGTAGCTGGCGATGTGGATGTTGCCGGCGCGCTGGCCTTCGATCACCGCGGCATAGTCATTGGCGATGCGCAGCGTGACCTTCACGCCCAGCTCCTTCGAAAGGTAGCTCATGAACGGCGCCCAGCGCTCGGTGACGCCGGAAGCGTTCTCGGCCGGGACGACGGCGAAGGTCAGCTCGGGATATTTTGCCTTCCAGTCGTCGGCGGAGGCGGAGGCCGTGAACGCAAGCGCGGCGGCGCCGGCGAGAACCAGTCTGCGAGTGAACATGTTACCCTCTTCATCGGTTGGGGTCGGTTGACGCAAAGATTTGCAACTAAACGAATGGATCAGGCGGCCGCGGCCGTTCCGAGCGCGGGCACGCCAGCGGGCGCTGGCACGGGCATCGCGCCCATGACGTCGGCGGCTTCGAGATCGTAGAGCTCACGGGCGACGTGGTCGGTCAGCGCGGACGGCGCGCCGTCGAACACCACGCGCCCCTGCGCCATGCCGATCAGGCGGTCGCAATAGCTGCGCGCCAGATCGAGCGAATGCAGGTTGCAGAGCACCGTGATGCCGAAATGCTTGTTGATGCGCAGCAGCGCATCCATCACGATCTTGGTGTTGCGCGGATCGAGCGAGGCGATCGGCTCGTCTGCAAGGATGATGTCGGGCTGCTGTACCAGCGCACGGGCGATCGCGACGCGCTGCTGCTGCCCCCCGGAGAGCTGGTCGGCGCGCTGCGCGGCGAGTGAAGCGATGTCGAACTGCTCGAGCGCCGACATAGCCAGCGCCTTGTCCTGCTCCGGCCAGGTTTGCGACAACGAGCGCCAGGCCGGCATCGTCGCAAGCCGCCCCATCAGGACATTGGTGAGGACATCGAGCCGGCCGACCAGGTTGAACTGCTGGAAGATCATCGCCGAGCGCGCCCGCCATTGCCGCAGCTCCTTGCCGCGCAGCGCGGTGACGTCGATGCCGTCGAACAAGATCCGTCCCTCGGTCGGCGTCACCAGGCGGTTGATGCTCCGCAGCAGAGTCGACTTGCCGGCGCCGGACCGTCCGATCACACCGACGAAGCCGCCGGGGGAGATTTGAAACGAGGCGTCGTCCACCGCGGCTTTCGCGCCGAAGCGACACGTCAGACCATCCACCACCAGCATGCAAGGCTCCAGATTAGCTGGGGCCCACCGCTAACGCCGGCGCTTAACACTTGTGTGACAGATGCGTTGCGATGCGGCGATCCTACACACCTCATCCCCTGTCATCGCCGCGTCATGACACCGTCATCAAGCCGATCGAAGAGGAACGCCCGCCTCGCATTTCGGATTCACCATGGCCGCCAAAGCGCTTTCGGTCCTGCCGACCATCGATCCCTCGGCCAAGCTGCACGAGACCCGGCTCGGCGCCTACACCGAGGTCGGCGCGCGCACGATCCTGCAGGAGGTGGCGATGGGCGATTACTCCTATGTCGTGAACGACGCCCAGATCACCTACACCACCATCGGAAAGTTCTGCTCGATCGCGGCAATGACGCGGATCAATCCCGGCAATCATCCGATGCACCGCGCGACGCAGGCGCATTTCACCTATCGGTCCAGCGCCTATTTCGAAGGCGAGAGCGACGATGCCGATTTCTTCGACTGGCGGCGGCAGCATCACGTTCATATCGGCCACGATGTCTGGATCGGCCACGGCGCGATCGTGCTGCCGGGCCGCGACGTCGGCACCGGCGCGGTGATCGCGGCCGGCGCTGTCGTGACCAAGGACGTTCCGGCCTACACCATCGTCGCCGGCAATCCGGCCCGCATCGTGCGGCGGCGGTTCTCCGAGGACGTCGCCGGAAGGCTCGCGCGGCTCGCCTGGTGGGACTGGGATCACGACAAATTGCGTGAAGCGCTGCCCGATTTCCGCAAGCTCGGGATTGAAGATTTCCTCTCGACGTATGAAGCACAGGCAGCTTCCCCTGCAAGCAAGCAAAGCGCGGTCGCGTGACAGACATTTTCCTTGAAGGCGGCCGGGCCCTGGTCGGCACTGAAATCGTCGAAACGTCATTGGCGGTGTCCGGGCAGGACATCGCAGAAGTGGGCGCCTCGCGCGGCCGGACCCGGCTGGCGATCGACGCCCGGGGCCTGCTGGTGCTGCCCGGCATCGTCGACCTTCACGGCGATGCCTTCGAGCGCCAGATGATGCCGCGCGCCGGCGTCGACTTCCCGATCGACGTCGCGCTCGCCGACAGCGACCGCCAGGCGATCAGCAACGGCATCACCACCGTATTTCACGCCACGACCTGTTCGTGGGAGCCGGGCCTGCGCAGCAGCGACAATGCGCGCGGGCTGATGGAGGCGATCGAGCGGCAGCGCCCGCAATTCGCCGCCGACACCCGCTTCCATCTCAGGCACGAAACCTACAATCTCGAGGCCGAGACCGAGATCGCACAATGGCTCAGCGAGGGTCGTGTCGACCTGTTCGCCTTCAACGACCACATGGACGGCACGGTCGCCGACATGGCCAAGCCGCGCAAGCGCAACCGCATGGTGGAGCGCACCGGGCTGTCGGGCGAAGAATTCGACCGGCTGGTCGAGCGCGTGGTCTCGCGTGCCGACGAGGTGCCCGCTTCGGTGTCGCGGCTGGCCGCCACGGCCCGCGCGGCCGAGGTGCGGATGCTCTCGCACGATGACGCGACGCCGGCGATGCGCCGGGAGTTTCGCGAGCTCGGCGCCGACATCGCGGAGTTTCCGATCAACGAGGAAACGGCGCAGGCGGCGGCGAGCCATGGCGACGCCATCGTCTATGGCGCGCCGAACGTCGTGCGCGGCGGCAGCCACACCGGCTGGACCAGGGCCTCCGACATGATCGCCAAGGGGCTCTGCTCGGTGCTGGCCTCTGACTATTATTATCCCGCGCAGCTGCTCGCCGCGTTCCGGCTCGCTGCCGATGGCGTGCTGCCGCTGACGAAAGCCTGGGATCTGATCTCGGCCGGGCCCGCACGCGCGACCGGCCTTGTCGATCGCGGTGTGCTCGCCGAAGGCCGCCGCGCAGATATCCTGCTGGTCGACGACGGCGTGCCGCTGCGGCCGCGGCTGATCGCGGTGATCTCGGGCGGCAAGCTCGTGCATCTCACCGATGCGACACGGCTGCTCACCGCGGCAGCGACGCCGCGCGAGGCTGTCGTTGCGGCGTAAATTGGTTATGCTGAGGCAATGACAGGTTTTCCCCGCTACGCGATCTATTTTGCCGCCGGCAGCGACAGCGCCCTCTCCCGCTTCGGCGCCGAGTTGCTTGGCTATGATGCCTATACCGGCAGCGAACTGGGCTTTCCCGCGGACGCAGTGCGCGTCGCCCCGGACTGGCGCGACGTCAGCGCCGATCCCCGCAAATACGGCTTTCACGGCACGCTGAAGGCGCCGATGGCGCTGGCATCAGGCAAGACCGAGGCCGAGTTGATGAACGCATGCGCGGCATTCGCCGGCAAGGCGCGGCCCCTCCCCCTGATCCGGCCGGTCGTCGATTCCATCAGCGGCTTCATCGCCGTCATTCCGGCCGAGCCGGTCGATGCGCTGCAGCAGCTCGCCGCCGATTGCGTCCGCGAATTCGATTCGTTTCGCGCCGAGCTGACGGCCGAGGACCGCGCACGGCGCAGACCCGACAAGCTGAGCGAACGGCAGCGCGACCATCTCGACCGCTGGGGCTACCCTTACGTGATGGAAGAGTTCCGCTTCCACATGACGCTGACCGGGCGGTTGGATGCGGAACGGCGCGGGCCGATCCTGGAGATGCTGGGAGCGCGGTTTGCGACTCTCGAAATCGAGACGCTCGAAATCGACCGCATCGCGTTGTTCAAGCAGGATGATGCGAAGGCAAGATTCCGCATCATCGGCGAATGGGTCTTGGCGCGTTAGCCGAGATCTCCCGGCAGGCTCCGTCATTGCGAGCGCAGCGTAGGAATCCAGAGTCTTTCCGCGGAGTCAGTCTGGATTGCTTCGTCGCAAGGGCTCCTTGCAATGACGGTGGAGAGGCTTACTTCCCCCACCTGAGTGCCAGCGCATCGCGCTCTTTCGCCAGCTCCAGCAATCCCGCCCTTGCCGCCGGATGCAGCGGCTGCAGCGGGTGGCGCACGGCGTCCGATTTGATCACGCCGCCGGCCTGCATCATGACCTTGCAGGCGATCAGGCCGCATTGACGGTTCTCGTAATTGATCAACGGCAGCCAGCGTTCATAGGCGGCCTTCGCCTTCTCGCGGTCACCGGCGAAATAGGGATCGACGATCTGGCGGATGCCGTCGGGATAGCCGCCGCCGGTCATCGCGCCGGTGGCGCCGGCGTCGAGATCGGCGAGCAGCGTGATCGCCTCCTCGCCGTCCCACGGGCCCTCGATGTCCTTGCCGCCCGCCTCGATCAGGCTGCGCAGCTTGGCCGCGGCGAAGGGCACCTCGATCTTGAAGTAGCGAATGTTGGAGAAGTCGTGCGCCAGCCGCGCCAGCAGCTCGACCGACAGCGGCGTGCCGGCCACCGGTGCGTCTTGGATCATGATCGGAATGTCGATCGCGCCCGAGAGCACCTTGAAGAATTCGACGATGCCTTTCTCGGGCACGCGGAAAGTGGCGCCGTGATAGGGCGGCATCACCATCACCATGGCCGCGCCCGCCGCTTCGGCCTGCTTGCTGCGCGCGGCGCAGACGGCCGAGCTGAAATGGGTGGTGGTGACGATCACGGGAACCCGGCCCGCGACATGCTCCAGCACCGCATGCATCACGGTCTCGCGCTCGGCATCGGTGAGCACGAACTGCTCGGAGAAATTGGCGAGGATGCAGATGCCGTTCGAGCCGGCGTCGAGCATGAAATCGATGCAGCGGCGCTGGCCCTCGAGATCGAGCTCGCCGCGCTCGTCGAAGATGGTGGGCGCGACCGGAAACACGCCGCGATAGGGGCGCTGGGCCTTGTGTGGGGTGACCGGCATCGAATTCTCCATCCCTGATGTCTTACGTCTGTCGCCGCAAATGTGATGCTGCGGCACAGATGTACCCGCCGAGCGGATCGGCGGCAATGCCGAACGCACGACGTCAGGATGGAAGAATGAGGCGGAACTACGCGGTCTTCACCGCGCCCAGGAAGCCCTCGACCGCGACGCGGAGACGATCGGCGTCGGCCGACATTTTCTTGACGGATTCCGACAACACCGTGCCGGCGTTGCCGGTCTCCTGGTTGAGCCTTGCAACGCTGCCGATGGTGTCGGTGACCTCGCGGGTGCCTTGCGCGGCCTGCTGGAAGTTGCGCGAGATCTCGGTGGTCGCGGCGCGCTGCTGCTCGACGGCGGCGGCAATCGCCGTCATCTTCTCGTCGATTCCGCCGATAGCGCCGCCGATCGAACGGATGGCTGCGACCGCCTGGCCCGTCGCGCCCTGGATCTCCGCGACCTGACGCGAGATCTCTTCCGTCGCGGTCGCGGTCTGGGAGGCGAGGCTCTTGACCTCGCCGGCAACCACGGCGAAACCGCGGCCGGCCTCGCCCGCACGCGCGGCCTCGATGGTGGCGTTCAAGGCCAGAAGGTTGGTCTGGCCGGCGATGGCGTTGATCATCTTCACGACCTCACCGATGCGGCTTGCGGTCTGGTCGAGGATCTCGACCGTCGCGTTGGTCTGCTCGGCCTGCGATACGGCTTCACGGGCCTCGCGGGCGCTGGCCTGCACCTGCGCGGAAATCTCGCCGACGGACGCGGAGAGTTCTTCGGTCGCCGCCGCGATGGTCTCCAGGTTGTTGGTGGCCTGCTCGGCGGCGGAGGAGACGGCGGCGGTCTGGCTGCTCGATTGCGACACCAGCGAGCGCACGCCGGTCGCGGTGGCATCGAGCTCCCGCGTCGAGGCCGCAACGCTCTGGATCACCGCCTGAACCGTATCGTCGAAGCTGCGGCATGCGGAATCGACGGTGCCGGAGCGGGCGAGCTGCAGCGCCTGCTGCGATTGGCGCTCATGGCCCAGACGCTCGGCGGTCGCCGCGCTCTCGCGCAGGCTTTCGAGCGCGGCGGCCATGGTGCCGAACTCGTCAGGATGCCGGGATTGCGGCACCGGCGTCGCATAATCGTGCGCGCTGATGCGGGCGATGGCGTCGAGGATGGCGCGCACCGGGCGCATCAGGCGAGTGCGTACCACGAACACGCCGGCCAAAGTCACGGCCAGGGCGAGCAGGAACGCGAGCGACTGCACGATGAGATTGGTGAGGGCCTTGGCCTGAACCATCTCGGCACGCGCGATCGACTGGTCGAGCGCCTTGTTGGCGACCGCGACGATGGACGTGAAGGGCGACTGACACAGCGCGTTCCATTCGGAGGCGGGCATCGCCGGTTTACCGCTGCCGTCGAAGTTCTTGCCGAGCTCGCCGATCTGCTTGAGGGCCGCGTCGGTTTTGCCCCGTGCTTCCTTCGCCGCGTTGGTCAGATCCGACGTCACGTCGGGCGCGGCGAGCAGTTCCTCCATCCCCGTCCATCCGGCGGTGACGATGCCGTTCCAGCTTGCCACGGTCTGCTTCTGGGACTCGTCGAGCGGCTTGCTGGCATTGACGTTCGGACGCAGGGTCGAGCATTGGATGCCGTAGCGGTCGCGCACCTGCCAGGCGAGGCGGCGGACCTGAATCATGCGCGCGATGAAGGGATCGTTCATCCAGGCGCGGTTGGACACGGCGGTCGAGGCGAGATTCGCCGTGTCGATCACCTTGGTGACGGAATCGTACCAGACGCCAGTGCGCTCCATCTTGCGCTCGGCACGCGGCAGCTTCGCCTCGTCGTAGAACAGCTGGAACTTCGGCGCGGCCTCGCTCCAGCGCTGCTTGAGGGTGCCGGCAAGCTCGTCGCGCCGGGCAAATTCGACGGTGGAGAGCGCCGCGACAATGGCCTCATAGCCCGCCTGTTCGGCCTTCTCCGCCGCCTCCAGCTTGGGCCGGGCGTTGTCCTCGCCGAGCAGCGCGCTCTGGGCGTCGCCGCGATTGGTGCGCAGCGCAAGCACGCCCTGGAAGATAGCCTTGTCGGCAGCCGCGAGCCGCTCGGTCTCCAGACTGTCACTGTAGCGACCGAGGGCGCCGAACATCTGGATCGCCGTGCTGGTCAAGGCACCGATGGCCAGAAGCGCCATCAAGCCCAGCAGGAGCTTGCTTACCGATTTCTTAAGAATTGACATGGGCCAAGGGACCTACTCTTCACGAGTGGCCACCTTGTACCGTCACATGCCAAAAGTCCGTTAAGCTTGTGTCAAATGTTAATCGCCGCCCCTCGGGCCGCCATTTTATCCAACCTTGGTGAAATCGGGCGGACGGCGCTCGGCAAAGGCCGTGAACGCCTCGCGCGCCTCGGCGGTGCGCAGGCGCTGGGCGAACTGCTCGCCTTCGGCCTGCATCTGCGTGACCAGCACCTCGCCGTTGCGCATCAGGCGCTTGGTGGCGGTGAGAGCGCCGGCCGGCTGGCGTGCCAGGCGCTGGGCGAGCGCGAGCGCCTCGGCATCGAGCTTGTCGAGCCGGACCACGCGGTTGGCGAGGCCCCAGTGCAGCGCGGCCTGCGCCGGCACCGTTTCGCCGAGCGCGAACATCTCATAGGCACGGGCATGGCCGATGCGCGCAGGCATCAGCAGGCTGGACGCCGCTTCCGGCACCAGCGCGAGGCTGACGAAGGGTGTCGACAACTGCGCGTTGTCGGCGAGCACCACGAGGTCGCAATGCAGCAGCATCGTGGTGCCGACGCCGACGGCGCGGCCCTGCACCGCCGCGACCAGCGGCCGGGTGCAGCGCGCCAGAGACTGGATGAAGCGGACGACATTGCGGCTGCCTTCGGACTTGCCGGCCGCGACCGCGGCGAATTCGCCGACGTCGTTGCCGGCGGTGAACATGTCGCCCTCGCCGCGGATCAGGATCACGCGGGCTGATACGTCGCTCTCGGCGGCTTCGATGGCGTCGGCGAGCTTGCCGTACATCGCATCGGTCAGCGCGTTCTTCTTGTCGGGCCGCGCCAGCGTGAGGGTGAGGATTCCACTATTGGTCTCGATCCGGACATGCTCGGTCATTGATCTGCTCCTTGGTCTGAATGTCGTGTTTCTGAAGATCTTGGAAACTTGTCCTGAATGCTCGTCAGCCAGCGCGCGACGATGTCGATCTCGGCCGCCGTAAATCCCTCCGTCAGCGCCGCGTTAACCTGCTCTGCGCCGGCTTTCGCCTGCGCCAGCGCGGTGCGTCCCTTCGGCGTCAGAAAGATGCGCCAGGCGCGTCCGTCTTCGCGATCGACCCGTCGCTCGATCAGCTTCGCAGCCTCCGTGCGGTCGACGAGGCCGGAAATGCCGGCCGGACCCATGTCGAGCGCCGCGCCCGCCTCGCCCATCAGGACACCGTCCTGCTTGCCGAGGATGAACAGCAGTCCCGCTTGTGCCGGCGTCACCTCGTTGTCCGGGCGCGCCGCCATCCAGCGCTGCAGGCGGCGCTGTGCGACGTTGAGCAGGTAAATCAGCCGATGATGCCGCGCGCCAGCCGTTTTATTTCGCATGCGAAATATTTAGCCGGGCGCGAGGTGGTTGTCAAACGAACCGTTTGACTACGGCGCGCAGGTGAAGCTCGCCGCCTCCGTCACCGGTCCCGACTTGTAGTGCGGCCAGGCCGGCCATCGGCACAGCGGCAGTGCTCGGGTCACTGCGAAGGACGGCGCCTCGACTTTCTGCTCGCTGACTTCGAGATCGCCGGGCGCCTTGCCCTTCTCGACCCAGTCGACCAGCACGCTGAGCATGTCGACATTGGCCGGCGCGCCGGAGCCGACATGGTCGACGCCGGGTGCGGTGTAGAGCCGCGCGAATTCGGTCGTCTCGGCCTTGCCCAGCTTGCGCTCGACGCTCTCGAAATAGCGGATGCCGGCATAGGGGCTCTGGGCATAATCGGCCATGTGCTCGAGCATGATCAGCCGGCCGCCGTGCGCGCGGAAGCGGCTGAGATCGGGATCGGTCGAATCCATCAGCTTCGACACTTCGAGCAGCCGCGCCTTGTGCTCCTCCACCTTGTAGGTGGTGACGTCGAGCTTGGGATCGCGCGCGAACACATATTGGATGCCGCCGGCGCCGTAGATCCAGGCGATGCCGTTGTTGGGCGCGGGCGGCTGGGCCGGCGGCGCGGTGCCGAGCCACCACGCGGTCCAGCCGCCGGTCGGCCCGATCGCCGGCGTGTCCTCGCCCGAGACGCCCCAACCCGGATAATCGTCGAGACCATTGGCGAGCACGAACGGGAATTTGTAAGGTCCGTGCAAGGTCTCGATCGCCTTGATCTGCGCATCGGTGAGACACTGATCGCCTGTCTTTCCGTCCGCGCAGCGTAACGTTTCGGCCTTGAAGGCGGCCTTGCAGCCGACGGGATCCTGCACCAGCGCATCGTCGGAGCCGTCGGCCTTGTCGCACGCCGCCCGCACGGCCTCGCCGACGAGCTTCACCTGCGCCGGGTTGATCCAGCCTGCGCCCATGGTGACGAGACCCGAGCGCGTGCCGGCGTGCTGCAGGCCGACCCAGTTGATCACGGGCACGCGGGCGAAGATGCCGTCGAAATCGTCGGGGTAACGCTGTGCCATGGTGAGGCCTTCGCGGCCGCCCTCGGACGAGCCCATGAAGTACATCTTGTCAGGCTTCTTGCCGTAAGCGCGCTCCATCAGCCCGACAGCCGCGTCGCGCACCCGCTTGTAGGCGCGATGGGCAAAGTTCTCGAACGCCTCGTCATTGAGCGCAAAGACCTGCGGCAGCTCGCCTTGCTTGGTCTCATGGCCCGAATCCGTGCCGTAGGTGACGAAGCCGCGCGCCAGCGGCGACGGCTTGTCGAACGGATAGGCTGGCGGCAGCGCAAGGCCGGTGATCAGCACGCCGTTGAATCCGCCGCCGCCATATTGCAGCGAGCGCCCGTTCCACTCGACGGGAAGGTTGACCTGAAACTTGATCGGCGGCGCCTTGGGGTCGACGGGGTCGATATGGCCGAGCACCTTGCAGAAGGCGGGACTGGCCGGCGTGACGCGCCCCGACGGCGTCGGCCCGCGTTCGGCAATAGCGAGCGGCGACGGTGCTTGCAGCGTTGCGGAATCGATCTTCGCGGCGTCAGTGCCGCCGTTGAGGCCCTTGCAGACTGTTTCTGCATTCTCCGCCAGGGTGGCGGCGACCACTGCGTTCGCGCTCAGGGCGGCCGCAGCGCCCACGAGCCATGCGCACAGCTTCGCTGTTGTGAGCGTCATCGTTTCCACCCCTTGTGTCTTATTCAGTCTACCAGAGGCCGCATTCAATGCGACCTCCGGGCAGCCGTCAATGGACGTTAGTGCTCGAACACCAGCCGCGCGCCGACCGTGCCGTCGAGGCTGCGGATCTGCTGGAGCAGCGCGGCGGAATCCTGGCCACCGAGATCGGCATCGAGCACGACGTAGCCGAGATCGCCTGCCGTCTCCAGATATTGCGCGGCGATGTTGATGTCGCGCTGCAGGAAGACCTCGTTGAGCCTGCGCAGCATGCCGGGCACGTTGCGATGGACGTGACTGAAGCGCGCGCCGGAAGGCCGCAGATGCAGCTGCACCTCCGGAAAATTCACCGCGCCCATGGTCGAGCCCGTGATGAAATAGTCGACCAGTTTTCGCGCGACTTCCCCACCGATACGCTCCTGGGCCTCTTCGGTGGAGCCGCCGATATGCGGGGTTAGGATGACGTTCTCGAGGCCCTGCACCGGGCTCTTGAAGCGGTCCGCGTTCGAGGACGGCTCGACCGGAAACACGTCGATGGCGGCGCCGGCGAGGTGACCGTCGCGCAGGGCACGCGCCAGCGCGTCGAGATCGACCACGGTCCCGCGGCTGTTGTTGATCAGGAACGAGCCCGGCTTCATCGCCCGCAGCTCCTTCTCGCCGATCATGCCCGCGGTCTCCGGCGTCTCCGGCACGTGCAGGCTGACGACATCGCTCTGCGCCAGCAGCTCGTCCAGCCGCTCGACCGGCTCGGTGTTGCCGTGGCGGAGCTTGTCGGTGCGGTCGAAATAGATCACGCGCATGCCGATCGCTTCCGCCAGCGTCGAGAGCTGCGAGCCGATATTGCCGTAGCCGACGATGCCGAGGGTGCGGCCTCGCACCTCGCGGCTGCCGGTCGCCGACTTGTCCCAGCCGCCGTCGTGGGCCGACACCGAGCGCGGGAATATGCGACGCAGCAGCATCACGATCTCGCCGATCACGAGCTCGGCGACGCTGCGCGTGTTGGAGAACGGCGCGTTGAACACGGGAATGCCGCGCTTGCGCGCGGCCGCAAGGTCGACCTGGTTGGTGCCGACGCTGAAGCAGCCGACCGCGAGCAGCCCGTCGGCGGCGGCGAGCACCTCGTCGGTGATCTGGGTGCGCGAGCGGATGCCGAGCAGCGACACGCCTTTGAGCGCCTTGCGCAGATCCTCGCCGTCCAGCGCCTTGGTCAGCCGCTCGACATTGGCGAAGCCCGCACTCCTGAAAAGGTCGACAGCGCTATCATTGACGCCTTCGAGCAACAGTGCCTTCGCGCTCCGCTCAGGGCTTTGGCCTGGGGCTGACATGGTGTCTCCGTGGATCATGAGCTTTGGCTGAGCACATAGACCGCTGACGATGCACAGCACAATAGGGGTCGGATACGGGAAGAAGATGGCGGAACGCGAGATGCGCTTGGCATCCCACCAGCGCGGTCATATCAGTGCGCCGTGGTCGTTTCGCTCGCCGTCAAATCACATAAAACCCGTGCGTGCCGTCGCGGCGGAGCTGCTCGACGAGGCCGTATTCCCAATCGAGATAGGCCTGCATCGCTTTCTCCGCGACGTCGGTACCTTCGTAGGGACGGCGGTAGCGGTGCGCCGGATCTGGCTTGGGCAGCACGTGCGGCGCGCCGAGCTCGAGCGCGCCGTCATAGCCGCCTTCGAGCACATAGACCTCCCAGCCCATCTGCGCCAGCCACGACGCCGTCATGTCGGCGCGGACGCTCCTGTCGTCGGTCAGCACGATGCGCGCGCCGCGCACGGGCGCGGCCATGTCGGTTTCCTGCACGAGCTGGCCCCCCGGATAGTGGCGGAAGCCCGGCAGATGGCCGGCCGCATATTCTTCCGCATCGCGCACGTCGAAGCGGTACAGCGTGCGATCCCTCTGCGCGACGAGCGCAGCCATCTCGCTGGCGCCGATGTGGCGCACGCCGGCGCGATAGGCGACATCGCGCGCATTGGCCGGACCGCCGTCGAACGATCCGATCGCGCCGCGCCGGTCGGCGCCGTGATCGAGCGTGTGCCGCGCCAGCGTCCAGCCGATTGTGCCGTTGCGCAGCGCCCGCACTTTGTTGGGCACGCCGGCATTGATCAGCGATTGGGTGCCGATGATGGAGCGGGTGCGGCCGGCGCAATTGACGATGATGGTGGTGTCAGGATCGGGCGCGGCCTGGCCTGCCCGCAGCACCAGCTCCGCGCCGGGCACGCTGACCGAGCCCGGAATGTTCATGGTCGCGTATTCGTCGAAGCGGCGAACGTCGAGGATGGCGATGTCGGCCTTGTCCGCGATCAGCTTGGCCACCTCATCCGCGCTGAGCGAGGGCGTATGCCTGCGCGACTCGACCAGCTCGCCGAACGCCTTCGAATAGGAGTTGACGTCCTCGAAGACCTCATAGCCCGCCGCACGCCAGGCCTTCAGCCCGCCCTCGAGCGCACTGACATTGGTGTAGCCGAGCGCGGCGAGACTTTCAGCACCGCTCGCGACCAGCCCCTCGCCGTCATCATAGAGAACGATCGCCACGCCCTTGCGCGGCAGCCGCGTCTCGGCCTCGATCGCGATCCGGTCGGCGGCCATGTTGGCGGCGAACAGCGGATGCCCGGTCGCAAAACCCGCCTCGTATCTGAGATCGAGCAGCGCGATTTCTTCGCGCAACAGCAGCGCGCGGCGGATATCGGCGGGGGTGACGGTCTTCATGGCATCAATCCTGGCAAGGACAAGCCAGGGGCTTTTGACCGATTAGAGGCGCGTTGGCTAGCCTTGTCGGCTCACTCGCCGGGAACGAGCCGGGCCAGCGGCTTCTGCGCGGGTTGCCGCAGCCCGGCGCGACAGATAGAGCAGGATTCCGGTGACCGCGAACAGCGGCATCAGGATCGCGGCGATCATGAAGGCGAGCTTGCCCGGCCATCCCAGGATCTCGCCACGATGGATGTCGTAGATCGCCGCGAGGATCTTTTCGCCAAAAGTCTTGTCGGCGTAGCGCTCGGCGGAGACCAGCTGGCCGGTGACAGCATCGATGCGGAATTCATCGCGCGTGGTCTCCAGCAGCGACGCCTTGCCCCACGAGCGGATTCGGATCGCCGTGCCCGATCCCGCCGGCAGCGTCAGCAAGGTCCGGGAGAACCGGTCGCCCTCCTCGCGCTGGAACGTCATCCAGGCCTGATCGAATCCGATCGGCTGCGCGGTCTCGGCTGGGCGCGCAGCACGTGGCGGCTTTGCGGTCATCTTTGTGGCGGCAACCTGCGGGCGCGCCAGCAGCCAGGTCACGCCGTCCTTGTACCATTCGAAGGAGAAATACAGCCCGGTGAGCGCCATCGTCAGATAGATCGGCAAAACCCAGGTGCCGATCACCGTGTGCAGAGAGCGATGCAGCGCGCGGCCTCCGGGTGCGATATTCGGCTTCAGCCACATCTTCATGCTGCCCGCGCGACGCGGCCAGCGCAGCACGAGGCCGGAGACGAGCATGACGATCAGGCCGAGCGCGATGCTGCCGGTGATCGGACGTCCCCAGCCCTTGCCGTCGCCGGGAACCAGCAGCCAGCGATGCAGCCGGCGCACGGTCGCGAAGAACGCCTCGCCGCGCGGTGAGCCCAGCACCCGCGCATCGGTGGGATCGACATAGAGCGAGGTCGGCCGGTCGCCCCGGTCGTCGCGCGCAAAGCGGACATGGACCGCCGCCGACGGATCGCTCGACAGCGTGACGGCCGAGACCTTGCCGAGGTCCTGCGCCGCCTTCAGCCGCGCTACCAGCGCGTCCGGCGTCAAGGCCGGCGCCTGACGCGGCGCGACCTGCATGATGCCGGCGTTGAGATGATCGACGATCTCGTCCTCGAAACTCATGATCGCGCCGGTCAGCGCGATCAGGGACACCAGCAGCGCCAGGACCAAGCCCGCGACGGAGTGGACCTGAAACAGGACCGCCTTGACCGTGTGTCCCAGCCGCGCCGCCATGGCTAGAACTTCACCGTCGCCGACAGCGAGACCCGCCTGGCATCGCCGATGGCGACGTTGAGATTGTTGACCGCTGAGGGATAGTAAACGGTGTCGAACAGGTTCTTGACGTTGAACTGATAGATGACAGGCGTGTTCTGATACTTCGTCTCATAGGTCGCGAAGATATCGGCGACGACATAGGACGGCAGAAAGAAGGAGTTGATGGAATCTCCTGGACGGTCGCCGACATAGCGCGCGCCGCCGCCGAGGCGGAGCTGGCCGGGCAATGCGGTGCCGAAGTCGTAGACCAGATAGAGCGATGCGGTGTTCAAGGCGACGTTTTGCAGCTTCTTGCCATACAGCGTCGGATCTTCCGACGCCGTCACGCGGGCATCCGTATAGCCATAGCTGCCGATCAGAGCCCAGCTGTCGGTGAGCCTCCCGGTGACGTCCAGCTCGACGCCGCGCGAACGTGCACGCCCGACGGTGTGGAGCTCCACGATACCCGCGCTGTTCGTCTTCGTCGTCTGCACGTTCTTCTTGTCGAGATCATAGAGCGCCAGCGTGCCGGAGATGCGCTTGTTCAGATCGAACTTGACGCCGGCCTCGTATGACACGCCCTCTTCCGGAGGGACGTTGGAATCGATCACCACGCCGATCGGCGCAATGGTCGAGTTCGGCTTCAGCGATTGAGTGTAGCTCGCATAGAGCGAGATCTGGTCGGTCAGCTTGAAGATGGCGCCGCCGAGGGGCAGCACCTTGTCCTGGGACACGTTGGTATTGGTGTTGAACGGCTTTCCGCGACCCGCGATCTGATCGTAGTCCATGTAACGCACGCCGCCGACCAGCGCGAAGCGTTCGGTCAGATGCAGGGTGTCCTGGGCAAACAGCGACCATTGGCCGAGCTTGTCGGTCTGCGCGCTGTCGGAGTTCGATGCCGTGGTGCCCGGTCCGATCAGCCCGTAGACGGGATTGTAGACATTGAAGGCGGGCGTCGTCTGCCGGATCAGGGTGTCGCGATAGATCGTGCGATATTGCCCGTCACCGCCGAACACCACCTCGTTGCGCATGTCGCCGAGCCAGAAGCTGCCGGAAACATAGGACGTTCCGTAGCTGACGTTGCTGAGCGAACTTCCCGTGCCATCGTTGCTGCGCGTCTCCCTGCCGGTCGTGAAGTCAATATTGGTGATGCGGAGCTGGTTGGCGCTGAAGGTCTCCGTGTTGTAGCTGTAGCCGGCGTAGAGCTTCCAATCCTGGTTGAAGCGGTGCTCGACAGATGCCTGCATCAGGTCGGAGGTGCCCCAGGTGTTGTTGAAGGGTTCATCCAGCCGTCGCGTTGCAGGCACGGCCAGCGGCGCCTTGGTCACTGGATTGAACGCCGTGCCGCGATCGAATGGGTAGATGAACTCGCGGTGCTCGTAGTTGAGCTGCACCGTGGTGTCCTGGCCGTACCAGGCCAGCGACGGCGCCACCAGCATCTCGCGGTGCCGGCCGAAATTGCGCCAATAATCTTCGCTGACGCCGTAGCCGATGAAACGATAGGCGAGGCCCTGGTCACCGATCGGACCGGTGACGTCGAGCAGGCCGTCGGCGCCGGTCTTCGAAGCGCTGAAGGCCGAGCCGAGCAGTGTGACCGAACCGTGCTGGTAGAGCTCGGGCCGCTTGCTGATGGTGTTGACGATGCCGCCAGGATCCATGATGCCGTAGAGCAGCGACGCCGGCCCTTTCAGCACCTCGACGCTCTCGACCGCAGGATTGAAGCTGCGGCCTTGCACCAGCGGCATGCCGTTGCGCATGATCGAGCCGTCGCGGTTGTCGCCGAAGCCGCGGCGGATCACGGCGTCCTGGCTGCCCGCGAGCGTATTGGTCTGGGTAATGCCGGAGACGTTGATGAGCGCGTCGTCGATGTTGCGCGGCAGCTGGTCCTTCAGCACCTGCTCGGGCACGACGTTGACCGCCTGCGATGTGTCGAGCGGCGAGGCGCCGCTGCGCAAAGTCGTGGCGCTCGGCATCGCGCGGTATCCGAGCTTGGCGGCCTGCTGTGCGGCTGCGTCCGCGGCGGCGCGCTCCGAGAGCGTCGGCGTAGCAGGTGCCGGATTGCGATTCGACTGGCGGCGCGCCGCAGTCTGCGTGCGGCGGGAAGACTGATCCGAAGCGCGCGCCGGTTTCGGCCGCGGCGCCGGCGCGTCCACCGTGACGGGCGGCAGCGCCGATTGGGCCTGCGCAGCCGTCGTATTGAGGGGAGATGCGAGCAGCACCGCTGCACCGATGAGAAGACCTGCGCGGCTCTCGCCGGCGCGAAGACGATGGCTGCCGAGATGCAGGCCATCCACGGAGGCACGCACTTTCATTCCACTTCAATTCAGGAACATTGAAGTGTGCGCGTGTAACAGTCGTCTCGATTGAAGAGAACCGCAGACGGATTTGAATCGCTCTAGTGTTGAATCGTTCTAAGCGTAAATCCACGCCGAACGGCAATCACCGATCGATGCCGCAGCAAAGGCGGCACGCTGCGCGAATTTGCGAAGCAGCGTGCGGCGGAATTTTTTGCGCCTTTACGCGGTGGCAGGCGCCGTCAACTCGTCGATCTTGCGCTTCAACGCAGTGCCGTCGGACGACGCGCGCAGAGGCGGGCGCACGCGCAGCCAGGCGGCATCGCCGGTCTGCGCCGCGAGGATCGCCTTCAACGTCGCCGTGAAGGAGGCCGTCTTCAGCACGACGTCGATCGCAGCCTGCATCCGCGCTTCGACATCCTTGCCCTCGACCATTCCCTTGACCAGCTCGGGCACGACATTGGCCATGCCGCAAATGGTGCCGGCCCCGCCCGCGGCAATCGCGCGGGCGATATCGGCTTCGTTGCCGACGGTGATGGCGAGCTCGGGAGCTGCAGCACGGAACGCCTGGAACTGCTTGAAGTCGCCGCTGGAGTCTTTCAGACCCGCGACCACCTTGCCGTAACGCTTGCGCAAGCTCGCAGCGACAGTCGTGGGGATCGCAACGCCCGACGTCTGCGGGATGTGATAGAGATAGGCGCGCAACCGATCGTCGGCGACACCGTCGATGATCGCAGCAAAGGCATCCTCGATGCCTTCAGGCGTGACGCTGCGGTCGAAATAGGGCGGCAGCACCAGCACGTGACGCAGGCCGAGGCCGAGCACGGCGCGCGTCAGGGCGATGCTGTCGGTGATGGCAGGGAAGCCGCCGCCGATGCCGATGCGCTCCGGCGCAATGCCGGCCTTGAGCACGGCCTCGATGGTCGCGGTGCGCTCGCTGACATTGAAGGAGGTGCCCTCGCCCGTGGTGCCGAACAGCACGACGCCGTCGACTCCCTTGCCGAACAGCTGCCTGGCATGGGCCGCGAGCTTTGCCGAATCCACGCTGCCGTCGGACGCCAGCGGCGTCGCCGATGCCACCCAGAACCCGCGAATTGCCTCGGTCATCACACTGCCCTTTGTTTCGATCCCGACCTAAGCCTCTGATCTCTAACGATCTTACGGAGCTGCGCCGAGCCTTGTTTTTGCTTTACTTTTCATCTTGTACCTTACATACAAGAGACACGCAAACTCTTTCCGGCGTCACGGCGTGCATGGGCGCAGCCAAATATTGAGGAGGTCTCGCATGAACATGGTGACCCCCATCGGGCGACCCGACCAATTGCTCGGCGCCCTGCGCGACAAGCTTGGCGCGGCCGCCGTGTTGATCGGCACCGACGTGCCGGCACGCAATTGCAACGACTGGAGCGCGAGCTTGCCGCAGGCGCCGCTGGCGGTGATCCGCCCCGTGGACGCGCAAGGCGTGGCTGATGCGATTGCGACATGTCGGCAGGCGCATCTGCCGTTCGTGCCGCAGGGCGGACTGACCGGACTGTGCCGCGGCGCCTCGCCCGAGGCCGGCTGGGTCGCGATCTCGCTGGAGCGCATGACCGGCATCGAGGAGATCGATCCGGCGTCGATGACGATGACGGTGAAGGCCGGAACGCCGCTGGAGACGATCCAGAAGGCCGCGGACGAGGCCGGCTTCTTCTTCCCGCTCGACCTCGGCTCGCGCGGCTCCTGCGCGATCGGCGGCAATCTCTCGACCAATGCCGGCGGCAACCGCGTGATCCGCTACGGCATGACGCGCGAGCTGGTGCTCGGTCTCGAAGTAGTGCTGCCCGACGGCACCGTCATCACCAGCCTCAACAAGCTGATGAAGAACAATGCGGGCTATGACCTCAAGCATCTCTTCATCGGCTCCGAAGGCACGCTCGGCATCATCACCCGCGTGGTGCTGAAACTGTTTCCGAAGCCGCGCTCGACCATGGCCGCGCTGTGCGCGCTGAAGGATTATGCCGCGGTGGTCGCGCTGCTCGGCGCGGCGCGCAGTGGGCTCGGCCCACTGCTGTCGGCCTTCGAGGTGATGTGGCCGGATTATTGGGACGTGATCACGACACGCGCCGGCGTGAAGCCGCCGGTCGCAGCTAACCAAGGCCTCTACGTGCTGGTGGAAGCGCAAGGCACCGACGAGAGCGTCGACGCGCCGCGCTTCCAGGCCTGGCTCGAAGAGCTGATGGAGCGCGGGCTGCTGGCGGATGCCGCCGTGGCGCAATCGCTGGCGCAGACGCAGGCCTTCTGGCGCGTGCGCGACATCTGCGCCGAGTTCGGCCAGGTGCTGGGCCCGCACATCTCCTACGATATCGGTCTTGCCGTGGCGCGGATGGACGAGTTCGCGACGCGCTGCAAGGCGGCGTTGGCCTCCGGCATCAAGGGCTGCGAAAGCGTCTATTACGGCCATATCGGCGACGGCAATCTGCATCTCGTCTCCTGGGTCACCGGCCTTGCCGTCGAGCAGCAGCCGAAGGAAGAGATGGATACGATCATCTACGGCCTAGTGCGCGAGCTCGGCGGCAGCGTCTCGGCCGAGCACGGCATCGGCACCATCAAGAAGAAATGGCTGGGACATGCCCGGAGCGAGGCCGAGATCGCGCTGATGCGAACGCTGAAAGCGGCGCTCGATCCGGACCAGCTGCTCAATCCCGGCAAGGTGGTCTGAGACAGGCAGATGCGCTCGCTCAAGCTCGATACGCCGAAATCGCTGTCGCAGCGGGTGATGCAGCGGCTGCGGCAGGCGATCATCGACGGCGAGTTCGCGCTGGGGGCCGCGATCTCAGAGGAGATGGTGGCGAATTCCTTCGGCGTCAGCCGCACGCCGGTGCGCGAGGCCATGGGACAATTGCAGGCGCAAGGCCTCGTGGTGATCCGCCCGCAGGTCGGCAGTTTCGTCTTTACGCCGAGTGCGAAAGACATCAATGCGCTCTGCACCTTCCGCATCGCGCTCGAACCCAGGGCCGCCGAGCTCGCCTGTCGCCACGACCGCGACGGTGCGATCGCCGCAATGAGCGAGGCGATCGCGGCGATGGAGCCGGCGGTCGCGGCCAAGGACAACATCGCCTATGGCCGCGCCGATGCCGCCTTTCACGAGGCGCTGTTCACCCATTGCGGCAACCGCTACCTCGCCGAATCCTATCAGCTGGTCTCGGGGCGCGTCGCCGCGCTCCGCACCAATCTGACCTCGCCGATCGACGTGCGCACCCGCACCTCGTTCGACGAGCATCACAAGCTGCTCGATCTGTTCGCACGCGGCGAGCTGGCCGCCTTCGAGGAATTGATGACCACGCACATCACCAATTCGGGGCTGGTCTATGCCAAGGCTTTGAAGGTCGAGACATCTGAGGTGGATTGAGCGAGGCTATTTCGCGTCCTTCGATCCCGGCCGGTCCAGGAAATCCAGCGCGGTGTTGATCTGATCGAGCTGGTGCTCGATCTTGTCGCGATCCTCGACCGACGGCGCCTTTTCGAGCTGCTCCACGAGCTTCTGCTTCCGCAACAGCAGGTTCTCTATGACTGTACTCACAGCTCCCCCAGCGCCAGCGGCGAACATTGCGAGCGCGCGCGAGCCGGGGCCCGCCGCAACACCTCCATCAGAATGTTCACGAGACCGGATGGTTCCTGCGGATGAACCAGCACGCATGCGGATGGAACTAGCGGCGCAGGCTGGCCCAGACTCCGCCCAGGATCAGCAGGCCGCCGAAGAGGTGGATCAGCTTCGGCGGTTCGCCGAGGATGGCAAAAGACAGCAGCGCGCTCGCGATCGGCCCGAGATAGAGCACGAGCGAGGTTCGCACCGAGCCGAACTTGCCGCCGAGCCAGGCAAAGCCGGCATAGGCGAGCAGGCCCGGAACGATCCCGGCGAAGACATAGGCCGAGAGCGCCTTGGTGCTGAAGACCTGAGCGGGCATCGCCCACATCTCCATGGCCGCGAGCGGTAGCGAGAATAGTGCGCCGGCGCCCGAGAACAGGCTGATGCGTGCCAGCAGCGAGGCCTTTGGCGCGGCGCGCGATTGCAACAGCGTGTAGCCGGACCAGCCGAGCATCGCGATCACGACGAGGCCGTCACCTGCCGCGGTCTGAAGCTCGATCAGCGTCTGCGGATGGCCGCCGGAGATGATCAGCAGCGCGCCCGCGAGCGCGAGCGCCGTGCCGAGCCATTGCAGCGGACCGACATGCTCGATGCCGCGCAGGGCCGAAATCAGCAGCACCGTGATCGGCGACAGCGCCATGATCAGCGCGATGTGGATCGCCGTCGTCGATACGCCGGCGGCATAGACCGGGCCGCCGCACAGGAACATGCCCATGAATCCGGCAGCGAGGATGGGCCAGATGTTCCCGGCCAGCGGCACGCGGCCATCGCGGATCTCCTTGAGCGCGATCGGCGCGAGCCCGATGGCGACGATGCTCCAGCGGAAGAAGGCGAGCGCGAAGGGTGGGACCGAGCCGGCAAGTCCGCGCGCCAGAATCTGATTGGAGGCCTGCGCGGTCGCCACCAGGATGAAGCCGATCAGCGCGATCGCGCCGAGCCAGGCGTGCGTGGACGGTGATGCACCGGTGCTCGCGTCACGACCGCCGTCAGAGGTTTCCTTGCCGGCTTCCTTGCCGGCTTCCTTGCCCGTTCCCTTGCCCATGGATCAATCGGATATCCGATGTCCGCCGCGGTGAGAACCCCGACGACGGCTCGTCCATATGCATATGCGGCACGCGCACCATTCCGGGAGAGGCGGAGATGCTCGCGAGCAGCACCGGCACGACGGGGGTACGGGTGACCGAGACCGAGAACACCGCGAGCAGCGCGCACAGCATGCAGAGCCTCATCCGCACCGTCCGGCGATCGGTGATCGGCAGGAACAGGAAAAACAACATCGCCAGGATCAGCAGCGCATCGACCAGAAACATTGGGGCTCTCCTTGAGGACTGGAGAGAGCATGACGCGACGGCACCGGCCGGTATGTGGACGGCGTCACACACCTGCCGCCGCGGGTCGGGGAGGAGACGGCAGGCGCTCGCGAAACCGTTAACGCACCGCATGGGGCTGGCTCGGGAACCGCCATCTTTCACGCGTCCGTCGGTTGTATTCGCAGGCCCGGAGTCCTATGCCTACGCCCCATGGACACCCAGATCATCACCGCCGCAAAGCCCCTGATGGCGCACGCCCAAAAGCGCAAGCCGGCGCCGTTCCTCCCCATGAGCCGCGCCGAAATGGACGCGCTCGGCTGGGACGCCTGCGACATCGTGCTGGTGACCGGGGATGCCTATGTCGACCATCCCAGTTTCGGCATGGCGATCATCGGCCGATTGCTGGAGGCGCAGGGCTTTCGGGTCGGCATCATCTCGCAGCCCGACTGGCACTCGGCCGAACCGTTCAAGGCCTTGGGCAAGCCAAAGGTCTTCTTCGGCGTCACCGGCGGCAACATGGATTCCATGGTCAACCGCTACACGGCGGACCGCCGCATCCGTAGCGACGATGCCTATACGGCGGGCGGCGAAGGCGGCAAGCGGCCGGACCGCTGCACCGTCGTCTACGCCCAACGCTGCCGCGAGGCGTTCAAGGACGTACCGATCGTGCTCGGCGGCATCGAGGCCTCGCTGCGCCGGATCGCACATTACGACTATTGGTCCGACAAGGTGCGCCGCTCGGTGCTGGCCGACGCCAAGGCTGACCTGCTGCTCTACGGCAATGCCGAGCGCGCCGTCGTCGAAGTCGCGCAGCGGCTCGCCGCGGGTGAAGCGCCGCGGGCGCTCGACGACATCAGGGGCGTCGCGCTGTTCCGGAAAGTCCCGGAGGATTACACCGAGCTGCTCGCCGACGATCTCGATTCCGCCGACGAGGGCGCGACGCGCCAAAAGGGCGCGACCGTGATCCGGCTGCCGGCGCTGGAGCAGGTCGAGCAGGACAAGGAAGCCTATGCGCGGGCCTCACGCGTGCTGCATCGGGAGAGCAACCCCGGCAATGCGCGGCCGCTGGTGCAGCGCCATGGCGACCGTGACCTCTGGCTCAACCCGCCGCCGATCCCGCTGAGCAGCGAGGAGATGGACGCGGTCTACGATCTGCCCTACGCCCGCGCGCCGCATCCGTCCTATGGCGATGCGAAGATCCCGGCCTGGGACATGATCAAGTTCTCGGTGACGATCATGCGCGGCTGTTTCGGCGGCTGCACCTTCTGCTCGATCACCGAGCACGAAGGCCGGATCATCCAGAACCGATCCGAAGGTTCTATTTTGCGCGAGATCGAAAAAATCCGCGACAAGACGCCCGGCTTCACCGGCGTGATCTCCGACATCGGCGGCCCCACCGCCAACATGTACCGGATGGCCTGCAAGGATCCGAAGGTAGAAGCCGCGTGCCGGCGGCCGTCCTGCGTCTTCCCCGAGATCTGCCCGAACCTCAACACCTCGCATGACGATCTCATCAGGCTCTATCGCAAGGTGCGCGAGACCAAAGGCATCAAGAAGGTGATGGTCGCCTCCGGCGTGCGCTACGACCTCGCGGTCGAGAGCCCGGAATACATCAAGGAGCTCGTCACCCATCACGTCGGCGGCTATTTGAAGATCGCGCCTGAGCATACCGAGCGCGGCCCGCTCGACAAGATGATGAAGCCGGGCATCGGCGCCTACAACAAGTTCAAGCGGATGTTCGACGAAGCCGCTGAACGCGCCGGCAAGAAATATTACCTGATCCCCTATTTCATCGCGGCGCATCCGGGCACGACCGACGAGGACATGATGAACCTCGCGCTGTGGCTGAAGAAGAACCGCTATCGCGCCGATCAGGTGCAGACCTTCCTGCCCTCGCCGATGGCGACAGCGACCGCGATGTATCACACCGGCGTCAATCCCTTGCGCGGCGTGCGGCACGGCGGCAGCGACAAGGTCGAGGCGATCAAGGGCCTGCGCCAGCGCCGGCTGCACAAGGCATTCCTGCGCTACCACGATCCTGATAATTGGCCGGTGCTGCGCGAGGCCTTGATCGAGATGGGTCGCCGCGACCTGATCGGCTCGCAGCCGCATCAGCTCGTCCCCGCGCATCAGCCGCCCGGTACCGGCAAGGCCGCCGGCACGCGGCGGCCGGTGCGGTCGGGCGACAAGGCGCAGCGGTTCACGACCAAGGGTCTGCGGGTCATGAAGTAGCGGTTGGCGCGGCTCCTAAAGAGCCAGCACCACCTCGCCCGACACCGCATCGGTCACGCCGCGGCCGTTGCCCTGGTCCTCGAGCACCGACCTGAAACTGTCGAGCGTCTTGATCATCGCCGGACGCGCCGCGATCATCGCGTCCTGACTTGACCAGGTGCCGATCAGGCAGAAGGTCTGCTCGCCGGTCTTGATGATGACGCCATGCTCGAGGCCCGGCCATTTCGCCTTGCCGTTCCGGTGCGCGTCGAGGAAGGCGGCTTCCTCGCCCTGCTTCACCCTGAACTTCACCACATTGTAAACCTGCATGACGCGCCTCCAAAAAAAATGGATGGATGAAAACGGGCGCCGCGCGAGGTGACGGACGAAAAGTCCACGCGGTGCCTGGCCGATTGTTGTCCCGGCGCGCGACGGCGTCACCGTGACAAATCGGCATGGCGGTGTCGGTCTTCATGCCTGCCGAAACAAAAAGCCGAAAACAACCCCATGCACAGTAGCCGGCATGAGCGGAATCAATGGGTTAGCGCGTAGCAAAATTGGGAGAACGTCATAGGCCTTGGCAGCGATTGACATTTGAGCTATCACGCAACATATAAAGTTACATGAAACGAGATTCCCGACTGTCCGGCGTGCTCCATGTGCTCTTGCACATGACGCAACACCCCGGCCCGTTTACGTCCGAGACGCTGGCGAAAGCCATGGACACCAACCCCGTGGTGATCCGCCGCATCATGGCGGGCCTGCGCGACCTCGGTTACGTCCACTCCGAGAAAGGCCATGGCGGCGGCTGGACGCTGGCGTGCGACCTCTCGAAGGTGACGCTGCGCGACGTCTATGCCGCGCTTGGCAGCCCGGCGTTGCTGGCGATGGGCAATCGCACGGAAGCGCCGGGTTGCCTGGTCGAGAAGGCCGTCAACGCCGCGCTCGATCAGGCCTTTGCCGATGCGGAAGCGCTGCTGCTGTCGCGGCTCGGCGAGGTGACCCTGGCGATGCTGAGCGAGGATTTTCGCAAGCGCCTCGGCTCCCGCAAGCTTCAAGGCATCAGCGCACATCACGCCTGATGCCGGCCTAGCCAAGGACAACGCAATGACCAGCATTCAAGATATGTTCTCCGATCCGCAAGCCGTGACGACCTACACCGAGGGACCGCCGCGCTTCGTTCCCGGCTACAATTCCATGCTGTCGATGGCGACGATCCTGCTGGCCGAGCGCGCGCGTGAGGATGCACGGATCCTCGTGCTCGGCGCCGGCGGCGGCCTCGAGTTGAAGACGTTTGCGCAGGCGCAGCCCGCCTGGCGTTTCGACGGCGTGGATCCGTCCGCGGCGATGCTGGCGCTCGCACGGAAAACCCTGGGCCCACTCGCATCGCGCGCACATCTTCATCAAGGCTATATCGACGACGCGCCGCAGGGGCCGTTCGACGGTGCGAGCTGCCTGCTCACCCTGCACTTCGTGGACGTCACGGAGCGACGCCGCATTGCCTCGGAAATCCGCCGACGGCTCAAGCCGGGCGCGCCCTTCGTGGTCGCGCATTTGAGCGCGCCCGACGGCGAGGAGGAACGCCCGCGATGGCTGTCGCGGTACTCCGCGTTCCTCGCTTTCTCCGGCGTCGAGCCCGACAAGGCGGCAGCCGCGCGGGACGCCGTCACCAACCATCTGGACATCCTCACGCCCGCGCAGGACGAAGCGGTTTTGCGCGACGCCGGCTTCGCCGAGCCGACCCTGTTCTACACCGGCTTCACGTTCCGCGGTTGGGTGGCCTACGCGTGAGGCGGCACGGCTTTGTCATCTCTGCAGGGATGCAACCGCTGAAGCGATCCTGCCTCGGGACATGAACCGACTGCGAAGCGTTATCTGCGGGAGATCGAATTCATCGGTGTTCATGAAAGCAGCCGATCCAAGCGAACACACAGGTTTTTCCGCGCAGGAGTTTCTTCATGGGCTCACGGAACCATTGTTCCTCGAGGCCATTGGCTCACTGACACAAGCTTCATTCAGGAGATACTTCATGAGAATATTCACAGTCTTGGCCGCCGCAGCCGGCACCCTCATGGTAACGGCTGCTTCGGCAGCACCGCTTACCCTCAGCACGTCGTCCGCGCCGGAAAGCAACCTTCAAAACGTTCGCATGGTGTGCAACGAAGACGGACGGTGCTGGCGCGAGCGCAGCGAAAGACGCGTCATCATCCGCGAAGGCCGCGATGCCTACGGATATGCACCGCGTGAGCGCTACATCGAGCGGCGTGGCTATGAGGAACGCAGCGGCGTTGGCTTCCGTGCTCCGGGCGTAAGTGTCGGAATCGGCACCTACTGAGCGGCGAAGCGAGTGGATTCAAGAGGCCGCGGTGCAAACCGCGGCCTTTTTGTTTGATTCTCAGGCGATCGGCGAGCCAAGCAGCGCCGGCCCAGCTGGGCAAGCCAGGGTATCGGACGCTTTCGACAGAGCTCGCGCACGGCTCGAACCAAAGCCAGCTCACGCGACCGTGGCGATCGAGCCGAGTGGCACGTCCAAAGCGTAAACGAATCCGTCCCGTTCATATGCGAGGCTTACCTGTCCGGTCAGTTGCTGACCGAGAGACCCCATCATCCGGGTGCCGAAACTCCGGCGTGTTGGCGGTTCGACCGGGGGACCGCCCCTTTCGGTCCAGACAAGGCGAAGCCTTTGCTTCGCCTCATCAATCGCCCACGAAATCTCGACGCGGCCTGTCGGGACCGACAGCGCGCCGAACTTGGTGGTGTTGGTGCACAGTTCGTTGAACGTCATCGCAAGCGCAATGACGGCAACGGAGGTAATCCGGATATCCGGTCCATTGAAGTGGAAGCGTCGGTCTCCCTGACTGTCGTAGGGCTCCGTTGCGCTACTCAGCGTGTGGGTGAGGCTCGCATCGGCCCAACTCACCTGCATCAAGAGATCATGGGCTCGCCCCAATGCGAGCAGCCTGCCCTCCATGGCCTTCTGTCCATGCTCGATACTCGGCGCTCCGCGGAAGCTCTGGGACGCGATCGCACTCACCATGGCAAGCGTGTTCTTGACGCGATGATGCAGCTCTCCGAGAATCAGCTTCTGCAACTTGTCGGCGGCGCTTCGCTGCTCGGCATCGATACCGGCCTGAACGATCATAGCCTGTGCGTCGATCTCGGCCTGTTCGAGCAGCAAGCGAAGGCTGTCGTTCTCGGCAGACAGGGAAGCCTCCTGCTCCGACCGGGAGGTGGGCGCAGCGGTCCGCGCGGCGTCAAATATCCTGCTTGGCGTCCAGTCGCCTGCCGTCGGAACGATCTGCAAAGCACCCGCGCCGACCATGGCCTGCAACTCGGTGATCATTTGCTCGACACCGAGCGGTTTACCGAAAAACCTGCTGTCCGCTGGCCGTTCCGCCTCGGACGGCTTCACTTGGCCGGACACCAGAATGATCTTGATCGAGGGCCAGCGCTCGTGCACCGCATGGGCGAGCTTGAGGCCATCGATGCTGCCGGGCATCTGAATGTCGGTCAGCAGCAGCGAGATGTCCGAGCGGGACTCCAGAACCGAGATTGCCTCGTCGGCATTGATCGCCTCTATGGGACAGAACCCGGCATCCTCCACGATGTCGACCGCACGCATCCGCAGGATCATCTCGTCCTCCACGACGAGGACGTTCGGCACCTGGATTGGATCTGTCGACATGGTGATCTCGCTCTCTCTCGGCGGGCCCGAGCGGTCTCGGCACCCGCGCAATGCTCTAGGCCGATTGCACTTGACCGACGTCCGCACCCATTGCTGCGCTTCTCGAGCGGAGAAGGCCAGCCAATTCGCCTGCGTCAGCGGTATCTCGTCTCGGCGCGACGGTCCGATCACGACCAGGCTGATTGGATGGAAGCACTGGAGGTTGGGCTGATCCCTCAGGCGAGCGGATTGACGGACGACCGATCTATCGCCGGGCAGTCACGAGGCGAGCTTCCTGGATCTTCGTTCCAGCACCGGCGCGTCGCAAGCAGGACGTGGTAAGGTCCGGCCAGACCTGTGCTGAGCAATCCGATGAAGCGGCTTGGATCGCGAGCCGGTCCCCTTTGGCCAGTGCCTGAAGCTCATCCGCCTGCACTTTTGGAGCAAAAGCCGGCAAAGCGATCACCGACGCTCCAAGGAGCACGAAAGCCGCGAGGGATGACAGAGATCCTACCATTTTGTTCTGCTGACTTTTTGTCGTCGACCCTGCCACGTCTGAGGATCCGACATGACAACAACCATAACGAGATATCGTTCCCCCTTCTCAACTCTGCCGTTTGGCCTTGCTCGTTCCTGTGGCTGCTGCGCCTCGGGTATCCTGCGGAGCGACGCGCGCTGATGCAACAGATCTGAACCATTGGCCCTGCTGATCGTCATCCCCCGTGGAGGACGACAGATGATGGAAGACCAATTGGCGCGCCAGGAGCAGATCGCTTCTCGTTTAGAGCAATCCAAGCGCCTGCTGCGGGCTGCGAAAAGCCCCACGACCACCCAGCGCATCGGGAAGCTGATCAGTGCCCTGGAGCGGGAGCAAGCGGAAGAAAGCGAAAAATAATCACCGCTCGCGGCCGCGAGCCCGCCCCGGATCAGGCTTGCGCCGGCATGGAGCGTCACGGCGTCAGCGGTAGCGGTGGGTCGCAGCTCCCACTCGCCGAACTGAAAGACCCGCCAGCTATCATCAGCACCGCCCCCGTTAACCCTGTCGGCAAATGATCCGCTGCAGGTCGGCAGCCGCCGGCAAAGTTGCCTTATTGGCGCGGAGAATTTTCCGCGGGGCTAACTTGGGTTAGAGGCGCGTGATGCTGAGAATGGCGCTGTTGGGCCTCCTCATCCTGTTGAGTGTGGGAATGCTGTCGGCCATGGAGCTGAGCGCCCCGCCGCGTCGCTCCGCCGCGATCGTCCAGCCGCCCGCCGAAAGCACAGGCATCTCTGCTACGCATGACGCGCTTGAGAAGGGGGATCGCCTCGAAGTCGCCGCCGTAAGCAGCGCGGTGCCGATGGCGCCAACTTCGGTCGGCACCCCCGTTGCTCCGCAGGACGTCCACGTCGGTTCGTCCGCGCCGGCGCCGATCGTCCGTCAGCGAAACAAGCCGAAGCCGGTTGCCACCGCCGAACGTCCCAAGCCCAAGCCAAAGCCAAAGCCAAAGCCAACAGCAGCTGTCGTCAAGCCGACAGCCAATGTTCAGCGTGCAAAGGCCGCCACCGAGAGCGAGTCCTGTCGGCTCAAGGCGTTCGGCGGCTTGCTAAAAGCGCTGAACTTGGCCCGCTGCGAAATCTGAGGACTCCGCGAGCAGCCGAGCCGGCCTGCTTGCTTCAAGAGGCAGTTACGGGCGACACGCATTGTCGCCATCTTTCCCTCGGCCAACGTCTCGCAAACTGTTCCGATCATCCCTAAATTGCCCGCATGAAGAAGATCGGATTCCTGTCCTTTGGGCACTGGACGCCCTCGCCGCAATCGCAGACCCGCTCCGCCGGCGACACGCTGCTGCAATCGATCGAGCTTGCGGTTGCGGCCGAGCAGCTCGGGGCCGACGGCGCCTATTTCCGCGTGCATCATTTCGCGCGGCAGCTCGCTTCGCCCTTTCCGCTGCTCGCGGCCGTCGGCGCCAGGACCAGCACGATCGAGATCGGCACGGCCGTGATCGACATGCGCTACGAGAACCCGCTCTACATGGTGGAGGACGCCGGCAGTGCCGACCTCATCGCCGGCGGGCGGCTGCAGCTCGGCATCAGCCGCGGCTCGCCCGAGCAGGTGATCGATGGCTGGCGCTATTTCGGATATCAGCCGGCCGAGGGCCAGAGCGATGCCGACATGGGCCGGCGGCACGCCGAAGTTTTCCTCGACCTCTTGCGCGGCGAAGGCTTCGCCGAGCCCAATCCGCGGCCGATGTTTCCCAATCCGCCGGGCCTCTTGCGCCTCGAGCCGCATGCGCAAGGCCTGCGCGAGCGGATCTGGTGGGGCGCCGGCTCGAATGCGACCGCCATGTGGGCGGCCAAGCTCGGCATGAATTTGCAGAGCTCGACGCTGAAGAACGACGAGACCGGTGAAGCCTTTCATGTGCAGCAGGCCGCACAAATCCGCACCTACCGTGCTGCATGGAAGGAAGCCGGCCACGCCCGCGAGCCCCGCGTGTCCGTCAGCCGCAGCATCTTCGCACTGATGAACGATCGCGACCGCGCCTATTTCGGCGGAGAGCGCGGCGGCGAGGACCAGATCGGCTTCATCGACCCGCAGACCCGCGCGATCTTCGGCCGCTCCTATGCAGGGGACCCTGACGTGCTGATCGAGCAGCTCAAGCAGGACGAAGCCATCGCCGAGGCCGATACGTTGCTGCTGACGATCCCGAACCAGCTCGGCGTCGATTACTGCGCGCAAGCGATCGAGGCGATCCTGAAGCACGTCGCGCCTGCGCTGGGGTGGCGTTAAGGCACTGCCGTGCGTTCAGCCTGTTCACGCGAGCCGCGCCCCGGGCCGCTTGCGGGAGGGCTTCTCGCAGGCCGAACTAGGGCGTGTACTCATGAACGTAAGCTCTCGAGGCTTAAGCGGAAGTCGCCCCGCTCGGTCGGCATCGCCTGCTTATGATCCGAACCGGACCTGCCCCCGTATTTGCATTGGCGAAGCCGCCTGGCAAAGCTAACGGCGCGGAGGCTCAGGTTGGCCGCTTGCTGAGTTCAAATTCAACCGCCGCGGCGTGCCTGCGAAGGCAAGCTGCGATCTCCTCGGTGCGTTCGGGCGAGCGCTGCCGCGTTGTTGGCGTTATGGTAAGAGCGCCACGAGCTAGGCCACCAGTAGACCGGATGGTCACGGATATGGGGCTTGCGCCAGGAATGAGGGATATCGCGCGACTTGCAAAGCCTTTCGATCGTGCCATTGCGACCTCCTGCAAGATCGCTTCCGTCGACAAATCGTAGCGAGAGAAACGCGATCGGTTCTTGACGAGCACTTCGCGCGCCGCGTCGGGTTGCATGCTGGATAGGATCGCAATTCCGGCATTGGTAACGCCAAGGGGGCGACGTTCACCGACATCCCAAGCGAGCGCCTGGATAGGGTAGCCTCCCAGTTGTCTTGCAACGCAGACCGTCTCAAGGCCCACACGGCGTGTGAAAAAGCCGGTGTCACCGAGTTCACTGACCGCGGCCCGCAGATGAGGGCTAACGATATCGAGGAGGGGATCGCGTATCCGCCGCGACAGCGCCAGCAATGGTACCTGCTCGCCGATCATATATCGCCGAGAGCCATGTCGCCTCTCGACCATGCCTTCAGCAATCAAGACGTTCAAGATGCGATGTGTCGTTGGGCGGGTTAGTTCCGCCTGTTTCGAAATTGGGGTGAGTCCCAGGCCTGTCTCGCGGGCCGTCGCCAGGATCCGCAACACAGCCACAGCTCTCTGAATACTTTGCGTGCCGCCAGGCTTATCGAGCAATGGGGCGCCGGTGGTATCGCGAGGGCCAGGAGACGTCATGGGATGCGCCTTCAAGAAACGATGTTGCTTCCCGGTGAGGTGCCGACGTTACTGTGGCACAGCTGCTCGTCAGTGTCCACGATGTGGAAACAATCTGCGCTTTTCCATTGCGTCGCGCCGGTTTGCGCCAAACTCTGGGCGAAGAACTCGGCGCGGGGTGCCATGAGCGTGCGTCCTGATCATTGGATGATTGCGCATCTCGCCGAAACCGAAACAAAACGTACAAGGGGGAAATGCCATGAACCGGCACGACTTGCTAAGTACATTTGCGGGAGTTGCGATTGGGCTGGTATCGCTCGGCGTCACAGTGGGAGCTGCCGCCAAAGCCGCCGAAGTCAGGCTCCTATCCGCCTCTGCCTTGCATCCCGCGATTGATGCCCTGATCCCGGAGTTTGAAAAATCCTCAGGGTACAAGGTGACGGTCGAGTACGGGACCGCCGGTGCTGTCGCGGAGGGCATTCTAAAGGGTGAGGCAGCCGACATCATCTTGAGTTCGGTTCAAGCAGTCGGTCGGCTTGAGACGCAAGGCAAGGTCGAGCCTGGGAACCGTATCGTTGTCGCAAAGGTCGGCGTTGGTGCGTTTGTGCGCAAGGGTGCCGCGAAGCCCGATATAAGTTCGGCCGACGCTTTCAAAAGCGCCATGCTGGCCGCAAGATCGATCGCTTATCCCGATCCGGCAGGCGGAGGTGCCAGTGGCATCTACGTGGCCAAATTGCTCGAACGAATGGGGATCGTCGCGGAAATGAAATCCAAGACCAGGCTGTCAACGCTTGAAACACTTTATGCAAGCGTGGCCAACGGCGAGGTCGAGATAGGCTTCAATCAAGTAAGCGAAATCCTGGCTCAGCCGACGGTTGAACTCATTGCCCCGTTGCCGCCGGATATACAGAATTACACCCAGTTCGCCCCCGGGATCATAACCGGCAGCAATCAGGCTGACGCCGCAAAAGCGTTGGTCGCATTCCTGTCCTCGCCTGCCGGCCGGGCCGTTTTGAAGGCTAAAGGCTTTGAATAGTGTCGCGCAGCGTGGAAAGATCCGCTCGGGTTGACGATTATCCGTCAACCTCGTTTCGTGCGCAGCAGTGGCTCGTCTCCTTGACGAATGATGGGGATCCTTCCGGGCGAAGCTAATCCGGTGTGCTGGACTTGAGCAGCGGCGATGCCACGAGCCCTGTACCCGTTGCCGAGATCATCATGCGCGATGGACAACCTAGTCAGACCGCTCAGGGTGCAGCTGCTTATCGTGCCATTCATCAAGACCTGGAGGGCGGAGCGATCTTCAAAGATCCGTTGGCGTCGAGGATATTGGACCAAGAGACAGCCGCTGCCCTAAAGGAGATCGCTGCAAATGACGCGATGCGGCCCTGGCGCCTATTTATCGCAGCGCGCAGCCGGTTTTCCGAGGACACGATGGGCAATTGCATCGCATCCGGCGTCCGACAGGTCGTCGTGCTGGGCGCAGGCCTGGATACCTTCTCGTTGCGAAATCCCTATGCTCATCTCGGCGTTCGCGCTTTCGAGGTCGACCATCCGTCGACACAAAATTGGAAACGCGACCGGATAAAAGCCGCCGGCCTCGCGGAGCCGCCGTCGCTTGTTTTCGCACCGGTAGATTTTGAACGAGAAAGCCTCGCGGAGGGGTTGGCAAGAGCCGGGTTTAAGCTGAATGAGCCGACATTTTTCCAGTGGCTTGGGGTAGTGCCCTATCTGACAAAGGATGCGGTCTCTTCCACATTGAGGTTTATTTCCGAGGTGCCGCGGGCCGCCGTGGTTTTCGACTACGCCGAACCATTCGAGAACTATCCTGTTGAACGCCGCGCTGGCGTCATGGCAACGGCAGAAAGGGCGGCGTCGAGAGGCGAACCCTGGCTCAGCTTTTTTGATCCAATCGAACTGCTGCAACTGCTGCGAAGCAAGGCGTTTGATGTGATCGAAGATCTAGGGCTTTCCGAAATCGCGGATCGGTACTACGGCGTCCTGAGGCGAAACATCGTGCTCGGGCCTGGTCCTCACATCGTGCGGGCGCACCGATAGGCCATTGCCCAAGCATAGCTCGGGACCAGTTTCGACTTCCGGTTCTGGCCCAACCCCGGACGGCGTCCCCGATTAATGAGTACCCGCCCAGCCAGCCGCATGGGCGGCGAAAGGAACCAGCGATCGATAGAGAGCGAATGACGAACCGGTGACAATTCGATGATGCCGCCACGCCAAGTGCCGGCGTGACGGGCTCACCGTCCCGTTCGCTCCGCCGAAGCGGAGCAACCCATCCGATGTCACCACAAGGCGGCGTTCGCGGCCTGCTGGTAGATCATCGCGGCAACGAGGGAGAGCAGCAGGCCTGCGCCTGCAAAAATCGCCAGCACCTTCAGAGTTTCGACGTCGACATTGGTTCGCGTCGCGCGGGATATTGCCCTTGCCAGTGCAGCCATCATCGCCAGCTCCGAACCGGGCCGCGCGGCAGGCGGGGCCTGCTTCATCTAACGTCATTGGCGGGGTTTGCGTGTGAAGCAGATTACAAGTGAGCTTGCGTTACGAAGGCGCGCCGCGGCTCGATCGCGAAAAAGGCTGCCACCGGCATGATGGTCGGTGCAACCTCGGCTACTTCAAAGCAGGCAGATGACGGGCCCCGGTTCTCCGTCACAGAACCGGGGCCCTTGACGCTCAATGCATATGGCCAATGAGATAGATGCCGCCGCCGACGACCAGGATGGCGGGCACGGCCCAGAGAATCAACACAGGCATTTTCCTCTCCTCCAATCGCTGCTCCCACCGATAAAAACAGGAAAAAGTGGCAAACGTTCCCTCGCCGGCGGAACGGGCAGGTAGATGGCGAGTTCATTGCAGCGCCGCACACAGCGGCGAGGGAGAATGCGATGAAGAAGTTCATACTGATATCGGCCGCCGCTTTGCTCGTGTCGACGAGCGCGATGGCCCAGACCACTGTCGTCACCACGACCGGCGCCGGCCATGGCGCTGCGGTGCAGATCGAGCCGGAATATCGCACCAAGATCCGCTCTTACGTCACCGAGCACAAGATCCGGCCCGTCGAAACGCGCGAGAAGATCGTGATCGGCTCGCCGGTGCCCCGCGACGTCGAGCTCGCGACCGTTCCGAGCGACTGGGGTCCATCGCTCACCAAGTATCGCTACGTCTATTCGGGCAGCCACGTGATGCTGGTCGATCCCGAGACCCGCATGGTCGTCCAGGAGGTCGACTAACGCCCCGCGCGGCGGGCCGTGGAGGAGCGGCCCGCCGCGTCATCGCACCTTGTTCATTCCCCCCGCGGTCTTCCCTGATGCCCATTGTTCGATACTTTCTGTTTGCAGGCGCATTCGTCGTCGCGCTGCTGTTCGCACTCGATCGCGCTCTGCCACCGCTCGCCGAGAGTTCCGTAGGCCCCGGCGTCGACCGCAGCATCATCCGCATCCACTCCGCACGCACCTGGCCCGAAAAGATCATCTTCGATACGTCCACAGAGATCGCGACCATGGTCTCATCGCCCCTGCTTGCCACCGAGCGGCGGGACGATTCCAGCCAGGCGTTTGCGATGGCGGCGCCGCAGAAGCCGGAAACGAAGATCACAGCTGCATCTCAGCCGAGCGCCGTTCGAGCAACGAGCTTTCGCGCGAAACGAACGGCGCGTACAGCCGCCGCCCGCCGGCCCTACGAGCGTCAGGTGATGGTCGGCGCATTCTCAGAGAATTGAACTCTGCCCCGGCGCACGTCGCGTTCGTTGCCGCGAGCGTTCAGCACGGATGAACAACGAATGAATGAGCGAGCGCGGCGCGCGACCGCGTCGCCCCGGAACTCAGCACGAGCACGAATCTGTGTGTCAGCGTCTTCCGACACAGGAACGTTTGCGCGATTGCCAGTTTATCCCGGGCCTGATTTGGCAATTTGGTTTTTGAAAACCTGGAGGAGAACGACATGAGGATCCTGAAGCTTTCTGCGGCTGCGGCCGCGCTGCTCGCCGGCACGGCGCTCGCCGTTGCGCAATCGAGCTCGACCGTCGGCACCGGCGGTTCGTCGGCGGGCGGCGGCACCAGCAGCTCGACCGTCGGTACCGGCGGATCTTCCGCAGGCGGCAGCGGGTCGGGCTCGGCCTCGACGCTCGGCACCGGCGGCTCGTCGGCCGGCGGCGGCACCAGCAGCTCGAGCGTGGGCACGGGCGGCTCGGCGGCGGGTAGCGGCTCGGGCAGCGGCTCGGCTTCGACACTCGGCACCGGTGGTTCATCGGCCGGCGGCGGCAAGAGCTCGTCCAGCGTGGGCACCGGTGGCTCGGCGGCTGGCAGTGGCTCCAACTCCGCATCGACCGTCGGCACCGGCGGCTCGTCGGCCGGCGACGGCAAGAGCGGCTCGACGGTCGGCGCAGCCGGCTCGTCTGCGGGTCACGCCAGCGACATGGGCATGGAAAAGGGCAAGGGCCACCACAAGGACGAGATGAAGAAGGACAAGAATTGATGCCTTGACCGGGGAGCGGCAGCGATGCCGCTCCTTTGTCTTTGTTGGAGGAGAACTCGCATGAACAGATCAATCAAAGCGATCGCAGTGTTGGCCTTGATGACCGGCGCTGCTCAGGCGGCGACCGTGGAAAAGACAGGCAAGACGGCATCGGGCGAGACCTGCAAGGTCACGGTCGAAAAACATGCCGACGGCAGCATCAGCGCGGTCGGCTCATCGGGTTCAGGCACCACCGGATCAACCGCGTCGAGCGGTTCGCTGTCGAGCTCGAGCTCGGCGGGCGGATCGTCCGTGCACGTACAGGCGGGCGGCGGCAGCGTCTCGAGCTCCTCGTCGACGGCGGGCGGTCCTGGCACCACCAGCGCCAGCACCATCACCGTCAACGGATGCACGATCTCGACGTCATCCCCATAAGATTCACCGAGAGGATTGAAACATGAAAACTCTGCTTACGACCTCGGCGGTCGCATTGCTGCTCGCCGCCACTTCACCGGTTCTCGCCCAGAAGAGTGTCACGAGCGGAAGCGGCGGGTCGGCCGCGGCGGGCGGCACCTCCGCCTCCACAGTCGGCACCGGCGGCACCTCCACCTCGGCGACAGGCAATACCGGCTCGTCGATCGCCGCCGGCGGAAGCGCAGCGGCCGTCGACGGCAAGACGCAGACCGGCGTCAGCACGAACAAGGGCAACGGCCCCGTGATGAACTCCAACGCCCGGGCGCAGGCCCATGACGGCGGCACGTTCAGCCGCTCGCATACGCGCACCCAGGTCAAGGCCGGCGAGCAGGTCGGCTCGACCACCAAGACGATGTCGCATGTGCCGGGCTCGAAGCCGACCATGTCGACGACGTCAACAACCTCGCGCTAATCCTCACGACCTGCTGCCCGGCTCGACCGGGCAGCTTTTTTCTTCGAGCCTGCTCACCCGCCGCTCAGGCTGTGGCTGATCCGCGTGACGACCCGGTCCCATTGCCGCTTCTCGGCCGCGGGATAATTGACCAGCACGCAGTGCACATAGCCCCGCGTAAAATTGCAGCGGTCGTACCAGATCTTGTCGCGCTTGATGCTGGAGACCACGAAGAAATTCGGCGTGATCCGCTTATAGACGATGCCGGAGGGCGGATCCTTCCTGGCCAGGAATTGCGCCGGCGAAAGACCCTGCCGGTTGGAAACGGCCTGGACGGTGAGATCGGCCCTGCCGTCGGACGTGCGAAACTGCTGGCCATAGCCGTCGGGCTTGCCGGCCATCTCCGTGAAAATCGAGACGGGAATGTCGACGGAGGTCCCCGACTCCGGAATCCGGTAGCTGCTCCAACTGTCGGCCCGGGCAACGAAGGGGGTGGCAAACAGCGCAAGGGCGGCGGCAAGGATCGTCTTAAGCATCGTCTTCATGTCGGCCTCATCAGTTGCGCGGCGCCAGTTGCAGCTCCATCAGAGCGATCCGCTGCAAATTCCCGACGTTGCGCTCGCCCGCACCAGCCGTGCGCAGGATGGATTCCGCGAGCGCGTTGACGTGCGAGGCGTGCACCGGCTCCGGCAGGGTGGCAACCGCAGCTTCCAGGGCGGTCGTCATGATCTCGATCACCTCGGGGGAGAATTCAGCGTTGGAAAAGTTCTTCATCGTGTGCATCGGCCGCTGGTGCGGGCCGTCGGTCAACGCCAGGAAAAAGTGGAAGTTCCTGAACGGCGCGCATCGAGCTGAACGTCCGCTTACGTCACGGGCTGGTAGCCCGCGAGCTGCGCCGGCTCCGCGTCCTCGCTGGCGACGGCCTGCATTCTCACATGGCTGCCGATGACGAGGCCCGTGAGCGAGAGCATGAGCCCCAGCGCGAGCGGCGCGAACAGGGCCTCTTCCTGAAACAATCCGTTGAGCAGCACGACCATGACGCCGAAGCCGGCGAGCCCCTGCGTCAAATAGCCCGACGAGGCGTAGAGGCGCCAGGCCTTGAGCGCCACCGCGAAATAGAAGGCCAGCGGCACGAAGGCGGCGATGCCCATCTGGTACAAGAGAACGCCGATCGCGCTCTCGACCGCGCCATCGATCGTGCCGGCCGCCTGCGCGGCGCTCCAGTCGATGGAGAAATAGCTGTCCGACAAATTGCCGCCGATGCCGAGGCCCCGGCCGAAGGGTCTCTGCACGAACCCGTCCAGACCACCCATCAGCCCGATGACGTGATAGTCGCCGATCTGCAGTCCGAGGCGGATCGCCAGAACCGCGAAGGCGATCATGCCGAGAAAGCCGAGCAACAAGGTCAGCACGGCGCCGATCAGCCGGGTCGCGATCCAGGCCGCAACCACGAAGATCACCACGATGATCGCGCCCTTCACGCTGCAAAGCACCAGCAGCGGCAAGGCCGCGAGAGCCAGTAGCGGTCGTCCCACCGAGAACAGGAACAGGGCGAGAAAGCCGATCCCGTAAGCGAAGCTGATCGGGTGCATGTTCGGACCGTTGATGCGCAGCAGCTTCGACAGGCCGAACCCTTCGAGCAAGGGTGTGTTCAGAAAGTCGAAGCTGAATCGGTCCTTGAGATCGACGGGCACATTGCCGGTGGCCCTCATCTGGGCCTCCCAAACACCCGAATGGGTCGCCTTGAGCTCGTCGAAGCCCCAGAACGCATAGCCGTTGGTGATGGCCAGCCAGACATCGCGGAACACGAGCTCGACATACCCACACAGGATGAGCATGGCCGCCAGCGTCACCAGGAACGGCGTGATGCGCACCTCGTAGGTGGCGGCCGTCAGCAGCGACAGCTGGAACAGGAACAGCGGCAGCACGATGTTGCGCAGATAGACCGCGGCCGGCTGTCCGTCCTGAATGAAGCCGATCGCGAAATACACCGACACCACGGCGAGGGTCACGACACCCCAGCGCATGATCCGGTTCACTTCAGCCGACTGATTCCTCTGGCCCAGCACGTAGAGGCCGAACGTCGCCAGCCACATGACGGAGCAGACGAGGAAATTGTAGCCCTTGATGAAGTCGAGATCGGACGGCAGCGGCACCAGCGGCGACAGGATCGAGACGAACAGGTTCTGGAAGAACAGCACGAAGATCGCGATGGCCGGCGCATAGGTCGGGACCGCCAGAACGATGGCGATGCCGACGAGGACCTCGACAGCGATAGCCAGCGCCGGATTGGCCAGATGCAGGACCGGCGCAAAGCCGATCGTGGCCGTGGCGATGCAGAACATCGCGATCATCTCACGCAAGGCCGGCACCGATGGTTCGGCCTGCACGCTTTGATCCTGGGTCAAGTCCCCGGCGCTCATCGATCGTCCTTTGCAACGCGCGGAGGTGACGATAGCGGGCCGATGCGTAAGGATTCGTTAACGATAGCGGCCCGCGCCGGGCGATCAGCGCCGGCCGGGCCGGGTCGCGCCGAGCAACGCCCGCATCACGTCGGGATCGGGCCTGCCGGTGCTGCGGTCGACCAGGCCAAAGCCCTGCGCCAGCTCCCAATGCGCCCAGCCCCAGCAATGCTCCCTGGCATAAGCAGTGACCTCCGCCAGCCAGCGGAGCCGGCTTTCCCGGGGCGCGCCGGCTTTCAACACGCCGAATTCGTTGACGATGATCGGCCGCGCGAATTGCTGCTGCCATTGCAGCGCGGGCGCGAGCCAGCGATCGGCCGTCGGCTTGTCCTTGGCGGCTGTGATCGCGACATCGATCATGCCGAGCGCCTTGGTCGCGCCCCTCGCCTGCAGATCCTGGCGGATCGCCTGAACCTTGGGATCGCTGGCGTTGAGCGGATAAGGCAGATCGATGATGTCGTGCAGCGGATCCTGTGCATCCCAATGCGCCTGATGGGTGAACACCATGGGATCGTAGAAGTGGATGGCGTAGACGACGTCAGGATCCGCCAAGGGGCGGAATCGCGGCAGCGAGTCCGCGCGCTGCCAATTGACCGGACCGACGATGAGCGTGGTCGCGGGAAGCAATTTGCGCACGAAGGCGGCGAGCGTCTCGACCTCGGTCTGCCATCTGTCCGCGTCGATATCGGGCTCGTTGAGCAGCTCGGCGAAAACGCGCTCGGCCGGATAGGATCGAATGACTCCGGCAAGCCCGGCCCAGGCCTCCTGCATCTGATGTAGCGCCGCGTCCGGATCCTCCTTGTGCAGGCGATTGAAGCGATCGCCGGGATGAAGATCGACGGAGGTGGCATAGCCGAGCGCGGTGAGCTGCTTCAGCGCCTTGTCGAGCGCGCGCAGCGTCATCTCGCGCTCTTCCTTCGATGCGAAACGAGGCATCACGCGCTCGGCCGGCACCGGCAGCCGGACATGGCTCATGCCCGACTTGCGCAATTGCTGCAGCAATTCGCGGCTCGGCACCTCGCCGTTGATCCAGCCATCGGCATTGAAGCCGCGCGACAATGCGGCGAGCCTGCCGGGTGCGACAGTCTGCGGCAGGGGCACGCAAGTTTCAGCGAAGGCCGGCGGGCTGAAGCAGATCGACAGCAGCATCGCAGCACTCAGCAGACGACGGCGCGAGCCTGTCATCGCTAGACCGCAAGACCCAATGCGCCGCCCTCGGGGTGCGGCGCTTGCGAGCCCGCGGGCGCATGATTGACGACGAGCCCCGTCGGCACGGCCTCGTACCGCGACAATGCCGCGGTCACCCGGCGCATCGCTGCCGATCCCAGCTCGCCGGCGCGCGCCACCAGCACGATCAGATCCGCATGGGCCGCCAGCGCGATCGCGTCGGGCTGCAGGGCGAGATTGCCGGCGTGGACGATGATTAGATCGAACTCCGACCGGATATCGTCCTCAGGCCCCGCATCGGGCTTGCGGCCGGCGCTCAGCAGCTCGTCGATCGACTGAAGTCCCGCTGTGGTCGAGCCGTCGTTCCACTCGGTCACCGGCGGCTGGTGACCTGCGAATTCGCCCTGCAGGCGGATCAGGACGCTCATCATGCCGCGATTCACGGCGGCGCGATTCAGCGAGCGCGCGACGGTGTTGCCGCCGGCACTCTTGCCGACCGACAGCACGAGGGCGACCTTGCAGCCGCGCGCCGGCACGCGATCGATCCGCTCGAGCAGCGGCCGCAGATGGGCACTGAGATCGAGCTCGGCGGAGGTCGCGATCGGCCTTTGCCAGACGGTGTTGGTCGCGGTCGCCGGTGCCAGATCGGGGATGCGAGCCCAGACCGGAAGCTGCGGCATCGTCTCGGGACGGGTTGCGTCAGCGGCCGGAGGTTGAGCTTGAGGCTGAACTTGCGGCTGGACTCGAGGCTGGACTTGCCGGCCTCGCGTGTTCTCCGCCGCGGCCTGCATGGGAGCTTCAGCAGGCGCGGACTGGTCGGACAGGCTCGTCATCACCGCGACGGCGGCGGTCGATGTCAAGAGCGAGCCGATCGCCAGCGCCGCCAGCAGCAGCGCCAGCGGCGGGCGCGTCGAGCGCAGCGGCGGAATGGCGGGTGACGCGATCTTGGTCTGCGACGCCTGCAGCTGACGCTGCTCGTTGGTGGTCTTGAACCGCGACAGGAACTGCTCGTAGATGTTGCGGTTGGCGTCGGCGTCGCGCTGCAACTCCTGCAACTTCACCAGCGCCTGGCCATCGACCAGCATCTGCGTCTCGACCGATTTGAGCTGCTTTTCCAGAGCGTTCTGCTGCTCCAGCTGAGCTTCATATTCGGACTTGGCGGTTTCGATGTTCTTCTTCCGCTCGACCTCGATCTGCCGGTTGATGTCGGCGAGCTGGCTGTAGGAGATCGCGAGGTCGGGATGGCGGTCGCCATACACCGCCTTCTTCTGCGCGATCTGGTCGTTCAGGGTCGAGCGCTGGGCCCGCAGCATGCTGAGGAGATCCTGCTTCACCGGCCCTTCGACATTGGCCTTGAGATCGCGCTGCACCTGCTCGTAGCGCGCCTTTGCTTCCTCGGTGCGAAGACGCGCGGCGGAGACCTGCTGGTTGAGATCGGTCACCCGCAATTGCTGCGTGGTGGAATCCTTGCCGGCATTGAGGATCTTGTGCTCGAGCCTGAAGGCGGCGACGGCGTCTTCGGAGGCGCGCAGGCGCTCGTTCAATATCTTGAGCCGGTCCTTGAGCCAGTCGGCCGCCTCGTCCGTGGCCTCGGTGCGGACCCGGCCCTGGCTCGCGACGAACGCCTCGGCGATCGCGTTGGCATAGTAGGCAGCGCGGTCCGGGCGGTTCGAGGTGAAGGAGATCGCGATGACATAGGTGAGCCCGCGGCGCGTGATCTCGAGGCGGCTGCGGAATTTTTCGAGCAGGCGCGTCATCTCGGTGTGACCGCCCGCGATGTCGTCGTCCTCGGCGATCTTGAGCTGTTCGATCAGGGGGCGGAGAAAGCCGTCCGACTTGGCGATCTCGATCTGGCTCTGCAGCGCCGCGGCGTCCTGGCCGATGCCCGGCAAGACGTCCTGCTCCGTCGTGACACGCAGCTCCCGGGGATCGAGCACGACCAGCGCCGTCGCGGCATAACGGACCGGCAGAACCATGAGAACGATGACGCCAAGAGCAAACAGCGCCACCGCCAGGGTGAGAATGCGCCGGCCGTTCTCGCGCAGGAAAGAGAGTGCTCCGGAGACGGTCAGCGATCCCTTGATCAGCCCCGGCGCAGCGGCGTCGGCCTTCGGCCTCGCAGCCCGCGGCGCTTCCCACGAAGCCGCAGGCTCCGTCGGGGCGATGCTTCGCGGAGATGCGCGGCTACCGAACGCCATGGGGTTGGACTCGAAATCAACTGACTGTCATAGCTCAAAGGCTTTTCACACCGTAAATATCCATGGTTAACCGGCGGTTACGGCCGGCGCGAAGCCGTCATGGTGCGCGGCTTGGCTGGGCCGGCGACCAGGGGCGCTCTGGGTATGGCGCCCTCGAGCTCGACATCGCCAAGCAGGCAGGACCGCAGGGTCTCGATCTCCGGGCAATCGGCGGTCCCGAGCGGGCCGATCAGGAAGCCGCGCTCCAGAGGCTCGCATTTGTAGCCTGGACAGCGCTGCACCCGGTCCGCGATCACGACATCGACCTTGCCTTCGAGCAGCTCGTGCAGCCCCGCCGGCTGACTGATGCGGATGGCGAGCTGCGGCTCGGCGCGGCGGAACCGGGCCAGGCGCGTACGCAGCCCGTCGACGGCAAAACTGGCGTGAAGCCCGATATGAAGCAAAGCAGTGACGCCATCGGGCTTGAGCTCGGCGGTGGCCTCGGCAAGGCAACGAAACGCCTGACGGACCTGCTCCAGATAGGTCTCGCCGGCCGACGTCAGAATGACCTGCCGTGTCCGGCGCTCGAACAGCTGCACCCCCAGCCGCTCCTCCAGCAGGCGGACCTGCTGGCTGACCGCACCGGCCGTGACATGCAGCTCGTGGGAGGCCTGCTTGAAGCTGAGATGACGGGCGGCGGCCTCGAAGGCACGCAGGGCATTGAGTGGCGGCAGAAGATACGTCATGGCCGGCTCCGGACGATGCGGGGGGGAGACCGGCAGGATGCATGAGTTTCGCTCGCGCGACAAAAGAGAAATCCTGCTTTGTCGCCGGCGACGGCGAGCGATACCCCAGGGCCGACCCTAGCGCAGCCCGAGGAAACCAGTGCCGCTCGAAAAGCCGTCGATCGAAAATTCGTACTCCTGGATTCGTCTCACCGTCTCCATGGCCCTCAGCACGCTGGGCTGCGTCGGCATGTGGTCGCTGGTGGTGGCATTGCCGGCAGTGCAGGCCGATTTCAATGCGCCCCGTGCCGAGGCGGCCCTGCCCTACACGCTCACCATCATCGGCTTCATGATCGGCGGCATCGTCGTCGGCCGCCTGGCCGATCGCTTCGGCATTCTGCTGCCGCTGGCCGGCGGCACGATCCTGATGAGCCTCGGCTACGTCCTCACCGCCTTCGCGCCGAGCCTGCCGATGTTCGCGCTGATCTCAGGCGTCACGATCGGCCTCGGCGGCGCGGCGAGCTTCGCGCCGCTGGTGGCCGATGTCTCCTTGTGGTTCGACAGGCACCGCGGCCTCGCCATTTCCCTGGCGACGGCCGGCAGCTCCGTTGCCGGCGTTGTCTGGCCACCCATTGTCCAGCAGGCCATCGCCTCCTACGGCTGGCGGCAGACCCATGTCGGCATCGGCCTGTTTTGTTTGGCAACGATGCTGCCGCTCTCGCTGGTGCTGCTGCGGCGGCCGCCCGTCCAGGCGGCTGCGCGCGAAGCGACGAGCCGCGGCAACACGATGCAGTCGATCGGCCTGTCCCCTTCCGTCACCCAGGGCCTGCTGGCCCTCGCCGGCATATGCTGCTGCGTCGCCATGGCGATGCCGCAGGTCCATCTGGTCGCCTATTGCGGCGACCTCGGCTACGGCTCCGCGCGCGGCGCCGAGATGCTGGCGGTCATGCTCGGCTTCAGTGTGGCGAGCCGTCTGTTCTTCGGCTGGCTGTTGAACCGCATCGGCGGCCTGCCGACGCTGCTGCTGGGCTCGGCGATGCAGGCCACGGCACTCGCACTCTATCTGCCGTTCAACGGCCTGGTCTCGCTTTATGTGGTGTCGGCTATATTCGGACTGGCGCAGGGCGGCATCGTGCCGAGCTACGCCGTGATCATCCGCGAGCTATTCCCGGCGCGGGAGGCCGGCTTTCGCATCAGTCTCGCCATCTCGGTCACGCTCGCGGGCATGGCGCTGGGGGGCTGGATGGCCGGCGCGATCTATGATGCGACCGGCTCCTACGCGTCGGCGCTGATCAACGGCATCGCCTGGAATATCGTGAACATCGCGATTGCAGCCTGGCTGCTGCAGCGCCAGCGCCGACATATCGTCGGCGCCTGCGCCGCGCTCAGCTGATGTTCAGCAGGATTCGCCCGGACGTGCCGCTGCGCATCAGGTCCAGCGCGTCGTTGACGCCGTCGAGCGCGAACTCGTGTGTGACGATCCCACGGTAGTTCACCTTGCCGGCGTCGCTCAGGCGAACCAGCCGCGGGATATCGCGCGCCGGCTGGCATTGCCCGCCTTCCGAACCCTTCAGCACCTTCTCGAAATGGAGCGGCAGCGTGTAGATCTCGGCCTTCTCGCGGGGAACACCGACGAGGACGCAGCGGCCCTTCTTCGCGGTGATCTCGTAGGCGAGCTCGATCAGATTCTTGACGCCGGTGGTCTCGACGACCTTGTCGGGTCCGTCAGCGCCGGTGATCGATCGAACCTCGGCGGCGACATCCTTGACCGCTTCGGAGTTGATGAGGTGCGTCGCGCCGAACTGCCGGGCCATCTCGAGCTTGTTGTCGAGGCGATCGATCGCGATCACGGGATAGGCACCGACCATCGCGGCAAATTGCACGATGTTCAATCCGACGCCGCCGACGCCGAACACGACGACGGCTTCGCCGATGGCGATCTGCGCGTCGTTGTTGACGACGCCGAGCGCGGTCGTCACGGCACAGCCGAGCAGCGGCGCGCTGGTGCGGTCGATCGAAGCCGGAACCGGGGTGACGCGATTTTCCGATACCACGGCATATTCATTGAAGGTGGTGACCCAGCCGGCGTTGAGCCGCTTGCCGCGCCAGGAATAGACCGGCGTGTTGGACTGGACGCCCTTGCCCGGGCGCCAATGCATGACGACGGTATCCCCCTCTTTGCAGGACACGACGCCGGGTCCGGTCTCGACGATCGTGGCCAGCGCCTCGTGACCCAACAGGTGCGGCAGGAACTTGTCGACGCCCTTGACCGCGTCGATCTCGTTGATCTGCGCGCCGCAGATGCTCGACGTGTGCACATGCGCGAGCACCTGGCCGTGTTCGAGCCTGTCCGGCAAGGTGAACTCGTCGACGATCAGCGGCTTGCCCGATTCGACGAGAATGGCCGCCTTGGCAGTCTTGATGTCCATGGAGATCGCCCGATCACTCGAAATAGATGAATTCGTAATCGCCGGTGTAACCCAGCTTTCCGTACAGCCAGATCCATTCCGAGGTGTGCAGGATGGACTCCGCCGTCAGCGCCCAGCATTCGAGATTGTGCAACTCGGCGACGTTCCGGTAGCCCTCGACCATGACGTATTTGTTCTTGCCGACCCGCTCGACCTCCTTGAGGGCCGCCTCGAGCTCGTACAGTCGCAGATTGTGCAAGGTGCCGAGCGAGATGACGAGGTCGAAACTGTCGTCGCCATAGGGATAGACGTCCTGGGCGCGATAGTTGAACAGATACGGCCTCACCTGCTCGTGCGAATTGGCGAGCCCGTGCTTGGAGATATCGAAGCCGACGACCTTCAAGCCCGGCAGGATCTTCTGCATCTCGTACAGCAGGAATCCCTTGCCGCAGCCGACGTCGAGCACGCTGGAGCCGTCCTTCAGACCATAGGTCTCGATCAGCGCCTTGGCGACCGGCGCCCAGCGCCCCTCGATGAAGCGGTAGCCGCCATAGCCGAAGCGGCGGTCGCCGTCCCAATAATCGGCCTCGTATTCCCGCGCCTTCAGCGAGCAGCCGATCTTGTCGTCGTTCATACGGCCCATGTAATCGCGCTTGGTCGCCGTATGCAGCGGCGTCACGATATTCAGCAGTCGTCCCATTCAACCCTCGGATTCCAAAGCGCGTTGCGATGGCCGCGACCGGCCGGGGAGCCGTGAGTCGCGACTTGCGAGTCCTTCTAGCATTGGTGGTCGAGATCATCATTGCTGCAGATCAATGATGGGGAGTCCTGCGACGGCTTGGGCAGCAGCGCGACGGAGCCTTGCGGGGCGCGGAGCCCGGCGAGGTTCCAATGCGGCTGGCAGCAGTGACATGAAGACGCGGGGAACGCGAATGCGAAGCACGGCGTTGGCGCGAAGGGAGATCACCATGCCGACCAAACCGACCATCGCCCGCATCTGGCGCGGTCGCACCCGCCGCGATGTCGCCGACGCCTACCAGGCCTATCTGCAGGCCGAGGGCATTCCGCCGCTGCGCAAGACCGCGCTCGGTGTGCAGCAATTACGCGAGGACCGCGACGAGGAGACCTGGTTCACGACCATCTCCTATTGGGCGGACATCGCAGCCATGACGGCCTTCACCGGGGGCGAGCCGACCAAGGTCCATCATCTCGCGCGCGACGCGGAATTCCTGATCGAGCTGCCGCAGCGCATCGAGATTCACCGCATCCTGATCGACGAGCAAGGACTGCAGTGAAAGGCCGAGCCACGGAATGTGAGGCTCGCTTCGCTGCCCAATCGCAGCTTGCCGCAAATATCCGATCGCTCGCGGCTGTGCGGTTTCGCCGCAATGTTTCCAGCGGAATGAATCACTATAGTCAGAATGTCATGGCATATGTCGTCGACATAGACGCGCGCACCGCGCGTTTCGGTCTTCACGCCGGCCGCCTCCAAGCAGGCGGTTAGCCGGACGGTGTTCGCGCCGTCCGGGCTCTTTTCCAGCTTTCGTGACCTCTGCCTGAGAGGTCGTCTTGAAGCAGAAGGAGTGTGCCGTGCTGCCTCTTCCGAAAATTGCGCTCGTCGCATCTGAATATCCGCGGCTCGAACAGCTTGCCCGCCGCGCCGCCCAACGAGGTGATTTGGACGGAATCTTCCTGCTGGGTGAAGTCAATCGCGCCGACATCGTGCCGGACGAATGGGACGATCTCCGTTCGCGGGTGATCGTCGGATCATGGGTCACCTTTTGCACGAACTGGGGCGTTCCGCGTCGCATCGTGCAATTGGTCTGGCCCGAGGAATGTTGGTCGGATCCCGCCCGCATTTCGGTCCTGACGCCTTTGGGAGCGGCTTTGATCGGCCTGCAGGTCGGCGATCAAATGCCGTACGTCGTCGGCGGCTGCCTGAATGTCGTCAGGGTTTTGAACGTCACCCGATCAAGCCCGAACGTCGTTCCGCTCTTTCCCGCAAATCGGCGCAGCCGGCCGCTCGACGATGATCCTGGACCGACTGCAGCATAGGAGAAGCCAAATGCAGAACTTCGAAGCCGAGATTCGGCGGGACCAGCCCGCGCTGCCGCCGATCAAGCTCGCAAAAGACGAATCGCGGCGTCTCAGCTCGCTGGCGAATTCGACCATGGATCTGTTTCCCCGTGTCGCCCAGTTTCTGGCCCGCGAGCTGGACCGCGCGACGGTCGCGGAAGAGAACGACTTGTGCGGCGTGGTCAGGATGGGCTCCAAAGTGACCTATCGCGACGACAGGGGTGCGAGCCGCGAGATCGTGCTGGTCTATCCGCACGAGGCCAACATCGCGCTCAGCCGGATCTCGATCCTGACGCCCGTCGGAGCGGCCCTGATCGGCCTCTCGGTGGGACAGCGCATCGCATTCGAGACGCCGGACAAGCGCATCAGAGGGTTGACCGTTCTTGCCGTCTCCGAATCGGAAGGGAACGACCGATCCAAATGAGCATGACTCTTTCGCGTTAGCGGGCGCGCCGCTCCTTGATGCGCGCCCCGCCTGTCGCACGGGTTTGACAGACGACCTGCGATGGAACTTGCTGTAGCACAACGAGCTCCCTTCCAAGGCTCGCTAGCGTTTTTCCGCAGGCGAACTCTCAGAAGCAGCCGAAGGTGGGCGTCGTCAGTAACGCCTCGTCGCCCTTCGCAATTGACCTCGTCAGGCACGGGAACGAAAACAATCATGAAGAACATCAGTGCCGGCCAGATCGCCCTGTTGGTTGCGCTCGGAGCCTTGTTGATCCTGACGTGCGTCTGGGGATTCTCAGTCTGGGAAACCAGCAGCGGCGTCGAGATGGGCAAGCATGGCTGGATCGCGCTGGGCCTCGGAGCCTTCTTCTCCCTGATGATCGGCTGCGGGCTGATGGCCCTGATGTTCTTCAGCAGCCGCAGCGGCCACGATGATGTCGCCGATCCCTTCCGCCGGCGGGACGGCGAGGACCGCTAGCCACATCTCAGGCTTGCATCCTTACCAACAATTCATGTTCCGCGACCCTCTGTCGCTCGTCTCGCGCTGAAGGAACGGAGCGGGCAAGCGGCCGTTGCTCCCCATCCTCAACAACACGGAGCCCGACATGAAAATGCGCAGAACTTTCGTCGCCCTCGCGGCCGCTGGAGCGATGCTCTGGACCGCGGCATCACCGGTGCTTGCGGCGCCTCTGCCGATCGCGAATCCGGGTGCTGACTCCGGCTTGCAGCAAGTGCAGTACCGGCACTGGCACGGACATGGATATCGGCATGGCTATTACGGGCACCATCACGGTGGGAACGGCGCAGCCGTCCTTGGCGGCTTGGCGGCCGGCGCCATCATCGGCGGCGCAATCGCCAGCAGCCAGGCTCAGGCCAACGCGACCTCCTACTGCGCCCAGCGCTATCGCTCCTATGACCCCGGCTCAGGGACTTTTCTAGGTAACGACGGTTTGCGTCACCCCTGTCCGTGACGCACGCATGAGAGGCGACGGCAGCCTCCCCCGCGATGCGAGAGGCTGCCGGCCTACGGTACAGACGTTGCGGCCCATCCCAAGGGTGATCGAACGCGCCTGCGATGCTATTGCACCTCGATGTTCGCGTCCTTGACCAGCTTGCGCCAGCGCGCCTCCTCCTGGCCGACATAGCGGTCGAGCTCTTGCGGCGCGCTGCCGACCATGATGAGGCCCTCGTTCGCCTCCAGCTTCTTGAAGGCACCGGACTGAACCGCCTTTGCGATCGCCTGATTGAGGCGCGCAATCACCGGCGCCGGCGTCTTGGCCGGAGCGTACAAGCCGTACCAGGATTCGGCGGCGTAGCCGGGCACGCCGGCCTCGGCAACGGTCGGCAACTGCGGGAACGCCGCCGAGCGCTCGGCGGATGTGACGGCCAGCGCCCGGAGCTGACCTGCGGCCACCAGCGAGGCCGCGCTCGCCACGGTGGTGAACATCACGTCGATCTGGCCGCCCAGGAGATCGCTGATCGCGGGCGCCGCGCCCTTGTAGGGCACCGCCGTCATCTTGACCTTCGCCATGGAGTTGAACAGCTCGCCCGCGAGATGCGCCGAGGTGCCGGTGCCGAACGTGCCGAGGTTGAGCTTGCCGGGATTGGCCTTGGCCTCCGTGATCAAATCCGAGATCGAGTTGATCTTCGATGCCGGGTTGACCACGACGATGTTGAAGGAGCGCGCGATCAGCGAGACCGCCGCGAAGTCCTTGTGCGGATCGAACGGCAGCTTGTTGTACAGACTCGGGTTGACCGCGTGCGCGAACGTCGCCATCAGCAGCGAATAGCCGTCGGGCTCGCTGGTCGCCACCGTCTGGGTTCCGATGATGGTCCCGGCGCCCGGCTTGTTCTCGATGATGACGGACTTGCCGAGATCCGTCTGCAGCTCCTGCGCCGTCGTACGCGCCATGATGTCGGTGCCGCCGCCGGCTGCGAAGGGCACGACGATCTTGATGATCTTATCAGGATATTCGGCGCGCGCCGGCGTCAGTCCGAGCCCCGCGACGATCGCACAGGCGAGAATGGCGAGGCTCTGCCGGCGCCGCACGGCGAAATTCCTCTGCCGCGCGCCGTCGTGATCGATGCTTCCGCTGCTGGCCATCTGGAGCTCCATCCCACTCTGTCTAGACATTGAGAACAACCAATCCGTCCGCTGCCTTCACGCCCTGGCCCGCCGGCAGCACGAACACCGGATTGATCTCCGCCTCCGAAAGTCGATCCCCGAGCTGCGCAACCATGCGCGAGAACGCGACCACCGCTTCTGCGAGCGCTTCGACATCGCATGTCGGCCGGCCCCGAAAGCCATCCAGCAACGGCCATGTGACGAGATCGCGCGCCATCGCGCGCGCCTCGGACAGATCGAGGCCGCCATTCGGCGGAAGCAGACGCATCGTCGTGTCCTTGAACAGTTCGGCCGCGACGCCGCCCATGCCGAGAAGGATTGCCGTTCCCAGGGAATCACGATGCATGCCGAGAATGATCTCGACGCCGCCTGAGATCATCTCCTGAACCAGGAACTGCTCGGGTCGCTTCCCGGCCCTGGCCTCGACCTCAGCCGCCATCGCAGCCAGGCGATCGCCGATCACTTCAGTGGTCAGGTTAATCGCGACGCCGCCGACATCGCTCTTGTGCGCGATCTCGCGCGAGAGGATCTTGAGCACGACACGGCCCCCGAGGCCGCGCGCCGCCTGCTCGGCTTCGCGCGCTGTTGCAACCACTTTCTCCGCCACGACAGGAATCCCAAACCGGGCGAACAGCGCCTTGGCCTGTGCTTCATCGAGCGGTCCCGCCGGAAAACCGCTGGCATCCGCCGCCGTCGGGGGCGAATCGGATGCCTGGACCTGCTCCGGCATTGCGGCTCGCAACAGCCCGTCGAGCGCCGCAGTGCAGCTCTCGGCCGAGGTGTAGGCGGGGACGCCGCGCCGGGTCAGCACAGCCACCACCTCGGGCGCGTGGGGACTGACATAGGCGACGACCGGCTTGTCGCTGAGCGGCAAGCAGTCATGGATGGCGTCGGCCATCAGGGCCGGCGACCCCACGGCCGACGAGCCGGCAATGACGATGAGCGCGTCATAGGACGGACTTGCGAGCAGGATGCGGATGGCGCCGCGCAGCAAATCCGGCTGCAGGCCGGCGAGGGTCACGTCGATCGGATTGCGATCGAGGTTGGCATGCGAGCCCGACTGCAGGCTGCGCAATTGCGCGGCCGTCTCCGCATCGGGTGCGGGTGTCACAAAGCCTGCGACACCGAGACTGTCCGATACGATCGTGCCGGCGCCGCCGGTCGAGGTGAGGATCGCGACACGCCGGCCGGAAAGCTTCCGCCCCGCACTGAGGGCTGCGGGAATGTCGAGCAGATCTTCGAAGGTCCGGGCGCGGATCACGCCGAGCTGCCGGAACAGGGCGTCGTACATGCGGTCGGAGCCGGCCAGCGCGCCGGTGTGCGAAACGGCCGCCTGTGCACCCGCCTCCGATCGCCCGATCTTGAAGGCGACGATGGGCTTGCCGGCGCGGCGCGCCTTGAGCACCGCCTCGCGAAAGCGGAGCGGATTGCGGATCGCCTCGATATAGAGTGCAATGACTTTGGTCGCATCGTCTTCGGCGAGGAAGTCGATGAAATCGGAGAGCTCGAGATCGGCCTCGTTGCTGGTCGACACCAGCTTGGACAGCCCGATTCCGCGCGCCGCGGCGCGCGACAGCACGGCGCCGAGAATCCCCCCGCTTTGCGAGATCAGCCCAATGCCCCCGGCCGGGAAGTCGTCCATCGCCAGCGCGCCCGACGCCGACAGCACGATATTGTCGGTGAGATTGACGAGACCGATCGTGTTCGGCCCGAGGACGCGCATCGATCCGGCGGCTTGCATGAGCTGGTGCTGGCGCGCGGCACCTTCCGCTCCGGTCTCGGTGAAGCCGCTGGCGAGAACGATCGCGGCGGCGGCTCCCCGCTCGGACAATTCGCGCACCGCGATATGCGCGCGCTCGGCGCCGACGAGGACAAGGCCGACGTCGGGCACATCAGGCAGCGAGGCGACGTCGGCGTAGCACTTGATGCCGCCGATCTCTGCGACCTTGGGATTGACGGGATAGATCGCGCCCGCAAAGCCGTGCTTCTGAAGATAGGACACAGGTCGCCCCGACGTCTTGCTGGGGTCTGCGGACGCGCCGATGATGGCGATGCTGCGCGGCCGGATCAGGCGTTCGATCGCGTTCATCGCTCAGTCCTTCGACGAGGATTGCGCGAGGAACGCCGCCACCGCGTCGCGATGCTCCGTGCTGGTGTAGCAAATGGCCTGCGCCTGGCTGCCGAGATTGAAGATGTCGTGCGCGGAATGCTCGAAGGTCTCGTTCAGGATCTTCTTGCTCAGCGCCAGAGCCGTCGGAGACCCCTGAGCCAGCTCGGCCGCCCAGGCCTGCGCGGCCGGCAGCAGCTCGGCCGAAGCCACCTTGCGATCGACGATGCCGAGCGCGAGCGCCTCGTCGGCCTCGACGACGCGGCCGGTGAAGATCAGTTCCTTGGCCTTCGCGAGCCCGACCCGTCGCGGCAGGAAATACAGACCGCCGCCGTCGGGGATCAAACCGCGCTTGATGTAGGACCAGGTGAATTTCGATCGTTCCGTTGCCATGACGAAGTCGCAGGCCAGCGCGGTGTCCGCACCGAGCCCCGCGGCGGCGCCGTTGACGGCGGCAATCGTCGGCTTCGGAAGGCCCAGCAGCAACGACTGCACGTGATGCACGCCCTGCTGACGGCTCCATCCGTTGAACGCGACCTCGCCCTGCGGCGCTTCGAGCCGGCGCTTCATGCCGCTGATGTCGCCGCCGGCACAGAAGGCCTGGCCGCGCCCGGTCAGCACCAGGGCCTTGATCGCCTTGTCGCGGGCGACGGTTTCGAGCGCGCCGGTGAATTCGGCGCGCATCTCGTCGCTCATGGCGTTGCGGCGTTCCGGCCGGTTGAAGGCGAGCGTCGCGACACCGGCCTCGACGGAAAATTCGATGAGCTGATACGGCATGAGCTGATAGGACATGGCAGGCTCCGTGGTTGGAGTCGGATCGATCACCGCGACCCAGCGCGGATGTCGAATGGCTGTTCGGGCCGTGCCGTTTCCTCGTCGAGCCAGTTGCGGCCGGGCATTCTTCTCCCGGTGGTGATAGCGGCTTGCACCTGCCGCAACATCCCCCTAATTCCACTAAGTGGAAATGCCGATGGAGGCTGGATGTGGCGCAGGCGCCCAGATATGCGGGCGGGGTTGACGGCAACCGGTCGCTCGAACGGGGCATCGAGATCCTCAGGGCGTTCCGGCCCGGTGTCGACACGCTCGGCAATGGCGAGATCGCGGAGCGAACAGGTCTGCCACGATCGACGGTCAGCCGGCTGATGCGAACGCTGGTCAATTCCGGGATGCTCGACGAAGTCCGCAGCGAGAGGACCTACCGGCTTGCCGCATCCGTCATCAGCATCGGTCACGCGATGCGGACGGGATCGCCCGTGCTCAACGCGATCGGACCGATGATGCGGGCCGAATCGGCCAAGCGCCGGCTGAACGTCGGACTTGCGACCGCGGATCGAACCATGATGGTTTACCTGGAGTCGATCCGCTACAGCCCGCGCGCGGCGCTGCGCAACGTGGTCGCCGGCCAGCAGGTCCCGATGGAACTGACGTCGCTGGGCCGCGCCTACCTCGCCGGCCTTGCCGAGACGGAGCGCGAGCGATTGCTGAAGCAGTTCAAGCGGCGCAGCGCAGCCGCCACCAAGGCGCTGCTGGCAGAGGTCAGGAGATCGATCAGCGCCGTCGAGCGCGACGGATATTGCGCCGTATCATGGCAGCCCGCCGTTGTCGCCGTCGCAACGCCGATCGTGCTGGACGGGCTCCCGGTCTACGCCCTCAATATGAGCCTGCAGAATGTCGACCGGTCCGATGCGCTGGCGAGCGAGATGGGCACGTACCTCAAGGCGTTTGCGGCGAAGTGCAAGGAGGTGCTGGCGGGCTGAAGCGACCAGCGCCCTTACAATTTTCCATAGACCCGCGCCGCGACCGCCTTCAGGCGCTCGACCGATCCGGACTCGGGGTGCGGCTTGACCGGTGCGAACAGGATCGATGCCTGCCTGCCGTTCTTCCAGACGAAGATGTTGACGGCGTTGCCGTTGCCCTTGGTGCAGGAATGTTCGCCGAACGCTTCGCCGCCGAGATCGGGGATCGCGACATGCTTGCAAGGGCCTGCGCGCTTCATCATGCCGGCGGCGGTGTCGCGCGAGGTCGCGATCACCGCGACCGTCATGGTGTTGGCCTCGCGATCGAACATCATGCAGCTGCCTGCGCCGGTCCGCTGCACCGTCAGCGTGCTCGCGTCGAGAAAACCGTCAGCATCGGCAGCCGCGAGCCACTCGCAAGTGCCGAACCGCTCGCTGCTCTTGCTCACGTTGGCAATGGCAATGCGCGAGGCCTCGGTGAGCGGCCCGAGCAGCGCATCGTCGGCACGCCGGCCGATCGGATAGACGGTGATCTGGAGAATGTAATCGCCGGACAAGACGACGACCGCGGCCTCCTGGGGCTCCGCGCCGGCGGCGCTCGTTCCGCCCTGGCCTTCCTCGCCGATCCCCGCCACGGCGCTCAGCTTCATGCGCTCGCCAAGCGTCTTGACGAAGGTCGCGTACAACTCCCTGGCGCGGTCCTTGTCGGGATTGCGGAACACGGTGAGCATCATCGTGTCGCCGCGCCCGGCCTGATAGATGCAGCCGCGGCCGTCCTGATTTGAGATCAGCGACCATTTGAACGCCGGCATCGCGCGGGCGAGCTCCTGGCTGCTGATGAACGGGCAGGTTTCGGCCGCGCGCGCAGGGGCAGCCGCGATGGCAAGGAAAAGAACGAGACAGGAGAGCAGGCGATCGATGGTGTGCATCAGATGAACGTACTATCGAAATGCCGTGCCGGAAACGTTCGACTGTCCGTCACTGCCCGTTGAATTCAGCCCAGCAATCGGCCGTTTCATAGACCCGAACCGCCGACAGCTGTGAGAGGCTCGGCTTCAACCGGTCCCAGATCCAGATCGCGATATTCTCGGCGGTCGGGTTCTCGAGGCCTTTGACGTCGTTCAGGCAGTGGTGGTCCAGCGCGCCCATGATGTCGGCGAAGGATTTTTCGATATCGAAGAAGTCGGCAACGAAGCCGGTGTGCGGGTCGACCGGTCCGTCCAGCTGAACCTCGACCCGGTAGGAATGACCATGCAGCCGGCGGCATCGATGGGTCTCGGGCACGTTCGGCAGCCGATGCGCCGCCTCGAACTTGAACGCCTGCGATATCTTCATTCCGCTCCTCACACGGCGAAGCCATCCGGTCTCGGGCCCGTCTGGCGACCAGATGCTGCTTTGTCCTGACCTTTCGGCGAAGAATGGCGCGCCCGGAACGATTCGAACGTCCGACCCTCAGATTCGTAGTCTGATGCTCTATCCAGCTGAGCTACGGGCGCGTGTTTCGCAAACAGCGCGGGCAGGACCCGCGACGCAGCCCCCGGCAGGGCCGGAGGGGGTGCGAAAGAGCGCTCTGACTAACCGCTCTTGTCCCGATTGGCAAGGTCCGGGATGGGGAGATTTTCGCGGTTTTTCACTCATCTCTCCCCTCCGTCATTCCGTGGCGACGCGAAGCGGCGAGAATCCATAACCACCAGCCGGGGTTATGGATTCCGGGCCCGGCCCTTCGGGCCATCCCGGAATGACGGAAGGAATGAAATTGCCGCCCGCTCGGCCGCTGGCCGACTTACGCCCTCTGCCGCTCGCTGCGGATGGAGAGCAGCTCCACGGGGCGGTCCGGGATCACGATGCGGAAGGTGGCACCGATGGTGCCTTCGACCAGATGGATATCGCCGCCATGGGCGCGAACCAGCTCGGCGGCGATGGCCAGGCCGAGACCGCTGCCGCCGGGACGCCCGGAGGTCTGGAACGCCTCGAACAGATGCTCCCGCGTCTTCTGGGGCACGCCGGGACCGGTGTCGGAGACCTCGACGATCGCGACGGCGCCTTCGCGTTTTCCGGTGATCCGGATCTGCTGCGGGCCACTGTCGCCGGAGGCGTGGCTCTCCAGCGCCTGGGCGGCGTTGCGGACGAGGTTGAGCAGCACCCGGAACAGCTGATCGGGATCGGCATCGATCGCCAGCCCGCGCTCGATGGCGGCGACCCAGGCGATCGAGGCATCGGAGGCGAGGCCCGCGGTCTCGCGCACTTCCAGCACGACAGGCTCGATCAGGATCATGCGGCGGTCGGGCGCGGCCTCCTGGGCGCGTCCGTAAGACAGCGTCGACTGGCAGAAGGCGATGGCCCGTTCGAGCGAGCGCACCAGTTTCGGCGCGAAGCGTTGCACCCGCGGATCCGGCACGCTGGCGAGCTGGTCCGACAGCAACTGGGCCGAAGCCAGCAGGTTGCGCAGATCGTGATTGATCTTGGACACGGCGAGGCCGAGGGCGGCGAGCCGGCTCTTCTGATGCAGCATCGACATCAGATCGCGCTGCATGTCCGACAATTCGCGCTCGGCGACCCCGATCTCGTCGCTGCGCTGGCTCGGCACGATGATTCCCGCCGAGCTTTCCGGATTCTCGTGGAAGCCGACCAAGCTCGCGGTCAGCCGCCGCATCGGGCGCACGAAGAGATAATGAAGCGCGAGATAGACGAGGCCGGCGGTCAGCACCGCAATAATCAGCGCCACCACCACGACGTTGCGGGAGAAGCGGTACATCTGCTGCCGCAGCGGCAATTCGTCGGTGACGATCTCGATGAACTGGGCATTGCCGACGCCGGGCCCGACGATGCGAATGGCCTGGTTGCCGGTCTCCAGCATCATCCGGAACGAGCCGGTGATCGCCTCCCACGCCGTCATGTCGCGCAAATCGATGTCATGCTCGATGGCGGCCGGAATGTTGTCGCTCGCGAGCAGCCGGCGCTGCTGGCCCATCTTGATGGCGACGGCGCGGGCATTGATGCTTTTCAGGATCTGGCGCGACAGCGAATCGGGAACCATGCCGAGCGGCGCCGCATCCAGCACCAGCGCCGCCGTATTCGCCGCCGCGACGCGATCGTTGAGCCGGTTGACCCAGAAGTTGGCGATGGCTGGGACATACAGCAGGCTGGCCGCGATCATCACCAGGGGAACCGTCAGCAGCAACAGCTTGCCCGACAGCCCGAGCCCGCGCGTGCCGCGGGGACTCGCCGCCGGCTGGTCCGGCTGGTCCTGATCCTGGACCGGCTGGAGGTCTGTCGCTGCCACGGAATTCGCCCTCGCTGCCTAGACCGGGTTAAGAATGGGGCCGGGTGAAGGATTAGCGGGTATGAGAATGCGGCCCGCCCCTGGCCCCGGTCAAATTACGGATCGCTAATCTGCCAAGGTGGGATGTAGGCGCTGATATCGCTACCCGCCACCTCAAGCGTTAAAAACCCCGCACAAACAGCGATATTCACGAAAATCGCGCGCTTGTGCGGCGTTGACGAAAACAAGGCGCTCGCTTATAAGCCGCGCAAATTGTCCGCGATGACCCGGTGTGACGCCGGGAGCGGCTCTCTTGGGGCCGAAAAGGGTCCGTTGTGGGCCGCATCTTCCGGACTTTACCATCAATTCTACAGGCAAATTGCCCGGTCAGCGGAGAAAAACCCGTGAAGCGGACTTATCAACCCAGCAAACTGGTGCGCAAGCGCCGTCACGGCTTCCGTGCCCGTCTCGCCACTGCCGGCGGCCGCAAGGTTCTCGCCGCCCGCCGCGCCCGCGGTCGCAAGCGTCTGAGCGCCTGAGCCAGACCCCCTTTTTGGGATTTCATCATGGATCGGCTGAGGCAGCGGGCGGATTTCCTCGCCGTTGCCAATGGCGCGCGGGTGAACAGCCGCGCGTTCGTCCTGCAAAGCCGTCCCCGCGATGACGGCGGCCCGATCCGGATCGGCTTCACCGTTACCAAAAAGAACGGCAACGCCCCCGAGCGCAATCGCATCCGGCGCCGGCTTCGCGAACTCGTGAAGCGCCTCGATCCGGTGTCGATGCAGCCCCATCATGATTATGTGCTGGTCGGACGAAGGGACGCGCTCTCGCGCGACTTCACGACCATGCTCGACGATCTGCGCATAGCGTTCACGAAGCCCGCGCGGCATACGCACAAGGGACGCGGCCCGAAAACCGACGGCTCAAGACCCGGCCCCACTCCCGCGACCAGCCGCAAACCGGATTGATGACGAGAGAATGATGACCGACAACCGCAATACCATCCTCGCCGTCATTCTGTCGGGCCTGGTGCTGATCGCCTGGCAGTATTTCTACAACGTGCCGGCGATGGAGAAGCAGCGCGCCCAGCAGCAGGCCCAGGCCGAGCTTCAGAAGGGCACCCCGCAGCCGACCGCGTCGGCGACGCCCGGCGCCTCGGCGACGCCCGGCGCCGCGCCGCAGCCCGGCGCAGCTCAACCGGCGACACCGGCCGCGAACCAGGCCCAGCCGGTCGTTGCGCGCGATGCCGCGATTGCAGCCAGCCCGCGCGTCAAGATCGACACGCCGCGGATCGCCGGCAGCATCTCATTGAAGGGCGGCCGCATCGACGACATCGCGCTGGTGCAGTTCCGCGAGACGGTCGACCCGAAATCGCCGCCGATCATTCTCTATTCGCCTTCGGGCACCGCGGAACCCTATTACGCCGAGTTCGGCTGGGTGCCGGCGACGGGCGTGACGGCGAAGCTGCCCGACGCGCAGACCGTCTGGCAGCAGGACGGCAGCGGCAGCCTGACGCCGACGACGCCGGTGGTGCTGAAGTGGGACAATGGCGAGGGCCTCACCTTCCGCCGCACCATTGCGGTCGACGACCATTATCTTTTCACGGTCAAGGACGAGGTGAGCAATGTCGGCAACGCGCCGGTCACCCTCTATCCGTTCGCGCTGATCTCGCGCCACGGTGCGCCGCAAGTCTCCGGCTATTACATCCTGCATGAAGGCCTGATCGGCTATCTCGATGGCCTGCAGGAATATGCCTACAAGAAGATCGACGAAGCCAAGTCGGTGAACTTCAAGGCCACCAATGGCTGGCTCGGCATGACCGACAAGTACTGGGCCTCGGCGCTGCTGCCCGACACCAGCGCGCAGCTTCAGGCGCGCTTCTCGTCGAACCCATCAGGCAACGTCCACACCTACCAGACCGATTACCTGCTCGACCCCGTCACCGTCGCGATCGGCGGCACCGCGACCGCGAATGCGCGGCTGTTCGCGGGTGCCAAGGAAGCCGGCGTCGTCGGCCTCAATTTCCCGCTGGCCGGCCACGGCGGCTACAACAAGGAGCTGGGGCTGAACCATTTCGATCTCCTGATCGACTGGGGCTGGTTCTACTTCATCACCAAGCCGATGTTCATCGGCCTCGACTTCTTCTTCCGCTTCTTCGGCAATTTCGGCATCTCGATCCTGCTCGTGACCGTGATCGTGAAGCTGTTGTTCTTCCCGCTGGCGAACAAGTCCTACGCCTCGATGGCGAAGATGAAGTCGGTCCAGCCGCAGCTGCAGGCGCTGAAGGAACGCTTCCCCGACGACAAGGTGAAGCAGCAGCAGGAGATGATGGAGATCTACCGCAAGGAGAAGATCAATCCGGTCGCCGGCTGTCTACCCGTCGTGATCCAGATCCCGGTGTTCTTCTCGCTCTACAAGGTGCTGTTCGTCACCATCGAGATGCGGCACGCGCCGTTCTACGGCTGGATCAAGGACCTTTCGGCGCCGGATCCGACCAACCTCTTCAACCTGTTCGGGCTGATCCCGTTCGATCCGACCACGATTCCGGTGTTCGGCCATTACCTCGCGCTCGGCATCTGGCCGATCATCATGGGCATCACGATGTGGTTCCAGATGAAGCTGAACCCGACGCCGCCGGATCCGACGCAGCAGATCATCTTCAACTGGATGCCGCTGATCTTCACCTTCATGCTGGCGGGCTTCCCGGCGGGTCTCGTGATCTACTGGGCCTGGAACAACCTGCTCTCGGTGGTCCAGCAGAGCTACATCATGCGCCGCAACGGCGTGAAGGTGGAGCTGTTCGACAATCTCAAGGCGACGTTCGCGAGGAAGGCGACGTAAGTCTCACGCGAGTGTGCCCCGTCATACGGGTGCAAATGCCTCCACATCGTCATGCCCGGGCTTGTCCCGGGCATCCACGTTTTGGAAGCTTGTCCAGTAACCAGACGTGGATGGCCGGGACATTTTGGAAAGCCGCGCTTCGCGCTTTTGCCCGGCCATGACGAGAGGATAGGTCCTTCTCATGAACGAGAAGAACGACGACAAAGATGCGAAGCTGATCGAGGCCGGGCGCAAGCTGTTCGCCCGCGACTGGCAGTTCATCTGGGCCTCGCCCTCGATCCAGACGCTGCCGCCGATGGCGGGGCTGGAGGTCGCCTTTGCCGGCCGCTCCAATGTCGGCAAGTCGAGCCTGATCAACGCGCTCACGGGACGGAACGCGCTGGCGCGCACCTCGCACACGCCGGGCCGCACCCAGGAGTTGATCTTCTTCGAGGTCCCAGGGAAGACCGACCTGCGTCTCGTCGACATGCCCGGCTATGGCTATGCCAAGGCGCCCAAGAGCCAGGTCGCGTCCTGGACCGAGCTGATTCACAAATTCCTGCTCGGACGCGCCAGCCTCGCGCGCGTCTACGTGCTGATCGACGCGCGCCACGGCATCAAGGACGTCGATCTCGAAGTGCTGGGGACGCTCGACCGCTCCGCCGTCAGCTACCAGATCGTGCTGACCAAGGCCGACCAGGTGAAGGCGTCCGAGTTGCAAGCGCGCATCGCCGAGACCGAGGCCGCGCTGGCCAAACATCCCGCCGCGTTCCCGAACGTGCTCGCGACATCGTCACGCAGCTCGACCGGCATGGAAAGCTTGCGCGCCGCGATGGCGAAGCTCTTGGAAGAGCGGAGCAAGTAATGGCGGCCCATCGCCTCCTGATTGGGCTTGCCGGCTTGATGGGCGCCGCCGGCGTCGCGCTGGCCGCGGCCTCCGCCCACGGCGCGGATGCAAGCCGGCTCGCCACGGCGAGCGCCATGCTGCTGTTTCATGCAACTGCCATACTTGCGACCACCGCCCTGCTCGCGCACGGCCTTCTGCACGGCGGAATTGGCCTCACCGCCGCGTTCGGCTTCGTGATCGGCGCCGCCTTGTTCGCGGGCGATCTCAGCTTGCGGCAATATGCCGGGCATGCGCTGTTTCCGATGGCGGCGCCGACTGGGGGAACGGTGATGATTTTGGGGTGGCTGGCGGTGACGCTGGCGGCGGTGGTGGCAAGAAAATAAGTCTCGCGCCCCGAACGCAGCGCAGCGCTTTAGCGGTGCGTTGCCGAGCCGGGGCCCATACTGCTTTCCGGGTCCCGGCTCAGCGGCGCGGCACTACGCGCCGCACCGCGTCCGGGACACGAGATCGCATGCCAGCCACACTTTGCGCCCCGCCCGCCAATCGGATAGAACGCGCACCGACCGTCCCGCCAGCGAGACCGCGACATGACCGACATCTCCCCGCTCGACCAGGCCCGCATCCTGTCGGAAGCGCTGCCGCACATGCAGCAGTATGACGAGGAAACCATCGTCATCAAATATGGCGGCCATGCCATGGGCGACGAGGAGACCGCGAAGAATTTTGCCCGCGACATCGTGCTGCTCGAGCAGACCGCGATCAATCCCGTCGTGGTGCATGGCGGCGGGCCGCAGATCGCGACCATGCTCAAGCGCCTCGGCATTCAATCGGAATTCGCAGCGGGCCTGCGCATCACCGACGCCGCGACCATCGAGATCGTCGAGATGGTGCTCGCCGGCTCCGTCAACAAGCAGATCGTCGGTTACATCAACGAGGCCGGCGGCAAGGCCGTGGGGTTGTCGGGCAAGGACGGCAACATGGTGAAGGCGTCGAAGACGACGCGCACCATCATCGATCCGGGCTCGAACATCGAGAAAGCGATCGATCTCGGCTTCGTCGGCGACCCCGAGAAGGTCGATCTCACGCTGCTCAACCAGCTGATCGGCTACGAGCTGATCCCGGTGCTGGCGCCGCTCGCGACCTCCAAGGACGGCCAGACGCTGAACGTCAACGCCGACACCTTTGCCGGTGCGGTCGCGGGCGCGCTGAAGGCCAAGCGCCTGTTGCTGCTCACAGACGTGCCGGGTGTGCTCGACAAGTCGAAGAAGCTGATCCCGCAATTGTCGGTGAAGGACGCCCGCAAGCTGATCGCCGACGGCACCATTTCCGGCGGCATGATCCCGAAGGTCGAGACCTGCATCTACGCGCTGGAGCAGGGCGTCGAGGGCGTCGTCATCATCGACGGCAAGATGCAGCACGCGGTGCTGCTCGAGCTCTTCACCAACCAGGGCACGGGCACGCTGATCCACAAGTGATGCGGAAGCAAAAAACGAAAGCCGTCATGGCCGGGCTTGTCCCGGCCATCCACGATCTTTCGGCCCGCACCGAGAACGTGGATGCCCGGGACTTGCCCGTCCAGATGCGCTCCGCGCTTTTGGCCGAGCCTGACGGATCGAGAGCGAAGCAACGACGCCGCTCTGCCCTCACCCGCTTCCTCATGACGCTGCCGGCCGCGGCCGTCTCGTTCTTCTTCTCCTCCGCTCCCGCCTTCGCCGACCTCAAGATCTGCAACCGCATGTCTTACGTGGTCGAGGCTGCGATCGGCATCGACGACAAGGCGGCGACCGCGACGCGCGGCTGGTTCAGGATCGATCCCGCCACCTGCCGCGTGGTGGTGCAGGGGACGCTGACCGCCGACCGCATTCTGCTGCACGCCCGCGCGCTCGGCGTCTATGGCGCCTCCCCGATCCCGCAGAGCGGCAGCGACACGCTCTGTGTCGCGCAGGACAATTTCGTCATTGCGGCGGCCCGGCAATGCCGCAGCGGCCAGGCCCAGGCCCCGTTCACGCAAGTGACGCCGACGCAAGGCGCCGACGGCAACCTCGCTGCCTATCTCGCCGAGGATTCCGAATATGACGACGAGCAGGCGCGCCTTGCCGGCATCCAGCGGCTGCTGGTGATCGCAGGCTATGATGCCGCGCCGATCGACGGCGTCGACGGGCCGAAGACGCAAGGCGCGCTGGCCGCGTTCCTGAAGAGCCGCGGTCTGTCGTCGGACGTCGTGGGCTCGCCGAACTTCTTCAAGACCATGGTCGATGCGGTGCAGACGCCGTCTGCGACCGGCCTCACCTGGTGCAACGACACGCCGCACAAGGTGATGGCGGCGATCGCGACCGACGACGGCAAGTCCGTGACCAGCCGCGGCTGGTACCGCATCGATCCCAAGACCTGCCTGCATCCTGATGTGACCGGCACCCCGAAGCAGATCTTCAGCTTCGCGGAAGCCGTCGACGCCGACAACCGCGCCGTCAAGTTGAAGGACCGGCCGCTGAACTGGGGCGGCGACAGGCAGCTCTGCACGCGCGAGACCAAGTTCGAGACCAACGAGCAGACCGATTGCGGCGCGCGCGGCTTCGCGGCGACGGGATTTGGCGCGGTCGATATGTCGAGCGGCGGCAAGACGCTGCGCTTTGCGGTGCCGTGATCGAGAGGGTTTTGATGACTTCACCCCGCGCCTTCACCCATGTCGACACCTGGGTGTTCGACCTCGACAACACGCTCTATCCGCATCACGTCAATCTGTGGCAGCAGGTCGATGCGCGGATCGGGGAGTTCGTCTGCAACTGGCTGAATGTCGGCCCGGAGGAAGCGCGGGCCATCCAGAAGGATTATTACCGGCGCTTCGGCACCACCATGCGCGGCATGATGACCCTGCATGGCGTTTCCGCCGACGACTATCTCGCCTACGTCCACAAGATCGACCACTCGCCGCTGGAGCCGAACCCGGCGCTCGGCGAAGCCATCGCAAAATTGTCGGGGCGCAAGCTGATCCTGACCAACGGCTCGGTCGACCATGTCGACGCGGTGCTGGCGCGACTTGGGCTCGGCTCCCATTTCGACGGCGTGTTCGACATCATTGCCGCCGAGTTCGAACCGAAGCCGGCGGCGCAGACCTACCGGAAATTCCTCGCCGACCATTCGGTCGACCCGACCCGGGCCGCGATGTTCGAAGACCTCGCCCGCAACCTCACCGTCCCGCATCAGCTTGGCATGACCACCGTGCTGGTGGTGCCTGATGGAACGAAGGAGGTGGTGCGGGAAGACTGGGAACTGGAGGGCCGGGACGCCGCCCATGTCGATCACGTCACGGATGATCTGACGGGGTTTTTGGGCAGGCTGTCCCACAAATAGTGCCGTCGCGGGGCGCGAAGCGAGCCCGGGACGACAGTGGAGTATGCCTTGACTCCGCTCCTCCAAATCCCGAAAAAGCGCCCCAATCCATCAAAATTCCCGCTTCCCAGAGGAAATCCGATGTCCCTTGCAGCCCTCGAATCCACCATCAACAGCGCCTTCGACGCGCGCGAGACCATCTCGACCTCGACCAAGGGCGAGGTGCGCGAGGCCGTGGACCAGGCGCTGGAGACCTTGGACAAGGGCGAGGCGCGCGTTGCCGAGCGCGGCGCCGACGGCAAGTGGAAGGTCAATCAATGGCTGAAGAAGGCCGTGCTGCTCTCGTTCCGCCTCAACGACATGGACGTCATTGGCGGCGGTCCCGGCAAGGCGAGCTGGTGGGACAAGGTGCCCTCGAAGTTCGAAGGCTGGGGCCCGAACCGCTTTCGCGACGCCGGTTTTCGCGCGGTGCCGGGCGCGGTCGTCCGCCGTTCGGCCTTCATCGCCAAGAACGTCGTCTTGATGCCGTCCTTCGTCAATCTCGGCGCCTATGTCGATGAGAGCACCATGGTCGACACCTGGGCGACCGTCGGCTCGTGTGCGCAGATCGGCAAGCGCGTGCACATCTCAGGCGGCGCCGGCATCGGTGGCGTGCTCGAGCCGCTGCAGGCCGAGCCCGTGATCATCGAGGACGATTGCTTCATCGGCGCGCGCAGCGAGGTCGCCGAAGGCGTGATCGTGCGCAAGGGCGCGGTGCTGGCGATGGGCGTGTTCCTGGGCGCCTCGACCAAGGTCGTCGACCGCGAGACCGGCGAAATCTTCATGGGCGAAGTCCCCGAATATTCGGTGGTGGTGCCCGGCGCGCTGCCCGGCAAGCCGATGAAGAACGGCCAGATCGGCCCCAGCACCGCCTGCGCCGTCATCGTCAAGCGCGTCGACGAGCGCACGCGTTCCAAGACCAGCATCAACGAGCTGCTGCGGGACTGAGCTGCGCCACGAGCGCTATTCCCTGCCCGTCACCCTGGGGTGGCCGCCTCTTCGGCGGCCCTCGAAGGGCGACGGGCCTGATCCTGTATCGAACCCCCTCTGCCTCCATCGCGACCAATTTCCGGGCGGCCCCTTTCCGCCGGAGCCTTCGCCATGGACTGGACCTCGTACCTCTTCCGTTTCGACGGCCGCATCAATCGCTCCCTGATGTGGCAGGCGCTGCTGATCGTCGCGCTGCTGGCGGCGGTGCTGGAGAACCTCAGTCCCGTCATCGGCCTTCTCGACGGGACCAGATCCGCAGCCAGGCTCGGCATCGAGTTCGACTTTGACTTCGGGCTCGACGACCTCTTTCGGGTGGTCGATCCCGGCGCCTGGCATTTGCTGGCCTCGACCGACCGCGTGACGCTGATCCTGAAGTGCTTCGGCACGCCGCTATTCCTCTGGATTTATCTGGCGACCGCGATCAAACGGCTCCACGACCGCGGCAGGAGCGGCTGGTGGATCGTGCTTTTCTTTTTCCTCCCCAACCTGCTGCTTCACCTCTCGAACCGGCTGCCTCCAGCGTTCGCTTTCCTCGACTGGGCCGGCTACGCACTTTGGCTGTGGGGCTTCGTCGAGATGTTCATTGTGCCCGGCACGTCGGGTACCAACCGGTTCGGCCCCGATCCGCTGGCCGAAGCCGAGAACGATTCCACGCCCGCAACGCCGGCTGCGAAAGGCTGGGACCAGAGCCGCGAGCTCGAAATTGTCCCGCCCAGTGCTAGCCCACCCGGCGGCATGCATGTTAAGCGGGGCGCATGACCGATGCTCTCTCCATTGCCCGCGATCTCATCCGCTGCCCCTCGGTAACCCCTGAAGATGCCGGTGCACTCGGGGTGCTCGAAAAAGCCTTGGGCGACGCAGGCTTCACCTGCCACCGCGTGACCTTCAGCGAGGAAGGCACCGCCGACGTCGACAATCTCTATGCGCGGATCGGCACCGAAGGCCCGCACATCACCTTTGCCGGCCACACCGACGTGGTGCCGCCGGGCGATGAGAGCGCATGGAGCGTCGGCGCGTTCTCCGGCGAAGTGAAGGACGGCGTCCTGCACGGCCGCGGCGCGGTCGACATGAAGGGCGGCATCGCCTGCTCGGTCGCGGCGGTGCTGGAGCATCTGGCCGCCAACGGCGGCAAGCCGCGCGCCGACGGGGCGGGCTCGATCTCGTTCCTGATCACCGGCGACGAGGAAGACGTCTCGATCAACGGCACCATCAAGCTGCTGAAGTGGGCGGCAGAGCGCGGCGAGAAATTCGATCATTGCGTGCTGGGCGAGCCCTCCAATGTCGAGACGCTCGGCGACACCATCAAGGTCGGCCGCCGCGGCTCGCAATCCGGCACGCTCTATGTCGACGGCGTGCAGGGCCACGTCGCCTATCCGCATCGCGCCTCCAATCCGGTGCCGGATATTTCGCGGCTGATCGTCGCCATCAGCGACGAGCCGCTCGACCATGGCAGCGCGCAGTTCCAGGCGTCCAATCTCGAATTCACCTCGGTCGACGTCGGCAACAAGGCCAACAACGTGATTCCGGGCGAAGCCCGCGCCAAATTCAACATCCGCTACAACGACAACCACACCCAGGCGAGCTTGCGCGAACTGGTCGAGACGCGCCTCACCAAGGCCTGCGGCAACCGCATCAAGGCCCGCATCGTCTGGGAGCCCTCGAACTCCAACGTGTTCGTGACCAAGCCCGGCCCGTTCACCGATCTCGCGGTGTCCGCGATCGAGGAAGTGACCGGGCGCAAGCCGGAGCTGTCGACGTCAGGCGGCACGTCGGATGCGCGTTTCATTTCGAGCTACTGCCCGGTGATCGAGTTCGGCCTGGTCGGCCAGACCATGCACCAGGTCGACGAGCGCGTGCCGGTCGCCGATCTGGAGAAGCTGACGAAGGTCTATCGCGGGATTTTGACGCGGTATTTTGGGTAGGCCCCTATATCGCCCAGCCCTCCGCCGTCATGCCCGGGCTTGTCCCGGGCATAACGTCCGTGGCGGTATCAGGCCCTAATAATCCACCTTCATCAGATACAGCCCGTCCGGCGGCGCGACGATGCCGCATGCGGCGCGGTTGCGGGCTTCAAGCGCTGCGGAGAGATCATCCGCGGTCCAGCGGCCCTCGCCGACCCAGACCAGCGAGCCCACCATCGAGCGCACCTGGCTGTGCAGGAACGAGCGCGCGGAGGTAACGATGATGATCTCGCGGCCATCACGCGTCACGTCGAGCTGGTCGAGCGTCTTCTCCGGCGACTTGGCCTGGCATTCGGTGTCGCGAAACGTCGTGAAATCGTGCTTGCCGAGCAGGCGCTGCGCCGCCGCATGCATCGCGTCGGCATCGAGCTTGCGCGGCACGCGCCAGGCGTGGCCGATGTCGAGGGCGAGATTGGCGCGGGTGTTGATGACGCGGTAGCGGTAGTGTCGCTTCACGGCGGAAAAGCGCGCCTCGAAACTATCAGGCACGACCTCGGCCTCCAGCACCGCGATCGGATGCGGCCGCAGATGCGCATTGAGCCCGTCGCGAAAACGGCCTGGCGGAAATGGCTTGTCGACGTCGACATGCGCGACCTGGCCACGCGCATGCACGCCGGCATCGGTTCGGCCGGCGCCGTGCACGCGCAAATCCGCACCGGTCATCGCCTTCACGGCCGCCTCCAGCGCGCCCTGCACCGAGGGCAGCGTGTCCTGGATCTGCCAGCCGAAGAACGGCGCGCCGTCATATTCGATGGTGAGCTTGTAGCGGGGCATCGCTGACTAGTTGAACCTCGCTCCCGCCTTCAAGGGCGTGCCGCGCAAGAAGTCCGCGGCCTGCATCCGGCCCTTGCCTTCGCGCTGCAGCTCGATGATGCGGATCGCGCCTTCGCCGCAGGCGATGGTGAGCTGATCGTCGAGCACCGCGCCCGGTTCGCCAGAGTCTTGTCCCAGCTCGCAGCGCAGGATCTTGACGCGCGAATTCTCCAGCTCCGCCCAGGCGCCGGGGAACGGCGACAGGCCGTGGATGTGACGCAGCACCTCGCGCGCCGGCTTGCTCCAGTCGATCCGCGCCTCGGCCTTGTCGATCTTGGCGGCATAGGTGACGCCGTCCTCGCTCTGCTTCCTGAGCTGGAGCCCGCCGCGGGCGAGCGCGGCCATCGCGCGCACCATGAGATCGGCGCCTAACCGCGACAGGCGATCATGCAGATCGAGCGCCGTCATGCTGTCGGTGATGGCAAGTCGCTCGGCCATGGCGACGTCGCCGGTATCCAAGCCGACATCCATCTTCATCACCATGACGCCGCTCTCGGCATCGCCGGCCATGATCGCGCGGTTGATCGGCGCCGCGCCACGCCAGCGCGGCAGCAGCGAGGCGTGCAGATTGTAGCAGCCGAGCTTCGGCGCATCGAGGATCGCCTGCGGCAGGATCATGCCGTAGGCGACGACGACAGCGGCATCAGCCTCGAACGCGCTGAATTCGGCAAGTGCCTCTTCGGTCTTCAACGTCTTCGGCGTCAGCACGGGCACGCCGAGTTTTCGCGCGGCTTCCTCGACCGGGGTCGGCTGCAATTGCAGGCCGCGCCGCCCGCCCGGCTTCGGCGCGCGGGTATAGACGGCTGCGATCTCGTGGCCGTGCGCGACGAGCTCGAGCAGCGTCGGCACGGAGAAATCGGGCGTGCCCATGAAGATCAGGCGAAGGGGCATGTGGCTGCGTTCGGGTGAGAGTTCTGGTTCTCCGTCATGCCCGGGCTTGTCCCGGGCATCCGCGTTCTTGGCCGAGAAGGAAGCAAGGCGTGGACGGCCGGATCAAGCCCGGCCATGACGGCTGGAGACGTGTCGCTTTATTCCGCTCGCTTGGCGGCTTTCTCGAACTTCTTCATCACGCGGTCGCGCTTGAGCTTCGACAGATAGTCGACGAACAGGACGCCGTTGAGATGATCGATCTCGTGCTGGATGCAGGTGGCGTAAAGGCCTTCGGCGTCCTCCTCGTGCACCTTGCCGTCGAGATCGGTGAAGCGCACGCGCACTTTCGCGGGGCGTTCGACCTCCTCGTAATATTCGGGGATCGAGAGGCAGCCTTCCTCGTAAACCGACAGCTCCTCGGACGAGGCGATGATCTCGGGGTTGATGAAGACGCGCGGCAGCGGCTTGGTCTCGCCGTTCTCGTCGCGCTTGGCGAGGTCCATGGTGATCAGCCGCAGCGGCTGCGCGATCTGGATCGCGGCCAGGCCGATGCCGGGCGCGTCGTACATGGTCTCGAACATGTCGTCGGCAAGCTTGCGGATATCCGAGGTGACCTTCTCGATCGGCTTGGAGACCAGACGCAGCTGCTTGTCGGGCAGGATGATGATTTCTCTGAGGGCCATGGCCGCGATTTAAGCCCCAGGCCGGATGCGGTCAATGCGGCCAGGAACCCTGTTAACCCCTCGCTAACCATAAAACTTCGTCTTTAGTTAACCATAAAAATTAGGGGAGCATTAACCGCCTACGTTCTCCCTTCGTTCGCTAATGCCCGGCGAATCGGCTACAAGGCGCCATGAACGAGATCATTTTCATGCTGGGCGAATGGCCGGTGCGCACCATCGATGCGCTGATCGGCTTCGGGGCCCTCGTCCTCATCCTGCTGGTGGCCATCGCAATCGTCATCGCGCGGTCCGGCCGGCGCGGCGCGGAACTCGCGATGGCACATGCGATCCGGGCTGACGAGCTCGAGGAGCGCTTGAGCGAGGTGCTGCGCGCCCAGAGCGAGTCTTCCGGCCGGGTCGACGCCATGACCCAGGCGCTGGCGGGACGTCAGGCCGAGATGGCGCGGGCGGTCAACGAGCGGCTGGATTCGGTGACCCATCGCGTCGGCCAGTCCATGGAACACTCGACCCGCAACACCATGGAGAGCCTGCGCGCATTGCACGAGCGGCTCGGCATCATCGACAGCGCGCACAAGAACCTCACCGATCTCACCACGCAGGTGACGACCTTGCGCGACGTGCTCGCCAACAAGCAGTCGCGCGGCGCCTTCGGCCAGGCGCGGATGGAGGCGATCGTCCAGGACGGCCTTCCCAAGGGGGCCTATGAGTTCCAGTTCACGCTCTCGACCGGCAAGCGGCCCGACTGTGTCGTGTTCCTGCCCGACCAGCGCCCGCTCTGCATCGACGCGAAATTCCCGCTGGAGGCGATGACGGCGCTGCACGACGCCCGCACCGACGAGGAGAAGCGCGTTGCCACGCAGCGGCTGCGCGGCGACGTGATGAAGCATGTCAGCGACATCGCCGAAAAATATCTCGTTACCGGCGAGACCCAGGAGATGGCGCTGATGTTCGTGCCGTCGGAATCGGTCTACGCCGAGATCCATGACGGCTTCGACGACGTGATCCAGAAGGCCTACCGCGCCCGCGTCGTGCTGGTGTCGCCCTCGCTGCTGATGCTGGCGATCCAGGTGATGCAGCAGATCATGAAGGACGCGCGCATGCGCGATGCCGCCGACCAGATCCAGACCGAAGTGATCAAGCTCGGCGACGACCTGGGTCGTCTCAGGGATCGCGTGGTCAAACTGCAGAAGCATTTTTCCGATGCGAACGAGGACGTCCGCCAGATCCTGATCTCCGCCGACAAGATCGAAAAGCGCGCAGGCCGCATCGAGGAGCTCGATTTCAGCAAGAGCGATACTCCGGAAGGACCGCGCCTGGTGGCAGGCGCCGGCGAGCTGTTTCCGCGGAAGCTGCAGGCGGGGGAGTGATCGGGGCGACACTGTCATGCCCCGCGCAGGCGGGGCATCCAGTACGCTGCGGCGGTTATGATTGAATCGAGATGCCGTGATTACTGGATCGTCCGCCTTCGCGGAGGATGACGGCGGTGGAGGCGGTCAAGCGGGTGCACGCCATTACTACGTCTACATTTTCGCGAGTAAGATTGGCGGCACTCTCTATATTGGTGTCACGAACGACCTGATCCGCCGCGTCGCAGAGCACAAGTCAAAACTCATCGAGAGCTTCACGGAAAAGTACGACGTCGCGAGGCTCGTCTATTTCGAACAGTTCGACGATCCCGAGAACGCGATCAAGCGGGAGAAGCGTCTCAAAAAGTGGAACAGGGCCTGGAAGGTTCGGTTGATCGAGCAGCAAAACCCAAATTGGAATGATCTTTATCACGAGATCGCTGGCCCACCATGACGCCGTCTCGATCTGTCATGCCCCGCGAAGGCGGGGCATCCAGTACGCCCCGGCGGTTGAAATTGAATCGAGCCGCTGGTGATTACTGGATCGTCCGCCTTCGCGGACGATGACACCGAGGATGCATCGACGACTTTCCGTCTCGCTGGCGTCACCAGAGTCTTTTCCCCCAGAATCTGCTAACACCCCCCTCATGACCGCACCCGACGCGACCTCCCCCGCCGCCGCTCCTGCGACCTCCTGGCGCGATAGTCTTGCCGTTTACCTGCAGCCGCGGGTGCTGATCGTGCTGTTCCTCGGCTTCTCCTCCGGCCTGCCGCTGGCATTGTCGGGCTCGACGCTGCTGGTGTGGATGCGCGAGGCCGGGGTCGACCTCAAGACCATCGGGCTGTTCGCGCTGGTCGGCACGCCCTACACGCTGAAATTCCTCTGGGCACCGCTGGTGGACGCGCTGCATGTGCCGCTGTTCACCCGCGCGTTCGGGCGGCGGCGCGGCTGGCTGCTGTTCTCGCAGCTCTTGCTGATCGTCGCGATCCTGCTGCTGGCCATGACCGACCCCGCGCGATCGCCGTTCTACGTCGCGCTGGGCGCGCTGCTGGTGGCGACGACATCGTCGACGCAGGACATCGTGGTCGACGCCTTCCGCGTCGAGAGCCTGCCGGAGAGCGAGCAGGCCGCCGGCATGGCGGCTTATGTCGCCGCCTACCGGATCGGCATGCTGGTCTCGACCGCGGGCGCGCTGTTCATCGTCTCGGGCTTCGAGGGCACCGGCATTCCGCGGCAATCGGCCTGGATGTGGGGCTATGTGGTGATGGCGGCGATGGTGCTGATCGGCACGATCACGGCGCTGGCCGCGACCGAGCCCGGGCAATCGGAGCGGGCTGAAGCCGCGACGAAAACGGAGACTGCGTTTGCGCGCGTGCTGCACGCGGCGATCGGGGCTTTCTCGGAGTTCCTGTCGAGGAAAGACGCGCTCGCCGCGCTGTCTTTTGTCGTGCTGTTCAAGTTCACCGACGCTTTCTCCGGCACCATGACCGCGCCGTTCGTGATCGACCTCGGCTTCACCCGCAACGACTATGCAGCCATCGTGAAGGGCGTCGGCCTCGCCGCGACCCTGATCGGCGGATTTGCCGGCGGCTTCGTCGCGCGGCGCTATCCGCTTGCGGCATCGCTCTGGATCGGCGGCGTGGTGCAGGCGCTGGCCAATCTGACCTTCTCCTGGCTCGCCATCGTCGGCACCAATCAATGGGCGCTGGCGCTCGCCATCTGCGCCGAGAATTTCACCAGCGCCATCGGCACCGTGATCTTCGTCGCCTATCTCTCGGCGCTGTGTCAGAACCCGCTGCACACGGCGACGCAATATGCGCTGCTCACCGCGCTCGCGGCGGTGGGGCGGACCTATCTCTCGTCGGGTGCCGGATTCGTGGCGGCTGCGACCGGCTGGCCGCTGTTCTTCGTGATCTGCGTGCTGGTGGCGATCCCGAGCCTGATTCTGCTGGCCTGGCTGCAGAGGCGCGGGCATTTCGAGGCGCTGGGGCCGGTGAGGGTGTAGCCACCACTCGCTGTCATGCCTCGCGAAGGCGGGGCATCCAGTACTCCGAGACGATTGTGATTGACCGAGAGGCTGCGGCATACTGGATCGCCCGCCCCTGTGCGCAATTGCGCACTAGGCGGGCGATGACACCGGGATCGAAGAGAACACGCCGCCTATTGCTTCCTGATGATGCTCCACTTCGTGATCACGGCTTCGCTCATCTGGCCGGCATCGCTGGCGCAGGCGATCTCGTCGACCTTCACGGAGATTTCCTTGCCGACGAACGATTTCAGCTGCGTGGCCTGCGCGTCGCTGGAGGTGACGAGCTGGAAGGTCTCCGGCCCGGTCTCCAGATTGCACAGCCCGTTCGGCGCCGGCAGGCGGCGCGGCTCGGAGGTGATCTGGTACATCGCGATCCGCTTGCCCGCCTTCTTGACGTCGCGCACCTTCATCGCGTTCAGCTCGCCCGACAGCACGTCGCCGGTATTGATCGGCTTGCCGGGCTTGGACGGCGGCGGCGTGTCGTCACCCTGCTGCGCGGCGATGGCCGGGGTCACCAGCATCGCCATCGTCGCGACCAATGCCAATCGTGTGGCGAAGAGTTTCGTCATGTCGGCCGTTCCGTGAGATCTATGGGATGGCTAGAACAGGGTCCGCTGCCGCATCGCTGCCGATAGCGTACCTTCATCGAGATAATCAAGCTCGCCGCCGACGGGAACCCCGTGGGCGAGCCGCGTCACCTTCACATTGGCGTCCTGAAGCAGGTCGGTGATGTAATGCGCCGTGGTCTGGCCGTCGACCGTCGCATTCAGCGCCAGGATGATTTCGTGGACCTCGGCCGCATGCGCGCGCGCAACCAGCGCGTCGATGGTCAGATCCTGCGGGCCGACGCCGTCGAGCGGCGACAATGTCGCGCCCAGCACATGATAGCGCCCTTGGGTCGCGTTGGCCCGTTCCAGCGCCCAGAGGTCGGCGACGTCGGCGACGACGACGATGATGGATGGATCGCGCTTCGGATCGGTGCAGACCGTGCAGGGATTCTGCGTGTCGATGTTGCCGCAGGTCTTGCAGACCTCGACCTTGTCGAGCGCGACCTGCAGGGCCGAGGACAGCGGCATCATCAGCGCTTCGCGCTTCTTGATCAGATGCAGCGCCGCGCGCCGCGCCGAGCGCGGACCGAGGCCCGGCAGCCGCGCGAGCAGTTGGACCAGCCGCTCGATTTCAGGACCTGCAACAGCGCCCATATTATTGGCCGAACAGCCCCGGCGGCAGGCCGAGCCCACCGGTGAGAGCCTGCATCTTCTCCTGCATCGCAGCCTCCGCCCTGCGGCGCGCATCGCCCATGGCGGTGACGAGCAGGTCTTCCAGCACCTCGCGCTCTTCCGGCTTCATCAGCGAGGGATCGATCTTGACTGCCTTGACGTCCATCTTCGCGGTCATGCGCACGGCAACGAGGCCGCCGCCGGAGATGCCCTCGACTTCCACGTTGGCGAGCTGCTCCTGCATCTCCTGCATCTTGGATTGCAGCTGCGCCGCCTGCTTCATCATGCCGAGAAAATCAGCCATCGGTGTCTGTCCTTGAAAAGGTCGGCTCAGAGATCTTCGTCGGCGTCGGAACCGTCGGGCGGATCATCACTGCCATAGTCGGTGTTTATATTGGTTTCCGGCGTCTCCGGGGCAAGCCTGCGGACCTCGACGACCTTCGCGCCGGGGAAACGCGACAGCACCTCCTGCACGCGCGGATCGGCCTCAGCGGTACGCGCATGCTCCTGCTTGGCAGCCTGGTTCACCGAGCGCAGCGTCGGCTGGCCCTGCTCGTTCGACACGATGATGGTCCAGCGCCGGCCGGTCCACTGCTCGAACTTCTTTGCGAGCTCGGAGATCATGGTCTTGGAGGCGTTGGGCTCGAGCGCGACCTCCAGCCGGCCCTCCTCGAAACGAACGAGGCGCATGTCGCCTTCGAGCGCGCCCTTGGTCATGAGGTCGCGCTTCTGGCCCGCGAGCGCAACGAGCTGGGTGAAACTCGTGATGCGCAGTTGCGGCGCGGCGCCTTGCGGATCCGGGGCGGGCGCGGCCATCTGCGGCCGGGCGCCACCGCCGAAAGCCGATGGCGATGATGTCGGCATGCGAACAGGCGCGGCAGAAACCGGCGCTGCGGAGGCCATCGGCGCGGCCGGCGCGCTGCTGCGCGCAGCACTGCCGCCGCTCACGACCGGCGAGCCGCCGCCGTTCTGCTCCAGCATCCTGATGGCTTCGTCGGGTGTCGGAAGGTCGGCGACATAGGCGATGCGCACCAGCACCATCTCCGCGGCGGCGGCGGGACGCGTCGCGGCCTGCACCTCGGCGATGCCCTTGAGCAGCATCTGCCACATCCGCGACAGCACGCGCATCGAGATCTTCGCGGCGAACTCCTTGGCGCGCACGCGCTCGGTCTCGCCATAGGCGACGTTGTCGGCGGTCGCCGGCACGATCTTCACGCGGGTGACGAAATTGACGAATTCGGCGAGGTCCGAGAGCACGACGATGGGATCGGCGCCGACATCGTACTGATCACGGAACTCCTTGAAAGCAGCCGCGATGTCGCCGCGTGCCAGCGACGCGAAGAGGTCGATGACGCGGGTGCGGTCGGCAAGGCCCAGCATCTGCCTGACCGCATCGGCCTTCACGGTGCCTGCCGCATGCGCGATCGCCTGGTCGAGCAGCGACAGCGAATCGCGCACCGAACCCTCGGCGGCGCGCGCGATGATGCCGAGCGCTTCCGGCTCGATCTCGACGTTTTCCTTGGTGGCGATATTGGCAAGGTGCTTCATCAGCACGTCGGCCTCGACGCGGCGCAGGTCGAAACGCTGGCAGCGCGACAGCACCGTGACCGGAACCTTGCGGATCTCGGTCGTCGCGAACACGAATTTGGCGTGCTCCGGCGGCTCCTCCAGCGTCTTCAGGAAGGCGTTGAACGCCGCCGTCGACAGCATGTGGACTTCGTCGATGATGTAGACCTTGTAGCGGGCGCTGGCCGGCGCGTAGCGCACGCTGTCGTTGATCTGGCGGACGTCGTCGACGCCGGTGTGCGAGGCCGCGTCCATCTCCAGCACGTCCATGTGCCGGCTTTCCATGATCGCCTGGCAATGCACGCCCAGCGTCGGCATGTGGATGGTCGGCCCCTTCACCGAACCATCCGGCATCTCGTAGTTGAGTGCGCGGGCCAGGATGCGCGCGGTGGTGGTCTTGCCGACGCCACGGACGCCGGTGAGGATCCAGGCCTGCGGAATGCGCCCGGTTTCGAACGCATTGGAAACGGTGCGGACCACGGCCTCCTGGCCGATCAGATCGTCGAAGCTGGAGGGGCGGTATTTGCGCGCCAGCACCCGGTACGGCGCGTTGCCGGCCAGGCCGGCGCTATCGGGGTTGGGAGGGGCGCCAGCGTCGGTCATCAGTCGATCCGCAATGAAATGTCTCGTGGCCGGCTTTTGCGGAAAGGAGCGCGCTGGCGGCTGGTGCCGCCGGCGCTGGTTCGCTCGAAAAACAGGTAGGAGACTGACGAGCGACCCGATCCGGACCTCGTTAGGGCTGCTTCCTTCCGGACCTGACCCGGTTGGCGAGTGGCTCGTCCACCGCCAATCTCCCGGTCTCTATTTGGGGCCAAAGGAGCCGGAAAGCAAGCGGGTATCGCCCGGATCAGGTTGCTCCTGCCCAGCATCCGGGCAATTGCCGGCCTGCCCAGCCGATAGGCTGTGCTTTCGCCGATGGGACCGCCTTGCTAAGAACGCTGACGGAACCCGTCCAACCAGAAGAGCAGTGATCCCAATGGTTACACGTCGTGATGTTGCATCGATTGTCGGACTTGGCGCGATGACCGCGGCTGCGCTGGCCGCGCCCGCCGTGGCCCAGACCGCCGAGCCGAACGAATCGACCTTCGCCCGCATCCGCCGGACCAAGAAGATGCGGATCGGCGCGGTCGGCGGCGGCGCGCCCTATTACATGAAGGATCTGTCCAGCGGCCAGTGGAAGGGCTTCTACATCGACATTGCCAAGGGGCTCGCCGACGACATGGAGGCCGAGCTCGAGATCACCGAGACCACCTGGGGTAATTCGGTGCTGGATCTGCAGGCCAACAAGATCGACATCTTCTTCGGCCTCAACCCGACCCCGAAGCGCGCGCTGGTGATCGACTTCTCGGTGCCGGTCTTCAACAACGCCTTCGCCATCCTCTGCAAGAAGGACTTCAAGCCGAAGAGCTGGGCCGAGTTGAACTCGCCCGACATCAAGATCGCCGTCGACCAGGGCTCCTCGCACGACCAGGTTGTCAGCCGCCTGACGCCGAAGGCGCAGATCACGCGGCTGAAGACCGCCGACGACGCCACCGCCGCGCTGCAGACCGGCCGCGTCGACGCGCAGTGCCTGATCACGATGCTGTCGCTGACCGTGCTGAAGAAGAACCCCTCGCTCGGCCAGCTCGTGCTGCCGACCCCGATCTTTGCGACGACGTCCAATGCCGGCTTCCGCCGCGAGGCCGACAAGACCTGGCGCGACTACGTCAACACCTGGATCGACTTCAACAAGGGCCTCGGCTTCATCCGCAACGCGATCATCACCAACATGGAGCTGGTGGGCGTGACGGAAGCGGACATTCCGCCGGGCGTTTCGTTGTAAGTTTCACCCGTCATTCCGGGGCTCGCGAAGCGAGAACCCGGAATCTCGCGCTACAATCTCTGGATTCCGGGTTCGCGACTTCGTCGCGCCCCGGAATGACGGTGCAAACGGAACCCACGATTGAGTTAATCACGCATGTATCAGTGGGACTTCGGCATCCTCTGGAGCTATCGCTGGCTCTTTCTCAACGGGCTTGGCGTCACCGTCGGCTTTACCGTGGTGATCGTCGTGCTCGGCCTGGTGTTCGGCCTGTTCGGCGCGTTCGGCAGCCTGTCACGCTTCAAGCCCGTGCGCCTTCTCGCCCTCACCTTCATCGAAGCGTTCCGTTGCACGCCGCTCCTGGTGCAGCTGATCTGGTTCTATTATGCGCTGCCGATCCTCGCCGGCGTCGAGATGACGCCGATCACGGCCTCGGCGCTGGCGCTCTCGCTCTATGGCGGCTCGTTCTATTCGGAGATCATTCGCGGCGGCATCATCTCGATCGACAAAGGCCAGTCGGAAGCCGGTGCCGCGCTCGGCATGACGCCGGGACAGAGCATGCGGCGCATCGTGCTGCCGCAGGCGATCAAGCGCATGATCCCGGCGCTGATGAATCAGTCGATCATCCAGTTCAAGAACACCTCGCTGGTCTCGGTGCTGGCGGTGCCCGACCTCGTCTACCAGAGCCAGGTCGCCGCCCATGACAGCTACCGGCCGCTGGAGACCTACACCGCGGTCGCAGTCGCCTATGCGGCGATCCTGATCCCGCTCACCATCCTGGTCCGCCGCGGCGAGAAGCGACTGGCGGTGAGCGAATGAGCGAGACGCAAAAGATAGAGATCCGAGCCTTACGCAAGAGCTTCGGCAGCAACGAGGTCCTGAAGAACATCAATCTCGACGTCGCCAAGGGCGGCGTCGTCGCGCTGATCGGACCGTCGGGGTCAGGCAAATCGACGCTGCTTCGCTGCATCAATCTGCTGGTCGTACCCGACGGCGGCAGCGTCCGCGTCGGCGACACGCGCTTTGCCTTCGGCGACGGCGCAGAACTCCCGGACGTGAAGACGCTGGCAAAATTCCGCGCCACCACCGGCATGGTGTTCCAGCACTTCAACCTGTTTCCGCACATGACGACGCTGCAGAACGTGATGGAAGGGCCGGTCACGGTGCGGCGCATGGCCAAGGCCGATGCCGAGAAGCTTGCGCGGGCGCAGCTCGCCAAGGTCGGCCTTGCGGAGAAGGCGGACCAATATCCGGCGACGCTCTCGGGCGGCCAGAAGCAGCGCGTCGCGATCGCACGCGCGCTCGCCATGGAGCCTGACGTCATGCTGTTTGATGAGGCGACCTCGGCGCTCGATCCGGAGCTCGTCGGCGAGGTGCTGAACGTGATCCAGCAGCTCGCGTCCGAAGGCATGACCATGGTGATCGTCACCCACGAGATCGCCTTCGCTCGCGAGGTTGCCGACCGCCTGATCTTCATGCGCGACGGAATCGTCGTCGAGGAAGGCCCGGCGCGGCAGGTGATCGACAACCCAAGGGAAGCGGCAACGCGCGCCTTCCTCAGCCATTTCCATCGCACCGGCGCATTGCCGCCGGTCAATGCAGCATCCTGATGTCTGATATCAATCGCGTCTATCTCGTCACCGGCGCCGCCAGCGGCATCGGCCGTGCCACCGCAAAACTGCTCGCCGCGTCCGGCACCGGGCTGCTGCTGCACACGCGCTCCAACGCGGAAGGTCTCGACACGACCGCAACGGAAGCCGAAGCGAAGGGCGCTGCCGTCGCCAAATGCCTCGGCGATCTCGCCGAAGCAACAGCAACCACCGACGCCGTCGCGGCCACGCAAGCTGCATTCGGCCGGCTCGATGGATTGGTTCTCGTCGGCGGCCATGCCCGGCGCGGTAGTGCGATTGGCACGCCAGCGGATGAGTTCCGCAGGGCCATGGACGAATCGGCGCTGGCCTTCACGCGGCTGGTCGATGCCGCGCTGCCGCTGCTGCGCGCGGGGCAAGACGCGCGCATCGTGGCGGTATCGTCCTTTGTCGCGCATGCGATACGACCTGATTTCGCGCCGTTCGCTGCGACCGCCGCGAGCCGCGCCGCGTTGGAAGCGCTGGTGCGCCTCACCGCGATCGAGCTCGCGGGCGACGGCATCACCGTCAACGCGGTGGCGCCGGGCCTCATCGTCAAGGACAGACCGAGCGAGAACCGGCTGTCGCCCGATCAGATCGCGGCCACCGAAGCGCTGATCCCGATGCGCCGCCGCGGCCGTCCGGAGGAAGTCGCAGAAATCATCGCCTTCCTGGCATCACCGAAGGCGTCCTACGTCACCGGCCAGGTCTGGCACGTCAATGGAGGCCTGACATGAGCGAAGCAACCGTCGAGCGCATCAGGCTGTTCCTGATCGAGAGCCCGATCAAGATGGCCCGCCTGCAGGGCGTCGGCAACGTCAAGGGCACCGTGAAACGGGTGCTGATCGAGCTGACCTCGAGCGACGGCGTGGTCGGCTGGGGCGAGGCGGCGCCGTGGGAGGTCTTCACGGGAACACCTGAGGCCGCGTTCTCCGCGCTCGACATCTATTTGCGGCCCATCGTTCTGGGCAAACCGGTTCGCCGCATCCGCGCGCTGATGGCGGAGCTCGACCGCGCGCTGGTCGGACACGCGGAAGCAAAAGTCGCGGTAGAGATGGCGCTGCTCGACATCGTCGGCAAATCATCGGGGCTGTCGGTCGCCGATTTGCTCGGCGGCCGCGTGCGCGACACCATTCCCCTCTCCTTCTCGATCGCCGATCCGGATTTCGCTGCGGACCTCGAGCGCATGCGGAAAATGGTTCCTGACGGCAATTTCATCTACAAGGTCAAGACCGGCGTGAAATCGCATCGCGAGGACCTCGATCATCTCGAGACGATCCGCAAGGAATTCGGTGACAAGGTGGACTTGCGCGTCGACTACAACCAGGCGCTGACACCGTTCGGCGCAATAAAAATCCTGCGCGATGTCGAGGCGTTCGCCCCGACCTTCATCGAGCAGCCGGTGCCGCGCAAATATCTCGACGTGATGGCGCAGCTCACCGCCGCGCTGGAGACGCCCGTACTCGCCGACGAAAGCTGTTTCGATCGCCGCGACATGATGGAGGTGGTACGCCGCGAGGCGGCCGACGCCGTCTCGATCAAGCTGATGAAGGCCGGCGGCCTGTTCGAGGCGCAGGCGATCATGGCGATTGCCGACATCGCCGGCCTGCCCGGCTATGGCGGCACGCTGTGGGAGGGCGGCATCGGGCTGGCCGCCGGCACGCAGCTGATCGCGGCGACGCCGGGCATTTCGCTCGGCTGCGAGTTCTACATGCCGCATCATGTGCTGACCGAGGACGTGCTGGAAGAGCGCATCGCCAATCGCGGCGGCCATGTCGTGGCGCCCGACGGCCCCGGCCTCGGCATCCGCGTCAGCGAAGCCTCGGTTCGTGCTAACGCAAGGGTGCTGGCGGAGGCGTGAGCCGCCGGTCGCGCGACGAACCCAGCTGTCGTCCCGGGTCTGCGCTGACGCTTGTCCGGGACGACGATCGTGTATGCGTGAGCAGCGGAGCCGCCAACCTTCCCCTTGCCAACTCCCTATCGTATGCTCGTGCCCAACAAGCCCGATCCCATCGGGCATTCGGAAACACCTATGTCTGATCCCGCCTGGTCGCTGCACTCCCGCCTGAAAGAGGACACCATCGACATCGGCGACTTGCCGCTGTCGAAGGTGCTCGTCATCAAGGACGCGCATTATCCCTGGTTGCTGCTGGTGCCGCGGCGCCCCGATGCGGTCGAGATCATCGATCTCGACGAGGTGCAGCAGGCGCAGCTGATGACCGAGATCTCCCGCGTCTCGCGCGCGCTGAAGGAGATCACCAAATGCGACAAGCTCAATGTCGCCGCGCTCGGCAACCTCGTGCCGCAGCTTCACGTTCACATCATCGCGCGCCGCACCAGCGACGCCGCCTGGCCGCGGCCGGTCTGGGGCGTGATGCCGCCCTTGGCGCACGACGCCGCAGAAGTTCAGAGTTTCATCAGCGCGCTTCGCCGCAAGATCTGGTTGGGTTGAAGGAATATAATGTCAGCATTCGACGCCTTTCCGCTGGGACAGCCCGCCTTCGTCACCAACATCCTCGATCGCGCCGCGCATCTGCGCCGCGACGACGAGAAGCTGTTCGCGATGGAGCAGAAGCCGACTTCGCGCGCCTATGTCGTTTATCGCGACTCGCTGCTGGTCAAGCGCGAGGGCGACAAGATTCGCGCGCTGCTCTCGATCGACGAGGCCCTGAAGTGCGGCGCCAATCCCGGCACCATCTTTCTCGGCCTGCGTGACGGCGCCGCGGTGTTCGGCATGGGCCTGGCGCAGGCCGCCGCCGAGAAGCTGGTGGGGCGTGAGGACTACACCGTGACCGAGCTGCGTGGCATGGCGATGCAGGGCGCGATCCCGCCCGAGGAGCTCTCGGCGATCGCGATGGCGAAATCGATGGTGAGCTGGCACCAGCGTCACGGCTATTGCGCCAATTGCGGCGCCCGCAGCGCGATGAAGGAAGGCGGCTGGAAGCGCGATTGTCCGGCGTGCAAGGCCGAGCACTTTCCGCGCACCGATCCGGTCGTGATCATGCACGTTGCCTCCGGCGACAAGTGCCTGCTCGGCCGCCAGAAGCAGTTTCCCCCCGGCATGTATTCCTGCCTCGCCGGCTTCGTCGAGGCCGCCGAGACCATCGAGGACGCGGTGCGCCGCGAGATCCTGGAGGAATCCGGCATTCGCTGCACCGACGTGCAGTATTACATGACGCAGCCCTGGCCCTATCCGTCGTCGCTGATGATCGGCTGCAGCGCGCGGGCCGTGAGCGAGGACATCGTCGTCGACCGCATGGAGCTGGAGGACGCGCGCTGGTTCACGCGCGAGGAGGCCGCCCTGATGCTGACGCGGACGCATCCAGACGGGCTCGCCGGCCCGCATCCCTTCGCCATCGCCCACCACCTGCTCGGCCGCTGGGTCCACGACAAGAGCTGACCGCCGATGGCGCTACCGAAGGCCGCGCCGCGCATCCTTTGCATCGGCATTCCCGTGCGCGACCTCACATTTCGGGTCGAGGCCGTGCCCGCGCGCGGCAGCAAGGCCAACGCCACGCATCTCGCCGAGATCTGCGGCGGCAATGCGCTCAATGCCGCCATCGCGATCGCGCGACTTGGCGGCCGCGCCGCGTTCACCGGACCGATGGGCGATGCGCGCGAGATGTCGAGCGGCTTTATCCTCGATCGCATGACCGCCGAAGGCATCGAGACCAGCCATATCGTGCGCATGCCCGATGTGAGCACGCCCGTATCTGCGATCATCATCGACGCGACAGGTGAGCGGACGCTGACGATTTATCGCGATCCCGCGCTGTGGACGGTCAAGCTGCCCGATGACGACACGCTGCTCGACGACTGCCGGGCTGTCCTGGTCGAGAGCCGCTGTGCGGAGTTCGCGATCTCCCTCTGCACCGAAGCACGCCGGCGCGGCATTCCCGTCATCGTCGGCGTCGACCGCGCGATGTCGTTGCAGGACGGCCTGCTGACCGCCGCCTCGCACCTGCTGTTCGCCAGCGAACAGGTGCAGGAGACGGCCGGTATCGCTGATGACGGCGAGGCCTTGAGGCGCCTCGCGCAGCTGACGCCGGCCTTCCTCGCCGCAACCCGCGGCCCGCGCGGCACGATCTGGCTGAACGAGACAGGCGAACTGGAGGAGATCCCGGCCTTCCCGGTCGAGGCGGTCGATACGCTCGGCGCGGGCGACGTCTTCCATGGCGCCTTCGCGCTTCGCCTCGCCGAGGGCGCGGAGGTCCGGGAGGCGCTGCGATTCGCCGCGGCCGCCGCAGCGCTGAAATGCACCCGCCATGGCGGTGGCCAAGCCGCCCCACAACGCGTTGAAGTTGAAGAGCTTTTGCACAACTGACCCTGGAGCAATCCACTGTTGCGCCGAGATTATGGGCTTGCTGTGGAAGGATTTTCTCTATATCAGGGAAATCAGCCCTTGAAATGGAACAACGTTCTTCAAATGACTGATGTCGCCGTCCAGATCCCCGAGACCAGCCGCCGCCTCGATGCCATCGATCGCAAAATCCTGATGGTACTCCAGGAGGATGCCTCCCTCTCCGTCGCTGAGATCGGCGACCGCGTCGGCCTGTCCTCGACCCCCTGCTGGAAGCGTATCCAGCGGCTGGAGGCCGACGGCGTGATCATCAAGCGGGTTGCCCTGGTTGACCAGAACAAGATCGGGCTCGGCATCTCCGTGTTCGTGTCGGTCGAGAGCTCCGACCATTCCGACGCCTGGCTGAAAAGGTTCGCCGAAGCCGTCAGCGCCATGCCCGAGGTGATGGAGTTCTATCGCATGGCCGGCGACGTCGATTACATGCTGCGCGTCGTGGTCGCGGACATGCAGGCCTATGACGTGTTCTACAAGAAGCTGATCAGCGCCGTGCCGCTGAAGAACGTCACCTCGCGCTTCGCGATGGAGAAGATCAAGTCGGTGACGGCGCTGCCGATCCCGGCGGTGGTGGCGGCCTGAGTCTCACGCCGGCCGAAATACCGGCAGCGCGACGTTGACGCGGGTGCCTCCGCCCGGGGCCGCTGCGATCTCGATCGTTCCGCCATGGGCCTCGACCAGGCTGCGCACCACCGCGAGGCCGAGGCCCGCGCCGCCGGTCGCGCGATTGCGCGACTTCTCCAGCCGATGGAACGGCTCCAGCACGGTCTGGCGTTGATCGGCGGGAATGCCGGGCCCTTCATCGTCGATCGACACGAGGAAGGCACCGTCCTTCGTCGCGGTTCGCACATGCGCAGCGTGGCCATAGGCGAGCGCATTGTCGATGATGTTGGCGAAGATCCGCCGCAGCGCCAGCCGGTCGCCGAGCACGACGGCATTCCGGGCGCGCTCGTCCGTCACCAGGGCGACCGGTTTGCCCTGAACGCGCCGGTCGTGCACCTCGACGCCGATCAGCGCAGCGAGCTCGACCATTTCCTGTGACAGGCCGCCGGCGCCGGCCCGCGTCGACAGCAGCGCATCGTCCAGCAGCCGGATCATGTCGTCGATGTCGGCGACCGCCCGTTGTCGCTCGGTATCGTCGGCGATGTGCTCGACCCGTAGCCGCAGCCGGGTAGCGAACGTCCTGACGTCATGGGCGATGCCCCCGACCAGCGTCATGCGTGCACGCAACATCTCGGCGAGGCGGCCTTGCAGGCGGTTGAACGCGGCGATGACGGCACGGATTTCCGGCGCGCTGCGGCGGGCGTCCGGCAGCGTCGGAGGATCGGCCGACAGATCGACCCGATCGACCGCCGCGGCGAGCTGCGCCAGCGGTCGCGTCTCGCGCTGCATGACGATCAGCGCCAGCAGCGCCACGATCGAGCCGAACAGGCCGGCGCCAAAGCCGACGGGCAGGCCGAACGGGGTCACCGGCAGGCGGGTATAGGCATCGATGATGAGAAGATCGCCGCCGCGCAGTCCGATGCGGAATTCGACGGCATTGGCCATCAGCCGTGCGAGACGGGGAAACAGACGGCTGGCGCGATGATCGGGCGGAGATACGATCTCCACCGCGCGGCCCGCAAGGCCGGCCGCATAGGTCTCGCGCAACTGTGCCTGCTGCGGCGGCGTCTCGCCGGCAACCGGCGCGCCCGACGGCACGATCCGCGCCATGAATTGCGGCGACGACACCGCATCGAGAACGGCCTGCCGCGCGTCGCCGGACATGCGCTCGAGCAGCGTTGCCAGCGCATCGAGCCGCGCCGGCGAAGGCCGCGTCAGCTCGTTTTCGTGCACCGTGGTTCGATAGAAGACCGCCAGGACGACGGTGACCACAACCGTGAATCCGACCAGTCCGATCAGAGCCAGCCGGGCGGCGAGCGTCACGCGCAGCATCATGACACCTGCTTCACGTTCGCGGTGAAGAGATAGCCGCCATTGCGCACCGTTGTGATCAGGTTGGAGCCGGGACTGGCGCCGTCGAGCTTCTTGCGCAGCCGCGAAATCAGCATGTCCACGGTGCGGTCGAACGGTTCGGCCGAACGTCCACGCGTCCAGTCGAGGATCTGGTCGCGGGTCAGCACCCGGCGCGGGCGCTGCACGAAGCAGCCGAGCAGATCGAACTCCGCACTGGTCAATTGCAGCGCCGCGATCGGGTCCTCGACGGTCTCGACGCTGCGCGAATCAAGATCGATGACGAAGCGGTCGAACGCAAAGCGCCGAAGCAGAGGCTTTACCGGTACCCCGCCGGCACGACGGAGGATGGCACGGACGCGCGCCAGCAGCTCGCGCGGCCCGAACGGTTTCGTCAGATAATCATCGGCGCCCATTTCGAGACCGACGACACGATCGATCTCGTCGCTCTTGGCGGTGAGCATCAGGATCGGAAGCGAATCGTCCGCCCGCAAGCGACGACAGATCGAAAGTCCGTCCTCGCCCGGCAGCATCAGATCGAGGATGACGAGGTCGGGCCGCAGGCGCTGGAGCATCGAGTCCATCGCCTTGCCGTCGGCGACGCAGGCGATCTCGAACCCCTCGCGCCGCATGAAGTCGGCGACGAGGCGGCTGATCTCCGGGTCGTCCTCCACCATGAGAATCGTGGCTGCTTGCGTGTTCATGACCGCATTGTGAGCAACGGCCGGCGTCAAGCAAGGGCGCGGGCCCTCTTGTTACATAGTGTTACACGAGGCCGACAAAGCCATAACAATCGTTTCGTGTCGGCAATGCGCCGCAGACGCGGCCCGACCAGTCTCTTCCCGTGGCTCCGCTTACGGCAGCCCCCACAAGGAGACGACGACCATGACCAAGTTCTTCCTGACCTCACTCGTCATCGGCACCCTCTCGGTTGCCGCGGCAGCCGATGCCAATGCCTGGACGCGGTCGGCGACGGCGAGCGGGCCGCGCGGCACCTCGAGCGTCACCGTGAGCGGCAGCTGCGCCAATGGCAGCTGCACGCGCAGCGCCACACGCACCGGTCCTGCCGGGAACACCTACACCCGCACCGGCACGGTCTCGCGCTGAGCGGGCGGACCGTCGCCGCATCTACCCCGGGGCAGCGACGGTCCATCGAAACAGACCAGAAAGGATCAGCACCATGACATCTATCGTCCGTGCCCTGCCGCAAGCTGCGGCCATCGTCGTCCTCGGCGCCTCGACCTCCGCATGGGCCCAGAGCCAGCTGCAAACGCAGATCACGCCGCAGATGCGCAACGAAGCGCGTACCGTCATGCAGGCCTGCCGTCCCGATTATGAGGGCCTTTGCAGCAACGTCGCGCCGGGTGGCGGACGCATCCTGGCCTGCTTGCAATCCCATGCCGGCCAGCTCACCTCGTCCTGCGCACAGGCGCTGCCTCGCGCGCAGGCGCTACGGGACGGCGCCGTCCGCGCCGGCGTCGCCCCGAAATAGGAGGACGTCGTGGCCTATGCTTCTCTCCTGCTCGATCCGACGATTCGGCGCGCGATCCTGGCAACCGCTATCGGCCTGATGCTGCTCGAATATGGCATCGGCCGGCTCGCACACCACGACACCCACGACTGGCGCGAGAGCGTCGCCTCGTTCGGCGTCGCGCTGGGACAGAACCTGCTCCGTGCGATCGAGGCCGGTATTCTCGCCGTGCCGTTCGCCTTCCTGTACGAACACCGGCTGTTCGACTTCGAGCAGACCGCTCCGCTTGCGCTCGCAGGATTATTCATGGGCAGCGAGTTTCTGTACTATTGGCAGCACCGCGCCTCGCATCGGATTCGCTGGATGTGGGCGACCCATGCGGTGCATCACTCGACGACGCGACTGAACCTGACGGCGGCGATCCGGCTCGGCTGGACCGGCAACATCTCGGGCAATTTCCTGTTCTTCCTGCCGCTGGCTCTGATCGGCTTTCACCCGCTCGCGATCGTGGCGATGCTCGGGATCAACCTGCTCTATCAGTTCTTCATCCACAGCGGCTTCGCGCCGAAGCTCGGCGTGCTCGAATGGGTGCTCAACACGCCGAGCCATCATCGCGTACATCATGCCTGCAACGAGCCGTGTCTCGACAGGAACTACGGCGGCATCCTGATCGTGTCCGACCGCCTGTTCGGCACCTTTGCCGAGCGTCCCACGGATCAGCCGCTCCGTTTCGGCCTGGTCGGCGGCACCCCGTCCTTCAACCCGATCCGGATCGCGCTGGGCGAATGGATCGCAATGCTGGGCGACGCCTGGAAAACGCGCGGCGCAAGCGCGAAGCTGCGCGCCCTGTTCGGGCCGCCGGGAGGCTGAGCGCGAACGATCAGATCTTCTGATTGTACTCGCCGACTTCGGGATGGGTGCGCAGCACGCTGTTCACCATCTCGAACATGTCGTGCATGCGCTGTTCGGAGACCGGGCTCTCGACCACCACGACGAGCTCGGGCTTGTTGGAGGAGGCGCGGACCAGGCCCCAGCTGCCGTCCTCGACCGTGACGCGTACGCCGTTGACGGTGACGAGATCGCGGATCGACTGTCCGCCGATCTTGGCGCCCTTGGCCTGCAGACCTTCGAAGTGCTTCACCACCTGGTCGATGACGCCGTATTTGGTCTCGTCGGCGCAATGCGGCGACATGGTCGGCGACGACCAGGTCTTTGGCAGCGCATCCTTCAGATCCGCCATCGACTTGCCGGGGGCGCGGTCGAGCATGTCGCAGATCGCGATCGCCGACACGAGGCCGTCGTCATAGCCGCGGCCATAGGGCTTGTTGAAGAAGAAATGGCCGGACTTCTCGAAGCCCGCGAGCGCGCCGGTCTCGTTGGTGCGGCGCTTCATGTAGGAATGGCCGGTCTTCCAATAGTCGGTCTTGGCGCCCTGCTTCTGCAGCACGGGATCGGTGACGAACAGGCCGGTCGACTTCACGTCGACGATGAAATGCGCGTCCTTGTGGATCGCCGACATGTCGCGCGCCAGCATGACGCCGACCTTGTCGGCGAAGATCTCCTCGCCGGTGTTGTCGACGACGCCGCAGCGGTCACCGTCACCGTCGAAGCCGAGGCCGACATCGGCCTTGTGATGCAGCACCGCATCGCGGATCGCGTGCAGCATCTCCATGTCTTCCGGATTCGGGTTGTATTTCGGGAAGGTGTGATCGAGCTCGGTGTCGAGCGGGATCACCTCGCAGCCGATCGCCTCCAGCACCTGCGGCGCGAACGCGCCCGCTGTGCCGTTGCCGCAGGCCGCGACGACCTTGAGCTTGCGCTTCAACTTGGGACGGGAGGTGAGATCGGCGATGTAGCGCGCCGGATAATTCTCGTGGAATTGGTAGGAGCCGCCCGCCTTGTTCTTGAATTCGGCATTGAGCACGATTTCCTTCAGCCGCGTCATCTCGTCGGGGCCGAAGGTCAGCGGACGGTTGGCGCCCATCTTCACGCCGGTCCAGCCGTTGTCGTTGTGCGAGGCCGTGACCATTGCAACGGCGGGCACATCGAGATTGAACTGCGCGAAATAGGCCATCGGCGTCACCGCGAGCCCGATGTCGTGCACCTTGCAGCCCGCGGCCATCAGGCCGGAGATCAGCGCGTATTTGATCGAGGCCGAATAGCCGCGGAAATCGTGGCCGGTGACGATCTCCTGTTTGACGCCGAGTTCGGCGATCAACGCGCCCAGCCCCATGCCGAGCGCCTGCACACCCATCAGGTTGATTTCCTTCTGGAACAACCAGCGCGCGTCGTATTCACGAAAGCCCGTCGGCTTCACCATCGGCTCGGATTCGAAGGCGTAGGTGTTGGGCAACAATACGGATTTCGGCTTCGGGAACATTGAGACGGTCTCGTGAATGGGGGCGGGAATTGAGGCAGCCTTAGCGAATGCCGGGCCGCGGCGGAAGGCGGGAATGCAGGCTTATGGCCGATAATTGCGGCAGTTTGGTAACGAAGAAACGTTACCGCGAAGGCGACACCAAATGTATGACCGGAATGGGCTAACTCTGCAGCCGTGCTATCTCCTCTTCGACGACTGCCTTGAGGGCTGGCAGAGCCTACTGAACAGTCTCCCACACAAGATGTGCTGCAACATCTTCATAGTTGTGGCGATAGACATTGCCTGCCGCCGCCATCTGTCTCCATGCGATCGCTGGGTGCCTTTCTTTCAGCTTCTCCGGCAGACGGCGAGAGGCTTCTGAAATGATCTCCAGACAGCGCGTTACAGCATAGACCGCCCGCAGGTCCGCCGCGAATGCCTGGCGATCTGCCGTGCCGGCGAACTCGGCTGCCAAATCGATGTGATGCAAGATGTCCCGCAGGGTCCCGTCGATCCGATTAGAAGGCATAGACAGCATCGGCCGTCGCGGCAGGAGCAACGTATGATTTCAGACCGTCGCGATTGACGACGTCAACCGGGCCATCAAACAGATTGGAGATGTATTCCTTGAGCTCGACGTAGTCGAAGACAGTGATCCGCGCGTCTGGATCGATCTCGACCATGATGTCGATATCGCTGCCGGGATGATTGTCACCCCTCGCGACCGAACCGAACAACGCGGCATGCAAAACGCCCCGCTCGCGAAGGGCGTGCTCGGACTGTCGCAGGATGGTAATCGGGTCGGGCCTGTCCATGGGCGGAATATAGCACCCAAACTGGCCTTAAGGGAGGCCTCCCCGGCCCAGAGCCAGTCTATTGCTCCAGCACCATCTGGCCGTTGGCATACTCGAAGCGCTTCAGGCGGGACAGAAAGGAGAGGCCGAGCAGGTTCTCCGACAGCGCCGCGTCGGGCAGCACCATGGCATCGACGTCGCGCACGATGAGGCCGCCGACATCGAGCATGGCGATGCGGGTGCGCGCGGCCTTGATGGTGCCGTTGGCCGTGGAGACGGTGGCGTTGTACTCGCTGCGCGAGGGACGAAGACCAAAGCGGGCCGCCGAGGTCTCATTCAGCGCAACCACGGAGGCGCCGGTGTCGACCATGAATCCGATGCGCTGCCCCTCGATCCGGCCCTCGGTCTGGAAATGACCGCGGCCGTCGCGGGAAATGGCGAGGCTGCGGCCGCCGGCCGGCGCGGTCGACGCAACTGCGACCGTGGTGCGCGGCGCCGACGTGGCGGACGCCGAGCTCATCTTGTCCGCCATCTGCGCCATGAAGGTGCCGAGGCCGATCATGACGGCCGCGAAGATCATAATGTTACGCATTACACCACTTCCGAGCCGAAAGCCCGATTTCACCACGCGAGGCGTCCGTCCGCGAGCGGAGCCGCAGCCGGAGCGCTGCTATTTTGACGAAAAGGATGAGCGGAGGGTTAATGGGCCGGCGTGTTTCTCACGTCCCGCGCGGCTTCGCCCGGCGGGTTGGCACTGCGCTGGCCGGATCGTCCGGCCAGGGATGGCGCGGGTAGCGGCCGCGCAGGTCGGAGCGCACGGCACTGTAGCTGCCACGCCAGAAGCCCGGGAGATCACGCGTCACCTGCACCGGGCGCTGGGCCGGCGACAGCAGTTCCAGCACCAGCGGCACCTTGCCGGCCGCGATCGAGGGGTGGGTGTTGAGGCCGAACAATTCCTGCAGCCGCACCGCGATCGTTGGCCCCTGCTCCGCCTCGTAGTCGATCGCGAGCACGCTTCCGGTGGGCGCCTCGAAATGCGTCGGCGCCTCGCGGTCGAGCCGCGCGCGCATCTCCCAGGGCAAGAGCGCCATCAGCGCGTCGGAGAGATCGCCGGGGGAAATGTCCTTCAGCGCGATCTTGTCGTAGAGCGCGGGCACCAGCCAGTCGTCACGCCGCGCGATCAGCCCTTCGTCCGACAGGTCGGGCCAGTTGTCGCCCTCGGCCTTGCGCAAGAACATCACGCGGTCGCGCCATTGCTTGGCGGCCTTCGACCAGGGCAGCCGGTCGAGACCAGCGGCGATCAATCCATCGGCGAGGATGCGCGCGGTGTCCTCCGATGGAGAGACCGCGAGCGTGGCTTCCGACAGCGTGATCGCATGCAACACGCGCTTGCGCCGCGCGCGCAACGCCATCGCGCCGCGATCGAAGGAAATCTCGTCGGCGCTCTCGATATGCTCGGCGAAATGCCGCTCGATCTCGCCCTCCGTGATTTGCGCGGCGAGCAGGATGCGGCCGCTGGCCGCCGTGCCCGTCATTTCGCCGATCGCGATATAGGGCGCGCGGGCGAGCGAGGAGGTCTGCTCGACGGCCGCACCACGGCCATTGGCGAGCACGAAGCTGCCATTGCCGCGATTGCGTGCGACGCGATCCGGGAACGCATAAGCGAGCATCAGGCCGGTCGAAAGATCCTCCTGCGACCCCGCTTTCTCCGACGCCGCCACTTGCGAGGCCCAGCGCCGCGCCAGGTCGCGCGCGCTTGAAGCGCGCTGTGAGCGATCGCGGCGGAACTGGTCGCGCCGATGCTCGAGGTCGACGCTGTCGCCGCCAAGCCCGCGCTCGGTGATGATGGCGGCGATCTCCGCGGCGGCTTCGCCCTCGCCGGCGCGATGCGAATCCACGATCATGCGCGCCAGCCGCGGCGGCAGCGCCAGCGCGCGCAGGCTTCTTCCCTCCGCGGTGATGCGGCCGTCGCCATCGAGCGCGTTGAGCTCGGAGAGCAGGCTCTTGGCTTCCTTCCAGGCCGGCGCCGGCGGCGGGTCGAGGAATGACAGCGCGGCGGGATCGGCGACGCCCCATTGCGCGAGATCGAGCACCAGCGAGGACAGGTCGGCGCTCAAAATTTCCGGCTGGGTGTAGGGCGCGAGCGACGCGGTCTGCGGCTCGTCCCAGAGCCGGTAGCAGACACCGGGCTCGGTGCGGCCGGCGCGGCCGCGGCGCTGGTCCACCGCCGCACGGGAGGCACGCACGGTCTCGAGCCGCGTCAGGCCGATGTCGGGCTCGTAGCGCGGCACGCGGGCCAGCCCGGAATCGACCACGATGCGCACGCCTTCGATCGTCAGCGAGGTCTCCGCGATCGAGGTCGCCAGCACCACTTTTCGCGTGCCCTTGGGTGCCGGCGCGATGGCGCGGTCCTGCACGGCGGCATCGAGCGCGCCGAACAGCGGCACGATCTCGATCGATGCATCCTGTACGCGCTCGCCGAGAAAATTCTGGGTGCGGCGGATTTCAGCGGCGCCCGGCAGGAAGGCCAGCACGGAGCCGCTGTCGGCGCGCAGCGCGGACGCGATCGCATCGGCCATCTGCCGCTCGATCGGTGCATCCGCCTTGCGGCCGAGATAGCGGGTGTCGACCGGGAAGGCGCGGCCCTCGCTTTCGACGACGGGTGCCTCGCCGAGCAGCTTTGCGACGCGCGCGCCGTCGAGCGTCGCCGACATCACGAGGATGCGCAGATCCTCGCGCAGGCCGGTCTGCGCATCACGGGCCAGCGCGAGGCCCAAATCGGCATCGAGCGAGCGCTCGTGAAATTCGTCGAACAGGATGGCGGCAATGCCTGACAGTTCGGGATCGTCGAGGATCTGGCGGGTGAAGATGCCCTCGGTCACCACCTCGATGCGCGTCGCGCGCGAGATCTTGGAGCCGAAGCGGACACGGTAGCCGACGGTCTCACCAGCGCGCTCGCCCAGCGATTTGGCCATGCGGTCGGCGCTGGCACGCGCCGCGATACGGCGCGGCTCCAGCACGATGATTTTCTTGCCCTTAGCCCAGGGGGCATCGAGCAGGGCGAGCGGCACGCGCGTGGTCTTGCCGGCGCCGGGCGGCGCCACGAGCACGGCGGCGTTATTGGCCTCCAGCGTGCGCGAGAGCTCGTCGAGCACGGCATCGATCGGGAGGGGCGTGTCGAAATTGCGGGGCAAATATCTATCCGGTCGTCATGCCCGGCCTTGTGCCGGGCATCCACGTCCTGGACTAGAAAACAGACGTGGATGGCCGGGGCAAGCCCGGCCATGACGGAATCATCCGCGATCGAGAATCATCAGCCCTGTACCGGCGGACGGCCGACGCTGTCGTAGGTGAAACCGGCGGCTTCCATGTCTTCGGGGCGGTAGATGTTGCGCAGATCGACGACGACGGGCTGCGCCATGACGCTCTTCAGCCGGTCGAGATCGAGCGCGCGGAACTGCACCCATTCGGTGACGATGACGAGCGCGTCGGCTCCTTGCGCGCAGGAATAGGCGTCCTCGCAATAGGTGATGTCAGGCAGTTCGCCCTTGGCCTGCTCCATGCCGACGGGATCGTACGCCTTGACCGTCGCGCCCATGTCGATGAGGCCTGTGACCAGCGGGATCGACGGCGCATCGCGCATGTCGTCGGTGTCGGGCTTGAAGGTGAGGCCGAGCACGGCAACCGTCTTGCCGCGCAGATTGCCGCCGAGCGCCTGGCTCACCTTGCGCGCCATCGCGCGCTTGCGGTTCTCGTTCACCGCCAGCACGGATTCGACGATGCGCAAGCTCACGTCGTAGTCCTGCGCGATCTTGATCAGAGCCTTGGTGTCCTTCGGGAAGCACGAGCCGCCGAAGCCGGGACCGGCATGCAGGAATTTGGTGCCGATGCGGTTGTCGAGGCCAATGCCGCGCGCGACCTCCTGCACGTTGGCGCCGGCCTTTTCGGACAGGTCTGCGATCTCGTTGATGAAGGTGATCTTGGTCGCAAGGAACGCGTTCGCGGCGTATTTGATCATCTCGGCGGTGCGGCGCGCGGTGAACATCAGCGGCGCCTGGTTCAGCGACAGCGGACGGTAGATGTCGCCCATCACCTTGCGGCCGCGCTCGTCGGAGGTGCCGACCACGACGCGATCGGGAAACTTGAAGTCGCGGATCGCCGCACCCTCGCGCAGGAACTCTGGATTGGACGCGACCACGACGTCGGCGTTGGGATTGGCCTCGCGGATGATGCGCTCGACCTCGTCGCCGGTGCCGACAGGCACGGTCGACTTCGTCACCACGACAGTGAAGCCGGAAAGCGACTGCGCGATCTCTTTCGCGGCGGCGTAAACGTAGGACAGGTCCGCATGGCCGTCGCCGCGGCGCGACGGCGTGCCGACCGCGATGAAGACGGCATCGGCTTCTGCGACCGGCTTCTTCAGGTCGGTGGTGAAGTCGAGCCGCTTGGCTTTCACGTTGGTCGCAACCAGCTCGTCGAGGCCGGGCTCATAGATCGGGATCTCGCCGCGATGGAGCGCCGCGATCTTCTTCTCGTCCTTGTCGACGCAGGTGACGTCGTGACCGAAATCGGCAAAGCAAGCTCCGGACACCAGTCCCACATAGCCGGTGCCGATCATCGCGATACGCATGAAAATCCCTGTTTTTAGATTGGTTAACGAAAATGAAACCCCGGCGCGGGGCGGTTTAGCATTTTCTCGCGGGGAAGGAACAGTCCGCAGCGAAAAAAGCGGCACGGGAAGTGAATCGGTAAAGAAGTGGGAAACCGTAGCGGCCCCACACTGACCCGCCCCCGAACAGGACGGGGCGGAACACGCCTCGAAAAGAGACACCATGGCACCAACAGGCACAATCGCAGGCAGCGGAGGCGTTGAGGCCACGGCTGCCGCACGTGTCGACTGGGTCGACTACGCCAAGGGCATCTGCATCATCATGGTCGTGATGATGCATTCGGTGCTGGGGGTCGAGCTCGCCGCCGGCGAGACCGGTTTCATGCATGTCGCCGTGGCCTTCGCAAAGCCATTCCGGATGCCGGATTTCTTCCTGATCTCGGGCCTGTTCCTGGCGCTGGTGATCGACCGCGACTGGCGCACCTATCTCGACCGCAAAGTGGTGCATTTCGCCTATTTCTATGTCGTCTGGGTGACAATCCAATTCGGATTCAAGGCGCCCGCTTTCGCCGCCGAGACGAGCTGGCACCACGCCGGCCTGTTGTATCTGGAATCCTTCATCGAGCCGTTCGGCACGCTGTGGTTCATCTATCTGCTGCCGATCTTCTTCGTCGTCACAAAACTGACACGCAAGATGCCGCCCCTCGCGATCTGGCTCATTGCCGCCGCGCTCGAGACGTCCCGCATCACGACCGGCTGGACCACAATCGACGAATTTTCCGCGCGCTTTGTCTATTTCTATTCGGGCTATCTGTTCGCGCCTTACGTGTTCGCGCTGTCGGATCGCGCACGGAAGCATCCAGCGCTTGCGCTCGCGGCGCTCGCGACCTGGGCGCTGGTGAATGCCGGCCTCGTCGCTTGGGGCGTCAGCGAATGGGCGATCGTCTCGCTGCTGCTCGGCTTTGCCGGCGCCTGCGCGATCATTACGATGGGCACGTTGCTCGCGCGTGCAAATTGGATGAACGCCTTGCGCTTCTGCGGCGAGCATTCGATCGTGATCTATCTCGCCTTCTTCCTGCCGATGGCGGCAACGCGGACGCTGCTGCTGCGCAGCGGTATCATCCCCGACATCGGCACGGTGTCGCTGATCGTCACCGTCGCCGGCGTGCTCGGCGCGCTCGCGATCTGGCAGATCGCGCTGCGCCTCAACGCGCGCTTCCTGTTCGAGCGGCCGGACGCGTTCTGGATCGCGCCGAAGAAGGCCGGCGTACGGTTGCAGGCGGCGGAGTAGCCACACTCTCGCTGTCGTCGCCCGGCTTGCCGTCTTCGCTTGAGCTTCGACGGCCCAACACCGAAGAGCCCGGCGAAGCGTTGCGTAGCCGGGACCGGGGGACCCGGTACGCCGAGACGCCAGTGGTCAAGCCGAAAAGCCGCAGCGTACTGGATTCCCGCTTTCGCGGGGAATGACAGTGGGGATAGCGGCGCCAGCAAGCCAAAAATCCCCCACTCAAGGCTGTCAAAGCCCGCAAAAATTCATACATTGCGGCCATGCCAAAAACCTCCCCGAAGACCCCCGCCAAGGTTGACACCAAGTCTGCCACGCCGAAAGCCGCCGATAAGCCTGCTGCCAAGGCGGCCGCCGCGCCAGCTGCTGCCAAACCGGTTGCGGCGAAGGCCGCCGGCAAGGGCGACCACGTGTTCCTGGTCGACGGTTCCTCCTACATCTTCCGCGCCTACCACGCGCTGCCGCCGCTGAACCGCAAGTCCGACGGGCTGCAGGTCAACGCCGTGCTCGGCTTCTGCAACATGCTGTGGAAGCTGCTGCGTGACATGCCCGCCGACAACCGGCCGACGCACCTCGCCATCGTTTTCGACAAGTCCGAGGTCACTTTCCGCAACGCGATCTACCCCGAATACAAGGCACACCGGCCGCCGGCGCCCGACGATCTGATCCCGCAATTCGCGCTGATCCGCGAAGCGGTGCGCGCCTTCGACCTGCCCTGCCTGGAGCAAGGCGGCTTCGAGGCCGACGACCTCATCGCGACCTATGTGCGCGAGGCCTGCGAGCGCGGCGCCAGCGCGACCATCGTGTCCTCCGACAAGGATTTGATGCAGCTCGTGACCGATTGCGTCACGATGTACGACACCATGAAGGACCGCCGCATCGGCATCCCCGAGGTGATCGAGAAGTTCGGCGTGCCGCCGAACAAGGTCGTCGAGGTGCAGGCCCTGGCCGGCGATTCCACCGACAACGTGCCCGGCGTGCCCGGCATCGGCATCAAGACCGCGGCGCAGCTGATCACCGAATATGGCGACCTCGACCAATTGCTGTTCCGTGCCGGCGAAATCAAGCAGCCGAAGCGGCGCGAGGCGCTGCTCGAGAACGCCGAGAAGGCGCGGATCTCGCGCAAGCTCGTGCTGCTCGACGACAAGGTGAAGCTGGACGTGCCGCTCGACGACCTCGCCGTCCACGAGCCCGACGCGCGCAAGCTGATCGCCTTCCTCAAGGCGATGGAGTTCACCACGCTGACGCGCCGCGTCGCCGACTATTCGCAGATCGATCCCGCCAATGTCGACGCCGATGCGAGCAACAGCAGCAGCGCCCGGGGCGGCGATGGCGCGGCGAAAGCAAAGCCATCAGGGGATTCCGGCGATCTCTTCGCGACCCCTGCTGCGGGCCCGACGGGCGGCGACAAGGGCGACAAATCGGCGAGCCTGAAGGGCGCGCCGGTCTCGCTGGCTGCCGCGCGGGAAGAGGCCATGCGCAAGCTGCCGGTCGACCGCAGCAAATATCAGGCGATCAAGTCGCCGAGGGAGCTCAGCGCCTTCATCGCGCGCATTCATGAAGCCGGGCATGTCGCGATCGAGATCAAGGCCAACTCCATCGATCCGATGCAGGCCGATCTCTGCGGCATCGCGCTGGCGCTGGCGCCGAACGATGCCTGCTACGTACCGCTGGCGCACAAGCAGTCCGGCGGCGGTGCAGGCCTGTTCGACGCCGGCCTCGCGCCCGACCAGGTCAAGCACGAAGAAGCGATCCAAGCGCTGCGGCCGGTGCTGGAATCGGCAGGCATTCTCAAGATCGGCTTCGACGTCAAATTCGCCGCCGTGATGCTGGCGCAGCACGGCATCATTTTGCGCAACACCGACGACGCCAAGCTGATCTCTTACGTGCTCGATGCCGGCCGGGGCTCGCAGGAACTGGACTCGCTGTCCGAGCGCTGGTTCGGCCATGCCATGCTGAAGGAAAACGAGCTGCTCGGCAGCGGCAAGGGCAAGATCACCTTCGACCAGGTGCCTATCGACAAGGCCGCGGCGCTGTCGGCCGAAGGCGCCGACGTCGCCTTGCGGCTCTGGCGCGTGCTGAAGCCGCGCCTCGTCGCCGAGCACATGACCGCGGTCTACGAGACCCTGGAGCGGCCGCTGGTCGCGGTGCTTGCGCGCATGGAGCGGCGCGGCATCTCGATCGACCGCCAGGTGCTGTCGCGCCTGTCAGGCGATTTCGCCCAGACCGCAGCGCGGGTCGAGGCCGAGATCCAGGAGATCGCGGGCGAGCCGGTCAATGTCGGCAGCCCCAAGCAGATCGGCGACATCCTGTTCGGCAAGATGGGACTGTCAGGCGGCACCAAGACCAAGACCGGCGCATGGTCGACCACCGCGCAAGTGCTGGACGAGCTCGCCGAGCAGGGCCACGACTTCCCGAAGAAGATCCTGGAGTGGCGCCAGGTCTCGAAACTGAAATCGACCTACACCGACGCGCTGCCAACCTATGTCAACCCGCAGACCCATCGCGTGCACACGACCTACGCGCTGGCCGCGACTACAACGGGCCGGTTGTCGTCGAACGAGCCGAACCTGCAGAACATCCCCGTGCGTACCGAGGACGGCCGGAAAATCCGCCGTGCCTTCATCGCCACGCCCGGGCACAAGCTGGTCTCCGCCGACTATTCGCAGATCGAGCTGCGGTTGCTCGCGGAGATCGCCGACATTCCCGTGCTGAAGCAGGCCTTTCGCGATGGGCTCGACATCCACGCGATGACGGCGTCCGAAATGTTCGGCGTGCCGATCAAGGGCATGCCGAGCGAGATCCGCCGCCGCGCCAAGGCGATCAATTTCGGCATCATCTACGGCATCTCGGCCTTCGGCCTCGCCAACCAGCTCGGCATCGCGCGCGAGGAAGCCTCCGCCTACATCAAGAAGTATTTTGAGCGCTTCCCCGGCATCCGCGCCTACATGGACGAGACGCGGGACTTCTGCCGCAGCCACGGCTATGTCACCACGCTGTTCGGCCGCAAGTGCCACTACCCTGATATCAAGGCCTCAAACGCCTCGGTGCGCGCCTTCAACGAGCGCGCCGCGATCAACGCGCGGCTGCAAGGCACCGCCGCCGACATCATCCGCCGCGCCATGACGCGGGTCGAGGACGCGCTCGCCGCCAAGAAGCTGTCGGCGCAGATGCTACTGCAGGTGCACGACGAACTGATCTTCGAGGTCCCGGACGCCGAGGTCGAGGCGACGCTGCCCGTCGTGCAGCACGTGATGCAGGACGCGCCGTTTCCGGCCGTGCTGCTGTCGGTGCCGCTGCATGTGGATGCGCGCGCGGCGAACAACTGGGACGAGGCGCATTAGGACGGTGGTGCGCCTGGAGCAACGCCGGCACCGCTGGGAAGGTCGGTTTTTGATTTCGACTTACTTGGCTGATCCGAGCTTCTCTGGTCACAAGCTACCTTCTGGTGCTTGCCGGCTACCTTCGTCGGCCAGATAAACCTCACGGGCAACGGCTCGGCCACCCCTTCGCTGGTCCAGACGCGCACGAGATCATTCGTGACCGTCTGGTCGGCGTCGACCGACTGACGCGTCAACACCTCTCGGTCGCCAGATGGAGGCAGCACGCATTCGAATTCCGCAAGGATCCCTTCCATATTTGGCAGGATCGTAATCTTATCAGCACGCTGCGCGCCTGCCGTGACTTCCGTGCTCCGCCAAAGTCTCTGTCCCTCGATCAGCAAAGCGCCAGCCTGCCCGACGATCAATTCTTGCTGCTTCGGATTGAAGATGGACGGCTGCCTCACTACGTCAAATCCCAGCTTGTGAGATATTTCGGGTACGGCCGCCGGTAGGCGAACGGGAATATTGTCGTTCGCAGCCTCGATGCCCGGACATATATTCTTCGCCGAGAGAATTGGCGCGAGTTCGGATACATCGCTTCGGCTGAGCCAGCACGTTGCAATTGATACTTTGACGGTCTGCCACCATCCAGGGACCGAAATGAAAGCAGAAAGGGGGTATTGCCCATCGATCTGCTCGAATGTGTCATCCTCGGTCATCCGCCCGGCCACGATCCAGCCGAAATCGACGTCCCGAATTGAGGAGCCCCGCGTGGTCGCTGACGAGTAGTCGGAGGCGCCGAATCCGACGACGATCGGATGGGACACTATGGCTCGGTAGTCACGGGACCGCTTATTCAGAAAGTTGGCGAAGTCGACTCCCTTTCCCTCGGCCCTCATGAGCAGTTCATAGGCATCTCGGGTTTCAGCACTTGTCGAGATATTCTCGGAGAGATTCTTCGGCGTCACGCTGTACGCGAACGCATCCGTACCTTCGTTCAGCGCCTCTACAAATGCCTGGAGATATGGCGGGTTGGAAGCCAGCAACGCCGGACTTGCCTCCGCCTCAAACTCCTTTGGAAAGGGAGACACTGCGAGATTGCAATCCACCGTTTCACGCCCAACCACTCGCAATGTCAGGAAACTGCCGATGCGTCTCAAACGTCTAGCTGAAGGATTCGCGAACTCGTCAAGCTTCGATTTCAGAAAATCCGCCGAGAAACACCTGAGCCGACGGGGAGTGACAAAGCAATCCTCGATCACATTGCAGTCGAGGAGATCACCAGCCACCAGTCTGGCTAGATTGCCATAATCAGTCTGCTCGCCCTGCTTCTGCCCGGACTGCTCGTCCTGTTTGTCCTGTTTCTTCAGCGACACAATTGCAAAGAGCTTTTCGTACAACATCACGCCCGAGACGAGGCGCTCTCTAAGGCTGTCGGAGAACGGGCAGCCTATTTGCGTAAGAGACAGATTTGAGCCGGAATTGAGTGACACCCCGGATGGATTTGGGGAGCTTGCATCTTGCGCTCCCGAACTTTGCTGCGAACCGCCGGCGGTCTGCATTTGCTGCGCCGGCTTTATTCCCAATCGCCAAATTTCGATCGAATTGGCCCCGTTGCTGTTGACGCAAATATTGGCTGCGGAGGCGATGAACGATTCCCTCGAAACATTCGGAAATATTAGACTCGGGTTATCTCTAAGATTTGTTAGAGACTCCCAGAATATCTTGTCTTTGGTATCGCGCAGCAGCGCAAGACGCCGCGCCGTATAAGATGCAAGCAACTCCTCCGCCTTCTCCCTGTCGCCAGCCCGGCAAGGCAACGGACCTTTGCGCAGGTCCACATCGCCACGAGCAAACTGACAGACACGTCGCAGCAAAAAATCGTTGAACAGCAGTCGCAGGCGCTGGTCGGGAAACGCGGAGTCAATTGACTGCGCTACTTTCTCCATGGACGAAGATATATTGTCTTGGAATTTGGTCGCCCACTCCTCAAAGAGATCCTGGTAATCCTTTTCGTACAGATTTTTGATCCAAGTCGCCTGCTCATGCTCCGGATCATGACTCAACCTCACGACGATGGCCGCAACAGAACCTCGCTTGGTGCTGGCAACTATTGACGTGTCGAACGTCAGCCGAAAGATGGTATTGCCCTTGATGTCATGCCTATCATCGAGTTCCGTTTGCGTGATCTCTGATCTGACTTCCTCCCGATACGCATTTTTTGCGCGAAATTGCGACATCGTGGTGGATTCGACCGCTATATCCGCCTGATCCTTCTTCGAGTTGGCATCTTCTTTCTTTGACACATCATCGGTCGATGGCGATCGCGATACGCCGCCGCTGATGGTCGCGCGTTGCTCGCTGGCCACTTTATGAATCGCGTCGATGCTCCTGAATTCGGACTCGCGCTTGTCCAGTTCGGTATAATCAAGCTGTTTCCTGAGCCATCGCGCCTGATCCAGACGGTCATTGACCAAACGTTGGCGCGTATAGACTGTCGGACTGTTGACGATGATTTTGCCGTCTTTGCCGTTCTCCAGCAGGCTGGTCAGCTTCAACCGGTGTCGATATGCCTCGATTGATCCTGCGGCGACCACGGCAATCAAGATGAGCACGGCCAATGGATTTGACGTCAGGATTCCGGTGGTGGATTGCAGACTTGCGTTCAACCGTTCATAGAGCGAGGTGAAGTTCTGCTTCCATACGTCCCAATACGACATCGATGACTGCCTTCTTGCTCAGCCGGCAAAATAATGTCTCAGTGCTGTCGAACCTTCCGTTCTCGAACAGCTTGTTGGCCGGCGATCCTCCCAAACAGATTGAAAAATATTCGCAGCTCGTTCTGCAGCGGGCCTGTCCGCTCGCGATTTCCTCGCTCACCGCGAGGAAGGTGGAATCCTGCAGCACATCCGCGATCTCGTGCTGGTGGATATTCCCAAAAACAAGATGGCCATGACGTGGGCTGGCGTAGCCGAGGAGTTCAGGCGAGAAAGTACTGATTTCGCCATTGGCTCCAATGGAAAGCGTACGGAGCGGCTCGGCAAGCGGATTGCCGTAGCCAGCGCTTTCGGGCCTGGCGATCGCATCGAATGCACCAACGAATTCGCGCACCTCGATCTTGGCGCCGGCAGACTCTGTCAGAGCCATGAACGTTTCGTAGAAGCGGCGGACGTTCCGATCGGCGCCCTCGCCGGACAAAGAGGAGGTGCCGTGAACCCCCTCGATCTCCTCAACATTGAAGGCGATACGTTCAATCCCGTTGGCGACATAGAAGTCGAATAGTTGTTGCGGCTGCTGGAGCGATTGCTGCGTCAGTACAGTGATCACATGGAATGGATAACGGTGCTCCTGCAACAAGCGAATGCCACGCATTGTTTGCTCGAAGCTGCCCCCGCCCGAACGCGTCTTACGGCTACGATCGTTGATCTCCTGCGGACCGTCAATGCTCGCGCCGACGCGCACGTCATGGGCGCGAAAGAGATCAATCCATTCCTCATTCAGGAGAGTGGCGTTGGTCTGGATGCTATGGCTGACGACTAAGTCGGCGGGACGCAGCCGCTCGATGACCGCAAACGCATCTGCGTAATATGCGGTACCGGGAACCAGCGGCTCGCCGGCGTGCCAAAGGACCGTGAGGTGTCCCGACAAGAACGGGCTTCTGAACACCTTCTCAAAGGTGCGCTCGACGGTTGCCATCGACATTTTGCGCTTCGAATTGCGGTCAGGCAGATAGCAATATGAGCAGTCGAGATTACAGAACGGCGTCGACTGCAGGACCAGCATTTCGATCGACGGACGGGGCACTAAGGCAGTCCGCATTTGAAAGCTCTTGGCTAGAATTTTGGAAAATTTGGAAAGTTCGGAAAGTTCTGAAAATTGGGGAAATTCGGAAAGTTGTTGAAGTTTGGAAAGTTCGGAAAATTGAAGAACTGGCTCAGACGATAGAACACCGGATTGCCGGGCTTCGAGCCTTCCAGCGCCATGCGCTCGCGCACGGCCGCAACTCGCTCTGGGATCGACTTCGAAGCAGCTGGCTCAAAAGGAGGTGAGGCAGCCTGCGCGGGAGCACCCCCCAGGAGGGCCGCAGCCCCCAGCCATGCCGAGCGCCGAACTGCCAACTGAAAAATCCGAGCGACGCATTTGATCAGCGGCTTCATGGAGTGCTTCTGTCCTCCTGCGGATTGAATGTTACACTCAGATGCCCGTTCAGGTAAACCCCATGGATATACTCAACCCGACGAGAATTTGGGGCGCATCGGATGTGGGCCATGTGACTGACAATTTCGCATTGCAACGAAGACCCGAGCTCTCGCCCCGGACATGGCATGGGCCGAGTTGGCCAATCTTCGTCATCCAATTTCGTGGTTAAGGCCGCACCCCGATCGCGGCAACGTGCTGCAGAGAGGGCGCCTGAAACAGCAGGCCTTGTATTGTCCTCCGAGCAATTGCGCGATGGCTCCGCCGCACCTTGCATATTAGAACCGCTGCATCTCCCGCACCGGTTCGCCCATGCCCCACACCTCCGCCCTGCTCGGCTTCGCCCTCGTCTGCCTCGGTCTCGTGCTGACGCCGGGACCGAACATGATCTATTTGATCTCGCGCTCGATCACGCAAGGGCCTGCGGCGGGCATCGTCTCGCTCGGCGGCGTGGCGCTCGGCTTCGTGTTCTACATGTTGTGCGCGGCGTTCGGCATCACCGCGCTGCTGCTCGCCATCCCCTTGGCCTATGACGCGTTGCGCTTTGCCGGCGCGGGTTATCTGCTCTGGCTCGCCTGGCAGGCGGTGAAGCCGGGCGGCCGCTCGCCGTTCCAGGTCCGGAAGCTCGCGATCGACAGCCCGCGCAAATTGTTCGCGATGGGCTTCGTCACCAACCTGCTCAACCCGAAGATCGCGATGCTTTATCTGGCGCTGCTGCCGCAATTCATCGATCCCGCCGCCGGCAGCGTGCTGACGCAGTCGGTGGTGCTGGGCGCGATCCAGATCGCGATCAGCGTCAGTGTCAACGCGATGATCGCGCTGGCCGCCGGATCGATCGCGTTGTTCCTGGCGAGCCGGCCGAGCTGGATGCTGGTGCAGCGCTGGCTGATGGGCACGGTGCTGGCCGGGCTCGCGCTGCGGATGGCGGTGGAAGCGAAAAAGGTGTGAGGCGGTTGTTGCCTCCCCCCGCAAGCGGGGCGAGGCAGGAGAAATCTCAATCCAGCTTCGCGTCCATCCCCCGCTTCACGGCCGGACGGGCCATCAGGGCCTCATACCAGCGCTTGACGTTGGGGAAGTCGGCCAGATCAACCTTGTGGCGAGGGTGACGCCAGGCCCAGCCCAGGATGGCAAAATCGGCAATCGAGAGGTCGCCGGCGACGAAGTCGTGGTCCGCCAGGCGTCGGTCGAGCACGCCGTAGAGCCGGCGCGTCTCCGCCATGTAGCGCTTCAGGCCATAAGCGCGGTCCTGCTCGTTCTCGAGTGCGATGAAATGATGCACCTGGCCGGGCATCGGGCCGAAGCCGCCCATCTGCCACATCAGCCATTCGTAGACGGGGACGCGGCCGGCGAGCGATTTCGGCAGGAATTTGCCGGTCTTTTCACCGAGATAGAGCAGGATCGCGGCGGACTCGAAGATGCTGACAGGCTTGCCGTCCGGGCCCTCGGGGTCGACGATCGCGGGAATCTTGTTGTTCGGGGACAGCTTGAGGAACTCGGGCGCCATCTGCTCGCCCTTGGTGATGTTGACCGGGATCACCCTGTAGGGCAGGCCCATCTCCTCCAGCGCGACCGAGATCTTGCGGCCGTTCGGCGTGTTCCAGGTGTGCAGCTCGATGGTCATTCCCGTTTCCTTCCCCAGGCAGGCGTCGTGCCCGATCCGGGCTCTCAACTACTCCAGAAGGCCGCAGCCCCACAACCGGCAGGCCTGGATGGCCGATCCCTGTTGACGAGGGACGCCCCCTCTGGAATGTCGCAGCCGTCGCGGATAAATTCCGCCTCCTCCAAAAAGCTGTTCGAGGGACCGTCGTGTCGAAATCTGCCTCCCGCGCCCGCCTGTTCGAAATCATCCGCCGGCGCTCCTTCGGCCGCGGCGAGGTGACGCTCGCGTCGGGCCGCAAGAGCGATTTCTACTTCAACCTCAAGCCGACCATGCTCGACCCGGAGGGAGCGACCCTGCTCGCCGAGCTGACTTACGAGGCGCTGAAAGACGACAATCTCGATTTCATCGGCGGCCTCGAGATGGGCGCGGTGCCGCTGGCCGGCGCGCTGGCGCAGATCTCCTGGATCAAGGGCCATCCGATCGCGGCGTTCTTCGTGCGCAAGAAGCCGAAGGAGCACGGCGCCAAGCTCGCGATCGAGGGCCTGCCCAAGGGCGAGACGCTCGCAGGCAAACGCGTCGTGATCGTCGAGGACGTCACCACGACCGGCGGCTCGGCGATGAAGGCCGTGGAATCCGTACGCGAGACCGGCGCCGAAGTGGTGCTGGTGCTGACCATGGTCGATCGCGAAGAAGGCGCCACCGACACGTTCGGCGCGGCCGGCCTGCCGTTCCGCTCGCTGTACAAGGCCTCGGAGTTCTTGAAGGCGTAAGACGGCAGAACTTTCTCCGCCGTCGTGCCTGGGCTTGCCCCGGGCATGACGAAACCTCGCCCTGTTCCGAACCACTCCCCCTCAACCGCTCATTTACCATCCCGCCTTATGGTGAATCATGTGCTGAGATCCCCTGAGGTCCCGGCCGGTTCAGTAGCGTCGGGTGGAGTGAGCGTTGCGTACAGTCCTGTCCCATGCGCGCCGGCGGCGTCGCGCGATGCTTGTGGCCGCCACCCTCGCAGCACCGCTGCTTGCGGCTCCCGCCCCGGTCTCGGCCGAAGGCCTGTTCGACTTCTTCTTCGGCGGCATGCAGCAGCAGCGTCCGCAGCGCGAGGTGCCGCAGCAGGCGAGCTCCTACGCCGATCCCTTCACCGGGCAACAGAACGCCGCAAACCCGCAATATGTGCCACCGACCCGCGCGGCGGCGGCGGGCGGCTCGGGACCTGCCTTCTGCGTGCGCAGCTGCGACGGCAAATATTTTCCGCTGATGCGCGGCCTCACCTCACCGGCGCAGATGTGCCAGGCGTTCTGTCCCGCCAGCGCGACCAAGGTCTATTTCGGCTCCTCGATCGACGGTGCCGCCTCGCAGACCGGCGAGCGCTACGCCGACAGCGAGAACGCGTTCGCCTATCGCAAGGCGCTGCGGGCCGATTGCACCTGCAACGGCCGCGAGCCGGTCGGCCTTGCCCCGGTCGATCTCGCGCTGGATTCCTCGCTGAAAGCCGGTGACGTGATTGCCACCACCGACGGGCTCGTCGCCTATACCGGCATCCGCGTCGGCAACGACCAGGCTGCGGATTTCACCCCGGTCGCCTCCTATCCCGGCCTCACCGCCCAGGTCCGCGCGCGGCTCGGCGAAATGAAAGTGGCGCCGGTGCGCGCGGAAACAGTGTCGGCGGATACGCCCGCCGCGGAGATCGTGCGCGAGCCGCTGCCCAGCGTGACAGTGCCGAAGACGACGGCGCAGAAGCCGGCGAAGCGGGCGGGGTTGGAGTAGCTCTCGCATCCCGGACGGCGACGCAGCGCGAAGCGATGCGCTTTGTCCGGGGCACGGCGATCACCTCCCGATGATCACCCCGATCACGTTCGGCGCGGCCAGATACTTCTCCTCGATCGCCGCGCGCGCGGCGGCGCGGTTGTCCGGCGTCAGGAGGCCGCGCTTCTCGGCCAGGATCATCCAGCAGAAGCCCCACCAATCGGTCAGCATGCCCTGGTCGCCGACAAGGTCGTAGCCCTGCTCGGCCGCGAAGATGCGCGCCTGGGCTTCGTCCAGCGTGTCGAGAAACAGATGATCCTCGGTCGAAAACAGATCGTCGCTGACGTCGTCGATGGTGTAGCCCCAGATCGACTGGCACACCGCGTTGAACTCGCGGTCGAACTGGTCGTCGTCGATGCGCTGGCGCCGCGCTGCCTGATGCAGCCGCGACAGCGAGCGCGCGAAATCAGCGATCCGGGTGAGGGCAAATTGATCGAAGGCGATGGTGGACATCTAGTCCTCGCAAAGTCTGACAGACGCTAGATATTGTGTCGGCAACGCGCCGAATCACAATGATATATCAAAGACTTGCTAAAGTGTTCTTAATTCGTTCTGTAATCGATCATGATCCCCGCTGGCCTGCCTGGGCGCCGGAATCGAAAGGGGCCGCCTCGCAGCGGCCCCTTGCCGGTTACAATCTTGTTCGGGATCAGAAATGCCAGCCCCGGCAAGCGTGACGTTAGAGCCGGCAACGCGCTTGGGCGATTCCGGAAAACTACCGAACGTAGTGCTGTCCTATTCGGCCGGCTCAAGAGCAGCGTGAGGCCGCAATGGCATGGACGCGGCGGTCGCCGAGCAGGTGAGCGACGAAGCCATTGGCCGGAAAGATCTTGGCGAAAGCGGCGTCGCGGATGCTGAGGCCGCCGGCATAAGCGCCGAACGCCGGCATCACCGCGCGCATCCCGTCGCAGGCGAAGCAGCGGCGCTCCATGGAGCGGCCGCGCGCGGAGACGCGCGCCTTGGGATGGAGATGGCCGGCGATCTCGCCGTGTGCGCCGGTCGGCTCGTGGCGAAACGTGATCGGGCCGATCGCGACCTCTTCGGCGACGGTGCCGCCGAGATCGCGCGGCAGCATCGGATCGTGGTTGCCGGAGATCCAGATCCAGTCGCGCCCGGCCTGCAGCGCGGCAACGGCCTCGCGATCATCAGGCGACAACCGCTCGTGCGCCGTGCGGTCGTGAAAGCTGTCGCCGAGCGCGATCACGGTGCGCGGATCATGGCGGGAGATGACAGCAGCGAGACGGCTCAGCGTCGCCAGCGTGTCGTAAGGTGGCAGCAGCACGCCGCGCATGGCGAAGCTGGAGCCTTTTTCCAGATGCAGGTCGGAGACGACGAGCAGGCGCTGCTCCTCCCAGAACAGCGCGCCGGAGAGATCGGCGGCGAAGGTCACATCGCTGACGGTGACTGTGGACACGCGCATGTCGTCGACATCCCCTGAAACCTGCGCGCCTGTCGTCACGTCTTACCCGCTTCTATCCATCGCCTCTTTGACGAGCTCGTCGGCGGCTTCGGCCAAAAGCTCGTCTGCAGCCTCGCCATAAACTGACTCGCGGCCGATTTCCAGCATCACGGGGACAGCCAGCGGAGAAACGCGGTCGAGTTCCCGCAGCGTGATGCGACCCTGGATGCGCATCAGCATGTCGCTGAGGCGGCGCAAATCGAGCAGGCCGGTGGCGGCATCGGCGCGCGCGGCGCGCAACAGGACGTGATCGGCCTGATGCTTGCGCAGCACGTCATAGACGAGATCGGTCGAGAACAGCACCTGGCGGCGGCTCTTCTCTTCGCCGGTGTGCCGGCGCGTGATCAGGCCGGAGATGATCGCGCAGTTGCGGAAGGTGCGCTTCATCAGCGCGGATTCGGCAAGCCAGGCCTCGAGATCGTCGCCGAGCATGTCGGGGTCGAACAGCGCGTCGAGATCGATCCGGCCGTCGCGGATCATGAAGGAGAGATCGCCGAGCGCCCAGATCGCCACCGCATATTCATTGGCGACGAAGCCGAGCGGCCGCGCGCGGGCGCGCTCCAGCCGCCGCGTCAGCAGCATGCCGAGGGTCTGATGCGCGAGCCGGCCTTCGAAGGGATAGCAGACCAGATAATGCTTGTTGGCGCGCGGAAAGCTCTCGACCAGCAGCTCACGCACCGCAGGCACTTTGCTGACATCCTTCTGCAGCGACAGCCAGTCGCGCACCTGCTCCGGCAAGCCGCCCCATGCGCGGCCGTCATCGAGCAGCCGGCGCACGCGTTCGGCGAGATAAGTCGAGAGCGGAAACTTGCCGCCCATATAGGACGGTACCTTCGGGTCCTTGTCATGCGCGCGCGAGACGTAGACCTGGTCCTCGACCAATGTTTCGTAGCGCACCACCTCGCCGGAGAATACGAACGTGTCGCCGGGGCTGAGGCCCTCGATGAAGGCTTCCTCGATCTCGCCGAGCAACCGGCCGCCGCGCGCGATCACGCCGGTCGATCCGCCTGTCTTTCCCGCACCGCCGCGGCGCGAACGCACCAGCCGCACCTTCAGCATGTCGTCCTCGACGATGGTGCCGACATTCATGCGGTAGCTCTGCCGCACCTTGGGATTTGCGACGCGCCAGCGCCCCTCCTTGTCCTGCTTGATGCGGGCGAAGCGTTCATAGGTCTTCAGGGCGTAGCCACCGGAGGCGACGAAATCGACGACGTCGTCGAAATCCTGCCGCGACAGCTCGGCGTAGGGCGCTGCGGTGCGCACCTCGGCATAGAGCTCATCGGAGAGGAACGGCTCGCCGCAGGCACAGCCGAGCACATGCTGGGCCAGCACGTCGAGCGCGCCCGTGCGCAAGGGCGGCGTGTCCTGCGCGTTCTCGGCGATGGCGTCGATCGCGACGCGGCACTCCAGCACTTCGAAACGGTTGGCGGGCACCAGCACCGCGCGCGAGGCCTCGTCGAGGCGGTGGTTGGCGCGGCCGATCCGCTGCATCAGGCGCGAGGATCCCTTGGGCGCGCCGATATTGACCACGAGATCGACATCGCCCCAGTCGACGCCGAGGTCGAGCGAGGAGGTGCAGACCACGCCGCGCAAGCGTCCTGCCGACATCGCGTCCTCGACCTTGCGGCGCTGGGCGACGTCGAGCGAGCCGTGATGCAGCGCAATGGCAAGGCCGTCATCGTTCATGCTCCAGAGATTCTGGAACAGCATCTCGGCCTGGCTGCGGGTGTTGACGAAGACCAGCGTGGTCTTGTTCGCCTTGATCAGCTCGTAGATCTCAGGCAGCGCGTGGCGCGCGCTGTGGCCGGCCCAGGGCAGGCGCTCGCGCGTGTCGAGCATCTCCACCTCGGGCGGCGCGGCACCGCCGGCGACGACGATGTCGGCTGCCCGCTCCTGGCCATCGGGTTGCGGCACCAGGAAGCGCGCCAGTTGCTCCGGCTCCGCCACCGTTGCCGACAGGCCGATCGCGCGCATCTGCGGCGCCAGGCGCCACAGCCGTGCAAGCCCGAGCGAGAGCAGATCGCCGCGCTTGGACGTCACCAGCGCGTGCAGCTCGTCGAGCACGATTCGCTTGAGGGACGAGAACAGGAACGGCGCGTCGTCGGAGGACAACAGCAGCGCAAGCTGCTCGGGCGTCGTCAGCAACACGTCGGGCGGATAGCGCCGCTGCCGCTGGCGCCGCGACACCGGCGTGTCGCCGGTGCGGGTCTCGACCTTGATCGGCAGCGCCATCTCCGCGATCGGCCGCTCCAGATTGCGCGCGATGTCGACGGCGAGCGCCTTCAGCGGCGAGATGTAGAGCGTGTGCAGGCCGCCGGAACGTTGCACGCCGCGGCCGGTGGAGACGAGGCTTTGCTTCTCAGCCGCCTTGCGCTCAGCCGCCTCCGTCGAAAGCTCCACCAGCGTCGGCAGAAATCCCGCCAGCGTCTTGCCGGCGCCGGTCGGTGCGATCAGCAGGGCGCTGGCGTCCTCGCGCGCCTTCTCCAGCAGCGCCAATTGATGCGCGCGCGGCGACCAGCCCCGGCCTGCAAACCATTGCTGGAAGCGGCCAGGCAGCAGAGCGGCCGGCTCGGCCTGAATTCTAGGGATACGGCGGGTCACACCATGACAGGTAGGCCGTGGCGATGGCTTCGTCGAGGGGGGCGGGCCTTCGCGTACGCACTGCCGATTCGAGGCGAGCGGGTCTCTAGATCGTCATGGCCGGGCTTGTCCCGGCCATCCACGCCTTCTGACGGCGCACCGAGAACGTGGATGCCCGGGACATCTAGCGCGAGACGCGCTTCGCGCTTTTGTCCGGGCATGACGACCTCTTGTGAAGGCCGGAATTGGTTCCTCCCCGTACAAGGAGGGCCAGCGGCCTCACGCCCCGGCCGGCACCTGATCGAGAAATCCGGTCACGCTTCTGATCCGGCCGTCCTTCAGCACGGCGAAATCCGTGCCCTTGATCGGGCTGTCGGTGCCGTCGGGACCAAGTCCCCAGGAAAAGCGGATGTGGTCGCCGTAGCCGTTGGGCTCGCCGATCAGCTTGAATTTGAAATCGGGAAAGCGCTGCTGCACGCCTGATATCAGTGCCTCGATGCCGTCGCGGCCGTCGCCCTTCATCAGGGGATCGACATAGCTCGCATCATTGGTCCAGTTCTCGCTGAGCAGCTCGCGGCGTCGGCCGGCCGTGCGCTCGTTCCAGAGCTCGATGTAGCGGCGGGCGATGGTGACGGGGTCGGTCATGGTGCTCTCCTTCGATGGGGCCGTGATCGGCTGTCCCTGACTATCGAAGGTTCGCGCGCGCAGATCGATTACCTCGCGGGTCATCTTTGCGCAAAAAAAGGAGCGCGATGATCTCGTCATCGCGCTCCCCATCGCATGCGAATTGCTCGTGAAGACTACTTCGCGGCAACCACCATGATCTCGACGGTGTATTGCGGCGCCGCCAGCTTGGCTTCGACGGTGGCGCGCGCGGGGGTGTTGCCGGGCGAGACCCAGGCGTCCCACACCGCGTTCATCTCGCCGAAGGTCTTCATGTCGGTGATGTAGATCGTGGCCGAGAGCAGCTTCGACTTGTCGGTGCCGGCCTTGGCGAGATGGCCGTCGATGGTCGCCAGGATGTCCTGGGTCTGTTTCGTCACGCTTTCGCCGGCGGCCTTGTTGGCGACGACACCGGCGAGATAGACGGTGTTGCCGTGCACGACGACCTGGCTCATGCGCGGGCCGGTTTCGAAACGCTCGATGCTCATTTGCGGATCTCCTCACTGGAATGGCGGCCCTGTCTAGCCCAGAGCCCTTCGCGGTGCCACCCCCGGCACGCATGCGTTATCTGCGGTGCATGCGTCGCCGCCGCACATGCCGCACTTACGGAAACTGACTGAAAAAAGCCCAGATCGTCTCGGCGCCGTCGATGTCGCTGTTCTGCGGCCCCAGCATCTTCGTCGCGACCCTGGGGAAGCGGGCATCCGGAGAAGACCCGGGCATGCGATGACCGCCATGATTGACGCGGTAGAGCACGACGTCGTGGCCTGCAGGACAGCGCGAGGTGATCCGGGTGACCGTGGACTGATCCGCAGGAGGCTTGTCAGGCAGATCGGCCGCCGCCGCGTCCCCCGTCTCGCAGCCATTGAGCTTGCGCCAGAACGCCAATGTCTGCTCGGTCGACCAGAATCCGTCTGCGGCATAATAGCTCGATCCGCGTCCGCCCTCGTAAGGCACCAGCGGATCGGCCGTGCCGTTCATGAGCAGCATCGGCAGCGGTCGTGACGGATGGCAGGTGACGGCGGCCTCGTCCGTGAGGTTCATGATCACGCTGGCGCCGGCCGCGAACAAATCGGCGCGGGCGCAAGCCAGCGTCATCGCCATGGCGCCGCCATTGGAGATGCCCGCGACGAACACGCGCTTTGCATCGGCCGTCCCGTCAGCCACCAGCTTCTCGACGAGCTTTGCGATGAAGGCGACGTCGTCGGTGCCCGGAGGCGGCCCGCTAAGCGCGGGCCCCGCCTTCGTTCGTGCATCCGCCCATGCATGGTTGAGGCCGTCGGGAAAGACCACGGCCAGGCCCTCGCGCTTTGCGACCTGCGGCCAAGCCGTCCGCGAGATCATGTCGTCGCCGCGCTGGGTCTTGCCATGCAGCACGATGACGAGCGGTGCGGGCTTCCTGGCCGGCAGCTGTGCGGTGTAGGAACGCTTCGCACCGTTAACGTCGATCGTCTCGGCGGATGCCGGCGATGCGGCGGCCAATGCCGCAACCAGCGCGCCGATGCGCAGCATCCAATGCCGCATGACCTACCCGACCGCCTTTGCCGCCGCGCGGCCCGCATTGCGGCCCGAGAACAGACAGCCGCCGAGGAAGGTGCCTTCGAGCGAGCGATAACCATGCACGCCGCCGCCGCCGAAGCCGGCGGCCTCGCCGACGGCATAGAGGCCGGGAATGACACTGCCCTCGCCGCCGAACACGCGCGAGTCGAGATCGGTCTCGAAGCCGCCCAGCGTCTTGCGGGTGAGGATGTTGAGCTTGACAGCGATCAGCGGCCCCTGCGCGGGATCCAGGATCCGGTGGGGTGAGGCGGTGCGGATCAACTTGTCGCCGATATAGCGGCGCGCATTGTGGATGTTCATCACCTGCGCATCCTTGACGTAGGGATTGGCGATCTCGCGGTCGCGCGCCTCGATCTGCATCCTGATATGCTCGAGCTTGAGGAGGTCGCTGCCGGCAAGCTTGTTCATCTCCGCAACGAGGTCCTCGATCTTGTCGCGCACGATGAAGTCGACACCATGGCTTTTGAACGCCTCCACCGGCGCCGGCGCACCCTTGTTGGTGGCGCGCTTGATCGTCATGCGCCAGCTCTTGCCGGTCAAATCGGGGTTCTGCTCGGAGCCCGACAGCGCAAACTCCTTCTTGATGATGCTCTGGGTCAGGATGAACCAGGAATAATCATAGCCGGTCGACATGATGTATTTGAGCTGGCCGAGCGTATCGGAGCCGGGGAACAGCGGTGCCGGCAGCCGCGTACCCGTGGCGTCGAACCACATCGAGGAGGGGCCGGGCAGGATGCGGATGCCGTGGCGCGGCCAGATGGGATTCCAGTTCTGGATGCCCTCGACATAATGCCACATCCGGTCGCGGTTGATCAGCCGCGCACCCGCTGTCTCCGTGATACCGATCATGCGGCCGTCGACATGCTCGGGCACGCCGGAGATCATGAATTTCGGGGGATCTCCGAGCCGCTTCGGCCAGTTCTGCCGGACCAGCTCGTGATTGCCGCCGATGCCGCCGGACGCCACGATCACGGCCTGCGCCTTCAGCGCGAACTCGCCGACGACGTTGCGCGACGAGCTCTGGCCGCGCTCGACGTTATCAGGGGCGAGCACGGCGCCGCTGACGCCATCCACCGTGCCGTTAGTGATCGAGAGCGCGTCGACGCGGTGGCGGAACCTGAAGCTCAGCCGGCCGCTCTTCATCGCCTCGCGCGCGCGGCGCTCGAACGGCTCGACGATGCCGGGCCCGGTGCCCCAGGTGACGTGAAAGCGCGGCACCGAATTGCCGTGGCCCATCGCGTCATAACCACCGCGCTCGGCCCAGCCGACCACGGGAAAGATGCGATGGCCCATCGCCCGCAGCCAGGCGCGCTTCTCACCGGCCGCGAAGGCGACATAGGCCTCGGCCCATTGCCGCGGCCAGAAATCCTCGTCGCGGTCGAAGCCGGCGGCGCCGATCCAGTCCTGCATGGCGAGGTCGAAGGAATCCTTGATGCCGAGCCGGCGCTGCTCGGGCGAATCGACCAGGAATAATCCGCCGAACGACCAGAATGCCTGGCCGCCGATCGACTGCTCGCCTTCCTGATCGACCACGATCACGCGCTTGCCGGCGTCGGCAATCTCGGTGGCGGCCACGAGGCCCGACAGTCCCGCGCCGACGACGATGACGTCCGTTTCCTCAGCCATGCATGTCCCCCTCCAAGTTCGTCCCCATGAGTTCCCCCCTGTAATCGCCCGGATTGAAGCCAGCGGTTGTAACTGAGATCAAGGGCGTGGCGCGCAAGACATCGTTAACTTGTTCCACTTTGGGATAGAGACCCTTCGAGTGCAGCGCGGACGCAACACTGGATTTGAATTTGTTTTGAGCCAGCCGGCCTGCCTAGACAAAACCTCGGTTACGACGGACGCTAGCCGTGCATCACCACCTGACACGCAGATTCGAATTCGACTGGGGCGGGGGCCAATGAAGTTTCTCACGGGGTTGCTTGCGGCGGTTCTGCTGATCGCTGGCATGGGGGCTTCTCACGCGGTGGTTCGGATCGCGGATGACCGCGGTGGGCGGATTGGAACCTACGTCGACAAGTACCAGGACCTCAGGCAATCAGGCGAGACCGTCATCATCGACGGCCTCTGCGCATCCGCCTGCACCATCGTCCTCGGCGCCATCCCGCATGACCGCATCTGCGTGACCTCGAGCGCGACGCTCGGCTTCCACGCAGCCTGGGATTTCGGCAGCAATGGCCGGGCCGTCACCAATGCCGAGGCGACCCAGATGCTCTATGCGATGTACCCCTCGCAGGTGAAGCGCTGGATCAGCCAGCGCGGCGGCCTCACCCCGCACATGCTCTTCCTGAAGGGCAGGCAGCTCCAGGCCATGTACAAGCCCTGCTACCTGGACGCGCAGGCCTCGACCATCAAGCCGGCGCGGCGTCCTCTCCCGCAAACGGACCAGATCGAATCTGCCCGGGGCCAGCTCCTGCACTGACCCTCTCAGCCTGACGAAACCGTTTCGGCCCGCCCGTGGCTTGCCCGCCGGCGGGCCAAAGCTTATCTGAGAGCTTGGAACCGGGGCCTTCGCCCCCCGATCGTTGTCATGGCTCAACCACTGCACCCGACGCATCCGCTACAGGACAATTCGCCCACTGCTGGCCGGACGCCTTCCGTGCTGCTGTGGGCGGGCGCGGCGACCTCCGGATTGCTCGTCCTCGGCGCCCTGGCGCTGTGGTTCCACTACGGCACGCAGATGTTCTTCGAAATGATCAGGACCGGTTTCGCCGCCTGCTTCTGATCCGCGACAGGAAGTTTTCCGCTCATGAGCTCCGCCACCCGTCCGCTGGTGATCGCGACCGCCTTCGCCGCAAGCCTCGTCGTCGGGCTGCTGATCATGTTCTGGGCCATGGGCGGGGTCAGCAAGGTGGCGCAGCCGGCCGCGATCGGCGGCCCGTTCCAGCTCACCGACCAGAACGGCAAGGCCGTCACCGACAAGAACCTGAAGGGCAAGCCGACCTTGATCTTCTTCGGCTACACCCATTGCCCCGACGTCTGCCCGACCTCGCTGTTCGAGATCTCGGAAGTGCTGCGCGCGCTGGGCAAGGATGCCGACAAGGTCAACGCCGTCTTCATCTCGGTCGATCCCGAGCGCGATACGCCGGCGACCATGAAGGAATATCTGTCGAGCTTCGATCCGCACCTCGAAGGCCTGTCCGGCGATCCCGCCGAGACCGCCAAGGTCGTCACCTCCTACCGGGTCTACGCCAAGAAGGTCCCGACCAAGGACGGCGACTACACCATGGACCATACCGCGCTGATCTACCTGATGGACCGCGACGGCCGCTTCGTCTCCCCGTTCAATCTGAAGCGGACGCCGGAAGAGGCGGCGGCGGATTTGAAGAAGTATCTCTGAGGGCCGAGCGAGGCATTCCACGTCGTTATGGCCGGGCTCGTCCCGGCCATCCACGTTCTTGGGGCGGTCGGAAAGTTCGTGGATGCCCGGGCATGACGGCGGACGACCTTCACCTATCCGCATTTCGGCTCGCCTTCCCGGCCGGATGGTCTATAAGGCCCTCCGATCCCAACGAAATTCGTTCATTTCCGGCCGATGGCTCCATCGCAACAGGCGAAATCGTCCAAATCTGCCCGTAGCTTGCTGACCGGGCTCGTCGTGGGCGCCTGCCTGCTCGCGGCCCCGCCCGTCGCGAACGCCCAGGCTCCCGCCAAGCAAGCCCCGGCGGCCCCCCAGGCTACGCCGCAGGTCGCGCCCCAGGCGGCCCCGCAGGCCGTGCCCGGCTTCTGGGACCCGCGGCGGCGCCCCGAGCGGCCCGACCTGTCGCGCCTGACCGTGATCCGCTTCCTGACCGAGACCGATTATCCGCCGTTCAACTACACCGGCGCCGACGGCAACCCGGCCGGCTTCAACGTCGATCTCGCCCGCAGCCTGTGCGAGGAGATCAAGGTCACCTGCACGGTGCAGATGCGTCGCTTCGAGACGCTGGTCGACGCGCTCTCCTCCAACCGGGGCGACGCCATCATCGCCTCGATGGCGGTGAGCCCGCAGCTGCGCGCCCGCGTCGATTTCACCGATCCCTATTACCGCGTGCCGGCGCGCTTCGCCTCGCGCAAGGACGCGGTGATGCCGGAAATCCGCCCCGAATATCTCGAGGGCAAGAAGGTCGGCGTCATCGCCGGCTCGGCGCACGAGGCCTATCTCAAGGCCATGTTCACCGATGCCGAGCTGCATCCCTATCCAAGTGACGATGCGATGCGCGCAGCCTTGCGCAAGGGCGAGGTCGATTTCATCTTCGGCGACGCCATCTCGCTGGCGTTCTGGATCAACGGCACCGATTCCGGCGATTGCTGCGCCTTCTCCGGCGGCCCCTTCGTCGAGAGCCGCTTCTTCGGCGAAGGCATCGGCATCGCCGTGCGCAAGGGCAACGACGTGCTGCGCCAGGCCCTGAACTGGGCGCTGTTCCGCGTCTGGGAAAAAGGCCGCTACACCGACCTGTGGCTGCGGTATTTTTCGGTGAGCCCGTTCTGACCATCAATCGTCATTCCGGGGCGCGCGAAGCGCGAACCCGGAAATCCCGAGATTGTTGAACTGTCGCTCCAAGGATGGTCCGAAGGACCAGACCCGGAATGGCAACAACCGTTCTTTTGCATTCTGCCCGGAAATCGCTATTTTCCGCGGCCCGGAGGCCCTTCTTGATGTCCGTTATCGATCCCAGCATGAGCCCGAGCGATTTGCGTGCGCTCGCCGAACAATCCAACGCCTGGCCGTTCGAGCAGGCCAAGGCCATCGTTGCGCGGCTGAAGAAGAGCCCGAAGGACGAGGTGCTGTTCGAGACCGGCTACGGGCCGTCGGGCCTGCCGCATATCGGCACGTTCGGCGAGGTCGCGCGCACCTCGATGGTGCGGCACGCCTTCCGCGTGCTGACCGAGGACAAGATCAAGACGCGCCTGCTGGCCTTCTCCGACGACATGGACGGCTTCCGCAAGGTGCCCGACAACGTCCCCAACAAGGAGATGCTGGCCGCGCACATCGGCAAGCCGCTGACGCGGGTGCCGGATCCGTTCTCCAACGAATATCCGTCGTTCGGCGCGCACAATAACGCGCGCCTGCGCGCGTTTCTGGATCATTTCGGCTTCGACTACGAATTCGCGAGCTCGACCGACTATTACACGTCGGGCCGCTTCGACGCGACGCTGCTCAAGATGCTCGCCGCCTACGACAAGGTGATGGACATCATCCTGCCGACGCTCGGCCCCGACCGCCGCGCCACCTATTCGCCGTTCCTGCCGATCAGCAAGACTACAGGTGTCGTGCTGCAAGTGCCGATGATCCGCCGCGACGTCGCGGCCGGCACGGTGACCTATGTCGACCCCGACACAAACCAGGAAGTCGAGACGCCGGTGACGGGCGGCAACGTCAAGTGTCAGTGGAAGGCGGATTGGGCGATGCGATGGGTCGCGCTCGGCGTCGACTATGAGATGGCCGGCAAGGACCTGATCGATTCCGTGAAGCTGTCCGGCGCGATCGCGCGGGCGCTCGGCGCCACGCCGCCCGAAGGCTTCAATTACGAGCTCTTCCTCGACGAGAAGGGCCAGAAGATCTCGAAGTCGAAGGGCAACGGCCTGACCATCGACGAATGGCTGCGCTATGCCTCGCCGGAATCGCTGTCGCTGTTCATGTACCGCGAGCCCAAGGCGGCCAAGCGGCTGTATTTCGACGTCATTCCGCGCAACGTCGACGACTATCAGCAGTTCAGCGACGGCTTTGCCAAGCAGGACGGCAAGCAACAGCTCGGCAATCCGGTCTGGCACATCCACAACGGCAAGCCGCCGACGAGCGACATGCCCGTCACCTTCCAGCTGCTGTTGACGCTGGTGTCGTCGTCGAACGCGGAGAATGCCGAGACGCTGTGGGGCTTCATCGGCCGCTACCGCCCGGGCGTCAGCCCGCAGACGCATCCGAAGCTGGATGCGATGGTCGGCTATGCCATCAACTATTATCGCGATTTCGTTGCGCCGACGAAGACGTTCCGCGTGCCCACCGACACCGAGCGCGCGGCGCTGCAGGATCTGCGCGATGCGCTGTCGCAGCTTGCGCCGGACGCCTCGGCCGAGGACATCCAGAACGTCGTCTACGAGATCGGCCGCCGCGAGCCGTTCCTCGACCAGGTCAAGAAGGGCAAGGACGGCCGCCCCGGCGTCACGCTGGACTGGTTCAACATGCTCTACCAGGTGCTGCTCGGCCAGGAGAAGGGCCCGCGCTTCGGCTCCTTCGTCGCGGTGTACGGCGTGCAGAACGCGGTCAACATGATCGACGGGGCGCTGGCAAGGAGCGCGTGAGGCCGGTGTAGCCCGGATGGAGCGAAGCGCAATCCGGGGTTCTCACCAGATGCACGAGCCGCCCCGGATTGCGCCTCGCTCCATCCGGGCTGCGAACTCCCGCTCAGATCGACCTTAGCACGTAGCGCCGGTTGTCCTTCTGCACCGGGCGCGCATTCATCGGATAGAGCTTTGCGAATGCGGCGACGTCGGTGGCCGACACCTGGATCGGGGTGGTCAGCAGCAGCCATTCGACCACCTCCGAGCACGGCGGCGTCGTCAGCGAGCCGGGATAGCGGAAATAGCTGAGCTTTTGCGGCAGCATGGCGTGCGGATCGATGCCGGCATCGGCCTTCACCGCCGGGCCTTCCGCCGCCGGCATGGTCTTGACGATCTTGCCGAAGGCCGCGTTCGGCCTGCCCTCGGCCATCAGCACGCCGACCACGGCGAGCCCGCCGGCCTCGTTGCGATGGACGAAATGCGCCTCCATCGGAAAATTCTTGCCGCCGATCATGTGCTCGCTCGGCCGGTGGAAGTGCACTTGAAGCAGCTTGTACTTGACGTCGCCGAGCATCAACGTGCTGCCCTCGGCGAAATTGAGCTGGATCGTGTGGCCGTTGTTGACGATGGTGTCGGCGCTCTTGCCCCAATTCAGTTTCAGAACCGGCAATTGCGACTTGATCGTCCCCTCGATGTCGATCGGCGATTGCTGCAGGCCGACCGCGCAGGCCTTGTTGGCCGCGTCGAGATCGCCCCATTTGGCCGGGCCGCCGACGCCCTCATAGCTCCAATGCGCGCCTTCGGCGGCAAAGGCCGGCTTGCACAGCGGACAGAGCGCGAGACCCGCGAGGGCCTTCAAGGCATGACGGCGATTCATCGTATTCCCCTAAGATAAAGCTGGGCCGGCAATATCGGCCGCAACCTATGCGAGAGGGTCGGTGAGTCGCAATGGCGATCACGGGGATCAAGAAGGCTCACGTCTTGTTGCGGAAGGTCTCCAATACCTCCGCGACGATCTTCTGTCCGTTTCTGCGCAGCTTCCTGGAATCGTCCGCGTACGGGAGCAATAGCCCGATCTTGCAAATCATCGCGTCGATCATCCGGCTGAGCAGATCGACATCCTCCGCATTCAATTCGCCATCGCGCTTCAGCGCCCGCAGCGTCGCGATCAGGAGCGCGGTCGGATAGGTCTCCTCGATCTCGCGATAGCGCGGTTCGCCGAGCACGGCCTGCGCTTCCTGGATGACGATGCGCGCATAGGCCGACTCTTCGCAGGCGTCGAGATAGGCGTCGATGCCGGCGCTGAGACGGTCCCAGATCTTGCGCTCGCCCCTTGCCGCGGCCTCGATTCTGGCGGCCGCCTCGCGCTGCATGGCAACCACCACGGCGTCGAACAGCGCCTTCTTGTCCTCGAAGTGATGGTAGAACGCGCCGCGCGTGACCCGCGCCGCCCGCGAGATCGCCTCCATGCCCGCCGCCTGAAATCCATTGGCGGCGAACGCTTCGCGTCCAGCATCGAGCAGCGCCTGCCTGGTGGCCTCGCTGTACTCTTCCCGACGGCTCTTTGGAGGATCCTTCGCCCGCATCGCGCGCAACCTAATGCTTGACGCGTCGGTATCAAACCGCATATAACATACTCTATGTATGTATTAGACATATAGAATGTTGCGAGGCGGCCCATGGACGGCAGGCGGATGTTCGAGCTGGCGGAACGGCTGGCGATCGCGAAAAGCCGGCAGGACGTTCCTGCGGCGCTGGAGGTGCTGCATCCGGACATGGTGCTGGAGACGCCGGCCTTCGGCACCAGGGTGCAAGGTCTCGCCGAAAACGAGCGCATCCTGACGCGCTTCTTCAAGTCCTTCCCCGACTATCACGTCACGCTCGACGGCCACGCCAATTCCGCCGATACGCTGATCTGCTGGGGCACCGCCCAAATGACGATGACGGGCGATCGCTTCGGGGGCGAGCCCAACGGACGCCGCGCCGAGCTGCCCGTGTTCATCGCCTTCGCCTTTCGCGACGACAAAATCGTGCATGAACGCTTCGTCTTCGATCTCTCCGAGCTGTGCGCCCAATCCGGCCTCTCGACCGACACGGTCAGGCGCAAGCTGTTTGGCGATGCGACGCAGGCCGCTTAGCCGGCACATTCCATTCAAGACGTCCATCCGAGACAATCAAGGAGTGCCAGACCATGGCCGATCCCCGCCTCAAATCCGTCGGCGATCTCGAGACCCGGCATCTCCTGGACATCGTCGTCGATCTCGATCCCCGCCTCAATTTCGGTGCCGGGCCCGTCGGGCAGCGCGTGCTGTTCCGTGCAGCCAAGGGATCGTTCGAAGGCCCGCGCCTGCGCGGCGAGGTGCTGCAGGGCGGCGGTGACTGGGCCTTGTTTCGCGCCGATGGCACCATGACGCTCGATGTCCGCCTGTCGCTGCGGACGCATGATGGCGAGTTGATCTACATGACGTATGGCGGCCGCTGGGTGACGCCGCAGGCTCTGCGCGCCGAGATGGCGGATCCCGCGCGGCGCACCAAGGTCGATCCCGCCGGATATTACTTCCGCACCAATCCGCTGTTCGAAACCGGCTCGCAGAGCTACGCCTGGCTCAACGACATCGTCTGTGTCGGCAAGGGCTATCTCGTCGAGGGCGCGGTCGCCTACAAGATCTTCGAAGTGCTGTGAGGCGCTTCGTGGATGCAGTGAGCGAGTTGCGTCATGCCGGTGGTCGCAATGACAGACCTTCCCTCGCGCGGTCACTGGTGGCAGAGGGACTCGGCACCGCCTACCTCCTCATCGCGATCGTGGGTTCCGGCATCCTTGGCGAGAGGCTGGCCGCAGGCAATATCGCTCTGGCCTTGCTCGCAAATGCGCTCTCGACGGGGGCAGCGCTCTACGCCCTGATCGTCTGGCTCGCGCCGTTGTCGGGCGCTCATTTCAATCCACTGATCTCGCTGGTACTGGCATTTCGCGGCGACATCGCGCCGCGCGTCGCCGGATTATATGTGCCAGCCCAGCTGGCCGGCGCCATCGCCGGCGTCGCCATCGCTGACGCGATGTTCGACATGCCGCTCTACGCGCTGTCATCCCATCTGCGCAGCGGTCATTCGCAATGGCTGAGCGAATTCCTGATCACGTTTGGCCTGATCGGAATGGTGTGGACCTGCTCGCGCGTGCGGCCCTCCGCTCTTGCTGGCGCGGTCGCCGCCTATATTGGAGCCGGCTTCTGGTTCACTGCGACGGATTTTGCCAATCCAGCAGTCGCTCTGGCGCGCGCATTCACCGACACTTTCTCAGGAATTCGTCCGATCGACGTCCCCGGCTTCCTCATCGCGGAAATGCTGGGCGCTGTGGCGGCCGTGGCGTTGTTTCGCTGGCTCGTGCCGAGCTTGCGCTGACGACGAGCACCGTCACTGGCTCGTCCACACGATCCGCGCGACCCACGCCACCTCCCCGACGGCCATCGTCCGTCCGGCCGGTGACGCATCGAGCGACTGCAGCTCCAGGGTCTTCGCGGTACGGCGCCTCAGCGTCGCGATGGTCACCTCGCCCGCCTTGCTTCTCACCACCACGCGATCACCCTTGCGGATCGGCGCGCCCGGCGACACCAGGACGATGTCGCCGTCGCGGTAAACGGGGGCGAACGCATCGCCGGACATCTCCAGCGCAAACGTGTTGCTGTTCTCGGTGGTGGGAAGCGCGGTTTCGGTCCAGCCCTTTCCCGAGGGAAGGCCGGATTCGTCGAAGGCGCCGCTCGTGCTGGCCTGCGCGAAGCCGAGCATCGGGACCGAGCGGCCGTCGCCTGCATCATCGTCGATCAGCCGGGCGAAGCTGTCGATCGAGGAGTCGGTCGCCGCCAGCGCTTTTGCGATCGACTCGGTCGAGGGCCAGCGCTCGCGGCCGTCAGAGGTGACGCGCTTGGACCTGTTGAAGGTGGTCGGATCAAGCCCGGCGCGCTTGGCAAGGCCGGACGGCGACAGACCGGCGCGGGCCGCCAGCCGATCCAGCGCGACCCAGATCTGGTCGTGAGTCAGCATCCTCTGCGCTTTGGCCTGTCTGACCATGGAAGGTCCAGCCCGTCGCAACTCAGGAAAACTGTCCTCAAATCAACCGGTTTTCCGTTTTTCGCGCAAGAGGCAAGCGAGCCCGGTACCGGCTCGCGACGAGAAAACGCGTCAAAACAAGAATCTGCAGCCCCGTTCCGATTTCCTCGGAACGGACATGACCTGAGGTCTTGAGTTCGGCAGGGGCGGCCTTTACGGTCGCGCCGGGGTTTTTGAGGACCCGCAATAGACGAAAAAACCCAAAAGACTCAAAGAGCAAACGGGGCTGCGCAAGCGGTGGTCAAGATCTACAAAATCTGTCCGGCCTCGGCCTGGCGTGAGGCGGAGCGGCAGGGTGTCTACCTCGGCAGCGCGGACGATACGCGCGATGGCTTCATCCATTTCTCGACCGCCGCCCAGGTTCCCGAGACCTTGCGCAAGCACTATTTCGGGCAGCGCGCGCTGTTCCTGGTCGAGGTCGATGGCGACGCGCTCGGCAGCGAACTGCGCTGGGAGCGCTCGCGCAATGAGGAGCTGTTTCCGCATCTCTATGGCGAGCTCGATCTCGGCGCCGTCATCGCGGTGATGAACCTCAACATCCGCTCCGACGGCGGCCACGACGTTCCGGAGCTTACCCCGTGATCCGCGCTTTCGACGCCTTTTCCCTGCCGGTGCTGCGCTGGCTCGATCCGGAAGACGCGCACCGGCTCGCGATCCAGGGCCTGCGCTTCCTGCCGCCGATCAAGCCGCGCGCGGACGATCCCAAGCTCGCGATGCGCGCCTTCGGGCTCAACTTCCCCAACCCGATCGGCATGGCCGCCGGCTTCGACAAGAGCGCGGAGGTGCCGGATGCGCTGCTCCGGCTCGGCTTCGGCTTTGTCGAGATCGGTTCCGTGACGCCGAAACCGCAAGCCGGCAATCCGCGGCCGCGGCTGTTCCGGCTGGAGCGCGACGAGGCCATCATCAACCGCATGGGCTTCAACAATGACGGCGCGGACGCCGCACTGCGCCGCCTGGCCGCGCGCGCACAGCACGGCGGCATCGTCGGCGTCAATGTCGGCGCCAACAAGGATTCGCCCGATCGCGTCGCCGATTACGTCACGCTGATCGAGACCTTCGCGCCGGTCGCGAGCTACTTCACTGTCAACGTGTCTTCGCCGAACACGCCGGGCCTGCGCAGCCTTCAGGAAGGCGCGCTGCTCGACGATCTCCTCGCGCGCGTGATCGACGCGCGCGAGCGGGTCAGGCAGAAGGCCGGCGACACGCCGGTGCTGCTCAAGATCGCACCGGATCTCAGCCTCGCCCAGCTCGACGACGTCGTGCAGGTCGCGCGCTCGCGCCGGGTCGACGGTATGATCGTGTCGAACACGACGATCGCGCGGCCGAGTACGCTGCGTGAGCAGATGCGCGCCAAGGAGCAAGGCGGCCTGTCTGGCCGGCCGCTGTTCCGCCTGTCGACGCGGATGGTCGCCGAGACCTATGTGCGCGTCGAGGGCGCCTTCCCGCTGATCGGCGTCGGCGGCGTGGATTCGGGCGGCGCCGCGCTGACCAAGATCCGCGCGGGCGCGAGCCTGATCCAGCTCTATTCGTCGCTGGTCTACAAGGGCCTCGGCCTCGTCGACGAGATCAAGCGCGACCTCACCTCGACGCTGCTCCGCACCGGGCGGGATTCGCTGTCCGAGATCGTCGGCGCGGATGCCGCGACGCTGACGGCGGAAGACTGGCCGGGGATGTAAGCCGCTCTCGTGCCACGGCTCTGCGCCGCAGCGTTTCACGCTGCGGCGCGTCCAGGACACCAAAGCTAAGATTTCGCGAACGTCGCCCGGAACTGCGCCGGATAGCGCGCAGCCTGCAAGCCGCCGCGCGAGAGGTAGGAGGCCATCAGCGCCCACCACAGGCCGGCATTGCCGAACGATTGTAGCGCCCACCAGGTGGCGAGGAAGATCGCGAGCGAAGCCAGCATCAAATTGCGCATCTCGCGCGCCCAGGTCGCACCGATATAGATGCCGTCGAAGCCGAAGGCGAACACGCCGGGGATCGGCGCGAGCACGACGAAGGGCAGGAATTCGCGCGCGGCCCGGCGCACGTCTTCGCTCGCGGTCATGACATCGATCAGAGCCGGCCCGAACAGCGCGAACAGCACCGCGACGACGATGGCGAAGCCGAGCCCCCAGAGCAGCACCAGCCGGGTCGAGGCGGCAAAACCTTTTGCATCGCGTGCGCCGAGGGTGCGGCCGCAGAGCTGCTGGGCGGCATTGGCCAGGCCGTCCAGGAAGAAGGCGCTGATGAACAGGAAATTGTTGAGCACGGAATTCGCCGCCAGCGTGACGTCGCCGGCCTGCGCGCCCTTGGCGGTGAAGAACAAGAACACGGTGATCAGCGCACCGGTGCGGATCATGATGTCGGAGTTCACCGCCAGCATCCGCAACAGCTTGTCGCGGTCGAGCAGGGTCGCGGTGGGCACGGCGAAGCCGCCCGCGGCATAATGGCGGCAGACGAGCACGCCGAGCACGAACCCGATCGCTTCCGACACCAGCGCGGCGATCGCGGCACCGGCGATGCCGGCATCGTAGACCAGCACCAGCAGGATCGTCGCCGCCATGTTGACGAGGTTGATGACGACCTGAAGCAGCAAGGCCGAGTTGGCGCGGGCCTGACCGATCAGCCAGCCGAGGATGACGTAATTGGCGAGCGCGAACGGCGACGACCAGATCCGGATCTTGAAGTAGGTCTGTGCGGCCCGCGTTACCCCCTCGCTGCCGCCCATGAGGTCGAACAGCACCGCGGCCAGCGGCCATTGCAGCACGATCAGCGCGCCACCGATCAGGCCGGCGACGATGAAGCCGCGCGCCAGGATCGCGGCGGGCTCGCGCGTGTCGCCCGCGCCCAGCGATTGCGCGGTGAAGGCGAGCGTGCTCATGCGCAGGAAGCCGAACAGCCAGAACAGGCAGTCGAAGATCACCGACGCGATCGCGACGCCGCCGAGCAGCGCGGCATCGTCGAGCCGTCCGATCGCCGTGGTCGAGACAATGCCGATCAGCGGCGTGGTGAGGTTCGCCACCATCGCGGGACCGGCGATGGCGAACACCTGGCGGGAGCCAATCTTGAGGGGAACGGGCGCGTGCATCTCAGAATACGAGGACCATGCCGTCTTCGGCGGCGAGATGCGCAATATCGTCCAGGCGCGCGAGCATGTCGTCGCTCATATGGGTGAGGACAAGGCGTTTTGCGCCGATGGCGGGCAGATGCTGTTCCAGGGTTTTCAGGCTGAGATGGTTCTTGACCACCTTCTCGTACATATAGGCTTCGGCGATGAAAAGGTCCGCGCCATGCGCCAGCGGAATGAGCGTCTCCGTCCACTCGGTATCGGCGCTGTAGGCGAGCGTGCGGCCCTCGGCCTCGACGCGGTAGGCGAGGAAGGGGCCGCCGGACTCGCCGTGCACCACGGGGTACGGCGTCACCGTCACGGTGCCGAATGTCCGGTTTTGCCCGGGCGCGAGCTCGACGACATCGAGCTCGAAGCGCTGTTTTGTCTTCGAGGAGTGCTCGAACAGCGCCTCCATGACGTCACGCAGCCGCCGCTCGATGCCTTGCGGGCCCGCGATCGTCAGGGGCCGCGTCCGCCGGGAGAATTGGGCGTCGAGCAGCAGGAACGGCAGCCCGGCAAAATGGTCGCCGTGGAAATGCGTGATGAGAATGAGGTCGATGTCGGCGCGATCAATCTCGAGCCGCTTTAGCGCCGGCAGAGCCGACGCGCCGCAATCGATCAGGAAGTTGGCCTCGCGCCCCGATATATGGAAGCAGGTATTGAGCCTGCCGCCGGAGCCGAAGGCGTCGCCGCAGCCGACGAAACGGAGTTGCATCGGCTGCGGACTCCCAATTCCTTACCGGCTGCGCGGCGCGCCGAACACGCGCGAGAGCAGCCAGATCGGGATCACGATGACCGCGCCAAGCAGGAAGTAGCGCCACAGCCAGTTGATGGTGTCGAAGCCGAGATCCCACAGCCGCTGGAACAAGAGGCGGATGCTATAAATGATGTTCCAGGGATCGAATCCGATCGCGGCGAGCACGACGCCGACCAGGATCGAGAGCAGGACCAGGCGGAACGCGACGGCCAGCGGCGAGCCGCCGAGAAAGCGGTTCAGGCCATCGCTGCGGCCGGCCGGCAAATCTCTGACGTCTTGGACCATCGCAAGCTCCTCAAGCGGATTCGACCCCATTATAGGGCACGGCGAGGCAGATGGGGAACCCGCAAGGGCGCGTCAATCGGGTTACGGGAGTTTAATTCGGGCGAGCGGGCGAATTCGGTGGTGATGCGCTGCTCGCCGCGGGCTCTTTAGCCTCTCCCGCTTGCGGGAGAGGCCGCGCCGAAGGCGCGGGTGAGGGCTCTCTCCTCTGGGGGAATCCCAATGCGGAAACAGCCCTCTTCCCCACCCCTCTCCCGCAAGCGGGAGAGGGAGCGCACCTCCGCCTTGGCGACAGTCGAGCCGGCTCATCACGCGCCTCAGACCTCAATCTCCGCCGCCTCCGCCTCGGCCTTCAGCATCCGCTCCAGCGTCTCCAGCCGGTCCGCCTCCTTCGGCGGCTTGTCCCAGCGCAGGCGGCTGATGCGGGGGAAGCGCATGGCGACGCCGGATTTGTGGCGCGGCGAGCGCTGCAGGCCTTCGAACGCGACCTCCAGCACCAGCCCCTTGTCGCCCTCGTGCACGACATGGCGGACGGGACCGAATTTCTCCGTGGTGTTGCGGCGAACGAAGCGGTCGATCTGCAGCAGCTCCTCGTCGGTGAAGCCGAAATAGGCCTTGCCGACGGGCACCAGTTCGTCACCGCCCTCGCCTGCCGTCCAGACGCCGAAGGTGTAGTCGGAATAATAGGACGAGCGCTTGCCATGACCGCGCTGCGCATACATCAGCACGGCGTCGATGATGTGAGGATCGCGCTTCCACTTCCACCATTGGCCCTTCGGCCGTCCCGGCAGATAGGGCGCATCGCGCCGCTTCAGCATCACGCCTTCGACGGCATCCGCGTCCTCACCGGCGCCGGCACTCGCGGGATCGGCGCGCGCGGCGGTCAATGCTTCCCAGCTTGCGAAGGGAACGGTCGGCGACAGATCGATGCGGGGATCGTCGAGTTTTGTGATGAAGGCCTCCAGCCGCTCGCGCCGCTCAGCGAACGGCAGCTCGCGCAGATCGTTCTCGTCGTCGCCGAGCAGATCGTAGGCGCGCAGATGGATCGGAAATTCTTTGATCAGCTTGGGCGAGACAACCTTGCGGTTGAGCCGCTGCTGCAGGACGTTGAAACTCTGCACGCGGCCCTCGCGCAGGATCAATAGCTCGCCGTCGATCGCACCCGGCAGCCGCAGCGACGGCACGAGATCGGGAAAGCTGCCCGTGATGTCCTCGCCGGTGCGCGAATAGAGCCGCGCGGTGATGTGGCCATGCTCGTCGCGCCCCGCAACCGCCTGCACGCGGATGCCGTCCCATTTCCATTCGGCGATGTACTCAGCGGGATCGAGCGCGGCGAAATCGCTATCCTCGATCGCATGCGCCAGCATCACCGGCCGGAACGGCGCGGGATCGCGGTTGATCGGTTTGTCGCCGCGGCCCTCCAACCAGGCGAACAGATCGAGATAGGGTGGTGCGAGGCCGGGCCAGATCAGCTCGACCTCATGCGGATCCTTGTCGCCGAGCGCGGCCGCCGCTGTCTTGGCGAGACGCGCGGAGATGCCGATGCGAAGCGCGCCGGTGACGAGCTTCAACAGCGCCCAGCGCCCGGTCTCATCGAGCTCGTCGAGCCAGCGCTCGAGCTGCTTCGGCAACTCGGTCTTGCCGAGCGTGCGCAGCGTGGTGACGACTTCGGTGAGCGTCGGCGGCGGTGGATTGTTGTGGGCGGCGAGCCCGGCCTTCGGCCACATCAGCGCCACCGTCTCCGAGAGATCGCCGACATAATCGTAACTCAACCCGAACAGCACCTCATCCGTCCGCGACGCAATGAGGTCGCGGATCAGCGCCGGTTTCGCGTGCTTGAAGCTGAGCGCGCCGGTCAGCGCGGCCAGCGCGTAACCGCGGTCGGGGTCGCCGACCTCGCGGAAATAGCCGGTGAGCAGCCGCAGTTTGTTGTTGCGGCCGGGCTCGTAGGCGAGACGGTCGAGCAGTTCGGCGAAGCGATTCATGCGTCGGCCTCGCCTGCGGCCGGCGCCTCGCTCTCCTCCTCGTCGCCATAGCCGACGAGATCGAGCGGCTGCGCTTTCAAGCCTTTGCTTCGGCACCAATGCACCAGCGCATCTTCCTGGCCGTGGGTGACCCAGATTTCGCCGGCGCCGGTGGCACCGATTGTGGCGGTGAGGCCATCCCAATCGGCATGGTCGGAGATCACCAGCGGCAGCTCGATGCCGCGCTGCCGCGCCCGGGCGCGCACCCGCATCCAGCCCGAGGCGAACGCGGTGACGGGATCGGGAAAGCGACGCGTCCAGAGGTCTGATGTCGCCGAGGGCGGCGCCAGCGTGATGGTGCCGGCCAGCGCGGCCTTCTTGACGCCCTTCGCCGGCCTGAGCTCGCCAAGATCGATGCCGCGGCTCTGGTAGTAATGCGTGATCGTCTCCATGGCGCCATGCAAATAGATCGGTGCGTCGTAGCCGGCCTGCCGCAGCAGCTTGATGACGCGCTGCGCCTTGCCGAGAGAGTAGGCGCCGACCAGATGCGCACGCTCCGGAAACAGCGCGGCAGAAGCGAGCAGCTTCTTCACCTCGTCCGCCGCATCGCCATGGCGGAACACCGGCAGGCCGAACGTCGCTTCGGTGATGAAGACGTCGCAAGGCACCAGCTCGAACGGCGTGCAGGTCGGATCAGGCGCGTCCTTGTAATCGCCGGAGGCGACGATGCAGGTCTCCTTGCAGGTGACGGCGATCTGCGCCGAGCCCAGCACATGGCCGGCCGGGTGAAACTTCACTTTGACGTCGCCGAGCCGGATCTCCTCGCCATAGCGGATGGCCTGCGTCGATCCGGCGAAGTTCTCGCCATAGCGCAGCCGCATCATGTCCAGCGTTTCCTGCGTCGCCAGCACCGCGCCATGGCCGGCGCGGGCATGGTCGGAATGGCCGTGGGTGATCACGGCCCGCTCGACAGGGCGGACAGGGTCGATATGGAAGCCGCCGGGCTTGCAGCACAGGCCGGCAGCAGCTGGCAACAGGATGTCTTGGGGACGCATGCCTGCTATATAGGTTGCCACGACACATCTTCTACTCATCACCGCCTGCCCTGGTTCCTAATGCCGCTGCGCCTGTTCCTGACCTCCGGCGATCTCATGGCCGACCGCCGCTTCGAGTTCGCGCGCGACCTCCAGCTCAAGGGCGATCTGCCCGCGGCCGCCGACCTGATCGAGCAGGCGATCGAGCTCGCGCCGAACTTCACCTCGGCCTGGTTCACGCTAGGCGAGATCCGCCAGCAGCTCGGTGAGCGTGACAAGGCCATCGCGGCGTTTCGCGAAGCGCGGAGGTGCGACCCGGGGGACCAGCACGGCGCCGGCCTGCACCTGATGCGGCTCGGCGACGCCGAGATGGCGGAGATGCCCAAAGCCTATGTGCAGGCACTGTTCGACCAATACGCGCCGCGCTTCGAGCACGCGCTGATCAACGATCTCGGCTACCGCGCCCCCAGCATCATCTTCAAGGCGGTGCTGGCCGCGCGCGTTGCCGCCAAGAAGCCGGCCTTCTTCAAGCGCACCATTGATCTCGGCTGCGGCACCGGCCTCGCGGCCGCCGCCTTTGCCAAACAGGTCGACCATTTCATCGGCATCGATCTGTCGCCCGGCATGATCAAGGAGGCGCGCGCCACGGGCCTCTACGCCGAGCTCGAAGTCGCCGACATGATCGAGGGACTGCGCACCAAGAGTGATGGATGCGCGAACCTCATCGTCGCCGCGGACGCCTTCGTCTATCTCTCCGATCTCGCACCGGTGCTGACTGAAGCCAGGCGCGTGCTCGTCTCGGGCGGCGTGCTCGCCTTCACGCTGGAGACGCATGACGGCAGCGGCATCGTGCTCGGCGAAGGCCTGCGTTATGCCCATTCGGCGGAATATGTGCGCGGCGCCATCACCAAGGCGGGCCTGAAGCTGCTGACGCTGGAGCCGGCCTCGCCGCGCATCGAGAACAACGAGCCGGTGCGCGGCCTTGTCGTCGTCGCCGAGAAAACTTGAGTCTAGGCGCTAAAGCTGGCGATTTAAGCGTCATTGCGTCGCAAAGCTGCGACTTCCCACTTGCGAGCCATGCTGCGTTCCCAGCACAATGCGCGCACCAGGGAGAAAACAATAATGACGAAAAATCCATCGCGGCGCGATTTCAACGCCGCCGCGCTCGCCGCCGTCGCCGCGTCCACCTTGCCCGCGCCTTATGTCTGGGCCGCGGAGAAGAAATACGATGCGGGCGCCAGCGACACCGAGATCAAGATCGGCCAGACCGTGCCGCATTCCGGTCCCGGCTCGCTCTACGGCGTGCTCGGGCGCATCGGCGAGGCCTATTTCCAGATGCTGAACGAGAAGGGCGGCATCAACGGGCGCAAGGTCAAGTTCCTGACCATGGACGATGCCTACAGCGCGCCGAAATGCGTCGAGGCGACGCGGCGCCTGGTCGAGCAGGAAGAGGTGCTCGCGCTCTACGGCTCGCTCGGCACCGCGCCGCAGACCTCCGTGCACAAATATTTGAACTCCAAGGGCGTACCGCAGCTGCTGCTCAACACCGGCGCGTCGAAGTGGAACAATCCGAAAGAGTTCAAATGGACGATGGCGGGCTTGCCGCTCTATCCGACCGAGGCGCGCATCCTGGCGCGGCACGTCGTCGCCGTGAAGCCGAACGCAAAGGTCGGCATTCTCTACCAGAACGACGATTTCGGCCGCGACTTCCTCGGTCCGTTCAAGAAGGTGCTGGCCGATGCCGGCGGCACCGCGCAGGTCATCATGGAGCAGACCTACGATCTGACCGATCCGACCGTCGATTCCCAGCTCATCAATCTCTCGAAGTCCGGCGCCGACGTCTTCTACAACATCTCCACCGGCAAGGCGTCGTCGCAGTCGATCCGGAAGGTCGCCGAGCTCGGCTGGAAGCCGCTGCAGCTGCTGTCCGCCGGCTCGACCGGCCGCTCGATCCTCAATGCCGCGGGCCTCGAGAACGCCACCGGCATCGTCGCCATCCGCTACAACAAGGAGGTCGGCCTGCCGAAATGGGAGAAGGATCCCGACGTGATGGCGTTCGAGGAATTGCGCAAGAAATACACGCCGGCGATCGACCCCGACAACACCATCGCCTTCGCCGGCTACGGCCAGGCCGTCACCATGGGCGAGATCCTGCGCCGCTGCGGCGACGACCTCACCCGCGCCAACGTGCTGAAGCAGGCGTCCAACCTCAAGGGCTTCCACTCGCCCTACTTCCTCGACGGCGTCACCTACGACTACACGCCCGAGGACTACACGCCGATGAAGACGCTGTTCATCTCCTCCTTCACCGGCAAGGATTGGGATATTTCCGACAAGCCGATGTCGGAATAGCACTCACTCGTCATGGCCGGGCTCGTCCCGGCCATGACGGCCTCGGCTGAATGTTCAAATGCGATTGCCCACTCTCTAATAAAAAGGCCAGCACAGCTAACGCGCGATCGCCAATTGATACGCCTGGGCGGCGTTCACGCCAAAAGCCTTGTCCCGCACCTCCGGGCCAAGCTTCACCAGGCAGGCCTCCAACGCGCCCTTGATCTCGCCGTAGCTGCCCGCAAGCAGGCACACCGGCCAGTCCGAGCCGAAAATCAGCCTGCCCTCGCCGAAACAGCTCGCGGCGTGCGCGACGAACGGAAACAAGCGCTCCGCATCCCAGTCATTCCAGACCGCTTCGGTCGCAAGGCCCGAGATCTTGCACCAGACATTGCCGCAGTCCCCGAGCCCCTTGATGCGATCGGACCATTCGGCACTGCCGCCGTCAGCGATCGGCGGCTTGGCCGCGTGGTCGAGCACGAAGCGCGCTTGCGGGAAGGCCTGCGCGGTTGCGATCGCGGCCGGCAACTCGCGGCTGCGGACGAGGAGATCATAGGTGAGATCATGCGCGAACACCGCCGTGAGCCCGCGCTGGACATCCTCGCGCAACAGCCAATCGGGATCGGCCTCGTCATGCACCTGGTGGCGGATGCCGACGAGCTTGTCCCCGCCCGGCAGGCCGCGCAGCCGTTGTAGCGTGTCGCCGAGCGCGCCGTCCGTCAGGTCGGCCCAGCCGACGACACCGATCACCGACGGTGTTTCATGCGCGATGCGCAGGAATTCCTCGGTCTCCTCCAGCGCTGAGCGGCATTGCACCACGATGCTGGCATCGATGCCGTTCGCCTGCAGCAGCGGCGCGAGATCAACGGGACCGAACGCGCGGCGGATCGGCGTGAGCTCGTCCGTCGCCATCCAGGGATAGTTGGCACGCGCCGGATCCCAGAAATGCTGATGGGCGTCGATGATCATGGCTTACGCAGCGCCCGGCAGCGGCGCGCGGGCATCGACGAGGTTTCGCGCGCGCAGCTCCCGCCAGAAGGCCGGCGGCACCACTTTCTCGGACATCGCGATGTTGTCGGCGACCTCGGCGGCATTGCGCGCGCCCATCACGGCGACGGTGACCGCCGGATGCGCCATGCAGAACTGCAGCGCGGCCGCCTTCAGCTCGGTGCCGTGCTTGCGGCAGAGCGCATCGAGCTCCAGCGCCCGCGCCACCAGCGAGGCATCGGCGTCCTGATAGTTGAACTTCGCGCCGGTATGCGGATTGGCCAAAATGCCGCTGTTGTAGATACCGCCGAGCAGGATGCCAATGCGCTTCGCCGTGCAGACTGGAAACAGCGCATCCAGCGCGCCCTGGTCGAGCAGCGTGTAGCGCCCGGCGAGCAGGAAGCAGTCGACCGGCACGGCTCCTGCAAAACGCGTCAACATCTCCGACTGGTTCATGCCCGCACCGATCGCCTTCACCGTGCCTTCCGCGCGCAGCCGCTGCAGCGCGCGGAAGGCTCCGCTAACGGCCTCGTCATAGTGATCGTCGGGATCGTGCACCAGGAGGACGTCGACGCGGTCGAGCCCGAGGCGGCCAAGGCTTTCCTCCACCGACCGCATCACGCCGTCATAACTGAAATCGAACACCGGCCGCTCGCGCGACGTACCCTTGTAGTGCTCGTCCTCGGCGGTGCTGCCGTCCGGCGCGCGCAGCAGGCGACCGACCTTGGTCGAGATGACGTAGGAGTCGCGTTGCTGCTGCCGCAGGAAGGCCCCTAGCCGCCGCTCGGCGAGGCCAAAGCCGTAGAGCGGAGCGGTGTCGAAGAAGCGCACCCCGGCCGACCAGGCGCGCGCAATCGTCGCTTCCGCATCGGCGTCGCTGACGGGGCTGAACAATCCGCCGAGCGGCGCGGAACCGAGCCCGAGTGAGGTGACGTCGAGCGGGCCCAGCCGCGAATGTTTCATTCCCATTGTCTTCCGCCAGTCTTCATTCCAACAATCCAGATCATCTCCCCCGCTTGCGGAAATCGCAAGCGGGGGAGGCACGCAGGAGCGCGGGGCTGGCGGACGCTCCTACTTCAACATCTGCGCGACGTTGTCCTTGGTCACGAGATCGAGGCCGGTGTAGACGATCTCCGGAACCTTCTCGCCCTTCTTGATGGCGAGCAGCGTGTCCATCGCCTTCTCGCCCATCTCGAACGGACGCTGGCCGACCAACGCATTGGCATAGCCGTCGCGCAGCAGTTCGAGCTGCATCTTCAGCGTATCAGCGACGACCAGCGTGAACTTGCCGGAATCGATGTCCTTCTTGTTCCGGCTCGCGAACGCCTTGAAGCCCTCGGGAGCGAACATCGGCCAGCCGCCGATGGGAACGATGGCGGCGAGATCGGGCGTTGCGGTGCGCATGTCCGTCATCTGCTGCACCGCCAGCGCGGGATCGTCGTTGCAGAAGGTCGGGGAACCCGCGACCTCGATCCATTTCGAGCCTTTCAGCGCCTCGCGAACGCCATCGACACGCTCGGCGAGGTTTTTCGCGCCGGGGCCGCCCGAGACCATGGCGTACTTGCCGCCGTCGGGTCGCATCTTCACGAGTTCCTTGCCGAGCGCGACGCCGAACTCCTTGTTGTTGGTGCCGATATAGGCGATGCGCTTGGAGCCGGGCGCATCGGCATCGAAGGTGATGACGGGGATGCCGGCGGCGGTCGCCGCCTCGATCGACTTGGTCATGGCCGCGACGTCGGCGACCGAGATGGCGAGGCCGTCGACCTTCTGGGTGACGAAGTCCTGGATGATCTGCGCCTGCGTCGCCGGCTCGTGCTCGACCGGTCCCTTGTAGATGCACTCGATATTGCCGAGCTCCTTGGCGCGCTTCAGGCAGCCGTCGCGCGCGAAATCGAAGAACGGATTGTTCATCGCCTTGGGCACGATGACGAAGCGGTAGTTCGCGGCGAATGCAGGCGTCGCCATCATCGCAACGGCGATGCCGGCCAGAAGCAGTTTCCTCATTGTCTCCTCCACCCTTGTTTGGTGCCCGTCCTTTTCGAAGATCGTCCGGGAAGCGGACAGGCGGCGTTTTGTTTGCCTTCCCGAGATGACGTCATTTCAGCTCATCCGCGAACGGATACGGTCGACCAGCACGGCCAGAATGATGATCACGCCGACCAACGTCTGCTGCCAATAGGAGGAGACCTGCGCCAGCACGAGGCCGTTGCGGATCACTTCCAGCAGCACGCAGCCGACGATCGCCCCGAGCGGGCCACCGATGCCGCCCGCAAGGTTTGCGCCGCCGATGACGGCCGCCGCGATCACGTTGAGCTCGTAGGAGGTCGCCATGTTGGCCGGCGCCGACCCGAGCCAGCCGGAGATGATGATTCCCTGCAGGCCAGCTGCGAGCGCGCAGATCACATAGACCTCGATCTTCACCCGCACGACCGGGATGCCGGTCAGCTCCGCGGCCTTCTCGTTGCCGCCAAGCGCGAAGACGTGGCGGCCGAACGCGCTATGATGCAGCACCACCGCCATAGTCAGCGCAAGGATGACGAGATAGATGAAAGGCACGGGGACGCCGAACACGTCGCCCGAGGTCGCGGCGTAGAAGTAATCGGCATCCGGCCCGCCCGGAAAACTACCGCGGCCGTTGGAGACGACATAGCCGAGGCCGCGCACGATCGAGAGCATGCCGAGCGTGGTGACGAAGGGCGAGAGGCCGAGCACGGCGATGCAGAAGCCGTTGATGAGTCCGGCGATCAGCGCGACGCCGAGCCCGGCAAGGACCGAGACCAGCAGGATGAGCCCGGGCACGTTGGCCAGCACCGTCTTGCCGTCAGCCGCCATGTGCACCAGCGGCGAGCCGGGCGCTGACAGCTCGGTCATCACCATCGAGGTGATCATGGCGGAGAAGCACATCATCGATCCCACCGAGAGGTCGATGCCGCCGGTGATGATCACGAAGGTGACGCCGAGCGTTGCGATGGCAATGAACGAAAAGTTCTTCGCCACGTTCTGCATGTTGCCCTGGGTGAAGAAGTACGGGCTGGCGAAATGCATGATCACCAGCAGCACCGCGAGTGCGAGCAGCACGTAGCCGGTCTGGGAGGCGAAGATGCCGCGCTGCCACCATTTGATCCGGCCCACATTGGTGAAGCTGATCGGAGATTCCATGGGCATGGCCATCACGCCGCTTCCTTCGCGCCGGTGATGAGAGCGGTGACTTCCTCCGGCGAGGTCTGGTGGATCGGCTTGTCGGCCCGCTTCTCGCCGCGGCGCATGACGATGACGCGATCGCACACCGCGAACACGTCGGGCATGCGGTGCGAGATCAGCATCACGGCAACCCCCTGCTCCTTCAGCCGGTGGATCAGCCCGAGCACCTGCTCGACCTGACGGACCGAGATCGCTGCGGTCGGCTCGTCCATCATGACGAGCCGCGCGTTGGAAAGCCTGGTACGCGCGATCGCGACCGCCTGGCGCTGACCGCCGGACATCTGCTTGACGAGATCGTCGGGGCGCGTCTCCGAGCGCAACTCGCCGAACAGCTCCAGCGCCCTCGCCGCCATCGCCTTGTGGTCGAGCAAAGCGATGGGTCCGAACTTGCGCTTCAGCTCGCGGCCGAGGAACACGTTGGCGGCCGCCGTCAGATTGTCGGCGAGCGCGAGGTCCTGATAGACGACCTCGATGCCGACGGCGCGGGCGTCGACGGGCCGGCTGAAATGGACCGCGCTGCCGGCGAAACGGATCTCGCCATGGCTGGGACGGAAATTGCCGGCGATGATCTTGACCAGCGTCGACTTGCCCGCACCGTTGTCGCCCATCAGGCCGACGACCTCGCCGGGCTGGACCTGCAGATCGACACCGTGCAGCGCACGGATGGCGCCGAATTCCTTGCCGATGCCGGTGAGCTCGAGGACCGGTGTCGCATCAACCTGTGCCATCAGCGGTCCCTCAGACATGACGATTGACCAGGGATTCCAGATATTCCTGCCGGCCCGAGCGCGGCTGCGGATCGAAGCCGGGCTGGAGCGCGCGGTCGGCAAGATCGGCGAGCGAGCGCTGGCCGCCGAGAATCGCCCGGCCCTCGGGGCCGGACCAGCCTTCGTAGCGCTTGGCGAGCGGCGCGGTGAGAGCGCCGGCATCGAGCATGTCGGCGGCGGCGAGGAAGGCCCGCGCGCACGCATCCATCGAGCCGACATGGGCGTGGATGAGATCATCGGGATCGATCGACTGACGCCGGATTTTTGCGTCGAAATTCAGCCCGCCCGAAGTGAAGCCGCCACGGTTCAGGATCTCGTGAAAGACCAGCGCCAGCTCCGGCACGTTCATCGCGAACTGGTCTGTGTCCCAGCCGAGCAGGTCGTCGCCCCGGTTGATATCGAGCGAGCCGAACACGCCGAGCGCCTCGGCGAGCGCGACCTCGTGATGGAAGGAATGGCCGGCGAGGATGGCGTGGTTCTGCTCGATGTTGAGCCTGACGTCCTTGAGCAGGTCGTAGCGTTCGAGGAAGCCGTAGCAGGTGGCGACGTCGAAGTCGTACTGATGCTTGGTCGGCTCCTTCGGCTTCGGCTCGATCAGGATCGGGCCCTTGAAACCGATTCTGTGCTTGTGCTCGACGACGAGCGAGACGAAGCGGCCGAGCTGGTCGAGCTCGCGCTTGAGATCGGTGTTGAGCAGCGTCTCGTAGCCCTCGCGCCCACCCCACAGCACATAGTTCTGGCCGCCGAGCCGGTGCGTCACTTCCAGCGCGGCGCGGACCTGGCCGGCGGCATAGGTGAATATCTCCGGGTCCGGGTTGGTCGCAGCGCCCGCCATGTAGCGGCGATGCGTGAACAGGTTCGCGGTGCCCCAGAGCAGGCGGACCTTGGCTGATGCCATCTTCGCTTCGAACAGATCAGCGATGGCGTTGAGATTGGCGACGGACTCGGCGAGCGACGCTCCTTCCGGCGCCGCGTCGACGTCGTGGAAGGTGAAGTAGGGCACATCGAGCAGGCGGAACAGCTCGAAGGCGACATCCGCCTTGGCCCGCGCCTGCGCCATCGCATCCGTGCCGTGGTGCCAGGGCCGCAGGAACGTCTCGCCGCCGAAGGGATCGCCGCCGGGCCAGCAGAGCGAATGCCAATAGCAGACCGCAAAGCGCAAATGATCCTCGAGCCGGCGGCCGTGGACCATGCGATCCCTGTCGTACCAGCGAAAAGCGGGCGCCTGTCCCGCGTTCTCGCCGGCGAAGGCGACGGGTACGCTTGCATCGAAGAATTTGGCTGACGCGTTCACTTAATTCGTCTCCTTCAATGCGGGATAGAGCGCGCGCCATCGCCGATAGGCTTCGTCATAGGCCGCAGCGACGGAGGCGCGAGGCGTGAAGGTCGCAAGCCGCCGCGGGCGGGTGCAGACCGCCGAGGCGCTCTCGCCTGTCGCGGCGAGCCTGCCGAGCCTGGAGGCGCCGAGGGCCGCTCCCACCTCGCCCTCTTCGACCCGGTGAACGGGAATGCCGAGCACGTCGGCGCAGATCTGTGCCCACAATGGCGAGCGCGAGCCGCCGCCGACGAGATCGAGCTCGGGAATCGGCCCGCTCGCCGCGCTCAGTGCCGCCAGATTGTCGCGCGCGGCAAAGGCGACGCCTTCGAGCACGGCCTGCACGATCTGGCTGCGGCCGGTCGCACCGCGCAGGCCGACGAAGGCACCGCTGGCAGAGGCATCGTTGTGCGGCGTGCGCTCGCCGTCGAGATAGGGCAGGAATTTGATCGGGCTCGGCGCATCGACAGATTCACCAAGCGGAGCCAAGAGCGCTGCGGCGGCCGTCTCCATCACCCCGGAGAGCCAGGCGAGCGACGCCGCGGCCGACAGCATCACGCCCATCTGATGCCAGAGGCCGGGCAGCGCATGACAGAAGGCATGCACGGCCGACGTCGGCGCCGGCGCGAAGCGATCGGTGACGCGGAACACGACGCCGGACGTTCCCAACGACAGGAACGCATCTCCCGGCGCGATCGCGCCGAGCCCGATCGCGCTCGCGGCGTTGTCGCCGGCGCCGCCCGCGACCACGACGGCTTTCTTCATACCCCAGCGCTGCGCATAGTCCGGCGCGAGCACGGCGCTCTCCGCGCTGCCCTCGACGAGGCGCGGCATGTGGTGGAGATCGAGCCCGGTGGCGTGCAGCAGCAAGGCGGACCAGCGCCGCTGGCCGACATCGAGCCACAGCGTGCCGGCAGCATCGGACATGTCCTCAACCATCTCGCCGGTGAGGCGGTAACGCACATAGGCCTTGGGCAGCAGCACCTTTGCGACACGCTCGAAGATTTTCGGCTCGTGCCGTGCGATCCACAGCAGCTTCGGTGCGGTGAAGCCGGGCATCGCGAGATTGCCGGCGATCGCGGGCAGCGACGGACAGCGTCGCTCCAGCACGGCGCATTCGGCCTGCGAGCGACCGTCGTTCCAGAGGATCGCGGGGCGCAGCGGCTTGCCGTCCTCGTCCAGCAGCGTCGCGCCATGCATCTGGCCGGACAGGCCGATGCCGGCCACCTGCGCCACCTCGCGCGGATGGCGGCTGGCGAGATCGTCGACCGCGCCGATGGTCGCATCGACCCAGGAATCGGGGTCCTGCTCGGACCACAGCGGCGCCGGATGCGACAGCGCGAGCTCGCGCGTTGCCGTCGCGAGGATCGCGCCGGATTCGCTCACGAGCACCGCTTTTACGCCGGACGTGCCGATGTCCAGTCCGAGATACAAATCGTCCTCCTCATCATCCATTGCGATGCGCGATCTTGACGTCGCGCTTTTCCGCTACGGCCCGTTCGATAGCCGGCTGCCGCTAGGGCAGATTGTCCCGCATCACGATGTCGATCCTGATCTTCTCCTGCTCGCGCAAGATCGGCTCGCCGCGGGCAAGCGCGAGCAGCACGCGCACGGCGGCGCGCGCCTCATGTCCGGGGTTCTGCGAGATCGCGGCATCCATCACGCCCTGCAGCAGCAGGCGGCGCGTCAGCAGGGTGACGTCATGACCGACGAACACCACCTTGTCGCGGCCGGCATCGCTCAACGCCTTGGCGACGCCTTGCGTGCCGGCGCCGACGTTATAAAGGCCGACAATGTCGGCATGCTTGGCCAATAGCCGCGCCATCACCTGTTCCGAGCGGCCATCCTCGTCGCGCCCTTCGAGCACGGGCAGCACGCTGAGACCGGGGAATTCCGACGCCATCACCTGGTTGAAACCGAAAATTCGCTCGGCATGGTCGCGCAAGCCCTGCGAGCCCGCGACGATCGCAACCTTGCCGGACTTTTGGCCGACCAGCCGTCCGACCAGCGCGCCGGCGGTGCGGCCCGCCGCGATGTTGTCGATGCCGACATAATGGTGGCGGCGCGACGACGGCACGTCCGACACCAGGGTCACCACCTTGGTGCCGGCATCGACGAGGTCGTTGATCGCGGCGCGAACGCTGGGGTGATCCAGCGCCACCACGGCGACGCCGTCGCAATCGCCCGACAGCGCCTCCAGCGAGGCCGCGAGCACCGATGGATCGAACACATCGGTTGTAACAGTCTCGACGCTGAGGCGGCGGGCCGAGAGCCAAGCGGACATCTCGCCGAGATAGGCCTCGATCTGCTGCATGAACGGGTTCGGCCCCGACGGCATCACGAAGGCGAAGCGGCGGGCGCGGCTGCGAGCGAGTTCGGCGGCGGCGACGTGGGGCTGGAACGAATTGCGCTCGATCGCCGCCTTGACGCGCCGCACCGTGTCGGGCCGCACGCCGGGCCGGTTGTGCAGGACGCGGTCCACCGTCGCCAAGCTGACGCCCGCCTCGCGGGCGATGTCCTTCAGCGTCAGCACCGTCGTGGTCAGGGTCTCGGCCATGGCTGAAGGCTAGCAGAGGTGTTTTGAGGTACGCAACTCATTTTGAGGGGCAGCAGTGCGATTGTTGCCGGCTCAAGTCTAACAGCCGGGTCCGGCAGTCACCCCTCGAGCAGGTCCAGCGTCAGGAACAGGCTGTTGGGATCCTCGGCATAGCCCTCGAACGGACCGCAGAGAATAAAGCCATGCGCCTGGTAGAGCGCATGCGCCGGCTTGAAATAGTCCCACGAGCCGGTCTCAAGACTGAGCCGCTTCAGGCCCCGCGCGCGGGCCTCGGCGATGATGTGGCGGAGCATCTGGCCGCCATACCCGCGCCGCCGCGTGGTCTGGAGCGTGTGCATCGACTTCACCTCGCCATGGGTTGCCGAGAGCGTCTTCAGCGCGCCGGCGGCAACCAGCTGCTCGCCGTCCCATCCGGTCCAGAACGCGACGTCGCTGGCACGAAGGCCGGCGAGATCGAGCGCATGCGCACTGCCCGGCGCGGTCTGCGCCCGCGCCGCCGTGACGTGATGATCGAGCAGCGCGACGACGCGCGGATCGAAGGTGTCGCCGGTCCGGATCTGCATGGTCAGGGCCTCACGCCGCTTGCAAGCTGCTTCTGCATGAAAACGAGATCGAGCCAGCGGCCGAACTTGCAGCCGACCTCCGGCATGCGCGCGACCTCCGCGAAGCCGAGCGAGGCGTGCAGCGCGATCGAAGCCGCGTTGGTGCCGTCGATGCCGGCAATCATGACATGCTTGTTCATGGCGGTGGCGCGCTCGATCAACGCGGCGACCAGACCGCGGCCGATCCCCGCCCTGTGATGCCGCTCGTCGACATAGACGGAATTCTCCACGGTGTGACGATAGCCGGGGAAGGGACGGAAATCGCCGAACGAGGCGAAACCGACGACCTCCCTGCCCTTCATCGCGACCAGCACGGGATAGCCGGCGTCCCGTCGCGCGGAAATCCATTGACGCCGCGAGTCCAGATCGGATGGACCGTCGGTCCAGACCGCCGTGGTGTTGAGCGCGGCGTAATTGTAGATGGCGAGGATATCCTCGGCATCGTCCAGCGTAGCGTCCCGTACGATCAGCGACATCACATCTTCCCGTAGGAGGCGCCGCGCCGCGTGATGATGACGTAGCGCGCGTCCTGTTTGGTTTCGTTCTCGAAGGTCACCGCGCGCATCACGTCGAAATCCAGGCAGTCGCCCTCGCGCAGGCGCACCGTCTTGGCGTCGATGTACACGGCGATCGCGCCCTCCAGCATCAACAGCTGCTGGGTGAAGGCGTTGCGGCCCCAGGGGCTGTACGGCACCCGCGCGCCGGCCGGAAGGTCGACGACGATGATCTCGATGCCGCTCGCCGCGTCCGTCGGCGAGGCGTGCCGCCTTCGATAGCCGCTGTCGGGATCGCGCCAGTGCGGCTGGTCGGCAAGCCGCATCAGGCGCTCCGGCGGCTTCTCGGCGAGCGCGACGACGTCGCTGAGCGAGACGTCGAGCGCGGCGCACAGCCTGCCGAGCAGCGCAGCCGTGGCGCTGCTCTGCGCGCGCTCGACCCGCCCGATCATGGCTCGGCTGACACCGGAGCGCGTTGCAAGTTCGTTCAACGTCATCCCCGCCTGCGTCCGCAGCGTCTTCAAGCGGCGACCGATCGCACGGTCGAGTTTCTGCTGGTCCATGGCCCTCATTCCGACATCACCCGGCGCAGGGACCGCATCCACCGGGCAAGATGAGCTTAAGGCGGGCAAGGCGGGCGTGCCGAGAGCGAGAGGCTAACATATTAGAATCTTTGCGCAGCCTGCAGGGCGGATTAGGATACGCCAGCCGCGATGACCGGGAGGCGATGACATGGGCGAGCCAACGCAGCGGACGATCACGGCCAACGGTATCAGCCTCAACGTCGCCGAGCAGGGCGAGGGGCCAATGGTCCTGCTCTGCCACGGCTTTCCGGAAGGCTGGTACTCCTGGCGCCACCAACTCGACGCGCTGGCAGCGGCCGGCTACCATGCGGTCGCGCCCGACATGCGCGGCTATGGCAAGAGCGACCGGCCTGAGGCGATCGACCAGTACACGATCCTCCACATGGTCGGCGATCTCGTCGGCGTGCTCGACGCCTTCGAGGCGAAACACGCCGTCATCGTCGGGCATGATTGGGGCGCCACGATCGCCTGGCACACGGCGCGCCTGCGGCCGGATCGCTTTCGCGCCGCCGCCATCCTCAGCGTACCCTATCGGCCACGGAGTCCGGTGCGACCGACGAGTGTCATGCCGCAGACGGCGGATGCGCAGTTCTATCAGCTTTACTTCCAGGAGCCGGGTGTCGCCGAAGCCGAATTCGAACGGGATCCGCGCGCGACACTGGGCGCCATGCTCTATGGCGGCTCCGGCGAGGGAGCGGCGGCGATCCGCGCCAATGCCGAGCGTCAGGGGCGGACCGTCGGCGCCGGCATGGTCTCACGCAAGGACGGGATGCTGCCGAAGGTGCAGGTGCCGCTGCCGTCATGGCTGACCGCCGCCGACCTCGACCATTTCGGCGCCGAGTTTGCCCGCAGCGGATTTCGCGGACCGCTCAATTACTACCGCAACATCGACCGCAACTGGGAACTGATGGCGGCCTTCGAGGGCGTGAAGGTGACGGTGCCCTCGCTCTTCATCGCGGGCGACCACGACATGGTCCTGGCTTTCCCCGGCAGCACCGAGCTTCTCGTCAACATGAAGCAATGTGTGCCGCAACTGCGCGAGATCAGGATGCTGCCCGGCTGCGGGCACTGGACGCAGCAGGAGCGGCCGGCGGAGGTCAACGCGGCGATCGTGGAGTTTCTGCGAAGCCTGTCGAACTGAGGGCTTGGAGCGGGCGAAGGGAATCGAACCCTCGTATGCAGCTTGGGAAGCTGCCGTTCTACCATTGAACTACGCCCGCAAATCGCTTTAAATTCAGACACTTAAGCCCATCAGCGAGTTTCGACCATGTGGCCATCGTGTGGCCGCTGATCTCCGATCACCATACAACTGCGACTGGAAGGATCAAGGGCTGCCGAGGAAGCAAACGACGCAACGCGCCTATGGCTTCAGAACCGGCGGAACGGAGAGATGATGACATGCGTTCTGCCTAGGCATAAAATCGATCTTGCTGAGGTGTTGCGAATGTGCAACTGGACACAATATTTTCTTAACCGATTCACGTCACCCTAGGGAACTGCAACCCGAGATGGTAACCAGACCTAATCCGGGGGAATTTCATGATTGAAGCCATTACCGTTGTGACCATAGCGGGCGGCGTCTTGAGCGCGGTGGCCGCGGGAATTTTCCTTGGTTCCCGCTACGTGGACGCAAAGCTTCACTATGAAGAGACTAAAATCAATTTGGATCGGCCAGTTCTCGCGCCTCAATTCAGGCGCGGCAGAGCTTCTGGAGAACACGGCGCCGCTTAAGGGCGGGCCTCGGTGAACTTCTCTGCCAAAGTTAAATCTGGCGCGAAGGATTTGGTCGCCGACGCCTTTTCGGCGGCTTGGAAATATATTCGCGGTGTTTTGCTCGCAGCCGCCGGGGTGTACGCGCTCTCAGCAGTGCAAAACCTCTACAGCCTCGACCATGTGCCTACGCAAGACGAGGCCTTAGCACTCCTTTGGAAATCGGCCAAAGGAATGCCTGCCCTTGTTCAAGATTGGTTGGTCTCAAGGCCTTACGATGCCGTGATAGACCATCCGATCCTGTCAGCAGTGATCCTCATCTTGGTTGTGGTCGCTGTCGTGCTCGGGTTCTTGCTTACGCGCGCTCATTCGATTTTGAACCTGCAGAGCACGATCCTCAGCGGAGCTGACGCAAACTACGCATTGGTGACGCAAGCCGGGATCGAGGGGCGCTTCCCCCATGCTAGGCAGAGTGAGGACGGTGCGCCTTGGAAATCCCTATGCGAGGAAATTCTTAGTCCCGAGAACAAATTCGTCTACATCCTCGGGGCGAATGGCATCGATACTTTTGGGAGGCCGGGTGCCCCTCTCTATGAGGCTCTGCAGAACTTTCGCGGCAACATCCGAGTAATTCTGTGCAAGCCCGGCAGCAAGCAAATGAAGGGACGGGCTGCCGCTGTCGGCGTCAATTCGAACGACTATGAAAAAGCCATCAGAGACTCAGTCAAGCGACTAAGAACCCTTCGAAACCAAGCCTATTCGGTTGAGGGGCGATACTACGAAGGCCAGCCCAACTGGAAACTGATCATCACAAACTCGACCGTGTGGGTGCAGTATTACTTGCCCGGTGGGCCACACGTTGATCAAACGCCTGTCTGGCTCGTTTCAGTCACACCTAATGCGGATGGCTTTTATCATTTGTTCCATCTTGAGTTTAATCGCATTTGGGAGCGCTGCGCGAGTAATCCTATCACCCTGAACTCCAGTACAGGGACAAAGAATGGATCAGCGGCAGCCAAAGTCCGCAAACCAGCATGAAATTCTAGCTCCAAACCCGCTGGCACCTTCGACCGGAAAATAAGCGATGTCACTTACGGACATTCTACAGCGCGCCACCCCGCCCGAAGACGCGCGCGCGACGATGGAATTTGAGAAGATGCGCTTAGAGCTGTCGTGGCGCTATTTCGATTTTCATGCTCGACAGCGAACACAGCTCTTCCACTTTTTTGTGATTTTATCGCCATTCGTCTTTGGCGGATGCTTCTACCTGTTGAAAGAGAGATCGCAACTGGGTGGGTTGCCGGGGATCATCGCCCCATGCGCGGGGGCGCTTCTGGTGATCGTGTTCTTCGGTCTGGATCGCCGCAACCGACAGATGATTGAAATCGCAGAAGAGGCGCTAATGCTCCTGGAACAGCATCTTCTCTTTGCGTCGTTTCGGACGATCGGCAGCGCTTTTCCCGGGCCCATGACGAAAGAGCATGAAGTCAATTGCAAACGACGGTTCGCGAAATGCCGAGGCCACACATTCCTCATCAGTCTCGTCTATTTACTTGCGTTTGCCTTGTTTCTAGCCCTTTCCCTCTACGCCTTCCTCATCGAGTCCGGCCATTTATTGCTTACAAGCTAGCCCGGAAACTGAGCGAGCTAGCGCTTCGACGAGCCTGAGACCTGTGTTTGAACATCACCCGCTGGTCCCTGACGGTGCGGAAGCAGCGAGCTCACCAAAAAGATCGTGATAACGCCCGCAGCGAATAGGTAAAACATATGGGTGACAAACCACGCCTTGCGGCGCGAGATTTTGCTGCTGATGTATGACGTGACGCCGTGATCCGTGACGTTTAGGTCCTGCATGATCAGCTTCTCGAATTTCTCGCCGTACTCGACGCTCGCAAGAAGCATTTGATAGTAGTAGTGCACGTCCAGGAACCACAATCCTGCAAGGAGCATCAAGCTGAGGACCATCAAGACACTCGGAAGGCCGACAAGATAGCCACCAACATCAAATCTGATGTTCTCTTTCTCGGCTATTGCGGCGGCAGCTAACAACGTCCCAATTGCCGTGAGTCCGAGCCATCGAGTCCGAATGCTCATGTCGTTGAAGTGGGTCTGCAGCCCTGCGATCTGCTTCCAATATTCGACTCGGCCGCGCAACCGCTCGCTATCTAATTTGTCCTCGCTGCTCATGGTATCACGGCGCGTATTCAAAACCGACGTTGTGTGTCACCCTAAGGATCCCTGCCGCTCTCGGTGGGGGAGAGCGCGATAGAGAGCAGTTCGGCGTGCCGCCACGAGTGAATCTCATGGGGCCCGGCCATGGTTTCCAAATCGAGGTGCAGAGCGGTCATTTAACTGGCAGGGTGAGGTGATTCGCGCTTAGCTGGCAATCCACCAAAGGGCTTCAATCCGTACCTTCTGAGGCCGCGGCGACTTGTCCTCTAACTCAGCCGCTTATGCGAGCCAAAGAACATCCCACCGGTTTTCGTATTGAGCGATGGCCTTGAGACTCATGAAGGCGTTCGCGTTCCACCCCTTTGGGGTCGCGACTTGATCAGCAACTTCCAAATTCCGTACGATGAAGTAGCGAACCGGCTGTAGCGCCCGCTCGGTGCCTATCAAAACGTAGATAGTGATTTGTGACAGCGCCTCACCCTCGAACATGGACTGTTTTACGTACCACGGCTGCGTACGAACCGTCTTGACTTGCACCTTCCTCAAAGCCGGCGCAGAGTGTTGGCCGACGAGCAGGTCATATCCCGCGGTATTACGGTCAGCGAGCTGAGCGTCGTAGCCGCGCCTAAGTAGCTCACCCATCACGAAGTACTCTCCGGCATTACCTGTGGGTATTCCAGATCGACGCTTCTTCGGAGACGTTGCGCCTGGTTCTCCTAACCCAGTGGTCATTATGTGCCCTCCTCTCGGTGATGAACTTACCGATGCGACCATTGCTCGGCAGCTTGCATCACCTGCTGAAGGAGCTCGCGATGCTTGCTCACTTGGTCAGCATTGAGGAACATCTGGATTGCCGCCTGTCCGCGGCTCTCCGCCTCGAGACCAGCTTCTTCGATTTTGGCCAACAAGCCCGGGCGAGCCTCGGATCCAACCTTGATGCGTACCAAGCAGTGCGCGGCAATCTTTTTTGGGAAGAACCAAGCAAACAGGTAACCGGAAGTGCCAACGGCAATATGCGTTTTGTTGAAAGTGACTCTCGGCTCTTTGATTAGCGAGACGGCCGCGTCCACAGCACTTAGAGCTTCGTGTTTTGCCTTCTTTTCCCAATACGCGCGATCGGTCAGTTCGGATGGATCACTCTCGCCATCGCCTTCACCGAATTCATAGGTGTCGAGCACTCGAAGGAATTGCAAAACGACCTCTTCGCCGATCTGAAAAGCACTCAATTGAATCGCGATCAATGGCACGGCACGATTTAGCAGCCTGATGACGTTGAAGAACCTGCTGGTTATCTCTTCCGCAACGATGACGGCTCGGTGCTCAACTAAGGGGAACCGCTGACGCTCCATGTCCCAATATTCAATCGTTCTGATGATATGACTGGGGTCGGTTGCCCCCAGCATGATCTCGACTTCATAGCGTGTCTCGTTCGGCTCATCGGACAATACGAAATCGATGCGCCCCCCGGTCGGCTGTACTTTCTCTTTCTGGAAGACGGTCAGCTCGCCCAATCCGAGTAGGGAGGGGTCTTCAGCGATTTGCTTTTGGAGCCATGATTCGCTCAGGCCTAGCGACTTCAAGCGCTGAGGCGCGGCCTTACGTAGCTTCAAAAAGCCGGACATTGTTGTTACTCCCTTTCCATCAGGAGTAGCCCAGACGTCGTTTTCAACGTCTTAGTGCCGCGACACCTTTCTTACGTGATGAGCGCCGCGGTTAACGATTTCCGACGGTCCGGGAATTTATGACTTTTTTTTTGTCTTTTTTTTTTTGAGCTTTGAAAGCTTCTGGCAAATTCAGGCCACGAGCTAGGGGACATAATGATTTCCCGAGACGCGGGCTCCGGAGGTCGTTACCCGGTAGCTGATCCAACACAGCTAGTGACGGCGCGATCCGCTGTTCGTTCGCGTCAACCCTTCCTTCACTATGATGTTGCCCAAGACGAAGGCAACAGGGCCGAACGTGGTTAAGCGGTTTCGCATAGCACCCGTTATGGAATCTTTTCGAGGTCGCGCAAGCCGCGTGCCAGCCTGTTAGATGGGCAAATGCATGGCTCTGGAGAAAGGGCCGAAGCCATGTGCCCAGCGCATTAGGGATTCGTTAACGCTCGCGCCGGTTGCGGTCACGATCCCGCCGCATTTCGACGTTACCGAAGCGCGAGGCTGCCCGCCGAAAATCCGAAGTAGGGCCTTTGTGTAAAACTATCCGGAGTCGTTATGGTTAATCGTTAATCTTAACGCCCCCGTCTAGACCGCTCTCAGGGCGTCGGATTGCCAATTAAATCAAAACTCGGCAGTCCAGTTCTTCCAAAAACCAAATTGCGGCGAGCCTCTGCAACGCCTGAACCGTCTGCAACGCCTATTTCCTATATAGCCATTATTCCAGCCAACCCTCAGTAGGAAACAGGCGTAGCAGGCGTAGCAGGTGTTTCATGACCGATTAGATCAAAACTCGCGGCAGCACTCGCACGGCGCAGATGAGAAAATGGCTTCAGCGGTTCCCGCGCTTCAGGAACGTCCAAACCGGCGAGGCGCCGTCCCAGCGTCGAAGGCGCCCATAGAACCGCACCCGCACACCGGCCTCGCGAAGGCGCTCGACAACCAGATGCAGCGCGATCACGTCACCCTCTGCCAGCTCCACGCAACCACGCTTCCGAGACCACCGAGCCCCGGGAAAGCGAAATAGGTTCGCCTTGAGCCATCGGCCGCCGCGCTCTGACAGCGGTTGCAGGTCAACCTGCGGACCGCTCCGCCAGGGCCGCAGTCCGACGTCCGGCCGGCGCAGCAAATTCGCAATCCATCCCATGATTACGGCTTGCACGACGCAGAGTGTTCTTGTCAATTTCGGCCGTGAGTGGGTTGATGAAGCCTTAATGTAAGCCGACTGTTTTCTCATCACGCGGGATGCTTGCGCCGCGCTCCGAGCGGCTTCCGAGGTAGATGGCTAAAGTTGTAAGAATCAATAACAATGAGTGTTGAGACCCCTGCGCTACCCTCCGTTGCATAAACACAATGGAGGCTGCTTTGGTCGCACTTGGTGTTCTTCTTTTCGTCGTCTCTGCAATTTCGATTATCTATCCGCTTCGGTTTTTGATGATTCAAAACCGGTTCATGGCCCTGTGCGGCGTCGTCGTGTCGCTCTTCATCATCGGCTCTGCGGCTCCCGGCACGAACTCGAAGGTCGTAGCGCAAAACTCCACGCCGGCCTTCTCCAGCTCCGGGGGCTGTAAGACGGACGCCATGGGGGAGTTTAAGTGCTCGCACGAAACAAGCCTGTTCGGCACCACAACCCGCAGCGAACTGAAGTGCAAAGAGAACCCGGTTACGAGGCAATATGAATGCAAGGATTCCATTAATTAGACCGACGTAGAACAGGCGATCAGCAGCCATGGCAAGGCCACGGTGAAGAGGGGTTGGCTAACCGAACCACCGTGGCCTGATTCGTCTGCGCAGGCCGGGACCCGACGTCCGCACGGCGCAGCAAATTCGCGATCCATGCCATTGCGACGCCCTGCACGACGCAGAGTACCGTTGTCAATTTTCAGCGACAGGACTTCGGTCGTGCGGCGATGGGGGAGCCGTGTCGACGCCGATTGGCCTAAGTTCTCTTGTGATGGAAGGCGGACGTAGCTGGAAGACGCTGATCAGGTCCGAGTTGCACCCAAAGAGGTATTCAGCACAGTCTCAGCGCGTTGTACCCCAGTTCGGGAGCGGACTGCGCTTTGTGCCGTGCCGGCTCGTCACCCCGCCTTGGTGCATCGCAATAGCGATAAACCTTGAGATGTATCCAACTTTTCAGGCTTAATTCTGCGTCTGCTAGATTGCAGATTTCGCTAGGCGAGGAGGATACGGATGAAGTTCTTACTCGGAATTCTATTTGCATCACTTTTCACGTGCGCAGCAAACGCCCAAGATTCGCCGTTTCGAAAGGAACTGAAACGAGCAGATTTGACAGGCACAAATATGGAGGTCATCACCAGCATCTCCGACATCAAGCCGGGCGACACCTCAAAGCTCCATATCCATCACGGAGAAGAGTCCTTTTACGTTTTGGAAGGCGGCACTATCGAACTACCGGACGGCAAGCAAGTGCCATTTCCAACCGGCTTCTCTTCCGTGAATATTCGGGATGTTCCGCACGGCGCCTTTAAGGTCGTCGGCGATAGGACTGTCAAGCTTCTGACGGTGCACATCGTCGATAAGGGCAAACCGCTCTACGATACGCCGCCACCCAAGTAGGAAGAACCGGCTGGGGCGTTCATTGTTTTCTTTTTGATCAGATGAGCGCCCCTGTTATCCGCGCGAGTGTCGCCATTGGCCCAACAGCAAACTAGCAGTGCATCTCGTTGAGGTCCGCTCAATGAGGCATAGCGGACCAGATTTGCTCAGGTTGAGTTCTTCGCATTTTGACCCGAGGCGGAAGTTTAGGGTCGGTTAGGTTTGCGCCCAGTTCTAACTTGACGAAAAAGTAGGCTCTGCGGTCAAGTGCGGACTTTCGAGGGACGTAGGCTTCGCGATGATGGCTTCCCTGACACGGCTCGCAACAATCGCAGCGTTCGCTTTTTTCCTGATTTGTGCCACCGCTTCTGCTGGAGTTCCCTATTCTTTCACCGATCATCCGTCGCAGGACGGCCGTTGCGTCGGCGACCAGGGCGTAGGCGAAATTGACCGGTCCGAAAAGGCCTGTCTGGCGCAGGTTGGCGACTTGGCCCAACGCGTCGGCCATGGCTTGCAGTTGAAATTTAGGAATGGGAAGACAAGAATATATCTCGACGAAGAAGCGAAGTGTCAGTCCAACGACGCTGACGGCTGCATTAAGTACCAACTGACCGGATATTTTCCCGAACACGACCTCATTTTGCTCGAGGTCGATTATTGGGAAGGTGCGAGTTGGCTTCTCGTAAGGGCCGACACGGGCGACGACACGGCAATCGTTGCGCCCCCACACTATTCGCCAGACAGACACTGGCTTGTATCCGTCGCTTCGTCTGTGGGCCCCGCTGGACCTCCCAACGGAATGGACATCGTTCCCAGCATACGCACTCCTTCTCTCAAGGAGTGGCACTATCGCGCCCCAGACGATGCACGGTGGCTCTATGAATTTACTGGCTGGGAAGGAAATAGTCGCGTCAAACTTCTCGCGTCGTCTCTAAGTGCGCCCGAACAAAAGGTCTCTAGTTCCATCGAGCGCCATAATGGCGAATGGCGTCTAAGAGAACCAAGATAAGGGTCGGCGGTACGTCCGCTCCTGGCCCATCGGCGACCTTCGGCGACGGCGCCCAAAGTCGGCATATGGCTTAGTAGCGGACATCTCCAGAACTGAATATCGTCCTTTCGATTGAACCAGCCCGGCCTTAGTGCCGGGCGCTTTCGTTTAGGGGCACGGATGAGCATGGAAGCAAAGCGCGTTGTGCAGGCTCGACATCAGCTGGCGAAGGAGACGGGACGACGTTACGATGGGCCGCCGAAAGGGCACGAGACAAAGCATCGCTACACCACTTCGCCGAAGGGCGTCGAAGCCCGCGTGGGCCGCCGACCCGCTCTGCGAAAATGAGCAAAAAGCTCTTTCAGATAAGGCTGAGCGCGCGATTCTGAGCACGAAGATTATGTGAGCAAAACGCTAGTTGCTCTGCTGAATCGCCGAAGTTAGAATCGGAGCATAACGTTTACCGAGCGGGCGCCGAGAGCATGGCGAGCATCCACCACATAAAGACCGATCTTCTCGCAGTGCCGCAGCGCGACGCGGCGCGGATGCTCGGCATCAGTCGCGCGAAGATTGCGGAAGCAGTTCGCAGCGGTGCGTTGACGGTGCGCAAGGCGCCGGATGGCGGGCTTGCCGCGCGCATCGCAGTAACCGAGCTTCTCGCATGGTTCGAAACTTGGCCGCGGAAACCTGTCGGCCGCCCGAGAAAGCCGTCCAAACAGAAGGACCAAGTCAATGCCGATCAAGCATGAGTATCGAGACGCGCGCGTAGAAGCGGAGCCGCTGCTTCGAGCCGCTGGCGTCCGGCCTTCCGCGATCTTGGAATTCCTCGATCAGTTCGCTCCGCAGTTTGTGCATGTGTATGATCCGGCGGATGAGAAAAGCGAGTTGGTCTATCGCGGCACCGATCCCGGCTGGCGCGGCTTCTCCCTCGCTGAAGCCATTGCCACGCTCAAGGACACGCGTCCGCACTACTTCTATGCCGAGGCTCCCGAGATAGAGCAATTGGCTGAAGCAGCCTTTGGCGCGAGTCCGTCTCTTGCCGCGCGCGGTAGGCTTCGGACCGAACTCGGCACTGATGCCGCCTACCGCGAGATGGCGGAGCGTTGGGGGAGCGACGGCGTGAGCCTCAAGCCCGGCGTTCGTCCCGGCTCGGTGCAGGCGAAGCAAGAGCTAAAGGCGGAAGGGGCTGAGGCTCCGCGGAACAACCCGTGGCATCCGTCTTGGCGCGGCCCCGATCGCCTCGCCGCACAAACGAGCATCATCCGCACCTCAACAAAGCTCGCAGCGGGTCTAGCCAAGGCTGCCGGCGTTACGCTCGCCGGCACACCGCTGAGAAGCTGAACTATATCTGAGAGCGAAGCTCGACGGGCGCGCACGCCGACAAGATTAAAATTAAAGAGGACAAGCCACATGCCGCTCAGCATCTTTGACCATACCGGAAGCCGCGTTCGAACCGATGAGACTTTTGCGGCTGAGCTCGCGGCACTTCCGGAAGCAGAGCGCGAGGACACCGCCGAATTCATCTCGCGGAATTTGGATGTGGAGGAGATCGAGGCAGAGCTCACCGCGGCCAAAAGCGAACTCGCTCATCTGCGATACGCCGAGGATCGCGCCCGCACCGCTCTTGCCGCCAGCTCGAAAGTCGATGCGATCGATTCTTTGCGCCGGTACATCGCAGCTAGCAGACAGGTCAGCTAGCTGACGCGCGACTCGCACCGCGTGTCGGTTGAGAGGGGTTGGGTGCGAATTGAGACTTCCCGCCCGGCCCCTCTCCAACCAGGAAAGGAAACTCTCCATGACCGATCTAGCAAAACTCCTCGCCAAGCTCGACGACGCCAACGATGATCTGTGGACGCAGGACGGTGAACCAACACTGTCGGCTGCAAGCAACTTAGCGGGAAAGCGGCTGTCCCGTGACGAGGTCCGCGCGACGGGCCGGATGCGGGGACAGGCGCGAGGGGCTGAGAGGGAGGCCGCAGTCAATCACGCTCTTGAGCTCGCGCAGGCCGAGTTGGCTACCGCTGCAAAGGTGGCTGAAGTCGCCGTGATCGAGCGACGCCTCAAAGCAGCCCGCGTTGCCCTAGGTGAATCGTATCCGAAGTATATCCGGCACCAAGCGAAGCCATCGGTTGAAGATAGTATCCGGTTGCACCTGAAACGTACCGCTGAGCATGAGGCAGCCGGCAACGTCGCTGCGCCTGTCGTGACGCAGCATCAGAGCATGCTCGACAGCCTGATGGCGAACGGCGGCCGCCGTGGTTCGGCGAAGCCGCGAGGCCTGTTGCGCTAATGACAAAGCGTTCTCCCGAAACCCTCGCAGAATTCGTTGAGGCCGTCGCAGACACTGGATCGGTCGCCAACGCTGCGCGCAAAGTCGGCATCTCGATCTCCAGCGCGTGGAGCTGGATGGCGCAATCGCGTCAGGGTCAATCGGGCTTTGATTTGGAGTACATGGGACAGTCTATGCCGCTCCATGAAGCGGTGAAGCAGGCACAGCGCGTAGTCGGCGCAACGATCCTCGATAACTTCCAATTGCGCTTGTTGAAGGGCACGCAAGAGGTTAGCCGGTATCAAGGCAAGACGGTTTTCAAGCGCGATCCGAAATTGGACCTGCTCAGCGATCAGGATTTGACCGATCTAGCCATCACGACGCGATACCTGCTCGACGATGAGGGCAACCCAATTCCAGAGGTCATCCACCACGAGCCGCCCGTTGCCGCGGTAATAAGCTTTCTCCAAGCTACCTACCCAAAAACGTGGGGGCACAAGATCGAAGTGAGCAACCGCTCCACGGCAGCGAGCGGCGTCCAAGTTGTGCCGAGGATGAAGCCAGCTGCCGCGATCAATGCGCCAGCCGAGCCGCCCGTTGATGTCGAGCCGAAGGACTTGACTGACATCCTCGGTCCGGACGATGAGAGCGTGCCGGCCACAATCGAGCTTGAGGTAACGCCAGCTCCAGAGCCGGGGCCATCAGCCGAAGCCGTCGAGCCGGGGGCAGAATCAGCATCGCCGGCCGAGCCTGAGCCCCCGAGCGAGTCGCTGAAGCCACTCTCCGCCTTGCAGTTGGATTTGATGGCTCGCCTCGCGCAACGATCCAACGCGACCAAACCCGCGCCTGTGATGGTTTCGTCCGGCCGGATTGAAGCTGACGACCTCGATCCCCGCAGGAACGGCGCAGGCACGCCACCTAAGGGCGCGGTGAAAGTGGTGTGAACCATGTTCGATGATCTCTTCGACGAAATGGCGGGCGGTGACGATCTTCCTTTGGGGAGCGGACCGGACGTCACGCAAGCCGGCATCCTAATCGTCGCGGCGAAAGCTCCGCACGGATCAGCTCTTCATGCCGAGGAGCGCGCGCACCTCGCGTCAGTTCACATCCCGATGGTGGTTTTCGAGGCGGTCGATCCGACGACGGGCGAGGTGACCTTCGGCAACGCCTCGGAATTTCAAGAAGCCATGGGCTCACTCCTGCCACCATCGATCGACGAGGCCATAGCTTGGAGTACCGAGCGGCTGGTTGAAATCTTTGAAGCGCACCGTGAAGCGGTCGAGGCCGCCGAGCTCGACGCCGCAGTGAGAGCCCCCAACATGCCGGCGCCGGGAGCTGGCTTCGTTACGTCCCGAGCCAGGATGCCCCACTCAACGGGTCGAGACCGAGGACAAAAGCGATGAACGGCGCGCCAAGACTCAACGGAGTCCGTGGGGCGGCCATCCGTGGCGCCCGCACCAGACGGCGGGGAGCTCGGAGAGACTCACACACAGACGCGGCTGTGAGTCCTAGCAGCTGCTCAACCGCGCCAAACGGGTCTGTACCATTATGAGCCATATATGAAAGTCGGCTCGGCAGCGGTTAACGAGGCGTGACTTTTGGCCAAAACTAGGCTATAAATGCGACAGCGGTCGCACCATGCGCCGGGCGATATAGGCCCCGCGTCGTCAGCTCCCGAGCTGGCAAGTCGAGCAGCATCCCATTCCGACACCAGGACACAACGAAAAACCCCACCGGCTGAACTCCGGTAGGGCTTCGTGAAGGTCCGCATTTGTGCCGCAGCAGCTTTTCCGAGCCCGTTGGCGGTGACGCTCAAGTTCATGGATTGAACGTGCTGTTCTCTTACACGAAAACCCGATTCGATTCAACCGAAATCTCGTCGTCGCTGATCCAGCGACGCGATATTTTTGCGCGTCCCCTCTGCGGCATCATCCACACGCAACAGGGAGACGTTGACCATGCTTAGATTGCCTCACCTTCATCAGTGGGGGCGGCTACCTCACCGCTACGACCCACCTTCGCCGCTTCGCCCCCGCGAGATCGCCAAGCTTGGCGATGCTCTTGATAAATGCGAGGGCCTGCCCGATTGGCGCCTCGGAAGCCAAGACGCGGAAGTCCAATATCAAGCAGCGCTCCGGGACCGGGTGTGGCACGCCCTGCGCAAATTCGAGCTCGTCAAGACGCCGCCGCGCCGTGACGACGTCGCGCGCGCACGCGACGAGGCCGATGACGCAGAATTCGAATTGCGGTTGGCTATTACGGCGCGTGAGCTCCTCGACGCCACCGCCGCCTTCGAGCTCGCACAGGGTCGATATGAGATTGCCAAGCGCAAATATTCTGCTTCGCGTCGGCGAGCTCGCGCAGACGAACTCGCCGGCAAGAACCTGATCACTCTTCGCGGGATGGTCTTCCACCGCACGAAGAAAACGAGAAAGCCGTCCGATGCCGAAGAATAAGAAGTCAGCCCCCGAAGTCCGGGCTGCTGCCGAAGCCATCGCCAGCACTGCTATTGTGCCGGCGGTTCCTTCGCGGCCCGGCCGCCTCGTCCCGATTGAACGCAGGGAGATCGTTTGGCCTGAGATCGTCGGCCGTAACGTGCCTGCAAAGAACAGCATGATGAATGCTCTCAAGGCTATCCAAGAGCTGGGATTGGATTGCCGCTATGATGTCTTTCACAACCGAAAGATCATCAATGGCACGTGCCTTTCCGAGTTCGTCGGCGAACTCTCTGATGCGGTGACACGCAAAATTCGCGAGCTTTCATATCTCCATTTCGGTTATGATGCCGGTACGGAAGCAACCTACCAAGCTGTTCTCCGTGAGTGCGAAGAACATCGCTTCAATCCCGTGCTCGACTATCTGTCGGGCCTCCGTTGGGATGGACAGCCGCGGATCAACAGATGGCTGCCGACGTATCTCGGAGTGGAGGATACGCCGCTGGTGCGTGCGCAAGGCGAGATTGTGCTTACCGCGGCCGTGGCCCGCGTCATGAAGCCGGGCTCCAAATTTGACCATGTGCTCGTCCTCGAAGGCGAGGAAGGCAAGCGTAAGTCTAGCGTTGTGAAGGTTCTCGCTAATGGCCAACATGACAGCGACGAAAACTTTTCGGATTCTCCGATTTTAGCGGAAGATGAGAGAAAGCAGCAGGAGCTAACGAGCGGCGTGTGGTTCTATGAGGTGGCCGAGCTCGCGAAAATGAAAAAGGCGGATGAGTTCGCGATCAAGAACCTGATCACAAAACAGGAAGACCGCGCTCGGCCTGCGTATGGGCGCTTTCAAGAAGTCCAGCCGCGGACGTGCATCTTCATTGGCACGTTCAACACCACGACTGACGGAAAGTTGGTCGAGTACTTGAATGTCGGCGACCAACGCCGCTGGTGGCCTGTCCGGGTCGGTGATATCGACATCGAAGCGCTGAAGCGGGATCGCGATCAGCTGTTCGCGGAAGCCGTGGTCGCCTATAAACTCGGCATGCCGCTTTTTCTCGATAAGGAGCTTGAAGCGGAAGCGCGTGGCCAGGCCGCACGCCGCGAGATTGTTGACCCGCTTACGGATACCCTGTCAGACATTGAGGCGGCCGCACTGAAGATGCTGCAAGAGAAGGTCGCACCGAATGGCGCCGGAGTTTCGGTGGCGGATCAAAAAAGCGGCAAGCTTCTGACGATCGGAGACGAAGCCAAGCCCGCCGTATTCATCACCGAGTCGGAGATTTGGGTTTCCGCAAAGTACGTCACGGAACGCGCTCCCTCCAGCCGGCAAAGCGACGGCAGGGGCATTTCGGCAGCTATTAAAAAGTTGGGCTGGGCTCCAGCACATGATCGGCGAACGGGTGCCTTTGCACGCGGCTACGTGCGCAAGCGCGACGATTTTTCAGACCTAGGAGTTTAAACATGCGGAGCTCCCCTCTCCCGCGATTCACGTATGATGTGCCCGAATGGCTTTGCTGCTTGTTAGACGCTGCGGTCTATGAGGCATACAAGGTGACAGACGGCGTGGATCCTGACACGACTGCGTTTGAGCAGGCGTTCATCACGTCGCTGATCGAACAGACGCCAATGGATTCCATCGCCGAATGCCTCGACGGAGACACGGCGGCTACGCTGGCCCGTGCGCTCAATCGTCGGGCAGCACGAAGCGCCCGCATGAGCGGGCGAGCTCGCGTGAGGGAAGTCGAGTCGCAACATCAGCCATGGGTTGGGTTGCAGCGGCGGGACGATGATCCAGAGCTTGATGCCATCCTGTTCGGCCAATCGTCGCTTAGCGATGCAGGGCAGCGCGGTCATCTATGAAGGGGCGAAAGTGGCAGCATTAGAGTTACACGGCCGCACCTCCGCTGCTTCGGCAAGCCCCGGGATGCAAGGGCGCTAAGCTTTGTCGAGCCGCGTCCAAATCGGATCCGCGACACTCTTGAATTTGCTTACAGCAAGCGCGCCACGTTCGTTTCGTGACTTGCTTCCGGGCGCTGAAAGAGCCGCTTCGATGCATTGCCGTTCTGCCTGCCAGATGGCAGTCACACAATAGCTTGCATCAAGGAGCACAAGCAAAATCCGATGCCACGGATGCGTGAGCTTGATAGCTCCTATCTGCTGAGATCTCCGGCGACCAAGCTCGGTGATAAGTCGGGCCTTGATCTGATAGCGAAGCCCGGCTGAGTCGATCGCATCGAAACCGGGCTCGCGTGCCGCAGCTAGCGTCAGCCCAAGTAACCGAGCCGCTTCGTATTCGCCGATCTCGCCGGTGATCCCGAGAGGCTTGCCGGTTAGCCGATAGTAATCGATTGCAGCCGCGCGGGCGCGCTCAAGTATGGTGCCGATCTCCTGAATTGATCCGGCAAGTTGTTCCTGCTCTTGGACTGTCATTCTGCTGATCATCCTGTCCGGCCTGGTCGGCGAAGCGATCTGGTCAAGCCATCGATTCGACTGCCTTCTTACGTGGCCCCAGGATCCGCCCGCGGCGCTTGCGCGCCGACACGCGTTGCGCTTTAGCCAATGCCTTGGCGTCGCGCTCAGTCCTGTACTCCGCCGCTGCGGCCGATTGTGCAAGGCCTGCATCGATCTCGGCTTTAAACGTACGGCCATTGAGCCCAAGCAACTCGACGATCCGTTTGCTCATTCGATTTTGCTCTTCGCGCATCTTAGGGCCGTTGGCAAGGATCAGCGTCGCGATGTATTTTTGTGAAATGCCCTCCGGGGCATGTCCCATCAGGAAGTGACGGATTAGGTCATCTACGCCTAGGTCGGCCGCGACGGTCGAGTAGGTGTGTCTCAGCATGTTACCACGAGCAGGCAGCTCGTCGCGATGGCCGGCCTGGGCGCACCCTGGAAAAATCAGCGCATCCGGCGTCACCGGATAGCCCAGCTTTTCGGCGGCCTCGCGAGCCATCTTGAGCGCGGCGACGATCTCGCCGCTGATTGGAATCACAATATCTTTGCCCGCCTTGGCTTTGGCGATCACGAGTGTCCGTTCATTGTCGGAGTACGCCTCCCAGCGGAGGCGGGCCAATTCGCCGGGCCGCGGACCGACTAGCAATCCGGTCAGGTGGTAAGCTTGGCGGATCGCATTGTCGATCTTACGCCACGCCTTCAGCCACGCCGGGAAGCTTTTGAACGGCAGCGCGTCCTGTTTCGCACTCTCTTCGTTGAACTCAACGGCGGACGTCGGCAGACGCTGCGGCAACGAGACATCCAGCCGGGACGCCCGCTTGTAGGTCGCACGGATCACGCGGGCACAATGGTTTGCTGACACCGGGCCGTTTTTCTTGGTCACTTCCGCATGCCAAGAGGAAACAGCGCCGGGGCTCATTGCCATTTCCGCGAGCGTCCACTTCGCAAACTTTGGCAAAATGATCCCGTCACCGAGCTTTTTGACGTTGTAGTACCAACGCGGCGGCTTTCCTCGCTTCTCCGCCTTGCTCTTCAGATATTCGAGGTAGGCCGCAAACGCGATCTCGAACCGAACCGAGCTGCGCTTGTTCGGGGCCGCCTCGCCAGAGTGCACGTTGCCAACTGCGATCTCAGCGGCTTTGCGCGCATCCTCGGTGTTCATCATTGGCCATTCGCCGAGCGTCCGGAAAATGGTGGTGCGAACTCCCTTCTCGCGACGGCGACGCCTGAAGCGCCAGACAGTCCGGTTGGCACCCACGAAGACAAAGAGACCCTTCACTATGCTGTCCGGGTACTCGACACCTTCTGAGCGCTCGTTATTGGTACCGAAGCTTCTACGGTCGGCCGCGTCGCTGTCCGCGAATTCCCGGAGCGCTTCGATATGATCGTCCGTGAGCTTCCGCGGTGCTCTCGCCGGCGCCTTACGCGCCCTCCGCGCCGGCAAATTTCGTGTGGCCGCCATGTGGACAGTTTCCGGCTTTTGGACCGGCTCCCGCGCTATGCGATGGCGAGATGGATAGCACAGAATGCCTTAAAAATAAGGGATTTTCGACATTTCCGGGGATGTGGGTAAACAGCAAACTTATGCTTGGGAAGCTGCCGTTCTACCATTGAACTACGCCCGCGGATGCGCGAGGCCGCGCGCCTCCTGATTAGCCGAGACGGCGCCTTCCGCCAAGCGGTTTGGCGCGCCCGGCCGGGCGGTTGTTAACGCCCCAGTAAGATTTTGGGTGCGCCGGATTGTGGCGGTGTTATGATCGTATGTCTGGGGAGAGACGTGCACTGAGTGGGGCGTGTGCATGGTGGGGCGTGGCTATTCGATATTCGACACGGCCATAGGCCGCTGCGGCATCATCTGGAGCGGCACTGGCGTCGTCGCGGTGCAATTGCCGGAGGCGCGGGAGATCGACACCCGCCGCCGCATCTTCCAGGCCCATCCCGAGGCGCGCGAGCAGCGGGCATCCGAAAATGCCGAGCTTGCGATCGAGGGCATCACAGCCCTGCTGCAAGGCGGCGATCCCGATTTTTCCGAGGTCAGCCTCGATGCCGGCGGCGTGTCCGGCTTCAACCGGCGGGTCTACGAGTTCGCCTGCTCGATTCCGCGCGGCGAGACGCGGACCTATCACGAGGTCGCCAAGGCGCTGGGCGCTTCGGGCGCCGCGCATTCGGTGGCGCAGGCGATCACGAAAAATCCCTACATGCTGATCGTGCCCTGCCACCGGGTGCTGGAGGCCGGCAATTACACCGACCGGCTTTCGCCCTATGGCGGGGTGATCTCCAAGCGGCGGCTGCTGGCGCTGGAGGGCGCCCATCCCGTCGCCAGCAAGACGCTGTTCGAGGTGCTGCTGCCCGTTGCTCCGCCGCGCGCGCCTGGCTAAGGCGCGATCTCGATCGCACCTTAACTTTGATTTTTTGGGCATGATCTTGTCGGACAGCCGCTACACACTTGTCCGGATCATGCCTAAATAGGCCGGATGGACGCGACCACGCTGCTGACGTCACAATCGATCACGGTCTGCGAGTTCCGCTGCGACGCGGGACCGGACGACACGCCGTTTGCCGAATGCCGCACCGGGCACTCCATCGCCTATGTCCGCTCGGGCAGCTTCGGCTGCCTGTGCCGCGCCGGCTTCTTCGAGCTGGTGGCGGGCTCGATGCTGGTCGGCGCGCCCGGCGAGGAATACACCTGCACGCACGAGCATGTCAGCGGCGATGTCTGCCTGGGATTCTTCTTCAGCGAGGACATGGTCGATGGCCTCAGTGGGCGGCGCGAGATCTGGCGGATCGGCGCCACGCCGCCGCTGCCCGAATTGATGGTGCTGGGCGAGCTCGCCCAGACGGCCGCAGATGGCAACAGCGACATCGGCCTCGACGAAGTCGGCCAGATCCTGGCCGGCCGCTTCGTCGACGTCGTCTCGGGCAAGCCGCGCACGCCGGCCACGCCCAATGCGCGTGACCGCCGCCGCGCCGTCGAGGCCGCGCTGTGGATCGACGACAATTCGCATGACGAGGTCGATCTCGAACAGGCCGCCAAGCAGGCGGGCCTCAGCCCTTTCCATTTCCTGCGGCTGTTCTCCAGCGTGCTCGGCGTCACGCCGCATCAATATCTGGTGCGCTCGCGGCTGCGGCACGCGGCGCGGCTGCTCGCCGACGACGCCATCGCGGTCACTGAAATCGCCTACGACGTCGGCTTCGGCGATCTCTCAAACTTCGTCCGCACCTTCCATCGCGCTGCCGGGGTCTCGCCGACCAAATTCCGCCAGGCCTCGAAGGGCGCGCGCAGCATCTTCGCCGAACGCCTCGTCCTCAACTGAGACAGGTCCGCCGCCCTGCGGGGTAACAGTCTGTTGACCAGACGGCCGCGTCGCACTGGGCTTATGGCACGCCGCGCGGTACTACAACCACAGAGCGAACAGGCGCTCTTTCAGTGCGGCGAGCCGGCAGATGAACAATGCTCCGAATGACGTGATTGCGGCCACATTGGTCGCGCTTGCCGTCGGCCTCGCCTTCATCGCCGGCTGCGCCATCTACTACGGCCGTCAAATCACGTCGCGCAGGATTCCGATGCAGTGGGGCACCGATGGCCGGCCGGCCTGGTTTGCGCCACGCTTCATCGGGCTCTGGTTCAGCTTCGGCGTCACGGCGGCGTTCTCCGCGTTCCTGCTCGCTCTCGCCCTGCATGACCCGCAAAAGCTGACGGCGCTGATCGTCGCAACGGTCAGCGTGATCGGAACCAACATGTGGGTTCAGGTCCATCACCTGAAACGCGTGATCCGGTGGCAATCGGAGGCGCCGGCGAGCTAGCCGGGCAACGCCATGGGATTGGTTCTTGCGATCAGCGTTTTCGCGTTCTTGTGCTGGACTGCGCAGGGAGCTCGCGAACGGGCCGCCGAGTATGCCGCGACCGGCATGCTGCGCTCGCCGCTCTACTGGTCGGCCGTGGCGCTTACGATGACGCTGTTAGGCCTTGCCACGTACATGGCTCACCTCGGCCATGAAGGTCCCATTCCATGGCCTTTCTGGCTGCTTGTGGGCATCCTGACCATCATCATCCTGATGCTGCGCCGCGCCTTGAAATGGCGCTACCCGATCTAGCGTTGCGATCCGCGCCGTTCGAGGGATGCGCAAGATTCTCCAAGTGCCGCCCGCCTCGAGCCGACTAGGTTCGTCTCCGGCGCGCCGTTTGCGGCGCGCATTGCAAATGGAGACGACCATGTACGACCACATCGGACTTCGCGTTGCCGATCTCGACGCCGCGACGCGCTTCTACACCGCGGTGCTGGCGCCGCTCGGCTACGTCCTGTGCTCGAGCGGCGAGGGCTACGCCGGCTTCGGGCCGGAGGGCGCGCCGGCGCTGTGGCTGCACCTCAACAAGGGCCGCAAGGCCGACGGCGCGCACATCGCGTTTCGCGCCGGGAGCCATGACGCGGTGAAGGCGTTCCACAGCGAGGGCTTGAAGAGCGGCGGCCGCGACAATGGCGGCGCCGGACCACGCAAGGATTACAGTCCGACCTATTACGCGGCGTTTTTGATCGACCCCGACGGCAATAATGTCGAGGCGGTTTGTACGTGAGGCGCGACCTGATGTGCCACATGCGCCGTCATTCCGGGATGGCGCGAAGCACCAGACCTCAGGTGCGCAATTGCGCACCGGGGAATCTCGAGAATCCGGGTTCGCGCTCCGCGCGCCCCGGAATGACCCCAACAACAGGAATTTCCATGGCCTCCATCCACAACGACATCCCCCTCTCCGCCCCCGCGCACGACGTCTGGGACGCGGTGCGCGACTTCGGTGCGCTGCCTGAGCGGCTGGCGCCCGGCTTCGTCACGGCCTGCACGCTCGACGGCGATGCGCGCATCGTCACCTTCGCCAACGGTTCGGTGGCCCGCGAAGTGCTGGTCGATTGCGACGACGCGCGGCGGCGTCTCGTCTATGCCATCAGCAACGAACGGCTGAAGCATTACAGCGCCTCGGTGCAGGTGATCGCCGACGGCGAGACGAGGTGTCGGCTCCTCTGGATCATCGACATGCTGCCGAACGAGCTTGCACCTTACGTTCAGGGTCAGACCAGGGATGCCGTCGTCGCCATCCAAAAGGCATTTCCGCCTGCCGCGCCCTGACCGCCCTCTGTGAGCTTTTTCACAGAGCTCCGCCCTCGCCGCCCGCAATCATGCCCGCGTGCGTCCGGTTGGCTCCGCTCTCCCGGCGGCGCTGCGCACGCGAGGAGCATGCCATGAGAGGTGCGGACAAGGTGATCTGCCAGGCGGCCGCCGTGCTGCTGCTGTTTTCCGTCGCGAGCACGCCGGCAAAGGCGCAGCTCGCAGGGTTCGGCGGCGGCGCCGGCGGCGAGGACATGATGACCCAGATGGCCCCGATGCTGGAGATGATGAAGGCGAAGATGGGCAAGCGCCGCTTCGCCATGATGATGCAAACCATGGGCCCGATGATGAGCCGCATGATGGAGAACGGAGGCGGCGGGCTCGGTGGCATGATGGGCGGCGGAGGCCTGGGCGGCCTGCCCGCCGGCAATTTTGGCGGCGGCTTCGGCGCGCCCTATTACGGCGGCTACACGCCGATGGGCGGCGGCGCCATGCCGGCCGGCTTCGGCGGGGGTGGCGACATCATGGGCATGCTCGGTGGTTCCGGTGGCGGCGACATGATGGCGATGATCCCGCAGCTGATGCGGCTCGCCAATGTCGGCGGCGGCAGCGGCCATCGCCGCCACAAGCGCCGCTAGTCTGCGGCACCGGACAAAGCTGGCCTGATCGCAGGCTTGCTCGCGCGCGGCCCCCAGCGCGTCAGCAGGACGCTGGAGGATGAGAGCAGGCCGAGCACGACCATCGAACTCGCGGCCAGCCAGAAAAAGCTCTGCGCGGTGGCGTCATGCGTCGACAGCCACCAGCCGGCTCCGGAGATGTAGACCAGCCGCGCGGTCTGCGCCAGCACCGGGCCGATCACCTTGGCCGCGCCTTGCGAGGAGAAGTACATGACCGTGGCGATGCCGAAAAAGGCGTAGAACGGTCCGACCGTCGACAGATATTGGTGGCTCGCCGCACGCACGGCCGCGCTGTCGGTGAAGATGTTGATCCAGAGGTCGGGGAACATCGCAACGAGGCAGGCCGGTGCGCCGACGGCCACGAAGGCGGCCGCGCTGGCGATCCAGGCGATGCGCCGGGCGCGCGCGATATTGCCTGCGCCGATCGCCATCCCGACCATCGGCACGCAGGCGATGCCGAACGAAAACGCGATCGAGGTCAGCAAAAATTCCAGCCGCGCGCCGATGCCGTAGCCTGCGAGGATCGTGGTGCCGAACTTCGCCAGCATGTGGGTGAAGATCGAGATCGTCAGCACCGATTGCAGCGGCGAGAAGCAGGCGATGGCGCCGACTTTCAGGATGTCGAAAAACATCGTCCATTGAATGCGCAGGCCGCGCAGCTTCGGCGTGACTCGCGCGCGCCCGGAGAACAGGTACCAGCCCATGATGCAGATGTTCATGGTGTAGGCGATCAGCGCGCCGGCCGCGACGCCGCGCATGCCGAACTGCGGTACCGGCCCGAGTCCGAGGCCGAGCGTGCCGCCGAGCACGATCTGCCAGGCTGCGGAGTTGAGGATCAGGAACGACGGCAGCTTCATGTTGCCGGTGCCGCGCAGCACGCCGGCCATGGTGTTGAGCAGCCAGGGCAGCACGGCGCCGCCGAAAAACACCTGCGTGTAGGCGATCGCATGCGTCAGCACATCGCCGCGGCCGCCGAGCATTTCCAGCACTTTGGGCCCGAAGATCAGCATGCCCAGCATGAAGACGAGGCCGAAGCTGATGCCGATCAGCATCGCATGCGCGGCCAGCGTGCTGGCGCGTTCGCGGTCGCCCACGCCGAGCGCGCGTGCAATGGCGGAGGCCACCGCGCCGCCCATCGCGCCGCCCGACATGGTCATGGTCAGGATGATGGTTGGGAACACCAGCGCCATCGCCGCCAGCGCCTCGACGCCAAGCCGGCCGATATAGGAGGTCTCGGCGATCACCGTGCAGGTGCCGGCCGAGAGCGCGATCGCGTTGGGCCAGGCAAGGCCAAGCAGCGTGCGCAGGATCGGCCCGTCGGTCAGCGCGCTTCGCACCGGCCGCGGCGGCGGCAGCGGACGCTCTTGCTCATCGACCGGGATTTCGGCGATGTCGGACATATCCTCTCCGGGGCACGGGCGCCCTTTGCGGCGCGGCAATGAACAGGTGTGCCAATAAATTTGTTCGCGCACAGGGCGCGGTGCGCCCTTGTTAGCACGGCACGGAGCGATTCCTCCTGCGCCGGATGCAGGCGTGCCCTGCGACGGCGTATTTCAATAGGTGGACCTAATCGATCGTCCAGACCAGCGGCGGACGACCGCCCGCCGCCGGGCGCACATGCACACCGATATGCCGCCCGCATCCCGCAGCCAGGCCTTCGAACAGTCCCTCCAGCACCGCAGCGCAAGCGGGATGATAGTCCGAGACGTCGTCCATCAGCTCCCAGCTTTGCTGGCGGATTTCGAAGCTGCCTTCAGACGTCGTACTCTCAGCCGTGTCGTCCTGCGCAGCAAACAGCGCGTTCAGGAACGAGGCGAATTCACTCGCCCCGCCGCGGCCCATGGCCAGCGCGGCCGCGACCTCGTCGAAATATTGCATGCCGATCAACTTGCCGGTGAGGTGCAGCAGATAGCCGGCATCTTCGGGACCGAACAGCTGCACCATCACGGGCGCGGCGGTGCGGACATATTCCATCGCGTAGTTGCGATAGGCCTTCTCCAAGCGCGGCTTTGGCCAGCTCGCCACGGGAAGCGCCGGCGCCGTCTTCGCATCGAACAACGGCGCTTCCAGATGACGCGCGAACATGAGCCGCTGGTCCAGCTCGAGCGGGTGATCGTATTGATGGTAGTAGCCCTCCAGCCCGTCCTGGCCGTCGACGCTCTGCTTGGTGCAGACGAAACCGAGCCTGAGATCTCCGAGGGCCGCGCCATTGTTGGCGTGCCAGCCGCGCAGCATCGCACGGGACACCTCGCCCGGCACGCCGCAGATCGCCGTGCCCTTCCAGATCCAGCGCGGCGGCGGATAGCGGATCCAGGCCTTGGCGTCGCTCTCATACATGTACTCGACATGCACGCCGCCGATCCAGTTGGAGAGGTAGTGATATTGCGCGGCCGCGACCGCCGGCGGCAGATGATCGATCCCGAGCTTCTTCAGGCCCGGCAGGAAGCGCTCCTGCTGCTGGCGACGAAACACACGGAAGACGAACTCGGCCGCATCAGCCGTGCCGCGCCGCGTGACGACGGTGAGGATGAGCCCGGTGAAATAGGCGTGATAGAGCTCTGCAACCGCGCGCCAGCGCTTCCATTGGGCTTCCTGCGCGGCGTCTGAGGCGGTGGCCATGTTCACTCCCGATCATGATTTCGATCGAGTGTGTCACCGCACCCAATGGCAGGCAACATGACGGCCGCGCAGGGCGCCCTGCGCGAGCGCCCGCCAATTCCGCATCACGAAGTTTGCGGCGGCGCCTTGGCTGCGCGCTCACGCTCGACCCGTTCGGTGACGTCGCGCGCCATCGCCACCGATCCCAGCACGTTGCCGCCGGAATCCCGCACCAATGCGAACGTCATCTCGATGTAGAGCTTGCGTTCGCTCTTGTGCAGCGCGCGGGTCAGCGTCGGCTTGCCCGCAAGCTTCATGCTGCCGCTCGCGAGCGCGGCCTCGAAACCTTTCCAGTGCGCGGCGCGCAGATGTTCGGGAATGATCAGGTCGAGATTCTGGCCGAGCGCTTCCGCGGCGGTGAAGCCGAACAGGGCCGTCGCTGCACCGTTCCACCGCATGATCGTGCCGGACCGATCCGAATAGATCAGCGCGTCCGCGACATTCTCGGCAATCTTTGCGTCGAGTTCGGATGGATTGCTCATCTCGTCACCTCGTAGCCCGGATGGAGCGGAGCGCAATCCGGGATCGTGCCACAAGCGAGACTGCCCCGGATGACGCTTGCGCTCCATCCGGGCTACAGGATCGTGCTACACCCGGAAATGCTTCGATAGTTTGAGGCCCTGGGCCTGGTAATTGGAGCCGATGCGCTGGCCGTACATCGCGTCGGGACGGGCCAGCATCTTCTCGTAGACGAGGCGGCCGACGATCTGGCCGTGCTCGAGGATGAACGGCACTTCGCGCGAACGCACCTCCAGCACGGCGCGCGAGCCCAGCCCACCGGCGCCGGCATAGCCGAAGCCGGGATCGAAGAATCCGGCATAATGCACGCGGAATTCACCGACCAGCGGATCGAACGGCACCATCTCCGCGGCGTAGTCCGGCGGCACCTGCACGGCTTCCTTCGACGCCAGGATGTAGAACTCGCCGGGATCGAGGATCAGGCTGCCGTCGGGACGGGCCGAGATCGGCTCCCAGAAATCTTCCACCGCGTAGCCGGAGCGGCGATCGACGTCGACGACGCCGGTGTGCCGCTTGGCGCGGTAGCCGACGAAGCCGCTCGCCTTCTCGCCGGAGAGGTCGACGGAGACGGCGACACCGCCCGACAGATCGGCATCGTCGACGTCGACGAGGCGCTCAGTGGCGTGCAGGCCGTCGAGCTCGTCGGCGTTGAGGATGGCATCGCCGGTGCGGAAGCGCACCTGGCTGAGGCGCGAGCCCTCGCGGACCAGCACCGGAAACGTCTTCGGGCTGATCTCGGCATAGAGCGGACCGTGATAGCCGGCGCCGATCATGTCGAAGCGGCGGGTGCCGTCGGCGATCACGCGGGTGAAGACGTCGAGCCGGCCGGTGGAGCTCTTCGGATTAGCCGCCGCGACGATCTCCGGCGGCAGCGCGAGGCTTTCCAGCAGCGGCACGATGTAGACGCAGTTGGTCTCCAGCACCGCACCGTCGGCGAGGCTGAACTCGTGCAGCTTCAATTCGTCGATGCGCTCGGCGACGGTTGAGCCGGGACCGGGCAGGAAGCTGGCGCGGACGCGATAGGCGATGTCGCCGAGGCGCAGATCGAGGCTGGCCGGCTGGATCTGGCTCTCGACGAAATCATAGGCGGGCAGGATGAGCCCGGCCTCCGCCATTGCCGCGATCATGCGGTCGGGCAGGATACCATTGGCGTCGGGCGCGACCGTGAACGTCAACCGGGGGTCCTCATCAGGGGTCAATTGCATCCGGACATGCCGGAAATACAAGTCTTTTACGGCTATCCGATGGACGCCTTGACGGAAAGGGCATTGCGGAATATGAGCATCACTTATCCCGTGGTGATTTGAGCCGGCCGGCTTGCAGCCACGTTAAATAAGTCGCTAAACAGGCCGGGGACCTCTGTGATCCCGGCCCGTGGAGATATCCAGGCCGGTTTTTTTGTGACCGTTTTCGACGAGACGGTCATGTCGGAGGTACCTATGTCGAAGTCGCCTGCTGCTTACCGCCCCGAAACCCGCCTGGTCCATTCCGGCACCCTGCGCTCGCAATATGGCGAGACCTCGGAGTCGCTGTTCCTGACCCAGGGCTACGTCTACAACAGCGCCGAGGAGTGCGAGGCGCGGTTCAAGGGCGAGGATCCGGGCTTCATCTATTCGCGCTACTCCAATCCCACCATCGCAATGTTCGAGCGCCGCATGATCGAGCTCGAGGGCGCCGAGGCCGCCCGCTCGGCGGCGACAGGCATGGCCGCGGTGACGACCGCGATCCTGGCGCCGCTCAAGGCCGGCGATCACGTGGTGGCCTCGCGGGCGCTGTTCGGCTCGTGCCTCTACGTCGTGCAGGACCTGTTGCCGCGCTATGGCATTGAGACCACGCTGGTCGACGGGCTCGACCTCGACCAGTGGCAGCGCGCGCTGCGACCGAACACCAAGACGTTCTTCCTGGAGAGCCCGACCAATCCGACGCTTGATGTGCTCGACATTCCCGGGATCGCCGAGATCGCGCACAAGGGCGGCGCGCGGCTCGTCGTCGACAACGTGTTCGCGACGCCGATCTGGCAGAGCCCGCTCGCGCTCGGCGCCGACGTCGTGGTCTATTCCGCGACCAAGCATATCGACGGCCAGGGCCGCTGCCTCGGCGGCATCATCCTGTCCTCGGAAGCCTTCATCGCCGAGCACATCCACAATTTCATGCGCCAGACCGGCCCGTCGATCTCGCCGTTCAACGCCTGGGTCCTGCTCAAGGGCCTCGAGACGCTGGGCGTGCGCGTGCGCGCGCAGACCGATACCGCCTCGCGCATCGCCGAGGTGCTGGCGAGCCATCCGAAGATCGCACGGCTGGTCTATCCCGGACGCGCCGATCATCCGCAGGCGGCACTGGTGAAGAAGCAGATGCGCGGCGGCTCGACGCTGGTCGGCTTCGAGGTCAAGGGCGGCAAGGCTGCCGCGTTCCGCGTGCTCAACGAGCTGAAGCTTGCGCGGATCTCGAACAATCTCGGCGACGCCAAGAGCCTCGTCACGCATCCGGCCACCACGACGCATCAGCGCCTGAAACCGGAAGACCGCGCCGCGCTCGGCATCGGCGAAGGTTTCATCCGCTTCTCGGCAGGCCTGGAGCATCCGGACGATCTGATCGAGGATCTGACGGCGGCGCTGGAGAAGGCGTGATCGCTTGGTAGGGCGGGTTGGCCGAAGGCGTAACCCGCCGCTTCCGTTTCCGCACAGACAGACAATGGCGGGTTACGCCGAGCAGATGCGCTTCGCGCATCTGCAGGGCTAACCCCGCCCTACGCGCCGTCTTTTCACATCGGCCGGTACGTCCGCACGTCCGCCGGCACGTTCACGCCGAGCCTGATCTGGCCGACGGAGCGGATGATGTCGTCGCCGAGCAGCTGCGCGAAGCAGGCATAGCCCCAATCGTTCATGTGCAGGCCGTCCGCGATGACGAAGCTCTCGACCGGGATCGATTGGTTCTCGTGCCAGTCGCGCATCACCTCGAAGCGCGGGAAGATGCCGACGTGACGCAGCTCCGCGACCTTGCCGAGCAGGTGCACCATCTTGCCGGCGCTCTCCTTGCGCTGGTTGACGGCGGGCGAATATTGCGGATCGACCAGCACGATGTCGGCGCCGCCCGCGGCCTGGATGCGGCTGATGCCGTCCTCGACCAGTTTTGCGGTCTCGCCGGGATCGAGATTGCGCAGCACCGCGTTGGTGCCGACCTGCCAGATCACGAGATCCGGATGCACGTCGATCACCTGCGTCTGGAGGCGCTTCATCATCTCGGGCGCGTCCTCGCCGCCGACGCCGGCATTGACGACGGTGATGTCCGCGGTCGGATAGTGCCGGCGCAGCTGCGCGGCGAGCCGGTTCGGATAGTTGAACTCCGGCGAGCTGGCCCCGAAGCCTGCGGTCGACGACGAGCCGAACGCGACGATGAGGACGGGTTTGCCCGCGACGAGCTTGCCCGCGACGTGCGGCAGCGAGCCCATCGCCTTCGCGCCGCCCTTGTTCGCGTCTTTGGGCGGCAGGCAAGGCACGCGGCTGAAAATATCGGCGGCGGATTTGGCGACCTGCTTCACCTTGTCGATGGCGCGCGACGTGACGCCGCGCTGCTCCGGTGAGGTCACCGCAACGGTGGTCTGCGAGGGCGAGGTGGGGGCGGGATCAGCCGATTGCACTGGCGCGGGCGTCGCCTGTGCGGTCTGCGCATGCGATTGCGAGGCCGGCGCCAGCAACAACAGCGCTGCTGCCGCAGGCGCGGTCAGCCATGCCGTCAGGCAAAAAGGGCGAAGAGAACTCATTAACGCTAGACCTCAATTTTGCTGCTGGGCCGGCTCCAGATGGGCAGCGTCGATCACGAACTGTGCCAACGCCCGGCCGAGGCAATCATGAACCTGTTTCGCCAGCTCGGGCCCGCGGGACGGGCTGAACAGGTCGAACTGACCCTGGTCATTCCACTGCCGCATGATCGCGAAACGGTCGAACAGCGGAATATCATGCTCCTGGGCCACCACGCGCATATTGTCGAGAAATGGTTGGGCCGAGATCATCGTTTCGGTGCGCGGGCTGTACTGCAAATTCATCAAGACGACGTCGGTCCCTGCCTTTTGCAACGCAACAACCCCTGAGGTCACGGCGCTGCGGAATTCATCGGGATCGATGGATCGGATGGCGTCCACGGTCCCGGTCTGCCAGACCACCAAAGTAGGCGTTTTTGCTTCCATCAGCTTAACGAAGGTCGAGGCGGTCTCCTCGGCCGTCTTCTTGCTCTGTATTTCTACGGAGACGTGCACCACCTCGGACGCCGGCAGCTTGTCCTTGAGGATCGCCTCCATGCGCGCGGGATAGGAGCTGCTCTCCGAGGACGGAATCGTGGTCGAACGGCTGCCGATGACCAGGATCTCGAGCGGCTTGCCGGCCTTGATGGCGTCGGCGACCTTGGGAAGCTGACTTTCGCTGGTAAGCAGATAGGACGGCAATTCGCACGTGGCAGGTACGGCAGGCGCAGCATCGCCCGCGCGCGCCACAGGCGCGGCGAGGCTACCGCATAGCAGGATCAGGCTCAGGAGAACCTTCGCCTTCATCAGCCCCCTCCCGCCAGATCGGCGTTGCCGACGGCGTTTTTGGTTTTCGCACCGCTCTTGTCAGCCACGCGCTTGTACCACGAAATCACCCAGGCCACGCCCCACATGATCAGCACCCCGGAGAGACTAATCAGCGCATGCATGGCTGCCCCGCCGGAGACTTCGGCGAGAATGAAATGGCCGGCAAAGGCCAGGAAGACGCCGAGGCAGAAAATCTCGAGGGAGTGCTGCCCGCATAGAATCAATGGTCGTAGCCAGCGCGATTTCAAGCCCGGCCAATCCCGGGGTAGGAAGCGCACGGTGAGCGCCGCCAGCGCCAGGAAATGCGTGAAGCGCAGCACGTCGAGATCGGTCTTGTCGATCGGGTACATCCACTGCTCGATCCGCTTCGGCATGAACTGGGAGAGCTGCGGCACGTACCAGGTCAGCGTCACGTAGAAGGCCGCGACGAGATAGGCGATCGAGATCCACATCGTCACCGGCGAAGCCAGGATACGGGACATGCGTCGCGCACCTCCGAGCGCGCACCATGCACCGAACACGAACAACAATTGCCAGGCGAAGGGGTTGAAGGCCCAGAAGCCGTTCGGATAGGCCGACAAATAGAGGTCATACTCCCAGGTCACCGCGTAGAGCACGACCGAGAGGCCGAGCGTGACGTCGGGCCGCCACTTCATCGACCACAGGATCAGCGGCAGCGCCATCATCAGCACGATGTAGAGCGGCAGCACGTCCATGTTGACTGGGCGGAAGCGGAGCAGCAGCGCCTGCACGATGGTGACATCGGGCTGCTTGAGGAAATCCATGATGCCCATCTCTTCGGTGTAGAGCGGGTTCTCGAAGCTGGTCGCGACATAGGAGATTTCGGCGAGGAAGATCGTGAACAGGAAGACGTGGGCGACGTAGATCTGCCAGACCCGGCGCAGGATGCGCGCGGTGGCGATAACGAAACCGCTCTCCAGCATCGCCCGTCCATAGACGAAGGCGGCGGTGTAGCCGGAGATGAAGATGAATATCTCGGTGGCGTCGCTGAAGCCGTAATTGCGGATCGTGAACCAGGTCAAAAGACTCGGCGGCAGATGGTCGATGAAGATCAGCCACAGCGCGAGCCCGCGGAACAGGTCGAGCCGGAGCTCGCGCTCGCCGATTGCGGGCAGCGTGATGGCCGGCGCCCGCAGGCGCGGCTTCGCCTCCGCAGGCCTACTGTCTGCAGGCTTGGCGGTTCCCGCGATCGTCGATCCCGTTACTTGGTCGGCAATGGTCATCGGGGCGCAAAAACCCTTCCGCAAATCGCGACGTCTGAAGGAGTGTACCGGTCCGGTCGTACTCTCGCAAAGCGGCCGGATCACATAGGGGTCTTCCGAAGGTGTTTCCCTCCAAGGGGATGTCCTGCGGGGGTTTCCCTCAGGGGTGTCATTCCCTTCGAATTCTGGCGGGACGATGTCGCCAAACCCGGCCGCGGCGTTTGGTTCCGGCGCCCGATTTCGGTATGGTGGCAGCCATGTACCGCGCCGTGACCCGCCACATCGAAGTGACCGTCGAGCCGAACTTTGTTCCGGAGCAGTCGTCGGCCGACCGTTCCCGCTATTTCTGGTCCTACACCATCGTCATCACCAATTCAGGCGAGGAGACCGTGCAGCTCAAGACGCGGCACTGGATCATCACCGATGCCTCCGGGCGCCAGCAGGAGGTGAAGGGCGAGGGCGTGGTCGGCGAGCAGCCGATCCTGGCCCCGGGCGAGCGCTTCGAATACACCTCGGGCGTCCCGCTCTCGACCGCCTCCGGCTTCATGACCGGCCGCTACCAGATGGTCAGCGAAAGCGGCGAACGCTTCGAGATCGACGTGCCGGCGTTTTCGCTGGACAGCCCGGACAGCAAGCGGGTGTTGAACTAAGGGGCCGGTCTCGCAGGTGCCGCAGGGTGGGCAAAGCAACTTGTCCGCCGTAGCTCGAAGAGCGAAGGCGTGCCCACGTATCGTTCGCAACCGAGAGAGCTCGTGGGCACAGCGCAAATGCGCCTTTGCCCACCCTAGGAGAGCTCGCTACGCGTCTTCCACGCCCGCTTCGTGCGGGGTGAACTGATACACCGAGCTGCAGAACTCGCAGGTCACGACCACCTTGTCGTCCTTGACCATCGCAGCACGATCATCCGGCGAGAAGCTCTGGAGCATCGAGGCGACCGCATCGCGCGAGCAGGAGCACTGCGCCTTGAGAACCATCGGATTGAACACGCGCACGCCGCGCTCGTGGAACAGGCGGAACAGCAGTCGCTCGCCGGAGAGCTCGGGATCGATCAGCTCGACGTCCTCGACGGTCTCGATCAGCGAGCGTGCCTCGACCCAGGCATCGTCCTCGGCGACGGCATGCACCTCGATGCCGTCAGGAGCATCGCCGGGATGCAGATCAGCCTGCCGCGCGCGCTCCGGCGCCTTCGGCAGAAACTGCATCAGCATGCCGCCGGCGCGCCAGCGATGCTTGCCGCCGTCGGCGGAGCGCCACTCCTCGCCGACCGCGAGGCGCACGCGCGTCGGGATCTGCTCGGAGCGCAGGAAATATTCGTGGGCGGCGTCTTCCAGGGTGCCGCCGTCGAGCGCGACCAGACCCTGGTAGCGGCTCATGTCGGGGCCCTGATCGATGGTCATGGCGAGATGACCGCGGCCGAGCAGCGCACCGGAATCCATGCCAGATTTCTGGGCTTCCCCAAGGCGCGCGGCATCGAAGCGCGCATAGGCGCGCAGGCGATCCGGCGCCTGATAGTCCACCACCAGGAACGACACCGGACCGTCGGTCTGAGCCTGCAGGATGAAGCGGCCCTCGAATTTCAGCGCCGAGCCGAGCAGCGTGGTCAGCACGATGGCCTCGCCCAGCAGCTTGCCCACGGGCGCGGGATAATCGTGCTTGGTGAGAATGTCGTCGAGCGCCGGGCCTAGCCGCACAAGGCGGCCGCGTACGTCGAGCGCATCGACCTCGTAGGGCAGCACGGCGTCATCGATCGGAATCGAAGATGGCGCGCGAACCGGACCTTCGGGCCCGGTTTTCATGTCAGGGGATTGGGAAACCATGGCGCATATCTGGGGTCGGTCGATGCAAATTGAAAGAGGCATGCCCGCATTCCTCACGGAACGACGGCTCGCGTAGCCCGGATGGAGCGCAGCGTAATCCGGGAGATCTTTCCGCGCGTTGAGAACCCGGATTTTGCTGCGCTCCATCCGAGCTACAAGAAGCTACTTCACCGCGTCGAAGCACCAGGCCAGAATGCCCTTCTGCGCGTGCAGGCGGTTCTCGGCCTCGTCGAACACGACCGATTGCGGGCCGTCGATCACCTCATCGGTGACCTCCTCGCCGCGATGGGCGGGCAGGCAGTGCATGAACAGCGCATCCGGCTTGGCCAGCGACATCAGCTTGCCATTGACCTGATAGGGCTTGAGCACGTTGTGGCGATGCTCGCCTTCCTTGTCGCCCATCGACACCCAGGTGTCGGTGACGACGCAGTCGGCGCCCTTCACGGCGGCCTCGGGATCGGTGCCGAGCATGATCGGCGCGCCCGTCGACTTGATGAAGTCGCGCATCGCCTTTTTCGGCGCGAGCTCCGGGGGCGTCGCGACATTGAGCTGGAACTTGAAGCGTTCGGCGGCGTGCGCCCAGGACGCCAGCACATTGTTGTCGTCGCCGGTCCAGGCCACCGTCTTGCCCTCGATCGGGCCGCGATGCTCCTCATAGGTCATGAGGTCGGCCATCACCTGGCAGGGATGCGAGCGCCGCGTCAGGCCGTTGATGACGGGCACGGTGGCGTTGGCCGCAAGCTCCAGCAGCGCATCGTGATTGAGGATGCGGATCATGATGGCGTCGACATAGCGCGACAGCACGCGCGCGGTGTCGGCGATGGTCTCGCCGCGGCCGAGCTGCATCTCGGCGCCGGTGAGCATGATGGGCTCGCCGCCGAGCTGGCGCATGGCGACGTCGAACGACACCCGCGTCCGCGTCGAAGGGCGCTCGAAGATCATCGCCAGCGTCTTGCCTTCGAGCGGCCGCACCGGCTGCTGCGCCTTCTGCTTGGCCTTCATGGCGCTCGACGCCGCGAGCATGCGCTTGAGCTCCGACAGCGGGAGCTCGTTGATGTCGAGGAAGTGCTTCGGGGACTTGCTCATCAGCTTGCCCGCTTGGTCTGGCCGGCCGCCAATGCGGTGCAGGCACGCTCGAGCCTGATGACGCTGTCCTCGATCTCGGCTTCGGTGACGATCAGGGGCGGCAGGAAGCGCACGACATTATCGCCGGCGCCGACGGTCAGCAGCTTCTCGTCGCGCAAGGCGGCCACCAGATCGCCCGAGGGCACGACGGCCTTGATGCCGATCAGGAGGCCCTCGCCGCGCACTTCGCTGACGATGTCGGGGTGACGATCGATCACGGAGGCGAGCTTCTGCTTGAGCAGCAGCGACATCTTCTGCACGTGGTCGAAGAAGCCGGGCTTGAGCATGACGTCGAGCACGGCGTTGGCCGCGGAGATCGCCAGCGGATTGCCGCCGAAGGTCGAGCCGTGAGAGCCCGGCCCCATACCGGCCGCCGCATCCGCGGTCGCCAGCACCGCGCCGATCGGGAAGCCGCCGCCGAGCGCCTTGGCCAGCGACATCACATCAGGCGTGACGCCGGTACGCCGATAGGCGAACAGATCGCCGCTGCGGCCCATGCCGGTCTGCACCTCGTCGAAGGCGAGCAGCAGGCCCTTCTCGTCGCAAAGCTGGCGCAACGCCTTGAGGAAATTGGGAGGTGCCGAGCGCACGCCGCCCTCGCCCTGGATCGGCTCGATCAGGATGCCGGCGGTGTTGGGGCCGATCGCCTTCTTGACGGCTTCGAGGTCGCCATGCGGCACCTGGTCGAAGCCGTCCATCGGCGGTCCAAAGCCTTCGAGATATTTTGCAGAGCCGGTCGCAGCCAAGGTTGCCAGCGTGCGGCCGTGGAACGCGCCTTCGAAGGTGATGATGCGGTAACGTTCCGGATGGCCCTTGGAGAAGTGATGATGGCGGACCAGCTTGATCACGCCCTCCAGCGCTTCGGCGCCGGAATTGCAGAAGAACACGAAGTCCGCAAAGCTCTCGTTGCACAGGCGCGCGGCGAGCTTCTCGCCGTCCGGGCTCTGGAACAGGTTCGACATGTGCCACAGCTTCGTCGCCTGCTCCTGCAACGCCTTGACCAGCGCGGGATGGGCGTGGCCGAGCGCGTTTACAGCAACGCCCGAGGTGAAATCGAGATAGCGATCGCCATTGGTCGCGATCAGCCAGCAGCCTTCGCCGCGCTCAAAACCGAGGTTGGCCCTGGCGAAAACGGGGAGCAAATGCGGCGCTACGCTGTTAGTCATGACGGTCACTTGATGTTGCGGACGGTGTGAGGCGTGCATTGCGCAACGCACCATTGACCGGCCCGGAAAACGAAACGTGCCGCCTTTTAAGGGCGGCACGCGGGACTATCTTAGGCCTGGTGAAACGGGTGTCAATGCCGCCCGAAAGCCTCGGGAAACGCAGATTCCGTAGTCTTGCGGTGGCGATTTTGCGGGTTTTACACCACGGAACATGTGGAAGCGAGTCGGCGGACTCTTGCGCGTGAGTCACGCCATATTGTAGCGTTTGGGCTGTCAGATACGACATCTCGTGCAACAGTTCTGATCCCAAGAGTCCTCATGTACCGGCGTAAACGTTCGGGCGCGAGTAGCGCGCCCGGCGAGCCTTAAGGGATTCTGACGGCACGGGTTTTTGAGGCTTAGGCATTCGCCGCACGGACCGCCAGGATGGCAGAAGCGCAGCGAGGGAAAGGGTGCAATGACGGTTTTGACCTGGTCCGACGATCGCGTCGAGCAGCTGAAAAAGCTCTGGGAGGCCGGATTGTCGGCCAGCCAGATCGCAGCAGAGCTCGGCAATGTGACCCGCAATGCCGTGATCGGCAAAGTGCACAGGCTCGGCCTGTCCGGCCGCGCCAAGAGCCCTTCGTCGGCCGCGCCGCGGCCGCGCAAGGCACGCCCGGCGCAGCACATGATGCGGGTGACCCGCCCCATTGCGCGCGGCAATACCGCACTGGCGCAGGCCTTCGAGGTCGAGGTCGAGGCCGAACCGGTCACCTATGACAACGTGGTGCCGATGAGCCAGCGGCTGTCGCTGCTCGAGCTTAACGAGGCGACTTGCCACTGGCCGGTCGGCGATCCCTCGAGCCCGGATTTCTTCTTCTGCGGCGGCAAGGCGCTGTCCGGCCTGCCCTACTGCGCCCAGCATTCGCGCGTGGCGTATCAGCCGGCAGCGGATCGCCGGCGCGCACCGGCGAAGCCGGGCCCGCGGTAAACACGGTCTCAGGCATCGAGACGAAAAAGCGCGCCAGCTGGCGCGCTTTTTGTTGGATTACGGAAGCAGGTCCTACGTCTGCTCAGCCTTCGCAAAGCGGTCATCCAGCGCGTAGCCGGCGCCGCGGACGGTGCGGATCGGGTCCTGCTCGCGACCGAGATTGAGCAGCTTGCGCAGGCGGCCGATATGGACGTCGACGGTGCGCTCGTCGATATAGATGTCGCGGCCCCAGACGCTGTCGAGCAGCTGCTCGCGCGAGAACACGCGGCCGGGATGCTCCAGGAAGAACTCCAGAAGCCGATATTCGGTCGGGCCGAGATCGATCGGGCGGCCCGAGCGCGCCACGCGGCGCTTGTCGCGGTCGAGCTCGATGTCGCCATAGGCCAGCACTGTGGCGAGCCGCTCGGGGCTGGCGCGCCGCAAGAGGCCCTTCACGCGCGCCAAGAGCTCCGGCACCGAGAACGGCTTGACGATGTAGTCGTCGGCGCCGGTCGCAAGGCCGCGCACCCGCTCGCTCTCCTCGCCGCGCGCGGTGAGCATGATGATCGGCAGCTGCTTGGTCTCGGGCCGGGTGCGCAGGCGCCGGCACAGTTCGATGCCCGAGAGGCCCGGCAGCATCCAGTCGAGCACGATCAGGTCGGGAATGTGCTCCTTGAGGCGGGTGTCGGCGTCGTCGCCGCGCATCACCGTCTCGACGTCATAGCCGTCGCCTTCGAGGTTGTAACGCAGAAGCTCGGTGAGAGCTTCCTCGTCCTCAACCACCATAATGCGTGCGCCCATGGTGTCGTCGCTCCTTAGGTCTTCAGCTATTCAAGTCTTCAGGTATTCGGAACCGTCGTGGCGAAAGTCGTCATGTCGCCCTTCGGCCGCTTGTCGGTGATCGCCTGGCCCTCGATCATGTAGAACACGGTCTCGGCGATGTTGGTGGCGTGGTCGCCGATCCGCTCGATGTTCTTGGCGCAGAACATCAAATGGATGCAGAACGAGATGTTGCGCGGATCCTCCATCATGTAGGTGAGGAGCTCGCGGAACAGCGAGGTGCAGATCGCGTCGACTTCCTCGTCGCCCTTCCACACCGCCATCGCCGCCGGCAGATCGTGCGCGGCATAGGCATCCAGCACCGACTTGACCTGCTGCTGCACGAGGTCGGTCATGTGCTCGAGGCCGCGGAACAGCTTGAGCGGATGGAAGTCGGTCTCCAGCGCCGCGACGCGCTTGCCCATGTTCTTGGCGAGATCGCCGATGCGCTCGAGGTCGGTCGCAACGCGCATGGCGCCGACGATCTCGCGCAGATCCACCGCCATCGGCTGGCGGCGGGCGATGGTGAGCACGGCGCGCTCCTCGATGCGCTTCTGCAGTGCGTCGAGATCGGCGTCGATGGTGACGACGCGCTGGCCGAGCGCGACGTCGCGGCGGATCAGCGCACCGACGGAATCGACGATCATGCGCTCGGCGATTCCGCCCATCTCGGCGACCAGGCGGGTGAGCTCCTGGAGGTCGGTGTCGAAAGCCTTTGCGGTATGTTCAGAACCCATGTTGCGTCTCCTCAGCCGAACCGGCCGGTAATGTAATCCTGCGTACGCCGATCGCTCGGCGACGTGAAGATCTTGCTGGTGTCGTCGAACTCGATCAGCTCGCCGAGATACATGAAGGCGGTCTTGTCGGAGACGCGCGCCGCCTGCTGCATGTTGTGGGTGACGATCGCGATCGTGTAGTTCTCGGACAATTCCTGGATCAGCTCCTCGACCTTGGCGGTCGAGATCGGATCGAGCGCCGAGCAGGGCTCGTCGAACAGGATCACTTCAGGCCGCACCGCGACGGTGCGGGCGATGCAGAGGCGCTGCTGCTGGCCGCCGGACAGCGACAGGCCGGAGGCGTTGAGCTTGTCCTTGACCTCGTTCCACAGCGCGCCGCCGCGCAGCGCCTTCTCGACCCGGTCGTCCATCTCGGACTTCGAGATTTTCTCGTAGAGGCGGATGCCGAAGGCGATGTTCTCGTAGATCGTCATCGGGAACGGCGTCGGCTTCTGGAACACCATGCCGACCCGGGCACGCAGCAGGTTGAGGTCGAGCTTGGGGTCGAGGATGTTGGTGTGGTCGAGCAACAGCTGGCCGGTGGCGCGCTGTCCCGGATAGAGGTCGTACATCCGGTTGAAGATGCGCAGCAGCGTGGACTTGCCGCAGCCCGACGGGCCGATGAAGGCCGTGACGCGATTGGCGCCGAGGGCCAGATTGATGTTCTTCAGCGCGTGGTGCTCACCGTAGTAGAAATTCAGGTTGCGCGCGGTGACCTTGGCTGGCGCCTCGGGCAGCGGCTGCGAGCCGGGGTGAACGCTCGGCGCGCTGACGGAAACAGAGATTTCACTCATTTTGCAGTCCTCTCGGCGCCGATGATGCGGGCGCCAATGTTCAGGGCAAGCACGGTCAGGGTGATCAGCAGGGCGCCGCTCCAGGCGAGCTGCTTCCAATAGGCGTAGGGGCTCTGCACGAAGTTGTTGATGGTGACCGGAAGGTTCGCCATCGTCTTGTCAAGGCCGAGACTGAAGAACTGGTTCGACAGCGCGGTGAACAGCAACGGCGCCGTCTCGCCGGCGACGCGCGCCGTGGCCAGCAGCACGCCGGTGATGAGGCCGGAGCGCGCCGCGCGATAGGCGATCCGCTTGATCACCAGCGAGCGCGGCAGGCCGAGCGCGCTGGCGGCTTCACGCAGCGGGTTCGGCACCAGCAGCAGCATGTCCTCGGTGGTGCGCACCACGACCGGGATGACGATCACGGCAAGGGCCAGCGCGCCTGCAATGGCCGAGAAGCCGCGCATCGGCACCACCACCGCGCCGTAGATGAACAGGCCGATGATGATCGAGGGCGCCGAGAGCAGGATGTCGTTGATGAAGCGGATCACCGAGGTCAGCTTGTCGTTGCGGCCGTACTCGGCGAGATAGGTGCCGGCGAACAGGCCGAGCGGCGCGCCGATGCCGACGCCGAGCACGGTCATGATGATCGAGCCGACGATGGCGTTGCGCAGGCCGCCCTCGGTCGAGCCGGGCGGAGGCGTGTCCGCGGTGAAGAGCTGAACGTTCAGGCCCGCCACGCCGTTGTAGAGCAGCGTGATCAGGATCAGCGCGAGCCAGGTTACGCCGAAGGCGGCAGCCGCGAAGCAAAGGCCGCGGATGATGAAATCCTTGCGGCGGCGGCGTGAATAGATCGGATTCATGGCGCTAGTTCCCCGCCTTCTTTTCCAGCCGCATCAGCATCAGCCGCGCCGCCGCGAGCACGAAGAACGTCAGCACGAACAGCAAGAGGCCGAGCAGGATCAGGCCGGACTGATGCAGGCCGTCGCTCTCGGCGAATTCGGAGGCGATCGCCGCCGAGATCGTGGTGCCCGGGGCGAAGATCGACGACGAGATGCGAAACGAGTTGCCGATGATGAAGGTCACCGCCATGGTCTCGCCGAGCGCGCGGCCCAGCGCCAGCATGACGCCGCCGATGACGCCGACGCGGGTGTAGGGGATCACCACGCTGCGGACGACTTCCCAGGTGGTGCAGCCGACGCCGTAGGCGGCTTCCTTGAGGACCGGCGGCACCGTCTTGAACACGTCGACCGAAATCGAGGTGATGAAGGGCAGCACCATGATGGCGAGGATCAGCGCGGCGTTGAACAGGCTGAGATAGGACGGGGGACCTGCGAAGATCGCGCCCAGCACGGGGACGCCGTCGAAGATCCTGATCATGAAGGGCTGGAAGGTGTTGGCCAGAAACGGCCCCAGCACGAAGAAGCCCCACATGCCGTAGATGATCGACGGGATTCCGGCGAGCAGCTCGATCGCCATGCCGATCGGGCGGCGCAGCCATTGCGGGCAGAGCTCGGTGAGGAAGATGGCGATGCCGAGGCCGACGGGAATGGCGATCAGCATCGCGATGAAGGAGGTGACCAGCGTGCCGTACATCGGCCCGAGCGCACCGAGCACCGGCGGATCGGCGGACGGCGCCCAGCGCTGCGTCCACAGGAAGGAGAGGCCGTATTCCTTGATCGCCGGGAACGCGCCGACGATCAGCGAGATGATGATGCCGCCGAGAATGAGCAGCACCGAGATCGCGGACAGCCGCGTGATCCAGTAGAAGGTGACGTCGCCGAGCTTGAACGCGCTCAAGGCCTTGGCGCGGTCATACGGTCCGGCGTCGTCGATTACATCGCTCTGAACGGCCATTTCTGCCACGCCGATCCCCTGTACCAAAGACTACACTTTTTTGTTGGTCTTGTGCCCCGGATGCGGTGCAGCGCGTAGCGGTGCGCCGCCGATCCGGGGCCTAGCGTTTGTGGGTCCCGGCTCTGCGCAGCAACGTTTCACGTTGCAGCGCGTCGGGACACGAGAGGAGAGCGCTTAGCTCTTGATCTCGGCAGCCCAGGTCTTCTCGATCAGCTGGACGACGCTGTCCGGCATCGGGATGTAGTCGAGCTCTTCAGCCGCCTTGCCGCCGTTCTTGAAGGCCCAGCGGAAGAACTTGATGGCTTCCTGCGAGGCCGCCTTGTCGGTCGCGGACTTGTGCATGAGGATGAAGGTCGCCGCGGTGATCGGCCACGACTTCTCGCCGGGCTGGTCGGTCAGGATGACGTAATAGCCGGGCGCCTTGGCCCAGTCGGCGTTGGAGGCGGCCGCCTGGAAGGCTTCGACGGTGGGCTGCACCGGCTTGCCGGCCTTGTTGACGAGACCGGTGTAGGTCAGCTTGTTCTGCTTGGCATAGGCGTACTCGACATAGCCGATCGAGTTCTTGGTCTGGCTGATGTTGCCCGACACGCCTTCATTGCCCTTGGCGCCGACGCCGACCGGCCACTCGACCGCGGTGCCCTCGCCGACCTTGCTCTTCCAGTCCGCGCTGGCCTTGGAGAGATAGTTGGTGAAGTTGAAGGTGGTGCCCGAACCGTCCGAGCGGCGGACCACGGTGATGGCGTCCGAGGGCAGCTTCGCGCTCGGATTGAGCTTCTTGATCGCAGCGTCGTCCCATTTGGTGATCTTGCCGAGATAGATGTTGGCCAGCGTCTCGCCGTCGAACACCAGCTCGCCCGGCTTCACACCCTCGAGGTTGACCACGGGAACGATGGCGCCCATCACCATCGGCCACTGCACGAGGCCGTCCTTCTCGAGCTGCTCGGCCTTGAGCGGGGCATCGCTGGCGCCGAAGGTCACGGTCTTGGCCTGGATCTGCTTGATGCCGCCGCCGGAACCGATCGACTGGTAGTTCAGGCCATTGCCGGTCTCTTTCTTGTAGGCGTCAGCCCACTTCGAATAGATCGGGAACGGGAACGTCGCACCGGCACCCGTGATGTCGGCGGCAAGCGCCACCGTCGTCGATGCGGCGACCAAGCCGGCAGCGACGATCGTTCTGAGGAAATTCATGCTGGTCTCCATTGGGGGGAGCGAAGCGCCATCCGCGCCCGATCGCGCTCCCCGCGCCGCCCCCTTTAGGAGCGGTCGGCTGTGCTTTTACGAAGGTATCGTGACAGTCGGATGACACCAGCAAGCTATTGAAATTGCTCGCGTTTCAGGTCGATGCGGGAGTCTTGATCTGGGGAAAACAGGCGGTGAAAGTGGCGCCCTGCTTGGGCACGCTTTCGATCAAAAGCCGGCCGCGATGGCGGTTAAGGATATGTTTCACCAGCGATAATCCGAGCCCGGTTCCACCCTGCAAGCGGCTGTCGCCCACGTCCACGCGGTAGAACCGCTCGGTCAGCCGCGGCAGGTGCTCGGGCGCGATGCCGGGGCCGAAATCGCGCACCGTGATCCGGATTTCCTGAGTTCCGTCAGTGGCCGCGGCGGAGGTCAGCGACACGATGACGCGTCCGCCGGAGGCGCCGTATTTGAGCGCGTTCTCGATCAAATTCTCGAACAGGCGGAGCAGCTCCTCGCGGTCGCCCGCGATCATCACCGGCCCATCCGGGAGATGAATCTCGACCTCGACCTGGCGCTCGCGCGCCAGCGGCTCGAGCCCGTCGGCCACCTGGCGGATGATCGGCAAGAGATCGACCAGGGTGTCGGGGCGGACATGGGCCGACAGCTCGACCCGCGACAGCGACAACAGATCGTCGATCAGGCGCGCCATGCGGGTGGCCTGGTTGTGCATGATGCCGAGGAAGCGCTCGCGCGCCTTTGGATCGTCCTTGGCCTGGCCCTGCAGCGTGTCGATGAAGCCCGACAGCGCGGCCAGCGGCGTGCGCAGCTCGTGGCTGGCATTGGCGACGAAGTCGGCGCGCATCTCCTCGACCCGGCGCAGCGGCGTCTGGTCGTGGAAGGTCATCAGCATGCATTTGTCGGTGCCGCCGAAGCTGGTCGGCACCGGCACCGGCGTGATCGTCAGCTCCAACCAGCGATCGACCGGGACGTGGTCGAGATAGGTCGCGCGCCGCGGCTCGGAGGTCGCGATCGCCTCGCGCAGCGCCGTGATGATCTCCGGCGAGCGCAGCGCGAACTGGGCGAGCTCGTTCCGGCGCAGCGCCGGCGCGAGCTGGGCGGCGGCGGCATTGAGGTGGATGACGCGGCCGGCACGGTCGAGCAGCACCGCCGGATCCGGCATGCCGGCGACGACCGCGGCCACCGCCGCGCTCTCGACCGGGTTGATGCGCCTGACGTCGTCGCGGGACGCGGCGGGATCATGCAGGCGCCACGGGATCAGCGCAGCGGCGGCGATGCACAGGAACACGATCGCGGCGTGCAGCGCCGACAATTCGCCGAGCGAGACGATGACGGACAGCGCAAGCGCCGCGGCGATCAGGATGATCGTCGAGTGCCGCAGCCGGTCGGACCAGGGCTGGTTGGAGGGAGAAGATGGGGCGTCGATCGCCATCGGGGCGGACTTCTCCTAAAGGGCCTGTCGTGGACTCTGGTCCTAAGATTTGGCGCCGTCGCTACGCTCTCTCACGTAAGCGGCTTCACGCGCCGGACCGGGGTCGAGCTTGAGCGCCGCCTGCTGCAGGCGCTTCGATCGTGCGCCGATGATAACTTCGCGAAACGTCAGCAAGATTACAGAGATGACGAAGGGCGAGAGATAATAGAGGACGCGGAACAGCAGCATGCCGCCGAGCAGCTCCTCGCGGTCCATCTGCCAGAGGCCGACCAGCATGGCGGCGTCGAACACGCCGAGCCCGCCGGGGGAATGGCTGGCGAAGCCGAGCAGGGTGGCCGAGACGAAGATCACCGCGACGACCACAAAGCCGAGATTGGGCTCGTCCGGGACCAGCACGTACATTGCGAGCGCGCAGAAGCCGAGATCGATGATGCCGATCGCGATCTGCAGCAGCGTCAGCGGGCCGCCCGGCAGCACCACGGTCCAGGGCCCTCGGCCGACCACGCGCGGCTGGGTCCAGACCCAGACCACGTAGCCGACCAGCCCCGCGATGATCGCCAGCGCCAGCGTCCGGTTCAGCCATGGCGGCAGCTGATCGATCGAGGCGGCGGCCTCGGGATGATAGGAGATGCCGAGGCCGAGCACGGCGGCATTGCCGAGCCAGAAGGTCAGGCCGGCGAGGAAGCAGATCTTGGCGACGTCGATTGCGTTCAGCCCGTAGGCCGAATAGATGCGATATCGCACCGCGCCGCCGGTGAAGACGGACGCGCCGACATTGTGGCCGATGGAATAGCTGGTGAAGGCCGCAAGCGCGTTGATGCGATAGGGCACATGGGCGTGGCCGATCGCGCGCACGGCGAACAGATCGTAGAAGGTCAGCGTGAAATAGCCCGCGGCGACGAACAGCGCCGCCATCGCAATCTGGCTCGGCTCGGTGCTCTTGATCGCTTCGAGGACCTCGTTGAAATCGATGCCGCGCAGCATGTGGTAGAGCACATAGCAAGCGATGCCGATGACCGCGACGCTGATCACAACGCCAAGCTTATGCAGGATTTGCTTCTCGCGCAGAAACGATATCGCCCTGCGTATGGCTTCCAGCATCTAGACCTCGAACAACGCTTCAGCGGCCAGAACGGCCGGCGGACAGGACGGCGCACAGGCACACGACGACCCCTCGCCGCCGGCTCCGGCATCGCGCATGCCCCCCGCCCCTCCACTAGCGCGTTTTCGGGCGGAGTGGAATTCGCCAATTCGAACAAAAACACGTGCCTTCAATATTTTAGGCAGGGTTATGTGCTCCTGATGCACGGTTTGGCGCCTTCGGCGGCAAGGCTTGACGCGAATCTCCCTGGCAATCCTGCGCAGGCGCCGTGAAGTTTTGATGATTTCGGCCGCACATTGTTCCGTCACCGCCTTAAGCCGAAATCAATCTATGGACGGCGCCCCCCTGTTGAAAGAGGGGGCAATCCCGGCTTCGTTCACGGGTTGTCCGATGCGCCGGAAGGTCGCGGCCTCCCGTGCCCAGCCTCAAGGCGCGGTCAAATAGCCGCGGCCATAGGCTGCGGCCTGATCCTCGAAGATCGCCATGGCCGTGGTCATCCGCCTGAAGCCCAGGCGTTCGTAAAACCCCTCCTTGCCCGGCACGGCATAGAGGATGATCTTGCGATGGCCGCGGCAATGCGCAAGCAGACGCTCGATGATGTCGCGGCCGAGACCCCGCCCCTGACAGTCCCGGTGCACGGCGATATCACAGAGATAGGCGCAGTCGCGGCCGTCGGCCAGCACGCGCCCTGCGGCCACGAGGCGGCCACCCTCCCTGGCGAAGGCGCGAAACATGCTGTTGCCGAACACCAGCGCAAGATCGCCCGGCTTCTTGTTGCCGAGCGGGGCAATGCGATAGAGCTCGGAGAGCTCGTCCCAGTCGATCCCGGCGAGGTCGTCAGCCCAGACAATCGACATCGCGTCCTCCGTCAGGCCGCAAGCTGGGGACGTACTGCCTCGATGCCGGCGATCCAGCCGGCAATTGAGCGGCCAATCGCGTCGGGGTAATCCTCCTGGAGGTAGTGCCGGCCGGGCCCGAGGCGGACGAGCGCGCAGTGCTGCAGCGAGGCTGCGAACGTCTCGGCAAATCTTGAAGCGACGACGGCTCCCGGCTCGCCTGCGAACAGCAGCTTCGGATATGTGGACGCTTTCAGCGACGCATGCGCCGATTGCAGCGCCTGAGCAACATCGGCGGGCTCGCCGGCGATCGGCAATTCCCGAGGGAACGCAAGAACGGGACGGCGGCTCTCCGGCGTCGGAAACGGCGTGCGGTACGGCGCCATCTCCTCTTCGCTCAATGTGCGCATGATGCCGCCGGGCAGCACGCGTTCGACGAAGGCGTTGGCCTCCAGGATCATGGCCTCGCCCTCGCCCGGCGTCCTGAATTTGCGGAACGTCTCGCGCGCGGCATCGACCTGGTGGAAATCCTGCCAGGTCGGCATCGGCCGGATGAACTCCATGAAGGCGAGGCCGCGCACGAAGGCCGGCCGGCGCGCGGCGAGATGAAATGCGAGCGCCGTGCCCCAATCCTGCGCAACGAGATAGGCCGAGGCGATGCCGAGCTCCTCGATCAGCGCGTCGAGATAACGAACGTGGTCGAAAAAGCGGTAGGCGATATCGGGCTTGCCGGACTGGCCGAAGCCGATCAGGTCGGGCGCGATGCAACGCGCCACGGGGGACACCAACGGCAGGATGTTTCGCCAGATATGCGACGATGTCGGATTGCCGTGAAGGAAGAGCGCGACCGGCGCGTCCTTCGGGCCCGTCTCACGATATGCCATCGTGCTCCCCAGCACGGCGACGGAGCGGATCTGGATCTCGGCTTGCTGGCTCATGTCGACTCCTTGAAGACAGTTTTGAAGGCGATGGTCTTGAAACGCTCGAGCGCCTGGGGCGTGCGGTCGACTTTCATGCGCAGGATCGCGCCCTGCCAGGAGGCGAGCAGGAAGTCGGCAAGCTCCTCAGGCTCGAATTCGGAATCGATCTCGCCGCTGCGCTGCGCCTCGCTGATGCAGGCCGCGAAGGGCAGGCGCCACTCGGCAAATATCTCGGAAAGACGGGTGCGCAGCATCTCGCTGCTGCCGGCCGCCTCGAGGCTGAGATCGCCGATCAGGCAGCCGCGGCCATAACCGTCGGCCTCGAGCCGTCCGGTGATGATGTCGAGATAGCGCTTGAGCCGCGCCCGCGGCGTCAGCGAGGCGTCATCCAGAGCCTCCGCCACCAATCCCTTCGTGATCTCGAAATAGCGATCCAGCACCTCCGAGGCGAACGCCTCCTTGGAGCGAAAATGATTGGTGAAGGAGCCCTGCGGGGCACCCGCCGCTGCGGTGACATCACGCACGCTGGTGCCGTGATAGCCGGTCCGGAACATGACCTTGAGGCCGGCGTCGAGGATGGCGTCTTTGAGCGAAGGCTTGGGCATGACGAAATAATACGTACGTACGTATTCTTGTCAAGCGCGGTCTTTCGCGTGCTTCGTGGCGTGCCGATCGGAGGGCGAACCTGGGGCGGCGGTTAGCCGGCCCGCATGCTGCGCGCCACCACGCGGTCGCGCAGCCAGGCGCCGATGGTGCAGCCGACGAGGTAGCAGGCGAACATGATCAGGCCGAGGTCGAGCCAATAGCCGAAGCGGCCGGGGACGACATGAGCGAGCGAGGCCGCGACCAGGGCCGCGGCGAGCGCGGCGAGCCAGCGCGCGGTCACCTTCGATGTGCCGTTGCCGCGCTGGACCACCGAGATCCAGCCCATGCAGAAGCCGAGCAGCACCGAGCCGATCAGCCAACCCAGATGGAACGAGACGAGATAGGGCATCGTCACCTCACCAGAAATTCGATGCGGCGGTTCTGCGCCTTGTCGTCGTCGGTGTCGTTGCCGGCAACGGGTTGCGTGCTGCCATGGCCGACCGCGGTGAAGCGGCTGGCGGGCAGGCCGGCCTTGACCAGATAGTCGATCACCGCCTGCGCGCGCTTTTCCGAGAGAGCCCGGTTGAAGCCGTCCTCGCCATCCGCATCGGTGTGTCCGGCGACCTCGACATTCGTCGTGGGGCAGCGCAGCGCCGTCTCGATCAGATGATCGAGGATGGCGGCGGAATCCGGATCGATGTCGGCACGCTTGGGCGCGAAGCGGATCTTGCCCTTGGCCAGCAGGTCCGTGAACAATTGCTGGCACACGGTGCCGTCGACCGGCCCTGCCGCGGGCTTCACGGTGATCTCCGGCTTGTATTGCCAGTTCTTCGGGAAGTCCTTGCCGAGGCCTGCGCGGATGTCGTTGGCGGCCCCCTCGTAGAGCGCATCGCCCGACAGCTTCACCTCGCGATCGGACACGACGAGCGTGCCGGTCGACAGTCGTGACAGCGCGCCGAGCGCTGCGACCACGGCGGTGTTGAACGAGCCGGGCGCGCCGAGGCTGGCCTTGAGATTGTCGACGACCTTTTCGGTGAAGAATTTTCGCGCGGCGCTGGTCGCGATCGCCGCGTGGATGGTGTTGTCGGGGACGTAGCCGGTCAACGTCACGGTTGCGGCGACCGGGTCCTTGTAGGCCTGGAAGATATAGGGCGGCGCCTTGACGTCGTTGGCGGCGACAGAGAAGCCCTCGGGCAGGTTCTTCAGCGCGGCTGCGATCGCTTCACGGCCGCCGAGCTCGCGCGCCATGCCCGACAGATTGACCTTGGTGTCGGTGATCGTGATCTTGCCGTCCTTGAGCTTGCCGATCTGGTCCAATAGCAGCATCGCGGCCGCTTCGAAGCGCGGCGGCGCGCCGCGCGCCAGGCCCATCTGGTCGGCCACCTCGGCGCCGCCGACCTCCTTGCGGGCCGCCTCGGTCAGCCGGCCCTTGATCGCCGGCAGGGGCGCGGAGCCCGACAGCGTCACCCGCACCACGTCGCGCTCGGCGTTCCAGACGAACGGCTGGGCCTCGGGAACAAGGCGGGTCCGGTCGTCGACCAGGCGCACGCCGGGGACGGTTTCGACCGCCGTCACGGCATCGCGGCGCCCCTCCTCGGAGAAGGCGTCGGCGACCAGGCTGACGTCGCGACCGTCGACCGCGATCCGGGTCTTGTCCAGAACGGTCCCTTTCAGCGCGGCCGAGCTGCGGGCCGAGAGGTCGGCTTCGACCGGTAAGGTATTATTCCAGGCCGCAAATCCCCACATGACGGCCAGGGGAATCAACCCCGGCCACCATTTGCTGGCCCACCTGAAAAGCTTCTGCATTCGACGACCCGAACTCTGGAAACGGAGACAAAACAAACCCTTGGCAGGCTGTCAAACCGGAAATGGCGACCTGCCGGGGGCACGGGTCGGACAATCGGAATAACTTTTTCTTCAAGGGTTCTTCCGTAAGTTGAAAGCGGAATGCCAGAGTCCGCCAGCCGGTCATGAAACAACTGCGTAACAACGTCATCCGCGCCGGGCTGGGAGCACTTTACTTCAGCGGGGCGCACCACCTCTTGCGCCCGCTTTTGTCGGGCGTCGGCGCTATTTTCATGCTGCACCACGTGCGGCCGGCCAGCGAGGCCGCGTTCCAGCCGAACCGGCATCTCGAGGTCACCCCCGAATTCCTGCGCGCGACGCTGTGCCATTTGCGCTCCCGCGACATCGACATCGTCACCATGGACGAGCTGCATGAGCGGCTGGTGCAGGGCCGGTTCGACCGCCGCTTCGCCGCCTTCACCTTCGACGACGGCTATCGCGACAATCTGGACCATGCGCTGCCCGTGCTGCGCGAATTCAACGCACCGCTGACGGTCTATGTCGCGAGCGATTTTGCCGAAGGGACCGGACGGCTGTGGTGGGAGGCGCTGGAGGCCGTGATCGCCAAGGCCGAGCAGATCGACGTCAAGATCGGCCATTCCGCGCTGCGGCTCGATGCGACGACGCCCGCGGCCAAGCAGGCCGCGTACGACCGCCTGCACGACTGGCTGCGCGCGCTGCCGGGCGAGCATGACCTCAAGCGAGAGATCGAGGCGCTCTGCACGGCATACGGCGTCGACATGGCCGCGCTGTGCCGCAGCCTCTGCCTGTCCTGGACCGAGCTGAAGACATTTGCAGCCGATCCGCTGGTCACGATCGGCGCGCATAGCGTCAGCCATTGCAATCTCGCCAAGCAGGCGGAAGACATCGCCGCACAGGAGCTGGCCACCAGCCGCGCGCGGATCGAAGAGGCGCTCGAGCGCCCCGTGCTGCATCTCGCTTATCCCTATGGCGACCGCGAAGCCGCAGGCACGCGCGAATTCGGCCTGGCCGCGACGGCCGGCTTCAAGACCGCGGTGACGACGCGGCCCGGCATGCTGTTCGCCGAAAATGCCGGCCAGATGACGGCGCTGCCGCGCGTCTCGCTCAACGGCAACTACCAGGACGCTCGCATCCTGCCGGTGCTGACCTCGGGCGCCGCGACCGCGATGTGGAACGGCTTCCGCCGGATCGCGGCGGCGTAGGCGCGCTCCAATCCCCCGCCGTCGTCCCTGCGAAAGCAGGGACCCATACCGCGGAATTTATCGATCTCGGTTGGTCGCAGTCCCGATCGACGAATCTTCGCCCAACTGCCCCTGGGGTTATGGGTCCCCGCGTACGCGGGACGACATCGAGAGAGTCGAAGCGCCTTTCCGCCACACTCGCATATCATCAGCCCCTTCCTTGACTCCCCTCTCCTCCCCGCCCAAAACAGCGCCAAACCAAGGGAGGCCTCATGTTCAACGACCTGTTCTCGCTCAAAGGCCGCGTCGCGCTGGTGACCGGCGGCTCGCGCGGCATCGGCAAGATGATCGCGGCGGGATTTCTCAGCGCCGGCGCCGCAAAGGTCTACATCACCGCGCGCAAGGCCGGACCGTGCGAGGCGACCGCCAAGGAGCTCACCGCGCAATATGACGGCGAATGCATCGCGCTGCCGATCGACATCTCCACCATCGAAGGCTGCGACCGGCTCGCCTCCGAGATCATCAAGCTGGAGCCGAAGCTCGACATCCTCGTCAACAATGCGGGCGCGGCCTGGGGCGCGGAATTCGACGAATTCCCCGAAAGCGGCTGGGACAAGGTGATGGACCTCAACGTCAAGTCGCTGTTCTTCCTGACCAAGGCGCTGGCGAAGCCGCTGCGCGCGGCCGCAAGCGCGGAACGTCCGGCGAAGGTGATCAATATTGCCTCGGTCGACGGCATCTTCGTCAATCCGAGCGAGACCTATTCCTACGCCGCCAGCAAGGCCGCGGTGATCCATTTAACGCGGCGCATGGCGACCAAGCTGATCAAGGACAATATCAACGTCACCGCGATCGCGCCGGGCGCCTTCAAGTCCGACATGAACCGCGCCGCGCGCGACCATTCCGACGAAGTCGCCAAGCGCATCCCGGCGCGGCGCATCGGAAGCGACGAGGACATGGCGGGGGTGGCGATCTATCTCGCCTCGCGCGCCGGCGATTACGTGGTCGGCAACACCATCGCGGTCGACGGCGGCGTGGTGTATGCGAATGCGGGGCTGGAGATCGCTGGGTAGGCTTGACTGCGAATGGCGAGTAGCGAATGGCGAATAGACTATCGTTCTCTATTCGCTACTCGCCATTCACCATTCGCCGCTCCTCACGACTCGATCTTCACGTACTCGAAATCGCCCGGCTTGTTGTCGATGCCGACTTTCGGCGGCGAGATCCAGGAGGCGTACTTGCCTTGCTCGGTGACGGGCTGCATCAGCGAAGTGATGAAGTCGCCGTCGGCGGTCGATGGCAGCCACTCGTCCTTGCGCTTGGCCCAGGTGGCGTCGTCGATCAAAATGCCGTCGGGCGTCGCATGCACGTCCTTGAACTCGCCGATGTGGCGGTGGAAGGCGACGTTGGGCAGCTTGAGCTGGAACTGATACCCCGAGGTCGAGATCACCTTGTTCCAGCGCAGCATGCCCTTGACGCAGTCCTGGCTGTAATCGTCGCGCAGGCGCATGTTGAGCGCGGTCAGCGCGGGCTCGTCGACCAGCTTGATCTCGCCGTTGATCAGCTTGAGCACCGGATAGGTTGAGTTCTTGAGCTGATGATCGTCCTCGATCTGGGTCTCGTGATAGCGGCCCTTGATGCCGGCGTTGAAGGCGTTGGCCGCGTTGGTCGAGACTTCCGAGCCGAAGAGATCGAGTGACAGCGTGTAGTGCAGGTTCAGCTTCTTCTGGATGGTCGGCAGGTCAATCACCCCGAGCGCGCGCACTTTCGCGATGTCGGTGGGATCGGTGATGCCGGCCTCGCGCATCGCGTCGCAAGTGCGCTGCACGACGCGGGTGATACCGGTCTCGCCGACGAACATGTGGTGCGCTTCCTCGGTCAGCATGAAGCGGCAGGTGCGCGACAGCGGATCGAAGCCGGACTGCGCCAGCGAGTGCAGCTGCATCTTGCCGTCGCGGTCGGTGAAGTAGGTGAACATGAAGAAGGACAGCCAGTCCGGCGTCGCCTCGTTGAAGGCGCCCAGCATGCGCGGCGCGTCGGCGTCGCCGGAGCGGCGACGCAGGAGATCATCGGCTTCTTCGCGGCCGTCGCGGCCGAAATATTTCTGCAGCAGATAGACCATCGCCCAGAGATGGCGGCCTTCCTCGACGTTCACCTGGAACAGATTGCGCATGTCGTAGAGCGAGGGCGCGGTCTTGCCGAGATGGCGCTGCTGCTCGACCGAAGCCGGCTCGGTGTCGCCCTGGATCACGATCAGGCGGCGCAGCATGGCGCGATGCTCGCCCGGGACTTCCTGCCAGGCCGGCTCGCCATAATGCTCGCCGAAGGGAACGACGCGGTTCTCTTCCTGCGGCGCAAGCAGAATGCCCCAGCGATATTCGGGCATGCGGACATAGTCGAACTTGGCCCAGCCGCGCGGATCGACCGAATACGCGGTGCGCAAATAAACCAGCGATTCCTGGAAGCCTTCCGGCCCCATGTCGCTCCACCAGTCCATGTAGCCGGGATGCCAGCCTTCCAGCGCTTTGAGCACCTGGCGGTCTTCGGCGAGATTGACGTTGTTGGGAATCTTGGTCGAGTAGTCGACGTTCATGATGTTCATGTTCATGGCCGTGCTCCTTGATCGGTCTCGTGCCCCGGACGCAGTGCGGCGCGAAGTGCCGCACTGCTGAGCCGGGACCTATTGTCTGGTCCGTCTGGGTCCCGGTTGTGCGCAGCGTCACTTTGTGCCGCAGCGCGCCCGGGACACGAAGGTGGTTACACTCGCGTCATATCGAATTTCGGCTTCTGGCCGCTGCCGTAGCGACGCAGCGCGCCTTCCTCGCCGACCGCGTTGGGGCGCTGGAAGATCCAGTTCTGCCACGCCGTGAGGCGCGCGAAGATCTTTGATTCCATAGTCTCGGGACCGACGAAGCGCAGGCTCGCTTCCATGCCGGTGAGGCTGTCGGGCGAGAAGCTGGCGCGCTCCTCCAGGAACACGCGGACCTCGTCGTCCCAGTCGATGTCGTCGAGCGCGAAGGTGACGAGGCCGAGCTCCTCGGCCTGTTCGGCGTCGAGGCTGGTGCCGAGCGTGGCTTCCGCGCGCTCGACGTCGGAGGGATCGGCCTGGAAGCGCGATTGCAGCCGCGTCAGGCCATGGCTCATCGGATAGGGGCCGAAATTCATCGCGGAGAGCTCGATCGACGGCGGCGGACGGTTGTCGCCCTGGCGCGTGCCGATCAGCATGTAGGAGCGGTCGGCGGCGAAGACGAGCTCGGCGAGCGTGCCGGCAAAGCAGGAGCCCGGCTCGACCAGCGTCACCAGCGTGCGCGAGGTGACGTCGATGCGCTTGAGCACGCGCTTCCAGTAGTGCCTGATCTCGTTGACCAGCCAGTGCGCCTTGTTGGCTTCGAGGAAGGCATCGGCTGCGAGCACATGAGCGCGATCGCCATGGCTCTTGAACACCAGCATGGCGATCTCTAGCTCGTTGATGCGCAGATGCAGGATGGCATCGTCGAGCTCGCGCGCCACTTGCAGCGGCCAGAACGAGGCGTCCTGCGCCATCATGCCGTCGATGTCGGCGGGCGGCGCAGCTTCGGGGGCCTTGATCGAGATGGTAGCGATGCGGGCGGCGCGGTCGATGTCGACGGTGACGAAGCCGTAACGGATGCTGTTTTCGTCGATGACGCGCTTGAGCGGCGTCAACGCGATACCCTTGCCGCTGCCCTTGCGCTTCGATTGGCCTGCGAACTCCCTGGCGCGCTCGGCGATCCTGGCCTCGAGCTTGGAGTTCGGCGCGATCTCGTCGACGAGCCGCCATTGCACGGCGCGCTTGCCCTTCACGCCTTCCTCGATGGTGCAGAAGAAGTCGGCGTGGTCGCGGCGCACCTTGCGCTTGTCGACGACGCGGGTGAGACCGCCGGTGCCCGGCAGCACCGCGAGCAGCGGCACCTCGGGCAGCGCGACGGCAGAGGCGCCGTCGTCGGCGAGAATGATGTGGTCGGTCGCGAGCGCCAGCTCATAGCCGCCACCGGCGGCGGAGCCGTTCACCACGGTGATGAAGCGCTGGCCGGAATTCTCGGACGAATCTTCCATGCCGTTGCGGGTCTCGTTGGTGAACTTGCAGAAGTTCACCTTGTGGGCATGCGTGGAGCCCGCGAGCATGCGGATGTTGGCGCCAGCGCAGAACACGCGGTTCTTGGCCGAGCGCATCACCACGACCTTCACCTCGGGATGCTCGAAGCGCAGGCGCTGGACCACGTCCGCCAGTTCGATGTCGACGCCGAGGTCATAAGAGTTGAGCTTGAGCAGATAGCCTTCGAACAGGCCGCCATTCTCGTCGACGTCCATGGTCAGCGTCGCGACGTCGCCATCGACCGCCAGCTTCCAGTGCTTGTAGCGGGACGGTTCGGTCTGGAAATCGATGAATGTCGCGCCGCCTGCGAGGCGCCGATCTTCCCCGGCCATGGGTCATCCCTGAGCTTGATTATGCATTTTCGCTGTAGCGTTAGATGCACAATAGTGCATCTTTTCGGTCGCGTCTAGCCCTTAACGGGGCTCACATGCATTTTGTTTCATGGAGGGTTTAAGACCGCACGGTCGCTCCGAGTGCGATCCAATCCGCCTTGGAGAGGTTCGGACGGTCGAGCTTGGCTGCCAGCTGCGCGATCAGGGCCACGACCGGAAAACTCTCGACGAAGCCGTCGCCGCCCGTGGCCGCCTTGCGCGAGTTCAAGCTGCGCAGCTCCGCCAGCGCATCGCCGAACAAGCGCGCCGCCGAACGCGACTTCTGCATGCGCAGCCGCAAATTCGCGTTCGCGATGTGGATGCAGGCGCGCAGCAGAACGCGCTCGCGGCCGCCTTGGGGCGCCGCGGCCCACACCGCCTCGAGCACCTCCTGCGCCTCCCAGAAATAGCCGCGGTCGTTGAGCGCGAGGCCGTAGCGCAGCGCCGGATGCCGCGCCGGCACGTGGCCGCGGAAGGCCGACGGCACCAGCGCCTTGGCCATGTCCAGCGTCTCGGAATCGGCATCGGACGCGCCGGTCTCGCCCGGCACATGGGCCCATTGCGGCCATGGCAACGGACCGCTCACATGTGAAGGCACATTCATGGATGTGCCTCCGCATGGTCATGCGGCGTGCACCTGAAGTCCCTGATCGTCGCGCAGGGCCGCTCTTGCAAATTGCTCAATCGCGTCAAGCGTCGCCCCCGGCGCTTCACGATGCGGGGAATGGCCCGCCTCTGAAATGACTTTAATATCGACCGGACAATAGCACTCTTCCCGGGCGATTTCGAGCTGGCGCAATGTCCCATATTGGTCGTTCGCGCCCTGCAGGATCAGGACGGGGACGCGGATATAGGCGAGGTATTCGGAGATGTCCCAGTCGCGGAATTTTGGATCGAGCCAGGCGCCGTTCCAGCCGTAGAAGGCGTTGTCGACGTCCTGGTGCCAGCGCGCCAGTTTCGCCCTGAGGTCGGCGGTCTCGAACGTCGTCTTGATCGCCGCGATGGATGTCACCGAGACGTCCTCGACGATGAAATGCGGTGCGATCAGCGCAACGCCCTGAAGGCGGTGATCCTGGTGTGAACCGGCATAGATCGCCGCGATCGAGGCGCCGTCGGAATGGCCGAGCAGAAGGCCGCGCTTGAAGCCGATTGCGTCGAGCACTTTCGGCAACACGTCGAGCGCCTCGCGCTGCATGTAATCGAGCGGCCGCGGCAGCGTGACTGGACTCGACTGGCCGTAGCCCGCGCGCGAATAGGCGAAGATGCCGGCGCCGGTGGCTTGCTGAAGTCTTTCCGGGAAATCGCCCCAGAGCCCGACCGAGCCGAGGCCTTCATGCAGCATGACAATGGTGGGTGCATCCGCGGCTTGCGGCGCGAGCCATTTGCATTCGAGGCTGGCGCCGTCGATGCTGAGGAAGCCGGTGGGGGAAAGATTGGTCATGGCGTCACTCTTCTTCGCAATGAGCAGAAGGCGCTTTCCGCGCACTCAGTCGTCCAGCGGAGTTTGCGGTGGCCGCCCGACATGGCATCTGCGATTTCAATTTGCCCCTTCGCGCAGCTTGAACCGCTGGATCTTGCCCGTCGCCGTCTTCGGCAAGGACTCCACCACGTCGATCCAGCGCGGATATTTCCAGGGGCCGATCTTCTGCTTGACGTGCTCCTTGAGCATCTCCTGCAGCTCCGCCGTCGGCGCTCCGGGGCGGAGCACGACGAAGGCTTTCGGCTTCAACAGGCCTTCCGGATCGGCTTCCGGCACCACAGCCGCTTCCAGCACGGCGGGATGGGTGATCAGCGCGCTCTCGACCTCGAACGGCGAGACCCAGATGCCGGAGACCTTGAACATGTCGTCGGCACGGCCACAGAAGGTGTAGCGGCCGTCGGCGTCGCGGACATATTTGTCGCCGGTGCGGGTCCAGGGTCCCTCGAACGTACGCCGGCTCTTGTGGCGCTGATTCCAGTAGCCCTCGCCAGCGGAGGGCGCGTCGACCAGGAGCTCGCCGACCTCGCCGTCGGCGACGTTCTGCCCGGCTTCATTGACCAGCCGCACCGCATAGCCCGGCACCGGCTTGCCCGAGGAGCCGTATTTGATGTCGCCGGGCGCGTTCGAGAGAAAGATGTGCAAGAGCTCGGTCGAGCCGACACCGTCGAGAATGTCGACGCCGAAGCGCTTCTTCCAGCTGTGGCCGACCGATTCCGGCAGCGCCTCGCCGGCGGAGGTGCAGATGCGCAGCGCCTTGCCGCCACGCTCGCTCTTCATGGTCTCGTCGTTGAGCATCGCCGCGAACAAGGTCGGCACGCCGTAGAAGATCGAGGGGTTGTAGCGGTTCATCAGATCAAACATGCGCGCCGGCGTCGGCCGCTCGCTGTTGAGGATCACGCTGGCGCCGACCGACATCGGGAAGGTCAGCGCATTGCCGAGCCCATAGGCGAAGAACAACTTCGCCGCGGAGAGGCACACGTCGCTCTCGCGGATGCCGAGCACCTGTTTTGCGTAGGTGTCGGCAGTGGCCTGCAGATTGGAATGGATGTGGCGCACGCCCTTGGGCATGCCGGTCGAGCCCGACGAGTAGAGCCAGAATGCCGGCTCGTCCGGATGGGTCGCGGCCGTGGTGAACTGATCGCTCTCGCCCGCGATCTCTTCCGCGAGCTGCTTGTGGCCGTTCTGCTTGGCGCCGGAGACCACGACATGCTCGAGATCGGGCATGCGGCCGACCACGTCCTTGATGACGGGGTAGAGCGCCTCGGAGACGAACAGCACGCGGGCGCGGCAGTCGGCGAGGATGTAGGCGTATTGGTCCGCCGTCAGCAGCGTGTTCAGCGGCACCGGCACGATGCCGGCGCGGATCGCACCCAGGAACACGACCGGAAAGTCGACCGTATCCAGCATGATCATCGCCACGCGCTCCTCGCGGCGGACGCCGAGCCGGCGCAGCATGTTGGCGGCGCGGCAGGTCTGCTGCTGGAGCTCGCCATAGGTGAGCCGCGAGACGGTGTCGTCGAAGGCCAGCTTGTCGCCCCGGCCTTCGGCGACGTTACGGTCGAGCAGCCAGGTCACCGCGTTGTAGGATCCCTCGCTCACGGACTTCTCCCCCGAATTTAGAATTATAATTCATAGAAAGACACCGCGGCGGCTTGCTGTCAATGCTAGCAGGCATTATGTTTCATTAAATTGCGCCGCAGGACAACCTTCAAAAGACACCTTTTAAAGAAGGCTCATGACCGACAGTCCCGACGCCGAATCCCGCTTCCTCGAACAACTCGGCCAGCGCGTGCGCACCATGCGCGCGTTGCGCGGCATGTCGCGCAAGGTGCTCGCCAAGGTATCAGGAATCTCGGAGCGCTACATCGCGCAGCTCGAAAGCGGCAAGGGCAATGTCTCGATCGTGCTGCTGCGCCGCGTCTCCGACGCGATGGGCGCGCATCTCGAAGACCTGCTGCCGTCAGTCGATCCGACGCCGGACTGGCAGATGTTTCGCGATCTCCTGCGCAAGGCGACGCCGGCGCAGATCGCGCAGGCGAAAGATTTGCTCGCAGGCGGCAGCGCAACCGCGCCGCGCCGCGCGCCGTTCTGCGGCATCGCGCTGATCGGCCTGCGCGGCGCCGGCAAGTCGACGCTCGGACGGATGCTGGCGAAGAAGGTCGGCTGGAGTTTTGTGGAGCTCAACAAGGAGGTCGAGCAGCAGAACGGCCTCTCGGTCGCCGAGATCATCGCGCTGTACGGCCAGGAAGGCTTTCGCCGCATGGAGCAGGCGGCGCTGCAGCAGCTGCTGGCGCGCAACGAGCTGATGGTGCTGGCGACCGGTGGCGGCATCGTCTCGGAGCCCCTGACCTTCGACCAGATCCTGACCTCGTTCTACACGATCTGGCTCAAGGCCGAGCCCGAAGAGCACATGGCCCGCGTCCGCCGCCAGGGCGATCTGCGTCCGATGGCGGATGATCGCTCCGCCATGGCCGAGCTGCGCAACATCTTGCTCAGCCGCGAGCCGCTGTATTCGCGAGCGACGGCGGTGGTGGATACGGCGGGGCTTTCCGTCGATGCGGCCGCAGCGCGGCTGATCGATGCGGTGCGGCCGGTGCTGCAAAACGAAGCCCGCAGCTTCGGCCTGCGGAGTGTGGCGCTGTAGAAATGACCTCCACCGACGTCACCACCTCCATGTTCGAGCGGATCGGCGGCAGCGCCACCATCGACCTTCTCGTCGACCGCTTCTACGAGCGCATGGACACGCTACCGGAAGCACAAATCATCCGTGCCATGCACGCGAACGACCTCGGCCTGATCAGGGACGTCTTGAAGCGTTACCTCACAGAATGGACCGGCGGGCCGCGGCTCTACACCCCCGAGAAGGGCCATCCGCGGCTGCGTCAGCGGCACATCGGCTTTGCCATCGGCGATGCCGAGCGCGATGCGTGGATGCTCTGCATGCGCGGCGCGATGGAGGAGACGGTGACCGACGCCGCCGCGCGGCAGGACCTCGACAAGGCGCTGTCCGGCCTCGCCGACTGGATGCGCAACCGGTAGTGAGACGGAAGGTCAGCGCCTCGACGCAAGTCGAGAACACGCAACGTCCTCGCGCAAAGTCCGTGTATCGCGTGATTTGAGTTCCGTGCAAATCGCCTGCTAAGCTGGCGCCATGACTGACATCCTCCCCGATACGATCCGCCGCCTCTACACCGATCCCGGCGAGTACATCGACAGCGATCATCCTGCCTTGCAGCGATTTGCCGAAGGCGCCGTGCGCGCGGATGCGAGCGCGCGCGACAAGGCGAGCGTGCTCTACAAGGCGGTGCGCGACGGCATCCGCTATAATCCTTACGTCAGCATGCGCGTCGCCGAGACCTTTCGCGCCTCAAGCGTGCTCGCCGCGGGCCAGGGCTATTGCGTTGGAAAGGCCGCGCTCTATGCCGCTGCCTGCCGCGTCCATGGCATTCCCGCACGGGTCGGCTTCGCGGACGTCAAGAACCATCTCACCACCGAGAAGCTGCGGGCGAGCATGGGCACGGACATCTTCACCTGGCATGGCTTTACGGAGGTGCATGTCGACGGCGCCTGGCGCAAGGCGACGCCCACGTTCAACGATACGCTCTGCGCCAAGGTCGGCGTGGCGCCGCTCGATTTCGACGGTCACACCGATGCGCTGCTGCATCCCTTCGACGGCGAGGGCCGCGCCTACATGCAATATGTCAACGATCGCGGCACCTACCACGACGTGCCGGCGAAATTCCTGATGCGCGAGATGGCGCGGGACTATGCCAACATGCAGGGCGAGGATCTTTCGGGCCGCGACATGGAGCGCGAGGCGGAAGGGCGGTGACGAGGCGGCGTAGGGCGGATGAGCGAAGCGTAATCCGCCCTCTTCGCCAACACTTGAAAGATGACGGATTACGCCCACGGCTAATCCGCCCTACGCAGTCACAGCAGTCGCGACTGCACCGCCTCCGCGCCGTTCCGCAGCAGCGGCAGGAAACGATCGATCAATTCCTGCACCGGCACGCGGTCGACATGGGCGCCCATGTTGATCGCGGCGACGATGACGCCGTCGTAGCGGCGGACCGGGACCGAGATCGAGCGGAAATGCGGCTCGGCCTCGCGGTCGACCAGGGAATAGCCCTGCGCACGATCGGCCGTGATGCGCGCGAGCAGCGCCTTGGCGTCCGTCACGGTCTGCGGCGTCAGCGGCTCGCGCCTCATCGCCGTCAGGCGCGCGGCGAGCGCGTCATCGTCGAGCTGGCCGAGCATGGCACGGCCGACCGAGGTGCAGAAGGACGGCAGGCGGTAGCCGATCTCCAGCCCGCCCGAGAACACCCGCGCCGGGCTGCCACGGGCAATGAAAACGACGTCATCGCCGTCGAGCACCGCGAGCGAAGAGATTTCGTTCGCTGCGGTCGCAACGCCATCGAGCACGGGCTGCAGCACCGCGACGAGCTGGTTGGAGCGCAGGTAAGACGCCGCCAGCGTCAGCACGTGCGGCGTCAGCGAGAACAACTTGCCGTCGCCACTGACAAAACCGCCGCGCTGGAGCGTGAACAGCATGCGCCGCGCGGTGGCGCGCGGTAGATCGGCGGCGCGGGCGAGGTCGCTCAGTGTCATCGGACCGGCGTTCGTGCCGAAACATTGCAGCAGGCGCAGGCCGCGATCGAGGGCTTCGACAAAATCCGTCGCGCGCTCGTCCGTGTCACTTCGCTTCAGCTTGGGCATGGGTGAGGGATAATCCTGCAAAATAGTGCTTGCCGCCGATCCAAGGCATGTCATAATTCGCCCATTCGTTCAATAGGCGAACAATCGCCACTCCACAAGGATGCACACGCCATGATGAGCCAGGAGCAGAACGACCTGATCACCCGCACCGGGCCGAAGGATCCGTGCGGAAAGCTGATGCGGAGCTATTGGCAGCCGGCGGCGCTGGTGGATGAGCTCGAGGGCTCGCGGCCGATCCGCCCCGTCAGACTGCTCGGCGAGAACCTCGTGCTGTTTCGCGACGAGACGGGACGCTACGGCCTGATGGATCGCCACTGCGCCCATCGCGGCGCCGACCTCGCCTTCGGGCGGCTGGAGCATGGCGGACTGCGCTGCGCCTTCCATGGCTGGCTGTTCGACGCCACCGGCCAGTGCATCGAGACGCCTGCCGAGCCGAAGGATTCAAAGCTCTGCCAGAACATCCGGCAGCGTTCGTATCCGGTGGTGGAGAAGAGCGGCATCCTCTGGGCGTATCTTGGCGAAGGCGAACCGCCGGCCTTCCCCGAGATCGACTGCTTCGTCGCACCTGATACCCACACGTTCGCGTTCAAGGGCCACATGGCCTGCAACTGGCTGCAGGCGCTCGAGGTCGGCATCGATCCGGCGCACGCTTCCTATCTGCACCGCTTCTTCGAGGACGAGGACACTTCCACCGCCTATGGCAAGCAGTTTCGCGGCGCTTCCGCCGGCTCCGACCTGCCGATGACGAAGATCCTGCGCGAATACGACCGGCCGATCATCAATGTCGAGCACACCGAATACGGCCTGCGGCTGATCGCGCTGCGCGAAATCGACGAGGAGCGCACCCATGTGCGCGTCACCAACCAGCTGTTTCCGCACGGCTTCGTCATCCCCATGAGCACGGAGATGACGATCACGCAGTGGCACGTCCCGGTCGACGACGAGAACTGCTACTGGTACGCGATCTTCACCAGCTATGCGAACCCGGTCGACAAGAAGAAGATGCGCGACCAGCGGCTCGAGCTCTATGAATTGCCCGACTACAAGTCGCGCAAGAACAGAGCCAACGATTACTGCTTCGATCCGCACGAGCAGCAGACCGCGACCTATACCGGCATGGGCACCGACATCAACGTCCACGACCAATGGGCGGTGGAATCGATGGGCGCGATCCAGGACCGCACCAGGGAGCATCTCGGCTCGAGCGACAAGGCGATCGTGCAGTACCGCCGCCTGCTGCGGCAGGAGATCGAGAAGGTCTCCGGCGGCGAGAAGCCGATGCTGTTTTTGGACGAGGCCAATGCGCGCAGCATCCAGGGCCCCGCGACCATGGACGGCATCGGGCCGACGCGGGGCTGGGAGACCTACTGGATGGAAGTCGACGTCAAGCGCCGCCGCGGCGCGCCCTGGACCGCGCCGGTGCCGAAGGATATCGCCGACAACGTGCACAAGCTGACGGCGGCGGAGTAGTCTGTAGCACCGTCATTCTGGGCGATGCGCCAGCATCGAGCTATGGTGCGCAATTGCGCACCTGAGAATTTCGAGATTCCGGGTTCTCGCTTCGCGCGCCCCGGAATGACAGGTAGCAAGGGAGCAATCAAAGTGACTTTCGTCGCGCGTCATGCGCTGTGGTCGGATGAGCAGAAGGACGCGGCGGCGCGCATGCGGCGTCTCGTCGAGGACAAGAACCTCGAAGTCATCCGCCTCGCCTTTCCCGACCAGCACGGCATCTTGCGCGGCAAGACCATCATCGCCTCGGAGGCGATCGCGTCGCTGGAAAGCGGCTGCTCGATCACCACCACCATGCTCGCCAAGGACACCTCGCACCGCACGGTGTTTCCGGTGTTCACCGCGGGCGGCGGCTTCGGCATGAAAGAGATGGAGGGCGCGGCCGACGTGCTGATGGTCGCCGATCCCACGACGTTTCGCGTCTTGCCTTGGGCGCCGGCGACGGGCTGGGTGCTGTGTGACCTCTTCTTCGGCGATGGCCGCCCGGTGCCGTTCGCGACGCGCTCGCTCTATCGCAAGGTGCTCGACGAGCTCGCCAGCCGCGGCCACGATTTCGTTGCGGGCCTCGAGGTCGAATTTCACATCTTCAAGCTCGACGACGCGCATATGCGGCCCGAGGATGCCGGCCAGCCCGGCACGCCGCCATCGGTCAGCCTGCTCAGCCACGGCTATCAATATCTGACCGAGCAACGCTTCGATCAGATGGAGCCGGTGCTGGAGATTCTGCGCCGCGACATCGTCGCACTCGGGCTGCCGCTGCGTTCGGTCGAGGTCGAGTTCGGGCCGAGCCAGTGCGAATTCACCTTCGCGCCGCGGAAGGGGCTGGAGCCCGCCGACAACATGGTGCTGTTCCGGAGCGCCGTGAAGCAGATCGCACACCGCCATGGCTATCACGCCACCTTCATGTGCCGCCCGAAGCTGCCGAACGTGTTCGCGAGCGGCTGGCATTTGCATCAGTCGATCGTGTCGCGCGCTACGGCTGAGAACCAGTTCATGGTCAAGGACGGCACTGAGCCGCTCAGCGCGTTCGGCAGGGCCTGGCTCGCCGGCCTGCTCGACCATGCCCGCGCCTCGACCTTGTTCACGACGCCGACCATCAATGGCTACAAACGCTACCGCTCCTATTCGCTGGCGCCGGACCGCGCGATCTGGGGCCGCGACAATCGCGGCGTGATGATCCGCGTGCTCGGCGGCGCCAATGATACCGCCACGCGCCTGGAGAACCGCATCGGCGAGCCTGCCGCCAATCCCTATCTCTACATGGCCTCGCAGATTCTCTCCGGCCTCGACGGCGTCGATCGCAAGCTCGATCCCGGCCCGTCCGCCGACACGCCCTACGAGACCAAGGCGCCGCTGCTGCCGAAGAGCTTGCGCGATGCGGTCTCGGCGCTGAAGGACGATCCCTTCTTCCGCGAGAAGCTCGGGGCCGAATTCGTCGATTATTACACCCACATCAAGAACGCCGAGATCGACCGCTTTCTGTCTGAAGTGACCGACTGGGAGCACCGCGAGTATTTCGAGGTTTTTTGATACCCGACGCTTCCCGAGGGCATAGAGAGCGCTGCCCCCTCACGCCCCTGTGAAGCGACTTCGTCGCCCCCTGTTCCGACGACATCCTGGCACATCCGACGAAGCCGTTTTCCGGCGCCTCGAAAACCGCCCGAAAGACGCAGGGTCTACGATCATGGCCGTGATCAACAGTGGAGTTCGATCATGTTTGCTCAATTGTTCAGCCTGATTTATCGCTTGTCTTGCCGGGCGACGCTGATCGAAATCGGCACACACAGGCTCTCGCGCTAGCGCTCCCTGGCGGGAATTTAGGTGAGCTGGATTGGCCAGTTAGCGGTGATGACCATGCCCCTCTGTCGCGACCCGCGTGGTCCGCGAGTTGCAGCGCCACCGGATTTATTGGGCCACGGACCTTGGTTCAGGCAACCCACGCCTCGCGAAGAGACTCACCAGCGATAGCCCAGCGTAGCGATGACGGTCAGCGGGGCTCCGCGGTAGCAATATCCGACCTGGCACGTCGTGTAGTGCAGATTGAACAGGTTCTTGGCGTTGACCTGAAACGACAGGCCTTTCAACTCCCTTGCCGCCTGGCCGAAATCATATTTCAGCGCCGCGTCGACCAGGGTCACCGAGCTGTTCTTGAACGTGTTGAGATCGTCGCCATAGTTCGAGGACATGTAACGCGCGCCGGCGCCGAGGCTCAGTCCTGCGAACGGGCCTGCCAGCGGCATGGCATAGTTCGCCCACAGCGTCGCGGTGTGCGGCGGATTGCCCGACGGAAACTTGCCGATCAACGCGCTGTCTCCGGCCTGCTTGGTGACCATGTCGAGATAGGTATAGGACGCGGTGACGTCGAAGCCGCCGCCGAGGCTCGCGAGCCCCTGCAATTCGAAGCCGCGGCTTTGGATCTCGCCGCGCTGGACCGTGATGCCCGTTCCCGTCGTCACGAGGCCGCCGGTCTGGGTCAGGTCGAACAATGCAGCGGTGACGAAGCTCCGCGTCCCCGGCGGCTGATACTTGATGCCGATCTCGGTCTGCTCGCCGGTGGTCGGCTTGAAAAAGGCACCTGAGGGATCGACGCCGAGATTGGGAAAGAACGAGGTCGAATAGGCGACGTAGGGCGCAACGCCGGAATCGAACACATAGGTCAGTCCGGCGCGCCCGCTATAGGCCTGGTCGGACTGCGTTTGCCTTGTCACCGCGAACAGGTCCTCGCCGGTGGTACTGACCCAGTCGCTGCGGCCGCTCAGCGTCAGGATCCAGTGGTCGAGCCTGGCCTGATCCTGGATGTACACGCCGGACTGGGTCTGCCGCTGCCGCGTCGAGGTCGAGATCGCGGGATCGGGAATCGATTCCGGCACATAGGCCGGCGCGGCCAGATTGAGGTCGGAGACGCCGAAGCCGAAGCCCTGCTTGTCGTTGAATTTCGACGCGGTGTAGTCGGTGCCGACCAACAGCGTGTGCTGCACGGGGCCGGTCGAAAGCTTCGCCTCGACCTGGTTGTCCATGATGGCCGATTGCAGGGTGTCGTGGACATAGCCGGTATAGCGCGAGACGACGTTGTTCACGGGAGCGCCGAGAAAGCCGACATAGCGGGTGACCGCGTCGACGTCGACATAGCGGAATTTCTGGCGGACGGTCACGGCATTGTTGAACGCATGCTCGAACAAATAGCCGACGCGTCCCTGCTCCTGATCGAGCGAGTTGTAGGACGGGCTGCCCGTGAAAATGTCCGTCGCGGTCCCTGTGCCCGAAGAATAGGTGAACATGGACCCCGGCGTCTTCGATTTCTGGTAAGCGCCGAGAATCGTCAGGGTCGTCGACTGATCCGGTTTCCAGGTGACGGCCGGAGCGACATAGGTGCGATTGTCCTTGCCGCCGGGCACGAACACGTCGGCGTCGCGCACCACGCCGGTCAGCCGATACGAGAACTGGCCGTTGGGATCGATCGGCCCCGAAAAATCGAAATTGCCCTGCGCACGCTCGCGGTCGCCGAACAGCGTCTGCACCTCGTGGAACGGCTGGCTGGTCGGCAGCTTGCTCTGCAGGTCGATCAGTCCGCCGGGCGAGCCGAGACCGTAGAGGGCCGAGCTCGGCCCGCGCACCACGGTGATGCTGTCGGCGCCATAGGGTTCGGTCTTGAACACGCTGAGACCGGCGCCGACGAGACGCAAGCCGTCGAGATAGACGCCGTTGTACGTGATGTCGAAGCCGCGGATCGAGATGGCGTCGAAGCGCGGATCGTAGCCGGACGCATCGATGCGGACGCCCGGTTGATAGCCGACCGCCTCCGTCAGCGTCTGCACGGCGCGGTCGTTGAGCTCCTTGCGGGTCACGACGGAAATCGACTGCGGCGTCTCCAGCAACGGGGTGTTCGTCTTCGTGCCGGCCGAGCTGCCGCTTGCGACATAGCTGCGCTCGCTCGACGCGTTGCCGCTGCTGTCACCAGCCTCGCGCGTGTTTCCGGCTTGCGCGCCCTCGGAACTGCGCCGCGACGCGACGCGGCCACGCTGCGATTGTGAGGCGCGCTGGGCAGACTGGGCACGCGGACGCGCCTGGTTCGGTGCCTCCACCGTGACGGGAGGCAATGTCGCCGCCGTCGACGTCGAATTGGTCCCGGAGGTCTGTGCCGCCGAGGGCGTCGCGTGAAGGACTAGTCCCAAACCGGCCGCGCCGAGACCAGTTCTCACCATTCGTTCCCAGCCGGGTGTTTGCCCGTCATTCCGCGTCATCATCGTCCCCGAGTTCCGTGTTCGAACCCGGGTGTAACCAGATCGGGACGTGCGCCGCCTTTGCGCGCGCGCAAATCACCTTTGATCGCGCTTGGAGGCTTTCAAGTTCGGTGCAGTTCAGTGCAAGCTCACTGGCAGCCGCTCGGCGAGTGGCCGAAGCGCCTGCGGAACGCGGTGGCGAAATTCGCGGGATGCGCGTAGCCGACGCGATAGGCCGCCTCGGTGACCGACAACCGCTGATGAATCAGCAGATCGCGTGCGGCATCAAGCCGCTGGCGCCGCAAATAGTCGATCGCGCTCTCGCCATACGCCATCTGGAATTTCTGGTTGAAGGAGCGGCGGCTCAGCCCCGCGTTCCGCGCCAGCTCGTCGATGCTCCAGGGATAGGCGAGATCGGCATCCATCCGCTCCTTGACCGATTGCAGGCGCGTGCGCTGGAGATCGGCGGCGGGATCGACCGCGATCCGGCCGCGCTCGCCGAACAAGGCGTGGACCACGATCTCGGCGGCGTGCGCCGACAGCAACAATTGCGCGGCGCTTCCGGCGACCGGCGGCGAGAACATTTCCGCCGCAACGGCCTGCACGCGCGCCGACACCGTCAGCGATACCGTGGCCGCGCCCGCGTCGCCATCCCTGAACAGCGTCCGAAACGCGTCGCCAAATCCGAGCTCGTCGATGGAGGCCTGCGGGAGCGCCAGGCCGATCGCAGGACGCTCGTCACACCGAACCGAATGTCCCGCAGCGGCGGCTTCGCGCACGGCAATGGCCGTCATCTGCCTTTCCCCGGCTGCGCGCGTCAGAATGCCGCGGCTTGCGCTCTCGTCGAACGCGACGGAGATGAACAGGCCCGGCGCGACAATCGCGGGCCCGTCGAGACCGGCGCGAAACTCACCTCTGACGAACACGCAGCCCGGGAAATCCAGCCATTGAGCGGAAGACCCTCGCTGTGCGGCACCGATGACCTCGTCTTGAGGCCGTCCGACAATTTGATCGTAAAAGTCCCGCATCGCATCCGCTTACGCGGCGACATTGACGGCCCGCGGCGGCGTACTCAAGACCTCTGCGCCCAGTTTGGAGAGCTTCGAAACTGGCGCGCTCAGATGCCCAGATATTTGTGCTGGAGATCCGGCTCGGCCATCAGCTCGTCGGATGTGCCGCTCCACACCGTCTTGCCGCGCTCGATGATGTAATGGCGATCGCAGATGCGGGCGAGATGGTCGACGTTCTTGTCGACGACCAGGATCGACTGTCCGCGGCTCTTGAGCAGCGACAGGCAGTGCCAGATCTCCTCGCGGATCAGCGGCGCGAGGCCCTCGGTCGCTTCGTCCAGAATCAGAAGCTTCGGATTGGTCATCAGCGCGCGGCCGATCGCGAGCATCTGCTGCTCGCCGCCGGAGAGCTGGTTGCCCATGTTGGTCGCGCGCTCGGCGAGGCGCGGGAACAGCACGTAGATCGCCGCCAGCGTCCAGGGATTGGAGCTGCCGAAGCGATCGGCGGCGGCCGCCACGAGATTTTCGCGCACGGTGAGGTTCGGGAAGATCTGGCGTCCCTCGGGAACGAGACCGACGCCGAGTTTTGCAATCCTGTAGGACGGCAGCTGCCGTACTTCAGTGCCAGCAAACCGGATCGCGCCGGCGCGCGCCGGCGTCAGGCCCATGATGGAACGGATCGTGGTGGTCTTGCCCATGCCGTTGCGGCCCATCAGCGAGACCATCTCGCCCGGCTTGATTGACAGCGACAGGCCGAACAGCACCTGGGAGAGGCCGTAGCAGGTCTCGATGCCGTCGACGTCGAGCAGCGTGTCAGCCATGATGCGTCACCACATGCTGGTCGCCGAGATAGGCGCGCTTGACGTCTTCATTGGCCCGGATCGCGGCTGGATCGCCGGAGGCGATGACGCGGCCATAGACCAGCACCGAGATGCGGTCGGCCAGCGCGAACACCGCCGGCATGTCGTGCTCGACCAGCACGATCGAGACCTCTTTCCGCAGCTCCTGCAGCAGCTTCACCATGCCCTGGGATTCCGTGACGCCGAGGCCGGCCATGGGCTCGTCGAGCAGCAGCAGTTTCGGCTTGCTGGCGAGCGCGACCGCAAGCTCGATCTGGCGTCGCTCGCCATGGCTGAGCTTGGAGACCAGGACATCGGCGCGATGAGCGAGACCGACGCGATCGAGCGCGGCATGGGCGGCATCGCGCAGACCCTTCTCCTTGCGCGCATCGGCGAAGAAGCGGAACGAGGTGCCGGCATGCGCCTGCGCCGCCAGCGCGACATTGTCGGCAGCGGTGAAATCGAGCAGCAGCGAGGTGATCTGGAACGAACGGGCAAGGCCCAGCGCACAGCGGCGATAGGCCGGCAAGTAGGTGATGTCGCGCCCCGCCAGCGAGACGCTGCCGGAATGCGGCTCCAGATGCCCGGTGAGCTGGCTGATCAGCGTGGTCTTGCCGGCACCGTTCGGGCCGATGATGGCGTGCAGCTCGCCCGCCGCGACATCGAGCGAGACGTTGTCGGTGGCGATGATGCCGCCGAAGCGGCGCACAAGCTTCTCGACGCGGAGCAGGGGTTCAGCCACGGCCAGCCCTCCCGAGCAGGCCCATGATGCCGCCGCGGCCGAACAGCACGATCAGCAGCAGCAGCGGGCCCATGATCAGCGCCCAATATTCGGTGATCTGCGACAGGAACTCTTCGAGCAGCAGGAACACCACCGCGCCGATGATCGGGCCGAACAGCGTGCCCATGCCGCCCAGGATCACCATCACCATGAGGTCACCGGAGCGGGTCCAGTACATCACGGCCGGGCTGACGAAATCGGTGTTGTTGGCGAGCAGCGCGCCGGCGAGCCCGCACATGGTCCCTGAGATGACGAAGCAGACGAGCTTGTAGCGCTTGGCGGGAAAGCCGATCGCCTGCATGCGCTGCTCGTTGGAACGCAGGCCCTGCACGACGAGGCCGAAGCGCGAATTGACGATGCGCCAGATCAGGAAGACGACGCCGAGCAGGCAGGCGAGGCAGAGATAGTAGAACTGCGTGCGGTTCGAGAGGTTAATCAACCCGGAGAAGTCGCTGCGCTTGTAGACGGTGAGGCCGTCATCGCCGCCGTAACGCGCAAGGCCTGAGGCGACGTAATAGGCCATTTGCGCGAAGGCCAGCGTGATCATGATGAAATAGACGCCGCGGGTGCGCAAAGAGAGCGCGCCGATCACCAGCGCATAGATGGCGGAGGCCGCGAGCGCGACCGGGAACTGGATGAAGCCGGACCCTATGCCTTCCTGCGCGAGCATGCCGACCGCGTAGCCGCCGATGCCGAGATAGGCGGCGTGGCCGAAGCTCATCATGCCGCCAAAACCCATGATGAGGTTGAGGCTCGCGGCCGCCAGCGCCAGGATGATGATGCGGGTGAACAGCGTCAGGATGAAGATGTTGCCGCTAAGCTGCGAATAGAGCGGCAGCAGCAGGAGGCCCGCCAGCATCAGGGCCGTGACGGCCTTGCTCACAGTCAAACTCTTCATCGGCGATTGGCCGGAAACAGCCCCTCCGGCCGCACCACCAGCACGATCGCCATCAGGAGATAGATCAGCATGGAGGACAGCGCGGGCGCGGCGGTGGAGGCGGCGGCGCCGCTCAAGATCTGCCGGAGCAGATTGGGCAGGAAGGCGCGGCCGAGCGTGTCGATCATGCCGACGAAGATCGCGGCGAGGAACGCGCCGCGGATCGAGCCGATGCCGCCGATCACGATGATGACGAAGGCGAGGATCAGGATGTTCTCGCCCATGCCGATCTGCACGGTGAGGATCGGCGCCTGCATCAGCCCGGCCAATCCGGCGAGCGCCGCACCGAGGCCGAACACCAGGGTGTAGAGCAGCTTGATGTTGATGCCGAGCGCACCGATCATCTCGCGGTTGGAGGCCCCTGCCCGGATCAGCATGCCGATGCGGGTGCGCATCACGCCGAGATAGAGCAAGAGCGCCACCAGCAGTGCCACGACGATGATGGCGAGGCGATAGGCGGGATAGTGAATGCCGGGCAGGATCGGCACCGGCACCGTGAGCCAGGCCGGCAGCGGCAGCGCGAGGCCCGCCGGGCCCCAGATCAGCCGCACGGCTTCGTTGAAGAACAGGATCAGGCCGAAGGTTGCGAGCACATGGTCGAGATGGTCGCGGCCGTAGAGATGCCGCAGCGCGCTCATCTCGAGCACGATGCCGAGCACCAGCGTCGCGCCCAGCGCCAGCAGCGCGCCGAGCAGGAAGCTGCCGGTCCACGCCGCGAAGGTCGCGGCGAAATAGGCGCCCATCATGTAGAGCGAGCCGTGCGCGAGGTTGACGAGATCCATGATCCCGAACACCAGCGTCAGGCCGGCGGCGAGCAGGAACAGCAGCAGGCCGAACTGCAATCCGTTCAGGAACTGTTCGACGACGAGCAGCATCAGGACTCTTTCAGGCGCATACGGACGCGCGCCGATGTTCGAACACAGTCGCCATCAGTGAAAGAGCTCCCCCTGCCTCATCAAGGCGGAAAAATGGGTAATGGCAGTATCGTTCCGAGGCAAGAGCGATTCGACACCAAACATGCACTTTGTTGCATGCCGATGCATGCGATCAAAATGACCTTGCAAAATGACCTTGCAAGAAGGCTGCCGCGCCGGGCTGGGGCAACCTGCCGCACGTCGTCATGCCCGGCTTGTCCCGGGCATGACGACCTCTGTCGCATGAATGCGATCACCCTCCCCCGTTGCCGGAGGAGGGTGCCGCAATCTGTCGGATCCCTGGATGCGTCTAGTGCGACGTCATCTGCTGGGGGAGGTCATCCGGTTCGGCGAGCACGCTGTTGGCCGTCGAGGCCTCCAGCGCCGCCATCCGGAACAGATAGGCGAGTGTCGCCAATCCGGTGTCTTCCGCCATTTGCGCCAGCTCCAGCGCCATGTCGGACATGTAGCCGAGAGTCTCGTCCCTGGTCTGCGCCATGATCTGGCTGTCCCGCATCATGTTCGACATCTCAGGCACTCTTTCGTTGCGCGGCTGCAGCGCCGCAAAGGTTGGCACGGGCGACGGCGTCCAGATGCGGGCCGTCCTGGCGCACGACCGAAGCCATGCCGATACGATCGTGCAGGGCGTCGACCGTCTCGCGACGAATATCGATGGTGGCCGCCATGGTCCATGCGTTCTCCACCAGCGCCGGCAGGCCAAGCGGGGTCACCACGAAGCCGGCCTCGTGGAAGCGCGGCAGCCACCAGGTTTCCATGATCGCGCTGACCTGCGCGATTCCTTGCGCGAGGCAGAACTCCTGCACCGCGGCCATCAGTTGCAGATTGAGCGCGCCATCGCGACGATCGCGCACGACGAAATAACGCGACCATTCCCAGATCAGCGGATCCGCAGGGCAGCCGCGAACCGACGCCAGATGCGGGAACACTTCGCTCATCATCGAGGGCTTGGTGGTGGGATAGAGCCGGTGACCACCGATGACCCGCCGTCCCTCCAGCGCGAGCAGATAGACGGTATCCTCGTCGTCGTAGGAATCGATCTCGCGGCAATCCGGCCTGCGCAGCGTCTCCCAGCGCCGCTCCTCGACGAAGACCTCATGACGCAGCCGGAAATGCTGCTCGATCACGTCTTCATAGAGGTGGCGATTTACCGCAGAAATTGCGTGAATCATAAAAACCCCCATTCAGCCTCAATGGGAGCAGAGTCTGCGAAAACAGCCGGGTTCGGTATTGGGAAATTTCCCAGTACGGCGCTCAAGGAGCGATGATCTTGCTCCGAATCGCAAGCGCGACCGCATGCGTGCGGTTGACGGCACCAAGCTTGCGCGCGGCGGTTGCAAGATGCTCTTCGGCAGTGCGTTGCGTGATGTGCAGGATCTCGCCGATTTCCCAGGCCGACTTGCCCTGCGAGGCCCAGGAGATCACTTCGCGCTCGCGCGGGGTGAGGCGCGTCGACGGATAAGGCGCCGGCTCGAGCAGTCGGCGAATGTGGTCGAAGCCGTACATCGCCATCAGGTGCAGTGCCGGCTTGCTGCGCGGATTGAGGTCGAGATGAACGCCGCCAAGCGACACCGCGGCTTCATAGCCGGTGAGGCCGTGGATCGGCACGATGAAGCCCCGCGACATCCGAAAGTCGGTGGCGCGGTTCATCACCTCGGCCGCATTCGGCTCGAGGTCGGCATCGTAGGGCGCTTCCGACCATTCGAACGGATTGACCGACCGCCGGCACAGCCGCACCACGGGATCGAAGCGGTCGTAATTGTTCTGGGTGTAGAGGCTGAACCAGCCCGCCGGCCAGCGCTTGGCGAGCACCATCTGTGCAAACCGCTGGTCGGGATTTGGCAATCCCGTCACGATGATGGTTTCGAAACCGAAGCGGCCGAAAGCCGTCTCAAGCGCATTCATCGCGTCCGGAACCTTGGTATAGGCTCCGAGCCCTTCGATGAAGTCGAGCGCCTCGCGGCCATAGTCAACGGCATCAACGGCGGACATCGGTACGTTTCCTGACCTTGGCCCTCGCCATATAGCACGTATTTGGGCGCGGCCTCAAATCTGCTGCGACCGTAGTTTCCCGGTGCGCATCCGGCCTGAAGAATTAAACTACTTGTGGCAGAATTGACCTCACGATACACCTCAACGCGTCCGAAGCGGGAAAACCACGATGGAAGACGAGGACATCGCCCTCAACAGCGTGCTCGGCCTGGAATTGAATCGCGTGTTTTTCGCCGTCCGCGAAACGGCAAACAAGCAGAAGATCATCGAGTTCGCGCGCAAGGTGCTGCAAAGCGAGTGTGCGGAGTTGGCCGACAGCGTCTCGCCCGAGGGCCCGGCGAGCTAGAGCGCAGTTGCGGTAAGCGACCATGCGACAGATCGCGCGCCGCCGCCCTTCCATTTGAGCGCGCTGTCGAAACAATCCGGCCGCGAAGTTACTCTCCTCCCATTCGAGAAGGCGACGAGGCCGGCCGAGCCGCGTGCCCCGGACGAAGCGCAGCGTCTCTTCGACGATGCGCCACAAGAGCCGGTGCCCACCCATCCGCAACCTCCTCTCTGGCCTTTTAGGTCCTGACTCCGCGCCGGGAACGCGAGAGCGGCTCGCTCTCCACAGCGACGCACTTGCCGCTGGATGACACCGATGCTCTCGTGAGATGATCGCCGCCACGATCCTCTTTCGGATGCCAAGAGCATGATGACGCTGCGTCAGGTTGAAGTGATCCGTGCCGTGATGGTGACGGGTACGATCGGCGGCGCGGCGAAGCTGCTCAACGTCTCCGCGCCGGGGATCAGCCGCCTCGTCAAATACACCGAGCGCTCGCTCGGCATCCGCTTCTTCCAGCGCCAGAACGGACGCTACTTCCCGACGCCGGAAGCCGAGAACATCTTCGAGCAGATCAACGGCGTCTACAAGAAGGTCGACGACCTCTCCGAGATCATCTCCAAGATCGGCCGTGGCGGCCTCTCCGAACTGCGGATCGGCTCGGTGCCCAGCATCTCGCAGGTGATGGTGCCCCGCGCGATCGAGCGCGTCCGGCGCCGCTATCCCGACCTCGGCATCGACATCAACATCCTCAAGCTCGAGGAGGCCATCGACTATCTCATGCTCGGCCGCGGCGAGTGCGTCGCGATGAGCTACCGGCTCGAGCATTCCGCGCTCGACTTCATGCCGCTCGCATCGGGCGAGCTGTATTGCATTGTCCCGCCGGGCCACGAGCTTGCCGGCCGCAAGCAGGTCTCGGCCGCCGAGATCACCCGCTATCCCTTGATCGGCATCGATCCCAACGACCCTTACGGCCGGATCATGGCCGAGATCTTCGCGCGCCACCGGCTCGACTACAACATCACCATCCGCGCGCGCTTTGGCACCACGGTCTGCGCGCTGGTGAAGGCGGGGCTCGGCATCGCCATCATCGACCAATTCACCGTAGCTCATGGCGGCTATCCCGGGATCGAGCTCCTGAAGATCACCGAGCCGACGCGGTTCGACACCTACATCGCGGTCAAGCGCGGCGCGCCGCTGTCGCTCCATGCCGAGTCTTTCATCGAGGCGCTGCGCGCCGAGATGCGTGCGGTCGAGCCGTCCCGCGGCAACGGCAAGGGTGGCAACGGCAAGGCCGTGCCGGGCGGTCCCGGCAAGGCCGCGCCGGCGCGCGGGCGGAAGAAATAACATGATGTTAGGTTTGTCGGATAAATGGGTAATTGTGTTAGGCAGGGGAAAGGCTATCGTCGGGCCGGAAGCCCCTTTGACGCCCCTTGGAATTGCGCGGGGTTCTCCGCTAATGACCGGGACCGAAAGCTCTCAACGAGACGATAGCGAACCATGTCGACGCGCGGATCCGCCGCCAGCAAGAAGCTCCTCACCGGCCTGATCGGCGCGCCGATCGCGTCGTCCGCGTCGCCCGCCATGCATGAACGTGCCGCCGAGGCGCTCGGCCTGCGCGGGCACTATCAGCTCATCGAGGTCGCCGGCGCCGATGCGGCCGGCCTTCGCATGATGCTGGAAGGCGTACGGCGGCTCGGCTTTGCCGGCGTCAATGTCACCTTTCCCTACAAGGAAGCGGTGGTCCCGCTGCTCGACGAGCTGGCGCCAACTGCGGCGACCATGGCCGCGGTCAACACCGTCGTCGTCAGGGATAACAGGCTGATCGGCCACAACACAGACACGACCGGCTTTGCGCGTGCCGTCGCACCGCTGCTGGCGCGCACCGGAAACGCAGTGGCGGTGATCGGCACCGGCGGCGTCGGCAAGGCGATCGCCTTTGCGCTGGCGAACCTGAAAGTGGCTGACCTCCGCATCTTCGACAGCGAGCTGGCGCGAGCGGAAAAGCTTGCGACGCTGCTGGCCCCGCACGGTGGTGCGCGGGTGGCCCGAAGCGTGGAGGACGCACTTGCCGGCGCAACCGGCCTCGTCAACGGCACGCCGGTCGGCATGCTGCCGAACCGGGACACCCCGGTCCCGGCTTCGCTGCTGCGCGAAAACCTGTGGGTCGCCGACGCCGTCTATTCGCCGCTGATCACACCGCTGCTTGCCGCAGCGCGAGAGAAAGGCGCTCGGATCATGACCGGTCGCGAGCTCGCGATCTACCAGGCCGCCGACGCCTTCGAACTGTTCACCGGCCTTGCCCCATCGACCGAAGTCATGGGAGAGGCTTTCGACGCCGTGATGGCTGCGCGCAACGCCGCCTATCAGGCAGCTTGAGGCAAAGCGGCCGGCACAAGGCCGCTTGCAAGATTTGAAACGGGAGGAGAGGACGATGAAATCAACGCTACTGGTGGGCACGCTGCTGACAGCCCTGACTGCAACGAGCGCCTTTGCCCAGGCGATCAAGCTCGCCGACGTCGCCGAGCTCTCGGGTGGCGGCGCCACCGTCGGCACCAATTGGAAGAACGGCATCGACCTCGCGATCGAGGAGATCAACGCCAAGGGCGGCGTGCTCGGCCGCAAGCTCGAGGTGACCCACGCCGACTCGCAGTCCAATCCGGGCGTAGCGCGCGCCCAGGTGCAGAAGGCGCTCGATGCCGAGCCCTATGTGCTGCTCGGGCCCGGCTATTCCGGCTCGGTGAAGGTGACGGCGCCGCTGGCGGCCGAAGCCGGCATCGCGCAGATCATGGGCGGCGAGGCCGCCGAGCTGACGCAGGCAGGCAACAAGTTTCTGTTCCGCACTTCCTTCGGCCAGCAATCCTCGATGCCGAAGGTCGCAAAATACATCCACGACGACATGAAGGCGAAGACGGTCGCGGTGGTCTGGGTCAACAACGATTTCGGCCGCGGCGGCCGCGACGTCGTCATCAAGGAGCTCGAGCGGCTCGGCTCCAAGGTGGTCGCCGACCTCTCCACTGAAGCCGGGCAGGCCGATTTCGCCGCCGACGTCGGCAAGATCAAGGCTGCCAATCCCGATGCCGTGTTCGTCTATCTCAACGAAGAAGAGAGCGCGCGCATTCTGAAGGAGCTGAAGCGCCAGGGCGTCACCGCGCCGCTGATGGGCGAGACCACGCTGATCGGCCAGAAGGTGATCGAGCTTGCGGGCGATGCCGCCAACGGCGCCCGCGGCCATGTCGGCCTCACCACCGATGCGCCGGTCGACCTCGTCAAGCAATTCCGCGAGAAGTTCTCCAAGAAGTACAATTACGTCCCCGATCACAACGGCCTGAAGGGTTATCTCGCCGTCTACATGGTGAAGGCCACCACCGAGAAGATGGGCAAGGTCGACCCGAAGAAGTTCGCCGATACGCTGCACGGTCTCACCATCAAGGCCGCGGACGAGCCGGGCATCCTGATGGACGTCACCTTCAGCGACACCGGCGACATCGATCGCCAGAGCTTTCTGGTCGAGGTGGTCGAAGGCAAGCAGGTCGTGAAGCAGGTGCTGCCGAAGGTTAAGTGATCTTTGCCTCTCCCCGCGAGCGGGGAGATCTTTCTTCTCCCTCGCCCCGTTCTTGCGGGGAGAGGGGGCGATAGACCTGAATTCGCGTCGAGTTCACTCGGGCTCAAAGAGAACCCATGTCCAACCTATTCGATCTTCTGGTCGCAGGGCTCGCCACCGGCGCGATCTATGCGCTGGTCGCGGTCGGCTTCACGCTGCTGTGGCAGACCTCGCAGACCATCAATTTCGCGCAAGGCGAGTTCGTGATGCTGCCGGCATTCCTGATGCTGGCGGCGATGCACGCCGGCGCGCCTTTCTGGCTCGCGATCATCCTCGGCATCCTGCTCTCGATGATCCTGCTCGGGCTCGCCTTCAAGATGCTGCTGGTCGACCCGATGATGCGCCACGGCGTGCTGCCGCTGGCGATTGCGACCATGGCGCTCGCCATTGGCCTCAAGGAAGCCGTCAAGCAGTTCTTCAGCGCGGAGGCCTCGCCCTTCCCCTCGATCGTGCCGACCGGTGACGTCTCCATCTTCGGCCACGCGGTGTCGCTGCAGAGCATCGGCGTGCTCGTCGTCGCCATCCTCGCCGTCCTCGGATTGACCACGCTGCTCAACCGCACCTCGCTCGGTCACCAGATGCAGGCGGCAGCACAGAATCCGACCGTGGCGCGCATCATCGGCGTGCCCGTCGAGCGCATGATCCTGCTGACGTTCCTGATCAATGCCTTCCTGGTGGCGCTGGCCTCGCTGCTGATCACGCCGATCTACCTCGCAAAATTCTCCTCCGGCGAGGTGCTGGGCCAGGCCGCTTTCATCGCGGCCATCGTCGGCGGCTTCAACCAGGTGCGCGGCGCGATCGCCGGCGGCCTCCTGATTGGCGTGCTCGACAATCTCGCGGCCGCCTATGTCTCGACGCAGTACCGCGCCGCCGTGCCGATGATCTTCCTGATCGCGGTCATCCTGTTCCGGCCGCAAGGATTGCTCGGTCGCGCCGAGGAGCGCACGGTATGACCGGCTTCGCCAAATCCTTGAAGATCGCGCTCGGCCTTGCCGTCATCGCCGGCCTGATCATCATCCCCATGAACTTCAACCGCTACGGCCTGTTCATCCTCAGCCAATGGGCGGTGATGAGCATCGCCGCGATGGGGCTGAACCTCACGCTCGGCTATGCCGGCCAGGTCTCGCTGGCGCAGGGCGCCTTCGTCGGCATCGGCGCTTATGCCGCGGCGATCATGACGACGCATGGCTGGCCTCTGCCCGCCGCGATCCTGGTCGCGATCGTCTTGAGCTTCGCGGTCGGCTGGGTGCTCGGCTATCCCGCGCTGCGCGTGCAGCACCACTATCTCGCCTTCGTCACGCTGGCCTTCTCCACCCTCGCCTTCCTGGTGTTCCGCAACGAGAGCTGGCTCACCGGCGGCATCTACGGCATCTCCAACATCCCGCGTCCCCATATCTTCGGCTTCGCGACCAACAAGCCGCTGCCCTTCTACTATGTCTGCCTCGGCGCGCTCGCGATCGTGTCGCTCGCGGTGTGGTGGCTGATCCGCTCGCCCTGGGGCCGCGCCTTCATGGCGCTGCGCGAAAATCCGCTGCGCGCGCAATCGCTCGGCATCGACACGCGGCGCTACACGCTGATGGCATTCGCGATCGGCTCGGCGCTCGGCGGCATCGCCGGCGCGCTCTATGCGCCGCTGACGCAATATATCGACCCCGTTCCCTTCAACCTGTCGCTCTCGCTCGACCTGCTGATGATGGTGATCGTCGGCGGCGCGGGCTTCTATTTCGGCCCGTTCCTCGGCGCGATGATTGCGGTGCTGCTGCCGGAATGGCTGCGCTTCACGGAAGGGTATTATCTGATGCTGTATGCGGTGGCGGTGATGCTCCTGCTGATCTGGTCACCCACCGGCATCCTGGGCATCCTCGATCGCTATCTCGCCGAACGCCGCACCAAGGCGGCGTCCGCATTGCGCGCCGTGGCAAAATCCCGCCTGGAGACGGCGCAATGAGTGCGGTCCTCGAAGTCACCGACATCAAGAAGAACTTTGGCGGCATCAGCGCCGTCGACGGCGTTTCCTTCGAGGTGCGGGAAGGTGAGATCCTCGGCCTGATCGGGCCGAATGGCTGCGGCAAGTCGACCCTGTTCAACTGCATCCTCGGCCAGCTCACGCCGTCGGGCGGTGAGGTCAAGCTCGACGGCAAGCTCGTCACCGGCCTGCGTCCCGCCGAGCTCAACAAGCTCGGCGTCAGCCGCACCTTCCAGCTGTTGCAGGTGTTTCCGAAGCTCTCGGTGCGCGAGAACCTGATCCTCGCGGGACAGGAGCACCAGGGCAGCATGGCCTCGCGCCTGGTCGGCCGCTCCGACGCCGGATTGACCGACGCCGCCAACCAGATGATCGGCTTCTTCAAGCTCGACCATCTCGCCGACGAGCCGGCGGGCGGACTCTCCTACGGCCAGCAGAAATTGCTCGATGCCGCCATGGCCTTCATGGGCGGCCCGCGCCTCGTGCTGCTCGACGAGCCCGCCGGCGGCGTCAACCCGTCGATGCTGGCGGACCTCAAGGAAAGACTGGTTGCGATCAACCGCGAGAAGAACGCGACCTTCGTCGTGATCGAGCACAACATGGAGTTCGTGATGTCGCTGTGCTCGCGCGTGATGGTGATGGCGGAAGGCAAGGTGCTGGCGATGGGACGCCCCGACGAGGTGCGCAAGAACCCCGCCGTGATCGAAGCCTATTTGGGACATTGACCATGAGCGACCCGATCCTCTCGGTTCACAATCTCGTCGGCGGCTACGGCAAGATGACCATCCTGAACGGCACCACATTCGGCGTGCCGCGGGCGACCATCACCACCATCATCGGGCCGAACGGCGCCGGAAAATCCACCGTGTTCAAGGCGATCTTCGGCCTGCTCAAGCTGCGCGAGGGCAAGATCAGCTTCGCCGGCCGCGACGTCACCAATCTGAACCAACGCGCCCTGCTCAATGCCGGCATCTGCTACGTGCCGCAGGGCCGCAACATCTTCCCCGAGCTGTCGGTGCGCCACAACATCGAGCTGGGCGGCGTCGCCGCCGGCAAGGGCCTCGACCTGCCGAAGCGGATCGAGGCGGCGCTCGATCTTTTCCCGGCGCTGCGGCGGAAGTCGACACAGCAGGCCTCGACGCTGTCGGGCGGCGAGCAGAAGCAGCTCGAGATCGCCCGCTCGCTGCTGCTCGAACCCAAGCTGGTCCTGATCGACGAACCCTCGATCGGCCTGTCGCCGCTGATGGTGCAGCAGACCTTCGACATCCTCAAAAGCCTGCGCGACCGCGGCGTCACCATCCTGATGATCGAGCAGAACGCACGCTCGGCGCTGGAGATCTCCGACATCGGCATCGTGCTCGAGCTCGGCCAGACCCGCATGGTCGACGACGCCAAGCGTATCCTGAACGATCCGCGCATCGGCCAGCTCTTCCTTGGCGGCGCCATGGAGGAGAGCGCGGCATGAGCGCGAGAATGCGCATTGCGGTCGCGGGCGCCGGCCTGATAGGCCGCCGCCACATCGAGTTGATCGAGGCGTCGCCGGATTGCGCGCTGGCCGGCATCGCCGATCCCTCGCCCGCCGCGAAGGATTTTGCCTTGGCGCATAATTTGCCCTGCTATCCCGACCATCGCGCGTTGCTGGCACAGGAGAAGCCGGACGGCCTCGTCATCGCCTCGCCCAACACGCTGCATTTGCCGATGGCGCTCGACTGCGCGCAAGCCGGCGTGCCGGCCCTGATCGAGAAGCCGGTGACCGAGACGGTCGCCTCCGCGCAGCGCCTCTGCGCCGCGGTGAGGCGTACCGGCGTTCCGATGCTGGTCGGCCACCACCGGCGGCACAATCCGATCATCAAGTCGGCCCGCGAAACGGTGGCGAGCGGCAGGCTCGGCCAGCTCACCGCCGTGGTCGGGCTGTGGCTGCTGAAGAAGCCCGACGACTATTTCGAAATGACCTGGCGGCGTGAGGCGGGCGGCGGGCCTCTGCTGATCAACCTCATCCACGACATCGACAATCTCCGCTTCATCTGCGGCGAGATCGTCGAGGTGCAGGCGCTGACGTCGAACAAGGCGCGCGGCTTCGCGGTCGAGGACACCGCCGCCCTGCTCTTGCGCTTTGCCAATGGTGCACTCGGAACCGTGACAGTGTCGGACGCAACGCCGGCGCCGTGGAGCTGGGAGCTGACCGCGGGCGAGAATGCGGTCTATCCCAAACAGGACCAGCCCTGTTACGTCTTCGCCGGCACCAACGGTTCCCTGTCGGTGCCGACCATGGAGCTGTGGTCGTATCGACAAGATCCCGGCTGGCACGCGCCGCTGGTTCGCGAGCCCGTTGCACTCTCGGCTTACGATCCGCTCGTCGAGCGGCTCCGGCATTTCCAGGCTGTGATCGCCGGCCGCGAGCAGCCGCTGATCTCGGTCGAGGACGCCATGGGCACGCTCGCCGTCGTCGAGGCCGTCAGCGAAGCGGCGCGCACCGGGCAAAAGATCTCGCCAAGCCGGATCATGGAGCAGGCAGCATGAACAAACGCTCGATCGCCACCGTCTCCCTCTCCGGCGCTCTCGACGAGAAGCTCCGCGCCATCGCGGCCGCGGGCTTCGACGCGGTCGAGATATTCGAGAACGACCTGTTGTCGTTCGGCGCAGGCCCGCGCGACATCGCAAAGCTCTGCAAGGATCTCAATCTCGAGATCTGCGCGTTCCAGCCGTTCCGGGACTTCGAGGGCATGCCCGAACCGCAGCGCGCGCGCAATTTTGCCCGTGCGGAGCGCAAGTTCGATCTGATGCAGGAGCTCGGCACGGATCTCCTGCTGATCTGCTCCAACGTCTCGCCCGCCTCGCTCGGCGGCATCGACCGCGCCGCCGACGATTTTCGCGAGCTCGGCGAGCGCGCGGCCAAGCGGTCCTTGCGCGTCGGCTACGAGGCCTTGGCCTGGGGCCGCCACGTCAACGACTATCGCGACGCCTGGGAGATCGTGCGGCGCGCCGATCACCCCGCGATCGGGATCATCCTCGACAGCTTCCACGCGCTCGCGCCGGGCTTTCCGGTCCGTGCGATGGCTTCGATTCCCGGCGACAAGATCTTCCTGGTGCAGCTCGCGGACGCGCCGAAGCTCGAACTCGACATTCTGTCCTGGAGTCGGCACTTCCGCTCCTTCCCCGGCCAGGGCGATCTGCCGGTCGGTGAATTCATGGCGGCGGTCGCGGCAACCGGTTATGCCGGACCGCTGTCGCTGGAGATCTTCAACGACCAGTTCCGCGCCGGCTCGGCCGCGCAGACCGCGCTCGACGGCCTGCGCTCGCTGATCCTGCTGGAGGACCAGCTTGCGCCGGATTGGCCGAAATTCGCCGCCGAGCCGTTGGCGCCGAAGGCCAGGAGCCGCGGCACCGGCTTCGTGGAGTTTGCCGTCAACGAGACCAAGGCCGGCGAGCTCGCCCGGCTGTTCTCGCAACTCGGCTTCCGCAAGACCGGTCAGCATCGCAGCAAGGCGGTGGAACGCTGGTCGCAGGGCAAGGTCGAGCTCGTCATCAACAGCGAGACCGACGGCTTTGCGCATTCCCACTACGTCACGCACGGCCCCGGCGTCTGCGCCATCGCGCTCGACGTCGACAATGCGGGCCTTGCCATGCAGCGCGCCGAGATGCTGAAGACGCGCACCTTCTACCAGCCCGTCGGACCGGGCGAGCTGGAGATTCCCGCGATCCACGGCGTCGGCGGCAGCCTGCTGTATTTCCTGGATCAGGCCGGCAAGAACTGGGACACCGATTTCGAGCCGGTGCCGAGCGAGGCGAGTGCCGACGCCCTGCTCGCGGTCGATCACATTGCGCAGTCGATGCCCTATGACGAGATGCTGTCGTGGCTGTTGTTCTACACGGGCATCCTCGACCTGAAGCGGCTGCCGCAGATGGAGATCGCCGATCCCAGGGGCCTCGTGCAGAGCCAGGCCATCGTCAACGCCGACCAGAGCCTGCGCTTCGTGCTCAACGGCTCCTCCGCCAACCGCACGCTGCCGGCGCGCTTCATCTCCGAATTCTTCGGATCAGGCGTGCAGCACGTCGCGTTCTCGTGCCGGGACATCTTTGCGACGGTCGCGGAGATGCGGGCGCGGGGAGCGGATTTTCTCGACATCCCCGCCAATTACTACGACGACATCGAAGCCAAATACGACCTCGCACCCGAGCTGATGGCACAGCTGCGCGCCAACCACATTCTCTACGACCGCGAGGGCGACGGCGAGTTCTTCCAGGTCTACACCCACATTTTCGACGAGCGGTTCTTTTTCGAGATCGTCGAGCGCAGGAATTATCAGGGATTTGGCGCGGCCAACGCCGGCATCAGGCTCGCAGCGCAGGCCCGCGAAGTGCGACCCGCGAGCATGCCAAGAGTGTAGGCTCTTGTTTCCCTAGCCCCTTGGGGGAGAGGGTGGCTCGCCGCGCTAGCGGCGAGACGGGCGAGGGTTCCCTCCTCACTCGCAATTGCAAGAGTGGAGAGAACCCCCTCATCCGGCGCCATAGCCGAAGCTTCGCTTCGGCGCTCTTAAGAACGGCCGCCGCAGGTGGCCTATGCCACCTCCTCCCACAAGAGGAGAAGAGGCCACGTCACTTGTAGCTACGACCTCACTTCATCTTGCACTTGTCGTGGAAACGGTCCTGGTCGTTCTCCACGATGGTCGCCACCGTCTTCAGCGCCAGCTGGCCTTCGGCGTCCTTGACCACGTCCTGCAGATAGAAGCTCTGCACCGGGATGTGATTGTTGCCGTATTTGAACGCGCCGCGCAGCGACTTGAAGTTGGCCTTCTCCATCTCGGCCTTCATCGCGTCCTTCTTGCTGGTGTCGCCCTTCACAGCGACCACCGCGCTGTTGATGAGCTGGGCGGCGTCATAGGATTGTGCGCCGTAATAGGTCGGGCGCAGGCCGGGATATTTCTTGCGGTAGTCGGCGACGAAACGCTTGTTCTGCTCGTTGGGCAGGTCGTTGACCCATTCCTGCGCGCCGGGCACGCCGAGTGCGTTCTCCTTCTGCAGCGGCAGCGAGAGCTCGTCGACGGTGAACGCCGTGTAGAGCGGCATCGTGCTCTTCAGGCCGGCCTGCGCATATTGATTGAGGAACTGCACGCCGGCCGCACCGGGATAGAACACGAAGATCGACTCGGCGCCCGAGGCGCGCGCCTTGGAGAGCTCGGCGGAGAAATCGAGCTGGCTCGGCCAGACCGTGTATTCCTCGCCCTTGATTTCGCCCTTGAAGGTGTTCTTCAGGCCCGCGAGCATGTCCTTGCCGGCGGCATAGTTCGGGCCGATCAGGAACACGCTCTTGACGCCCTTCTGGTTCATGTAGAGGCCCATCGCCTGCGGCGTCTGGTCGTTCTGCCATGAGGTCGAGAACACGTAAGGCGAGCAGAGCTCGCCAGCGAGCTGCGACGGACCGGCATTGGCCGAGATCAGGAAGGTCTGCGAATCCACGGCCGTCTTCAGCGAGGCCAGGAGCACGTTCGACCAGATATAGCCGACGATGAAATCGACCTTGTCCGACTGCACCAGCTTCTCGGTCTTCTGCTTGCCGACATCGGGCTTCTGGCCGTCATCCTCGTAGATGACCTCGACCGGCTTGCCGTCCATCTTGCGGCCCATGTGATCCAGCGCGAGCTCGAAGGAGTTGCGCATGTCGTTGCCGATCACGGCGGTCGGGCCGCTGAAGGTCGAGACGAAACCGATCTTGATGGTGTCGCCGGCGAAAGCCGGGCTCGCCAGCACCAGCGCCGCTGCGCCCGCCAGCCAGAATGCCGTCCTCATAATCACTCCCCTCCTTATGATTGAGCCCGCAAGCGGGGTGATCGCCGCCCCGGGCCTTCTCTATTGAACGCAAAATCTGTCGCGCCGCCAATGGCTCAGCGCCCGCCCCTGCACCATATTTCGCCCCCGACGCGGATGGCAAGAAATATAATTCTACTCACTTTGACCGAGGCCGGCCTAAGGCCGGTCCGGAACCGCGGCGTTTTCCCGCGCCGGAACGATACACCCCGCCTATGTCGCGATTGATGACCTCTATTGGACCGCGGCCCCCGATCCGCACTTAAATGGGGAAGAGGCAGCAGCGAGATTCGAGGACGTATCATGGCCGCACATCCCCATCGCGTCGTCATTGTCGGCGCCGGCTTCGGCGGGCTGGAGGCGACCTACCGGCTTGCAGGCGCGGGCGTCGAGATCACGCTGATCGACCGCCGCAACCATCATCTGTTCCAGCCGCTGCTCTACCAGGTCGCGACCGCCTCGCTGGCGACCAGCGAGATCGCCTGGCCGATCCGCCATCTCATGCGCGACCGGCCCGACGTGACGACGCTGTTCGCGACGGTCAGCGGCGTCGATGCGGCAAGGCGCTGCGTGCTGATCGACGACGGCAGCGAGGTGCCCTACGACACGCTGGTGCTGGCGACCGGCGCGCGTCACGCCTATTTCGGCCACGACGAATGGGAGCAATGGGCGCCGGGCCTGAAGACGCTCGAGGACGGCACCACCTTGCGCCGTCACATCCTGGTGGCGTTCGAGCGCGCCGAGCGCGAGACCGATCCGCAGAAGCGCGCCGCGCGGTTGACCTTCGTCATCGTCGGCGCCGGCCCCACCGGCGTCGAGCTCGCCGGCACCATCGCCGAAATGGCGCGCCACACCTTGCCCGGCGATTTCCGCAACATCGACACGACCAAGGCGCGCGTCGTGCTGATCGAAGCGGGGCCGCGCGTGCTCGCGGGCTTCGCCGACGACCTCTCGGCCTATGCGCAGGCGTCGTTGGAGAAGATCGGCGTCGAGGTCGTGCTGGGACAGGCCGTCACCGAGATCAACCGCGAGGGCGTCGTGTTCGGCGGCAAGCTGCTCGAAGCCAAGACCAGGATCTGGGCCGCCGGCGTCCGCGCCTCGCCCGCCGCTGAATGGCTGGGCGCACCAGCCGATCGCGCCGGGCGCGTGCAGGTCGAAGCGGACCTCACCATTCCCGGCCATCCCGAGATCTTTGCGATCGGCGACACCGTCAGCATCAACGCCTGGGAGGGCAAGCCGGTGCCCGGCATCGCGCCGGCGGCGAAGCAGCAGGGCCGACACGTCGCCGAGACCATCAAGGCGCGGCTGCGCGGTGCTGCGACCGGCCCGTTCCGCTACAAGCACGCCGGCAGCCTCGCCCAGATCGGCAAGCGGCTCGCCGTCATCGATTTCGGCCGCTTCAAGCTGCGCGGCGCGATCGCGTGGTGGATCTGGGGCATCGCCCACATCTACTTCCTGATCGGCCTGCGCCACCGTCTCAGCGTCGCGCTGAGCTGGCTTTGGATCTACGCACGCGACCAGCGCGCCGCGCGGTTGATCACGCAGGGGAGTAGCAAGGTGGTGTAACCTTCTTCCTTCTCCCCTTGTGGGAGAAGGTGGCGCGAAGCGCCGGATGAGGGGTTCGCTCAACTCGCGAGATCCTCCGTGAGGAGAGAACCCCTCACCCGGCTTCGCTTTGCGAAGCCACCCTCTCCCACAAGGGGGAGAGGGTGCAGCAGCGCTCGCTGCTGCAGCTACTTCACCAGCTCACACCCGCCCTCCGCCAGCGGGCGAAACGCCTGCTCCGCCGGAATCGTCGAGACCAGCTTGTAATAATCGTACGGATATTTCGACTCCTCCGGCTTCTTCACCTCGAACAAATACATCGGATGCACGACCCGGCCGTCCTGGCGGATAATGGTGTCGCCGAACAGCCTGTCCTTGCCTCGAAACTTCTTCATCTCGGGGACGGCGTCCCTGGCGTTGTCGCTGCCGATGGCGGCAACCGCGTTGAGATAGGCGAGCGTCGAGGCATAGACGCCGGCCTGGTTGCCGCTCGGCATCTTGCCGTTCATGCCGGGGCGCGCGGCGAAGCGTTTTGCGAAGGCGCGGGTCTCGTCGTTCATGTCCCAGTAGAAGGCTTCCATCAATTGCAGGCCCTGCGCGACCTTGATGCCCATGCCGTGGACGTCGTTGATGAAGAGCAGGAAGGCGACGAGCTTTTGTCCGTTCTGCTGGATGCCGAACTCGGCGGCCTGCTTCACAGCGTTGATGGTGTCGCCGCCGGCATTGGCAAGGCCGATCACCTGCGCCTTCGAGCCCTGCGCCTGCAACAGGAAGGAAGCGAAGTCAGAAGTGCCGAGCGGGTGTTTCGAGGAGCCGAGCACCTTGCCGCCATGCCCCTCGATATACTTTTGCGCCTCCGCCTCGATGCCCTTGCCCAGCGCGTAATCGACCGTGAGGAAATACCAGTCCTTGCCGCCGCGCGACATCATCGCAGCTGCCGTGGTGTTGCCGGTGGCCCAGGTGTCGTTGACCCATTGAATGGTGTTGGGCGAGCAGGCCTTGCCGGTGAGATCGGAGCTTGCGGTCGAAGACGCCAGGAATGTCATGCGGCTGTCGCGCAGCAGCGTGTTGATGGACAGGCCTACGGCTGAATTCGGCACGTCGACGATGGCATCGACGCCCTCGACGTCGAGCCATTTGCGCGCGATGGCGTTGCCGACATCGGCCTTGTTCTGGTGGTCGGCGTAGACGATCTCGACCTTGATGTTCTTGCCGCCGCCGTTGAAATCCTCCGCCGCCATGCGCGCGGCTTCCACCGAGCCCATGCCGTTGGTGTCCTGGAAGATGCCGGAGATGTCGTTGAGCACACCGACACGCACGACATTGTCCGAGATCTCGGCGCTCGCCGCGCTACCGATCAGGCTCGCGGCCAGCGCTAGCGTCCACTTCAAGTGCTTCATGGTTCCCTCCCCTGCTGATGCATTGACGCGCCGGTGCTGCCGGCGCGGAAATTCAGATCTGCCGCTCCGGCAGCTTCACGACGATCCCGTCGAGCTCCGGCGTCATCTTGATCTGGCAGGACAGCCGGCTGTTCGGCCGCCGCTCGCTCGCGGTGCCGTCGAGCAATGCGTCCTCGTCGTCGGCCATGGCAGGCAGGCGCGCGAGCCAGCTTTCATCGACATAGACGTGGCAGGTCGCGCACATGGCGTTGCCGCCGCATTCCGCCAGAATGCCGTCGAGGCCGTGACGGGTCGCGGCCTGCATGGCGCTCTCGCCGCCCGAGGTCTCGACGCGATCGGACTTGCCGTCGGGATGGATGAAAGTGATGGCGGGCATCAAGGCTCCTCGTCAGGCCGGGGTGATGGTGACAGGCAGGCTGTCGAGCCCGCGCAGCGTGTTGTTGAAGCGGCGTTTCGGCTCGCCGGTGATCTCGATCTTCGCGATGCGCCGGGCCAGCGCCGTCAGCATCACCTCGCCTTCGAGGCGGGCGACGAGCTGGCCGACGCACATGTGGATGCCCGAGCCGAAGCCGACATGGCCGGAAGTGCGGCGCGTGATGTCGTAGCTGTCGGGCTGGTCCCAGCGCCTGGGATCGCGGTTGGCCGCGGCGAGGAACATCAGCACCTTCTCGCCCTCGCCGATTCGAACGCCCGAGAGCTCGACATCGCGCGTGGTGGTGCGGAAGAAAGTCTGCACCGGGCTCTCGAACCGCACGGCCTCCTCGAAAGCGTTGCGCGCCAGCGTCGGATCATCGCGCAGGCGCTGCCACTGCTCGGGGAAGCGCGCGAGGCAATAGACGGCGGCACCGATGCCGTTGACGGTGGTGTCGAGGCCGGCCGACAGCAGCGAGCGCACCAATAGCGGCGCCTCGGTGGCCGTGACGGCACCCACGTCGGCCTGCGCATGAATGCAGGCCCCGAAGCCGCCGGGTGCGAGATTGTCGCGTTGGCACTGCTCGGCGACATAGGCCTGGTGCGGCGCCGAGCGCGCGATCGCCTGCTGGCGCAGCTCGTTCGGCGGGCCGAACGCGTTGAACACGACGCTGGCATAGGGAATCAGATGCTCGCGCCCCTCCGGCTTCAGACCCAGCGCATCCGGAAAGATCGAGAGCGGATAGGCCTCGGCGAGATCGGCGATCGCATCGAAGCTGCGCTTGTCCAGCAGCGCGTCCACCCGCTCCTCGGCCGCGGCGGCAAAACGGTCGCGCACCTGCTTCATCGCGGTCGGCGACAGCACTTTCGACAGCACGGCACGGGTGCGGGTGTGTGCGGGCGGATCGGCTTCGAGGATCAGGCTCGGCGGCCGCCACGGCGTCTCCTTCTTGAAGTCGGACAGGCCGACGCCGCGGCTGGAGCAGAAGGTCGCGGGATCGTTCAGCACCGCATGGACTTCGGCATAGCGCGCCACGCCGTAGACGTTCCACTTGTCGAGATAGACCACCGGTCCCGCCTCCCGCAGCAATTGATGCGTGGGATAAGGGTCGGCGAAAAAATTCATGTCGAAGGGATCGACGTCGAGATGCGGGACACCTGACACAGCCGAGCCGGATGCGCTCATTGAAGTCCTCCCTCATTTTGATCTTGTGAAAGGCCGGCGCATGCCCTTAGGTCGTTTGACCCGCCGCGAGTCCGAATCCCGCCATGCCGCCGTCCTTGACCCGATCCCGCCAAAAGCCAGCGCCCACCGACGCGGGACCGACGCTCGATCTCGACCGTTACGTTCCGGCGTTCGTCACCTTCATCGCCAACAAGCTCTCGAACAGCGCGACCGCGCTTTATCAGCGGGAGTTCGGCGTCAATGTCACGGAATGGCGGATCATGTCGCTGCTGGCGATCGAGCCCGGCATTCCAGCCTCGCGCATCTGCCACGTCATCGGCTTCGACAAGGGACCAGTGAGCCGGACGCTGGCGGGCCTGGAGAAGCGCGGGCTGGTCTCGATCCGCACCGACCCGAATGACGGCCGCACCCATTCGATCGCGCTGACGACAAAGGGCCGCGCCACGCATGACAAGGTGATCGTCGCCGCGCTCGAGCGCGAACGGCGGCTGCTGTCCTGCCTCAACAAGGACGAGCGCGAGGTGCTGATCGATCTGCTGCGCCGGCTGCACGAAAATCTCGGTGCGGTCACCGGCAGCACAGAGGCCTGACGGGCCGCGCACCAGGCACCACCTTCCGTTACATCCAGGCATGCGCCGTCGTTTGCCGGCGGCACTGTGCGGGCCGAGCATCGTTTCCTCCAGGACCGGACGCGACAGTTTTCCCTGCCGTCATCACTCCCTGGAACGGTTCGCATAAATTAGTTGCTTAGGCAACAAAAGAATCGGAGATATATTGCGGCAGGGTCGCTGGCTTAGTGGGAAGTATGGCGCCTCGTGTCCCGGCCGCGCTGCAGCGTGAAACGCTGCTGCGCAGAACGGGACCCATGCGGCGGCTTATACTAGGAGAGATGGACCCCGGCTCTGCAGCGCATCACACCGGACGATGCTTCGCATCGCCGGCGTGCTGCGCTGCGTCCGGCGCACGAGAGTGGTTGAGCGACGAGATAGCTATTCACGCTGCAACCCAATCCACGCGCCCGGCGCATCATCATTCAACTGCGCCACCGCCTCCGCACGCCGCGTCAGCACGGCGCGCTGGTTGATGTAGCCCTTGTCGGTGATCTCGCCGCCGTCGACCGACGGCGGTTCGGCCAGCAGCAGCGCGCGAGTGGCGTGGCCGGAGGAGTTGGGACCCTGCTGCTTCAACTTTGCGAGGCCCTGCGCAATCGCGGTCCTCACCTTGTCGTGGGCGAGCACCTCGTTCACCTCGGCCGTTTCGCCCAGGCCGGCCTGCGTGCGGCAGGCCCCGATGTTCGGAAACACCAGGAAGCGCACCTCGTCGCCGCCATGGCCCGCGACGACGATGTCCTGCGCCAACGGCGAAAGCGCCGCGATGCCGGCGACGCGCAGCGTGCCGACATTGACCCAGGTGCCGGAATTGAGCTTGAAATCCTCGGCGACGCGGCCGTCGAAGAACAGGCCGCGCTCGGGCCGAGCACTATCAGCAAGCTTGACGGCATCGCCGATCAGATAGAAGCCCTCGTCATCGAACGCCTGCTTCGTCTGCTCCGGCGCCTTCCAATAGCCCGGCGTGACATTGGGGCCGCGCACGCGCACTTCCAGCTTGTCGCCTGATGTGACGAGCTTCAGCTCAGTGCCGGGGATGGGCACGCCGATATTGCCGGAGCGTTCGGCGAGGAAATGACAGTCGGTCGCCAGCGGCGAGGTTTCGGTCGAGCCCCAGGCCGAGACCATCGGCAGCGCGCGGCCGACGGTCTCGATGGAGAGCTCCTCGATGGCATCCCAGAGATTCTGCGGCAGCGCGGCGCCGGCATAGAAGGCGAATTTCACCTCGCTGAAGAAGCGGCGGCGCAGCTCCTCGTCGCCGCGTAGCGCCGCGATCAGCATGTCGAAGCCGCGCGGCACGTTGAAATAGACCGTCGGCATCACGCTTTTCAGATTGGCGAGCGAGGTCGCGAACAGCCCCGGCGCGGGCTTGCCGCCGTCGATATAGAGCGAGCCGCCATTGCGCAGCACGAGATTGAAATTATGGTTGGCACCGAAGGTGTGGCTCCAGGGCAGCCAGTCGAGAATGACGAGATCGCCGCGACCCGGTTCGAGAAAGGTCCAGGTCTGCGCCTTGGCCTGCTGGCTCGAGGTCAGCATGCGCTGGGTGTTGATGACGGCCTTCGGCGTGCCGGTTGAGCCTGACGTGAACAGGAATTTTGCGATCGTGTCCGGAGTCACCGCGGCGAACGCCTTTGCGACGTCAGGCGTCTCGGGCGTTGCCGCGATGACGTTGAAGGCAAGCGTGACGGCATCGTCGGCCTTGCCGCTGATGATCTGCGCATTGTGCAGCGGCGCGATGGCGGCCAGCGCGGCCGCGAAGGGTTTCGTAGCGGAGACGTAGATCGCACCCGGCTCGAGCAGCATGATCATGCTCTTGAGCTTCTCGAAATCCCTCGACATCAGCGAATAGGCCGGCGAGATCGCAGCCGAGGGCACGCCGACATGCTGGGCGGCAAGCGCAAGCAGCGCGTGGTCGACGCTGTTGTCGGAGAGGATCGCGAGCGGGCGCTCGGCGCTGAGGCCCTGCGCCAGGATCCAGGACGCCGCCGCACGCACCTGGCGCAGCGCCTGCGCATAGGTGACCGTGGTCCAGGGCGCATCGATCTGGCCGCGCTCGGCGAGGAAGATCGCATCCGGCGCGTGCTGCGCAAAATGCTCCAGCCAGTCGCCGACGCAGCGGGCGCTGTCGCCCAAGGGTTCGGGCGAGCGCAACACGATGCTGCCATCGGCGCGATGCTCTGCGAGCGTCCTCGGCGTTGCGAACAGGCCTGCAACGTCACCGCGTGGGGCGGCTGTCATGGGTTTCCTCCTCCGTCCGGATACGGATCGGCGGCAGCCTCGTTCGGGCTGCTTTGACCATAATGTTGGGCATGACAATTGTTGTCGTCAACAACAATCTTTCGCTCGCGTTGTCGAAGCGCTAAGGTTGGCGTGGCGGGAGATACGATGTGACAGCCAGCGCAACCCAGACTGCCCCACGCAAGCGCAACGGCGCGGCGCCTCGCGATGCCGCCGACGAGATTGGCCTCGACGCGCTGGTCGGGCACGCCGGCTACGCGGTGCGGCGCTTCCAGATCTGGATCTTCCAGGACTTCATCAAGACGCTCGGCGAGGTCGACATCCGGCCGACGCAATATTCGGTGCTGACGCTGATCGGCGCCAATCCGGGCCTGTCGCAGATGGCGGTGGCAAAGCGCCTCGGCATCGAGCGCGCCCGGCTGGTGCACCTGCTCGACAGCCTCGAGCAGCGCAAATACGTCAAGCGCGTCAAGTCGAAGGCGGACCGCCGCTCCCATGCGCTGCACCTCACCGCACAGGGCGAGACGGCACTGGCGGAATTCAAGCGGCTCGCGGCCGAGCACGAGCGGCATGTCGAGGAGAAGATCGGTAAGGACAACCGGACGCAGTTGCTCCGGATCCTCGCTGGCTTCACCTGATCTGGGCTGCCTACGAATTGGGCAGATGCCCGTCGCGGGGCGTCGGCGCGACCTCGTCCAATAAATCTCAAGCTATTGATTACTCGATAATATCCTGAGCATTCGCCCGGCCGACGGTCTTGTACACAATGGCACATCGCTTGCTTCGCTCCGAGCGAGGACGGATTGCCGGAGTTTTGTCGCCATGAGGGCTGAGATGGGGGCTGAGCAGCCTGAAACGATCGCCGCGATTGTGGCCGCGCATCGCGCGGGCACAATGACGCCGGCAGAAACCATCGCGCGGACCTATCAGCGCATCCGTGACCGCAACGATCCCGCCATCTTCATCAGCCTGCGTGACGAGGCGGATGCGGTCGCGGAGGCCGAGCAGCTTGCCGCGCGCGCGGATGCCGCTGGCCTGCCGCTCTACGGCGTGCCGGTCGCGGTGAAGGACAATATCGACGCACTCGGCTTTCCGACCACCGCGGCCTGCCGCGCCTTCTCCACCACGCCGACGCACGACTCGACCGCGGTGGCGCGGCTGCGTGCCGCCGGGGCCATCATCATCGGCAAGACCAATCTGGACCAGTTCGCGACCGGCCTCGTCGGCGTGCGTTCGCCCTACGGCATCCCCAAAAATTCGGTCCGTGAGGATCTCGTTCCCGGCGGATCGAGCTCGGGCTCCGCGGTGGCCGTCGGCGCAGGTCTCGTGCCGCTGTCGCTCGGCACCGATACCGCAGGTAGCGGACGGGTGCCGGCGATGCTCAACAACATCGTCGGGCTGAAACCGAGCCTCGGCATGATCTCGAATGCCGGTCTCGTGCCGGCCTGCCGAACGCTCGACTGCATCTCGGTCTTCGCTCTGACGGTGGATGATGCTGCGCTCGCCTTGTCGGTGATGGCGGGACCGGACCCGGCCGATCCGTTCTCGCGCGACCGGCCGCTTCAGCCGATCACGCCGTTTCCCGCAAACCTGCGCCTTGGGGTGCCGCGCAACGGGCAACTGATCTTCTTCGGCGACAAGACATCGGAGGCCGCCTACGCCGATGCCTTGAAGCGCTGGACCGCGCTCGGCGCCACGCTGGTCGAGTTCGACCTCGAGCCGTTCTACGAGACGGCGCGGCTGCTCTATGAGGGCCCGTGGGTCGCCGAGCGCTATCTCGTGATCAAGGACCTGCTGGCGTCCGCGCCGGATGCGATTCATCCCGTGACGCGCGAGATCACCGCGGCCGGCGCACGGCTGACGGCGGCGGAGACCTTTGCGGCGCTGTATCGCCTGCAAGGCCTGCGCAAGATCGCCGAGCGGACGTTTGCCAATATCGACGCACTGGTGCTGCCCACCGCGCCGACGGCCTACACGACCGCGCAGGTGCTCGCCAACCCGATCGAGCTCAACAGCCGGCTCGGCACCTACACCAATTTCGTCAACCTGCTCGACCTCTGCGGCCTGGCGTTGCCGGCATCGATGCGCGCCGACGGCATTCCGTTCGGTATCACGCTGCTGGCGCCGGCGGGACGCGATGCGCTGCTCGCGAGCATCGGGCGTGTGTTCCATGCGGATACGAAATTGACCGTCGGAGCGAAGGGCGTGGCCCAGGCACCGCTCGCGCCGCTGCCGGCAAGCTACAATGACGACATCCCGATCGCCGTCGTCGGCGCGCATCTGTCCGGCATGGTGTTGAACGGCGAGTTGAAAACGCTGGATGCCAAGCTGATCGAAGCGACCAGGACGGCGCCCGATTACAAGCTGTACGCGCTCAAGACCACGCCGCCGAAGCCCGGCATGCTGCGCGTCGCGGCCGGCACGGGCGCATCGACCGAGGTCGAGATCTGGTCGCTGTCGCCGGCTGCCTTCGGCAAGTTCGTCAACGCGATTCCATCGCCGATGGCGATCGGCACGGTGCGGCTGGCGGATGGCCGCAGCGTGAAGGGGTTTTTGGTCGAGCCGGAAGTGCTGGGGGATGCGCGTGACATCACGGCTTATGGGGGATGGCGGAAGTTCATGGCGGAAAAGTCAGAGTGATTTTCACTCCGCTGTCGTCCCGGACAAGCGGAGCGCCGATCCGGGACCCATACCCACAGGGTGAGTTTTGCGAAGACTCGGAGTGGGCGCGTCGCCACACACCTCTCCCTCGGGTTATGGGTCCCCGCGTTCGCGGGGACGACAGCGAGTGTGTAGCGACAGAGCTGTCCTATACCGACACCGCGTAAATCTCATACTCGCCGCGCACCAGCTCGATATGCGCGCGCATGGCGGCGGCGGCGCCCTGCTTGTCGCCGCGCATGATGGCGACGACGACGCGGTCGTGCTCGGCTTGCGATTTGGCGAGGCGTCCGAGATTGCGGAACTGGGCGCGGCGGAACGGCTGCACGCGGACGCGGGTCGCGAGCGTGATCTCGGCGATGTAGCCGTTCTGCGATCCCGCATAGATCGCGTTGTGGAAGCGCTCGTTGACCTCGTGAAAGCGATCGGGATTGCCGGTGTAGCTGAGCACGCGCAGCTCTTCGTGGATCGCCTCGAGGCCATGTCGCTCGCTCGCTGCCATGCGCTCGGCGGCGAGGCCGGCGCACAGCGCTTCCAGCTCTGCCATCGCCTCGAACATGCTTTTCAGCCGTTCGATAGAAGGCTGCGCCACCACCGCGCCGCGGTGGGCGCGCGCTTCGACGAGGCCGCTTGCCACGAGCTGACGCAGCGCCTCGCGCACCGGCGTCCGCGAGACGTTGAAGCGGCGCGCGATGTCGGTCTCGTCCAGCGGCGCGCCGGGGGCGAGAGCGCCGCGCACGATCTCGTCCGCGAGCTGCAGGCGCAGCTCCTCGGCGCGCGTGATCTTGTGCACGCTGGGCTGCGCCCGGTCGACGCGCGGCACCACCGGCTCGGCCGGCACGGCGCCTGGCGGAAGATCGTCGAGCGTCATGCGGTCACGCCTCTTTCGGCTCGTCGATAATGCTGACATGGGCGGCGACGACGCGCCAGCCCTCGGGAAAACGAACCCAGGTCTGCATCTGCCGGCCGACCTTGCCGGGCGCCGTGTCGCGATAGAACAGAGTGGAGGCCACGGCGGTGTCGCGGCCATAGCTGGTGATGACCGTCCTGGCAGTGCGGCGATTGAGGCCGACGGGTGAGCGCGCGGCGCGGAAGCCCGAGATCGCCTCATAGCCGTAGAGGTTCTCGCCGATGCCATAGCGCAGCGTGCGGGAATCGTTGCGGAACAGCTCACCGAGCACGGCGACGTCATTGCTGACCAGGGCCTGCTCATACCGGTCGAACGCGGCTCTGACGTCCGCGATCACGTCGGGGAGATCGATCTCCATCTCAAATTCCTCTCAAAGTCCCCTTGGCGCGGGCGCGGCGGCTACGCCCATCTTTTCCAGCGCATAGGCGGCACGGAGCGCGATATCCTCGCGCCAGGGCGCGGCGATGATCTGCACGCCGATCGGCAGCGGCTCGAGCGGCACCGGGACTGCCACCACCGGCAGGCCGATGAAGGAGATCGGCTGGGTGTGGACGCCGATATTGGCACGTACCGGCAGCTCGACGCCGTCGAGGTTGAAGTTCACCTGGCCGAGCTTTGGCGCGGTGCAGGGCGTTGCGGGCGCCAGCAGCACATCGACCGATTTGAAGATCTCGGCGAGCTGCGCGCGGTACCAGCGGCGGAATTTCTGCGCGCGGTCGACCAGCGGCGCCGGCACCATGGCGCCGGCGATCAGCCGGTCGCGCACCGCCGGATCGAAATCGTTCGGGCGCTGGCGCAGGCGGTCGAGATGCAGCGAGGCGCCTTCGGTGGTGGTGATGACATAGGCCGCGGCGCGAGCGCGCGCCGCCTCGGGCACGTCGACGACTCGCGTTGCGCCGAGCGCCTTGGCGACGCGGCTGACCGCTTCGACCGCTTCCGGAAACACGTTCTTCTGGAAATACCCGCCGGCGATCGCGATGCGCAGGTCCGAGACCGGATTGGCGATCAGCGGCAGCGTCGGCTCGAGCCCGCGCGTCGTGCAGGCGCTATCCTCCGTGTCCGGGCCCTGCATGACGTCATAGGCGAGCGCGAGATCGGCGGCGGAGCGTGCGAACGGACCGAGATGATCGAGGCTCGCAACGAAGGGGAACGAGCGCGCCCGCGACAGCCTTCCATAGGTCGGCTTCAGGCCGAAGATGCCGCAGAACGAGGACGGCACGCGGATCGAGCCATTGGTGTCCGAGCCGAGGGCAATCGGCACCAGCGCGCCGCCGACGGCGCTGCCCGAGCCGCCGGAGGAGCCGCCGGTCATGCGCGTCGTATCATGCGGATTGCGCGAAGGGCCGTCATGGACGTTCTCGCCGGTGAAGTCGTAGGCGTATTCGCCCATGTTGAGCGCGCCGACGAGCACGGCGCCGGCGGCTTCCATGCGCTCGATCAGCGTCGCATCGCGCTTGGCGGGTGCGCGGTCGCGGTTGATCTTCGAGCCGGCGCGTGTCGGCAGGCCAGCAACATCGAACAGGTTCTTCACCGCGAAGGGCACGCCGGCGAGCGGGCCGACGTCCTTGCCGGCGGCGATGTCGGCATCGACCGCGCGTGCCTTCGTGCGGGCGCGATCGGCGGTGATATCGGTGAAGGAATTGAGGATGCCGTCATGCTGCTTGATGCGCGCGAGCGCTGCTTCCGTGGCATCGAGCGCGGACATTTTGCGGGTCGCAACCGCGCTGGCGATCTCGGCGGCCGTCATCTCTGGCTTGCTGGTCATGGCAGCATCAGGCCGTGAAGATCGGCGCCGGCTCGGTCTCGTCCGGCAGCGCGAATTCGTCGACCATGCGGCCAAGCCGCAGCGAGACTTCGAGATTGGCGCGCACCGCTGGCCGCCAGGCTTCCTCGACCGGCAGTGCCAGCGCTTTCGATAAGGCGTCGATATAATCGTCTAACGGTTCGGCCATCACGCGTCCCAGCAATCAATGTGTCGGCAACGGCGGATGCGGGATCGCCGTCAGCAGTTCCTTGGTGTAGTCGTCTTGGGGATCGCCGAGCACCTGCTCGGAAGTGCCCTCCTCGACGATCCGTCCCGTCCGCATCACAATGACACGATCGCACAGCAAGCGCACCACATTCAAATCATGCGAGACGAACAGATAGCTCATACCTAAGCGCGCCTTGAGGTCCTGAAGCAGGTTCAGCACGACCGCCTGCACCGAAACGTCCAGCGCCGCCGTCGGCTCGTCCAGGATGACGAGCTTCGGGTGCAGGGCGATGGCGCGGGCGATGCCGACGCGGGCCTTCTGGCCGCCGGACAATTGGTGCGGGAAACGGTCCAGCAGATTGTGCGGCAGGCCGACCATGGTCGCCAGTTCCTCACAGCGCGCGCGCAGCGCATCGCGTCCCCTGATGTCGCCGAGCTGCATGATGGGGTCGGCGATGGCGCGGGCGGCGGTGAAGCGCGGGTTGAGGCTGTCGGTCGGATCCTGGAACACCATCTGGATGCGGCTGCGCTGCGGCATCCGGGCAAAAGCTGATGGCGCGATGCCGGAGATGTCCTCGCCGTCGAACTGGATCAGGCCGGAGGTCTGGTCCAACAGGCGCATCACCATCATCGACGTCGTCGATTTGCCGCAGCCGGATTCGCCGACGAGGCCGACGCTCTCACCATGGCTGATCGAGAAGCTGATGCCGTCGACGGCGCGGAAGGCGTCCGGCTCCACGGGCGGCTTGCGGCCGAACAGTTTTCCCAGCACGGCGGTGGCGCCTTGGCGGGGATATTCTTTCACGAGCTTGTCGACGAGGAGGAGGGGCTTTGAATTGTCATCACCCCCGGGCTTGACCCGGGAGTCCATCGGCGAAGATGGATCTTGCGAAGTGTGATGGATGGCCGGGTCAGGCCCGGCCACGACGGTGGAGTTCTCTTCCTCCGGCAACAGGTCTCTCAAGTTCACACCCAGCCGCGGCGTCGCGCGCATCAGCTTTTTTGTGTAGGGATGCTGCGGATTGGCGAAGATGTCGGCGGCGTTGGCGGTCTCGACCACGCGGCCCTTCTCCATCACCACGACGCGGTCGCAATAGGCGGCGGCGAGGCCGAGATCGTGGGTGATCAGGATGGTCGACATCGCGCGGCGTTTCGTCAGCTCGACGATCAGGTCCATCACCGCCTTCTGCGTGGTGACGTCGAGGCCGGTGGTCGGCTCGTCCGCGATCAGCAGCTGCGGATTGCAGGCAAGCGCAAGCGCGATGACGACGCGCTGGCACATGCCGCCCGACAGCTCGAACGGATAGGCGTGGTAGCGCTCACGCGGGCGGGCGATCTTGACCTGCTCCAGCGCCTCGATCGCCTTCTCGCCGCGGTCGGCGACCTGGGCCTGCTGCACATGGGTGCGCAACACGTCCTCGATCTGGTCGCCGACTTTGCGGATCGGGTTCAGCGCCGCACGCGGGTTCTGGAAGATCATCGAGACTTCGCGGCCGCGCAAATCGCGCATCTGGTCTTCGCTCGCGGCCTTGACGTCGATGCCGGAGAATATCACCGAGCCCTCGGCGATGCGGCCCGCACGGTCGAGGATGCGCATCACCGCATAGGAGGTCACCGACTTGCCGGAGCCGGACTCGCCGACGATGGCCAGCGTCTCGCCCTTGGCGACGGAAATGTTGACGTGCTGCACGGCTTTGACGATGCCGCGGCGAGTGGTGAATTCGACCGTGAGGTCCTGGACGTCGAGCAGGGGCTGGGCGCTCATGCGGGCCTGCCGATCAAGAAACGCGAAAACAACCCCATGCACAGTAGAATGGTGTTGGAATCGTTACGGAATTTTGGACAGAAATTGTCCATCACGTCCTCCGCTGGGGATCGACGATGTCGCGCAGGCCGTCGCCGAGGAGGTTGAAGCAGAACACGGCGATCATCAGCGCGAGGCCGGGGAAGAGCGCGATCCACCATTCGCCCGACACCATGAAGCCCGCGCCTTCGGCGACCATGATGCCCCATTCCGCCGTCGGCGGTCGGACGCCGAGGCCGATGAAGGAGAGGCCGGCAGCGTTGAGGATGGCATAGCCCATGGTCAGCGACATCTGCACGATCATGATCGGCATGATGTTCGGCAGGATGTGCACCAGCAGGATGCGGAATTCGCCGTTGCCGGAGAGCCGCGCGGCCTGCACGAAGCCGGCGTTGCGCCGGACATTGGCCTCGGCGCGCGCGACGCGGGCATAGAGCGGGAAGTTCACGATGGCGGTGGCCAGGATGATGTTCTGCACGGTATTGCCGAGCGCGGCGACGATGCCCATGGCGAGCACGAACAGCGGAAAGGCCATGATGGTGTCGGCGATGCGGCCGACGATCCGATCGGTCCAGCCGCCAAAGTAACCGGCCGCGATGCCGGCGAGGCCGCCCATCAAAAACACCAGCGCGACGGAGGCGATTGCGATGAACGTGTCGAGCCGCGTCGCCACGACAACGCGGCTGAAGATGTCGCGCCCGAGCTGATCGGTGCCGAACCAGTGCGCGGCGGAGGGCGGTTTTAGCGCGGCAGCGGTGTCCGACGCGAGCGGATCATACGGCACGACATAGGGGCCGAAGATCGCGGCCGCGAGGATCAGGATCAATAGCGCGAAGGCAAAGCCCGTGACCTTGTTCTCGCTCAGAACGTAGCGGGTCTGTTCGAGGATTGCGGTAAGCCCTGACGTGCGGGCGGGACCGACGGGTTCAACAGCAGGCGCAACGGAGCTCATGGAGTCCCCCTACCCTTCCAACCGCACGCGCGGATCGATCACGCCGTAGAGAATGTCGATCACGAGATTGAGCAGCACGTACATCACCGCCATGGTGAGGACAAAACCCTGCACCGGTGCGAAGTCCGACGAGATCAGCGCTTCCACCGCGTAGGAGCCGATGCCGGGCCAGGCAAACACTTTCTCGACCAGCACGTTGGCGCCCAGCAGGAACGAGAACACCATGCTGAGCGTGGTGATGACGGGCAGCATGGCGTTGCGGAAGGCGTAGGTGACGATCACGGTCGCGGGCGATAGGCCGCTGGCGCGCGCGGTGCGGACGAATTCGGATGCCAGCACCGCCAGCATCGAGGCGCGCGTCATGCGCGCGATTGGCGCCAGCGAGAAGATCGCAAGGGTCGTTGCCGGCAGGATGAGCTGGCTCAGCGCGGAACGGAACGCCTCGAGGTCGCGCGCGAGCAAGGTGTCGACCAGATAGAAGCCCGTCACCGTCGGCGGCGCGCTGTAGAACACGTCAAGGCGCCCGAGCGGCGCGGGAGACCAGCCGAGCCGGAAATAAAAGACGTAGACCAGCACGAGGCCGGTGAAGAAAACCGGCAGCGAGACGCCCGCTGTCGTCGTGATGCGACAGAGATGATCGACCCACGATCCCGGCCGTGTTGCCGCGAGCACGCCGAGCGGGATGGCAATGACGATGGAGACTATGAGGCCGAGCAGTGTCAGCTCGGCCGAGGCCGGCAAGCGGTTGCGGATTTCGGCCGCGACCGGCTGGCCGGTCGTCAACGAGTTGCCGAAATCGCCGTGGGCGAGATCGTTGGTGTAGCGGAAGAACTGCTCGATCAGCGGCTTGTCGAGGCCGAGTTTCTTGCGGATCTGCTCGACGGCTTCCTTGGTTGCGGCGGGACCGGCGAAATAGGCCGCGGGATCGCCGGGCAGCGCGCGCGTCAGCAGAAAGGTAACGATGACCACGCCGATCAGCGAGGGGATCGCGAACATCAGGCGCTTGCCGATCATGGTCAGCATGGAGTGCTCCTGATGAGAGGAGATGACGCAACAGGTCGAACTGCGCCCCCTCTCCCGCTTGCGGGGGAGGGTTGGGGTGGGGGTGCTTCAGCATAGGGATTCTTCGTGTGGAGAGAGCCCCCACCCGCCGCGCTCCTCGAGCGCGTCGGCCTCCCCCGCAAGCGGGAGAGGCGAACGGAGCAAGCCGATAAGCTTCTGAACGCCATATGCGGTGCCTAGCTCTACTTGTTACTCACCCCTTCACGAGCGCGCGATAATCCAGCCTCCGGTGGAACCAGTATTGGTAGCCGCTGATGTTCTTCTGCATCGCGACGTTGACGAAGGGCTGGTAGAGCGGGATGCGCGGGATGTCGGTGAAGGCGAGATCGACGAAGCCCTTCACGTCGGCATCGTAGGCCGCCTTGTCGCCGGCAGCGGCCGCGGTGCGCGCGCCGTCGATGAGCTTGTCCATCTCCGCCGACTTGTAGCTCATGGTGTTGAAGACGGAATTGTTGCCGTGATAGCACCAGTAGAAGAAGTATTCGGGGTAATCGAGCCAGCCCGAGAACACGTTGGTGAAGAGCGGCATCTCCTTCTTGTTGAGTTCGGTGCGCCAGTTGGCGCCGGGCACCTTGTTGATGGTGGTCTTGATGCCGATCTGTGCGAGAGATTCCTGCACCAGCACGCAGAGCGGCTCGTTGACGCCTGCGAAATTCAGGTCGAACGAGATCGTGGTCTCGAAGCCGTTGGCATAACCCGCCTCAGCCAGCAGCGCCTTCGCCTTGTCCATGTCGGTGTTGAACTTGTGCGGCTGCGGCCAGGCGACTTCGGTCGGCTTGTCCTTGGGCGCCCCGAACATCGGGTTGGCGAGGCCGAACATCACGGCGTCCATGATCTTCTGATAAGGCAGCGCGTAGGCGACGGCCTGGCGCACCTTCGGATTGTCGAAGGGCGGCTTGGTGACGTTCATGCCGATATACTGGATGCCGTTGGAGAACGGCAGCGACACCACGTTGAGCTTGCCGTTCGCCTTCATCTCCTGGAAGTCCTTGTTGGGCAGCTCGTAGGAGATGTCGGCGTCGCCGCGCTCCAGCAGTGCGCGGCGGTTGCCGGCCTGCGGCACCATGCGCCAGATCACGCGCTTGATCTTCGGCAGCGGACCACACGCCCAATCGTCGTTGCGCTCCATGATGACTTCGGTGCCGGCGGTCCACTTCGTCACCTTGTAGGCGCCGGAGCCTGCGGTCTGCTGCTTTGTAAACTCGAGGCCCCAGGGATCCTTCTCGCTCGCATTCTTCTTCACGAGCTCCGAGTTGACGATGCAGGGCACGATCACGGCGAGATCGGGGATCGTGAGCCTGTCCTTCTTCAGGAAGTCGACGCGCACGGTATAATCGTCGATCACGACGAACTGCTCGGGCTTGGTCAGCGAACCCGCGCTCATCTGGAAGGTCGGGAAGCCGCCGACGCTGACGGCGCGGTCGAGCGACCATTTCACGTCCTTGGCGGTGACGGGCGTGCCGTCGTGGAATTTGGCGTTCTTACGCAGCTTGAAGGTGACCGACTTGTCGTCGATCTTGAAGTCCTCGGCGAGCTCGCCCTTGAACTTGTCGCGGTCGTAATAGGGCACGCCGCCGGGGCCGACCTTCATCTCGTGGCTGATCAGGCGGTCGTAGCAATTCCACGACACCTCATAGCCGGGCACGTTGGTGCCGATGCCGTGAATGTCGAGATTGTTCGGCCCGCCCTCCGAGACGATCAGCAGCGTCTCCGAGCGCGCGTCGGCATAGGCGGTGGAGATCACGGACGGCATCGCCGGAAGCGCCGCTCCGGCGGCCAATCCGGACACGGACTTGAGGAAATCGCGGCGCTTCATGAAATGGCTCCAACGCAAAGGGTTTGGTTGGAACTGGATTCGCAAGGTTCGTGCCAAGGGTTAAGAAGCGATTATGATCGATCTAAACTACTGGATTAACACGATAATCTAGATTTTTGGCCTATGCGCGGCCTTCGCCTCGGCTCATCACATTGCATACAAAGATGCGGATTTGCTTACTTTATAGGCGATGGCTAAGAGTCGCCCGCCTTCTAATCAGGGTCGTCAGGTGGCCCAAATCAGCTCCTGCAATTCGATGAGATCATCGGCCCTGTCCTGCCAGCCCTCAATGCAGATGTGGCTGTTGAGGTCGCTGGCGCGGTGCAGCAGCATCAGGGCCATCAGGCGGCGCTTGAGCGCGAAATCCGGCTTCGGATAGCCAAAGCCTTCGAGCAGGCTCTTCACCCTCCCCGGCTGGCCCGCCGCCATGAAGGCGCCGGGGCCGAGCAGGTCGTAGTCGCGCCATCCCGCCAGCACGTCGCCGAAGTCGAACAGGCCGGCGAGCGACCATTGGTCATCATCGCAGGCGAGCAGAAAATTCTCGGGAATGTATTCGCCGATCAGGATCACCGGCGGCGCGACCATGGGGATCAGCTTTTCCGCGTCACGCAGGAGATCATCGAGGCCGGCGAGAAACTTTGGCGCGAGGCCGAGACGGGTGTGACGCGCGCGGCAGCCCCGCATCTGTCCGCGCATGAAATCGTCCCAGCGCGGCTCGATCTGCGCGAGCGGGCCGAGCGGCGCGCACTGCACGGCGGCGATGGTCTCGCCGATCTGGCGCAGCACACGCTCTTTCTGGTTTTCCGGCAATGAGGGCCAGACCTCCGAGCCGAGCGTGCCTGATAGCCGCGTGATGACGAGATAGGGCCAACCGTCATGCTCACCTTCCGCGACGATCTCCGGGATCGGCAGATCGAGACGGCCTTTGAGCTGCGCAAGCGAACCGCGCTCGGAGACGAACTGGGCGCGGAGCAGCGGCGGAAAGATCTTCAGGATCAGTTGTTCGCCAAGCCCGACCACGAGATTGGTGCCGGTTACAAACACATGCGGCGCGCTGGTGTCGAGACCATGGCTGCGCGCGATGTCGAGCGCAATCGGCAGCCATTGTGAGGGAGCGGCGCGAAAGGCGCGGAAGCTCTCGGCGTCGGGGAGGTCTGGCAACCCCTGCAATGGAGCGGAGATCATTTGGGATAGCTCAACGATATGAGCTTCATTGATTCAGTGCGAACCGAGCAGGCGGTGCACCTCTCCCGCTTGCGGGGGAGGTCGGCGCGAAGCGGCGGGTGGGGCTTTCTCCTCTAGGGGATTGTCCCATTGTGGAGAGAGCCCTCTCCCCAACCCTCCCCCGCAGGCGGGCGAGGGAGCGCACCGCCCGCGCGGCTGCAGCGGTGTTCAATCGCTCCACGCTACCGGTCCGGGCTGGCGCGCTCGAACTGGCGGAGCAGCTTGTTGCCGCGCTCGACGGCGGAATCGAGGGCTGATTGCGCGCTCTTGTGGCCGGCAAATGCCTGCTCCAACTCGTCCTCGATCGCGCCGCGGATCAGCACGAAGGAGCCGAGGCGGATGCCCTTCGAATTCTCCGTCGGCGGATGCAGCGTGATCTCCTCGAACGAGATCGCCGAGCCCGGATTGCGCTCGTAGAAGCCTTGCGCGCGCGTCAGCTCGGAGGCGGCGCGGGTGATCGGCAAATAGCCGGTGTTCTGGTGCCAGGCCGCCTGCACGCCGGGCTGCGACAGATAGGCGAAGAACCGCGCCACGCCCTTGTACTCCTCGCGCGGCCGGTCGCGCAGCACCCACAGCGTGGCGCCGCCGATGATCGAGTTCTGCGGCGCGTCCTTCACGTCGGGCCAATACGGCATCATGCCGTAGCCGATCTCGAATTTCGAATTCGCCCTGATGTCGGCGCGCGTCGCCGAGGAACCGATGAAGATGCCGCATTCGCCGTTCTGGAAGCGCGGCTCGGCGGCCTGTCCGCGTCCGCCATAGTCGAACACCTTGGTCTTCTGCCATTCGGCAAGCTGGGCGACGTGGCGCACAAGGGTGGGATTGTTGATGGTCAATTCCGCATCCAGCCCGGCAAAGCCGTTCGCCCGGCTCGCCACCGGCAGATTGTGGAAGGCGGAGAAATTCTCGACATGGATCCATGAGGGCCAGGACGTGGTGAAGCCGCACGCAGCGCCGCGGTCGCGCAGGCGCTGTGCCGCGAGCCCCAGGGCCGGCCAGGTCTTCGGCGGCGCCTCCGGATCGAGGCCGGCGTCGCGGAACATGGTCTTGTTGTAGTAGAGGATCGGTGTCGAGGAATTGAACGGGAACGACAACAGATTGCCCGCCGCGTCGGTGTAATAACCGGAGACCGCCGGCAGATAGTCGGCGAGCGAGAACGGCTCGCCCTGGTCGCGCATCAAAGTGAACACCGGATAGATCGCGCCCTTGGCCGCGGTCATGGTGGCCGTGGCGACCTCGTTGACCTGGACGATGGCTGGCTGGCTGCGCGAGCGGAACGCGAAGATCGCGGCAGTCACCGTCTCGGTGTAGTTGCCCTTGTAAGCGGGCACGATGCGGTAATCGGACTGCGAGGCGTTGAAATCGGAGGCGAGCTTTTCGAGCTGCCGGCCGAGTTCGCCGGACATCGCGTGCCACAGCGCGATGTCGGTGGCGGCGCCCGCAGGCACAGCCCATGAGAAAGCCGATGAGAAGGCCGCGAGGGCGGCGACGATTCGTAGAACGCGCAAGGCTGGCATTGCGATGGCTCTTCCCACGCCGCGGTCGACAAGGCGGCCGCCCTGCTTAAGGCGCGGCATAGCCGGTTTCAACCGTGAATGAACGGCGGCCGCGCCGCACAATCGATCCCAGCCCCCGCGGCGGGATGGTCTTCCCCCGACCATCTGCTAGATTGCATTGAACCTTTTGCCCCCGCCATAGACTCCACCACTGAGGGGTTGAGTGTGCCAGTGCTGAACCGTGCCGAACTCTCGCGGACCGGGGTAATCTTCGTCGCGCTTTTGCTCGCCGCAGTCTCGATGGGCATGCGGGCGACGGGCGCCGTTGCGCGCGAATTTCGCGCCGCCGATACCCAGACCGAGGATTACCCGACCGTCCAGGCGCTGCGCTACATGGGCGCCCTGATCGCCGAGCGCACCCAGGGCCGTCACGAGATCAAGGTGTTCCACTCCCGTCAGCTCGGCGAGGAAAAGGAGACCATCGAGCAGACCCGGGTCGGCGCGATCGACCTCAACCGGACCAATGTGGCGCTGATCGGCAACTTCGTTCCCGCGATGAACGTGCTCGCCATGCCGTTCCTGTTCCGGTCCATCGAGCACATGCAGAAGGTGCTGGACGGGCCTGTCGGCAGCGAGATCCTTGACAGTTTCGAGCCCTACGGCTTCGTCGGGCTCGCCTTCTACGATTCCGGCGCGCGCTCGATCTACAACGGTGTCCGTCCGGTGAAGAGCATCGCGGATCTCAAGGGATTGCGGATCCGGGTGCAGCAGTCGGAGTTGATGAGCCAGATGATCCGCGCGCTCGGCGCCGAGCCGGTCGAGATGCCCTATGGGCAGGTGCTGACCGGGCTCGCCAATCATCTGGTCGACGGCGCCGAGAACAATTGGCCATCCTTCGTGACGACGGACCATTACAGGCATGCTGGCCACTACACGCTGACCGAGCACACGATGAGCCCCGAGGTGCTGGTGATCTCGCTGAAGGCCTGGCAGAGCCTGTCGCCGGACGACCAGAAGATCTTCCGCGAGGCCGCGCAGCGCTCCAGCCGGTTCATGCGCGAGAAATGGCGCGACCTCGACGAGCAGTCGCAGCGTAAGGCAGAGGAGGCCGGCGTCACCATCATCAGGGACATCGACCGCAAGCCGTTCGAGGACGCGATGGCGGCGATCTACGCCAAGGCTGGGCGCGATCCCGCGGCGGCCGCGCTGATCGAACGCATTCGCAAGGTGGAGTGAGCCGCGTTGGCTGCACTTGGACATCACGAGCACGCGGAGCGGCCGGCCGGCCCGATCGGTCGGCTGCGCGCGCGTCTCGTCGGCGTGCTGCGGGCGGTGCCGATCCGCTGGCGCATCCTGTCGATCGCCGCGCTGAACTCCGCCGTGGTCGTGGTGCTGGTCGCCATGATCTGGAACGGCGCGCAGGTGCTGGGCTCGGCCTGGGACGACGTCCGCCAGGTGCGCGAATCCGACCGCATCCTGGCGCTGCTCGAAAGCGAGACCGGACGCCTGCACAATCTGATCCACCGCTACATCAACCAGCCGAGCCCGGACCTGTTCGCCGAGATCCTGCTGCTGCGCGAGGCGGTGCTGGGCACGCTGAGTAACCGCGCCGCCAAGGACCCGATGCTGTCGGGGTCGGTCGAGGAGCTGGAGCGCACCACCGACCGCTTCCTCAACGGCTTCGGCGAGCTGCGCAGTGTGCAGGCCACCATCGCCAAGACCTATGAGGAGCAGGTGCAGGGTCCGGCCCGGGACATGGCGGGCCTCTATTCCATCATCGAAGGCGCCACCGGCCATCGCGACGCGCTGATCTGGCCCTCGCTCGGGAAGTCCCGCGAGGCCTTCACCGCGATGCTGGTGGCGGCCAATTCCTATTATCTGTCGCTGTCGACGGGCGCGGCCGATGACGCCCGCCGCAACACCGAGACGATCGAGAGGACCATCCCCGTGATGATCGATCTCGCCGACAACGATCTCCAGCGCATGGCGCTGCAGCGGCTCGGGGCCCGCACCGCCGCGCTGCGCGAGGGCTTTGCAAAGCTCTCCGAACAGCTCGCGAGCCGCACCGAGCTGCTGCGCAACACCATCGACGCCAGCCAGGCCGAGGCGATCGGCGCCATCGACGACCTCTCGACCATGATGCGCCAGCGCGAGCAGAAGGCGCAGGAGACGTTCGACCGCACGCTGGCGGATATCTCACGGCGGGTGCTGTCGATCGCGGTGATCTTCCTCGGCATCATCCTCACCGCCGGCGTGATGATCGCGCTGTCGATCCGGCTGCCGCTGCAGCAGATCATGACCGCGATGCGCGCGATCACGCTCGGCGATCTCGACCGCGAGGTGCAGGGCACCAAGGCGCGCGACGAGGTCGGCGCCATGGCGCGCGCGGTGGAGGTATTCCGCGAGAACGCGATCGCCAAGCGCCAGACCGAGGACGAGCTGCGCGCCTCCAAGGAGAAGGCCGAAAGCGCGCTGCTCGAGCTCAACACCGCGCAGCAGAATCTGATCGACGCCGAGCGGCTGGCGGCGCTCGGCGGCCTCGTCGCCGGCGTCGCCCACGAGGTCAACAACCCGATCGGCATCAGCCTGACCGTTGCCTCCAGCTTCGCCCGTCGCACCGAGATCTTCGAGGCCCAGCTCAAGGGCGAGGGCGGCCTGCGCCGCTCGCAGCTGGAGGAGTTCGTGCAGTCCTCGCGCGATGCCTCGCAGCAGCTGGTCGCCAACCTGCAGCGCGCCGGCGAGCTGATCCAGTCGTTCAAGCAGGTCGCGGTCGACCGCTCCCATGCCGAGCGGCGGCAATTCTCGCTCAGCGAGGCCACCGACCAGATCATTGCAAGCCTCAGGCCGGTCCTGAAGCGCTCGCCGATCACGCTCGAGGTCGACGTGCCCGAAGGCCTGCTGCTCGACGGCTATCCGGGCTCCTATGGCCAGATCCTGACCAACCTCTTCCTCAACGCCGCCAACCACGCCTTCGCCGACGGGCGCGCCGGCACGATCACGATCTCGGCGCGGCCGCGCGGGGCCGACGACATCGAGCTCAGCTTCACCGACGACGGGGCCGGCATGACCCCGGACGTGCAGCGCCAGGCCTTTGACCCTTTCTTTACCACCCGGCGCAATGAAGGCGGCACGGGACTTGGCCTGCATATCGTCTATAACCTCGTCACCCAGCAGCTCGGCGGCCGCATGATGCTGGAATCCAAGCTGGGACAAGGCACTACTTTTCGCATTATCATGCCCCGCATCGCCAAGGGCGGCGCGCAAAGCACAGAAAGCGACGGGACTTCTCAATGGCCGAACAGGACGATGTCCTCCACCTGATCGACGACACCGGTACCGCGTCGGAGGATAGCAACGCCCGGAAGTGGAAGATCGCCGTCATCGACGACGATCCGGCGGTGCATGACGGCACCCGTTTTGCCCTCTCGGATTACAGCCTGAACGGCCAGAGCCTGGAGATCCTGTCGGCCTATTCCGCGGCGGAAGGCCGCAAGCTGATGGCCGAGCACGGCGACATCGCCGCCGTGCTGCTCGACGTCATCATGGAGACCGACGTCGCCGGCCTCGAGCTGGTCGAGTTCATCCGCAACGAGATCAAGAACGAGACCGTGCGCATCATCCTGCGCACCGGCCAGCCCGGCCAGGCGCCGGAGCGGCGCGTGATCGTGCAGTACGACATCAACGACTACAAGGCCAAGACCGAGCTCACCGCCGACAAGCTGTTCACCTCGCTGACCGCGGCGCTGCGCTCTTATCAGCAGCTCGAACGCATGGTGCAGACAAGGCGCGGGCTCGAGATCATCATCGATGCCGCCTCGACGCTGTACGACTTCAAGTCGATGCAGCGGCTCGCCGAGGGCGTGCTGACCCAGCTCGCCTCGCTGCTCAATGTCGACTGCGCCGGCATCCTGGTCCTGCGCGACAATGGCGGCATCGATCCCGAACTCTCGGTGCTCGCCGGCAGCGGCTGCTACAGCCGCTTCATCGGCACCACGACGTCGAAGGCGCTCGACCCCGATCTGCGCGAGATGGTGGAGGCGGCATTCCAGCGCCGCAAGAACGAGTTCGCCGACCATCGCAGCGTGATCTATCTGCGCACCGGGTCCGGCCGCGAGGTCGTGGTGCTCTTGCAGGCCGAGCGCGAATTGTCCGAGACCGACCGCTCGCTGGTCGAGATCTTCTCCTCCCGGCTCTCGATCGCCTTCGACAACGTCATCCTCTACCAGCAGCTGCAGGACGCCAACACCCAGCTTGAGGACCGCGTCGCCCAGCGCACCCGCGCATTGATGCAGGCCAACCGCCGCCTCTCCGCGCAATGGCTGCGGCTGCAGCGGGCCAACGGCTTCAAGAACGAGATCCTCGGCACCGTCGCGCACGATTTGAAGAATCCGCTCGGCGTCATCCTCGGCCGCACCGAGATGCTGAAGGAGCTGATCTCGACCGGCGCTTCGGAAAGCGGCGTGGTCGCCCAGGTCGATCACATCCGCGATGCGACGAAGCGCCTGACCACGATGGTCGACCACCTGATCTCGGACGCGATGGCCGACGCCTTCGACATCACCATCCGCCGCGAGCCGGTTGACGTCGCCGCCCTGGTCAAGGAGGTCGCCGAGGCCAACCAGCCGCTCGCCGTCAACAAGCAGCAGGCGATCAGCGTCATCGCACCGGCCAACATCGTCACCATGTGCGACACCGACCGCATCCGCGAAGCCATCGACAATCTCATCAGCAACGCCATCAAATATTCGCCGATCGGCGGCAAGATCGACGTCGCCGTCAGCCATGAGGGCGGCGACACCATCGTCCGCGTCAGCGACGAGGGCGCCGGCCTGTCGCCGGAGGATCTCGGCCGCCTGTTCGGCCGGTTCCAGCGACTGTCGGCCAAGCCGACCGCCGGCGAGAGCTCGACGGGGCTCGGCCTCTCCATCGTCAAGCGCATCATCGACATGCACGGCGGCGAGGTGACCGCCGACAGCGACGGGCCCGGCAAGGGCTCGACCTTCACCATCACCCTCCCCGCGACCGAAATGCCGTGATCAAGAGACCATGACCCAAAGCCAGCACATCATGATCGTCGACGACGAAGCCCCGGCCCGGGAGATGGTCGGCGATTATCTCAAGATGCACGGCTTCACCGTGACGCTGTGCGACGGCGGCAAGAGCTTGCGCGCCGCGATCCAGGGCAGCATGCCGGATCTCGTCGTGCTCGACCTCAACATGCCCGAGGAGGACGGCCTCTCGATCATCCGCGACCTCAAGAGCCGCATCAACGTACCGGTCATCATGCTCACGGCGACCGCGAGCCCGATCGACCGCGTCGTCGGCCTCGAGCTCGGCGCCGACGATTACGTTGCAAAGCCGTGCGAGCTGCGCGAGCTGATGGCGCGCATCCGCTCGGTGCTGCGCCGGAGCGTGCCGGCCAAGGCCGCCGCGCCCGAGGCGGCGGCGAAGTCCGACAAGGAGCAGCTGGTACGGTTCGGGACCAAGTGGCTCGATCTCGAAGCCCAGGCCCTGCGCGACGACGAGGGCAACGAGCACCCGCTGACCGCGTCCGAGTTCGGGCTGTTGAAAGTGTTCGCGGCCAATCCCAAGCGCGTGCTGTCGCGCGAGCGCCTGTTGGAATTGGCCAATGCGCGCGACGCCGAAGCCTTCGACCGCGCCGTCGATCTGCGCATCATGCGCATCCGCCGCAAGATCGAGCCCGATCCGGCCAAGCCGGCCGTGATCCGCACCATCCGCGGCGGCGGCTATCTGTTCTCGCCCCAGGGCGAGAAGGCGTAGAGGGCGGGCGGCGGAGCGCGGTGCCGTAGCCCGGATGGAGCGCAGCGTAATCCGGGGGCGCTGTATCCGCGGATCGAATTGTCCCGGACTTCGCTGCGCTCCATCCGGGCTACAAGAGCAAGCCGGTGTAGGTTCGCGGAGCGCCCATCTGGGACGACATCGGTGGGTGCAGCGCGACCGAACGCAAGACCCAGAAATACGTTCCCGACTGCTCAGGGCGCCGCCAAATCCCCACCCCGTATTTTCCGTACATTGAAATTCCACGGCTTTTTGCCCCGAATGTTTCGTCGCGCCCCCTTCGACGAAACAATTTGGCGGCGCACGAAACCATTTTCCGCTTTTCGTGCAGACGTCCCGAAACGTTGGCTCATTAACACTTTGGTCCAAGGAAACGCCGCTCGGTTGCGGCGCTACGGGGAGCCAAGTCCATGCGGAACGTCATCGCCATCAACGCCCAAGCCAGCCAGAGCATCATTGCCGCTCAGGCGACCTCGGACGACATGCTCCTCGAAAGCATTGCCGACGGCAACCGGACGGCCATGCACATCCTTTACTGCCGGCACAATGTGCGGGTGTATCGCTTCATCCTGCGCATCGTGCGCGACGCCACCGCGGCGGAAGACCTGGTCAGCCAGGTGTTTCTGGACGTGTGGCGGACCGCCGGCCAGTTCCAGGGCCGCTCGCAGGTCTCGACCTGGCTGCTCTCGATCGCCCGCTTCAAGGCCCTGACCGCGATGCGCCAGCGCCGCTTCGAGGACATCGACCAGGAGGACGTGCGCCAGATTCCTGATGGCAATGACACGCCCGAGACCTCGCTCGACCGCAGCGACACCAGCGCCATCCTGCGCGCCTGCGTGCAGAAGCTGTCGCCCGCGCATCGCGAGATCATCAACCTCGTCTACTACCACGAGAAGTCGGTGGAGGAGGTCGGGCAGATCATCGGCATCCCCCAGAGCACCGTGAAGACGCGGATGTTCTACGCCCGCAAGCAATTGGCCGAATTGCTTAAAGGCGCCGGCGTCGAGCGTTTCGCGGCCTGAGGCCAACGATTTCAAAGGGTTGGGGCCCGCCAGGCGGCCCCGCCCCGGGACACGGAAGTGTTACCGCCGACGAAACAATTGAAACAAAGCACAACATCAGGCGGAAAAACTTCCTCCCTATAAAGCTCACATACGGTTTTGCTTAAACCTCCCAAGGACCTCCAGCGACCCGGACGGGATGCCCCCCTCCGGGTCGTTTTGTGTTTGGGGGTCGCAGACGCTGGAAGCCACGGCTGCTTCCACATCGTCATGGCCGAGATTCGACCCCCGTCACGAAGGCGTGACGGTGCGTAACGACCACCCCACCGCGCCCGAACTGCCCTCGTGACCTCCCTCGCGAGTGCGCCATGCTCGAACTGCTCTTCGCTCTCCTTGCCGGCATCCTCACCATCGCCGCGCCTTGCACGCTGCCGATGCTGCCGATCCTGCTCGGCGCCTCGATCGGGCGCGACGGTCGGCTGCGCCCCCTGATGATCGCACTCGGCTTCGTCGTCTCGTTCTCGGCGGTCGCGCTGCTGCTCGGCGCGCTGACGCGGCTGTTCGATTTCGATCCGAACGTGCTTCGCGAGGCCGCCGCGATCCTGCTGCTCGGCTTCGGCCTGTTGATGCTGTGGCCGGCGCCGTTCGAATGGCTGTCGATCCGGCTCAATGGCTGGCTCGATCTCGGCAGCGCGGGCGGCGCGCCACGCGAGGGCGCGCTCGGCGGGCTGATCCTCGGCACCACGCTGGGCCTGGTCTGGACGCCCTGCGCCGGCCCGGTGCTAGGCTCGATCCTGACGCTGGTTGCGACCTCGAAGAATCTGGCCTGGGCCGGCACGCTGCTGATCGCCTATGCGATCGGCGCGGCGATCCCGATGCTGGCGATCGCCTATGGCGGACAGGCCGCGACCACGCGGGTGCGCAGCCTTTCGCGGATCACCCCACGCCTGCAGCAGGGCTTTGGAATCGTCGTGATCGCCTTCGCCCTCGCCGCCTATTTCCAATACGACACGCTGATCGTGGCGTGGCTCACCGGCTTCTACCCGACCGGCCAGATCGGCCTGTAATCCCTCATCTTCACCGGAGGACTCGCCCATGACGTTCAAACTGCTCGCCGTCTCAGCTGCACTTGTCGGCCTCACTGCCACCGGCGCCGTCATCCCCGGCTTCTGCGACGAAGCCGCACCCGCCGTGCCGATCCAGGTTGCCGCAGCAAGTCAGCAATCCGCGCCCGACTTCGCCGGCATCAACAATTGGTTCAACTCGAAGCCGCTCAGCCTCGCTGAGCTCCGCGGCAAGGTCGTGCTGGTCGACTTCTGGACCTATGGCTGCGTCAACTGCGTCAACACGCTGCCGCACGTCACCGAGCTCTACGCCAAGTACCGGGACAAGGGCCTCGTCGTGGTCGGCGTGCACACGCCGGAATTCCCGTTCGAGCGCTCGGCCTCCAACGTGCAGGCCGCGCTGAAACGCCACGGCATCACCTATCCGGTGGCGCAGGACAATGATTCCAAGACCTGGAACGCCTACCGCAACCAATATTGGCCGGCGCAATACATCATCGACCAGAACGGCAAGATCGTGTTCCAGCACGCCGGCGAAGGCCGCTATGACGAGATCGACCGCACCGTGGCCAAGCTGCTGAACGCCAGCAGCTGATGCCGCACGGACGCCGCGCGGCGGGTTTCGGTTGTCGCCCTTGTTGCTTGACTCCACGGACCCGTCCGTGGAGGTTCGCGGCATCGGAATCAGCCGCCCGCGATGGACGATACAACGACCGCTCCCGACATCCGCCTTCGTGAAGGCTCTTCGATCGCGCAGCGGCTGGTCGTGGCCGGCTTCGCGGCGGCCGTTGCGCTGTGCTTCACGCCGGGCCTGTTCACGCACGACACCCTGGAAATCATCATTTCGGTGGTGGCGCTGCTCATCGGGGCGGGATTCGTCGTCGGCATCATGCTGGCGCCGGCGGTGGTGTGGATCATCACGGCGAACGAGATCCTGATCGGACGGCAAAGCCCGTTCGGAAAGCTGCGTACGCGCATCGTCGCGAAGGACGACATCACGGCGTTGCAGGTTCCCGGCAGCAAGCGGGTGAAGGCGCGCTTTCAACTCGTGTTTACGCTGGCCTCGGGAGAGCGCTTGACGTCGCCGCCTATCTCCGACGTCACGCATGTGCGCGACACCGTGGCCCGGATCGCGGCGCAGTTCGAGGTTCCCAATGTCGAGGAGCCCGTCAATCCGCTCGATGCCAGCAATCCGGAGATGCATCTCGGCGAGCCGCTGGAGGCGTTTCCCGCGCGGGACATCAGGATCGTCTCGCTGATCGTCGTCGCTCTGTCCGCCGTGCCCTACGCCTATAAGCTTTGGCGCGGATGGCCGCCCAGCCATGTCGACATCCTGCTGCTGCCGCTCGGCGTGCTCGCGGCGTTCGCCGTGCATCGCTATGCCAACCTCCTCACCGGCGCGCTCTGGATCATCCGCGAGCGCGACATCCGCGTCGAACGGCTGTGGGGCGACGGCACGCCGCGCACGGATAATATCGAGGGGCCCGACGTCAAGACGATCACCGTCGACCGCCGCGGCCGGTCCGAGGACGAGCACTGCATCATCACGATCCGGTTGCGCTCGGGGCGCAGGTTTCGCAGCCCCCGCATCGGCTCGCGGGTGGAGGCGCGTGCGGTGGGGGCGGAGATCGTGCGGCGGCTGGGGATCGCGGCGGAGAGCAACAAGATCTGACTGGCTTCCGATCACAATGGTCGATGTAGATAACGCGGGCTCGGTCTGAGCCTCTCCCGCTTGCGGGAGAGGTCGCGCGGGTGAGGGTTCTTTCCTCTGGGGGAGTGTCCCGTTGCGGAGACACCCTCTCCCCGGCCCTCCCCCAAGCGGGGGAGGAAGCGCAGCCCCGTTGCCGCCGCGACCTAAGCTTTTCGCGCCATCCCCTGTTTGTGGCATTGCCCGGCACCGTTAAAAAACCATAGGCATTCTCGTGACATATCAGGGCGGCGCGCCATCAACTTGCCATGAACCTGCCCCTCAGGTTTGATGCTTCTGAATGATTTGCGCTGTGGCAGCGGGGAGAGCTTGAGATGACGGATTTTCGTCGCCTGACCGGGATGTTCATGGCTGCGGTGGGGCTCATTCTGTCCACGCCCTCTGCCTTTGCCCAGCAGCCTGACCGCGGCGACGAGCCGGGCCTGGTCGCCGACGACGCCTACCAGCTCGAGCCGGAATGGCAGAAGCAGGTCGTCTATTTCCGCACCACCGAGGCGCCGGGCACGATCATCGTCTCGACCGCCGAACGGCATCTCTATCTGGTGCAGCCGGGCGGGCGAGCGATCCGCTACGGCATCGGCGTCGGCCGCGACGGCTTTCAGTGGCAGGGCCTCGTGACCATCACCAACAAGAAGGAGTGGCCGGACTGGACGCCGCCGCCGGAGATGATCCAGCGCCAGCCCTATCTGCCGCGCTTCATGGCCGGCGGCCCCGGCAATCCGCTGGGCGCCCGCGCCATGTATCTCGGCACCACCGTGTACCGCATCCACGGCACCAACCGCCCCGACACGATCGGCACCAAGGTGTCCTCAGGCTGCTTCCGTCTCGTCAACAACGACGTCGCCGATCTCTACGACCGCGTGCCTGTCGGCACCAAGGTCGTCATCCGTCAGAAGCCTGAGCTGTAAGGCTATCGTTGGAGCATGATCCCCGGGGATCATGCTCTGCGCCCTCCTCCCAATTTCTTTTCCCGATTTTTCGAGAGAGCAACATGATGCGCACTTTTCGAGGCGGCCTGCTGATCGGGCTCGCGGTCGCCGTGCTGGTCGCCGTTCTGGCCATCATCTACGAGTTCTACGACACCCGCACCCTGAAGCGCACCGTGCGCCGCGGCGAGGTGCTGTGCGGCGTCAACAAGGGACTGCCGGGCTTCTCGATCCCCGACGACAAGGGCAACTGGACCGGGTTTGACGTCGATTTCTGCCGGGCGGTGGCCTCGGCGATCTTCAACGATCCCGGCAAGGCCAAGTTCGTTCCGCTCGACGCCAACGAGCGCTTCAAGGAATTGCAGAGCCGGAAAGTCGACATCCTCTCGCGCAACTCGACCTGGAGCATGGCGCGCGAGCTCGACTACGACCTCTATTTCCCGGCCGTGGCCTACTACGACGGCGTCGGCTTCATGCTGCCTCGCGCTCGCAACAAGGAAACCTCGCTGGACCTCGCGGACAGCAAGGTCTGCGTGCAGAGCGGAACAACAACGGCACTCAACGTCTCCGACTACTTCCGTGCCAACAACATGAAGTATGAGGAGGTCAAGCTCGACAATCTCAACGACGTCGTGAAGGCCTACGACAGCGGCAAGTGCGACACGCTCTCGGCCGACGTCTCGCAGCTCTACGCGCTCAGGCTGAACCTGACCAAGCCCGGCGACCACATGATCCTGCCGGACATGATCTCCAAGGAGCCGCTCGCCCCGGTCGTGCGCCAGCGCGACGACGACTGGATGATGATCGTGAAGTGGACGCTCTACGCCATGATCAACGCGGAGGAACTCGGGGTGACCTCGGAGAACATCGACGAAGCCCTGAAGTCGAAGAAGCCGGAAGTGATGCGCCTCGTCGGCACCGAGGGCAATTACGGCGAGCAGCTCGGCCTCACCAAGGACTGGGTCGTCCGCATCATCCGCCACGTCGGCAATTACGGCGAGATGTACGAGCGCAATATCGGCGAGAAGTCGAAGCTGAAGATTCCGCGCGGCATGAACCAGCTATGGAACGCCGGCGGCGTGCAGTACGCACCGCCGATGAGGTAGGAAGGGGCGGCTCCCCTGGTGTCGTCCCGGCGAACGCCGGGACCCATACCGCGTGGTCTATCGATCAACGCAGGTGACGGCACCGCGGAGAGACTCTCCTAAAGTCCGAGCCGTCGTCAAACTACTCCTTGGGGTTATCGGTCCCGGCGTCCGCCGGGACGACACCGGGGGTGAGGCGCTACCGTGCCGCCCCTTGAGGCCGTCGCCTCAATACCCCCGCGCCCGCGCCAGCTGCTCGGTGTGGTAATTGGCATCGCCGAACAGCTCCTCGCAGACCCTGGCGCGCTTCATGAAGAAGCCGATGTCGAACTGGTCGGTCATGCCCATGCCGCCGTGCATCTGCACGCCTTCCTGCACCGCGCGCGTGGCGGTGGTGCCGGCCTTCGCCTTGGCGACCGCGACGGCGGAGGCCGCCTTCGCGAAATCGGCGTCCAGCGCCTGCAGCGCCTTCATGGTGGCGGCGCGGGTGATCTCGATGTCGACATAGAGCTCGGCGGCGCGGTGCTGCAGCGCCTGGAATTCGCCGATCAGCTTGCCGAACTGCTTCCTGTTCTTGAGGTATTCGACGGTGCGGTTGAAGACCTCCTCGCTGAGCCCGACCATCTCGGCGGCGACCGCGCCGCGGCCGATGTCGAGCACGCCGTTGAGCAGGCCGGCTGCCTGATCGACTTCGCCGAGCACGCTGTCGGCGGTGACCTCGACATTGGAAAGCTCGATCCGCGCCGCATTGTGCGCGTCGACCATGATGGTGCGCTCGACCGCAACGCCCTTGGCCTTGGGGTTGACCAGGAACAGAGTCAGGCCGTCCCGCTCGCCGGCAGCGCCGGACGTGCGCGCGGCGACGATCAGGAGATCGGCGACGTGGCCGTCGACCACCAGCGCCTTGGCGCCGGAAAGTTTAAAACCGTTGCCGGCGCGCACGGCCTGCAGGCTGGTCTGCAGCGGACGATGTTTTGCGCCCTCGTCGATCGCGAGCGTGGCGAGCAGCGAGCCGTTCGAAATCTTCGGCAAATATTCCGATTTCTGCGCGGCACTGCCGGCGCGGGCCAGCGCCGAGGCCGCGACCACCGAGGTCGCGAGGAAGGGCGACGGCATCAAGGTGCGGCCGATCTCCTCCATCACGATTCCGGCTTCCATGACGCCGAGGCCGCTGCCGCCGAATTCTTCCGGCACCAGCAGGCCCGCAAAGCCCATTTCGGCGAAGGAATGCCAGAGCTCCTTGGAGAAGCCGATGGGGTCCTTGCTGTCGCGCAGATGCCGCAGGTGCGACACCGGCGCCTTGTCGCTGATCAGCCCGCGCGCGCTATCGCGGAGCATCGATTGTTCTTCGGTGAGGACGAGGGCCATGGTGCTTAAGTCTCTAATATCGCGTGACGCATATTGTTGGTGTCATTCCAGGGCGATGCGCAGCATCGAACCCGGAATCTCGAGGTTCCGGGTCGATCCTTCGGACCGCCCCGGAGCGACGGAAAGCCTCACGCCCCCGGCAAATCCAGGATGCGCTTGGCGACGATGCCGAGCATCACCTCCGTCGTGCCGCCCTCGATCGAGTTGGCCTTGGTACGCAGCCAAGCGCGCGGACGAGCGCCCTGCCTGGAGCGCTCGCTCTCCCATTCCAGCGCATCGACGCCGCCGGCCGACATCAGGATCTCGTAGCGGCGCTTGTTGAGCTCGGTGCCGTAATATTTCATCGCCGAGGAGAACGCCGGATGCGCCTGCCCCGCCTTGGCGAGATCGACCGCGCGCTCGGCGCAGGCCGCGAGTGCGGCTTCATCGACGTCGAAGGTGGCGATCTTCCCACGCAGCATGGCATCGTCGAGCTTGCCCTGCGTATCGGTGCCGACGGAATCCGCCGCGATCTGGCCGAGCGGACGGCCGGCGCCGCGCTCGCCCATCCCTGAGATCATCGCGCGCTCGTGCTGCAGCAGATATTTGGCGACGTCCCAGCCGCGGTTGACGGTGCCGACCACATGCGACTTCGGCACGCGGACGCCGTCGAAGAAGGTCTCGCAGAACGGCGAATAGCCGGAAATCAGAAGGATCGGCTTGGTCGTCACGCCCTTCGAGGTCATGTCGAACAGGATGAAGCTGATGCCGTCGTGCTTCTTCGCCGTGGGATCGGTGCGGACGAGGCAGAAGATCCAGTCGGCGTAATTGGCGTAGGAGGTCCAGATCTTCGAGCCCGTGATGACGAAATCGTCGCCGTCGCTCTCGGCGCGGGTCTGCAGCGAGGCCAGATCGGAGCCGGCATTCGGCTCGGAATAGCCCTGGCACCAGCGGATTTCGCCGGCCGCGATCTTCGGCAGATGCTCCTTCTTCTGGGCCTCGTTGCCGTATTTCAAGAGCGCCGGCCCGAGCATCCAGATGCCGAAGCTCGACAGCGGCGGACGCGCGCCGATTTTCGCCATCTCGGCGCGTAGCACCTTGTGCTCGGCCGCGCTCAAGCCGCCGCCGCCATACTCCTTCGGCCAATCAGGCACGGTCCAGCCCTTGTCGCGCATGCGCTCGAACCAGATGCGCTGCGGCTCGGAGGAGAATTTTGCGTTGCGCCCGCCCCAGAACACGTCGGCATCCGAGGTCGCGGGCTTGCGCATCTCGGCCGGGCAATTGGCCTCGAGCCAGGCGCGCGTCTCGCTGCGGAATGTTTCGAGCTCGGTGGAGTCAGTGTCACTCATGGTCGTTTCCATCAATCAAATCGACTTGTTGGGCACGACTCTGGGCCAAGCTCCTGCGGAATTCAACCACTTCCGCGCGCCCGCATTCCGCTATAGTCGCGGCCAAGACGGTGCTTGAAAACAAAGAGGAAACGACGATGCGCCTGAAACTTCTTTCGCCTGGCGAAATGAACGAGAGCCAGCGGCAGACCTATGACGAGTCGATTGCCGGCAAGCGCGGCAAGCCGCCGGCGCCGATGATGGCCTGGCTGAACAGTCCCGACATGGCCCGCCACGCCACGCGGCTCGGCGAGGTCTTGCGCTACGACACGATCTTTCCGGCAAAGCTCTCGGAGATCGCGATCCTGGTGACGGCGCGGCACTGGACCGCGCATTACGAATGGTGCGCCCATAAGCGCCTCGCGCTCGCGGGCGGCATGGACCCTGAAATCATCGACGCCATCCGCGATCGCCGCACGCCCGAGTTCGACGACCCCAAGGGGAAGATGATCTACGATCTCGCGAAATCGCTGCACGAGGGTCACGGCGTCGAGAAGGGCCTCTATGATGAGGCGGTGAAGCTGCTCGGCGAGCGCGGCGTGGTCGAGGTGATCGGCCTGTGCGGCTACTATACGATGGTGTCGATGACGCTGAACACCTTCGAGTTCGAGCTGCCCAAGGGCGAGGTGAAGGAGCTGGCTTGATTGCCGATCCTGGTGCGCAATTGCGCGTCAGGAAACGCTGGGTTTCAGGATAGGCCAATAGCAGTGTCCCGAGGTCCACCCTATGTGGAGTTCATCAACGGAGCATTCACATGTCGCAAAGCCCAGCCGTCGCCGCCGGCACCAGGATCGGCCACGTCCACCTCAAGGTCGCCGATCTCGATCGCGCGCTCGCCTTCTATTGCGGCGTGCTCGGCTTCGAGCTGATGCAGAAGATGGGATCCGGTGCGGCCTTCATCTCGGCCGGCGGCTATCATCACCACATCGGGCTCAACACCTGGGAGAGCAAGGGCGGCTCGCCGCCGCCGCCGGGAACGACCGGGCTCTATCACACCGCGATCCTCTATCCGACGCGGCCAGCGCTGGCCGATGCGCTGCACCGGGTGCTCACGGCCGGCATCGCGCTCGACGGCGCCAGCGACCACGGCGTCAGCGAGGCGCTGTATTTGCGCGATCCGGATGAGAACGGCGTCGAGCTGTATTGGGACAAGCCGAGGGAGCAATGGCCGTTCGGAGCGGACGGCAAGCTTGCGATGTTCACCAAGCGGCTGGACGTGGAAGCGTTGTTGGCGGCGCGGGAGGCCTGATGCCGTAGGGCGGATTAGCGAAAGCGTAATCCGCCGCGCTTCAGCACATGCGGAACGAAGTTGGCGGATTACGCTTTCGCTAATCCGCCCTACTGGACCTGTTTTCCTCGCACCGTGATCAGCGCGGCGGCCGCCAGCTCCAGCGCGATGCAGAGATAGAACGGCAGCGCATAGCCGCCCGACCAGTCGCGCAAGGCGCCGACCACGCCGGGGCCGAACGCATACGTCACCTGGTTGATCGCGGTGTTCAGGCTGATCAGCACGCCGAACGCGGCGCTATCGAACTCCTGTTGCACGATCAGCGACGGCAGCGTGATGAGATTGCCGACCGAGAAGCCGAACAATGCGCAGGCCGCGATCAGCACGTAATCATTGTGCAGGTTGATGACGACCAGAAGCGCCGCGGCCTGGCTGAGGAACGACAGCGCCGAGGCGAGGCGCTGGTTGAGTCGGTCGATCACCAGCGAGAACAGCACGCGGCCGACCACCGCCATCGCGGTCAGCACCGCGACCGCCACCGCGGCGCGCTCGCGGCCGATCACGGGATCGAGAAACGAGATCAGGTGCACGATGAAGCCGACCTGCGCGAACAGCACGAGCGCGAATGCAATCGTCACCGAGAGGAAGCCGACGTCACGCAGCGCCCAGGCGCGGATCTGCGCCGATGATTGCACCTTCGTCTTCGTCGCCGCGTGCCGGCCGTGGGACGCGGGCGGCCGGCCGACGACGAACAGGATCACCGGCAGAAGCAGCACCAGCATGGCGCCGGCCGCGGCGTACATCGCGCTGGCGAAGCCGACATGACCGATCAGGGTGACCAGCAGCGGCACGCCGACGATGCCGCCGAAGCTGGCGCCGTTGAGCGCGAGGCTGATCGCCATGCCGCGCTTGCGGTCGAACCACAGGCTGATCGTGTTGGTGATCATGGCGAGGCTGGTGCCGGCCCAGCCGAAGGCGAGCACGGCATCGGCGAGATAAAGCTGCCACGGCTCGCGCACCGCGCCGATCGCGACGCTCGCTGCCGCCATCGCCAGCGTGCCGGCGACCAGGCTGAGGCGCGGACCATATTTTCGCACGGCTTCGCCGACGAAGACGACGAGCAGCGCGCCGAACAGATAGAAGAACGTCGTCCCGGAGGAGATTAGCGTGGTCGGCCAGCCCCGCGCGCGCTGCAGCTCGGCGACATAGACGCTCTGGCCGTAGAAACCGAGCCCCCAGCCGAAGGTCGCGAGCAGGAAGCAGACCGCGACGATGCGCCAGCCTTCGTAACGGAGGGAGGATTCGTCGATGGGCGCGGCGGTATGGGGATTGTCGAGCATTTGCGCCGGTCTTTCATTCCCCCGCGAGCGCCGTGCTTTCGCGCTCGCTGTTCATGACAAGCATCACGTAACAACCGAGCGTCCGAAAATCACTTCGACGGCGATCGAACTGTCAACGCTGCTGACAACCTCCTGCCAGCTCACACCGCGTCCGGGAACTCGCCGATCGCGGCCTCCAGCCGCGCCCTGCGGCGGCGGGCCCAGGAGACCAGCGAGAGCACGACGAGACCGAGAATCACCGGCGGGAACACCACCAGGTTCACCGCCGACCAGCCGGAGCTGGCGAGCAGCTGCCCGGAGGAGAACGAGCCGATCGCCATCATGCCGAACACCAGGAAGTCGTTGAAGGCCTGCACCTTGTTGCGCTCCTGCGCGCGGTGGGTCTCCAGCACCAGCGCGGAGGCGCCGATGAAGGAGAAATTCCAGCCCACGCCGAGCACGACCAGCGTCGCCCAGAAATGCATCGCCGTGAGGCCGGAGAGTCCGATGCCGGCAGCACCGGCTTCCAGCAGCAGGCCGGCGGCCACGACCTTCGGGGCTCCGAAGCGGGCGATCAGCGTGCCCGTGAAGAAGCTCGGCCCGTACATGGCGACGATGTGCCATTGAATGCCGAAATTGGAATCGGACACGGACAGGCCGCACATCTTCATGGCGAGCGGCGCCGAGGTCATCACCAGGTTCATCATGGGATAGGAGATGACGCCGCACAGCGCCGCGGCGATGAAGCGGGGCTGGGTCACGATGGTGAGCAATGGCCGGCCGCCATGCAGATCGGCCGGCGCGGGCTTCGGGATATCGACGCCGGCGACGATGCCCATCGCGACAAGCGCCACGGCGGCCTGCACCAGGAAGCTGAAGGCGAACAGATAAGGCTGCCAGACATCCATGGTCCATTGCACGAGCTGCGGACCGAGCACGCCGGCGAACACGCCGCCCGCCATCACCCAGGACACCGCCTTGGGCCGGTAGGCCGCGCTGGCGCCGTCGGCAGCGGCGAAGCGATAGGATTGTGCGACGGAGCCGTAGAGGCCGCCGAGGAAGGTCGCGATGCAGAACAGCGCGAACGAGCCGTGCAGGATCGCGAACGAGCCGAGCAGCCCGGTCAGCGCGCCGAGGCCCGTGCCGATGACGAAAGCCACGCGGCGGCCGAAACGGCGCGAGATCGCGCCGGTCGGCAGCGTGCCCGCTGCGAGCCCCAGCACGTACATCGACAGCGGCACGGTCGCCAGCGACATGTCCGGTGCAAGCGTCGCGCCGACGATCGAGCCGGTGGCGAAGATCACGGCCGAGTTGGCGCCGGTCAGCGCCTGCGCGGCGGCCAGGCGCACCACATTGGCGCGCGCGCGGGCGTCCTCGGCAATCTCGTGGGTTGAAGTCACGTCAAGCATCGGCTGTTCCGCCCAACGGGCTTGGTTGATTCCCGGGCACTATGGAGGGACGCGAGTGGGCGGGCAACCGGCGCAAACGGGCGCAGGCCATGCCGGTGGCGCAATCGGCTGGATGATAGCGGGCCCGCGCGCTTGACGGCTTGCGCTCGATCAAATCCTATTCTCCGCGACTTCCAGGAGTTTCGCTCATGACCGTCGACGACAGGCCCACGCTCAACGCTCCCGACGACGATCCCTTCCTGTGGCTGGAGGAGATCGAGGGCAAGCAGGCGCTCGATTTCGTCGAGCGGCAGAACGAGCTGACGCTGCAGGCGTTCGGCGGCAAAGCCTACGAGCACGACCGCGATGTGCTCGCGGCGATCTACGATCGGCCGGACAACATTCCCTATGTCACCCGGCGCGGCAATGACCTGCACAATCTCTGGAAGGACGCCGTCAATCCGCGCGGCCTGTGGCGGCGGACGACGCTGGCGGAGTTTCGTAAAGCAACTCCTGCATGGGAGACCATGCTGGACATCGACAAGCTCGCAGCGAGCGAAGGCGAGGACTGGCTGCTGAGCGGCATCGCCACGACGCCGGGAAGCTCACGGGCGGTTCTGAGCCTGTCGCGCGGCGGCAGCGACGCGGTGACATTGCGGGAATTCGACCTCGGGACGAAGAGCTTTGTGGCGAACGGCTTCACGCTGCCGGAGGCCAAGGGCGGCGTCGATTGGCTCGATGCCGATACGCTGCTGCTGTCGAGCGCCCATGGCGAGGGCATGGCGACGAGCTCGGGTTATGCGCGGACCGTGCGGCTGTGGCGGCGCGGCCAGCCTGTCGATCAGGCCGAGGTGATCATCGAGACCACCGCCGACCACATGGTGATCTATGGCAGCACTGACGACACCGGGCCCGAGCCGCGCGTGTGGATCGTCGATCAGATCGACTTTTTCAATGGCGCGATCTGGCTGCGCGATGCGGCCGGCAGCATGACGAAGCTCGATCTGCCGACCGGCGTCTGGATGCAGGCCCATGGCGACTGGTTCGCGATCAAGCTGCGCAAGGACTGGCAGGTCGAGGGACGGACCTACGCCACCGACACCGTGCTCGGCATCTCGCTCTCGGCGTTCCTTGCCGGCAGCCGCGATTTCGCGGTGCTGTTCGAGCCGGCGCCGCGGCGCGCTCTGCAGGGTCTGTTCTGGGCGGCGGGCAAGCTCGTGCTGTCGATCCTCGACGAGCTGCGCCCGCACTTCGAGATCTGCACGCCGTCCGCCGCCGGCTGGCGCCGCGAGACGCTTGCTGGCCTGCCCGAGATCGGCGTCGTCGACGTCTGGGCGCTCGATCGTCATCCAAGCGAGAGCAACGGCGATCTGCTCGCCAATGTGCAGGATCCGCTCACGCCGCCCTCGCTGCTGCTGCTCGAACGCGGTGTCGCCAGCCCGACCGTGCTGAAGCAGGCGCCGAAGACCTTCACCGCCGACGGGCTCGTGGTGACGCAGCACGAGGCGATCTCGATCGACGGCGAGCGGATTCCCTATGTCCAGACCGGCCCGGCCAAGGAGACCGGCGATGCGCCGGTCTATATGAGCGCCTATGGCGGCTTCGCACTCGCGGTGAAGCCGTATTACAATTCCTCGCTCGGCAAGCTGTGGCTGGAGCGCGGCGGCACGACGGTGCAGGCGAATTTGCGCGGCGGCGGCGAGTTCGGCACGCGCTGGCACGACGCCGGCCGGCTCGCAGGCAAGAAGCTCTCGCATGACGATTTCGCCGCGGTCGCCGCCGATCTCGTCCGCCGCGGCGTGACGCAGCCGAAGCGCATCGCAGCCCAAGGCGGATCGAACGGCGGCATCCTCATCACCAACATGCTGGTGCGCTATCCCGAGCGCTTCGGCGCGCTGTTCTGCACCATCCCGCTGATCGACATGCGCCGCTACACCAAGCTGCTCGCGGGCGCGAGCTGGATCGCGGAATATGGCGACCCCGACAAGCCCGAAGAATGGGAGTGGCTGAAGACCTACTCGGCCTATCACAACGTGAAGGCCGGCCAACCCTATCCGCCGATCCTGATCGCCACCACGCGGCGCGACGACCGCGTCCATCCCGGCCACGCGCGCAAGATGGCGGCGAAGCTGCAGGCGATGGGCTACGAGGCCTGGTTCTACGAGCCGGCCGCCGGCGGTCACGGCTACGGCAAGGACAACAAGGAACGTGCGGGATTCGAGGTGCTGGGCTTCCGGTTCTTAAAGGAGAAGATCGGGTGGAGGGATGGTGAGGGCTGACGGCCGCTTGATGGGTAAACGCGAGCGTCGGGTGGTGCACCTCTCCCGCTTGCGGGAGAGGTCGACGTGCGAGGCACGGCGGGTGAGGGAGTGCACCTCCCACGTAGCTAGCGCGCAAACACCAGCGTCAGATTGTTCGCAGGCATGTCGGTGGAATCGACGAGGCGGAGGCCTGTCGCTTTCGCGAGCGCCTCGACGTCACTGACGTCGCGGACGCCCCATTCCGGATTGCCTTCCCGCAAGGAGGTGTCGAACACCGCATTGCTGAGCGCGGTGTGTTTGCCGTCGCGCTTGAAGGGGCCGTAGAGGAACAGCTTGCCGTCGGGACGCAGATAGCGGCCGGCCCCGGCGAACAGGCCCTCGGCCACCGCCCAGGGCGCGATGTGGATGACATTGGCGCAGAACACGGCGGCAAGGCTCGTCGGTGCCTGCCCGTTCTTCATCTCCACGCACCAGTCGGGATCGGTGAGATCGATGCGCAGGGGCGGGCGGATATTCGGCAGGCCCGCATACACGCGCCAGGCCTCGATGCTCCTGAGATGGCGCTGATTGAGGTCGCTCGGCCACCAGATCAGGCCGGGCGTGTGGCGGGCGAAATGGACCACGTGCTGGCCGGTTCCGCTGCCGAGTTCGACCACGTTGCCGGTCAGCCCGGCGAGTTGCTTTTCGAGCGCAGCCCAGATCGGCACGTGATTGCGATGGAACGCCGGCGCATCGAGCCGCCCGTCCGGCTCGACCCGCCCACCATCCCTGCCAAATTCGACGACATATTCAGCCAAGCGAGATCCCCAAAATATGTGAAACAACAACGAAGGCCTGAGGGCCAAACGCCCCTAGAATAATTTGCTAGCGCCAACCCGCTTGATGAACGAACTATCTCATCGGTTGCAATGCGCAGGATATTAACTCCATTTTGCTGCGTGCATAGTCTTGATTGTCAGGCGGTGCCCTTTGTGCTTTGGAACGCCTATATTTCCACAAACGAGATCATCGACATAACGCTCGGGACGATGCCTTGACCGCCATTCCTTGCAAGCCTGCCATCCTGGTGGCGCTGGCCTTCGCCGCCGCCGCTTCCGTGGCCCCGGCGCAGGCGCAATCCGCTGTGGCCGACGGCCAGAAGCTCGCCTTCGACCGCGGCAAGGGCAATTGCCTGACCTGCCACGTCATCAAGGGCGGCGACCTGCCGGGGACGATCGGTCCGGAACTGAAGGACCTCAAGGCCAAGTATCCCGATCGAAACGAGCTCACCGCGATCATCTTCGACGAGACCAAGCGCAATCCGCAAACCATGATGCCGCCGTTCGGCCGGAACCGGATTTTGACCGAACAGGAGATCAGCGCGATCGTTGATTTCCTGCAGACCCTGTAACGGCCGGCTGCCCAGGAGATTTGAGATGACCACGACCACCGGCCCGCTTGCGACGAGGCGCCTGATCCTTCAGGGCGCGGCCTGCGTCGCACTGCTCGGCCTCGGCAATCTGCCGTTCGCGGCGAGCCCCGCGCGTGCCGCCGCCAACGACAAATATCCTGAAGAGGCCTTCAAGCAGAAGAACGAGGCCGACGCGATCAAGGCGCTCTATGGCAAGACCGCCGAGCCCTCCGACAAGGTCAAGCTGGATGCGCCGGAGATCGCCGAGAACGGCGGCGTGGTGCCGGTGTCGGTGACGACGACGCTCGACAAGGTGAGCTCGATCTCGTTCTTCGTAACCGAGAACCCATACGCGCTCGCGGCGTCCTACAAGATCGCCGAGGGCACGATTCCTGCTGTCGCCAACCGATTGAAGATGGCCAAGACCACCAAGCTGGTCGCCATCGTCGAGGCTGACGGCAAGCTCTACAGCGCGACCAAGGAAGTGAAGGTCACCGTCGGCGGCTGCGGCGGCTAGGAGGATCGGTCCGATGGCATCAAGCATTCGCGTGCGCGCAACATCCAACGGCGACATCACCGAGGTGCAGGCGCTGATCCAGCACCCCATGGATACCGGCCTCGTCAAGAATCCCGCCGGCGAACTGATCCCCGCGCATTACATCCAGCAGCTGAAATTCGAATGTAACGGCAAGGACGTCTTTGTCGCCGATTGGGGCACCGCGGTCTCCAAGGACCCCTATGTGAAGTTCAGCTTCAAGGGCGCCAAGAAGGGCGACGAGCTCAAGATCTCGTGGACCGACAACAAGGGTGCGTCGGATACGACCACCGCGAAGATCGCGTGATGAAGACCCGCACCTGCCTGCTGCTTGGCTCGCTCAGCGCCGCGCTCGTCGCTTTCGCCCTCACCTCTCCGCGCGTCGTCGCGGCCGACAAGGTCGATCCCGTCGCCGACGCCAAGGCGTTCCAGAACTTCTTCTTCCAGAAGTTTCCTGATGTGAAGCACGAGGACTTCGTCAACGGTCCCTATTCCATGAACGCCGATCTGAAGCGGCAATGGCAGGAGAAGGAAGAATTCCCGCCTTACGAGTTCGCGCTCGATGCCGGCAAGGAGATGTTCGCGACGCCGTTCAAGAACGGCAAGACCTATGCCGACTGCTTCCCGAATGGCGGCGTCGGCATCCGCCAGAACTATCCCTATTTCGACACGAAGGAAGGCAAGGTCGTCACGCTGGAGCTCGCGCTCAACCGCTGCCGCGAAGCCAATGGGGAAGCGCCCTACTCCTACGTCAAGGACGAGATGGCCTCGCTGACCGCGTACATGGCCTACACGTCGCGCGGCAAGCTGATGGACATCAAGATTCCCGATGATCCGCGTGCGCTCGAAGCCTTCGAAAACGGCAAGCGCTATTTCTACACCCGTCGCGGCCAGATGAATTTCTCCTGCGCGAGCTGCCATGTGCAGAGTCCGGGCGAGCGCATCCGCGCCGAGATCCTGGCGCCGGCGCTCGGCATCCTGAACGCGATGCCGATCTACCGCTCCGAATGGAGCGGCATGGGCACGACCAGCCGCCGCTTCGTCACCTGCAACAGCCAGACTCGCGCAGTTCCGCTGGCGCCGCAGGCGGATGAATATCGCGACGTCGAATATTTCCTGTCCTACGTCGCCAACGGCCTGCCGATTTCGGGCCCGGGAGCGCGGCCATGAAGCGGACACTTGCCTTGGCCATGCTGCTCGCGCTCGGCCTCGTGGCCACGGCGCGCGCGGCAAATGAAGCAGACTACAAGGCGGCCTACACCGCCGCAGAAGCCGCATCGAAGGAGGCTGCCGGCTTGCGCAACCAGTGGACCGTGACCGTCTCTGCGCTGGCCGCGGCCAAAAAAGCGGCGGATGGCGGCGATTTCGACCGCGCCACCGCCGCGGCCAAAGAGGCCGAGGCGCTGGCAAAGGCGTCGATCTTCCAGGCGACGTCCGAAAAAGAAGCCTGGAAGGCGATGGAAATCCGCTAGACTGTTCGCTAGAGCTTCTTTTTGACGCGTTTTCTTCGCGCGAAGCGGTATCCGCTTCGCTCGAAAACGCTCTGGTGCAACAGCCTTGCGATCACTGAGGGCGCGGAGAATTTTTGGATGGCGATCCGCCGCCGCGATTTCCTGAAGTCTGCCGGCCTTGCCGCCGCATCGCTCAGCCTGCCGCGGTTTGCGCGTGGCACCGAGGCCGCGAGCCTTTACGACCTCGAGCGGTTCGGCAATGCGCGGATCCTGCACATCACCGACACGCATGCGCAGCTCAACCCGGTCTATTTCCGCGAGCCCAGCATCAATATCGGCATCGGCGAGATGGCCGGGCGGCCGCCGCATCTGGTCGGCCGCGCCTTTCTCGACCGTTTCGGCATCCGTTCCGACAGCGCAGATGCCTACGCCTTCACTTGCGTCGAGTTCGAGAAGTCGGCAGGCCGCTTCGGCAAGCTCGGCGGATTTGCCCATCTGAAGACATTGGTCGACCGCCTGCGTGCCGATGTCGGCGAGAAGCGTTCGCTGCTCCTCGACGGCGGCGATCTCTGGCAGGGCACCGGGCTTGCCAATGTCATGCAGGGCCGCGACATGGTCGAGGTCGCCAATCTGCTCGGCATCGAAGCGATGACCGGGCATTGGGAATTCACCTATGGCGAGCAGGTGCTGCGCGACAATCTCGAGCGCTTCAAGGGCGAGTTCCTGGCGCAGAACGTTTTCCTGACGGAGGAAGCCGCGTTCAACGACGCCGCCGCCTTCGACAAGGCCAGTGGGCGCGTGTTCAAGCCATCCATGATCAGGGAGATCGGTGGCCACCGCGTCGCGATCGTCGGTCAGGCCTTCCCTTACGTGCCGATCGCGCATCCCAAGCGGTTCACGCCGGACTGGACCTTCGGCATCCGCGAGGAGGAATTGCAGAAGCATGTCGATGCCTTGCGCGGCACCGAGAAGGTCGATGCGGTCATCCTGCTGTCGCACAACGGCATGGATGTCGACCTCAAGCTCGCAAGCCGCGTCACCGGGATCGATGTCATCCTCGGTGGCCACACCCATGATGCCGTTCCGCAGCCAATGCCAGTGAAGAACGCCGGCGGCACCACGCTCGTCACCAATGCCGGCTCCAACGGAAAATTCCTCGCCGTGCTCGATCTCGCGATCGATAAGGGCAAGGTCAGCGACGTGCACTACCATCTGCTGCCGGTTTATTCCGAGCTGCTGAAGCCCGACCCGGCAATGGCTGAGCTGATCGGCCGGCTGCGCGCACCGCATGTGGCCGACTGGTCGGCGAAGATCGCAACGCCGGACCGCCTGCTCTATCGCCGCGGCAATTTCTCCGGACCGGTCGACGAGCTGATCTGCACCGCGCTGCGCGCCGAGCTCGACACCGAGATCGCGCTGTCGCCGGGATTCCGCTGGGGCGTCACCGCGCTGTCCGGCCAGGCGCTGACCATGGAGGATCTGCTCGCGGAGACGGCGATCACCTATCCCGAGACTTATGTGCAGGAGATGACGGGCGCAGAGATCAAGGACGTGCTGGAAGACATCTGCGACAACCTCTTCAATACCGATCCCTATTACCAGCAGGGCGGCGACATGGTGCGCGCCGGCGGGCTCAGCTACACCTGCACGCCGAACGCCGCGATCGGCAGCCGCATCTCGGAGCTGAAGCTCAATAGCGGCAAGACGCTCGGCGCCAGCCACCGCTACAAGGTCGCGGGCTGGGCTTCGGTCACCGGCCGGCAGGGCGCTCCGGTGTGGGACGTGGTCGGCAAATATCTGCGCTCGGGCCGGATGTTTCCGGAACGGCTCGGCTCCGGCGTGACGCTGAGGGGCGTCGAAGACAATCCAGGCATTACGGGACAGGGATGAGGCGCGCGCAGATCCTCTCCGCGATGATGCTGGCGCTGCTCGCCTTCGCCGCCGTCTCGCCGGCCTCGGCACAACAGGTGCCGCTGCAGGACAAGCCGTTCGCCGAGCACAGGATCGTGCTGCAGCTCTCCGACGGCGATGCCAGGAAGCAGGCGCTGGTGCTGAGCGTCGCCAACAACCTGCTGAAGGCCTACGACCCCGACAAGATCTCGGTCGAAGTGGTGGCGTTCGGCCCCGGCATCGAGCTCCTGCTGTCCGGCAACGAGCGTCGCAAGCAGGTCGAAAGCCTGATCGCGCAAGGCGTGCGCTTCGACATCTGTCTCAACACGGTGGATACGATCGAGCGCGAGACAGGCAAGCGGCCGGAGTTCATTCCCGCGGCGACGCCGGTGCAGGTGGGCGTCGGGCAGATCCTGTTCCTGGCGGAGAACGGGTACACATTGGTGCGGCCGTAGGGCTGTCTGACCGTCCCCACAGTGTAACGCCCCCATTCGAGGGCATTCCCCGCGCAGGCGGGGAATCCAGTCCTTCGCAGCACCTCCGTATCCCACTTCGGCCTCCGCAATAACGGACCGCCGGCCCCCTGTGCGCAATTGCGCACCAGGCGGGGAATGATAACACACAACAATAATCTTCCATATTTTGCTCGCCTCGCAGCAAAATACTTCTCTCTCCGACCCCTGTTGTAGTAGAATCCTCGACATCAGTTCCACTGCCGGACCTCCTGCCATGATCTTCCGTCAGCTCTTCGACAGCGTTTCGGGCACCTACAGCTATCTCCTTGCCAGCCGTCCCGGCGGCGAGGCGCTGATCCTCGATCCCGTGCTGGAGAAGGTCGACCGCTACTGCCAATTGCTGCGCGAGCTCGACCTCAAGCTCGTCAAGGCGGTCGATACCCATCTGCATGCCGACCACGTCACCGGCCTCGCCGAGCTGCGCGACCGCACCCATTGCATGACGGTGATGGGCGACCAGACCAAGGCCGACGTCGTGGCGATGCGGGTCGCCGACGGCGACAAGGTGACGATCGAGGGCCTGTCGCTCGACGTGATGTACACGCCCGGCCACACCGACGATTCCTATTCGTATCTGATGGGCGACCGCGTCTTCACCGGCGATACGCTGCTGATCCGCGGCACCGGTCGCACCGACTTCCAGAACGGCTCGTCGCGCGCGCAATACGACTCGATCTTCAACCGGCTGCTCAAGCTGCCTGATGAGACGATGGTATTCCCTGCGCACGACTACAAGGGCGACACGGTCTCCACGATCGGCGAGGAGAAACGCTACAACCCGCGCCTCCAGGTGCGCTCGGTCGACGAATATATCGAGCTGATGGCCAATCTGAAGCTGCCCAATCCGAAGATGATGGACGTGGCGGTGCCCGCCAACATGTATGTCGGCCTGCATCAGGAAGAGCTGGAGAAGGAAGGCCGCGCGCTCAGCGCCGTCGAGGCGATTCGTGCGCTCGGCCGGCCCGACATCCTCCTGGTCGATCTGCGCGAGGCCAACGAGCGCGCCAAGCACGGCATGCTCGAAGGCGCGCTGCACACGCCCTATCCGTCCGTCGAGGACAGCCTCAAACCAGGCGGCATGCTGCGCGAGGTCGCGGCCGCGACGGGACGCCGCGTGGTGTTCTTCTGTGCCTTTGGGGAGCGCTCGGCGATGGCGGTGGCGGCCGCCAAGGCGGCCGGCCTCTCCAACACGGCGCACATTGCCGGCGGCGTGGATGCCTGGAAGAAGGCAGGCGGGCCGCTCGTGCATTGACGGGCTTGGCCAACGCCACGCGCGGTCCTTGCGCTACGTCAGGGACCGCTCATATTTCCAGGGTAGGATCGGGTGCAGCATCACCATCCGGGACCAGCCATGACCAAGATTTGCAAACCGGGCGAGCCGCCCAAAATGGCCGAGAAGAACACCGTCGAGAAGAAGCCGGCAGACAACAAGGCGAAGCTCCCCCCGCCTGCTCTCGATGACGACGATTACGAGGACGGCGACATCGCAACGCCCAAACGCGATCGCTACGGTGTGGACGACGAACCGTTGTGAGGGGTGGCCTCAAACTCCGCGGTCGTCGCCACCCGCACTACCTGCCATGCGCCTGCGTTCATGGACAAATAACCGCTCTCCCCGATAGTTTCCGCCTCCATCGGGAGTGAAACGGAACTGCAATGGTCGACGTTCTCGCCGCACCGCAGCAAGGCAAGGCGGACAGCGCGCTGCGCACGCTGACGGGAATCTCGATCGCGCATTGGGTCAGCCATTTCCATCTGCTGGTCCTGCCGATGCTGTTCCCGTTCCTCAAAGCGCAGCTCGGCGTCGGCTATATCGAGCTTGGCTTCGCGCTCACCGTGTTCGCCGTGGTGTCGGGGCTGACGCAGGCGCCGACCGGCTATCTCGTCGACCATTTTGGCGCGCGCAAGATCCTGCTGATCGGGCTGACCCTTGGCGGCTGCGCGCTGATCCTGCTTGGCCTGCATCTCAGCTATGTCTCGCTGATCGCCTGCGCCGTGCTGTTGGGTCTCGCCAACAGCGTCTATCACCCCGCGGATTACGCGATCCTCGCCGAGCACATGGACGAGGCGCGGATGGGCCGCGCCTTCTCTATCCACACCTTTGCCGGCTTTCTCGGCGGCGCGGTGGCGCCCGCGATCGTGGCTGGCCTCGTCACAATGTCCGGCGGCGTCGGCGCGCTGATCGCGTCCGGCGCGATCGGCATTCTGGTGGCGCTGCTGCTGCTCAGCATGAACATTCCCGACGCCGGCGCCAGCAAGAAGAAGCCCGGCGCCGAGAACGCGCCGAAGCAAGCCGTCATCACCCCGGCGCTGATCACGCTGACGGCGCTGTTCATGCTGCTCAGCCTGTCGGTCGCCGGCATCAACAATTTCGGTGTCGTCGCGCTGATGAGCGGCTACGGGACGTCCTATTCGGCGGCCAACGTCATGCTGACCGCGTTCCTCGGCGCCAGCGCCGCGGGCGTGCTCGCCGGTGGCTTCCTCGCCGATCATACCGAACGCCACGGTTACGTCGCCGCGGCCTGCTTTGCCGTCAACGCGGCCATCGTGCTGCTGATCGCGCTCGTGACGCTGCCCGGCTGGATCCTGACCGCTGCGATGACGCTCGCCGGCTTCCTCTCCGGCGTGATCGCTCCCTCGCGCGACATGCTGGTGCGCAACGCCGCGCCACCGGGCGCAGCGGGCCGCGCCTTCGGCATCGTATCCACCGGCTTCAATCTCGGCGGCATCGTCTCGCCGCTGCTGTTCGGCTGGATCATGGACCAGAGCGCACCGCACTGGGTGTTCGGCGCGTCGGTGATCTTCATGGTCGCGACCGTGGTGCTGTCGCCGTTCACGGAACGGAAGCGGGAAGCCAACGCGGCGACGCAACCCTGAGCGCACTTCCCCGCGGTTGACACTGCGCAGGCGCGCCTGAAAATGCGCCCAAGCAAAACAACCATTCGGGAAGAAACACCATGAGCACCCCTGATCTCGTGATCCGCGGCGGCACCGTCGCGGACGGACGCGGCGGCGAGCTGTTCGAGGCGGACGTCGCCATCACCGGAGGGAAGATCAGCGAGGTCGGGAAGGTCGCCTCGAAGGGACACGAAGAGATCGACGCACGCGGCAAGCTCGTGACGCCGGGCTTCGTCGACGTGCACACGCATTACGACGGCCAGGTCACCTGGAGCCAGGACATCACGCCGTCGTCGCAGAACGGCGTCACCACCGCGATCATGGGCAATTGCGGCGTCGGCTTCGCGCCTTGCAAGCCCGCCGACCACACCCGCCTGATCCAGCTCATGGAAGGCGTCGAGGACATTCCCGAGCCGGTGCTGAGCGCCGGCATTCCCTGGGCCTGGGAGAGCTTTCCGGACTACATGGACTGGCTCGCCAAGCGCGATTTCGACATCGACGTCGGCGCGCAGCTGCCGCATGCCGCGCTGCGGGTCTATGTCATGGGCGAGCGCGGCGCGCGCCGCGATCCCTCAACCGCGGAAGACAATGCTGCGATGGCAAGCCTCGCGGGCGAAGCGGTGCGCTCGGGCGCGCTCGGCTTCTCGACCTCGCGCACGCTCAATCATCGCACGTCGACCGGCGACTTCACGCCGACGCTGAAGGCCGGCGAGGACGAGCTCACTGCAATTGCCGGCGCCATGCATCGGCAGGGGCGCAGCGTGCTGCAATTCGTTCTGGATCTCTCCACCATCCACGAAGACCTGCCGATGATGCTGCGGGTGGCGGATGCCACCAAATGCCCGATCTCGTTCTCGATCACGCAGAACGACAAGGCGCCAAACCGCTGGCGCCAGACGCTGGACGAGATCAACGCCGCCGCCAGGCGCGGCCTTTCCATCACCGCGCAGATCGCGGCGCGCCCGGTCGGCCTGCTGTTGGGCCTCGAGCTGTCGCGCAACCCGTTCCAGACCCATCCGAGCTACAAGGCGATCGCGCATCTGCCGCTTGGAGAGAGGCTCGCGCGGCTGCATCAACCGGAGGTGCGCAAGGCGATCCTGAGCGAGACGGCGACAGCCACCGACGATCCGCTGTTCTTCCGGCCCAACTACGACAAGATGTTCCTGCTCGGCGATCCCCCCGATTACGAGCAGCCGCCCGAGAACGCATTGGGGCCGCAGGCGCGCAAGCAGGGCCGCCGGCCGGAAGAGTTCGCCTATGACGCGATGCTGTCGGACCAGGGCCGCGGCATGCTCTACGTGCCGTTCCTCAACTATGCCGACGGCATTCTCGACGCGACGCGCGAGATGCTGATCGACCCGCAATCGGTGCCGGGCCTGTCCGACGGTGGCGCGCATTGCGGCATCATCTGCGATGCGAGCTTCCCGACCTATCTCTTGACGCACTGGACGCGCGACCGCACGCGCGGCGAGAAGCTGTCGATCCCGTTCGTGGTCGCGGCGCAGTCGCGCAAGACCGCGCTGTCGGTCGGCCTGACCGACCGCGGGCTGATCGCGCCCGGCTACAAGGCCGATGTCAATGTGATCGACTATGACCGCCTGCACCTGCATCCGCCCAAGGTGCACTACGATCTGCCGGTCGGCGGGCGACGGCTGCTGCAGGATGTCGACGGCTATGATGCCACGATCGTGTCGGGCGTGGTGACGCGGCGGCACGGCGAGGCCACCGGCCGGCGGCCGGGGAAGCTCGTTCGTGGCGCGCAGGGGGTGAATTAGGCAGCGGCGCAGATGAGACGCGAAGGCGTATCGACAATCTCGGTGTCGTCCCCGCGAACGCGGGGACCCATAACCACAGGAAGAAGTGTGGCGGAGGATCGCAGCTCGGTACTGCGATCTATCATAACCGAGAGATCACGCGGTATGGGTCCCTGCGTTCGCAGGGACGACAGCGGAGTGTGATACCATTAGTCGCCTACGTCGGCGACACCGCACCCTTCAGCGCGCTCGCCTGCGCCGCTGCACCACGCGTCAACCTCGCCTTTTCCGTGTTCGGCCAGAGCAGCAGCAGGCCGAGCAGGCCGGAGCCGACCATGATCACGGCGTTGATGGTGAAGCCGGTCATGTAGCCGTCGATCGTGCTGCCGGCACGCTGGATCATCGCCCCCATCACGGCCGGCGCGACGATTCCGGCCAGCGTGTAGAGCGCGCCGTAGATGGCGAGGATCGCGCCGCGCTGCGACGTCGGCGTGAACTCGCCGAGCATCGGCGGGCAGACGACATAGATCGCCCCGCACAGGCCCGAGCCGACCACGAGCAGCGCGATCTGCAGGCCCGCGCCCTGGACATGCGGCATCATCGCCAGGATCAGCCCGCCAATCACCAGCGGCACCGAGCCGAGCACGCCGCGAGCCGCGCGGGTGTTGTAGCCGCGCGCCATCATCACCTGCGAGATCCATCCCGTGAGAATGACGATGGTGGCGCCGAACACCCAGGGCAGGATCGAGATGAAGCCGGCCTGGCTCTGCGAGAAGCCGAGCCCCTTGACGATGAACGGCGTGAACCAGGTCAGGCCGAGCGACAGCGCCCAATAGGCGCCGAAGGTCGCCGCGACGCAGCCGACGAAGGTGCGCGAGGTGAGAAGCTGCAAATAGGGAATCTTCGACTCGGTCGCGGCCAGGACCTGCGTGTCCTCCAGCGGTCCTTCCTTGCCGAGCGCGAGCCAGGCACAAACCCAGATCAGGCCGACGACGCCGAGCGCGCCGAAGGCATAGTGCCAGGAATGATTGACGATGACCCAGTTCAGTGCGGGCACGGCGAGGATCACGCCGAAGGCCGATCCCTGCGACAGGATCGCGGTCGGCAGCGTGCGCTTCTCGTCGGGAAACCATTTGTAGATCGCGTGCGCGGCGACCGAGAAGGCCGGGCCTTCGCCGGCGCCCAGCACGATGCGGCAGATCAACAGCGTCGTGAAGGAGACGGTGCCGACCATGGGAAATTGCGCCAGCGCCCAGACCACCGCGAGCGCCAGCAGCACCCAGCGCGTCGGCACCTTGTTGACGATGAAGCCGACCACGATCGCGGCGATCGAGAACAGGAAGAAGAACGAGGAGCCGAGCAGGCCGAACTGCTCCGGTGAGAGCTTCAGATCGGTCATGATCGGCACGCCGGCGAGGCCGACGACGATCTTGTCCGCGAAGTTCACGACCATGAAGAGAAAGAGGAGAAAAGTGACGGTCCAGGCGCCCTTCGGCGTCGGCTTTGCCGAAGCCTTGGAGTTCCTCGCCGTGCTGCCCGCCGTATCAGGCGTTCCCTGAGCGCTCATCGTTCTCCCCGCATGTCTTTTTTGGCACTTTTTGATTTGGCCGTCTTGGGAGCTAACAACGGCTTCGAGACCAACGCAACCCGGCATTTCCGCAGCAAGTGTGCTACGCAACAAGTCCGCTAATTCCGTCCGGCGCCATTCATCGTGCTGAGCATCCGTAATCTTTCCAAGACCTTCTCCTCGGCCGGCGAACCGGTCCATGTGCTGCGCGGCGTCGATCTCGACCTCGCCGACGGCGAGCGCGTCGCGCTGACCGGCGAGTCCGGCAGCGGCAAGAGCACGCTGCTGCACCTGATCGCGGGGCTCGATGCCGCCGATGGCGGCTCGATCCGGCTGGGAGACATTGAGGTTACCAAGCTCTCTGACGCGGGGCGCGCCAGCTTGCGGCGCGACCGGATCGGCCTGGTGTTTCAGCAATTCAACCTGATCCCGAGCCTGTCGGTCGCGGACAATCTGATCTTTCAGGCGCGGATTGCCGGCCGCCATGATGCGGCCTGGACCGGCGAGTTGACCGAACGTCTCGGGCTCGGCGCTCTTCTGAAGCGCTATCCCGAGCAATTATCCGGAGGTCAGCAGCAACGGGTCGCCATCGGCCGGGCGCTGGCGACAAAACCGTCTCTGCTGCTGGCGGACGAGCCGACCGGAAATCTGGACGAAGACACCGCCGAGGATGTGCTGGCGCTGACGCGCGACCTCGTTGCGCGCACCGGCTGCGGCTTCCTGATGGTGACGCACAGCCTGCATCTGGCCGCTCAGCTCGACCGCCACCTCACCTTGCATGCGGGACGGATCGCATGAGACGCGCGCTGTGGATTCTCGCGGTGCTGCTCAGCCATTGGCGGCGTCACAAGATGCAGTTCGCGACGCTGCTGATCGGGCTGATCGCGGCGACCGCGCTGTGGAGCGGCGTGCAGGCCATCAACCAGCAGGCCCGCACCGCCTATGACCGCGCCGCGGCGACGTTCGGCGGCAGCCGCACGGCCATGCTGGTCGCGCCGCATGCGGCAACGTTCTCGCAGGACCTGTTCGTCAAGCTGCGCCGCGCCGGCTGGCCGGTGTCGCCGGCGCTGGAGGGCCGGGTCCAGATCAACGGCCGCTCGGTGCGGCTGCTCGGGATCGAGCCGGTGACGCTCCCGGTCGATGTCGGCAATGCGCCGCGCCTTGGTGCCGCGGATCTCGGCAGTTTCGTTGCACCGCCGGGCCAGACGCTGGTGGCACGGGAAACGCTGCGCGATCTGCGGGAGCAGGAGGGCGCGGCGCCTCCGACCAGCGACGGCGCAACATTGCCGCCGCTGCGCGTGCTGCCGCAGCTGGTGCCCGACGTGCTGGTGGTCGATATCGGCGTGGCGCAGCGTCTCCTCAACAAGCCGGACCAGGTGTCGCGGCTGCTGATCGGCAAGCCGAGAAGCAAGCCCGCGCCGCTGGCCAGCGTTGTCGGCGATCAGTTGCAGCTGATCGAGCCGAGCGCGGAGACCGAGCTGGAGCACCTCACCGACAGCTTCCATCTCAACCTCACGGCGTTCGGCCTGCTGTCGTTTTTCGTCGGCCTCTTCATCGTCAACTCAGCCGTCGGCCTCGCCTTCGAGCAGCGGCTGCCGATGCTGCGGACGCTGCGCGCCTGTGGTGCCTCGGCGCGGCTCGTCAACAGCGTGCTGGTGGTCGAGCTGGTGGCGCTGGCTCTCATCGCCGGGCTGATCGGGCTAGTTTGTGGCTATTTCATCGCGGCCGTGCTCCTGCCCGACGTCGCGGCCTCTCTGCGTGGGCTGTATGGCGCGCAAATCCCCGGGCAGCTCAGCTTGCGGCCCGAATGGTGGCTCGCCGGCATCGGCATCAGCATTGCGGGCGCGCTCGTCGCGGCGGCGACCAGCCTGATCAAGGCGATCCGGATGCCGGTGCTGGCAACGGCCCAGCCGCACGCCTGGCAGCAGCGGCAGCGCCGCTGGCTGATCCTGCAGAGCCTGGCCGCCTGCGCCGTGTTCGCGGTCGCGCTGCTGCTGCTGCGCTATGGCGAATCGCTGATTGCGGGCTTTGGCGTGCTGGCGGCCCTGATGCTCGGCGCGGCCCTGATCCTGCCGGCCTTCCTCGAACTGCTCCTGCTGGCCGGCCAACGTGCTGCGCGAAAACCGCTGGCGCTGTGGTTCTGGGCGGACAGCCGGCAGCAGCTCTCTGGATTGTCGCTGGCGCTGATGGCGCTCCTGCTCGCCCTCGCCGTCAATGTCGGGGTCTCCACCATGGTGGGGACGTTCAGCCGCACCTTCATCGGCTGGCTCAACGGACGGCTCGCTGCCGACGTCTACATCAGCGCCGCCGACAACGCGCAAGGCACGGAGATCCGCAACTGGCTGAAGCAGCGCAGCGACGTTGAGGCGATCCTGTCGGGCGGCCGCGCCGAAGCGCAGGTTCAGGGCCAGCCGGTGGAGCTGCTCGGCCTGCCCGATCATGCACTCTATCGCGAGCGCTGGCCGCTGCTGGACGCCGCGCCCCGCGCCTGGACCCGGCTCGTGCCGGGGAATGCCGCCTTCATCAGCGAGCAGCTCAGCCGCCGCCTGAATGTGCGCATTGGCGACGTCGTCGAGGTGCCGGCACCTGGCGGGACCTGGGAGCTCGACATCGTCGGCATCTATGCCGATTACGGCAATCCCAAGGGACAGCTCGCGGTGAATGTCGCGGCGCTGATGCGGCAGTTTCCTCAGACGCCGCAGACGCGGATGGGCCTGATCGTTGCCAGGGAGAATATACCGGGCCTGATCTCGGCGCTGCAGAAGCAGTTTGCGCTCGACGACCGCAGCGTCGCCGACCAGGCGACGGTGAAGGCAGAATCGATCCGCATCTTCAACCGCACCTTTGCGGTCACGTCCGCGCTGAATGCGTTCACGCTCGGCGTCGCAGGCATCGCGCTGTTCACGAGCCTATTGACGCTGGCGAACTCCCGCCTGCCGCAACTCGCGCCACTATGGGCGATCGGCATCACGCGGCCGCGCCTCGCCGCGATCGAATTGACCAAGACGCTGTCGGTCGCGCTGTTCACATCGCTGCTGGCCGTGCCGCTCGGCCTCCTGGTGGCGTGGTGCCTGATCGCGATCGTCAACGTGAAGGCATTCGGCTGGCGGCTGCCTTTCCATGTGTTTCCGGCGCAGTTGATCGGGCTCGTCGCGGTGGCGCTGCTGGCCTCGTTGCTCGCGGCCTTGTTGCCGGTCGTGCGGCTCGCACGGATGCAGCCGGCCAGCCTCGTCAAGGTGTTCGCCAATGAGCGCTGATCGAATGTCGCGCCGCGCCTTCGCCGGGGGCATCGCCGCGCTGGCGCTCGCTCGCTGCGCCGGCGCGCAAGGCTATGCCGGCCTCGGCGAGACCGCGGACGGCTTTGCGAAGGTGACGCCGGGAAAGACATTCGCATTTCCGGCTGATCACGGGCCGCATCCGGAGTTTCGCATCGAGTGGTGGTATCTGACGGCAAATCTCGTCGATGGCAGCGGTGCGGCGTGCGGCCTGCAATGGACGCTGTTCCGCCAGGCATCACAGCCGGGTCCGCAAGGCGAAGGCTGGGCCAATCGGCAGATATGGATGGCGCATGCGGCGGTGACGCGCGCCAACACCCATCGCTTCAACGAAGTGTTTTCACGTGGTGGCGTGGGCCAAGCAGGGGTCACGGAAAAGCCGTTTGCGGCCTGGATCGACGATTGGGAGATGAAGGGGCTTGAGCACGCCGACGATCCCACCCTGGCACCGCTGACGCTGAAGGCCTCCAGCACGGATTTCAGCTACGCCCTGACGCTGGAGGCCAATCGTCCGGTCGTGCTGCAGGGCGATCACGGCTACAGCCGCAAATCGGAGCGCGGGCAGGCGTCCTATTATTACAGCCAGCCGTTCTACCGCGCGCGCGGCACGCTCACCATCGACGACAAGCCGGTCGCTGTCTCAGGGCAAGCCTGGATGGACCGCGAATGGAGCAGCCAGCCGCTCGACACTGACCAGACCGGCTGGGACTGGCTGTCGCTGCACCTGTCGTCCGGCGACAAGCTGATGCTGTACCGGCTGCGGAAGAAGGACGGCAAGGACTATCCGTTCGGCAATTGGATCAGCGCTTCCGGCGAGACGCAGATGATCGCAGGCGGCGACATCCAGATGATTCCGAAAGCGACCGCGCAGGTCGCGGGACGCAAGCTGCCGGTGGAATGGCAGATCGCGATCCCGTCGCGCTCGTTCTCGATCCTCTGCAGGCCGCTCAATCCGAAGGCCTGGATGGGCACCGGCTTTTCCTATTGGGAGGGACCGATCAGTTTTGCCGGGAGCCATGACGGCGTTGGCTATCTCGAGCTGACCGGGTATTAAGCGCGGTCTCTTCAAGGGAACCGAGCGATGTATCACCTCACCGCCCTCGTCACGCTGCTGGCGATCGCATTTTATTTCTTCACCGCCATCAACGTCTCGCGCTCGCGCACCAGGACCGGCGTCAAGGTGCCGGCGATGTCGGGCCATCCGGATTTCGAGCGCGCCTTCCGCATCCAGATGAATACGCTGGAATGGATGCCGATTGTCCTGCCGGCGCTCTGGCTGTTCGCGGTCTATATCGGCGATGCCGCCGCGGCCGGACTCGGCGCGGTCTGGATCGTCGGCCGCGTCGTCTACTTCATCGGCTATTCCAAGGCGGCGGCCAAGCGCGGTCCCGGCTTCATGATCCAGGGCGTCGCCGCGATGGCGCCGTGGGCGGGCGCACTGGGGGCGGTGGTGTTGCGGCTGGTGAAGTGAAGCATGGCATCACACCTGCTCGTGTCCCGGGCGCGGTGCAGCGTATAACGCTGCGCCGCTGTACCGGCAACTGTTATGTTGGCCTAGTGTACAGGTACGGCTTTCGATCGCGGATGATGGCGTTGAGGACCGTCAACAGCTTCCTGGCAACGGCAATGAGAGCGAGCTTGGCAGGTTTACCGGCCTGTCGCAGTCGAGCGTAGAAGGCCTTGAATGGATCGGCCCGGCGGACCGCATTGAGAGCGGCCATGTAGAGGGCATCGCGGACGCGCTTTCGGCCCCCGACGATCTTCCGCTTGCCGCGGTAAGCGCCGCTGTCGACGTTGAAGGGAGCCAGGCCGGCGAGCGCGGCCACCTGCTTCGGTCCCACTTTTCCGAGTTCCGGCATCTGCGCGATCAGCTGCATGCAGGTTACGGGGCCCACGCCGGGAAGTGACCGCATCAACTGCGCATCATCGGAGACCTCCGGCTCAGTCTTGATCAGTGCGCTAATATCGGCCTCGATTGCGGCGATCTCATTGTCGAGGACTTCAATGAGCCGACCGATGCGATCGGCCATGGCGCGGTCCTCGGCCTCGCTGCGCCTGTTCTTCTCCTGGGCACGCATGAGAACCAGTTGATCCCGCCGTTTTGCAAGCCCCGCCAGGGCATTGCGGGCAGGATTGGCAGCCTGCTCAGCGGCAGGCTGCATGGCCCGGGCAAAGCTCGCCAGCATCCGGGCATCGATCGGGTCGGTCTTGGCGAGCTGGCCGCTGGCGCGCGCAAAGTCCCGGGCCCGGGCCGGGTTGATCCGGGCAAAGCGGATGCCGGCCTGGCTGAGCGCCTCACGAAGCTCAAGGTCATAGACGCCCGTGGCTTCAAAGACGACCAGCACATCGCATCGCCAACGCGCCGCGATCTGTGTGATGGCCTGCGGCGCGTTGGCGATGCGCTCCGGCACGCCCAGGCTCTCATCGAAGATATCGAGATATCGTTTGGAGACGTCGATTCCGACGTAACGAGGGCGTATGATCATGGTGCCTGTCCCTGTGATGCGAGGTCTGTTGGCGCAGCCTCGTGCAACTGTTCAGGTTGATAGATGGAACGGGCGGGAGACCGAGCCGGCTCACGGCGTCAAGCGCCAAGGACCCAACGGCTTCCCGCCCACTCCACCATGACAGGATTTCGATACACAGGGACCCAGCAGGCGGCACGCTGTGCGGAGAGATGGGCCCCGGCTCTGCATCGCACCGCTGCGCGCTGCGATGCGTCCGGGGCACGAGAGAGCTTCACTTCGTCAGCGGGCAGCCGCTGTCCTTGGCGGTGAAGAATGCCTTGTCGCCGGGGACGGTGGCGAGCAGCTTGTAATAGTCCCAGGGCTTCTTCGACTCCGCCGGCTTCTTGACCTCGAACAGATACATGTCGTGGACCATGCGGCCGTTCTCGAGCACCTTGCCGCCTTGCGCGAAATCGTCGTCGACCGGCAGCTCCTTCAGCTTCTTGGCGACGGCATCGGGATCCTTGGTGCCGGCGGCCTTGACTGCCTTGAGATAGCTCAGCGTCGCCGAATAGGTGCCGGCCTGGATCATGTTCGGCATCCGCCCGGTGCGCTTGAGGAAGCGCTCACCGAGATTGCGGCTCTTGTCGTTGACGTCCCAGTAATAGCCTTCCGTCAGCACCAGGCCCTGTGCGGCCTGCAGACCGAGGCCGTGCACTTCGGCGAGCGTCATCAAAAGACCCGCGAGCTTCTGGCCGCCGGAGACGATGCCGAATTCGGACGCCTGCTTGATCGAGTTGGTGGTGTCGAGGCCGGCATTGGCGAGGCCGACGATCTTGGCCTTGGAGCTCTGCGCCTGCAGCAGGAAGGAGGAGAAGTCCGAGGAGTTCAGCGGCACGCGCACCGAGCCGACCACCTTGCCGCCATTGGCGGTGACGATCTCGCTGGTGTCCTTTTCCAGCGCATAGCCGAAGGCGTAGTCCGCGGTGAGGAAGAACCAGGTGTCGCCGCCGGCCTTGGTCAGCGCGCCGCCGGTGCCGACGCCGAGCGCGCGGGTGTCGTAGGCCCAGTGGAAGCCGTAGGGCTGGCAGGCATCGCCCGTCAGCCGCGAGGTCGCGGCGCCGACGACGATGTCGATCTTCTTCTTTTCCTTGGACAGCTCGTGGATCGCGAGCGCGACCGAGGAGGTCGTGAGCTCCGTGATCATGTCGACGTTCTCGACGTCGTACCAGCGCCGCGCGATCGACGCTGCAAGGTCGGGCTTGTTCTGGTGATCCGCGGTGACCAGCTCGATCTTCTGGCCGAGCACCTCGCCGCCAAAATCCTCGATCGCCATCTTGGCCGCCTCGACCGACCATTTGCCGCCGTAATCGGCATAGACGCCGGACTGGTCGTTGAGGATGCCGATCTTGACGCCTTGCGCGCCAGCCGGCGCCGCCAGCACCAAAGCAGAGGTTGCGACGGCGGCCAAAAGTGCTGATTTCATCTGTTAGCTCCCAGCAGTTTTCTGTTTTGAAATCGCGCGGATATTAGGGAAGAACCCCGGCCCTGCCCATGCATTTCAAGTTGGTCGTTAGTATGGGATTCTGCGCGCCACATTCTCAGTCGTCGTCCCGGGGCGCGACGAAGCCGCGAACCCGGGACCCATAACCACAGGACGTGGTTTGGCGAAGACTCGGAGTGACCAGTTTCGCCCCACACTGCTCCCTGGGGTTATGGATCCCCGCGTCCGCGGGGATGACAGCGGAGGGTGTGGGCGACAGACGTGGCCTCACTGATTAAGCCACCATCTCCGGCTTCTTCCCCTCGTTCCGTCCCTCCGCCAGGTTCCGCACCACCACATAGAAGATCGGCGTGAACAACAGGCCGAACAGGGTGACGCCGATCATGCCGAAGAACACGGCGACACCGACCGCCTGCCGCATCTCGGAGCCGGAGCCGGTCGAGACCACGAGCGGCAGCACGCCGAGGATGAAGGCGAAGGAGGTCATCAGGATCGGCCGCAGGCGCAGCCGGCAGGCCTCGATCACGGCCTCCAGCCGCGGCTTGCCTTCGTTCTCGATGTCGCGCGCGAATTCGACGATCAGGATCGCGTTCTTTGCGGCTAGCCCCACCAGCACGACGAAGCCGATCTGGGTGAGGATGTTGACGTCCTGTCCCATGAGGCGCACGCCGATGGTGGCGGCAAGCAGGCACATCGGCACGATCAGGATCACCGCGAACGGCAAGGTCCAGCTGCCGTATTGCGCGGCGAGCACGAGATAGACGAACAGCACGCAGATCGGGAACACGTAGAGGCCGGCATTGCCGCCGGTGATCTGCTGATAGGAGAGGTCCGTCCATTCGAAGGTGAAGCCGCTCGGCAAGGTGTCGTCCGCCAGCTTCTTGATGGTGTTGAGCGCCGTGGTCGAGCTGGTGCCCGGCGCCGGCTCGCCCTGGAGCTCGGATGCGGCATAGAGATTGTAGCGCGCGACGCGGTCGGGGCCCGAGACATCCCTGAACTCGACCACGCTGCCGAGCATCACCATGTCGCCGGAGGCGTTACGCGTGCGCAGGCGCGCGAGATCGCTGGGCTCCTTCCGGAACGGGAAGTCGGCCTGCGCGGTGACGTGATAGGTGCGGCCGAACAGGTTGAAGTCGTTGACATAGGTCGATCCGAAATAGCTCTGGATCGTGTCGTTGATGTTCGAGATCGGCACGCCGAGCTTCTGCGCCTTGGTGCGGTCGATGTCGACGAAGAGCTGTGGCGTGTTGGCGCTGAACGGCGAGAACACCGAGGGGCCGAGCAGCGAGGGCGATTTGCGCGCCGCGGCGACAAGCTCGTCGGTGGCCGCAGCGAGCATTTCGGGCCCGCGGCCCTGGCGATCCTGGATGCGGATGGTGAAGCCGCCGCCGGTGCCGATGCCGGGCACGGCCGGCGGCGGAATCACGATGATGAAAGCACCCTGGATCGCGGACAGGCGCTTGCGCAGCTCGACCGTGATGGCGTTCGCGGACAATCCCTTCTTGATCCGCGCCTCGGGCTCGTCGAACACCGGGAACAGAGCCGCCGCGTTGCCGGCCTGCGTGCGCGTCGCGCCGGAGAAGCCGGCAAAGGCGGCAACGCGGACGATGCCGGGCGTATCCAGCGCGATCCGCTCGATCTCGCGCACGACCTCGGTGGTGCGCGCCAGCGAGGCCGCACCCGGCAATTGCACGGACACGATGACGTAGCCGCGATCCTGCGCCGGGATGAAGCCTTGCGGCGTGGTCGCGATCAGCCAGCCGGCGCTGCCGATCAGCACGACGTAGATCAGCAGCATCAGGACCGAATGCCGGATCACGAAATTGGCGAGGCCGGCATAGCCGTGCGCCAGCCGGTCGAACACGCGGTTGAACACGCCGGTGAAGGCGCCCCATGCCCGCGCGATGACATTCCAGTTCGCGGGCGGCCGCTTCGCCTCGTGGGGGGTGAGGATCTGCGAGGCCAGCGCCGGCGACAGCGTCAGCGAGCAGAAGCAGGAGATCGCGGTCGCAACCGCGATGGTGACGGCGAATTGCTGGAAGAACTGCCCGGAAATTCCGCCGAGGAACGCCGTCGGCACGAACACCGCGCACAGCACCAGCGCGATCGAGACCAGCGCGCCGCCGACCTCCTCCATGGTTTTCAGCGCGGCGTCGCGCCGGCTCATGCCGTGCTCGAGATGCCGCTCGACATTCTCGACCACGACGATGGCGTCGTCGACCACGATGCCGACGGCGAGGACGAGGCCGAACAGCGTGAGATTGTTGATGGAGAAGCCGAGCGCCGCCATCACCGCAAATGTGCCGACCAGCGACACCGGGATCGCGATGATCGGAATGATCGCGGGCCGCCATCCCTGCAGGAACACCAGCACCACGATGACCACGAGCAGCATGGCCTCGTAGATGGTCTTGATCAGCTCGTGGACGGACTGCGCGATGAACTCGGTTGGATTGTAACCGATGTTGTAGTCGAGACCTTTGGGGAAACTCTCCTTGAGCCTCGTCATGGTGTCGTTGATGTTTTTTGCGGTGGCGAGCGCATTGGACCCGGGCCGCTGCGTCACCAGCATCGCAACCGCGGATTTGCGCAGCAGGAAGCTGTTGGTGGAGTAGGCCAGCGCCCCGAGCTCGATGCGGGCAACGTCGCGGAGCCGCACGACGCGGCCGTCGGAGCCCGCCTTGATCAGAATGTCCTCGAACTGCTTCTGATCCTTCAGGCGGCCGGTGAAGGTCAGGTTCGGCTGGAAGGCGCGGTCGGCGATCGGCGGCTCGGCGATCTGGCCGCCCGCGATCTGCACGTTCTGGGCGCGGATCGCCGCCAGCACCTCGGCCGAGGTCAGGCCGAGATTGGCGATCCGGTCAGGGTCGAGCCACAGCCTCATCGAATAGTCGCGCGCGCCAAAGATCTGGATGTCGCCGACGCCGTCGAGGCGCAGCAACTGGTCGCGGACCTGGAGCAGCGCGTAGTTGGAGATGTAGAGCTGGTCGAACGTGTCGTCGGGCGACAGCATGAACACGACCATCAGGATGTCGGGCGAGTTCTTGCGCGTGGTGACGCCGTTGCGCTGGACTTCCTCGGGCAGCCGCGGCTGCGCGATCGCGACGCGGTTCTGCACCAGCACCTGGGCCTTGTCGAGATCGGTGCCGAGCTTGAAAGTGACGGTGATGGTGAGCTGGCCGTTCGAGGTCGCCTGGCTGTAGAGATACAGCATGTCCTCGACGCCGTTGATCTCCTGCTCGATGGGCGCTGCGACCGTGTCGGACACGGTCTGCGCGGAGGCGCCGGGATATTGCGTGGTGACGACCACGGTCGGCGGCACCACCTGCGGATATTCGGAGACCGGCAGCGTGGTGTAGGCGAGCGCGCCGACGATCAGGAGCACGATCGACAGCACCATCGCCAGGATGGGCTGGTTGATGGAGAGACGGCCGAGATTCATGACTTGTCACCCGGCTTGCCACCGGCGGGCGCGGTCTGCGGCGCGACCTTGGCGCCGACGCGGGCGCGCTGGATGCCGTTGACGATGACGCGGTCCTCCGCCTTCAACCCTTCGCGGATCACGCGCAGGCCGTCATCCAGCGGCCCGAGCACCACGGGACGCGCCTCGACGGTGTCGTCGGGCTTCACCACGAACACGATCTTGCGGGACTGGTCGGTCGCGACGGCAACATCCGGAATCAGCAGCGCCTCATAGGGCGCGCTGCCGATCAGCCTGACACGCCCGAACTGGCCGGGCAGGATCGACAGATCGGTGTTCTTGATCACCGCGCGGCTGCGTAGCGTGCCGGTGGAGACGTCGAGCCGGTTGTCGAGGAAGTTGATGGTGCCCTCATGCGACGGCTTGGTCTCGCCGGCGAGCGTCACCTGCACCGGGTTCGCCGTGTCGCGCGAGCTCGGGCGCCGGCCTTCGAACCACAGCTTGCTGTATTTGATGAAGGTCGCCTCATCCATGTCGAAATAGACGTAGATCGGATCAAGAGTGACGATGGACGTCAACAATGTCGACGTGCCGCTGTCGCTGCCCTGCACGAGATTGCCGGGACTGACGAGATGACGGCTGACGCGGCCCGTCAGCGGCGCCGTCACATGGGTGAACTCGATATTGAGCTTGGCGGCCTTCAGCGCGCCCTCGGCCTGCATCTCGGCGGCGTGTGCCGCCTGCAGGGCCTGACGGCGCTGGTCGACGGCTTGCTCGGAGACGGCGCTGCTCTGCACCAGGCTGAGGCCTCGGTCGAGCTCGCGCTTGGCAAGCTCCACCTTGGCGCGTGCGTCAGACAGCTGGCCCTCCGCTTGCGTCGCCACCGCCTCGAACGGGCGCGGGTCGATCACGTAAAGCAGGTCGCCCTGACGCACGATGGCGCCATCCTGGAATTCGACCGAGTTGACGAAGCCGCCGACGCGCGGGCGCACCTGCACCTCCTCGACCGCCTCGAAGCGCCCGGTGAACTCGTCCCAATCGGTGACGGTGCGCTTGACCGGCTGGGCGACGGTCACAGGCGCTGGCGGGGGAGCAGCGCCCTGCGAGGCCGGCTGCCCGCAACCGGTGAGCGCGAAAGTCGCACCGACAAACGCGGCGATTGCGCCCAGTCGAGCCAGGACGAGATCGTGCTTTTTGACAAACCGCTCGCTTCCATCCGGTCCGCTCATCCCAAATCCTCGCCAGTCCTCGTGCAAAAGCCGCAGGAAATGCTGGGTACGCCTCTACCTGCGGGCGCCACAAGATGGGTGGCAAAGATGAACTCTTCAAGACCGCGGTGCGCGCAATGCTCGGACGAACGCCCTGGCCGGATGGCGGGTTGACAGCCCGATAGCCGGCTTCGCGCGCGGCGATGGCCAGCGTCTTCGCGCATGACGCCCGCAATGGGCTCGGCTAAGCTCTCCCTACAAAAACAAGGCAAATTGTCCGGGAGGACAGGCGTGCACCAGGGACGTGTCGTTTTCGGCGCGATCGAGGAGGTCGTGTTCGGCCATCCCTCAGCCGGCGCCATTGTCGCGCAGATGGACCGGCTGGGAACGCGCCGCGCCTTCCTGATGGTCTCGGGCACGCTCAACCGCCAGACCGACGAAATCCAGACAATCAAGCAGGCGCTGGGCTCCCGCTGCGCCGGGCTGTTCGACGCCATGCCGGCGCATACGCCGCGCGAGGCGGTGATTGCAGCCACAAATGCAGCCCGCGAGGCTGGAGCTGATCTGATCGTCACCGTCGGCGGCGGCTCGATCACCGACGGCGCCAAGGCGGTGCAGCTTTGCCTCGCCAATGGCATCACCGACATCGACGGCATCGAGCGCATCCGCGTCCGCAAGGGCGTCGCGCCCGAGATGATCGCCCCTCACGTGCGGCAGATCAGCGTGCCGACCACGATCGCCGGGGGCGAGTTCAGCGCGATCGCCGGCGTCACCGACCGCAGCACGAATGTGAAGCAGATGCTACGGCATCCGCTGACGGTACCGCGTGCCACCATCCTCGACCCTGCCATTACCGTCCACACGCCGGAATGGCTGTTCCTGTCGACCGGCATCCGCGCCATCGACCATTGCGTCGAGGCGATCTGCTCGCATGAGACGCATCCCTATGCCGACGCGCAATCGGTCAAGGGGCTCGCCATGCTCGCCGACGCGCTGCCGCGGGTGAAGGCGGACCCTTCCGACCTCGACGCGCGGATGGACGCGCAGATCGGCACCTGGCTGTCGATGGGCGCCCTTGCCGCCGGCGTGCCGATGGGCGCGAGCCACGGCATCGGCTATGTGCTCGGCGCGGCCTTCGACGTGCCGCACGGCTACACCTCCTGCATCATGCTGCCGGCGGTGATGCGCTGGAATGCGCAGGCCAATGCCGAGCGGCAGATGATCGTCGCCGCCGCCATGGGCTTTCCCGGTCACAACGCCGCCGACGTGCTCGACGCCTTCATCCGCTCGCTCGGCATGCCGCGCAGACTCGCCGAGGTGCATGTGTCGTCCGAGCATTTCGAGACGATCGCCGAGCAGGCGATGCGCACGCCCTGGGTGCCGCGCAATCCGCGCAAGATCGAAGGCCCGGCGCAGGTGCGCGAACTCCTGCTTCTCGCCGCATGATCTGAACCGGAGGATCGATGTACACAGGTACACACGCCCGCCTGCGCCCGCTGCAGCCCGCCTTCATCATGGCGTCCACCGGCGAGGCCGTCACCTATCGCGAGCTGGAGGCGCGCAGCAACCGGCTGGCGCATCTGTTCCGCAAGCACGGCTTGAGGCGGCTCGACCATTATTCGATCTTCATGGAGAACAATTCGCGTTACCTGGAGGCCTGCGGCGCGGGCGAGCGCTCCGGGCTGTACTACACCTGCATCAACTCCTTCCTGACGCCGGGCGAGCTCGCCTATCTGCTGGTCAACAGCCAGTCGAAGATCCTGATCACGTCGGTGGCCAAGCTCGACATCGCGCGCGAGGCGATCCAGGCCTGCCCCGATATCAAGCTCTGCATCGTCGCCGATGGTCCCGGCGAGAGCGAGCGCATCGTCGGCCTTGCGGAGGTGACCGCTGGTCTGCCGGCGACGCCGATCGCCGACGAATGGCTCGGCACCGCCATGCTCTATTCGTCCGGCACGACCGGGCGGCCGAAAGGCATCCTGCGACCGCTGCCGGAGGAGCCGCCGAAGCATAATCTGCAGCTGTTCGATTTCCTGACCAAGCTCTGGCACTACCGTGAGGGCATGGTCTATCTCTCGCCGGCCCCGCTCTATCATTCCGCGCCGCAAGCTGCCGTGAACCTCACGATCCGCATGGGCGGCACCGTGATCATCATGGAGAGTTTCGATCCCGAGCGCTATCTCGAGCTGGTCCAACGATGGGGCATCACGCACACCCAGCTGGTGCCGACGATGTTCTCGCGCATGCTGAAGCTGCCGGAAGAGGTGCGAAAGCGCTACGACCTGTCCTCGCTCGAGATCGCGATCCACGCCGCCGCGCCGTGCCCTGCTCTGGTCAAGGACGACATGATCAAATGGTGGGGACCCATCATTCACGAATATTACGGCGCAACCGAAGGCCTCGGCTTCACCGCCTGCAACAGCGAGGAATGGCTCGCGCATCGCGGCACCGTCGGCAAGGTGCTGCTCGGCGATCTCCACATCCTCGACGAGAACATGCGGGCGTGCCCGACCGGGACGCCGGGCCAAGTCTGGTTCAAGACGGGATCGCCGTTCGAATATTTCAACGACCTTGAGAAGACCAGGGAGGCGCGCTCGGTCGACGGCAGCATGAGCACGGTCGGGGATGTCGGCTATGTCGACAAAGACCGCTTCCTGTATTTGACTGACCGGGCGACCTTCATGATCATTTCCGGCGGGGTGAACATCTACCCGCAGGAATGCGAGAACCTGCTGATCACCCATCCGAAGGTCGCCGATGCCGCCGTATTCGGCGTACCCAATCCCGATCTCGGCGAAGAGGTGAAGGCGGTGGTGCAGCCGATGCCCGGCGTCGTGCCGGACGCGGCGCTGGCCGAAGAGCTGATCGCGTTCTGCGCGAAATCGCTGTCGCGGCAGAAGGTGCCGCGCTCGGTCGATTTCGAGAAGGAATTGCCGCGGCTGCCGACCGGGAAGCTCTACAAGCGCCTGCTGCGGGATCGGTACTGGGGAAACAAGGCGTCAAGGATCGTGTGAGGGCACGGCTCCACTCGCTGTCGTCCCGGCGCGCAACTACTGAACGCAGCACAGGCCCCATCTCTTCGCACCTGCACTCTCACATTGTGAGATATGAACCCCTGCGGCTTCCGTCATCCGAATTGTCGAGGCGGCATGCGGCGCTATCGGGGTTGCCTCGCTCGGCTTGCGTGCTATCGTCAGGTCAAACAGGCCGCAAAAGGCCGATGTCCAGGGAGGATGAGCATGCGGAGCGTGTGGGCGCTCGCCGTAACGGCGGCGCTATCTGTGCTGACAACCTCAACCACCACGCTCGCCGGCGAGCCCAAGCAGGGCGGAACCTTGCGGATGTATCACCGCGACAGTCCGGCCAACGCCTCGATCCTCGAAGGCGCGACCTATTCGGTCAACGTGCCGTTCATGGGGGTCTTCAACAATCTCGTCATCTACGACCAGCACATCGCGCAGAACAGTCCTGACACCCTCAGGCCCGAGCTCGCCGAAAGCTGGTCCTGGAGCGGCGACAACAAGAAGCTGACATTCAAGCTGCGCCAGGGCGTCAAATGGCACGACGGCAAGCCGTTCACGTCGGCCGACGTCAAATGCAGCTTCGATCTCTTGATGGGCAAATCGCAGCAGAAGCTGCGGCAGAACCCGCGCAAGGCCTGGTACAACGAAGTCAATGAGATCACGACGAATGGCGATTTCGAGGTCTCCTTCGACCTGAAGCGGCCGCAACCCTCGCTGCTGGCGATGCTCGCGTCCGGCTATACGCCGGTCTATCCCTGCCACGTCTCTCCGGCGGACATGCGCACCCATCCGATCGGGACCGGGCCGTTCAAATTCGTCGAGTTCAAGGCCAATGAATCGATCAAGCTGACGCGAAATCCTGACTATTGGAAGAAGGGCCTGCCTTATCTCGACGGCGTCGAGTACACCATCATCACGAACCGCTCGACCGCGATCCTCGCTTTCGTCGCCGGCAAGTTCGACATGACATTCCCGACGCACATCACGATTCCGCTCTTGAAGGACATCAAGTCGCAGGCCCCGAACGCGACCTGCGTCGTCGAGCCGACCAATGTCTCGACCAACATCATCGTCAACTCGACGTCCGCGCCGTTCGACAACATCGATATTCGCCGGGCGGTGTCCCTTGCGCTCGACCGCAAAGCCTTCATCGACATCCTGTTCGAAGGCCAGGCCGATATCGGCGGCACCATGCTGCCGCCGCCTCAAGGCATCTGGGGCATGCCGAAGGACAGGCTGGAGACCATTCCGGGCTACGGCCAGGACGTGAAGGCGAACCGCGAGGAGGCGAAGAAGCTGATGCAGAAGGCGGGCTACGGCCCCGACAAGCATCTTGCGGTGAAAGTCTCGACCCGCAATCTCGCGGAATATCGCGACCCCGCCGTGATCCTGATCGACCAGCTCAAGAGCATCTACATCGACGGCGAGCTCGACGTCGTGGAAACCGCGAACTGGTTCCCGAAAGTCGCGCGCAAGGACTACATGCTCGGCCTCAATCTGACCGGCAACTCCGTCGACGATCCCGACCAGTCCTTCTACGAGAACTATTCCTGCGGCTCCGAGCGGAACTACACCAATTACTGCAACAAGGAGATCGAGAAGCTGTTCGACGTCCAATCGCAGGAGATCGACATCGCCAAGCGCAAGCCGCTGGTGTGGGAGATCGACAAGAAGCTGCAGGAGGATGTCGCCCGCCCGATCATCTTCCACGCGCGGGCCGGCACGTGCTGGCAGCCTTACGTCAAGGGCGTCACGATCATGTCGAACAGCTCCTATAACGGCTTTCGCTACGAGGATGTGTGGCTCGACAAGTAGCACGCCTGGCTGAAGATTAACGGCTCGCGGAGGGCGAAGGATGTTTGCCTATCTGGTGCGACGCCTCTTCCTGATGCTCGTGACCCTGTTCGGGATCTCGGTCGTCATCTTCGTTCTGCTGCGCATCGTGCCCGGCAACATCGTCGACATCCTGTTCGCCGCGGCCGGCTATGTCGATCCCGCCGACAAGGCCAATCTGGAGAAGGAGCTCGGCATCGACCAGCCGATGATCGTGCAATATTGGCACTGGATCAGCGGTTTTCTGCGCGGCGATCTCGGCTATTCCTATGTTTCCGAGAAGCCGGCGCTGCAGGAAATCCTGCCGCGGATCCCGATCACGGCCAAGCTGGCTGGCCTCGCGCTGCTGTTCTCGGCCTCGATCGGGATTCCGCTGGGCGTCATCAGCGCCGTCAAGCAGGGCACGCGGCTTGATTACGCCCTGCGCGTGGTGAGCCTGAGCGGATTGTCGCTGCCCTCGTTCTGGCTCGGCCTGCTCATCCTCACCGCGGCGGTCGCGATGTTCGGCCAGATACCGATCTTCAATCCAAACCCGAAGACCTGGCTCGAGGCGTTCGCGACCTACGCCGTGCCGGCCGCCGCCGTCGGCTTCCGCAGCGCGGCGCTGACCATGCGCATCACGCGGTCCTCGATGCTGGAGGTGCTGCGGCAGGATTACATCCGCACCGCGCGCGCCAAGGGTGCCTCCGAGACGGCCGTGAACTATCAGCACGCGCTGAAGAACGCGATCCTGCCCGTCATCACCGTGATCGGCATCGAGGCGGCGTTCCTGATCGGCGGCCTGATCGTCACCGAAACGGTGTTCAACATCCCCGGCGTCGCGCGCTTCCTGGTCGAGGCGATCCGCTGGCGCGACTATCCGATCGTGCAGAACCTGGTGATGCTCATCGCCGTGGTCGTGGTGGTCGCGAATTTCATCGTCGACATGCTCTACGCGGTGTTCGACCCGCGGATCAGGTACACGGATTAGGAGAGCTGTTTGGCCGCAATCGACTACGATCTCGAACTACGGCGCGCCGGCGCGCATGCCACCGGTGGATGGCGGCGCGTGCTGTTTTTGGCGCAGCGGCACGTGCTTGGCGCGGCCGGGCTCATCATCATGGGTGTGTTCGTGTTCACCGCGATCTTTGCCGACTTCATCGCGCGCTACGACCCACTGACCGTCGATTCCGCCAGCGCGCTCGCCCGCCCGAGCTGGGCGCACTGGATGGGGACCGATTCCTTCGGCCGCGACGTGTTCAGCCGCATCATCCACGGCGCGCGGATCTCGCTCGCCGTCGGCATCGGCTCGACCGCCCTCGGCGGCACGATCGGCGTGATCGTCGGGCTGACGTCGGGCTATCTGTCCGGCTGGGTCGATCTCGTCTTCCAGCGCGTCTCCGACGTGCTTCAGGCGCTGCCGCTGCTGGTGCTGGCCCTGATCATGACGGCGGCACTCGGTCCGTCCCTGCCGAACGTCATCATCGCCATCGCCATTCCGCTGATCCCGACGGTGTCACGCGTGATCCGGGCCAACACGCTGGCGCTGCGGGAGCTGCCCTTCGTCGAGGCCGCCAAGTCGATCGGCATGAGCGAGGTGCGGATTGCGCTCCGCCACGTGCTGCCGAACACGCTGGCCCCGCTGATCGTGCTCGCAACCGCCCAGCTCGGCTCGACCATCCTGACCGAGGCCTCGCTGTCCTTCCTCGGTCTCGGCATTCCCGAGCCTTATCCGTCATGGGGCCGCATGCTGTCGGAGTCCGCCGCCGAATATGTCCGCACGGCGCCGTGGCTGGTGATCTTCCCGGGCATCGCCATCAGCCTCGCCGTGTTCGGCGCCAATCTGTTCGGCGACGCGCTGCGCGATATTCTCGATCCGAGGCAACGCGGCTGATGGCGGACAAATCCGATCTCGTGCTCGAGGTGAAGAACCTGAAGACGGTGTTCTTCACCAACTCAGGGCTGTTCAAGGCGGTCGACGACGTCTCCTTCACCGTCAAGCGCGGCGAGACGCTGGCGATCGTCGGCGAATCCGGCTGCGGCAAGAGCGTCACCGCGCTCTCGCTGATGCGCCTGGTGCCCGACCCGCCCGGCCGCATCGTCGGCGGCTCCGTCACGCTCGAAGGCACCGATCTGCTGGCTCTGAATGAGGCGGAGATGCGCGCCGTCAGGGGCAACCGGATTTCCATGATCTTCCAGGAGCCGATGACCTCGCTCAATCCGGTGATGCGGATCGGGGACCAGATCGTCGAGGCCGTGCGGTTGCACCGGAACATCCCGGCCAGGGAGGCACAGACCATCGCCGTCGAGATGCTGCGCCTGGTGCGCATTCCCGAACCGGCGCGACGCGCGAAGGAATATCCGCATCAGCTGTCCGGCGGCATGCGCCAGCGCGCGATGATCGCGATGGCACTGGCCTGCCGGCCGGCGCTCTTGATCGCGGACGAGCCGACCACCGCGCTCGACGTCACGATCCAGGCGCAGATCCTGGCGCTGATCCTCGACCTTCAGAAAGAGCTCGGCACCGGCCTCGTGCTGATCACGCATGATCTCGGCGTCGTCGCGCAGACCGCGCAGCGCGTGATCGTGATGTATGCGGGGCGGAAGGTCGAGGAAGCCAGCGTCGAGGCGCTGTTCGCCGCGCCGAAGCATCCCTATACGCGCGGGTTGATGGCGTCGATTCCGGCGGTGCCGGCACCCGGCGTCGTCGCACCGGCGCGGCTCAACGAGATTCCCGGTACCGTGCCGTCACTGGTGCGGTTGCCGCAGGGCTGCGCTTTCGCGCCGCGCTGCAAGCTCGCGATCAAGCGCTGCGAGGCCGAATATCCGCCGCTGGCGGATTGGGGCGGCGGCCATCTCGCGGCCTGCTGGCGCGCGGAAGAAGTCGCGGAGGTGGCATGACCGAGGCACTGCTCGAGGTCACCGACCTCAAGAAATATTATCCGGTGCGCGCCGGCGTGCTGCGCCGACAGGTCGGCACCGTGCACTCGGTCGACGGCGTCTCGTTCTCCCTTCAGGCCGGCGAGACGCTCGGGCTGGTCGGCGAATCCGGCTGCGGCAAGTCGACGGTGGCGCGCAGCGTGCTGCGGCTGGTCGAGCCGACCTCAGGGCAGATCCGCCTCGACGGCGAGGACATCACGCATCTGTCCAAGGCGGCGCTGCGCCCGCACCGCCGCTCGATGCAGATCGTGTTCCAGGACCCGTTCGCATCGCTCAATCCGCGCATGACCGCCGGCGACATCGTCGGGGAGCCGCTCGCCGTGCACGGGCTCGCGAGCGGCAAGGACCTTGCAGCGCGGGTCGCAAAGCTGTTCGAGCAGGTGGGCTTGCGTCCCGACCAGATGCGCAACTTCCCGCATCAATTCTCCGGCGGCCAGCGCCAGCGCATCTGCATCGCGCGGGCGCTCGCGCTGGGGCCGCGCCTCATCGTCTGCGACGAGCCGGTCTCCGCGCTCGACGTCTCTATCCAAGCGCAGGTGATCAATTTGTTGATCGACCTGCAGCGGCAGCACGGCTTCTCCTATCTCTTCATCGCGCACGACCTCGCCGTGGTCGCCCATATCAGCCACCGCGTCGCCGTGATGTATCTCGGCCGCATCGTGGAGATCGCCGACAAGGACGAGCTGTTCCGCAATCCCAGGCATCCCTACACGCAGGCCCTCCTCGCTTCCGTGCCGGTCGCCAATCCGCTGGCGAAGAAGCTTGCGCCGCTGGTCGACGGCGACGTGCCGAGCCCGGTCAATCCGCCGCCGGGCTGCGCGTTTCACACCCGCTGCCGGTTCGCGATGGACCGGTGCAAGATCGAGCGACCGGCGATGCTGGATGCCGGCGACGGGCATCAGGTGGCGTGTCTGCTCAACGACGGGACGGGTCGGAGCAACGCGACGCTGTAGCCCTGTGGGGTGGATTAGCGTCAGCGTAACCCACCCCTTAGCCAACACGGAACGAAAAGTGGTGGGTTACGCCCTACGCTTGCCGATCATGCGGCAACGCGCGGATCACCGGCCAGGCCGCCAGCGCGGCAGCCAGATGCTTGAGCGTGTGGCCCGAGACGAAGTGCCCTGTCGCTTCGAAAACGATCTCGTCACCCAGTTCGAAAAGCTTGGCGAGCACATAAAAGAAGATCACGCCGCCGAGCGGCACGCCGAGCGCGCCGGGTCGAGGACGCGTCAATGCCAGTCCCACGGCGAGCGCCATGCCGCCGAACTGCACGACCACCCACGGCGTGAGATTTTCGCGTGCCACCCAGGCAGCCATCAGGCCCGCAATCATCATCAGGACCAGCACGGCTTCACCGGCACGCACGCTGATGCGCTCACCGGCCGCGATACCTAGAAAGCCCGCGAACGCGACCGCCATGCCAAGACGATCGGCGACGAGCCGCTGCGGCATGTCGGGATCCAGGTGATAAAAGCCTGAGACCAAGCACGTGAGGATCAATCCCACGAAGAACCAGCTTGCACCCACGGGGGCATCGTGGCGCGCGCGCAGTCGCTCCGAGCCCCAGACGGCCATCGCGAGAAACGCGAGGTTGCTGAGCGCGTCGCCGGCGTTGGGCACGCCGAGCCAAGTGCGAGTGTCGATGAAATGCGGGATGTGCCAGTTGGCGGCGGGCAGCGCCGGCGCGAAGAGCGTCACCAACGCCAGCGCCGAGAGTGCGCCGATCAGATATTTTTCGGATGGCTGCGGTGCGGCAAATGAGAATCGGCGGGTTAGAGCCCGTATTGCGGCGTGACCGTCGGCAGGGGACATGTGAATCTTGAATTGAACAGTGTTCAATATTAGTAGACTCAACGTGAACAATGTTCAAGATACATTTCGAGCGTCTAGCCCTCGCTCCGACCTCATTGTAATGACTTGGTTTTTCCCTTTGCTCGGAGATCAAGCATCAAAGGCGGGGCAGGCCGAAGCGCGCCATGCGCCCTCCCATGGAGAGATCGCGAACAGCAGCTCCATCGTCGCGTGCTGTGCTAGCCGGTTAATCCTGTTCCGGCCGACCAGTTGAGAACGTGGCCCCGCCCGGGCTAGATCGGCGTTTTCCAGGGAGGCGTTATTATGATGATTATGATGGCTACGAGATCATTGATCGCTTCCATGCTGCTGGCCTTGATGGCATCTCCGGCCTTCGCCGCTCCGCCCGCCAGCTGCGCCTCCAAGTTCGTCGGCGAATGGCGTCATTCGGGAAGCGGCAACCGAGGGTCCGTCTTGCGCGACGGCCGCGCGCTGTGCAGCGAGCATCCGGCGTGCGTGCAGGGCACCTGGACCTGCTCGGGCAACGTCCTGACCTACACCAACAGCCTCGGCAGCTGGAACTACACGCTGGCCCCCGGCGGCCGGACCATGTCGACTGGCACCGCCGTCTCGACCCGCATCGGCCCCGTGCCGGCCAGCGCGCGTTCGGCCGCGCCGACGCCGTCCGCACAAAGCCCTTCGTCCGATCACCCGGTGAACCCCGGCAACCCGGTCCTGCTCTGGATGATCGACAAGGTCCAAAAGACGTTTCCTTGCGACCCCAAGACAGACAAGTACAAATGCAGGCCACGGTCGCCGGAGGGCTCCCTGGGATCGAGAGGTTAGTCCTCCTGCCGCGGGCGGTCGCGGCGCGGCGCTTTGCGTCTTTGCCGCGATTCCACAGCTAGCCGACCCCGATCTCCGCCACGATTCTGCCCGTGGTGACTTGCTCGCCCTCGGCGACGTCGATCGCGGCGACCACGCCGTCGACGCCGGCCTTGTGGACGTGCTCCATCTTCATCGCTTCCAGCGTCATCACCGGCTGACCGGCCGTCACGCGATCGCCCGGCTTGACCAGGACGGCGACGACGCGGCCGTTCAGGGCCGCGCGCACCTTGCCGTCGCCGCCGTTGCTCGCGGCGGCCTTCGGCGCGGCGAGGGTGAGATCGGCGACCACGAGCGGGAGGCCGCGGTGCTGGAGGTAAAGGCGATCGCCATCGCGCAGAAATCTTGCACTGTCCATCACACCGTCATGGCGAAAGCGGATCGTATCGGCGTCGAGTTGCTCGATCTCGAACCTGTCTTGGCGATCATCGATGGCAACGGTGTAGCTGCCATCGCGCTCACGCACGATCTCAAGTTCCAATATCTGGCCCGCGATCTCGATTTTGGCCGGCAGCGGGAACGTTGCCGACAGGCTCCGGCCACTTTGCCATGACGGGGCGCGCGGGTTGGTCACGTAGAGCAGCAGGCCCGCCAAAGCCGTATCGAATGCGGCATCCGCCTGCGGCGCCAGCAACTCGTCGCGGTGTGTGCCGATGAAAGCCGTCGTCGCCTCGCCCCTGGCAAAGCCGGGATGACGCAGGCACGACATCAGGAAGGACTGGTTTGTGGTCACGCCGAACGCGGTGAGCTGCTCCAGGCCGACGATCAGCCGCCCCCTCGCCTCCTCCCGCGTCGTACCATGGCTGATCACCTTGGCGATCATGGAATCGTAGAACGGCGGGATCTCCGAGCCTGAATGCAACGCGTGCTCGACGCGGATGCCGTCAGGCACCTGCCAGCGCGCCATGCGGCCGGACTGCGGCATGAAATCGTGCGCGGCATCTTCCGAGCACAGCCGCACCTCGATGGCGTGACCGGAAAACTTGATGTCCTGCTGCTTGATCGGCAAGGACTCGCCGCGCGCAACGCGCAACTGCAGCTCGACGAGATCGAGCCCGGTGATCGCCTCGGTCACGGGATGCTCGACCTGGAGCCGTGTGTTCATCTCCATGAAGTAGAACTCGCCGCTGGCATCGAGCAAAAATTCCAGCGTGCCGGCGCCCTCGTAACGCAGCGCCTTCACCGCGGCGACCGCGACCTCGCCCATTTTTGCGCGCAGCTCCGGCGTGACCGCTGGCGACGGTGCCTCCTCGATCAGCTTCTGGTGCCGCCGCTGCACCGAGCAATCGCGCTCGCCGAGATGGATGGCGTTGCCATGGCTGTCACCGAACACCTGGATCTCGATATGGCGAGGATTCTGGATGGCGCGTTCGAGAATCACGGTGGGATCGCCGAACGCCGCCTTCGCCTCCGACCGCGCGCTGCGCAGCGCATCCGGGAACGACGCGGCGTCGAGCACGAGCCGCATGCCGCGGCCGCCGCCGCCGGCGACCGCCTTGATCATCACGGGGAAGCCGATCTTTTTGGCTTCGGCGAGCATGACCTCGTCGCCCTGATCGGCGCCCTGATAGCCTGGCACGACGGGGACACCGGCCTTCTTCATGATCTCCTTGGCACCGGCTTTGTTGCCCATCGCCTCGATCGCCTGCGGCGACGGGCCGATGAAGACGAGGCCGGCATCCTTGCAGGCTTGCGCGAAATCGTCGTTCTCGGCGAGGAAGCCGTAGCCGGGGTGAACGGCATCCGCGCCGCTCGCCTTGGCGGCGGCGATGATCGCGGCGATGTTGAGATAGGACTGGGCCGGCAAGGCTTCGCCGATGCGCACGGCCTGGTCGGCCTGGCGCACATGCAGCGCATCGCGATCCGCATCGGAATAGACCGCGACGACGCCGAGGCCGAGCTGCCGCGCGCTTCGCATCACGCGCAACGCGATCTCGCCGCGATTGGCCACCAGGACCTTGAAGAACAGCCGGTGCTGCACTGATCCGTTCCTCATGGGCGGGCCACCGAAAACTGCATGCGCTGAGGCGTGCGCGCATCGCCCTCGCGGCAGATCGCGAGCACCTCGGACAGCACCGCGCGGGTATCGCGCGGGTCGATCACGCCGTCGTCGAGCACGCGCGCGCTGGTGGAGAACACGTCCATCTGGCCGTCGAAGACGCCGATGATCTGCGCCTTCATCGCGTCCAGCTTGTCCTTCTCGATCGGCTTGCCCCGCCGCGCCGCAGCCGCCTCGGTCACGATCGCCATGGTCTCGGCCGCCTGCTCGCCGCCCATCACAGCGGTCTTGGCGTTGGGCCAGGAGAAGCAGAAGCGCGGATGGAAACCGCGGCCGCACATGCCGTAATTGCCGGCGCCGAACGAGGCGCCGCAATAGATGGTGATCTGGGGCACCGTCGCCGAGGTCACCGCCTGGATCATCTTGGAGCCGTGCTTGATCATGCCGGCCTCCTCATAGGCCTTGCCGACCATGTAGCCGGTGGTGTTGTTGAGATAGAGGATCGGCGTGCGGGTCTGGCAGCAGGCCTGGATGAAATGCGTCGCCTTGTTGGCGCCGGCGGGATCGAGCGGCCCGTTGTTGGTGATGATGCCGATCGCCTGGCCCTCGATGCGGGCATGGCCGCAGACGGTGGCCGGGCCGTAATTCGGCGCCATCTCCGTGAAGTCGGAATCATCGACGATGCGGGCGATCACCTGCTTCATGTCGACGGTGCGCTTGTGGTCCATCGGCATGATGCCGAGCAATTCGTCCTGGTCGTAGCGCGGCGGCTTGAACTCGCGCGCCGCACGGCCCGGCCGCTCCCATTCAAGGGCCGCCATGATCTCGCGCGCGATGCGAAGGGCATCGCGATCGTCTTCGGCGAGATAATCGCCGAGGCCGGAGACTTGCGTGTGCATCTCGGCGCCGCCGAGCTCCTCCTCGGTCGCGATTTCGCCGGTCGCCGCTTTCAGCAGCGGCGGTCCCGCGAGGAAGGCGCGCGTACGACCGCGCACCATGACGATGTAGTCGGACAGGCCGGTCTGATAGGCGCCGCCGGCGGTCGAGGAACCGTGCGTGACGGTCACGACAGGTAGTCCCGCCGCCGAGAGCCGCGCCAGATTGCGGAAGATGTTGCCGCCACGGACAAAGTCCTCGACGCGGTAGCGCAGGAGATTGGCGCCGGCGCTTTCGACGAGCTGCACGTAAGGCAGCCTGTTCTCCAGCGCCAGCTCCTGCACCCGCAGCGTCTTGTCGAGGCCGAAGGGCTGCAGCGCGCCGGCGTCGATGCCGGAATCACTGGCGCTGACCATGCAGCGGATACCCGAGACGAAGCCGATGCCGGCGATGACACCGCCGCCCGGCACGCTCTTGCCGGCATCCGGCACGTCGAACATGTAACCGGCGAGCGTGGAGAGCTCGATGAAGGGCGCGCCGGGATCGAGCACCAGCGCGACGCGCTCGCGCGGCAGCAACTGGCCGCGCTTGTGGAAGCGGTCCTTGGCCGCGGCGGACGCGGCGCGCGTGCGCTCTTCCAGCGCGCGCATGCGGTCGATCAGGCCGAGCATGCCGTCGCGGTTGGCGTGGTAGGCGGCACTGCCGGGGGAGATGGCGTTTTCGATGGTGGACATGACAGACCTTGATCGTCATTCCGGGGCACGCGAAGCCTGAACCCGGAATTTCGAGGTTCCGGGTTCGATGCTTCGCATCGCGCCGGAACGACAGTGATATTCAGCGATTCGTCCCAAATATCTTCCGCGCTTCCGCCGGGCTCGCGATCTCGCGGCCCGCACGCCTTGCGCAGGCGGCGATGGCCTCGATCAGCTGGCCGTTCGACGTCACCTTCTTGCCGTCGGCGAGATAGAAGGTGTCTTCGAGACCTGTGCGCAGATGACCGCCGAGCTCGGCACAGCGCTGATGCAGCGGCCAGATCTCCTCGCGGCCGATGGCGGTGACCTGGAAATGCGCCTCGGGGCGCTTCAGCTTGATCAGGATCGGCAGCAATTCAGGGTCGGCGGGCATGCCTGAGGCGACGCCCATCACGAAGTTATATTCGAGCGGTCCCCTGTACATGCCGACCTGGTGGTACATGCCGACGCAGCGGACGATGCCGACGTCGAAGCATTCGAACTCGGGGATTGTGCCGACCGCGTTCATGACGTCGAGATAGTCCTTCACCTTCTCGACCGCGTTGTCGAACATCATCGGCGGCCAGGCCCAACTGTTGTCGGCCTTCACCTTCAGATAGTTCAGCGAGCCGGCGTTGCAGGCCGCGATCTCGGGCTTGGTCTCGCGGATGCAGTCAAGCGCGCCGGAGTAGTTCGGCCCCGACACGCCCGAGGTGTGGTTGATGATGACACCGGGGCAGGCTTCCCGGATGGCCTGCTGGATCTCCTTGCTGACAGCGACCTCCCAGGACGGCAGGTGCCCCTTGCCCGGCGCCTGCTGGCGCAGATGGATGTGCATGATGGACGCGCCGGCATCGAACGCAGCCTTGGCCTCCCGCGCCATCTCTTCGGGCGTCACGGGCACGTTGTGCTGCTTGGGGTCGGTGAGCACGCCGTTCAGCGCGCAGGTGATGACGGCCTTGTCGCTCATGCCAATGATATCTCGCACGTTGAGAATTCAACGATTGCGATCATGTGATGGGCGGCATGTGGCTTCTTGCGCGGAGAAGCTGGAAAAAACGACGAATCGTAGGGCGGGTTAGCCGAAAGCGTAACCCGCCACTTCTGCCTCCGAGGAGATCAAAGAGGCGGGTTACGCTGCGCTAACCCGCCCTACCAAGGATAACGAGCGGAGTTAACTCGCTTCCGCCAGCCGCACCGTCTCGGTGCTGCGATAGATCGCAAGATCGCGCGAGCCGACGAAGATCGCGCGCGGCTTCAATCCGTAGAAGCGACGGATCGAGTGGCTGAAATGGGTGGAGTCGGGATAGCCGATGTCCTGCGCGAGATGGGCGAGGTTGAGATCCTGATTGGCGAAGTGCAGCAAATGGCGCGCACGCTTCCAGGCGCGGAAGGAGCGGAAGGAGATACCCGTCTCTTCCTTGAACAGATGCAGGAAGCGCGAGGCCGAGAGGCCTGCTTCCGCCGCACAGGTGTCGGCAGTCACCGGCTCACCGGAGAAACGCTCGATGCGGGCGACGGCGCGGGTCACACGCGGATCGAGCACGCGGCGCGGCAGCGCCTCGCCAAAACACATCTCGTCGAACTCGGCGGTGGTGATGTCGCCATAGCGGCGCTGGCGGAGTAGCGCGTAGGCGGCCAGGATCTTGCGGGCATAGGCGGCCTTGTCCGGCCCCCGCAGCCGCTCGGCCAAGGCCTCGATCACGCCGTCCGGCATGCTCTCCGGCTCCAGCGTCACGCTGATGGCGGTGCGATAATCGCTGGCAATGGAGTGTCGCTGGTTCGGCAGGGTGACGAACAACTCGCCGGTGGCAAGCGTGTCATCGATCGTGAGATGCAGGCTGCCCTTCACCGCGACATAGACATGGCAGCAACCGGGGGTTCGCTTCCGGGGCCGTCCGAGCAGGCCGGCGTAAAATACCCGCTCCGGCGTGATCAGCATGAGATGGTCGGATTCGCGACCTTTATCTTCCATTGGGGTCCTCCTCGCGCGGCTCTCTGGCCGCTGCGGACGGAGGTCACCTTAGCCGAAATTTGGGCGCTGTCACGACGCGATAGCGCTGTCATGGAGCGCAAAGCGTTGGCATTCCAGGACGGCGGCGAGCCGTTCGGGACCATCGCGGGTCTGTAGTTCCCGACCTGTGAAGGCTCACGCCCTCACGCGCGGTGCAACATTCTGCTCGGCGCCGGCCCTTTGCTCCGCAGCAACAGCACGCTTGAAACCGTCGCGCTGCTGCAGGCGCGCCCAATAGGCTGCGACATTTGGCCCAAAATCCTTGGCGAGCCCGATATTATCGGCCAGCCGGAGGGCGTAGCCGATGACAATGTCAGCGGCAGTGAAACGCCCTGCGCACAAGGTTTCGGCATTCGCGGTCGCTGCCTCAACGGCGCGCAAGCGTCCCAGGAACCATTTTGCGTAGTCGGTCGCGACCTGCGGATTGCGGCGCTCTTCCGGCTCGAGCTGGGTGTATCGGAGCACCAGCGTCTGCGGAAAGGTTAACGTGGCATCGCTGAAATACATCCAGTTCAGGAACGCGCCATAGGCGGGATCTTCCGGCCCGACCATTAGCGGCGTCGGCCCGTGCTTGATGCCGAGATAGTGGCAGATGCCCGACGACTCCGTCATCTTGGTCTCGCCGTCGACCAGGAAGGGAATCGTGCCGAGCGGATTGAGCGCCAGATATTCCTTGGCAAAGACCCGCGGCGGGAACGGCAGCATCTTCAGTTCGTAAGATAGCCCCATCTCCTCCAGCATCCAGAGCGGACGGAACGAGCGCGCGGCGTCGCAATGATAGAGCGTGATCATCAGGCGTTTCCTTTACTCCCCGGCAGCGTGCCCATCATCTTGCACAGGACCATCAGCATGACCTCGTCGGCACCGCCGCCGATCGAGGTCAGGCGGCTGTCGCGATAGGCGCGGCTGACGGGCGTCTCGTTGGTAAAGCCCATCCCACCCCAATATTGCAAGCAGGCATCGGTGAGCTCGCGGCCGAGCCGGCCGGCCTTCAGCTTGGCCATGGTCGCGAGCCGCGTCACATCCTCGCCCGCGACCAGCTGCTCGGCGGCGCGATAGATCAGCGCGCGCAGCAGCTCGACCTCGGTCTGCATCTCGGCGAGCTTGAAGTGCACGACCTGGTTGTCGAGAATACTTTGGCCGAAGGCCTTGCGATTGCGGGTGTATTCGATGGTCTGGTCGATGATGTATTCGTGCGACTTCAGGCAGGCCGCCGCACCCCAGAGCCGCTCCTCCTGGAACTGGATCATCTGGTACGTAAAGCCCTTGCCCTCTTCGCCGATCCGGTTGCGCTTGGGCACGCGGACATTGTCGAAGAAGATCTGCGCCGTGTCCGACGAGCGCATGCCCATCTTGTCGAGCTTTCGCGCGATGGTGACGCCCTTGCTCTTCATGGGCACGCAGATCAGCGATTTGTTGCGGTGAACGGGCCCGTCGCCGGTGTTGGCGAGCAGGCAGATCCAGTCGGCTTGCGTGCCGTTGGTGATCCACATCTTGCCGCCGTCGATCACGTAATCGTCGCCATCGGAGCGCGCCTGCGTCTTGATCGAGGCGACGTCGGAGCCCGCGCCGGGCTCGGAGACGCCGATGCAGGCGACGAAATCGCCCGAGACCGAGGGTGCGAGGAATTCGCGGCGCACCTCGTCCGAACCGAAGCGCGCCAGAGCCGGCGTCGCCATGTCGGTCTGCACCCCGATCGCCATCGGCACGCCGCCGCAGGTGATGGCGCCGAGTTCCTCCGCCATCATCAGCGCATAGGAATAATCGAGGCCGGAGCCGCCGAATTCGACCGGCTTGTTCAGCCCGAGGAAGCCGAGGCTGCCCATCTTCTTGAACAGCTCGTGCGCCGGGAAGATGTCGGCCTTTTCCCATTCATCGACGTGCGGATTGATCTCATTGGCGATGAATTTCTGCAGGGAACGGCGGATGTCGTCGTGGTCGGCGGTGAATAGCATTTCTTCCTCTTCGTCATTCCGGGGCGCGCGCAGCGCGAAGTCACAACCCCATCTGCCGTGACGCCAGATCCTTCATGATCTCCTCGGTGCCGCCGCCGATGGCGTTGACCTTGACCTCGCGGTAGATGCGCTCGGCCTTGATGCCGCGCATGAATCCGGCGCCGCCAAAGATCTGCACGGCTTCGGAGGCGCAGAACGCCATGGTCTGCGTCGCCTGGTTCTTCATCATGCAGATTTCCGCGACCGGGCTCTCGCCCTGCTCGAGCCGCCAGGCCAGCATCTCCAGCATCGCCTGACTTGCCGCGACCTTCTGCGCCATGTCGACGATCTTGTGGCGGATGACCTGGTGCTGGGCGAGCGGCTTGCCGAAGGTCTTGCGCTCCTTGGCATAGGCGATGGCCTCGTCGAGGCAGACCCGGGCGAAGGCGGTGCAGCCCGCCGCCATGCCCATGCGCTCGCTGTTGAAATTCTGCATGATGATCTTGAAGCCCTGGCCCTCCTCCCCGATCAGGTTTTCGGCCGGCACGCGGCATTCGTCGAAATGCAAGGTCGCGGTGTCGGAGGCCCACCAGCCCATCTTCTTCAGCTTGGTGCGCGACAGGCCCGGCGTATCGCCCTCGATCAGGAGCAGGCTGACTCCGCCGGCGCCCTCGCCGCCGGTACGCACGGCGACGGTCAGATAATCGGCGCGCATCCCCGAGGTGATGAAGGTCTTCTCGCCGCTCACGACGTAGTGATCGCCGTCGCGCCGCGCCCTCGTGCGGAGGTTTGCAACGTCAGAGCCGCCGCCCGGCTCGGTGATCGCGAGCGCGGAGATCTTCTCGCCTGCCAGCACCTGCGGCAGCACGCGCGCCTTCACCTCGGGCCGAGCCGCCCGCGCGATCGGCGGCGAACCGATGGTGTGGCTCATCAGGCTGGCGCTGACGCCGCCGGCCCCGGCACGCGCGAGCTCCTGGCTGGCCACGATCTTCATGAACTGATCGGCGGCGATCCCGCCATATTCCTCGGGGAATCCCAGGCCCAGCAGGCCGATCTCGGCGGCCTTGCGATAGAGCCCGCGCGGGAATTCACCGGCCTCGTCCCACTCATGGGCGAACGGCGCGATCTCCTTGTCGACGAAGCGTCGCATCACGTCGCGAAACGCGTCGTGCTCGGCGGTATAGAACGGGCTCTTCATCGCACTCTTGCCCCATAGGCGGATTCGTCTCAGCTACCATCGCTGGAACATGGCCGGTCCACTTGCGCGCAGTGGCTGACAGGAGCCGGCGCTTCGGGAAAGGCCGCAAGCCAGCAACTCAACGCAAGACGATTTTCCCCGCTCGCAGGCCAACTCTGGCGCAAAAAAACGTTGCTGCACAGACTCCGGCTGGCCCCAGGGCCACGCCGGGCATGGTGCGCCGAGGGAGGTATTCTTGGCCGTTCGCTACTACGACTGGATCGTCCATCATGGCCGCCGCACGCCTGACAAGGTCGCGGTCATCGACCTCGCGAGCGAGCGCCGTTTCACCTATTCGCAGCTCGATGCCCGCGTCTCGCGCCTCGCCTCGTTCCTGCGCCACACGCTCAACATCTCGCGCGGTGACCGTGTCGCGGTGCTGGCGCTGAACACCACCGATACGCTGGAGGTGCAATTCGCCTGCGGGCGCCTGGGCGCCATCTTCGTGCCTTTGAATACCCGCCTCACCGTCCCCGAGCTTCAATTCATCACCAGCGATTGCGCGCCGAAGGTGATGATCCACGACACCGATCTTGCCGAGACTGCGCTTGCCGTCGCAACGCGTTGCGGTGTCACGACGAGCCTGCTGCTCGGCCCCGGCGGGTCCTATGAGGCCGGCATCGCCGCCGCGAAGCCGCTCGACCGCGCCGAAGAGGTCACGCTCGATGATGTCTCGACCATCATGTACACATCGGGCACGACGGGCCATCCGAAGGGCGCGACCATCACCCATGGCATGACCTTCTGGAATTGCGTCAATCTCGGCGGCCCCGCCTGCATCGGGCCGGCCTCGGTGCTGCTCACCGTGCTGCCCCTGTTCCACACCGGCGGTCTCAATTGCTACACCAATCCCGTGCTGCATGCCGGCGGTACCGTGATGATCATGCGCGCCTTCGATCCCGGCGCCGCGCTCGGCCTGATCAACGATCCCGCGCAGGGCATCAACGTGTTCTTCGGCGTGCCCGCGATCTACCAGTTCATGGCGCAGCATCCGGCCTTCGCGACCACCGATCTCAGCCGGCTGATCGTCGGCGGTGTCGGCGGCGCACCGATGCCGGTGCCGCTGCTCAAGGTGTGGGAAGCGCGCGGCGTCGCCCTGCAGCAGGGCTACGGCATGACTGAGACCTCGCCGGCCGTGCTGGTGCTCGATCGCGAGGATGCGGCGCGCAAGGCCGGCTCCGCCGGGAAACCGGTGCTGCATACCGAAGTGCGCATCGTGCGCCCCGACGGCAGCGATGCCGATGTGGGCGAACTCGGCGAACTCTGGGTCAAGGGACCCAACATCACGCCGGGCTACTGGAACAGGCCGGAGGCGAACAAGACCTCCTTCACCGACGGCTGGCTGCACACCGGCGACGCAACGCGCGTGGATGAAGAGGGCTTCTACTACATCGTCGACCGCTGGAAGGACATGTACATCTCCGGCGGCGAGAACGTCTATCCGGCCGAGGTCGAGAACGTCCTGCATCAGCTCGAGGCGATCGCGGAAGCCGCCGTGATCGGCATCCCCGATCCGCAATGGGGCGAGGTGGGCCTTGCCATCGTCGCGGTCAAGCCAGGGCAGAAGCTGACCGAGGCCGATGTCTTCACGCACTGCATGGCCAATCTGGCGCGCTTCAAATGCCCGCGCCAGATCCGCTTCGTCGACGCGCTGCCGCGCAACGCCACCGGCAAGATTCACAAGCCGACCTTGCGCAAGGCGTTCTCGGTGGCCTCCGAGGTCGACAAGAAGGTCGCCAACGCCTGACCAGAGCGCCCCTCGCGGGCGCTTTTCTTTTTGAAGTGCCTGCCAACCCACAAGAAACCCAAGGAATTTCCATGAAGAACAAGAAACTCTCCCTGCTCGCGGCGGCGGCAGCCCTGACATTGCTCTCGGCCCAGAGCGTCCAGGCGCAGAAGAAATACGATACCGGCGCCAGCGACACCGAGATCAAGATCGGGAATGTCGAGGCCTATTCCGGCCCCGCTTCCGCCTACGGCGTCATCGGCAAGACCGAGGAAGCCTATTTCAAGATGATCAACGATCAGGGCGGCATCAACGGCCGCAAGATCAGCTGGATCTCCTACGATGACGGCTATTCGCCGCCCAAGACCGTGGAGCAGGTCCGCAAGCTGATCGAGAGCGACGAAGTGTTCCTGGTGTTCAACGCGCTGGGCACGCCGACGCAGACCGCCGTGCAGAAATATCACAATGCCAAGAAGGTACCGCAGCTCTTCCTCGCTACCGGCGCCAGCAAGTGGAACGACCCGAAGAACTTTCCCTGGACCATGGGCTTCCAGCCCAGCTATCGGGTCGAAGCCCAGATCTTCGCCAAGTACATCCTGAAGGAGAAGCCGGACGCGAAGGTCGCGATCTTCTATGCCAACGACGACTTCGGCAAGGACTACCTCGCCGGCATCAAGGACGTGTTCGGCGACAAGGCATCGAAGCTGATCGTGGCCGAAGAAAGCTACGAGACGTCGGAGCCGTCGATCGACGCCCATATCGTCAAGCTCAAGGGCACCGGCGCCGATGTCTTCGTCAACATCGCCACCCCGAAATTCGCGGCTCAGGCGATCAAGAAGATCGCCGAGCTCGAGTGGAAGCCGATGCATCTGATGACCGACGTCTCGGTCTCGATTGGTGCGGTGATGAAGCCCGCCGGCCTCGAGGCCTCCGAGGGTGTGCTGTCCGCCGGCTACCTGAAGGACGCGTCGGATCCGCAGTGGAAGGACGATGAGGGCATGAAGAAGTTCATGGCCTTCATCGACAAGTACATGCCGGGCGCGAACATTTCGGATGCGAACCTCGTCTACGGCTATGCAGCGGCCCAGACCATGGTTCAGGTGCTGAAGCAGGCAGGCGACAATCTCACGCGCGAGAACGTGATGAAGCAGGCTGCGAGCCTGAAAGATTTCACGCCCGATACGCTGATCCCGGGGATCAAGATCAACACCTCGGCCAACGATTTCGCACCGATCGAGCAGCTCAAGATGTGGCGCTTCAAGAAGGGCCAGTGGGAGCTGTTCGGCGACATCATCAGCGCCGAAACCGGCGGCTGAGGCGGCCCTGCCGCACCGCAAGACACCGAATGGCGGCTGCGAGGCCGCCATTCTTCTTGCCGGCGAACCGACAAATCCTTCATCCCGTCGCGATGGCCGCAGGAAAGGGATTTGCACCGCCCGGCTCGCGCTTCCGTTCCAGGTCGATCGACACCACGGCCAGACCGAGATGGCGCGCATCGCCGCTACCACTGAATGGCGGGCATATCCATGCAAGGATCGCCGTGCCGGATGACGGCAGATCGAGCTCCAGCGTGTAGCTGTCACGACCGATCACGATCGCGGCCGGATCGACGCGCGCGCCATGAGATAGAAATACGCGCCGATCCTCCCCAGCGAGGCACGGAGAGCGGCACTTCTAATGCAGACCGTGTTGCGGCCGGGACGTCCGTTGATGCGAACGGCAGCCTGCGGCTCGCTCCAACGGAAGGTGTGACCAGCCGACACCTCCACCTCGTGGAATCCCACTTGTGCAATGACATGTTCGCCAAGCGGGCCGGCAGTGGGAATGGGAACCTGTTTGAGGCGATGAATGCAGTCGAGCCTCTGAAGCCGGATCAGCGAGGCGATGTACCGCCTCAGCCATCGCTCGATCGCGTTGCTCGCCCCGACGATCGTCAAGAGGGACAGCACGGCGCGCGCTCCTGATGCCGCCAGCCGCGCGGAGACGCGCGCGGGAAGATCGCCGAGCAGCGCCGGCGCCACCCAGCGACGGAAGGCGCGCAGCTTCTCGTCGGGCCGCTTCCAGCCTCGGCCCGCAAGGCTGTAACGCAAGAGCGCGTTCAATGCGTGGCGAGCGAGCGAAGCATCGCTTTTGTCCCGCTCGCTCCACTCGACCGGCACGTCGAGCAGCTCGCTGCCGGGATCGCGGCGCGCCTCGCCGAGATAGCGGATCTCGCCCTGCACGAAATCGAGCGTGAACGTCTTCAGCTCGCCGATCTCGCCGATGTAATAATGATGGAAGCGCGCCTCTTCCAGATAACCAATGGCATAGCCTCGCGCGTGATACGCCGCAGCCAGCACCCATTCGGCGAAGTGGCCGAGCTCCTCGCGCAGGCCGCCGCATTCCCAGTAGACGTCACGCCGCGTCACGAAGCACTGATCGAGCACTTTGCGCCAGGGATGCTGCTTCATGCCGAACTCGATGTCGGCCTGGTACATGGCGGCCTCTGCCACCGACAACCGGTTGTGGCAGATCGGGACCGAATGGCAGGAAAAGCCGGCCCAGTCGGGATGCGCCTCGATGGCGCGGATGCACAGCTCGATCACGTTGGGCTCTGGCCAGCAGTGCGATTCGGTGAAGAACAGATAGCGGCCGCGGGCTTTGGTGGCGCCGAATGCGCACAGCCCGATGTCATGTTCGGACTCGGTGAACTCGATACGGGCCTTGTCGGCGGCCAGCGCCTCCAACTCCTCTCGCGTCTTGAAATCCGGCGGCACGACCAGAATGATTTCGTAGAGCGATTTGTCCGCGGTCTGCGAGGTCCAGCCGAGCCAGGACTGCTCCCATTGCCCGCGGTGATATTCGAGCGGGATGATGATGGAGAACAGCGGAGTTCCGCCGTCGTTTCGCGCGGGCGCGTCCTGCATGGCAGATCCTTATAGACACATGCGAAGCCGCAGCAGGACTATTTCTCGCGGACTATAGCGTCAAAAACAGCGCAAAGGATTCATCAACCGTGCGGCGCAGATGCTTTCGATACAGGGCATGGTTGGCATCATCGGGCGCAACCCGCCCCAGGGACGGCTGGGGGATGTTCCTGAGGGGCACGTAGGCGATCGGCGCCGCGATCGGTGTGAGCTGCGAACCCGGGCCTGCACGCAGCGTCGAGATGATGCCGTACATCTCGCCGGCGACCGTCGGCCGCGACACCGTGATCACGCGATGCTGGCCGTGCTTGATGATGACGAGGTAGATGAAGCCGGACTGATGGGGAACGGCGACCTCACCGGTATGCTCGTAAGCGGCATCGGTCCGATCGCCCTCGCGGAAGACCAGTGACGAGACCTTCGGCTCCCAGACAATCTCGGTGCGGTAGGCGAAAATCGCATCCTTGTCACCGAAGGACGGCCGCAACGTGATGTAGACGTCCTCGAGCCAGGTCACGGCGCGATGCGCGTAGGAGCCGAGACTGTCGGGAGCGACATCGCTGGCGGGCTGAGGCGCCAGCACGACGGGATTTTTGCGCAAGGAGACGCCCAGCGCCTGCTCCAGCCGGACCGTCGTCGCCAGCGTGAACGGCCGCCGCCCGCCGAGCACCTTCTCCAGCGTCGACAGGCTGAGCTTGGCCTGCTCGGCCAGCGTCTGCCGGGAGATCCGGCGCCTGGCGAGCTCCTCGCGAATGGTCTCGGCGATCTCGCGGCTCTGCTCGTCCGAAAGCTGCCTGTCGGTCAGTTTGTCCTGCATCTGCATCGTGGGCCCCGCTTCCAGCACGGCCATTCTAGCAGGCCGGACAAACCAGCACAAAACCGCACATGGCCCCCTCGGGCACGGCGCACCCGGCCGGGCGTGGCGGAACATTGCCGATCATTCTGCTCGCGACATCGGCCCCTCCCGGCGAATGCTCGGAGCCAGCAAACGTCCTTTCGGGAGCAGGTCAATGGACACCTACGACGCAGCCGACAACGAAGAGCACCCCCTGTTGAAGGGGCTGATCAAGCTCGGATTGTTTCTTCTCGCGCAGGGCATCGCGGTGATGCTGATGGCGTTCGTAGCGCTGCTCGTCAGCTTCGGGACGAGCTGGTCGGCAACGACCGAGCAGGCCAGCCTGCTCCAGCCCGGCGAGGCCAAGTCCGGAAGCCTGCTCCTGAAGGACGACGGCGCTTACACCGAGGCGATCCGCCTCGGCATCGACGTCGACATCACCGTTTCCGGCCCGACCTTGCGCGCCCGGATCACTCAGGTTTTCCGTAACCCGACCCAGGATTGGGTCGAGGCAACCTATGTCTACCCGCTCGCGACCGGCGGCGCCGTCGATACGCTGAAGATGGTGGTCGGCGATCGCGTCATCGTGGGAGACATCAAGGAGCGGCAGCAGGCACGCGTGATCTACGAAGAGGCGCGCCGCGCCGGTCAGAGGGCCGCGCTCACCGAGCAGGAACGGCCGAACATCTTCACTAATTCGGTTGCCAATATCGGCCCCGGCGAAACCGTGCTGGTGCAGATCGAATATCAGGAGCCTGTCCATCAATCCGGCAACGAATATTCGCTCCGCCTGCCGCTGGTGGTCGGACCCCGCTACAATCCGGCGCCGATCGTCCAGAGCGTCGACTTCCGCAAGGACGGGTCGGGTTGGGGCGCGGCGACGTCGGACCCGGTCGCAGACCGTGACCGCATCTCGCCGCCTGTGCTGGACCCCGCCAAGTCTGCGCCGGTCAATCCGACCGGCATCACGGTGCGCCTGAAGGCCGGCTTTGCGCTTGGCGAGGTCGCGAGCCACCACCATAAGGTCACGATCGAGAGCCCGGACAGCACGACGCGCGTCGTCACGCTCGCCGACGGCGTCGTCCCAGCCGACCGCGACTTCGAGCTGACCTGGAAGCCTGCCGCCGAGAAGGCGCCGTCGGTCGGCTTGTTCCGCGAACATATCAGCGATGCCGATTATTTGCTTGCCTTCGTCACCCCGCCGCGCGCCGAGCAGACAGCGCAAAAGCCGCTGCCGCGTGAGGTCGTGTTCGTGATCGACAATTCGGGGTCGATGGGCGGCACGTCGATCGTCCAGGCCAAGGCGAGCCTCACTTACGCGCTCTCCCGCCTCCAGCCGGCCGACCGCTTCAACGTCATTCGCTTCGACGACACCATGGACATGCTGTTTCCCGCGTCCGTGCCGGCGGATGCTGCGCATGTCGGCGAGGCGACCTCGTTCGTGAGCGCTTTGCAGGCGCGCGGCGGCACCGAGATGGTGCCGGCGATGCGCGCCGCGCTGGCCGACAAGCTCGGCGACACCGGCATGGTCCGGCAGGTCGTATTCCTGACCGACGGCGCAATCGGCAACGAGCAGCAATTGTTCGAAACGATCACGGCGATGCGCGGCCGCTCGCGGGTCTTCATGGTCGGCATCGGGTCGGCGCCCAACACCTATCTGATGACCCGCGCCGCCGAGCTCGGCCGTGGGGCCTTCACCCATATCGGTTCGGTCGAGCAGGTCGAGGAGCGCATGCGCGGCTTGTTCGCCAAGCTGGAAAACCCGGCCGTGACCGGCCTCACCGCAAAATTCTCCGAGGCCACGGCCGACGTTACCCCGGCGATCATCCCCGACGTCTATCGCGACGAGCCGCTGGTGCTGGCGGCTAGGCTCGACAAGCTCGCAGGCTCGCTCGAGATCAGGGGACGCGTCGGCGACCGTCCGTGGTCGGTGACGCTGCCGCTGCAAAATGCCGCCGAAGGCAAGGGCCTGTCGAAACTCTGGGCCAAGCGCAAGATCGGTGACGCCGAAGTGGCACGCGCCATGCGGGAGCTCGCGCCTGAGGCGGCCGACAAGGCGATCCTGACGCTGGCGCTCGACCATCAGATCGTCACGCGCCTGACCAGCCTTGTCGCCGTCGACAAGACGCCGAGCCGCCCCGAAGGCGCGCCGCTCAAGCTCAGCGAATTGCCGATCAACCTGCCGGCCGGTTGGGATTTCGAGAAGGTGTTTGGCGAACGGCCGCAGATCCCGCCGCTGCTGCGTGAACGCCACGCCGATGCGAGCACATCACCGTCGACGCGGCGCGCGACGCCTGCAGCGCCCGACGCGATCCGTCTGCCCAAGACGGCAACCTCGGCCGAGCTGAAGATGATCGGAGGCTTCGTCCTGATCGTGCTCGCCTTGTTGCTGTTCGTGTTCAACCGGCGTCGGCTCTTGCTCACCAACGCCGCTTGAGAGAGGAGCACCCCGACTCCTCTGTTAGCGCGCGCGGTCGCCCGTCCCGTACCCAACGGCCCCGCGCGCCTTTTTCTCAACGTCATTGCGAGCAGCGAAGCGACGAAGCAATCCAGGCTGCCGCTCAGGGGACAGCTTCGCGTCGCTCGCAATGACGGAAGGGAAACACAATGCCCCGCCTGCTATCTCCTCTGGTTCTCGCCCTGATCGGCCTCATCCTGTTCGGTGACGGCACCTACATCCATGCCAAGGCGTGGCTCGCGCAAGTGCTGCTGGAGCGCGCCTTCGACAGAAGCCTTGCGACCGGCGAAATGATCAAGCCGTGGTCATGGGCCGACACCTGGCCGGTGGCCCGGATCGAGGTGAAGCGGATCGGCGCCAGCGCAATCGTGCTGGAAGGTGTCAGCGGCCAGGCACTTGCTTTCGGACCAGGCCATATCCCCCAAACGGCTGACGCCGGCGAACGCGGAGTTGCCGTATACGCAGCACATCGTGACACACATTTCCGCTTCTTGCGGAACGTTGCCATCGGAGACGTCATTGAGATCACCCGCCGCGATGGCAAGCAGTACCGCTACCGGGCGGATCATGCGGACGTTGTCCGTTCCGACGCGCCGAGCATCGATCCTTCAACGCAGAGTAGAGAGCTCGCGCTTGCAACCTGCTGGCCGTTCGACGCCGTCACATCCGGCCCGGAGCGCTATGTCCTGCATGCCACCTTGATCGAAACAGGTGAATAGCCGTTCGCAATCAGGTCCGTCCGGGATCGATCGAACCTCCCAAATCACGCCGGACAGGCCCGGGCTTCTGGCGCCACCGCCCGGAGCGCTGTAAGATTAGCCCATTGATTTTTGTACGTTGCGATTTCTGAAAGAGCGATAATGGACGACGAGTTCAGGCAGCGCCTCGAACAGCGATTGGAGCAGCTCGAAAATCGCGTCGCGCTCCTGGAAAGGAACCAGGATCTCATCGCCGCCGGGCAGAGACGGTCCTCGCTCCGGAGCCTGTGGCGGCGGCCGCCGATCTGGACCTTCGAGCAATATCCGCCGCGCCTGCTCAATCTGACGTCTTTTCCGCCAGCACCCTCGATTCCCGAGAATGCACCGCGGATCGCGATGGTCACGCCGAGCTACAACCAGGCGCAATATCTCGGGGCCACGATCGAGAGCATCGTCGGTCAGAACTACCCGAACCTGCATTATCACGTTCAGGACGGCGCCTCGATCGACGGCACGACGGATCTCCTGAAGCGTTGCGGCGTGAGCATCAGCTGGAAGAGCGAACCTGACAACGGGCAGTCGAACGCCATCAATCTCGGCTTCGCCGGCGTCGACAGCGAGATCATGGCTTATCTCAACAGCGACGACATGCTGCTGCCCGGGACGCTCGCCTATGTCGCCAATTATTTCACGTCGCACCCGCATGTCGACGTCGTCTACGGCCATCGCGTCTTCGTCGATCGCGAGGGGCTCGAGGTCGGCCGCGCCGTGCTGCCGCCCCATGACGGACGCGCGCTGCAATATGCCGACTACATCCCGCAGGAGACGATGTTCTGGCGCAGGCGCGTGTGGGACAGGATCGGGCCGCTCGATGAGAGCTTCCACTATGCGATGGATTGGGACTTCATCCTGCGGGCACAGGCCGCAGGATTCAAGTTCGTGCGGCTGCCGCGATTTCTCGCCTGCTTCCGAATCCATGACGCCCAGAAGACGGCATCAACCTATGCGATCGGCGTCCGGGAGATGGGCATCTTGCGGCGGCGCGTTCTCGGCTTCGATCCGACACAAATGCAGATCCGCCGCGCCATCGCACCGTATCTCACGCGGCAGCTCGTCTTCCACTACGCCCACAAGCTGAGCCTGCTGAGGTACTGAGCCCGCGGAGATCAGCGCCCTCCTGACGCACCGACATCGTCATCGAGCCAGATCCGCTCGAGGCCGATGCCGAGCGGTCGCGCGTCGAAGCTCAATCCGAGATCGGCGGGCGAGCGCGGATCGGAGAGCGACAGGCTGATGGTCAGCGTCCCGTCGGCGGCAATCGCGGCGGGATCGAGCATCAACCTGCGCTGGCCCGCGAAGGCCTCTTTCGAAAACGTCAATTGCTGCTGCACGCCGTTGCCGACGCGGCAAACCGCGTGCAGTTGTGGATTTCCGTCGGAGACGAACGCCCGGCACGCCAGCACGAGCGCGACCGGTCGAGACGGAACGGGGTGGACGGCGAAGCGGAGCACGCAATTCCTGGCGACGGACCAGGTGCCCCATTGCTCCGGCTCGCTCCATCCCTCGATCAACGCAGCGACGCCAGCACCACCACGCGCGAATTCGAGCTGCTCGGCGCCGAGGACGGGCGCGGACACCGGGGCCTCCAGCGCAGCCGGATCGAACGGCTCCTGATCCGGAACGAATTGCGCGATCACACGCACGGCATCCGCGATCGAATTGAGCCCGAGCACGGAACCGTCCAGCTCGTAAACCACATGGTTCTGTCCGGTGACGCGGACACGCTGGCCGGGTGGTGGCGGCCGATCCGCAAGGCGGGCGGGGATGACGATGTCAGCGACGTCGAACCCGTGCGTACGGGCGAGTTCGCCGATGGTCCGCACGGTCCTGTCATACAAGGGCGGGCGGTTATTGATGTCGGTCGCGAGCGCCTGTGCCAGCGCCTTGAAGTCGAGCCGCACGTCGTCGTCATCCGCCAGCAGCAGACGTTTGAGGACGAGCATGTCCCAGGCGATGAAGAGCTGGAGCGCGTTGAGATCGGGGAGCTCCGGATCGCCGTCAACGGGTCCGAAATCGCGCGCCCCGCGCGGCGTTTCGAGCAGGTCGGTGGTCTCGAAGAACAGCGCGTGGCCGGTGCTGTGCTGCGAAAATCCGGCCATGCTCAGCGGCCGCGACAGCCGGACGAAACTGTCCGTCAGCGCAGCGTTGGCGATGCCGGACGCCACATCCGGCGAGAGGCCGATGAAGTAGCGGCCGCCGATTGCACGCATCCGATCGATGACGCTGCGGCGGACGAAGGAATTGTAGATCATCGGCAGATGCGCATAGTGCGCCTGGAAGCCGAAGACGCGCACGAGCTCGCCGCGCGACGGGACGCGCTTTGCCGACGAGGTCAGGTCGATCTCGGCCAGCAACCGGTTGCGGAACGCCGGGTGGTAATAGCCCGGCCAGTAGTAGCTGTAGGCGCTCCAGCTCAGGAGATCGATCTGTCGGCTGGAGAGCATGTCCGATGCCGTGGCACATGCATAGGGCATCAGCCCGTCGTCATCGCCGAGGAAGGTGATGTACTCGCCCGAGGCACGGCCGAGCGCCGCCTCCCAATTGTCGGTCATGGTCAGGACGGTGTCGCTGGCAAAATATTTGAAGCGCTCGTCCTGGAGGTCTGCGACCATCTTCGCGATAGCGGGGTTGCCGCCATTGTTCTGAACGATGAACTCGCAATCTGCTTGCGCAGGCTGGCACGCCATGGTCGCGAGCGCGTGGCGAAGCGTGTCGGGACGATCGAGCGTCGGTATCACGATGGACAGCAGCGGCATGATCACCAAAGAGAGAATGAGCGCTACGATTGCGTAGCATCTTGCCTGGTCGTTCGCACTTTCGCCAAAAGTCTCGTGATGCTAGCCTCATCGACAAGTCTTGTCGTCAAGGCTTGCCATTCCGCCTCGCGGCATGGAGCCCGTCACGATCAGGCACCAGACCGGCGCACGACAGCGCATTGCAACAAGAACAAGAGGCGAGGAACGCGCATGGAAGCTCAAGTGCCGGCTGCATCGGTGTCACAACGCCCATGGTCTCCATCGCCCGACGCCGGAGACATCGTCAAGGGCATCCACGCCATGCTGCACCCGCTCAACATCGTGCTGGTGGGCGCAACCGACAAGCCCGGCAATTACGCCGAACGCATCTGGAATAACCTGGTCAAGTACGGCTACGAGGGCGGCCTCTATCCGGTCAACGCCAAGCGCGAGACCATCTGGGGGGTCCCCTGCTTCAAGGACTTTGCGAGCCTCCCTGAAAAGCCCGATCACGTTCTGGTGCTGGTGCCGGCGCGCTTTGCCGTGCAGGTGATCCGCGACGCCGCAGCGGCCGGCGCGCGGTCGGCCACCATCGTCACCTCCGGCTTCAGCGAGTTGCAGGACGAGGAAAGCCAGAAGCTCGCCGCCGAATTGCAGACGGCCGTGCGCGAGACAGGACTTGCGGTCACGGGCCCGAACTGCCTCGGCAATCTCAGCGCCGGCGAGAAGCTCTTCACCAATATCGACGACCGTGTCGTGACCATGGAACAGGGCGCGGTGGCCATCGCCGGGCAGTCCGGCGCCATCGTCATGGCGATTCGTCAGGCGCTGGAAGATCGGGGTGTCGGTGTCGGCTATATGGTAACGACCGGCAACGAGGCCGGACTCGAGACGCCGGACCTGATGCGCTATTTCGCCGAGGATCCGAGCATCAAGGTGATCGTCGTCTACCTCGAGGGCGTGCGCAACACCAAGGCGTTCCGCGATGCCTGCAAGGCGGCGCGCGCCGCGAGCAAGCCCGTGATCGCGCTCAAGCTCGGCGCCTCCGAGGGCGGCCGTGCTGCGGCGATGGCACACACCGGCGCGCTCGCGGGCTCGATCGAGACGTTCGACGCCGTTGCGACGCGCGAAGGGGTGATCCGGGTCGGCGGGCTCGACGAGCTGATAGAGACCACCGAATGCTTCGTTCACGCGGCGGTGCCCAAAGGCAACCGCCTCGCCGCCGTTACGCTGTCGGGGGGCAAGCGCGGCATGCTGCTCGATGCCTTCTACAAGGAAGGCCTGAACTTCGCGCCGCTTAGCCCGCATGTCGGCTCCGAACTGGCCAAAATGCTCGGACCGGGCTCGATCGTCGGCAATCCGCTCGATGCCGGCTTTGCCGCGGTGGTCGATCCCTCCGTTTACATGAAGTCGATCAAGCTGATGATCGACGACCCCGATATCGACATCGTCATCGTCGATGCCGAGCTACCCAAGGCGCCGCATGAGCTGCGCGAACGCAATCTACGCATCGTCGACGAGATGGCGCGCGAGGGCGGCAAGCCGGTGATCTACATCAGCGCGATGTCCATCGGCTTCACCGAGTTCACCAAAACCTTGCGCAAATCGCTGCCGCATCTCGCGGTGATGCAGGGCATGGACCGGGCGGTGACCGCGATCAAATCGCTGCTCGACTACGCCAAGCTGCGCAAGGAGGTGCCCGATATCGTCTCGAGCTCGAAGCCTGCCGCGCGCGCCGTGCTGGAGAAGGCGCTCAAATCGGCGAGCGGCGCCGCGCTCGACGAGGTCGCCTCGAAGAAGCTCCTGAAGGCCTATGGCATCCCGATCTCGAAGGAGGCGATCGCTCAGACGGCGGCGGAGGCGGTGAAGATCGCCAAGCAGATCGGCTTTCCGGTCGTAGCAAAAGTCGTCAGCGCGGAGATCCTGCACAAATCGGACATCGGCGGCGTGGTGTTGAACCTGAATAGTCCGGCCGAGGTGAAGAAGGCGTTCGCCGACATCACGGCACGGGTCGCGAAGCTGAAGGGTAAACCCAGGCTCGACGGCATCCTGATCGCGCAGCAGGTCAAGGCCGAGCTCGAGCTCGTGGTCGGCGCCTCGCTGGATGCCGAGATGGGGCCTGTCGTGCTGTTCGGCACCGGCGGCATCGACATCGAGCTGATGAAAGACGTTGCGCTCGCCGGCGCGCCCTTGGACGAGGCCGAGGCCCGGCTCCTGATCGGCCGGACCAAGGCCGGAATCAAGATGCGCGGCTATCGCGGCAAGCCGGCCCTGCACGAAGCCTCCGCGGTGAGGGCGCTGGTCGGCTTGTCCAATTTGATCGCGGATGCCGGCGACCGGATCGCCTCGATCGACATCAACCCGTTCCTGATCAACGCCAAGACGGGCGTCGCCGTCGATGCCCTGATCGTGCTGAACAATGCTGCGGCAAAGCGCGCGGCAGGACATTGAGGCGCCGTAGCCCGTAGGGCGGATTAGCGCCAGCGCAATCCGCCAGCTTGCACGGCTAGAGGCGAGAACGGCGGGTTACGCTTCGCTAACCCGCCCTACGTAACATCGCGGGCTCCTTCCAACTTCCCTGCTTTGGCCGTAAAACCTTCCCGTATGGCACGTGCGAGCAATCTGGTGATCGGAACGGCGACGCTGGCGGTGATCGCCGTGGCGTTCGGCGGCGTGCTCGGCGTGCAGAAATGGCGCACCATCCAGAGCCGCAGCCAGCTGCGCGTGGTGTTCGAGGGCGGGTCCGCCAGCGGCCTGCGCCGCGGCGGGCCGGTCAATTTCGACGGTGTCCCGGCAGGCCAGATCCTGTCGATCAAGCTGGATAGCCCGCGCAGAATCGTGGCGCTGGTGATGCTCGACAACACCGCGCCGATCCGCAAGGACACCGTGGCTGGCATCGAGTTCCAGGGCCTCACCGGCGTCGCCGCGATCTCCCTGATCGGAGGCGCTCCCTCCGCGCCACCGGTGCCGCTGGACTCGGACGGCGTCCCTGTCCTGACTGCCGATCTCAGCGACGCAGAATCCATCGTCGAGACGCTCCATAGCGTCGACCGCACGATCGTCAGCAATGCTCCCGCCATCAAGGAAGGCCTGCGCACGTTCGAGGATTACACCGCCGATCTCCGCAGCAAGGGCAGCGAGATCGATTCCGTCATGGCCAAGGTCGACAGCGCCTTCGCGGGCTTCGACAAGGCGGTCACGAAGATCGAGGGCGTGGTGCCCGGCTTCGTCGACGGCAAGGCCGACGAGCTGTTCGAGAAGATCAAGGGACTGCACGAGCTTGCCAACACCATGAAGAAGAAGTCGGCCGGCTATCTCGAGGACATCCGCCGCTCGCTGCTCGACGTCAGCGAAGCCGCCAACAAGATGAGCGGGATATCGACGCCTGCCGCGGCCCCGCGCCCACCGCGCAAGCCTCCGCAGCCGAAGCGATAGATCCCTACCAAGCGTAGCGGACGACGCCCTTGCCGGCGTAGGAGCGGGAGACGTTCGAGAACTCGCCTTCGAAGGTCGCCGACGCAGACCAGCCGTTCATCCAGTTCATCTGCACCGCCGCCGTGGTCAGCGCGGAATCGCGCGCCTGGGCGGCACCGTTCACGACGAACGCCGATCCCGGCAACGTTTGGAAGACCGCGCCGACGATGCGATCCGGATCGTAGTCATGCGCCCAGGCGACGCGGCCGCGCAGGGTCATCAGGCCGCCGGCTGCGGCGAATGACTTGTCCGCGCGCAGGCCGAGCTCGGTGCGGGTGCTGGTCACGTCCTTGGCGGCATAGTTCAGCGCGAAGACATTGCTGCCGACCACCGCGAACTCCGAGTAGCTAGGAAGGCTGAACATGGTGGCCTGCACCGCCGCATAGGGCGTGAGGCCGATCCACTGCGAGGCATGGCGATAGCCGCCCTCGATACGGCCCGACAGCGCGTTGGCGTTGAACTGCGCACGCAACTGATCGACGCCGGCAGCGGTGACGATGCGGTTTGTCGTGACGTCCTGCCAGCCGTAGGCCAGCGCGGCCGTCACATAGGCAGGCCCCGCCGTGTGACGAACGAAGGCGCCGGCCTGGAACAGGTCGGAGCGGCCCCAGCCGAGCCCGTTGACGTTGAAGCCGGTGCCGCCGCCCGCAAGTGCAAACCCGGCGATCGTCGACGGCGAGAAGCGGTAATCGAGGCCGACGGCGGTGCCATAGACGCTGCTGCTGGTGGTGTTGGAGCCGAGGCCGGTGTTGCCGTCGGTGGTCTGCGACCCGCCATAGCCGGCCGCCCACACGTCCCAGCGCTGCTCGAACGTCGCAACCGGTGCTTTGCGGTAGATCGAAGCGAAGGCATCGCGCGTGGTCTTGTCGCGAGCGTTCCTGCCAGTTGCGGCATAGGCATTCGCGCTCGCGTCGTCCGCATACGGAGTCGCGCCGGGTGCACCGCTGCGCCCCGTGCCGAACACGTCCGTCAGCAGACTGATGAACAGGTTCATCGCGTTGAAGGTCGTCTGCTGCGAGCCGGTGCCCGATTCGCCGGAAGCCTGTGTGAGGCCGGCCGGCGAGAGATTGGCGAGCGCCACGGGAAGGCCGCCGGCGCGGTTGAAATAGTCCGTCAGCACATTGGCGACGTTCTGTTGATTGATGTTGAGGCCGCCGCCATAGCCGAGCGCGAGATCAAGGTCGACATTGTTGAGGCCATAGCTCAGCGTCGCATGCAGGTTCGGCGATAGCCCCGCGACCACGGGATTGAACGCATCGGGCAGCGTCCCCGCGCTGAGGATCGTGTAGTGCTTCGCGATCGATCCGGTCGGAACCACGACGACGGTGGCGCCGCCAAGCGTCGCCGTGCCCGCGACGACCGCCAGGCCGTTGCTCGCGCCCGAGACCTGCACCATGTAGCTCGACGCGCTCGTGAACGAGAGGTCGCCGGACACGGTGAGCGTCCCGGTCGGATTGCCTGGCGCCAGTGTGCCGCCATTCACGGTGATCGTGCTGACCGTGCCGACGCCACCGAAGGTACCGCCGGTGGCGACGGACACGGTGCCGTTGATGGTGCCGGCGAGCATCAGCGTGCCGCCGAGCACGTTCCAGTCCTGATTGCCGGTGCCGGTCACGGTCCAGGTCGAGCTGTCTACCTTGTTGAAGGTCGAGAACCCGTCGTACTGGAGGCCAACGCCGATCAGGTCGAGATTGAACGTATCCTTGCCGGTGCCGCCGAGCTGGAAGGTGTCGGTTCCGGATGCCAGAACCTGGCCGTTGATGACGCTACCGGGGCCGAGGGTGAGCGTGTTGCTGCCGCATCCGCAGAAATCGATCGCGATGGCACCGGCCGCGCCGGCATCGATGGTGCCGGAGTTGAAGACGCTACCGCCGCCACTCAGCATGATACCCGTGCCGTTGGCGCCGACGGTGATGGTGCCGGTGTTGACGATCTGGTTGGTCGTGCTGAAGGAGCTGACGTCGATACCGACACCGGCGTCGCCGACGGTGATCTTGCCCGTGTTGGTGACGATGTTGGAATCGCCGACAACGAAGATGCCTTCGACAAAGTCGGCGCCCGTGATCTGCCCGCTGTTGGTTATCGTTGAGGACGAGCCGGTATAGGCGATGGCCACCCCGCCCAGCCCGACATTGATCGCGCCGCTTTGGCTGATCGTGGCCCGGTCACCCTGCAACGAAATGCCGGCCGTCCCGCTGCCCCCGACCGTGATCGTGCCGCCGTTGGTGACTTTCGAGTCGTCGCCCAGCACGGCGATGCCGACGCCAAAATCTCCGGCCGTGATCGTGCCGAGATTGCTGACAGTCTGGAAGTCGCCTTGCAGGAAGATGCCGGCGGCGTTCTGCCCGACCGTGATCGTGCCGGTGGCGGTGTTGGTGATCGTGTTGTTGTCACTGATCGCCAGAATGCCGCCGGAGAATCCGGCGGAATCGCCGACCGTGATCGCGCCGGCATTGGTGATGATTGCACTGCCGAACGCAAAAATGCCGCTTGCACCGTCGCCGCCCGTGATCGTGCCGGTCGCAGAGTTGGTGATCGTGTTGTTCTGGCCGGCGAAGACGCCCGCACCTGACCCGCCGACCGCCAGCGCACCGCCGTTGGTGACGGTGTTGCTGTCACCGACCGAGATCGCAGCGCCGCTGTCGCCCGTCGTGATCGTTCCGGCATTGGTGATGACGTTGTGATCGATCGCCTGGATGCCGAGTCCGTTGTCGAGCACCGTGATGGTGCTGTTGTTGATCACGGTGTTGGAATTTCCAACGGCAATGCCGGTGAGGCCCGAGCCTGCCGACACGGTGCCGTTGTTGGTGACGGTGCTGAAATCGTTGACGCCGATCGAGACCGCGCCGTTGTCGTTCACCGCTGCGCCTGAGAGCACGTTGACATTGAGAGCATCGACGCCGGCCCCGGCCTGAAAGCCGTCGGTATCGGTGCCGCTACAGGTGACGGTCTGGCCGCTCGTGGCCGGATCTGGTGTGCAAGTCGCCTTCGCCGGCGATGCGCACAGGCTGAATCCCAAAACGAACGCAGATGCGCCGACGAGCAACGCGGCACCGCGCCGGCGCAGTCGATCCTGCCGCCTCGATAGCCCCTCGCCCCTCACGTTACGCCCTCGCTTCCCCGCCAGTTCCGCGGGAACTTAGGCCATGAGAAGGCTCCGTAGAACTACGGCGCCATCGGAATGCGTCCGTTTGACCCACAACCGAGGCAGAATCCGGCGGTCATGTTGCAACCGGGACACGGTTTGCAGGGCCAAATTCCCATTTGGCGCATGAAGCCGGGTCGCAATGGCTCAGTAATTGGTGGCCGCCGCTTCATTCGGGATGCCGTCGATCGGGCATTCCGCGGTCCCTGGCGTCGCGCGGGTCATCGCCTCGACCATGTCCCGCGTGCCTTCGGGATCCTTGATCCAGTTCTTGTAGAAATCATACGGGCATGCCGCAACTCCGCGCGGGCTGTCGCCGGAATTGATCATGCCGGTGTAGCCGCGGTGGACCAGCTTGTAGAGATGGTTCTGCGACTGGCCGTTGCGGCGCGCGTCGCGGATCAGGTGTTTCGAGAGCTGCGCGTACTGGATGCCGTAATCCTCCTCGCCGCATTCACCGAGCGTGCGGCCGTCGAAGCCGATGATCGCGGAGTGGCCGAAATAGGAATAGACGCCGTCGAAGCCGGCGGCGTTGGCGACCGCGACATAGACGTTATTGGCCCACGCCATAGCCTTGGAAATCATGACCTGCTGCTCCTTGGCCGGATACATGTAGCCCTGGCAGCGCACGATCAATTCCGCGCCCTTCATGGCGCAGTCACGCCAGATCTCCGGATAATTGCCGTCGTCGCAGATGATCAGGCTGACCTTGAGACCTTTCGGGCCTTCGGACACATAGGTGCAATTGCCGGGATACCAGCCTTCGATCGGTACCCATGGCATGATCTTGCGGTACTTCTGCACGATCTCGCCCTTGTCGTTCATCAGGATCAGGGTGTTGTAAGGGGCCTTGTGCGGATGCTCCTCGTGGCGCTCGCCGGTTAGCGAGAACACGCCCCACACTTTCGCCTTGCGGCAAGCCTCGGCGAAGATGGCCGTCTCTTCACCTGGCACCGAGCACGCCGTCTCGTACATCTCCTTGGAGTCGTACATGATGCCTTGCGTGGAATATTCCGGGAAGATCACGAGGTCCATGCCGGGTAGACCGACCTTCATGCCCACCAGCATGTCTGCAATCTTGCGGGCGTTGTCGAGCACCTCTGCCTTGGTGTGCAAGCGGGGCATCTTGTAATTGACGACCGCGACGCCGACCGTATCGTTGCTGCTGGAAATGTCGCCGTGAAGCATTTTGAGCGCTCCTGTCTTTTGTCTGTTTGAGGTCTTCGCTAGTGGCTGATCATCCAGGGCCGCGCGGTCGGAAAGCCCTTGGCGCCGCTCTTGGTCTTGGTCACCAGCCGTGCCGGTTTCTTGCTGTCCGCCGAGCCCTTGTCCTTGACTGTCTTTCCCGAGGAGCAACAGCCACAGCCAGGGCCGTGCGAGGCCTTGTATTGCGCCAGGGTCTGCGGCGCATGCGAGCTGCGCTCGTTGACGGCGTGGGCCTTGCGCCTGTCCGCCGGCATGCAGAAGAAATTCGGCGCGGTCAGGATCACCCGCGGCGCCATGGTCTCGCAATGCGGGCAGCTTTGCGGATCGTCGCATTCGGCCATCGGGCGGAGGTCCTTGAACGGACCGCAATCGTCACAGAGATATTCGTAGACCGGCATTGTTGATTCCTAGGCATTTAGTGACCGCATGTGCGGAGACAGCCCTTCACCCCAACCCTCTCCCCGCAAGAACGGGGAGAGGGAGCACAGGCATCATTTGTCCGGCGAGATCGGCATCTGGATGTCGCCGGTGATGTGCTTGATGGGCCCGGCCGCCGACGGCATCACGTCGAAGTCGAAGATTTCCGTCGGCAGCCATAGCGTGGCGCAGGCGTTGGGTACGTCGACCACGCCGGAGATGTGGCCCTGGCACGGCGCGGTGCCGAGGATCGAATAGGCCTGGGCGCCGGAATAGCCGAACTTCTTCAGATACTCGATCGCGTTGAGGCAGGCCTGACGGTAGGCGATGTGGACGTCGAGATAGTGCTGCTTGCCGGCCTCGTCGACCGAGATGCCTTCGAAGATCAGATAGTCCTTGTAGTTCGGCGTGATCGGCGACGGCTTGAAGATCGGGTTCTTGATACCGTATTTCGACATACCGTCCTTGATCACCTCGACCTTCAGGTGCAGCCAGCCGGCCATCTCGATGGCGCCGCAGAAGGTGATCTCGCCGTCGCCCTGGCTGAAGTGAAGATCGCCCATCGACAGACCGGCGCCGGGCACATAGACCGGGAAGTAGATCTTCGAGCCGCGCGAGAGATCCTTGATGTCGCAATTGCCGCCATGCTCGCGCGGCGGCACGGTGCGCGCGCCTTCGGCGCCGATCTTGGCCTTGACGTCGCCCTTGGCACGGCCGCCATGGGCAGTCGGCGCGAACGGCGGGTTGGCGAGCCCAGGCACACGGGTCGGGTTGGTCGAGATCAATTCGGCCTCGCGCTTGTTCCAGGTCTCCAGCATCTTGGGATCGGGCAGACAGCCGATCAGTCCGGGATGGATGAGACCCGCGAAGTTCACGCCGGGCACGTGGCGGGAGGAGGTGTAGAGGCCCTTGATGTCCCAGATCGACTTCTGCGCCAGCGGGAAATGGTCGGTCAGGAAGCCGCCGCCGTTCTGCTTGGAGAAGAAGCCGTTGAAGCCCCACAGGCTCTCCTTGAGCGGACCGACGTCGAGCAGATCGACCACCAGCAGGTCGCCGGGCTCGGCGCCTTTGACGCCGATCGGACCGGACAGGAAGTGGACGATCGACAGGTCGATGTCGCGCACGTCGTCGGCGGAATCGTTGTTCTTGATGAAGCCGCCGGTCCAATCATAGGTCTCGATGATGAAATCGTCGCCGGGATTGACCCAGGCCACGATCGGGATGTCGGGGTGCCAGCGGTTATGCACCATGTCGTTTTCATAGGCCGACTTGGTGAGATCGACCTTGATCAGTGTCTCTGGCATCGAGATGCTCCCCTTTGACTACGGTTGGTTAGACGGACAGATATTTCGAGACCTGCGCGGCATCGACGGCGTCGCGCGGATCGTCACGCACGATCTCGCCGTTCTCGATCACCAGCACACGGTCGGCGATGTCGAGCGCGAAGCTCAGCACCTGCTCGGACACGACGATCGAGAGGCCCTTCTCGTCACGGATGCGCTTCAGGGTGCGCGCCATCTCCTTGATGATCGACGGCTGGATGCCTTCGGTCGGCTCATCCAGCAGCAGGACTTTCGGCTTGGTCGCGAGCGCTCGTGCGATGGCGAGCTGCTGCTGCTGGCCGCCGGAAAGATTGCCGCCGCGACGGCCTTTCATTTCCAGCAGCACCGGGAACAATTCGTAGATGTCGCCCGGCACCTCGGAGCCACCGGAGACGACGAGGCCGGTTTCGATGTTCTCCTTCACCGTCATGGTGGAGAAGATCATGCGGCCTTGCGGGACGTAGGCGAGGCCCTTGGCGACGCGCTCAAAGCTCTTGAGGCTGCCGAGCTCGGCGCCGTCCATGGTCACCGAGCCGCTTTTGGCGGGCAGGATGCCCATCAACGACTTCATCAGCGTGGTCTTGCCCATGCCGTTGCGGCCCATGATCGCGACGATCTCGTTCGGCGCGACCTTGACGTTGAGCCCGTGCAGCACCTCGCTCTGGCCGTAGGCGACGTGCAAATCGGAAATTGCCAGCATCGATACGCTCCTAGGCTCGATATGTTTTCTTCCTTCTCCCCTTGTGGGAGAAGGTGGCGCGGACGAAGTCCGCGACGGATGAGGGGTCTTCATCCGCGAATGCGAGGAGCAGTTTCTCTCGCGGAGAGATACCCCTCACCCGGATCGCCTGCGCGATCCGACCTCTCCCACGAGGGGAGAGGTGCACCGGCGTTGCCGCAACAGGCTCGCTCGACGTCATGCCTCAGTGCCCCAGGTAGACTTCAACGACCTTGGGATCGTTCTTCACCTTCTCCATGGTCCCCTCGGAGAGGATCTGGCCCTGGTGCAGCACGGTCACCTTGTGCGCGATGTCCTCGACGAACTTCATGTCGTGCTCGATCACCAGCACCGAGCGGTTCTTGATGATGCGGTTGAGCAATTCGGCGGTCTTGGCGCGCTCGGACACGCTCATGCCGGCGACGGGCTCGTCGAGCATCAGCAGGTCCGGATCCTGGATCAGCAACATGCCGATCTCGAGCCACTGCTTCTGGCCATGGCTGAGCTCGTCGGCATAGGTGTTGAGCTTGTCCTTGAGGAAAATCATCTCGGCGACCTCCTCGACCCGGTCCTTCACCGGCTGGTCGCGCTGGAAGGTCAGCGAGCCGAACACGGTGCGCCCGCGCGGAAACGAGATCTCGAGGTTCTCGAACACGGTGAGATCCTCGAACACCGACGGCGTCTGAAACTTGCGCCCGACGCCGGTCTGCACGATCTCGTTCTCCCTCATCTTCGTGAGCTCCTTGCCACGAAACTGAATCGAGCCTGAGGTCGCCTTGGTCTTGCCGCAGATCAGGTCGAGCACGGTGGTCTTGCCGGCGCCGTTGGGACCGATGATGACGCGGATCTCGTTCTCTTCGACGTAGAAGGAGAGGTCGTTGACCGCCTTGAACCCGTCGAACGAAACGGTCAGTCCGGAGACCGCGAGCAGAAATTCCTTGGGCTGATGACCGATGAGCATGATCTATCTCCTCACTGCCGGCGTGGCATCGACATCGTGATGACCGATGAGCACGATGTCCTCCTCACTCTGCCGGCGCGCCGTCGGCGACCGAATTGTCGTTCCAGCCCGGCTTCGCCTTCCGCGAGGCGAACAGCCGATCGATGCGCGGCTGCACGTAGTCGGCCCAGAGCCCGGACAGACCGTTCGGGAAGGCGAGCACGACCGCGATGAACAGCGCTCCGAGACCGAACAGCCAGAGTTGCGGGAAGGATTCGGACAGGCTGGTCTTGGCGAAATTCACCAGGATGGCCCCCCATATCGCGCCGAAGATCGACATCCGCCCGCCGACCGCGGTGTAGATCACCATCTCGATCGACGGCACGATGCCGACAAAGGACGGCGACATGAAACCGACATTGAGTGCGAACATGGCACCGCCGATCGCGGCGAAGACCGAGGCCATGCAGAAGGCAAAGATCTTGAAGTTGGCGACGCTGTAGCCGGAGAAGCGGACACGGTCCTCCTGTTCGCGCATCGCCACCAGGATGCGGCCGAGCTTGGTCAGCCGGATGAACTGTGCGATGCCGATGCAGGCGAACAGCAGCACCACCTCGACGAAGTACAGGATGATCTTGGCGTGGTCGGGCCGGATGTCCCAACCCTTCAGCGTGCGCAGGTCGGTCATGCCGTTGATGCCGCCGGTATAGCCCTGTTGACCGACGATCAGGATGGTGAGGATGGCGGCCACCGCCTGGGTGATGATCGCGAAATAGGTGCCGCCAACACGACGCTTGAACATCGCTGTCCCGATGATCAGCGCGAACAGGCCGGGGACCAGGATGATGGCGAGGATGGTGAAGGTCAGGCTGTGGAACGGCTGCCAGAACAGCGGCAGTGACGTGATCTGATTCCAGTCCATGAAATCGGGGATGCCGGGTGTCGACTGGATCTTGGTGTTCTCGACACTCGATGCCTCGAGCTTGAGGAACATCGCCATGCAATAGCCGCCCAGACCGAAGAACACGCCCTGCCCCAGGCTCAAGATGCCGCCATAGCCCCAGCACAGCACGAGGCCGAGTGCGACAAAGGCGTAAGTCAGGTACTTCGCGACCAGATTGAGGCGGAAGACATCGAGCGTCAGCGGCAGGATCACGAACAGCACGGCGGCGAGCGCAATGAAGCCCATGAGTTCGGATCGATTGAAGAAGCGTGAGTTAATGACCATGGCTTGCCTGCTTCTCGTTATTTGCGAACCTTGAGGGCGAAGAGACCCTGCGGCCGCAGCATCAGGATGCCGACGACGGCGAGCAGCGTGAGTACCTTGGCCATCGAACCCGACATGAAGAATTCGAGCGTCGATTGCGTCTGCGAGATCGAGAACGCGGAGGCGATGGTACCGAGCAGGCTGGCGGCGCCGCCGAACACGACGACCAGGAACGTATCGACGATGTAGAGCTGTCCCGAGGTCGGCCCGGTCGAACCGATCATGGTGAAGGCGCTGCCGGCGATGCCGGCGATGCCGCAACCGAGGCCGAAAGTATAGCGATCGACCTTCTCGGTATTGATGCCGACGGCGCCCGCCATGATACGGTTCTGCACCACGGCACGGACCTGGCGGCCCCAGCGCGACAGGTAGAGAACGTAGGCGACAGAGATCGTGATCAGCACGGTGAGGCACATCACGAAGACGCCGTTGATCGGCACTTCGATACTGTCGCTGACGTGCAGCGAACCGAGCATCCATTGCGGCAGCTCGACGCCGACTTCTCGTGCGCCGAACACGGAGCGATAGGCCTGCTGCAGCATCAGGCTGAGGCCCCAGGTGGCCAGCAGCGTATCGAGCGGACGCTTGTACAGATGCCGTATCAGCACCCATTCCACCAGCATGCCCAACGCACCTGACGCGACGAAGGCCAGGATCATCGCGAGGAAGAAGTAGCCGCTGAACAGGCTCGGCAAATAGGCCTGGAAGAGATTGGACGTCATCCAGGTGACGTAGGCCCCCAGGATCATGAACTCGCCATGGGCCATGTTGATGACGCCCATCTGCCCGAAGATGATCGCAAGCCCGAGCGCCATCAGGACGTAGACCGAAAACAGGATCAGTCCTGCGAAACCCTGCATGACGAAGATCGAGCCGAGATCACCAAGCGAGTAGTCGCCGAACATCGATGTCCTCCGTCGGGGATAAGGGTCCCGCGTCGCGATGCAGAGTCGCGACGCGGGGTCTTGCGGCGTGGACTTGCGATCCACGCCAGGGAGCGGTTTTGGCTTTTGGGAAACTGCGGCGGAGGCCGCGGCTTACTGATAGCCCTTCGGGAACGGATCCGGCTCGACGAGATCGGCGGTCTCGTAGATCAGCTCGAACTGACCATCGAGCTTGGCGCGGCCTACGCGGGTCTTCGACCACAAATGATGATTCTCGTGGATGCGCACGTAGCCTTCCGGAGCCCCCTTGAACTCGACGCCCGGCGAGGCCGCCGCAATCTTGTCGACGTCGAAGGAGCCGGCCTTCTCGACCGTCAACTTCCAGAGCCACGGGCCGAGATAGGCAGCCTGGGTGACGTCTCCGATGACGGTCTTCTCGCCCCACATCTTCTTGAACGCCGGCACGAAGGCCTTGTTGTTCGGATTGTCGAGCGACTGGAAGTACTTCATGCAGGCATAGGCGCCCGCGATATTCTCGCCGCCGATGCCGTCGATTTCGTCTTCGGTCACCGAGATCGTCAGCAGCGCTTGCTTGGAAAGGTCGATGCCGGCGGCCTTGAGCTGCTTGTAGAAGGCGACGTTGGAGCCGCCGACGACGTCGGTGAAAATGACGTCCGGCTTGGTCAGCTTGATCTTGTTGATGACCGAGTTGAACTGGGTGTTGCCGAGCGGATAATATTCCTCGCCGACGACCTTACCCTTCAGCACGTTCTCGACGTGCTTGCGCGCGATCTTGTTCGAGGTGCGGGGCCAGATGTAGTCGGAGCCGATGAAGAAGAACGATTTTGCGCCCTTCTCCTTGGCGATCCAGTTCAGGCCGGCGAGGATCTGCTGGGTCGCTTCCTGGCCGGTGTAGATGACGTTCTTGGACTGCTCGAGGCCTTCGTAGAAGGTCGGGTAGTAGAGCATGCCGTTATACTGCTCCATGACCGGGAGCACCGCCTTGCGGGAGGCCGAGGTCCAGCAACCCATGATCGCCGCGACCTTGTCGTTGACGAGCAGCTTCTTGGCCTTTTCCGCAAAGGTCGGCCAATCGCTTGCGCCGTCTTCCTGGATGAACTTGATCTTGCGCCCGAGAACGCCGCCGGCGGCGTTGATCTGCTCGATGGCGAGCTTTTCAGCTTCGATCGAGCCCGTCTCGGAGATCGCCATGGTGCCGGTCGCCGAGTGCAGGATTCCGACCGTCACCTCGGTGTCGGTGACGGCAAGGCCCGTGGTGTTGACCGCCGAGGTCGCCGGGGCCTGGGCAAAGGACGCCCGCGGCAGCATCGTCATGGCCGGCACGGCGGCCATTCCCATCAATAATTTGCGCCGAAGCGGCGATAACAGGCCCTTTTTTCCTTCGTCCGACATGAGCACCCCACTTTTGTTCGAGAACACGCGATTGGTGCCGTGAGGATGGCTCGGATCTGGGCGGCGGAAGCATACGCAAGATCGCGTATATTGCACCGCAAAATGCCGACGTAGGCTTTTGGTACGGAAATTGCGAGGGCTCCGGGTCCGTATCGGGAGTGGGGTAGAGCGTGGCAGGGCGGCAGCGAATAGACCGCGTCAGGCGCCAGTACAATCAGTGGGTCGCCAACCAGACGTTGGAAGACTACGCGCTGCGCTTCACGGCCAAGAGCGCGCGCCGCTGGTCCGCCGCCAGAGTGGCCAACACCGCGCTGGGCGCGATCTCGTTCCTGGCGATGGAAGCGATCGGCGGTACCATCACCCTGAACTATGGCGTCACCAATGCGACCGCCGCCATCCTCGTGGTCTCGACGATCATCTTCTGCTGTGGCGTGCCCATCGCCTATTACGCCGCCAAGTGCGGCATCGACATCGACCTGCTCACGCGCGGCGCGGGCTTCGGCTACATCGGCTCGACCGTCACCTCGCTGATCTACGCGTCCTTCACCTTCATCTTCTTTGCGATCGAAGCCGTGATCCTGGCGTCCGCGCTCGAGATGTGTTTCGGGATTCCGCGGCCAATCGGCTATCTCATCAGCGCCGTCGTCATCATCCCGCTGGTGGCTTATGGCATCACGCTGATCAGCCGCTTCCAACTATGGACGCAACCGCTGTGGATCGTGCTCCACATCATTCCGTTCGCGGCGATCGCCTGGCACAACCCGCATTCCTTCACGGAATGGCGCAAATTTGCGGGCGAGCACGGCGACCTCAACGGCCAATTCGATCTGCTGCTGTTCGGCGTTGCGGCCTCGGTGGTGTTTTCCCTGGTGGCGCAGATCGGCGAGCAGGTCGATTTCCTGCGATTTTTACCGCGCGACCGCCGCGCATCCAGGGCCTCCTGGTGGGTGGCGCTGATGAGCGCAGGGCCGGGCTGGATCGTGCTCGGCGCGCTAAAACTCCTGGCGGGTTCGTTCCTCGCCTTCTTCGCCCTCAGCCACGGGGTACCGCCCGAGGAAGCCGCCGAGCCGGCCCACATGTATCTCGAAGCGTTCCGCTATGTGCTGTCGCAGCCCGATCTTGCGCTGGCCCTGACCGGCACGTTCGTGATCCTGTCGCAAGTCAAGATCAACGTCACCAATGCCTATGCCGGCTCGATCGCCTGGTCGAACTTCTTCTCGCGGCTGACCCACAGCCATCCCGGCCGCGTCGTCTGGCTGGTTTTCAATGTCATCGTGGCGCTGCTGTTGATGGAGATCGGCGTCTACAAGGCCCTGGAGCAGACGCTGGCTCTGTATTCGAACGTTGCGATCGCCTGGGTCGGTGCGCTGGTCGCCGATCTCGTCGTCAACAAGCCGCTTGGCTTGCGGCCGCAGCAGATCGAGTTCAAGCGGGCGCATCTCTACGACGTCAATCCGGTCGGCGTGGGCGCCATGACGATCGCGACAATCGTCTCAATCAGCGCCTTTTACGGCCTGTTCGGGCCTAGTGCGAAGGCGCTGTCAGCCTTCATAGCGCTTGCGGCCGCCTTCATCACCGCACCGCTGATCGCCTGGGCCACAGGCGGCAAGTACTACATCGCACGCAAGCCGAAACGGAGCTGGCAGAACATCGAGGCGATCCAGTGCTGCATTTGCGAGCACGCGTTCGAGCCGGAGGATATGGCCTCCTGCCCGGCTTACGCCGGGCCGATCTGCTCCTTGTGCTGTTCGCTCGACGCCCGCTGCCACGATCTCTGCAAGCCGCACGCCCGGATCCAGGCGCAGGTGTCGGAGACGCTGGGCAAGCTGATGCCGCAGCCGATCTACGCGCGGATCAACTCGCAGCTCGGCCAGTATATCGGCGTTTTCGTGGTCTCCGCCGGCCTCGTCGCGCTGGTGCTTGGCCTGATCTATCTGCAGACCTCGGCGAGCGTGCATGGCGAGAACATGCTGGTTTCCGACGTGCTGTGGAAGGTGTTCTTCTCGCTCAGCATCATCATCGGCGTGGTGGCCTGGCTGTTCGTGCTGGCGCAGCAGAGCCGCCGCGCGGCCGAAGCCGAGACACGGCGGCAGACCACGCTGCTGATCCAGGAGATCGACGCCCACAAGCGCACCGATGCCGAGCTCCAGCGCGCCAAGGAAGTCGCCGAATCCGCCAACCTCGCCAAGAGCCGCTATGTGGTGGGCCTGAGCCACGAGCTACGCTCGCCGCTGAATGCGATCAGCGGCTATGCGCAGCTGCTGGAGCAGGACGCGACGCTGAGCACCAAGCCGCGCGACCAGGTCCGCGTCGTCCGCCGCAGCGCCGACCACCTTTCCGGCCTGATCGACGGCATTCTGGACATCTCCAAGATCGAGGCGGGGCGGCTGTATCTGTCGCGCGACGAGGTGCGGCTCAGCGAATTCCTCGACCAGCTCGTCGGCATGTTCCGCCTGCAGGCCGCCGCCAAGGGCATCGACTTCGTGTTCCGGCGGCCGCCACACCTGCCGCTGGTGGTCTATGCCGACGAGAAGCGGCTGCGCCAGGTGCTGATCAACCTGCTCTCCAACGCGATCAAGTTCACCCAGACCGGCAGCGTGCAGTTCGTCGTGCATTATCGCAGCCCCGTTGCCGAGTTCGAAGTGATCGACACTGGCCCAGGCATCCAGGGCGGCGATCTCGAGCGCATTTTCGCGCCCTTTGAGCGCGGCGCGCTCGGCGTCTCGCAGCCGCAGACCGGCACGGGACTCGGCCTGACCATCAGCCGCCTGCTGGCCGGGGTCATGGGCGGCGATATCAAGGTGACGAGCACGGTCGGCGCCGGCTCGACGTTCAAGGTCAAGATCCTGCTGTCCGAGGTCACAAATCCGCAGCGTATCGCGCCGATTGAGGCCCCGGTCTCCGGGTATCACGGCGCGCGCAAGACCATCCTCATCACCGATGACGATCCGGTTCACCGCGACCTCCTGCGCGAGGTGCTGACGCCGCTCGGTTTCATCCTGCTCAGTGCTCCCGACGGTCCCGGCTGCCTCGCGCTGGCGCAGCATTGCCGGCCCGATTTGTTCCTGCTCGACATCTCGATGCCGGCCATGGACGGCTGGGCCGTGGCGGAGGCGTTGCGCACGAGCGGCCACCGCCAGGCGCGCATCCTGATGGTGTCGGCGAGCGCGCTGGAAGCTCACGGCACGCCGCTGGCGCAGCCCTTCCACGACGGCTACCTGATGAAGCCGATCGACATCCCCCGGCTCCTGGAGGCAATCCGCCAGCTGCTCAAGATCGAATGGCAATACGGCTCGGACGAGGTCGCGGTGTCGTTCTGGCGCCCCGAAAGCGGGTCGAGGCCGCCGGCGCGGCATATCGAGGCGCTGATCGGGCTCGGCCAGATCGGCTACGTCAGGGGTATCCAGTTGAAGCTGGACGAGATCGGCAACGAGCATCCGGAGCATGCCGACTTCGTCGCGCAGATGCGGTCCCTGGTGGACCGCTTCGATCTCGAGCAGTACATGGCCACATTGAAGACATTGCATGCGCATGAGCATTGAACCAAAGAAGCGCGACGTCGCGCTGGTTGTCGATGACTCTCCGGAGACGCTGCGGCTACTGACCGACGCGCTTGACGGCGCCGGCATGACGGTGATGGTGGCGCTCGATGGCGCGGCCGCGATGCGCATCGTCGACCAGATCACGCCGGATATCGTGCTGCTCGATGCCGTGATGCCCGGCATCGATGGCTTCGAGACCTGCCGCCGGCTGAAGCGCGATGCGGACCTTGCCAATGTCCCGGTCATCTTCATGACGGGCCTTGCCGAAACCGAGCACATCGTGCGCGGGCTCGAGGCCGGCGGCGTCGACTACGTGACCAAGCCGATCGTGATCGAGGAGATGCTGGCGCGTATTCGCGTCCATCTCGGCAATGCCCGGCTGACGCAGAGCGCGCGCGCCGCGCTCGACGTCTCCGGCCGCTTCCTGTTCGCAGTGAACCGCCAGGGCAATTTGCTATGGGCGACGCCGCAGGCGCAGAAGCTGATGTCCGATCATCAGGGCGCACGGGCCGACGACTTCGTCCTGTCGCCGACGCTGCTGCAATGGCTGGAGCAGGCCAAGACCAAGGGTAGTTCGAAATCCCAGGCGACCTCGTTACCAGACAATCCGCAACTCCGGCTCTATTATATGGGCGAGACGGCGCCGAACGAGTTTCTGCTGCGGCTCTCCAGGGACTCCGGCACCGCGCTGCCGCCCGAATTCACCAGCGAGCTCGGCCTCACCACCCGGGAGGGCGAGGTGCTGGCCTGGCTCAGCAAGGGCAAGACCAACCGCGACATCGCGCAGATCCTGGGCCTCAGCCCGCGCACGGTCGACAAGCACCTGGAGCAGATCTACGCCAAGCTCGGCGTGGAGAACCGAACGGCAGCCGCCGCGATCGCGGCGAATGCGACGCGAAGGAATTCGTGAGCGGGGTGAGGACGATTGTCCTCACCCATACACGAACGCCTTGTCGTCCAGATCCGTCTTCGGAATCTCGTCCTTCTCGGTCCAGTAATCCTGGCTGTGCTGCCATTCCGGCTTGTCGCCACGCTTGGGCAACAGGTTCATGTTGCGCATCATGTAGCCAGGATTGAAGTTCTCGGGATCGATCCAGGGCAGGATCGGCATGTTGTGGTCTTCGGGGCGAAGTTTCACCTCGACCTTCTTCTTGCCGTTGGCCTTCATATGACCAAGCAGCCGGCAGACGAAATCGGCAACGAGGTCGACGCGCAGCGTCCAGCTCGCGCGGAAATAGCCGAACACCCAGACCATGTTCGGTACGCCCGTGAACATCATGCCGCGATAGGTGACGGTGTCGCCGAAGGCGAGCGGCTTGCCGTCGATCTCGAAGGCGATGTCGCCGAGCGCCGCGAGATTGAAGCCCGTTGCCGTGACGATGACGTCGGCTTCCAGCAGCTTGCCCGATTTGAGCTGGATGCCGTTCTCGACGAAGCACTCGATCTCGTCGGTGACAACCGAGGCCTTGCCGCTGGCGATGCCCTTGAACAAATCGGCATCCGGCACGAATGCGATGCGCTGCCGCCACGGCCGGTAGGTCGGCGTGAAGTGCGTCTCGACGTCGTAATCGGGACCGAGCACGGCGCTGATCTGGCCGATCAGCTCCTTCTTCACCTGCTCGGGCTTGGACACGCAGAGCTTCGTGAAGGCATCCTGCTCGAACAGGATCTTGCGGCGGACGATCTCGTGGATCCAGGCCTCGTCGACCTGGAGCCGGCGCAATTCCTCGGCAATCTCGATGGCGTTGCGCCCCAAGCGGAAATAGGTCGGCGAACGCTGCAACATGGTGACATGCGCGCATTTGTCCGCAATGTTCGGCACCAGCGTCGCCGCGGTGGCGCCCGAGCCGATCACGACGACCTTCTTGTTTTCGAGATCGATATCCTCGGGCCAGGTCTGGGGATGGACGATGCGCCCCTTGAAGCGGTCCATGCCCTTCCATTCCGGCGTGTAGCCTTCCGAATGGCGGTAATAGCCCTGGCACATCCAGAGGAAATTCGCGGTGAACGTCTTTGCTTCGCCAGTGTCGGTCGTCACCGCCTCGATGGTCCAGAGGTTCCGCTCGCTCGACCAGCTCGCGGAATTGATCTTGTGCTTGTAGCGAATGTGCTTCGCGATGTCGTTGTCCTCGATCACCTCGTTCATGTAGGTGAGGATTTCCTCGGCGGTCGCGATCGGCGGACCAACCCAGGGCTTGAAGCTGTAGCCAAACGTATGAAGATCGCTGTCCGAACGAATTCCGGGATAACGGTGCGTGGTCCAGGTTCCGCCGAACGTCGCCTGGGTTTCCAGGATCACGTAGCTGGTGCCCGGAAGCTGCTTGTCGATGTGATAGGCGCTGCCGATGCCGGAGATGCCGGCGCCGACGATCAGCACGTCGAAATGTTCAGAGGCCTGCTTGGTCGTGGCGTGGCTGCGAACGGCGACATTCATTGTTGCTTCTATGCCTTGCTTGTTTTGGTGGCCGCCCTTGACTGGGCGACGCGTTTCCTCCGCAGCGGGCATGATCACCCGCCGCGCTTCCGCTTCAAAATGACATAGATCAAGTCGCGGTCAAATCACAGTGCCGCACCCCAGCTCCGCGCGGTCTGCAAGATCCAGTCGCGGTAGAGCGTGAGCGGTGTGACACCGGTCAAGCCGCCGCAACCGGCAGCGCCGTTCGGCCCCGTAGACCAGCTGACGAGACCGACGAGAACGGCACCATTCGGCTTATCCTCGAACACAGGCCCGCCGGAATCGCCTGTGCAGGCGCCGATTCCTTCACGAACACCGTTGGTTACGGGATCGACCAGCCGGATCTGGAGCGTGCCGGGCTGGCCCGTGGCAACGAGTCCGGCGACACGAATCGTGCCGCCACTCTTGCCTTCCCCGCGCACCGTGACGCCAATGCCGGCGATCGTGAAGCGGCCGCCCACCCGAATTGGAATCTGCGGCATGCCGACCGTCACCGCGGATTTTCCCTTGAGTGGAATTTCCAGTTGCAGCAATGCCACGTCGGCAGTGGCACGATGTGATTGCATCGCCTGCATGTTGAAGTTCGGATGGATCGCGACCGTGCGCACGTTCAGCAATTGCGGCGCACCGTCGGTGCCGCGATCGACGATCTTGTAGTCAGCGCCGGGCTGGACACAGTGCGCGACCGTCAGGACCACACGTGGCGCAATCAGGCTGCCGGTGCAGAAATTGCCGCGCGAGCCGACGATGGTGACGACCGCGCGCGCCACGCCCTCGGCCTGCGGCGTGCCGCCGCCGACGATCGCGTGAGCGGGCGTGGCGAGCAGCAGCGCTGTCGTGACGAACGTGGCAAGCTTCTTCATGGGAACACGCTTCGGTCTGCGGCGGTGGATTGCTTCGGACTGGCTCTTGCCGATAGCGCATGCTAGCCCTCTTGGAAAGCAATTGACGAGGGCAGGATCGTGACGATCGAGGCGGTGATCTTTGATTTTGGCGGGGTGCTGACGAGCTCGCCGTTCGAGGCGTTCACGCGGTTCGAGACCGAACGCGGCCTGCCTGCCGACATCATCCGACGCACCAATGCCGCCAACCATCTGGAAAACGCCTGGGCCAGGTTCGAGCGCGCCGAGGTCGACATCGAGACGTTCGATCGTCTGTTTGCCGAGGAATCGCTGGCCCTCGGCGCCGAGGTGCGCGGCCGCGAGGTGCTGCCCTTGCTGCAGGGCGACCTCCGCCCCGAGATGGTCGAAGCCTTGAAGCGCATCAAGGCGGAATTCAAGACCGGCTGCATCACCAACAACCTGCCCGCCAATGCGATTGGCAGCATGACGGGGCGCTCGCTCTACATCGCCGAGGTCATGGTGCTGTTCGATCACGTGATCGAATCCGCCAAGATCGGCCTGCGCAAGCCCGATCCGCGCATCTACAGGATGATGGTTGAGACCCTGAAGGTCGATCCCAAGAGGTGCGTCTACCTCGACGATCTCGGCGTCAACCTCAAGCCGGCGCGCGAGATGGGCATGACCACGATCAAGGTGACGAGCGGCGCGCAGGCGATCGCCGAACTTGAAGCCGCGACGGCGCTGAAGCTGAGCTAGTCACGTGAATCTAAAGTTCGCCACATAAAGTCTGCTGGGCTTTGTGGCAGAAGCGTTTGACGGAAGCCAAAATCTGGTCTGCGGACTTGGTCCATTTGAAGGGCTTGGGATTTTTGTTGTGCAGGTCGATGAAGGTACGGATATCGGCCTCGAGCTGCCTGACGGAGGTGTGAACACCTCGCTGGATCTGCTTTCTGGTGAGCTCAGCGAACCAGCGTTCGACCTGATTGATCCATGACGCGGAAGTCGGCGTGAAGTGGACATGATAATGCGGCCGACGGGCGAGCCACGCTTTGATCCTGGGTGTCTTGTGGGTGGCGTAGTTGTCCATGACGATATGGACATCGAGGCCTTCAGGGACTTGAGCATCGATCTCTTTTAGAAACTTCAAGAACTCGACTGCCCGGTGGCGCTTGTAGCATTTGCCGATGACGAACCCCGAGGCGACATCGAGCGCGGCAAACAGCGTGGTCGTACCATGCCGCACATAGCTGTGCGTACGACGCTCCGGTATGCCGGGCATCATCGGCAAGACCGGCTGCTCGCGATCGAGTGCCTGAATCTGGCTTTTCTCATCGATGCTCAGAACAAGGGCTCGGTTCGGTGGGGACAGGTAAAGGCCGACGATGTCGCGTACCTTGTCGACGAACAGCGGATCGCTCGATAGCTTGAATGTCTGGCTACGGTGCGGCTGCAAGCCGAACGCCGCCCACATTCGGCGGATCGTGGTGTGGGAAAAGCCGGTTTCCGCAGCCATCGAGCGGATCGACCAGTGCGTCGCATCGGCTGGCGTCGTCCGCAACGTCCGCTCGATCACCGCGGCAACCTGATCATCGTTGATGGTTCGAGGGCGGCCAGGGCGTGCCTCGTCAAGCAGGCCATCACAGCGGTCCTTCAAAAATCGGCGACGCCACTTGCCAACGGTGTGTTCGTGGAGGCCGAGTTCGGCAGCCACAGACTTGCTAGGCAATCCATCCGCGCATCGCAGGATCGCGCGGCATCGCTCAGATAGCGACCGGGCAACACGATGACGACGAACTTGCCTCTCCAGGTACGTCCGCTCCTGCTGACTCAGCACCAACGGCGCAATCGGCCGGCCTCGCACACCCGCATTCGCCACGAGCACTCTCCTCTGTAGAGCTTCGAGCTATCAACTAATGTGACGAACTTGCGTTCCAGATGACTAGGGCGTATATTCATTAGTCGGGAACGCCGTCTGACGTCTGCTATGCCTCTGATAGCAGTCCGAAATCGGAATGTTGCAGGAGGTCCGCGTTGGGCCCAACAGCGGAAATCACCTGCCGGCGATCCCGCTCTATCGCCGCCTCACCACCCATCTCATCAGGACGTACGGGACAGCGAAACTTAGCACGACCAGAGCCGTTCCGAGGTTTTTCCATTCCCGAGGGCTATAGCCCCAGAGTACATACCCGACGTGAGACGCATAGTAGACAAGCGGGCATACAACGGCGAAGCCAATTACGCCTGCTAAGACTGCCTCGCGCGGCTCCAATACCTCGTACCACTCTGGCTCTTTCATCGCTGGCCTTGGTAACGAACACTTCTTGTCAATTATGATACGATATCCGAATAAGCGTAGGCTAAATATGCCTACCTTTGATGTTGGCGAACGCTCGATTTTGAATGAAGCGGCCAAGTCAGCTACGGGTCATAGGCCGTCGATCCCGACCGAGCGAGGCGACTTCCGCTTAACTCTCGAAAGCTGACGTTTATGAGTACGCGTCCTAGTCCACAAATGCCGCAGGGTGAGCAAAGCGAAAGCGTGCCACCGCAAGCATGGATGGGCACGGCGCTTCGCGCCTTTGCCCACCCTACGAGACCTAGTCTGCCGCGGCGGCGACGCGCTCGGGAAATGCCGCCGCCAGCGCCGCGCGATCCGGCTTCAGCACACCGCGCTCGGTGATGAGGCCCGTCACGAGCCGCGCAGGCGTCACGTCGAAGGCGTAATTCGCGACCGGCGAGCCCTCGGGCACGATGCGCACCGTCTCCAACCTCCCGTCGGCGGTGCGGCCGGTCATGTCGGTGACCTCCACGCCGCTGCGCTGTTCGATCGGGATGTCGCGGATGCCGTCATGGACGGCGAAGTCGATCGTCGGCGACGGCAGCGCGACGTAGAACGGCACGCCGTTGTCATGCGCGGCGAGCGCCTTCAGATAGGTACCGATCTTGTTGCAGACGTCGCCATTGGCAGCAACGCGGTCGGTGCCGACGATGGCGAGATCGACCATGCCATGCTGCATCAGATGGCCGCCGGTATTGTCGGGAATCACCGTGTGCGGCACGCCGTGATGGCCGAGCTCCCATGCGGTGAGCGAGGCACCCTGGTTGCGCGGACGCGTCTCGTCGACCCAGACATGGACCTTGATGCCGCGCTCATGCGCAAGATAGATCGGCGCGGTCGCTGTGCCCCAATCGACCGTGGCGAGCCAGCCGGCGTTGCAATGGGTCAGCACGTTGACCGTCTCGCCCGGCTTCTTCGCTGCGATCGCCTCGATCAGCTTCAGACCATTGCCGGCGATGCCGCGGTTGATTTCGACGTCCTGCTCGACGATCTCGTCGGCACGCGCGTAAGCCGCCTCGGCCCTTTCCACCGGATCGATCGGCGCGAGCGCGATGCGCATCTCGTCCAGCGCCCATTTCAGATTGATCGCCGTCGGCCGCGCCACCACGAGCGTCTCGTAAGCACGCTTCAAGCCGGCGTCGGAGGAATCCTCGCGCATGGCGAGCGCCATGCCATAGGCCGCGGTCGCGCCGATCAGCGGCGCGCCGCGCACCAGCATGTCGCGGATGGCGACGGCAGCGTCCTCGCACGAGGTCAGCTTCGCGACGATGAACTCATGCGGCAGCCGGCGCTGGTCGATCGCGCCGACCGACCACCCATCACGCTCGCGCCAGATGCTGCGGAAATGCTTGCCGTCGACCTTCATGGCATTCTGCCTTTTCGTCTCTCTTGCGTCTCACGCACGCAGCACGCGCCCCGCGACTGCGTCGAGTTTCCTGAGGAGCTCCGGATCGCGCGCCTCGGGCGCCGTGATCAGCGCGGTGTCGAGTGCGCGGTCCGAGCCGATCGGGCACGGTTCGTGCTCGCGCGGAAAATCCTTGGCCAGCCGCGCCACCAGCGCCTTCGCCTTGTCGGCGTTCGACGTCAATACGCGAATGATGTCCTGCACGGTGACCGCATCGTGGTCGGGATGCCAGCAATCGAAATCCGTCACCATCGCCACCGTGGCGTAACAGATCTCCGCCTCGCGTGCGAGCTTCGCCTCGGGCATGTTGGTCATGCCGATCACGGAATAACCGAGCGTCTTGTAGGTCATGCTCTCGGCGTAGGTGGAGAATTGCGGCCCCTCCATGCAGACATAGGTTCCGCCCCGCGCGATCGCGATATTCTCGGCTTCAGCCGCTGCCGCGAGGTGGATGCGCAACCGCGGCGAGACCGGGTGTGCCATCGACACATGCGCGACGCAGCCCCTGCCGAAGAACGAGCTCTCCCGCTTGTGGGTGCGGTCGACGAACTGGTCGACGAGCACGAAGGTGCCGGGGGGCATCTCCTCCTTGAAGGAGCCGCAGGCAGACAGCGAGATCAGGTCCGTGACGCCGGCGCGCTTGAGCACGTCGATATTGGCGCGATAATTGATGTCGGAGGGCGACAGGCGGTGCCCCTTGTCGTGCCGCGGCAGGAACACGATCGGCAAGCCGGCGATGGTGCCACGCCTGAGGGGAGCCGACGGCTCGCCCCACGGGCTGCTGATCACCTCTTCGCGCGCACCTTCGAGGCCCGGCAGGTCATAGATGCCCGAGCCGCCGATGATGCCCAATACTGCCTGCGCCATGCCTGCTCCACCATGTTCGTCACATACGACATGGTTAAGCTATGCCAGCTTTGGGGCGGTTTTGGAACGGGGGAGGGGTGATGGCGGTGGTGTGGGTGGCGCGCGCTCCACACTCGGTGTCGTCCCTGCGAACGCAGGGGCGATAGCCGCAGTTTTGGCTTAAGCCGCGGTCGCCAACCGCAGCTGGGCCGCGATCATCCGCTCCAGCGTTTCGACGGACTGGAAGTTCTCCGGCGTGATCTCGGACTGTGGGATGGTGAAGTCGAACTCGGCTTCGACGCCGAGCATCAGATTGACCATGTCCATCGAGGTCAGGCCGGCATCGACCAGCTTGGCGGACGGCGTGACGTCGGCGCTGAGCGAATTCTGCTCGAGGATGCCCTTCACCAGCTTGATGATGCGATTGCGCAATTCGGTATCAAAGGCTTGCATCGGCAAATTCCCGTCTGTCTGTCGAAGGTCCGGACCGGCTTGCCGCTACGATGGGCGCGGCCCGCCGGTCCCGCAATGGCCAGCACCAATACTTCGCGTTTCTTAGTAAACGATGACTCAGATTGTCTGGAATTCGCCCTTCTTCCAGAATCCTAACGCGATGCCGGAAAATCAGGAGATGCAAACAACCCGAACTTAACTGTTCGTTCGGAATTGGGCTTTGTTTACCCTCTATTTCATCGACGAATTTGAATTAAATCCGTAGCCTCATCTCACAAGCAAAGATGGCCGGAGGATCGCTTACGCGCATCGCGAATGATGCCGGCGATCTCGAACGGCAAACCGGAGGCGGACGAGTATGAACGTGCGTGAAGCAGTCCTCACTGTCGACGAAACGCAGACAAGCTTCCTGGAGCAGACGCCTTCCCTGATCGAGCGCGCCGCCCGGACCGCTGCTGCTGCTGCGGCCGACGCCGACGGCGTCGACCGCGACGCCCGTTTCCCGCACAAGGCCTTCGAGGTCGCGCGTGAGCAGAAGCTGCTCGGCGTCATGATCCCGGTCGAGTTCGGCGGCTTCGGCGCCTCCATCTACGACGTCACCGACATCTGCTACACGCTGGGACGCGCCTGCGCCTCGACCGCGATGATCTACGCGATGCACCAGACCAAGGTCGCTTGCGTCGTCAGGCACGGCCACGGCATCCCCTGGATGGAAACCATGATGCGCCGGGTCGCCCGCGACCAGTGGCTGCTCGCCTCCTCCACCACCGAAGGCCAGAACGGCGGCAACATCCGCGCCAGCGCCGCGGCCGTCGACCACGCGGGCGATACCGTTTCGCTGGTGCGCGACGCCACCGTGATCTCCTACGGCGCCGAGGCCGACGGCCTCGTCACCATCGCTCGACGCGCCACCGAGGCCGCAGCCTCCGACCAGGTGCTGCTGGCGCTCGCCAAGGACGATTACTCGCTGAAGCGGACGCTGGGCTGGGAAACGCTCGGCATGCGCGGCACCTGCTCGACCGGCTTCGAGCTGAAGGTCGATTGCCCCGCCGACCGCGTCTTCCCGGAAGCCTATGACAAGATCCATGCCCAGACCATGACGCCGTTCGCACATCTGTGCTGGTCGTCGGCCTGGGCCGGCATCGCCGCCGCAGCCGTGACCCGCGCGCAGGCCTTCATCCGCAAGGCGGCGCGCTCTTCCGGCGGCCAGATGCCGCCGGCCGCTGCGCATTTCACCGCCGCGAAGATGTCGCTGGCCAAGCTGCGCGCGCTGATCGCGGCCAACATCGATGCTTTCGCCCACGCCGAACACGACGAGCGCGCCCTCGCCTCGCTCGACTTCCAGTCCTCGATCACGCTTCTCAAGGTGCAGGCCTCCGAGCTCGCGGTCGAGACCGTGATGCACGCGATGCGCACGGCCGGCCTCTCCGGCTATCGCAACGACGGCGAGTTCACCATGGGCCGGCATCTCCGCGACGTGCTGTCGTCCCCGATCATGATCAACAACGACCGCATTCTGGCCAACGCCGCAACATCGACGCTGATGAGCGGGGTGCCGACAAGCCTTCGTGACTAAGTACCTGGCGACTGAACCAACAAGAACAATTTTGAGATAGCAGGACACCGAACCATGAACATTGCCGTCCTCCCCGATTCGCCCGCCACCGCGCCGCAGATGATCGATCCGCTCGATCATCTCGCCGACAAGCTGTTCCATCGCATGGGCGCCGACGGCGTCTATGCCCGCACCGCGCTCTATGAAGGCGTCGTCGAGAAGCTCGCCGCGCTCATCACCGGCCATCGCGAGGCCGGCACCGAGGTGATGCGCTTCCCGCCGGTGATGAGCCGGGCCCAGCTGGAAAAATCCGGCTACCTCAAGAGCTTTCCGAACCTGCTCGGCTGCGTTTGCGGCCTGCACGGCACCGAGCGCGAGATCAACGCCGCGGTGAGCCGCTTCGATGCCGGCGGCGATTGGACCACCTCGCTCTCGCCCGCCGATCTCGTGCTGTCGCCGGCTGCCTGCTACCCGGTCTATCCGATCGCGGCGAGCCGCGGCCCCTTGCCGAAGGGCGGCCTGCGCTTCGACGTTGCCGCGGATTGCTTCCGCCGCGAGCCGTCGAAGCACCTCGACCGGCTGCAATCGTTCCGGATGCGCGAATATGTCTGCATCGGCACGCCCGACGACGTCGCCGACTTCCGCGAGCGCTGGATGGTGCGCGCGCAGAAGATCGCGACGGACCTCGGCCTGACCTTCCGCGTCGACTATGCCAGCGACCCCTTCTTCGGCCGCGTCGGACAGATGAAGGCGGTGAGCCAGAAGCAGCAGCAGCTCAAATTCGAGCTCCTCATTCCGCTGCGCTCGGAAGAGCAGCCGACGGCTTGCATGAGCTTCAACTATCACCGCGAGCATTTCGGCACGACCTGGGGAATCCAGGATGCCAATGGCGAGCCGGCCCACACGGGGTGCGTCGCCTTCGGCATGGATCGTCTGGCGGTCGCCATGTTCCACACCCACGGCACCGACCTTTCCGCTTGGCCCGCCAAAGTGCGGGAGATCATGGGCATGCAGCCGCCGGCGACGGTCGGCGCCCATGGCGAAGGTTGGCGCTAAAGCGAACGAGGTCTGCCATTTCCACGGGTAAGACGAGCGTGATCCACACCAAAATCCGATGCCGCGAGATCACCGAGTCCGACGCAGAAGCGGTCGCGGACCTGCTGACGCGTGGCTTCGTGGGCCGCTCGCGTAACTATTGGATCCAGGGCCTGCGCCGGCAGGCCTTCCGGCCCGTGCCGGAGGGCTATCCGCGCTTCGGCTACATGCTGGACAATGAGGGCACGCCGGTCGGCGTGCTGCTGCTGATCTATACGGAACGCAAGAACGGCGAAGAGACCGCCATTCAGTGCAACCTGTCCAGCTGGTATGTCGATCCGGCCTACCGCAACTACGCCCCGCTGCTGACCAAGATCGCCCAGCGGCACAAGGACGTGACCTATTTCAACATCAGCCCGGCGCCGTGGACCTGGCCGATCATCGAGACCCAGGGCTTTCGCGCCTATTGCCGCGGCATATTCTTCTCGGTGCCGGCACTGGCGCGCGTCCCGCGCTGGAGCGAGATCGAGGTCATCTCGCCTCACGCCAAGACGATCGAGGGACTTTCCGAAGCCGAAACCGAGTTGCTGACGCGGCATGCGCGCTACAATTGCCTCAGCCTCGTCTGCCGCACGCCGAAGGGAACATTTCCGTTCATTCTGCAACCGGTGCGCATCCGCCGCGGCTTCATTGCGCCCCCAGCGATGAAGCTGATCTATTGCCGTAGCGCCGCGGAATATTCCGCCTGCGCAGGCCGTATCGGCCGGTTGCTGCTTCGGCTCGGCAAGATCGCGGTGGCGATCGATTCCAATGGACCGGTTCCCGGCCTTGTCGGTATTTATACCGAGCGGCGCGGCCGCAAATATTTCAAGGGCCCGCATCGGCCGCAGCTCGGAGATCTCACGGATACGGAACTCGTGTTGTACGGGCCGTAGCGAAGGCTTTCGGACCCAATCATCTCTGGAATTTGCCGCGTCCTGGCGGCCAACTCTTGCAGGCGCCTCGGCATTCCGCCCCTCTCTTCATCGCCGGTCACATCCCGTAAACTACTGCGCTTAAGGGAATTTTCCGGCCTCTTCGTTACCCTCGGTGGCTGAATTAGGTTGCGTTAAGTCTATTGCCCGCCGAGATCCTGCCGATCCCATGATTTCGACCTGCGACAACGAGCTTGGTGCACGCCGCGAGCAGGGCCCGGAAGCCCTGGTCGCGCTGAGCCAGCTTGCGCTCGACCACATGGAACAGGGCGTCTGCGTCTACGATGCCGACAACCGGATCGTGCTGGTCAACCAACGCTACCTGTCCCTGTTCGGCATGTCGGCCGACATCGTGCGGGTGGGGACGAGCTACCGCGAGGTGCTCGCGCACAGCGCCGGCCGCGGCAACTTTCCGGAAAGCGAGATCGATGCGCTCTATTCGGCGCGGATCGCGGAGATCGCGGGGGGAAAACCGTTCCGGACCGAGCAGCGGCTAGCCACCGGCCTCGTCATGTCGCTCGAGCTGAAGCCGCTTCCCGGCGGCGGCTGGATGACGATCTGCGACGATGTCACCCGCCTCGCCCGGCTCGAAGCGGAATTGCGCGTGCAGACCGAGCGCAGCCAGCACGCGCTCGCCAACATGTCGCACGGCCTCATCATGTACGACGCCGACAGCAGCGTCGTCGTCTGCAACGAGCGCTTCCTGAACCTCTACAACCTCGATCCCGCAATCGTGAAACCGGGCGTCTCGCATCATGCGGTGCTCGACCATTGGCTGTCGCGCGGCAACATGCCCGGCATGCCGGCCGACGAATTCCAGCATTCCAGATTGGAGGACGTGCGCGCCAGGCGGGCCAAGACCATGCTGGTGATGCGCTATGACGGACGCATGGTGCAGACGGTCTCCCGTTTCCTGCCCGATGGCGGCTGGGTGACCGTGCACGAGGATGTCACGGAGCGGCTGCAATATGAGGAGACGCTGAGGCAGCAGAACTTCATCCTCGACGCGGCGCTGGAGAACATGGCGCACGGGCTCGCCTTCTACGACAGCGACATGCGCCTGCGCGTCTGCAACACCACTTATCGCAAGATCTACCTGCTGTCGCCGGAAGAGACCAGGCCCGGCACGCATCTCGCCGAGCTGATCGAGCGTTCGATAGCGAACGGCGCGTTTGCCTCGGAATACAGCCCGCAGCAGATCCTCGAAGCTGCCCGCGCGCGGATCGCGAGCCGCGATTGCTCGCCGATGCGACGGCGCATGTCGAACGACACGGTCATCTCGGTACGCTATTGCGCGCTGCCCGAGGGTGGCTTCGTCGCCACCTATGAGGATATCACCGAGCGCGAACATGCGATCGGGGAGCTGAGCGAGCAGTACCGCCGCTTCGACGCGGCGCTGAACAACATGAGCCAGGGTCTGTGCATGCTCGACTCGAGCCTGCGCGTGATCGTCTGCAATCGCCGCTATATCGAGATGTACGGCCTGTCGCCCGACATCGTGAAGCCCGGCGTCTCGATGCGCGAGATCATGGAGCATAGCTGCGAGCTCGGCATCCACCCGAACATGACGGGGGCAAGGCTCTATGCCGACTATGTCGAACGGCTGCGCGAGGGCGAGCACACGCTGCACCGGCACCTGAACGACGGCCGCATCATCAAGCTCAATCACAAGCGCATGGAGCAAGGCGGCTGGGTCGTCACCTATGAGGACGTCACCGAGCGGCACAAGGCCCAGGCCCGGGTGGCGCATATGGCGCGGCACGATTCTCTGACGGATCTGCCCAATCGCACGCTGTTCCGCGAGAAGATGAGCGAGGGTCTGAACCAGGTCGCGATCGCCGGCGGCGCGATGGCGGTGCTGTGCTTCGACCTCGACAATTTCAAGACGGTCAACGACCGCCTCGGCCATGCCGCGGGCGACCGCCTGCTGCGCTGGGTCGCGGCGCGCCTGAAGGAGAATGTCGGCGAGCACGACACCGTCGCGCGTCTTGGCGGCGACGAATTCGCCGTGCTGCAGCGCGGGCCGCAACCACAATCGGCGGAGAAGCTTGCGCGGCGCCTGGTCGAGATCATTGGCCGTCCCCCGCCGCTGGAGAGCCAGTCCATCCATGTCGGCGCCTCCGTCGGCATCGCCATCGCGCCCGATCACGGGCTCGATGCCGACGAATTGATGAAATGCGCCGACCTCGCGCTGTACCAGGCCAAGGCCAAGGGGCGCGGGGCCTATCAGCTGTTCGAGCCCGAGATGGAGGAAGAGGCGCGCAGCCGCCACGCGCTCGAGCAGGATCTGCGCGGCGCGCTGGAGGCACGCGAATTCCACCTGGTGTTCCAGCCGCAGATGCGGCTCGATTCGTCGGAGCTCACCGGCTTCGAGGCCCTGCTGCGCTGGAAACATCCGTCGCGCGGCTTCATCTCGCCGGCCGAGTTCATTCCGATCGCGGAAGAAAACGGGCTGATCGTGCCGCTCGGCGAATGGGTGCTGCGCAGCGCCTGTGCGACCGCCGCGTCCTGGCCTGGTGTCGCCGTCGCGGTGAACCTGTCGCCGGTGCAATTCCGCTCGCGCGGATTGGTGGCAATGGTCACGAGCGCGCTCGCCGAAGCCGGCCTGCCGCCGCAGCGTCTCGAGCTCGAAGTCACCGAGACGGCCCTGCTCGACGACAGTGAAGCGACCATCGAGATCCTGCACCAGCTCCGCGCGCTGGGCGTCCGCGTCAGCCTCGACGACTTCGGCGTCGGCTATTCCTCGCTGAGTTACCTGCGCAAATTTCCGTTCGACCGCATCAAGATCGACCGTTCCTTCGTCGGCACGCTCGGCGAAAGCCCCGAGAGCGTTGCCATCGTCCGCACCATCGCCAGCCTCGGTTCCGTGCTCGGCGTCGAGACCACGGCTGAGGGTGTGGAGACCGAGGAGCAACTCGACTTCGTGCGCGAATGCGGCTGCACGGCCGTGCAGGGCTATTATTTCGGCAAGCCCTGCCCCGCATCGGAAGTCGGCCGCACCATCGAGACGCTGAACACGGTCCGGCGCGTGGCGTAACGGCTTTCTGCTCGCTCAAGTTCCGCCTCTCGGCACACGGCCAAACGACGAATTGTCGCATGTGCCGGTTTGACCGGCATTGCTGCACCGACCGCCGCGCGCCTATCGCGCAACGCGCTTTTCTTCTCCCGCGATTTCGGGAACAATCCTCTCACAAGAAGGAAGAACGGCGGCCCCCAAGCGGCCCCGAGGGAGGAATTCCGATGCCGCGATACGGGCTGAAGACGATCGCATTTGCCGCGATGCACGCTGTCCTGGGCACATTGCTCTCGACCGCCGCAATGGCGCAGGACTATCCCACCAAACCCATCACGCTGATCGTGCCATGGCCGGCCGGCGGCTCGACCGATATCTCGATGCGCGCCATCGCCGACAGCGCCTCGAAGGTGCTGGGGCAGCCGATCGTGATCGACAACAAGGCCGGTGGCGGCGGCACTGTGGGGCCCGCGACCATGGCCGCGGCCGCGAAGCCCGACGGTTACACCATCTCGCAGATTCCGATCACCGTCTTCCGCCTGCCCTTGATGCAGGAGGTATCATGGGATCCGGCCAAGGATTTCACCTACATCGTCCATCTCACCGGCTACACGTTCGGCGTGACCACAAGCGCAGAGTCGCAGTTCAAGAGCTGGAAGGACGTGGTGGAGTTCGCCAAGGCCAACCCGGGCAAGGTCACTTATGCCACGCCGGGCGCTGGCACCTCGCTGCATATCGGCATGGAGCAGATCGCCGGAATGTCCGGCATCAAGCTGACGCAAGTCCCGTTCAAGGGCGGCGCGGAGACCAACGCCGCGGTGCTGGGACAGCACACGATGCTTCAGGCCGATTCCACGGGATGGCGACCGCTGGTCGACGCCGGCAAGCTGCGCCTGTTGATGGTGTGGACCGGCTCACGCTCGCCGAACTATCCCGATGTGCCGACGCTGAAGGAGCTCGGTTATCCCATGGTCTATGATTCCCCGTTCGGCATCGCCGGCCCGAAGGGCCTCGATCCAAAGATCGTCGCCAAGCTGCACGATGCTTTCAAGAAGGCGCTCGAGGACCCCGCCGTCGTGGCAACGCTCGCCAAATACGACATGGTGCCGAACTACAAGAACACCGAGGACTACAAGAAGTTCGTGGTCGAGGTCACGGAGTCCGAGCGCAAGGTGATCGAGACGCTCGGGCTAGCGAAGAAATAGGACTGAGCCACCAGCGTGTCCCGGACGCGGTGCAGCGCTTCTTCAGCGGTGCACCGCAGAGCCGGACCCATCCTGCCAAGCATCCATGGACCCCGGATCTGCAGCGCGTCACTCGTGCCGCGCAGCGTCCGGGGAACGGCCGAGAGGGTGTCGATGACCAACCAAACCAACGTCAAACTCCGCCTCGACAATTCCGAGCTCTGGGGCGGGCTGATCGGGCTCGCGCTCGGCGGCTTCGTGATCTGGTCGGGCATGAAGCTCAAGCTCGGCACCATCAACGATCCCGGCTCCGGCTACGTGCTGTTCTACACGGGCATCCTGATGTGCCTGTTCGCTGGCGCCATCATCGTCTCGGCGGTCACCGAGGGCGGCCCGACGCTGGCCTCGCGCTGGGAGAATGTGCGCTGGAGCAAGCCGCTGCTGCTGATCGCATGTCTCGTGGCATTCTCCGTTGCACTGGAGCCGCTCGGCTTTCTGCTGTCGTCGATCCCGTTGATGCTGCTGCTGCTGCGGCTGATCGATCCGGTGCGCTGGACACTGGCGATTCCGATCGCCGTGCTGGTGCCCATGGGCATGTGGTGGGTGCTCAAGCGGCTGCTGCTGATCCAGTTGCCCTCGGGCCTGTTCGGGATCGGCTGACCCATGGATACACTCGTCAACGTCGCGCATGGATTCGGCGTCGCGCTGCTGCCGGTCAACCTGCTCTATTGCTTCATCGGCGTCTTCATCGGCACGCTGGTCGGCGTGCTGCCGGGCATCGGGCCGATCTCGGCAATGTCGCTGCTGCTGCCCGTGACGCTGTCGGGCACGCCGGAATCCGGCATCATCATGATGGCCGGCATCTATTACGGCTCGATGTATGGCGGATCGACCACCTCGATCCTGGTCAATATCCCCGGCGAGGCGGCTTCCGTCGTCACCTGCATCGACGGCCACCAGATGGCGAAGCAGGGCCGCGCCGGCCCTGCGCTCGGCATCTCGGCCTTCGGCTCCTTCATTGCCGGCACGTTCGCGCTGATCGCCTTGATGCTGGTCGCGCCGAAGCTTGCCAGCGTCGCCATTGCGTTCGGCCCGGCCGAATATTTCAGCCTGATGGTGCTCGGCCTCGTCGTGCTCACCTTCCTGACGCAGGGCTCGATGCCGAAGGCGCTGCTGATGGCATGCATCGGCGTCGTGCTCGGACTGATCGGGCTCGACAGCATCACGGCGCAGCCGCGCCTGACCTTCGGCCGCATGGAATTGATCGACGGCATCGGGCTCGTGCCCGTCGTGATGGGCCTGTTCGGCGTCGCCGAGGTGCTGCTCAACACCGAGCAGGCGATCAAGCGCGACGTCATCAACACCAGGATCACGCATCTGCTGCCCACCAGGGAGGACTGGAAGGCGAGCGCAGGCCCGGTGGGACGCGGCACCATTCTCGGCTTCTTCCTCGGCATCCTGCCGGGCGGCGGCGCGGTGGTGGCGTCCTTTGCGTCCTACGCGCTGGAGAAGCGGCTGTCGAAGACGCCCGAGCGTTTCGGCCATGGTGCGATCGAAGGGGTCGCGGGGCCGGAATCGGCGAACAACGCGGCGGCAGGCGGCGCCTTCATTCCGCTGATGACGCTCGGCATTCCGCCGAACGTGGTGATGGCGCTGCTGCTCGGGGCCTTCGTCATTCACGGCCTGCAGCCGGGGCCGCTGCTGATCACGCAAAACCCCGGCCTGTTCTGGGGCATCGTCGCCAGCATGTATATCGGCAACGTCATGCTGCTGATCCTGAACCTGCCGATGATCGGCATGTGGGTGCAGCTGCTCAAGCTGCCCTACAACATCTTGTTTCCCCTGATCATCCTGTTCACGATTCTCGGCGTCTACTGCTCCAGCAACAACGTGTTCGACGTCTATGTGATGATCGCGTTCGGCATCATCGGCTATTTCATGCGCAAGCTCGGCTACGAGCCGGCGCCGCTGGTGCTGGCCTTCGTGCTGGGACCGATGATGGAGAATAACTTACGCAAGTCGCTGATCCTGTCGCAGGGCGATCTCTGGACCTTCGTGCAGCGGCCGATCTCGGCGGTGTGCCTCGCATTCGCAATGATGCTGCTGATCGCACCGCTCCTGCCCGCACTGCGCAAGAAGCGCGAGCTGGTGGCGCTGGACGAGGGGGCGTGACGTTTTGCAGAGGTCGGCTAAGATGCAATTTCGCGAAAACAACCCCATGCACAGTAGATGGGGGATTGATTTCACAGGGAAAATTCTAGCGTGACACGCTACCCCGCCGCCGGCAGCGCGCTATCCGTCGGCGCGCCCCACGGCCGCTCTGCCGATGCCAAGCCGATCAGGCGGCCCTGGATATAGTCGCAGCCCCAGTCGCGCAGCATGCTTGCTGCCTCTTCGTCCTGCACCCATTCAGCCACGGTCTTGATGTCGAGCCGTCGCGCGAGATCGATCAGCGTCTGCACGAAGGCACGGTCGTCCGCGGAATGGGTGATGTTCTGCACGAAGGCGCCGTCGATCTTGACGATGTCCACGCCGAGCTTGCGCAGGTTTCGGAACGAGGTGTAGCCGGCGCCGAAATCGTCGATGGCGATGCGGCTGCCGAAATTCTTCAGCCGCGTGACGAAGCCACGGACGTCGTCGATGTCCTGGATCGCGACCGTCTCGGTGATCTCGACGATCAGCCGCTCGGCAACGCCGGGATGGGCCAGCATCAGCGATTCGATTCCCGCCCACCAGTCCGGATCCATGGTGGTATCGGGCGAGATGTTGAGGCTGAGGCAGATGTCGGGGGCGGCGGCGAGCTCGGCGACCACGAGCTCGAGCACGCGGTGATCGACCAGGCGGATCAGGCCGAGCCGTTCGGCGACCGGCACGATGTCGGGCGCGAGCAGCACCTGGCCGCCGCCCTGGTCCATCCGCACCAGGCATTCGTGGAAGGCACGCTCGCGCGAGGCGGCCGACACCACCGGCTCATAGGCCAGCTTGATGCGGCGCTCGTTCAGCGCGGTGACGATCTCGTCGGTGACGCGGATATTGACGCGGCGCTGCGCGTCGCGCGCGGCATCCGGACGCCATGCCGCGAAGGAGCCGGCGCGGCGGCGCTTGGCGGCGTCCAGCGTCTCATGGGCGCGGTTGACGGCCTCGTCGGTGTTGCGGGCGTAGCGCGGCAGGCTGACCGCGCCGATCGAGGCGGTGACCGAGACCGGGCCGGATTTGGTGGGCACCACCTCGTCGCGAATGCCGGCGAGGAAACGCTCGGCGGCGACGTTCATGTCGTCGACGGTGCAGTTCTTCAGGATCAGGCCGAACTTGTTGCCGGAAAAGCGGCCGAGCACGTCGCCGCCACGCAGGCGCGAGCGGATGCGCTTGGCGATGTCGAGGATCACGGCGTCGGCAACGTCGAAGCCGAAGGCGTCGTTGACGCGGGCGAGATGGTCGATGCCGACCAGCATGAACGCCGCAGTGGAGCGGAAGCGGGTCGTCTCCTCGATCGCCTCGGCCAGCGCCGCGATCAGGTGCGAGCGGTTGAGCTCGCCGGTCAACGGATCGAGCCGTGCCAGCTTGGTCAGCTCCTCGTCTCGGGCATGGCGCTCGTTGTTGATACGGATCGAGCCGATCGCGCGCGTGGGGCGGCCGTCGGGGCCGGCGAACCAGCGGCCGGTCTCCTCGATCCAGATCACGGGATCGGCGGCGCTCATACGGACGCCGTACTCGACACGGTAGGGCGTGCCGTCGGCGCCGTGCACGGCGGACGTCTGCGCCAGCGCCGTGGTCCGCAGCGACGGCGCGGGTTCGATCAGTTTGGCAAATTCGGCGCCGGTCGCGAGGCGCTTGGTGGGAATGCCGGGAAAAATGCTGGCGACCTGGTCACCCCAGACAATGGCATCGCTGGCGACGTCCCAGGCGAACACGGCCTGGCCGAGCGCGGCCAGAATGTCGGAGGCTTGCGGCAATGCAGGGGTCAAGATCGCCTCGTTTCGGGACAGCGGGTAAGTCCTGGGCCGGCACAGAATAGGACCAGATTCGCCTTCGACCCTAGGCAAAGTTCATAAACAATTTGGAAACCACGTTTCCGAGCCGCCCAGGAACGATTAAGCTCGGCCGGCATAGGCCTTGCGAGACCATCACATGCACCGGCGCCGATGTCCGAAAACGCGCCAGCTCAACCTGATGAACGGTGTTGCGATGGCGACGACGGATGGAATCGAAGAGATCAAGCGGCAGGGCGGCACGGCCCTGGTCCCGCTGATGCCGACATTACGCTGGGTGCACAAGACGCCGATACTGCGCCCCGATCCGAGCTTCGTCACCCAGCTCATCGCCAATGCCGAGCAGCTGCCCCAGGCGAGCCGGCTGCGCCGCGGCTCTTTCGAAGACGTGCAGATGGCCTATGGCGGCAAACGCCCGCTGCAGAGCGTCAGCGCACGGACACGGCAGGTGGCTTGAGGCCGGTCAGCGCGGCGGCGTCTCGGAAGACGGCGGCGTGCCGTTACCCGGCTGAAGCTGCGGCGAGGGAATTTCCGGCGAAGACGCGCCCTGCACGGGCTTGGGCGCAGGATGATCCATCAGCACGGATTCCGCGACGGACTGCGCCGAGGGTGCGGGAGGCTCTCCCGGCACCGGCTGCGACGCAATCACCGGCTCGAACTTGCGCTCGGACGCCGCATCCTCCACCGGCGCCTCGGCCTGGCGCTTGGCCTTGCGCGGCGCCGGCACCGTGGTCTCGGCGACATAGGTGACGCGGCGGCGCGTGCGCTGGGCAATGCCGCCGAGGAAATCCGCCATCGCCAGCAGCACCAGCAGGAAATAGGTCGAGTTGCCGAATTTGGGCCACATCACGAATTCGGCCGCGGCCGCGCCGAAGATGATCAGCGACAGCAGATGGTCCATCAGGAATTTCGATCCGGGCCGCGCGCCCTTGACCACCTCGAGCAACAGCAGCACCACGCCGAGCGCGAGCATGAGATCGGCCAGCGTGACCGGCCAGGCCTCGCCCGTGATCATCGGCACCCGAAACAGCACGTCCGAGAAGGACACGCTGGGCATCAGGAAAGCGATGATGTTGTACACCGCGAGCGGGATCAGAAGCAGCGGGAAACCGACCATCGGCAAAATGCCTTCTCAAGCATGATATCCGGACAGAACAATGCAGCGGCGAAGCATTCGCTCCGCCGCCGTCACCGTCTATCTCATGGGTGGGCCGAAATCAGGCAGGCGAAATCCTCCTGCCCGGAGAAAGGTCCGGGGATCAGGACTCTTTCTTCTTCAGGACCTGCCGGCCCTTGTACATGCCGGTCTTGAGGTCGAGATGATGCGGACGACGGAGCTCGCCGGAGTCCTTGTCTTCCACATAGGTCGGCTTCTTGATGGCGTCTGCCGAGCGGCGCATGCCACGGCGCGACGGCGAGGTTTTTCTTCTCGGAACGGCCATTTCAATATCCTCTAGGGATTGGTGTCATCAGGGCATCGTCCGCCGGACGGCTCAGCACCCAAACGGGGCGAGCGAAATGCCGATCAAGGCCGGGCTTATAGAGGAAGGCCGGGCGTAAAGCTAGGCTTTTGGGCCGGAAAATACGCTCCGAATGGGCCCAAAATCAGCGATTTTCGCGCCAGCAGGTGGCAAGCGAGCTCGCCTGCCCCCGGGCCATATAGGTGGCCGCCAGCCGCCGGACACCCGGGCCGGGGGTTTTGGCGCTGCGTTTGACCGGATTCGGCAGGATCGAGGCCAGCAGGGCCGCCTCCCGGGGGGAAAGGTCCTCGGCCGACTTGCCGAAAGCATAGGCGCTGCCGGCCTCGACGCCGAACTGGCCCTTGGGGCCGAACTCGGCGATGTTGAGATAGATCTCCAGGATCCGCGGCTTGGGCAGGACGAGATCGATCCAGAGCGCCAGTGGGAATTCGAGCGCCTTGCGGACGAAATCCCGCCCCTGCCAGAGGAACAGATTTTTCGCGACCTGCTGGGTGATCGTCGATGCGCCCCGGAACGGCGTACCGTCCTCCTGGGCATCGTCGATCGCCTCGCGCAGCGCGCCCCAATCGATGCCGTGATGCCTGCAGAAATGGGCGTCCTCGGCTGCGATCACCGCTCGCGGCAGATAGGGCGACATCGCCGCCAGATCGATCCATTCCCGCTGCATCGGCGCGCCGCGGAGCGAGCGCCACGCCATCAGCGTCGAAACGGGATGGCCGATGCGGTAGAACGGCGCGATCACATAAGGCGCGAGAATGACGACCGCGAGCGCTACGAGCAGGATTTTGACGATGCGCAAATCGACCTTTCCGGCATGGAACGAGAAGCGGCCACGGATCACCCCATTAAGTCTGTGATAATTCGGGCCTTTTCCAGCACTTTTTAGGCCTTCCAAACGATTGACTGGGGCGGGCGCATAAAGGATTGTCCCGCCGAATTTTAGTTCTGGAGCCTTTCTTGATGACCGGCACGTCCCCGTCCGATTTCGCCAAACGTCTGGACAAGACCGCTGATGACACCGAAGCCCTGCTCGGGCGCCTGCTGTCGGACGACATCCTGCACGATGAGATCGCCCGGCCCAAGCGACTGATGGACGCAATGCGCTATTCGAGCCTCAACGGCGGCAAGCGCCTGCGGCCGTTCCTGGTGGTCGAGAGCGCGGCCGTATTCGGCGTATCGCGCGAGGCCGCCCTGCTCGTCGGCGCCGCGCTCGAATGCATCCACTGCTATTCGCTGATCCACGACGATCTGCCGGCGATGGACAATTCGGACCTGCGTCGCGGCCGTCCCACCCTGCACAAGCAGACCGATGACGCGACCGCGATCCTTGCCGGCGACGGCCTCCTGACGCTCGCCTTCGACATCGTCACCCGCGACGAGATCCATCGCGACGCCAATGTGCGCCTCCTGCTGACACGCGCGCTGGCGCGCTGCGCCGGCATCGGCGGCATGGTCGGCGGCCAGATCCTCGATCTCGCCGGCGAAGGCCGCTTCGGCGGCAACGAGCCGATCGATGTCGCCCGCATCCAGCAGATGAAGACCGGCGCGCTGCTGCGCTACGGCTGCATCGCCGGTGCGATTCTCGGCCAGGCCTCGCAGAAAGAGTATCAGGCACTCGACGATTACGGCCGCGCGCTCGGCGAGGCCTTCCAGATCGCCGACGATCTGCTCGACGTCGAAGGTGATGCCGCCGCGCTCGGCAAGCCGGCCGGCGCCGATGCCGCGCTCGGCAAGACCACGTTCGTCACCCAGCTCGGCATCGAAGGCGCCAAGCAGCGCGTGCGCGACCTGCTCGCCCGGGCCGACAGCGCCGTGTCGATCTTCGGCGACCGCGCCGCCGTGCTGCAGGCCGCCGCGCGCTTCGTCGCCGAGCGGAAGAACTGACGCGCTGCTATGGCGGGCAACGGCAAGGAAGATCCCGCCCTCGCCCGCTTCCGCAAGATGTCGCGACCGGTGCGGCTGATCTATGCGCGGCCGCGGACCTTCATCGCGGTTGCGGCCGGCATCCTGGTCGGCCTGCTGCTGCCGGGCTCGTACCGGTTGGTGACCCGCCTGTTGTTCGGCTGGGATGCGCTGATCGCGGTCTATCTCGTGCTGGTCTATGCGATGATGCTGTGCAACGACCACCAGCACATCCGCCGCTCCGCCGCGATGCAGGACGACGGCCGCTTCCTGATCCTGCTGGTGACGGCCACAGGCGCATTCGCCAGCATCGCCGCGATCGTCTCCGAGCTCGGCACGCCGCATCGCGGCGTGTGGGAGCTCACGATCGCGATTGCCACCATCGCGCTGTCATGGGCCGCCGTGCACACGACGTTCGCGCTGCATTACGCGCATGATTATTACCGCGGCGCCAAGCCCGGCGGCCTGCAATTCCCGAGCGGCGACAAGGAAGACCACGCCGACTATTGGGACTTCGTCTATTTCTCGTTCGTGATCGGCATGACCGCGCAGGTCTCCGACGTCGGCATCACCGACAAGACCATCCGCCGCACGGCCACCGCGCATGGGATCGTGTCATTCATCTACAACACGGCCCTGCTGGCCCTGACCGTGAATATCGCGGCGAGCGCGATTTCGAACTGATCGTCCCGGCGTTGCCGGGACGATCAGAATTGTCAGTTGCAGACCTCGGCATTGGCGTCATTGGAGGGGCCGCCACCGCCGCGATATTCGAGATGGCAGCCGCGGCTGACGGGACGGCAGCCGGTGCTGTTGCAGAACATCTGCCCGCCGCCCGAGGCACGGCTGGCGCCAGCGGCAGCGGCAATGCCGGCCGCAGCACCATAACCACCCGCGGCCCCGGCCGCCGCACCGCCGGCCTGACGACGCTGCCGCGCAGGACGCTCATCGCCGTCGTCGCGCTTGGCCGTCGCGGGTTTGGCCGGCTTGGCCGCACGCTGCTTTTCGCACTCATTGTCGTCGTTGACCGCATAGCCCTCGCGGCAGACGATCTTGCTGCACTTGTCGCCGTCGGCCTTGAAGCCATGCTCGCAAACCAGCGGACAGACGCGCGACGGCTTGGCCTTGACGGCGTCGAGCGCGTCGGTGCTCGCAACCTTCACGTCGAGCTTGGTGCCGGCGTAGCGGTTGAACTGCGACAGTGAGCGCTGCGAGGACGTACTCCAGTTGCCGTCGGCTGCGCCCGAGAAGCAGCCGACGCGGCCGAGCTCGGTCTGCACCGAGCGGCTGAGATCGGCCGGCGCAGTCGCCGGCGTCAGCGACGCGACGTTGGTGCCGGCGGGGCTCGCCGTGCTGGCCGGCGCCGCGCTCGGGGCCGCAGCGGCGAGATTGACGCGCTGCTGCTCGGCGGCAGCAGCCTGCTGCTGTGCCTGCTCCTTCGTCTTCTGCGCGGCAAGCTGCGCCTGCTCGGCGGCCTTGGCATCGGCTGCGGCTCTGGCCTGCGCATCCTTCTGGGCGCCGAGGGCGGCGAGACGATCCCGCTCGGCCTCGGCCTGCTTCGCCTTTGCGATCGCCGCTGCGTGGGCCTGCTCGGCGCCGATCTTTTCGACCTGGAGCTTGGCGAGGTTCGCATAGAAACCATCGGGGTGCTGGGCGAGGAAGGCGTCCCATGCCGCCTTGTTGCCGACCTGGAGCGCGAGCTCATAGTCGCGGCGGATATCGGCCTGCGGGTTCGCCACGGGCGCCACGGGTGCGGCCGCCGCGACCTTGACCGGAACCAGCGGCACGTCGTCGCCGCCGAGCGAGCCGTAGACGAACGGCTCCTGCTTGTTACCGGTCGACTTGAGCACCTCGTCGCGCACGAAGCCGAAGGCGCGGCGAACGTCGAGGCCCGGCGTCGTCAGATATTTCGACAGTGCAACCGTGAAGGGGCTGTTGGCACCGTCACCGTCCTGGGCGGTGAAGCCGGCTTTCGCCGAATAGGCGATCAGCGTGTTGGGGCTGGTCGGCTCGACCTGGGCGAGGCCACGGCCGATGCCGCGCGAGGCCACCGTACGTTTCATCGTCTTGCCGAACGGATTGTCGCGGCAGGCATCCAGGATCACCAGACGAAGCTGTTTTGCCGGTTCGACGGCAACCAGCACGCGATCGAGCGAGAGCGCCTCGTCATAGACGTCGGTGTCGCGCTCGAGCTTGGCGTCGACAGGGATCAGGTAATTGGAACCCTCGACCTCGATACCGTGACCGGCATAGTAAACCACGGCAATGTCGGCATTGCGGGTCGCGTCGGCGAAATCGCGCAGCACGCGCCGCGTCTCCTGGGCCGACAGATCGTGTCGGTAATCGACGGTGTCGAAACCGGCCTCTTTCAGCGTCTTGGCCATCACCGCACCGTCGTTGACGGGGTTGGTGAGCGACGGCGCGTGCCGATAAGCCGAGTTGGCAAGCACCAGCGCGACGCGGTTGCCCGCGAACGCGGGCTCTGCGCCGAACAGCAGCGCTGCGGCGAGGAGAAGCGGGCAGAGTCTGAGCAGATTGCGCATGACACAACTTCCGAAGTTCGGGACGTTTCGAGCCCCTTTGGGACCGCTTTAGCAGGATCTGGCGGCGGCGCTTGTGATGGAGGTCACGAAGACAGCACCGGCGACAGCCCGAAAGTCCCCCTCTGTTTGTCGCGCCAGTCCGGTCGCGGTTCGCGGCCAAGCCGGCGTGCGGACCAAATTCCCCTAGCCATCGCCGATATGCCCCCGATATTGCGGCAGATTGTCCGTAATGTCGTGCCAGGACGCCTTCGAGGCCACGAAAATATGGGCGCTCGGCCGGATCGAGGGGGTATCGACCAGGGTTCCCATGGCGACATGGACCCATTGTCCATCTCGCACCCGGGAATAAAGCAGCGATCCGCATCGCGCACAATGCGCGTCGTGGGTGGTGTCGTCGCCGAAAATCAGCCGCTGGTCGTCGCCCCGGACGATGCGGAGCTTGTCCTGCGCGATGCCGGCGAACGGCTTGAAGGCGGAGCCGGTGGTGCGACGGCAATTCGAACAATGGCAGTTCATCGCATAGGAGAATGCGTCGGCGACCTCGAAGCGCACGGTGCGGCAGCAGCATTCGCCGATCAGGATACGAGCGTTCGAATTTTCTGATCCGGTCATGGCGACGCCTCACGCAAATGGCTGACACACCCATAGCGCATTTTGATGTCTACGACTAAGTTCGCCGCAAGCCATCATGCAAAAGGATGACCCATGAACCAGAACCGCTCGAGCGTCGAAGCCGTCGTGCAATGCTATTTTGACGGCCTTTACGAGGGCGACGCCGAAAAGCTCGGCGCCATCTTCCATCCCTCGGCGGATTTGCGCTGGGTCGAGAAGGGTGAGCTGCAGGTGCTGACCGTGCCCGACTGGCTCGACCGTGTGCGCAAGCGCCCCTCCGGCAAGGCCGAAGGCAAGCCGCGCGAGGACTTCATCGTCACCATCGACCGTTCCGACGAGAAGACCGCCTTCATCAAGGTCCGGTGCCAATTGCCGCCGCGCTTCTTCACCGACTATCTGGTGGCGATGAAGCTCGCCGACGGCTGGCAGATCGTATCGAAATCGTATCGCTATGATTTGAGGGAGTGACGGGGCCTGATCGTCCGCTGCCCAATATCTGCCGCGCTCACCCTCCAATCTCCGCGACGCGTAAGTCTCTCGCCCCGTCATTGCGAGGAGCTCTTGCGACGAAGCAATCCGGAATCCCTCCACGGACAGACTCTGGATTGCTTCGCTGCGCTCGCTATGACGGCGCGGATGAAGCGTGCGCTATTTCTTCCGTCTCCTCTTCCCTGAAAGCCCCCCATGCATCTCGACCGCCGTTCCCTGCTCGCCTCGCTCGTCTGGATGGCCGCATCGCCCGCATTCGCAGCCGAGGCGCCGCCCGAGCTCGAATCCTATGAGCGCGAGAGCGGCGGGCGGATCGGGGTCCATGCCGAGAACCTTGCAACCGGCAGGAAGCTCGCCTGGCGCGCTGATGAGCGCTTCGTGATGTGCTCGACGTTCAAGGCCTCGCTCGCGGCCTGCGTGCTGGCACGGGTCGATCGCGGTGAGGAGCAGCTGGCGGCCATGATACCCTACGGCAAGGCCGATCTGCTGGACTATGCACCGGTCGCCAAGCAAAATCTCGCGGCCGGCACGATGTCCGTGACCGAGATGTGCAAGGCGATCGTCGAGCTCAGCGACAATACCTGCGCCAATCTGCTGCTGGCACGGATCGGGGGGCCGGCTGCCCTCACGGCATTCTGGCGTTCGATCGGCGATAGCACCTCGCGGCTCGATCATAATGAGCCCGAGCTCAACCGCTCACCGCCGGGCAATCCCCAGGACACCACGACGCCGGCAGCGATGGCGGGCAATTTGCGGCGCCTGGTGGTGGGTGAAGCCCTGTCGCCGGCCTCGCGCGCCCTGCTTACGGATTGGATGGTGAACTGCAAGACCGGCGCGAACCGGCTGCGCGGCGGCCTGCCCGCAAGCTGGACCATCGGCGACAAGACCGGCAACAACGGCAAGGATGCATCGGGTGATATCGCGGTCGTCTGGCCCAAACCCGACACGCCGATCCTGATCACGGCCTATACCCAGGGTGGCACGCCGAATGCGGCGCAGATCGAAGCCGTGTTCGCGCGGATCGGGCGCATGGTGGCCGAGCGGCTGGCGTAAGCCGCGCATTGACGCAGCAGTCGCTTCCGGGTCAAGACAGGCCACTATGGAAGCGAAATTTCAGACCTTTCTCATCCTGCTCGCCGTGCTGGCGGGCACCGCACTCGCCGCGCGCCGCTTCAACATCGCGCCCGCGATCCTGCTGATGCTGGCCGGCGTCGGCCTCGCTTTCGTTCCGGGCATGCCCTCGGTGGAATTGCCGCCGGAGCTGGTGCTGCTGATGGTGCTGCCGCCGCTGATCTACTCGGCGAGCGTCGCCATGAGCTGGCGCGAGTTCAGGAAGAATTTGCGTCCGATCGTACTGCTCGCGGTCGGCGCGGTGATCTTCACCGCGGCGATGGTGGCGGCCGCGACCCACTACGTGATCGGCCTGCCCTGGACCATCGGCTTCCTGCTGGGCGCCATCGTCGCGCCGCCCGACGTGGTGGCGCCGCTCGCGATCGCGCGCCGGCTCAACTTGCCGCGGCGGCTCGTGGTCATCCTCGAAGGCGAAGGGCTCGCCAACGATGCCACGGCGCTGATCCTCTACCGCTTCGCGCTGGCCGCGATCATGGTCGGGCATTTCTCGCTGCCGCTGGCGGCCGGAGAATTCCTCCTCATCGTCGCCAGCGAGATCGCCTTCGGCATCGGCGTCGGTTGGCTCTCCCTCCGCTTCCGCAAATGGTCCGGAGATCCGCAGGTCGAGCTGACGCTGTCGCTGATCACGCCCTACGTCTCCTATTGGCTGCCCGAGCATGTCGGCGGCTCCGGCGTGATCGCGACGGTCGCCTGCGGTCTCTATGTCAGCTGGAACGGCCCGCTGCTGATCTCGTCGGCGACGCGCCTGCAAGGCATCTTCTTCTGGGATCTCGTGATCTACCTGATCGAGGGCGTGCTGTTCCTGCTCACCGGCTTTCAGATGCGCGCGCTCTACGAGAAATCGAAGGCGTTCCCGCTCGACGACATCCTGATCGCGACCGCCGTGGTGCTGGTGATCGTCGTGACGGCGCGCTTCGCCTGGCTCTATCCTGCAACCTATCTGCCGCGAATGCTCAGCAAGTCGCTGCGCGAGCGCGATCCGTCGCCGCCATGGCAGTGGCCTTTCGTGCTCGCCTTCACCGGCGTGCGCGGCGCGGTGTCGCTCGCGGCCGCGCTGGCGCTGCCGTTCACGCTGCCTGGCGGCGAAGCCTTCCCGTATCGCGACCTGATCCTGTTCGTGGCCTTCGGCGTCATCTTCGTCACGCTGATCGGCGTCGGCCTCACCTTGCCGCCGGTGGTGCGCTGGCTCGGTGTCGCGCAGGCCGGCCGCGACGAGCATGTCGCCGAGCACGAGGCCGAGATCGCGGCACGGCGCCAGGCGCTCGACGCCGCGCTGAAGTCGCTTGACGCAATGACCGAGGCGAAGGACGTCTCGGACGAGGTCATGCGGCTTCTGCGTGCACGTCACGAGATTCGCGCCAACCAACTGCCGGAGTCGCTCGATCCCACCCGCCATGACGTTTCCGCCGCCGGCACCGCGCTGACCCGCGACCTGATCGCCGCCGAGCGCAAATTCATTCACAACCTGCTGCGCGACGGCCAGATCACCGACGAGACACGGCGACGGATCGAGCGCGACCTGGATCTGGAGGAGGCGGGCCTGGCGAACCGGGAGTATCGGGACGTGCCGCTTTAGCGTCGTGAGCTACCGCCTCTCGCAGAACTCCCTCATCGCAGCCGCAACGGCGCCCGCGACCACCTCATGCCGCTCCGCCGAGTTCATCGCCATCTCCTCGTCGCGGTTGATGATGGAGCCGGCTTCGAGCAGCACCGCGGCGCTGCTGGTCCGTGAGAGAACGACGAGCCCGTCATAGCGGTAGACGCCGACATCCTTGTCGAGCAGCTGGCGCCGGTAACGGCCCATCAGCGGCAAGGTATATTGGCTGGCATAATGCAGGCCCTGTTCCTTCAACTGCCTGCCGATCATCCGGGCCAGTTTCAGGCTGGTGGCGAAATGCGAATTCTGCTGCGACACGAACAGCGAGTGGCCCGAAAAGCGATCGCTGAAATAGCTCTTCGCGCCGTCGAATTCCCAGGTCTCGAGCAATTTGTCCGGGACCGAATCGTGATGGATCGACAGGAAGAGATCGGCCCGGCCGTCATTTGCGGCACTGACCCGCTTGAACAGGCTCGGCCGCGCCTTGCCGTCGGTGACGAGCAGGCGGGTTGCCGCAAAACCCTCAGCCTTCAGCTTCGCCGTGACGAGGCGCGCGAGAACGAGGTTGAAGCCGAACTCCGGATCGTTGCGCGCGCTGAGTGCGCCGTAGGAGTCCGGGGTGTGCCCGACATCGACGACGATCCGGAACTTCGGCATCTCGCATTTGGCCGATGATTGCGGCTGCTTCAGCGTGGCCTTGGCGGCCTTTCGCGCGGCCGCGGCCTCGCTGCGGCCAACAGGCGCAAGCCATGACAACAGGATCGCGGCGACCAGTCCGGCGATGATGCTGCGCGATTGCCCCACGCGTTACTCCGCCGCTGCGGTCCTGGGTCGGCCGACGAAGCCCGCGACATCGCCAAAACGTTCCAGCATCACGGCGGGCAGATCCTTGGACTTGCTGGTGACGCAGGCCCCGGAGCGCACCGCATAGCGATCCTGATGCGCGGCCTGCGGCGGCGGCTCACCCTGCTGGAGCGCGCGGGCCAGATCCATCACGACTTTGCGGAAATGCATGATGCCGAGATCGGTCGGTCCGAGATGCTCGCGGGTGCGGTCGGCGATCGGGCCCTGGCTGTCCTGCACGGCGGCATCCTGCTCGGAGACGCCCTTGATGCCGGTGTAGCTGCGGGTCTTCTGCAGCTTGCGGTCGATCAGGTAGTCGTTACCCTTGTGGCGCAGCGGCACGTAATTGTCGTCGACCTCCGCGATGACGCCGTTGCCGTGGTCATAGGCGTCGCGCTCGGCTTGCGAGAGCGGTCGTTCCGGATTCCACACATAGGTGTAGATCCAGCAATTGGTATCGGTGACGGGCACGAAGGTCTGGCCAAAAATATTCTCGCCCGGCATCGCGCTCGGGGCATAGGCATGGAACGGCATCAGGAACTGCGCGATGCGCCAGTAGATGTTGTCGCCACCGGTGAGCCGGCCGCCGGCGATCGTCAGCCCGGCCTCGTGCGGAGCGACCTTGATGACGGGGCGCGGGTCCTCCGCGATCCAGCGCATGTGATCGCTCGACATTCGCGCGATGGGATTCACAAAATGCTTCTTGATGTCCAGGATCTCGTTCTCCTGCTTGTCGAAGGAGAGATGGGCGAAGGTGAAATGCGCGGTGTCGATCGAACCCTCCAGCGCCTGCACCCAGTTGCAGTCCTGCCATTTCTTGCTGACGTAGCGGTGTGATTCCGGCAACAGCGCCATTTCGAGATCAGGCAGCTCAGGCATGGCTTCGAGCGGCCCCATATAGGCCCAGATCATCTCGCCCCATTCGCGCACCGGGTAGGACTTGATGCGGATCAGGTCCTTGGCATTGAGATCGGGATAGGAGGTCGGCATGTCCACACAGCGCCCGTCGGTGTCGAACTTCCAGCCATGATAGACGCAGCGGATGCCGCACTCCTCATTGCGCCCCAGCCAGAGATTGGCGCCGCGATGCGGGCAGTATTGGTCGATGATTCCGACGACGCCGCGCGTATCGCGGAAGGCGAGCAGCTCCTCGCCGAGCACGACGATCTTCTTCGGATCGCCGTCGGGCTCGGAAAGTTCTTCCGAGAGCAGGACGGGAATCCAGAAGCGGCGCAGCAATTCCCCCATGCCGGTTCCGGGGCCGGCCTCGGTCAGGAATTTATTGTCCTCTGCGCGAAGCATGAAGAAGCCTCCCGATGTGTTTTTTGGGAAGATTGGCGCGGGAGCAGGAGGACGTCAACGCAAGAACGAAGCACTTGTCCCCCGACGCGGCGCGGCGTGAAATGAGGCTGAAGCAGCGCTGCGCTGCGTGGGGCACAAGCAGCCCTAGACCGGCCGCTCGCCCTTCACCGTCACGCGCGTGCCGGAGCGCGTGTGCGGCCAGTAGTCCCACATCGCGCGATGCTGGGTGCAGCGGTTGTCCCAGAACGCGATCGCGTTCTCGGTCCAGCGGAAGCGGCACTGGAACAGCGGGTTCTCGGCGTGCTGGTAGAGATAAGCCAGCATCGCATCGCTCTCATCGCGCGGGATGCCGTTGATGTGGCGGGTGAAGCCGCGGTTGACGTAGAGCGCCTTCTTGCCCGTGACCGGATGGGTTCGCACCACGGGATGCTCGGCTTGCGGATAGGAGGGACGATCGGCAACGCCATAATTCGCATAGAGCCCACGGTAGATCGGCTCGCCGTCGTGCAGCGCGGTGAGGCCGTCGAGATAGGCCTTCATGCGGTCCGACAAGGCTTCGTAAGCCGCATACATGTTGGCGAACAGCGTGTCGCCGCCGCGCGGCGGGCATTGCTTGATGTAGAGGATCGAGCCCATCGGCGGCTCGAGATCGCAGGACACGTCGGAATGCCAGCCCTCGCCATTGGCGCGCGGCGAGTTCTTGTCGGCGTAGATCTTCATCAGGGCGGGGTCTTCGTCCTCATGCGGCGCTGCGGGGTGAAAATGCAGCTCGCCGAATTTGCGGCCGAAGGCGAGGTGCTGCTGCGGCGTGATGTGCTGGTCGCGGAAGAAGATGACGAGGTTTTCGGCAAGCGCGCGGTGGATCTCGTCCATCTGCCGGTTGGAGCGCGCGTCGCCATCAACCAGCGAGCCGATGTCGATCCCGGAGATCTCCGCGCCGATGATGGGCGTGAGCTTTTCGACCGCGATGGTCTCGTAAGGCGCGCCGTCCTCGGCCGTGTGGCGATAGCGCGGACCCTGCTTGCCGGCGAGTGAGCTCATGGCGTGTCTCCCGATCATTGTTGATTGGGAGCCATGGTAGCAACGTAGCGCGGGTTCGCGAAGCGTAACCCGCCACTTCGCGTCCGCAAAAAAAATAAGGCGGGTTACGCTGCGCGAACCCGCCCTACGATCCAATGTTGAGGAGGCGCCTACTCCGCCGCGGTCACCGGCACCTTGGCGCCCTGGCCGTAGCGCTGGTCGATATAGTCGATCACCAGCGCCTTGAAGTCGGCGGAGATGGTGGGGCCGCGCAGCGTGCGGAACTTCTTGCCGTCGACGAACACGGGCGCGGCCGGGGCTTCGCCGGTGCCCGGCAGGGAGATGCCGATATTGGCGTGCTTGGATTCGCCGGGGCCGTTGACGATGCAGCCCATCACCGCGACGTTGAGCTCTTCCACGCCGGGATATTTCGTCTTCCACGCCGGCATCTCGTCGCGGATGAAATCCTGGATCGAGCGGGCCAGCTCCTGGAACGTGGTCGAGGTGGTGCGGCCGCAGCCGGGGCATGCCGCGACCAGCGGCACGAAGGTGCGGAAGCCCATGGTCTGCAAGAGCTCCTGGCCGACCTGCACTTCACGGGTGCGGTCGCCGCCGGGCTCCGGCGTCAGCGAGATGCGGATGGTGTCGCCGATGCCCTGCTGCAAGAGGATGCCGAGCGCGGCCGAGGACGCCACGATGCCCTTCGAGCCCATGCCGGCTTCGGTGAGGCCGAGATGGATGGCGTAATCGGAACGGCTGGCGAGGTCCTGATAGACCGCGATCAGATCCTGCACCGCCGAGACCTTTGCGGAGAGGATGATGCGGTTCTTGGGCATGCCGAGCTCTTCGGCGCGCGCGGCCGAGAGCAGCGCGGACTGCACCATGGCCTCGCGCGTCACCGCGCGCACGTCGCGCGGATTGGCGGAGGCGGCATTCTCGTCCATCAGCTTGGTCAGGAGCTCCTGGTCGAGCGAGCCCCAATTGGCGCCGATGCGGACCGGCTTGCCGTTCTTGTTCGCGATCTCGATGATGTCGGCGAACTGGGTGTCGCGCTTGTCCTTGAAGCCGACATTGCCGGGATTGATGCGGTACTTGGCGAGCGCCTCGGCGCAGGCCGGATAGGCCGCGAGCAGCTTGTGGCCGATATAGTGGAAGTCGCCGATCAGCGGCGTCGTGATCCCGCGCTTGGCGAGGCCGTCGCGAATGTGCGGAACGGCGGCCGCAGCTTCCTCGCGGTCCACGGTGATGCGGACCATTTCGGAGCCGGCGCGCGCGAGCGCTGCGACCTGGGCAATGGTACCGTCGATGTCGGCGGTGTCGGTGTTGGTCATCGACTGCACGACGATCGGCGCACCGCCGCCGACGGCGACGTCGCCGACCTTGACCTGGGTGGTACGATGGCGCGGTGCGGGTCCCGCGAGATCGGAATCGATGGTGGTTTCGGGCTTGTTCATGGGGTCCAAATATCAGGTTTTGGTGACGTTCAGCAATGCATCAGCTGGCGCCGCAGCCGTTTGGCTCGGACGGTTAACCAGAAAAAGCCCAGCAATTACAAGGACAGCAGCCGCCCCGAACGCCAAGCTTAGGGTGTCGTGCATGATGAAATAGCTACCCACCACGCCAAACAAAGGGGTGATGAAGGTAAAAGCCGACAATTTGCTGGCCGAATAGGCCTTCACCAGAGCGAACCAAAGCGTGAACGTGGTTCCAACCACCCAGATCGCCTGGAACGCCATCAGGCCGAGCGAGAGCGGCGCCGGGGTGTGGGTGATGGTCTCGCCGAACAGCCAGGCCGCCAGCCCCAGGATGGGGATCGAGGTGGCGACCTGATAGCCCAGCGCCTTCTCCGGCGCAGCGAACCGCAACCGCGTGCCCTTGGCCACCAGCGTCGTCGCCGCCCACAGCGCGGCACCACCGACGATCATGAGGTCGCCCAGCAGCACATGTGAATCGACATTGGGCTGCGGCACGCCGATTGCGAGCGCGACGCCGGCAAAGCTGATGGCAAGGCCCAGCCATTGCGAGGCGCCGAGCCGCTCGCCGAGCACCTGATAGGAGCCGAGCGCGACGAAGAACGGCGCGGTGTAGAGGAACACCACCGCGCGCGAGGCCGAGGTGAGGCGCAGGCCCTGGAAGATCAGCACGAATTCGATGCCGAACATCAGCCCGGCGACCAGGCCCGGCTTCCACGTGCGGTCGTTCTCGAAGAATTTGACGCCGCGAAGCGTGCCGATGATGAACAGCACCGGCAGCGCGCCCGCCGAGCGGATCGTGGCCTGGAGCATCGGCGGGATGTCCGGCAGCACCAGCTTCACCGCGATCTGGTTGAACCCCCAGGTCAGGCACAGCATGAGCATCAGGGCAATGGCGCCGGCACTGAGGGGGCGTGCAGCGGATAGGTTGGCTTGGGTTGCGGACATGTCTTCCTGGAAATCCGGCTTTGCGCCGTTGTTGCTTCAAGCAGCTTTCTGACAATGGGTGCAGACGCCCGTGATCTCCACCACGGACAATTTGGGAGCAAAGCCCGAGCTGCGCGCCGCGGCATTGAGATCGCCGGCGAAGGACGCCGAGGGAATCTCGCCGACCAGGCCGCAGCGCTCGCAGATCAGGAACGCCACCGCCGAGGTCGCGTCATGGTCGTGCGCGGCGCAGGCGAGGTAGGCGTTGCGGCTTTCGATGCGGTGCACGAGGCCGTTGGCCATCAGGAAATCGAGCGCCCGGTAGACCGTGATCGGCGCCGGCCGCGGCATCGACTTGGCCAATTCGTCGATCACCTCATAGGCGCCGAGCGGACGGTGGCTGGAGAGCAAGGCGCCCAGCACCTGGCGCCGGATCGGCGTGAATTTCTGCGCGCGCTGCTCGCAGACCTCCTCGGCATGCGCCAGCGCATCCGCGGTGCAGCGGCCGTGATCGTGGTCTGGCGCGGGAAAGGCCGTCTTCGCGGGGGTCATGCGACACAGCTTCTAGCATTTCGCCGATGGAACCCAAAGCGCGACGGGCGCGGCGGCTGTCAGCCATGCTCTCATGGCGGGACAGCCACCCGGTAAGCCACCGTGCAACAATCATAAGCTTGCTTATTATATTCCAAGCTTATTGGAGACCAAGCTCATGAGCCGCGGGTCCGTGGACCAGAATTTCCTGTTTACGCTAGGTGAGCTCTACCGCCTGTTGCGCGTCTATGCCGACAAGGAAGCCTCGCGCTTCGGCATCACGCGCGCGCAATGGGCCGTGCTGGCCAAGGTCGAGCGCAGCGAAGGCATGAAGCAGTCGGAGCTCGCCGAGCTGCTCGAGATGCAGCCGATCACGCTGACCCGCCTGATCGACAAGCTCTGCGACAATGACTGGATCGAGCGGCGCAACGATGCCTCGGACCGGCGCGTCAAGCGCCTGCACCTCAAGAAGGCCGGCCGGCAGCTGCTCGGCCGGATGAGCGGCCTGAAGTCGGAGCTCACCGCGAACGCGCTCGACGGCATCAGCCCGGCCGACGCCCACCGTCTCCTGACCCAGCTCGAAACCATCAAGGAAAACGTGCGCAACGCGATCCAGACGTCGGGCGCGGAGCAAGCACGTAAGGAGCAGCGCTATGGCTGACCAGGTCCTCAAATTCCAGCCCGAACAGAAGACCGACAGCGGCAAGCCGACCAAGAAGGCCGGCACCGATCCGCGCCGCCGCCTGGTCGCAGGCCTGCGCCGCTATCGCCGCTTCCTGCTGCTGGTCGTGCTGCCTGTAGCCGCCGCCATCGGCGGCCTCACCTTCTACCTGCATGGCGGCCGCTATGTCGGCACCGATGACGCCTATGTCGGCGCCCAGAAGGTGCTGGTGACGCCCGATATCTCCGGCAAGATCCTGAAGGTGGTCGTGAAGGAAGGCCAGTCGGTCAAGCACGGCGACGAGCTGTTCGAGATCGACCCCGTTCCGTTTCGCCACGCGGTGGACGAAGCCAAGGCGCAGCTCGCCCAAGCGCGCACGACCTATGACAACCTCGTCGCCAACATCAAGATCTATGGCGACATGCTGGATCTCGCCCAGCAGGGCATGGATCTGAAGAAGCGCGATGTCGAGCGCAAGCAGGCGCTGGTGAAGAACAATTACGGCTCGCAGCTCGATCTCGACAACGCCTCGAATGCGCTGGTGACCGCCGGCGCGCAGGCGCAATACATCAAGCAGCAACTCTCCAACGCCAAGACGCAGCTGCTCGGCGACGCGGAATTGCCGCTGGAGCAATTCCCGCCCTACGCTCAGGCGAAAGCCAAGCTGGACGATGCCCAGCGCAATCTCGACCACACCGTGCTGCGCGCGCCGATGGACGGCGTGGCGACGCAGGTCGAGCAGATTCAGCTCGGCCGTTTCGTCACCGCGGGCACGCCCGTCTTCTCGATCATCGACGTCGCCCATCCCTGGGTCGACGCCAATCCGAAGGAGAGCGACCTCACGCACGTCACCGAGGGACAGCCCGTCACGCTCGAGGTCGACGCGTTCCCGAACCATGTCTTCAAGGGCAAGATCGGCTCGCTCTCGCCCGGCACCGGCGCGCAATTCGCGATCCTGCCGCCGCAGAACGCCACCGGCAATTTCGTCAAGGTCGTCCAGCGCGTGCCGATCCGCATCTATTTCGACGAGACCGACAAATACGTGCGGAAGCTGAAGGCCGGCATGAGCGTGTACGCCACCATCGACACCGGCCATCAGCGCTCGCTCGCGGGCCTGCTCGGCCTGTCGGCGACCGCGAGCCAAGATCAAGATAAAGACTGACAAGGACTGATCGGATGTCCGGTCCCAATGCCCATCTGATGGTCCCCGGCCTGCGCCGGAACATGGTGACGATCTGCGCCATGACCGCGACCATCATGCAGGCGCTGGACACCACCATCGCCAACGTCGCCCTGCCCTACATGCAGGGCACGCTGTCGGCCTCGCAGGACCAGATCAACTGGGTGCTGACCTCCTACATCGTCGCCGCCGCGATCATGACGGCGCCGGTGGGCTGGATCGCCAACCGCTTCGGCCGCAAGCGCATCTTCATCATCTGCTCGGCCGGCTTTACCATGGCCTCGGTGCTGTGCGGCCTCGCGCAGGACATCAACCAGATGGTGCTGTTCCGCCTGCTGCAGGGCGTGTTCGGCGCGGCGCTGGTGCCGCTGTCGCAATCGGTGATGCTCGACTATTACACGCTTCAGGAGCGCGCCAAGGCGATGTCGATCTGGGGCATGGGCGTGATGATGGGTCCGATCATGGGCCCCTCGCTCGGCGCCTGGCTGACCGAGACCTATTCCTGGCACTGGGTGTTCTTCGTCAATTTGCCGTTCGGCTTCATCACGGTGCTCGGCCTGATCGTGTTCATGGACGAGACCCGGAAGGATTTCAGCCTCAGATTCGACTGGTTCGGCTTCGCCGCGCTGGCGGTTGCGATCGGCGCGCTGCAGCTCGCGCTCGACCGCGGCGAGCAATTAGGCTGGCTGGAATCCAATGAGATCCTCGCGGAGTTCATCGTCTCGGCCGTCGCCTTCTACTTCTTCCTGGCGCACTCCTTCACGACCTCGACACCGTTCATCCGCTTCGCGCTGTTCCGGGATCGCAACTTCGTCACCGGCTGCATGTTCATGGTCGTGATGGGGCTCGTGCTGTTCTCGACCATGGCGCTGGCCTCGCCCTACATGCAGAACGTGATCGGCTATCCCATCATCACCGCCGGCCTCTTGCTGGCGAGCCGCGGCTTCGGCACCTTCTTCGCCATGATGCTGGTCGGCCGCATGATGCGCTATTTCGAGGCGCGCACGCTGATCATCTCCGGCCTGACGCTGACCGCGGGCTCGCTGTACCAGATGACGGGCTGGACCGACCTGACCCAGGTGCCGGAGATCGTCACCGTCAGCGTCATCCAGGGTTTTGGCTTCGGCCTCGTCTTCGTGCCGCTCTCGACCGTGGCGTTCCTGACGCTCTCGAACGAGCTGCGCACCGACGGCACCGCGATGCTGACCCTGATGCGCAACGTCGCGAGCTCGGTCGGCATCTCCGTCGTCATCGCGCAGCTGACGCAGGGAACGCGGCGGACCTACGCAATCCTGTCGGAGCACATCAACCCGTTCAACCACGCGCTGCAGATGCCCGACGTCCGTGGCCTGATCAATCTGTCCACCGACGCCGGCCGCGCCATGGCGGACCGGATGGTCAGCGTGCAGGCGCAGATCATCGCCTTCGCGCATGACTACCAGCTGGTGATGCTTTTCATCCTCTGCACCATCCCGCTCGCTCTGCTGATCGGATCGACCAAGGCCACGCTGCGCAAGCAGGCGGCCGGGCCGGAACATGCGGTGATAGAGTAGGCACAGTTTCACGCGATCTCGTGTCCCGGGCGCGGTACAGCGCGGAGCGATGCGCCGCAGAACCGGGACCATTCTGCTGTCGGATCTGGGCCCGGCTCAGCAGCGCATCACACCGGACGATGCTTCGCATCGCCGGGAGTGCTGCGCTGCGTCCGGGGCACGAGAGATCACCCTAGCAACTCCTCGCAGCCCAGATCATCCACCGCCGCGAATATCCGCTCCAGATTATTCCACCAGATCACCGGCGGGATGTTGAAGCTCCACTGCCAGACCGGCCGCGTGATCTGCCAGAGCACCGCCCAGCGGTAGTCGCGATCGAGCGCGCCGCGCGTGTAGCCCGTGATGCCGCTGTCGATCAGCGTGTCGTGATAGAGGTTGAGCAGCGCGCGTTCCAGCGCTTGCCGGCGCTCCGGATACCAATGCATCGCCATCATATAGGCGAGGTCGTGGCTTGGAACGTTGATGCTCCACAGGTCGAAATCGAAGATGCGCGCGGTATCGGCAACGCCTGAGCGCGGCAGCAGGAAATTCCAGACATGGGCATCGCCATGGGTGATGCTGAGGTGACGGCGCGAGTGGTAGCGCTGGGACAGCCGGTCCGACTGATCGATCAGGCGGCGATAGAGGATACGCCGTTCCTCACTGAGGCGGTCACCGAGAGAATCTGCAAAGCGGTCGTAATGGCCCGCGAAGGTCTCGATGCGCTCCGCACTGTCCTCGGGGCTCGCGAAGGTGCCGACGGTGTCGCCGAGGCCCGGATGGTCCCACCAGGCTGCATGCCAACGTGCGAGCGTGGTGATGATGGCGATCGTCTGCTCGCGCGATGGCGGCAGCGGCCAGGCCGCCGCGACGTCGTGGCTGTCGGTGAGGTCCTCGAGCAGAAGATGCCAGGCGAGACTGTCCTCGTCGAAATGTCCGTCGAAGCAGAGTGGCACGAGTCCCGGCGGCATATTCGGCACCAGCTGCGTGTAGTACTCCACCTCGCGCCGGCCGCCATTGGCAAGCTTCTCGGCGAACGCGGAATTCGCGGTCTTCAGGATCAGCGATTGCGGGGCACCCGTGGATTCGCCGACATAGCGCAGGCCAAGCCGGACGATATGGGACACGACGGTGTCGCGCTGGTGCAGCACCTTTACCTCGCGCACCGCGCCGGCATCCAGCACGCCGCCCCGGCGTAGCGCGGCCGTCAGCCGAGCCGGCTCAATGATGTCAGGCAATTGTGGAGGTGTCATAACCACGATGCCCCCGTGCCGCTCCATACTGCACGATCACAACCGCCGGCACCAGCGGCAGGCATCGCGCCCGGCTCAAGCCGCGGCGGTCGATTCGCGCACGGTCCTGACCACGACCGACCGGAGCTGTTCGAGATTGGCCGCCATGCCGGCGATCGCCCGCCTGACCTCCTCGGCGCGCTCGTTCACGGAAGCGGCGTCGCGGCTGACATTTCCGATCTTGGCCGAGACCTCCTTGGCGGCCGACGCCGATTCGGAAATCGAGCGCGTGATCTCCCGCGTCGCGGCGTCCTGCTCTTCCATCGCGGCGGCAACAGAGGTGGCGACGCCGTCGATCTCGACGATGTGCCCTCCCATCGTCTCGACGGCATCGACCGCGGCCTGCGTCGAGGCCTGGATCTCGGCAATCAGCCGCGCGATCTCCTCGGTGGATTTGGCGGTCTGGTCCGACAGGGACTTCACCTCGGCGGCGACCACGGCGAAGCCACGACCGGCCTCGCCGGCGCGCGCCGCCTCGATCGTCGCGTTGAGTGCCAGGAGGTTGGTCTGGCCCGCGATGCCGCCGATCAGGTCGGAGACCTCGGCGATCTTCTTCACCGATCCGGCCAGCGCCTGGATGGTCGAGCGCGCCTGCTCGCGGCCGGCGACCGCCGATTTCGTCACCGTGCTGGTCCGCGCGACCTGGCTTGCGATCTCGCGGATCGAGGCGCTGAGCTCTTCGGCCGCGGCCGAGACGGTCTGCGAGCTGCCGAGGGCCTGGGTGGAGGCCGCCGCGACGGCCTGCGACTGCGCGGAGAGCGAACTTGCGATCTCTGACAGGCTGGACGCAGCCCGCTCCACGCCATGGCTCGCCGCGCTCGCGGTGTCGACCGAACGGCCGGTCTCGCGCTCGACGGTCTCCGCCATCTGATGCAGGGCGCCGCGCTTGGCGAGCGCCGCCTCCTGTTCCTGGCGCAATTGTTCCTCGCGCAGGCGGGAATTCTCGCCCGCCGCCTGCTTGAACACCAGAAGCGCACCCGCCATCGAGCCGACCTCGTCCTGGCGGTGGGCGAACGGAATGTCGGCGGTGAGATCGCCGGTCGCGAGCTTCTGCATCGTCTCCGTCATGCGCACGATCGGGCGCACCACGCCGACGGCGACGCCGAGCAGGCCCGCGGCAACGAAAGCGAGGACGGCGGCGGAGACTCCGAGGAGGATCCAAAGCATCGAGCTGTCGCGCCCCGCGGCCAGCGTTTCCATGGCGGAATTCTGCTTGTTGGCGCTCTCGACGATGCTGTCGATGACGGCGCGATGTGCGGTGTAGGCATCCTTGAGCTGCGCGTAGATGCGCTCGGACGCAGCTGCGTCCTTGGCCTTGAGCGCCGGCAGGAGCTGGTCGGACGCCTTCCAGAATTTCTGCACTTCGGCGTCGGATTTCGACACCAGCGCCGTCTTCAGGTCGGCCGATAGGCTGGAGGAGACCCAGAATGCCTTGCGCTCGTCATAGTCCTTGCGGAGCTGAACCAGGCGTTCGCCGTGGGCCGCCAGCTGATCCGGCTCGCGCATGGCGAGGGTCGCCTCGAGATAGGCCTCGATGACATATTCCGGCGGCGGCAGAATGTCCGCGATGAGGTCGTTGCCCAGCTTGATGTCCGAGTAGAGCGGACCGCCGACCTTGAGCTCTTTCAGGGCGTACAGACTGGTCGAGACCACGGCGGCGAAGCCGATGGCGAGAACGATCCCAAACGCAATGATCGCAGAGGACAACGACAGACGAAATTTCATGAAAACAATCCGGGGCGGCGTCCAAACTGCAGCCACCCTAACCGGATACGGTAAATACGGGATTGCTTCGCGCGGGAATTGCATCGCGCGATCCCCGCATAAGTACGGGAATTTGGCGTCAAGCTATCGGTATTTGAGTCAGTAGAGCTGACGCACAGATCCAAAAGACAGTCGTTCCGGCACGGCGCGACCCGAGGTCGGCTTCGATGCGCTCAATGAGACCTGCGTGCCGAGGAGCGCCCCTCCGCGGCACGCCAAGCCTTCACACGTCGAAGAACACCGTCTCGTTGTCGCCCTGCAGCCGCAGATCGAGCCGATACACGGGCTTGCCGGCCTCCCGCACGGCGGTGATCGTGGCGCGCCGATCGGCGGGCACCAGCGCCAGCACGGGATCGGCGGCATTGCCGGCCTCGTCGCTGAAATAGATGCGGGTGTAGAGATGCCGCAGCATGCCGCGACCGAACACCGCAAGCAGAATGTGCGGCGCCTGCGGCTTGCCGTCGGGATTCGGCACCGCGCCCGGCTTGACGGTCTCGAATGCGTAATTGCCGTCCTTGTCGGTGCCGCAACGGGCAAAGCCGCGGAAGCTCGCATTCGGCAGCGCACGCTTGTCCTGCGGATCGGCAAAGCGGCCCTGCGCGTCCGCCTGCCAGATCTCCAGCATGCAATCCGGCACAGCGACGCCATCGCCGTCGAACACCCGGCCTTCGATACGAATGCGATCGCCCGTGACGTCGGGGGTCAGCGTCGAGTTGATGAACGCGTCGTTCCAGGCGTACTCGCCGGTCGGCGTCAGGCCGTATTTGAAGAACGGGCCGACGGTCTGCGATGGCGTGATCCCATCAGGCTTCCCAGACTCTTGCACTTAATGGTTCTCCATGGGGGTGGCGTTCTTGCCGCGCAGCACGATGTCAAAGCGGTAGCACAGCGCCCATTCGGGCTGGGTATTCTCGAGGTCGAAGGACGAGACCATGCGCGCCCGCGCCTTCTCGTCCGGCACCGAGTTGAAGATCGGGTCGAACGGAAACAGCGGATCGGCCGGGAAGTACATCTGCGTCACCAGGCGCGTGACGAAGGAATGGCCGAACACCGACAGATGGATGTGCGCGGGACGCCAGGCATTGTGGTGATTGCCCCAGGGATAGGCGCCGGGCTTGATCGTCACGAAACGATAATAGCCGGAGGCGTCGCTCACCGTGCGGCCCGCGCCGGTGAAATTCGGATCGAGCGGCGCCGGATGCTGGTCGCGGACATGGACGTAACGCCCGCAGGAATTGGCCTGCCAGATCTCGACCAATGAGCTCGGTACCCCGCGGCCGTCCTCGTCGCGCACATGGCCGTGAACGATGATGCGCTCGCCGATCGGCTCACCGGCATGCTGCGTAGTCAGATCACTGTCGCCCTCGCGCACGGTCTCATGGCCGTAGACCGGTCCGGTCAGCTCCGACAGCGTATGACGCATCGGGATCAAGGGCTTGTTCGGCGCGCGCTTGATCGAGCTCTTGTAGTCGGGCGACAGCGGCAGCGGATGCGCCTTGTTGCTGTCGGTCGGATAGATGAATGTCATTGGCGGACTCCTCCCCGGCCATTCTCGGTCCGGCCGGTCAACACTTCCGCCAATCATTATATGACATAACTAATTTGGGGAAGCCGGTTTCGCGGCCCGCCCGCGCGCCGGATTTGGCCTGGGGTGCCCTATTTGATCGGCGGCCGCGGCAGCGTGGCCTCGCCGGCTTCGAGCCGATAGGTGTGGTCGAGCGAATACCAGGGCGCGGCGACATCAGGCACTGCCGGATGCGGCGATTCATGGCGCTGGAACTTGCCGATCAGGGCCCGCGTCACGCCGAACTGCACGTCACTGTCGATATGCGGGTCGGCGGGGTCGTAGACCTGCGAGATCAGCGTCTTGAATCCGGGCTTGAAGATCAGGGCGTGCAGATGCGCGGGTCGATAGGGATGCCGGCCCTGCGCGGCCAGCAAGCCGCCGACCACGCCATTGGTCGGGATGGGATAGCCGACCATCATCACCGAGCGGAAGGAGAAGCGCCCGTCCTGGTCGGTCGTGAACTTGCCGCGCAGGTTCATGTCGGCCTGCTCAGGATCCTGGTTCTCGTAGAGGCCGACGGGCGAGGCGTGCCAGACATCGACCTCGGCACCGGCAAGGGGACGGCCGTCCTTGTCGACGACACGGCCGTTCACGAACAGCCGCGCGCCGGGGGTCTCGGAGCGCACGATCGATCCGCCGTTCTCGACCCGCGGCGAGTTCAGCCGCCAGAACGGCCCGAGCAGCGATTGATCGGTTTCCGTGTTGCCCTGATCGCCATTGTTGAGCAGGCACACCAGGGATGAAACGCCGAGCGAGCCTGCCATCAGCACGACTTCATTGTGCGTGTCGGTCGAGAGCTTGCCGAGCTCGGCGATAACGGCCGTGGCGTCGCGAAACTCCTTCTCGGTCAGGCGGACGTCGCGGACGAAGGCATGCAGATGCTTGACCAGAGAGAGCATGATCTGGCGCATACGCGGATCGGAGGTCCGCTCCATCACCGCCAGTGCAGCAGCCGTGACGTCCTGCTCGCGCTCGATGATCATGGCGCCAATCTCTCCCAGCCATTCCGGGGTGGTCCGAAGGACCAAACCCCAGGTGCGCAATTGCGCACCGGGGAATCTCGAGATCCCGGACTCCGCCTCATCGGGCGGCTCCGGGATGACCGAACGCAAAGCGTTCGGTCAGTTCAGCTTCTCGATCGCGACCGCGACGCCCTGGCCGACGCCGACGCACATGGTGGCGAGCGCCAGCCTGCCGCCGCGCTTTTCCATGCCGTGCACCGCGGTGAGCGCGAGGCGCGCGCCGCTCATGCCGAGGGGGTGGCCGAGCGCGATGGCGCCGCCATGCGGATTGACGAAATCGGCGTCATCGGCGACGCCGAGCTGGCGCATGCAGGCGATGCCTTGCGAGGCGAACGCTTCGTTGAGCTCGATCAGGTCGAAATCGCTGATCTTCTTGCCGAGGCGCTCCATCAGCTTGCGGGTCGCGGGCACCGGGCCGATGCCCATGATGCGCGGCGGCACGCCGGCCGAGGCCAGGCCGAGGATGCGCGCGCGCGGCGTCAGGCCGTGCTTCTTCACCGCAGCCTCTGAGGCCAGGATCATCGCAGCAGCGCCGTCATTGACGCCCGAGGCATTGCCGGCGGTCACCGTGCCGGGATTGCGCACGATCGGCTTCAGTTTTGCCAGACCTTCCAGCGTGGTCTCGGGACGCGGATGCTCGTCCTTGTCGACCGTAACAGGACCGGCTTTGCCGCCAGGAATCGTGATGGGCGTGATTTCCTCCGCGAAATAACCCGCCGCGATCGCCTTGCCGGCGCGCTGCTGCGAGCGGATGGCGAAGGCGTCCTGGTCGGCGCGCGAAACCTGGAATTCCTCGGCGACGTTCTCGCCGGTCTCCGGCATGGCATCGACGCCGTACTGCGCCTTCAGCAGCGGATTGATGAAGCGCCAGCCGATCGTGGTGTCGAAGATCTCGGCCGAGCGCGAGAAGGCCTCCTGCGCCTTGCCCATCACGAAGGGTGCGCGGGTCATCGACTCGACGCCGCCGGCAATGGCGAACTCGATCTCGCCGGAGCGGATGGCGCGGCCCGCGGCGCCGACCGCATCGAGGCCGGAGGCACAGAGGCGGTTCAGGGTCTGGCCGGGAACCGAATCCGGCAGACCCGCGAGCAGCAGCGCCATGCGCGCGACGTTGCGGTTGTCCTCGCCGGCCTGGTTGGCGCAGCCGAAGAAGACTTCGTCCACCTGCGCCCAGTCGAGATTGGGATGCTTGGCCATCAGCGCCTTGATCGGGGCGGCGGCGAGATCGTCGGCGCGCACCTTGGCGAGCGAGCCGCCGAAGCGGCCGATCGGGGTCCGCACGGCATCGCAAATAAAGACGTCACGCATCGTTGTTCTCCCTGAATGCCGCGGTTCGGCCCAATTTCTTCAATGTCGGCGGAGTTTTAGGAGGGTGCCCCCGGCAGGTCAATTGACTGATACACGCGTGTTCCGAGGGGGCTGCACGCCGGCCACGCATGCCGCAATGCGGACAACGTGGAAAACCCGCTCCTAGCGGCCAAAGCGATAGGAGCAGGTGCCGAAATTTTGTAGGTTGCGCCGCCCATGACAGTGCAACAGCCGATACCCCTCCCGCCCGCCGACGAAGCGCCCGCAGCGCCGGTGGAAGCCGCCGCGCGCGTCACGCCGATGATGGAACAGTACCTGGAGATCAAGGCGGCGCACCAGGGCCTCTTGCTGTTCTACCGGATGGGCGATTTCTACGAATTGTTCTTCGAAGACGCCGAGATCGCCTCCCGGACGCTCGGCATCGTCTTGACCAAGCGCGGCAAGCACCAGGGCGCCGACATCCCGATGTGCGGCGTGCCGGTCGAGCGCTCCGAGGATTATCTGCACCGCCTGATCTCGGCCGGCCACCGCGTCGCGGTCTGCGAGCAGACCGAGGATCCCGCCGCTGCGAAAGCGCGCGGCAACAAGAGCGTGGTTCGCCGCGGCGTGGTCCGGCTGGTCACGCCGGGCACGTTGACCGAGGACAATCTGCTCGACGCGCGTGCCAACAATTACCTGCTCGCGATCGCTCGCGCCCGCGCCTCCGGCGGCGGCGATCGCTTCGGCCTTGCCTGGATCGACATCTCGACCGCCGAATTCATGGTCACGGAATGTTCGGGCGGCGAGCTCGCCGCGACGCTGGCGCGCATCAATCCGAACGAGGCGATCGTCACCGACGCACTCTATAACGACAGCGAGCTCGGACAGACCCTGCGCGAATTGCCGGCCGTGACGCCGCTGACCCGCGACGTCTTCGACGGCGCCACCGCCGAGAAGCGCCTGTGCGATTATTTTGCGGTCGCGACCATGGACGGGTTGGCGCAACTGACGCGGCTCGAAGCCACGGCGGCAGCAGCAGCCGTCACCTATGTCGACCGCACCCAGGTCGGCAAGCATCCGCCGCTGTCGCCGCCCGCGCGTGAAGCGTCGGGCGCGACCATGGCGATCGATCCCGCCACCCGCGCCAATCTCGAGCTGACGCGGACGCTTGCCGGCGAACGCCGCGGCTCGCTGCTCGACGCGATCGACTGCACCGTGACCTCGGCCGGCTCGCGCCTGCTGGCGCAGCGGCTGGCGGCACCGCTGACCGACGCGCCCGCGATCGCGCGGCGGTTGGATGCGGTCAGCGCCTTCGTTACAGACCCGGCGGCGCGCGAAGACATCCGCAGCATCTTGCGCGGCGCGCCCGACATGTCGCGATCGCTGGCCCGTCTCTCGGTCGGCCGCGGCGGACCGCGCGATCTCGCCGGCATCCGCGACGGCATCATCGCCGCGGACCAGGTGCTGGCGCGGCTCGGTGAGCTCGACCAGCCGCCGCAGGAGATCGCCGCGGTGATGGCGGCGCTGCAAAGACCGTCGCGCGATCTGGCGGCCGAATTTGCCAGCGCGCTCGACGAGCAGCTACCGCTGATCAAGCGCGACGGCGGCTTCGTCCGACAGGGCTATGAGCCCGCCCTCGACGAGGCACGAAACCTGCGCGACGCCTCGCGCCTGGTGGTGGCCTCGATGCAGGCCCGCTACGCCGACGCGACCGCCGTCAAAGGCCTCAAGATTCGCCACAACAACGTGCTCGGCTATTTCGTCGAGGTCACCGCACAGCACGGCGACAAGCTGATGTCGGCGCCGCTGAACGCGACCTTCATCCACCGCCAGACGCTGGCGGGGCAGGTGCGCTTCACCACGTCGGAACTAGGGGAGATCGAGGCCAAGATCGCCAATGCCGGCGATCGTGCCCTTGGACTGGAGCTCGAGATTTTCGAGCGCCTGTCCGCGAAGGCCATGGCGATCAGCGACGATCTGCGCGCCGCCGCCCATGCGTTCGCCTTGCTCGACGTCGCAACGTCGCTCGCCAAACTCGCGGTCGACGATCACTATGTGCGACCCGACGTCGACGACTCCCTCGGCTTTGCGATCGAAGCCGGCCGCCACCCCGTGGTCGAGCAAGCCCTGAAACGCAATGGCGAGCCGTTCATCGCCAATGCGTGCGATCTGTCACCGGCGCCTGGCCAGAAGTCCGGCCAGCTCTGGCTGCTCACCGGTCCCAACATGGCCGGCAAATCGACGTTCTTGCGCCAGAATGCGCTCATTGCCCTTCTTGCTCAAATCGGCAGCTTCGTGCCGGCGGCGCGCGCGCGGATCGGCATCATCGACCGCCTGTTCTCGCGCGTCGGCGCCGCCGACGATCTCGCGCGCGGCCGCTCCACCTTCATGGTGGAGATGGTCGAGACCGCGGCGATCCTGAACCAGGCCGGCGAGCGTTCGCTCGTGATCCTCGACGAGATCGGTCGCGGCACCGCGACGTTCGACGGCCTCTCGATCGCCTGGGCCGCGATCGAGCATCTGCACGAGAGCAACCGATGCCGCACGCTGTTCGCGACGCATTATCACGAGCTGACCGCGCTCTCGGCCAAGCTGCCGCGGATGTTCAACGCCACCGTGCGGGTGAAGGAGTGGCAGGGCAATGTCGTGTTCCTGCACGAGGTGCTGCCGGGCTCGGCCGACCGCTCCTACGGCATCCAGGTGGCAAAACTCGCCGGCCTGCCGCCCGCGGTGATCACGCGCGCGAAATCCGTGCTCTCCAAGCTGGAGGCGCAGGACCGCGGCCAGACCGCACGCGCGCTGGTGGACGATCTGCCGCTGTTCGCCGTGCCCTCGCGCGCCGCGGCGGAAGCCGCGCCGCCGAGCGAGGCCGAGCTGCTGATGGAAGCGGTGAAGGCGCTGCACCCGGACGAGATGTCGCCGCGCGAGGCGCTCGATGCGCTCTATGCGCTGAAGGCCAGGCTGCCGAAGCAGTGAAGGGAACGGTCATTCCGGGATGGTCCGAAGGACCAGACCCCAGGTGCGCAATTGCGCACCGGGGAATCTCGAGTTTCTTAGGTGCGCAATTGCGCACCATAGTTCGATGCTGCGCATCGCCCCGGAATGACTCGAGGGAAACTACGCCCTCGCCGCGATCGCGGCCGCTTCGGCCGCGGCGCGCTGCATGCTGGTCGACATCTCGTTCGTCACCGTGCTCTGCTCCTCGACGGCGGCCGCGGTCGATGTCACGTATTCGCTGACATTGTTGATCGCCTGCTTGATCGAGCCGAGCGCGCTGACGACATCGCCGGAGATGCCGTTGAGGCTGCCGATCTCCTGGCCGATCTTGTCGGTCGCCTGCTTGGCCTGGTTGGCGAGGCTCTTCACTTCGGAGGCGACCACGGCAAAGCCGCGGCCGGCTTCACCGGCCCGGGCGGATTCGATCGTGGCGTTGAGCGCGAGCAGGTTGATCTGGCCGGTGATGCTGTTGATCATCTCGACGATGCCGCTCATCGACTGCGCAGCTTCGGTGAGGCGCTGCGCCTGCGCGTCGGCGGAGGCGACCTGGTCCACCGCGCTCATCGCGGTCTCGCGGGATTTGGTCATCGCCTCGGAAATCTCGCGCACCGAGGCGTTCAGCTCCTCCGAACCCGCCGCGACGGATTCCATCATGCCGCGCACGCGCTCGTTGCCCATCCGGACCAGCACCTGCTTGGTGACGTCGGTGGCATATTTGACGACCTTGAACGGCTTGGCATTGAGGTCGAGGATCGGATTGTAGGACGCCTGGATGTAGACCTCCTTGCCGCCCTTGCCGATGCGCTTGTATTCGGCCGCCTGGTACTGACCGCGGTTGAGCGCGGCCCAGAACTCGCGATAGGCAGAGCCGTCGCGCTCGCTGGGCTCGACGAACATGCTGTGATGCTTGCCCTTGATCTCGGCCAGCGAGTAACCCAGCGCACCGAGGAAATTGCCGTTCGCCGTGATGATCGTGCCGTCCATGTTGAACTCGATCACGGCCTGCGCCTTGTCGATCGCCGCGATCTGACCGGCTAGATCCGCGTTCTTCAGCTTCTCCGCAGTCACGTCGGTCGCGAACTTGACGACGCCGTAGGGCTTGCCCGCCTCGTCGAGCAGCGGATTGTAGGACGCGAGAATCCACACCTCCTTGCCGCCCTTGCCGATGCGCTTGAACTCGCCGGCCTGGTAGTCGCCGCGGTTGAGCGCGGCCCAGAATTCGCGATAGGCCGCGCTGTTGCGGTCGGTCTCGGCCACGAACAGGCTGTGATGCTTGCCCTCGATCTCGGACAACGAATAGCCGAGCGCCTTGCAGAAATTCTCGTTGGCGGTGACGATGGTACCGTCGAGCCTGAACTCGATCACGGCCTGGGCGCGGCCGATGGCGGCGATCTTCGAAGCATCGGTCATGCTCCGCATTTTCTTCGCGGTGATGTCGGTCGCGATCTTGGCGACCATCACCGTCTTGCCATTGCCGTCGAGTACCGGATTGTAGGCTGCTTCGATCCAGACTTCGCGGCCGCCTTTCGCGATCCGCTTGAACTCGCGCGCCTGACTCTCGCCACGGTTCAACGCGGCCCAGAACGCCTTGTACTCGGCGCTGTCGCGCTGGTCGGCCGGCACGAACATGGAGTGATGCTTGCCCTGGATCTCGCCAAGCTGATAGCCGAGGGCGTCGAGGAAGTTCTTGTTGGCCGTGATGATCGTGCCATCCAGATTGAATTCGATGATGGCCTGGGAGCGGCCGATCGCATCGAGCCGCGCTTGCGCATCAATCTGGGACTTGCGACCGAACATCAAAGAATCTCCATCTCGAAATGACGTGGACTGCTCTTGGGGGAAGCGACTCTCGCGGCGAAACAGCCGCACTCAAATTGCAATTAGCGCGAGTCCCTGCACTCGGATGCAGCTCGGGCACGTCCGCGCCGATCACGCCGGAAGCGGGTACGCATTATTGTTCGTAAGGGAAAAGCTCGAACAAAGTTCTAATAGAAGTGTCGGAAATCAGCGGAAGTGGAACGGCCCCCGCCCGTGTAGCAGTCAGTCCCGGCCGGCGTCACGACTTGAAATGACGCATCTCATTCAATGGCTTGCGAAGATGCGGCATCGCCAATCGGGCACGCCGGAACGACTTTTCGCGACGGGGTGTCGCGCATGTCCGTAGTCTCACGGCTGTCGTCGCGCCATGTGCATTGCTCGCCGGCCGATCGCCCACAGCGTCAGGTTCCAGGCGATACAGGTGCCGAGCGCGAGACACAGGCCGACGGCCGAGCCGAATAACACGACCGCAACGTGTAGAACGGCGATCGCCGTGCCGAATCCGAGCAGGCCCCAGGCGGAGTTGGCGAGCACCGCGGCGGTCGGCGGGCCACCGATCCGCGGATGCAGGATCACCATGATGCTGGAGAACACCACGGGATACAGCGCGATGATGCCGCTGATGCGGGGACCGACCCAGCCCGAGGTCGAGACCACGATGGCGACGAGGGTCGCCACCAGCGCAGCTCGCATCGGCACGTCGTACCAGCGGCGCGTCACCAGCGGCATCTTCACGTGGCGGTAGCCGGCCAGCAGGGGAATGCAGATGCCGAAGGCGATCAGGTTCGCGGCGAGCCCCGCGGTGAGCGACCAGTCGAACTGACGGATGATGGAAGCCAGCACGATCCAGACCGCGACCGCACTGCCGCAACTCACCAGAAGGCTGTGCCGCTGCGCCAGCACGACGTAAGTGAGGCACATGAAGATCGTCGCCGCATTGATCGGAAGACTCGCGAGCGAGCCTTGCGCGATGAAGGCGGCGTCGTGGTCGAGCGCGAGAAAGACGTAGGAAGGACCGGCCGAGATCGGCAGGGTCGCGACCAGCGCGCCGATCACCGGCCCCGACCGCTCGGTGATGATCGACGCCGTCACGACGAAGGTCGCCGCGATCGCCATGCGCAGGACAAGGAGGAGGATGAAGTGGAGGTCGGGGGACATTCTATCTGTCATTCCGGGGCGCGCGAAGCGCGCGCCCGGAATCCATAGCCACAGGCCGGCGTAATTTAAGAGCTAAGGCAAACAACCGTCTGAAATCGCGACGGCCTGGGATTATGGGTCCCGGGCTCACGCCAGGCGGCGCGCCCCAGGACGACACCAATGATCGGGTTACGACCCTCGCCTCACATCCGCTGCATCGACACCGAGACCTTCGGGCCGTTCTTGATGGTCTGATAGACCACGCAATAGCGCTCGGTGAGCTTGAGCAGGAGATCGAGCTTGTCCTGCGGCGCGTCGGTGTCCACCTCGAAGCGCAAGCGGATCTCGGCGAAGCCGACAGGCGTCTCCTTGTCGATGCCGAGCGTGCCGCGGAAATCGAGATCGCCCTCGGCATAGACATTTCCGGTCTTCAAGGGCACCTCGATCGCGGTCGCCACCGATTTCAGGGTGACACCGGCACAGGCGACCAGGGCTTCGAGCAGCATGTCGCCGGAGCAGAGCTCGAGGCCGGAGCCGCCAGTGGCCGGATGCAGGCCCGCAAGCGCGATGGCGCGGCCGGTCTCGACCTTGCAGGCGATGCCCTCGCTGTCGGTCGAGCCCTTGGCCTTCAGTGTGATCAGCGCGGTCTTGGGATCGGTCTTGTAGCGCTCCTTGATCGGGGCCTGCATCTGGCGCAGCTCTGCGGCATCCATCTCGTTCTCTCCCGGGAAAAATTGCTCTTCGATGTACCGGCTTAGAGAGAAATTGTCACCACCACATGGCCTGACCGGGACCCTGGGTTGCGTCACGGTCGGGCACGTTGCGGTCGAGCGACCGGTCGAGTGACGTCAGCACACTTCGCTTGAAAGTCTCGAACAGCGGCGAATTGCGGTCGCGCGGGCGGCCGAGATTGATCTCGATCTGGTCGAACAGCCGGCCCGGCCGCGGCCGCATCACCAGCACGCGGTCAGCCAGCACCACGGCCTCGTCGACGTCATGCGTGACGAGGATCAGCGTCGGTCGCGTGTCGGCCCAGAGGTCGAGCAGATGATCCTGAAGGTCGCGGCGGGTGAAGGCGTCGAGCGCCGAGAACGGCTCGTCGAGCAGGAGCACCTCCGGCTGTGGCACCAGCGCGCGTGCGATCGCGACGCGTTGGGCCTGCCCGCCCGACAGCTCGCGCGGCCAGGCCTGCGCCTTCTCGGCGAGGCCGACGCGCTCGAGCGCGCGCGCGACCTTCTGGCGCCGCTCGACCGCAGGCAGGTCGGCAAGGCCAAACCCGATATTGTCGGCCACGCTGAGCCAAGGCAGCAGCCGCGGCTCCTGGAAGATGATGCCGATCTTGGCATGCGGCGAAGAGATCGCCTCGTTGTCGAGGCTCACCGTGCCCGAGCTGGCGCGGTCGAGACCGGCAATGGCGCGGAGCAAAGTGGACTTGCCGCAGCCGGAGCCGCCGATGATGGCGATGATCTCGCCCTGCTTGATCTCTGCGGAGAAGCGCGCCAGCGCATGCACGCCGTTGGGATAGGTCTTGCTGACCCGGTCGAGCGCCAGCATCGCGTTACGCCCCCTTGTCAAGTTTCTTTGGCACGCCCGAAGGCGTCCTGCCAGCGCAGGAACGGCGCTGCGGCAATCTCGATCAGCCAATCCGTGAGCTTGCCGAGGATGGCGAAGATCACGATCGCGGCGAGGATCTGCGCGGGCTTGCCGAGCTGCTGGCCGTCGAGCAGGAGATAGCCGAGGCCCTCGGAGGCGCCGATCAGCTCGGCGGCCACCACGAACATCCAGCCGAGGCCGAGACCGACGCGCAAGGACACGACATAGGCCGGCAGCACCGCAGGCAGCAGGATGCGGCGGATCATGGCCGGCCCGGACAGGCGGAACGTGCGGCCGACCTCGACGATCTTGCGGTCCACCGAGAGGATCGCGCCCATCACGCCGAGATAGACCGGGAAGAACACGCCGACCGCGATCAGCGCGATCTTCGAGGTCTCGAAAATGCCGAGCCAGAGAATGAACAGCGGCACCCAGGCCAGCGAGGGGATCGCGCGCAAGGCTTGTACAGTGGGGTCAAGAAGCCGCCGCGCCAGCGACCAATAACCGGAGATGGCCCCAAGCACCGTGCCCGCGACCACGCCGAAGGCGAAGCCGAGCGCGACGCGCCACAGCGTCGCGGTGATGTGGCGGACCAGCTCGCCGGAACGGGCAAGCTCGGCGATGGTGGCAAACACGCGCGAGGGCGGCGGCACCAGCCGGCCGTTGGACCAGCCGAGCCAGACTAGGAGTTCCCAGCCGAGCGCGAGGATCAATGGCAGCAGCAGCCCCAACATCGGCCGCGCATAGCGCGACAGGCGCGAAGGCAAGGCAGCGCTTTCCGCTGGTTCCGAGGTCTGTTGCAGCACTGGCGCGTCGGAGATCATGGCCATTAGCAAGCGCGTCTGGTCGGGGAATGCAACACTACTCTTGCCGCGGCCACCGCTGCCCTTCCTTCTCCCCTTGTGGGAGAAGGTGGCGCGAAGCGCCGGATGAGGGGTTCTCTCCACTCGCAACACTGATCGTGAGGATAGATACCCCTCACCCGGCTTCGCTTTGCGAAGCCACCCTCCCCCACAAGGGGGGAGGGTAAAAGAAGATCAATTCGTCGGCAACGGCACCTGATCGTCGATCAAGGCATCCAGCGTCGCCTTCACGTCGACCTTGGCATCGACGACGCCGGCCTGCTGCAGGGCGAGGCCGGCGGCGAGGATCGACTCGCGCTGGGGTGCGCCGATGCGGCTATGGGTGAGCTCGGTGCGCTCCTTGAGCTGCTTGTCGACGACGGCCTCGGGAAGCTTGGTCACGGCGATGAAGGTCTTCTTCAGATCGTCGTAATTGGCCAGCGAGTACTTTCGCGCCTCCTCGTAAACCGCAAGCACGCGGCGGGCGGCGTCCGGATGATCCTTCAAGAACTGCTCGCGCACATTGAGGATGCCCCAGGTGTTGGCGTCCGCCTTGCGATAGAACAGCTTTGCGCCTTCCTCGACCTCGGCCTGCGCCATCATCGGATCGAGGCCGGCCCAGGCATCGACGTCGCCGCGGATCAGCGCGGTCTTGCCGTCGGCGTGCTGCAGCAGCACCGGCGTGATGTCCTTTTCGGTGAGGCCGGCGCTGAGCAGCGCGCGGACCAGGAAGATGTGCGGATCGGTGCCGCGCGTCACCGCGACGCGCTTGCCCTTGAGATCGGCAACGCCAGCGATCTTGGAATCCTTGCCCGTCACGAGCGCGGTCCACTCAGGGCGCGAATAGACGTAGATCGACTTGATCGGGTTGCCGTTGATCTTGGCCACCAGCGCCGCCGACCCCGCGGTCGAGCCGAAATCGATCGAGCCGGCATTGAGGAATTCGAGCGCCTTGTTGGAGCCGGCCGACTGCACCCAGGTGATGGTGATACCGTCCTTGGCGAACTCCTTCTCCAAGAGGCCCTTCTGCTTCAGGACCATCGATACCGGGTTGTAGGTCGCCCAGTCGATGCGGATTTCCTTGAGCGGATCCGCCGCCTTTGCCGCAGGCGCCACCGCGAGCGCAATCGCGCCTGCCAGCAGAATGCGCCGTGTCATCCCAGTCATGCCCAGCCTCCTCCAAAACTTCATTGTTTTTCAATGAGTTAAATCTAGAAATCAACGAGAAAATCCGCCCCTTGAAAGCCCGCCGGCCGAGAACAGATTTGCCCGAAGCCGCCGCTTTCCAGCATGGAACGACTATTGCCAGAGAATGGCGGGTGACAGCGCCTGTCACCTCTTATATCCGGTGAGGCATGGACAGCGTCGCGACTGAGCACAAGGCCGAGGTGGACGAGCGTTTCGATACTGCGCGGATCACCGCCGCCGTCGATGCGCTTGTCGAAAAGCATGGGGGACGCGAAGACGCGTTCCGCACGGCCATGGCGCAATTGCTCAAGGCCGAGCTGGTCGCGGCGCGCGCCGCGGCGCAGGACATCCTTCTGAAGGACCGCCACGGCCGCCGCTGCGCCGAGCGGCTCTGTCACGTCCAGGACGAGATCATCCGCATCCTGTATTCGGCGGCGACCCGTCATCTCTACCGTTCGCCGATCCCGAGCGGCGCCGAGCGCATGGCGGTGGTCGCGACCGGCGGCTACGGCCGCGGCCTGATGGCGCCCGAATCCGACATCGATCTCTTATTCATCCTGCCCTACAAGCAGACCGCCTGGGGCGAGCAGGTCGCCGAAGCCATCCTCTACTGCCTGTGGGACATGGGGCTGAAGGTCGGCCACGCCACGCGCTCGGTGGACGAATCGATCCGGCAGGCACGCGGCGACATGACGATCCGCACCGCCATCCTGGAGACCCGCTTCCTGACCGGCGACAAGCCGCTCTACGACGAGCTGGTCGCGCGCTTCGACAAGGAGGTGGTGCAGGGCACCGCGTCGGAATTCGTCACCGCAAAGCTCGCCGAGCGCGAGGAGCGCCATCGGCGCGGCGGCCAGTCGCGCTATCTGGTCGAGCCCAACGTCAAGGACGGCAAGGGCGCCTTGCGCGACCTGCACACGCTGTTCTGGATCGCCAAATACGTCTACCGCGTGCGCGACACCGACGAGTTGGTCGAGCGCGGGGTGTTCGACGCGCAGGAATATCGCAGCTTCCGCCGCTGCGCCGACTTCCTGTGGTCGGTGCGCTGCAATCTGCATTTCTATTCTGGTCGCGCCGAAGAACGCCTCTCCTTCGACCTCCAGCGCGAGATCGCGGTACGGCTCGGCTACACCTCGCATCCCGGCATGCAGGACGTCGAGCGCTTCATGAAGCATTATTTCCTTGTCGCCAAGGAGGTCGGCAACCTCACCGCCATCCTCTGCGCCAAGCTCGAGGACCAGCAGGCCAAGCCCGCGCCGGTGTTGAGCCGGATGATGGCGCGGCTGCGGCCGACCGCGGCGAAACGGCGCGTCCCCGACAGCGACGACTTCATCGTCGACAACAACCGCATCAACGTCGCAGCCCCGGATGTCTTCAAGCACGATCCGGTCAATCTGATCCGGATCTTCCGGCTCGCGCAGAAGAACAACCTCGCCTTCCATCCGGACGCGATGCGCGACGTCACGCGCTCGCTCGGCCTGATCAATGCGCAAATGCGCGAAAATCCCGAGGCCAACCGGCTGTTCATGGAGATCCTGACCTCCGACAACGCCGAGATCGTGCTGCGGCGGATGAACGAGACCGGTGTGCTCGGCCACTTCATCCGCGCCTTCGGCAAGATCGTCTCGATGATGCAGTTCAACATGTATCATCACTACACCGTTGACGAGCATCTGATCCGCTGCATCGGCTTCCTCCAGGACATCGAGCGCGGCGGCGTCGAGGAGTTCACGCTCGCCAGCGATCTGATGCGCAAGACGCGGCCCGAGCACCGCGCGGTGATCTATATCGCCACGTTGCTGCATGACGTCGCCAAGGGCCGGCCGGAGGACCACTCGATCGCCGGCGCCAAGGTCGCGCGCCGGCTCTGCCCGCGGCTCGGCTTCAGCCCGGCCGACACCGAGCTCATCGCCTGGCTGATCGAGGAGCATCTGACGATGTCCACGGTCGCGCAGTCGCGCGACCTCTCGGATCGCAAGACCATCGAGAATTTCGCAGCCGTGGTGCAGTCGGTCGAGCAGATGAAGCTCCTGACGATCCTGACCACCGCGGACATTCGCGGCGTCGGTCCGGGCGTGTGGAACGGCTGGAAGGCGCAGCTGCTGCGCTCGCTGTATTATGAGACCGAGCCGGTGCTCACAGGCGGCTTCTCGGAGGTCGACCGGGGCAAACGTCTTGCGTCCGCCCACGCAGAATTCCGCATGGCCTTCGCAGAATGGCCGGCGGAGGAGCTCGACGCCTATATCGGCCGGCACTATCCGGCCTATTGGCTCAAGGTCGAGCTGCCGCGAAAAATCCGCCACGCGCGCTTCGTCCGCTCCAGCGAGCAGGCCGGCCACAAGCTCGCGATCAATGTCGGCTTCGACGAGGTGCGCGGCGTCACCGAGCTCACGATCTTCGCGGCCGACCATCCCTGGCTGCTGTCGATCATCGCGGGCGCCTGCGCCTCGGCCGGCGCCAACATCGTCGACGCCCAGATCTACACCACGACCGACGGCCGCGCGCTCGACACGATCTCGATCTCCCGGGAATACGACCGCGACGAGGACGAGGGACGGCGCGCCACCCGCATCGGCGAGATGATCGAGGACGTGCTGGAAGGCAAGCTGCGTCTGCCCGAGGTGGTGGCCCGCCGCACCGTGCGCAGCAAGGCAAAACCCTTCGTGATCGAGCCGGAAGTGACCATCAACAACCAATGGTCCGACCGCTACACCGTGATCGAGGTCTCGGGCCTCGACCGGCCCGGCCTGCTCTACGAGCTGACCACCGCGATCTCCAAGCTCAACCTCAACATTGCGTCAGCTCACGTCGCGACCTTCGGCGAGCGAGCGCGCGACGTGTTCTACGTCACCGACCTCCTCGGCGCCCAGATCAGCGCACCGACACGCCAGGCCGCGATCAAGAGCGCGCTGACCCATGTGATGGCCGGCGACAAGGCGGTTGCGGCGCCGGCGGCGTGAGTTTTCCTCATGTCCGGACTGGCCGCGGTGCGGCGCCCGGATTGAGAAGGGAAGAGGCCGGCAGGCCACGCCTTCCCCTCTCCTGATCATCGCACCGACCCTTGTCCGGAAAGTCGTAGCGCGTTCACTAGCGCCGACAACGCAGCCGGTTGATGCTGACGACTGGGATAGTACAAGAAGAAGCCGGGAATTGGCGGCGTCCAGTCCTCCAGCACCCTGATAAGGCGGCGCTGCGCAACATACCCGGCGACCTGCTCCTCATAGGCGAGTCCGACACCAACCCCGGCGAGCGCCGCCTGGATCACCAGGTGAGTATCGTCAATGATCAGCGGGCCGTTCACGTTGATCGTGACCGACTTTCGACCCTGCTCGAACTCCCACCGATATGGACCGCTCGCAAGACGCAAGGTAATGCACCGATGATCGTTAAGGTCCTTTGGATTTTCGGGAATGCGTCGTGAAGCGAAATATCGCGGCGAACCTACGACCGCCAGCCGCAGGTCGGGCGTGAGACGAACCGCGATCATGTCCTTTTGGATGTACTCGCCAAGCTGAATACCGGCATCGAACTCGCCCGCCACAAGATCCACGGGACCAGTGACGGTGACAATGTCCAGAACGATGTCAGGGTAGGCCTCAGCGAAAGCTCTCAGCCGCGGCAATAAGACCATCACGGCGGCCGATCGTGACATCACGATTCGAAGGCGGCCTTGGGGCCGACGCCGAACGCTTCGGGCCTTGTCGAGGGCCTGACGAATTTGCTCGAGGGCCGGAGACAAGTCTTCCAAAAGGGCTGCCCCGGCGGCGGTCGGCGCAACGCTCTTAGTCGTTCGGGCGAGCAGCTTCAACTCTAGCCGCTGCTCCAGTCTCCGGATTGTATGGCTCAAGGCAGATTGGGATACACCGAGCTTTATCGCAGCGCGTGTAAAGCTTCGTTCGTTGGCTACGACCGCAAACGCGGCGAGTTCGTTCATTTCGTTGGTCATCGTTCATGAATATTGCTCACGAGCCTATGCCAAGCAAGGTATCTAGTTTCATGAGGCACTTTGCCGTAGGTCTTTGCGGGCAACGAGACGACTTGCAGCAGCTTTCCTGAACGCAGGGCAGGTCGAGGCTCAGCACAGCCGACCGAGCCGCATGAATGAGTCCGGCACGACAACTCGAGGAAGACCATGGACACGGACGTTTCTGCCTTGCGCTCCCTGGCGCAGACCTATTTCGATGCTGCCTATGAAATGGATGCTGAGAAATTTGCGTCCATATTCCACCCATCGAGTTCCGTGACGAAGGTCGCCGAGGACGGCAATGTCGGCGTGACGCCGATTGCGGCCTGGCTGGCAGTGGTCCGCAACATGAAGGCTCCGAAGCAACAGGGCTGCGAGCGCGATGATCAGATCGTGTCGATAGATGTCGAGAGAGAGCTCGCGCTCTTGAAGGTGAAACTGCAAATTCCGCCGCGTTCCTTCACGGACCTGTTGTCGTGCTTAAAGGTGAATGGAACCTGGAAGATCGTGCAGAAGGTGATGACGTCGGAAATCTGACGAGTTCGGCATAGAGGGAGAACATCCAAGAGATCGCCCGACGATCGCTCGTTCTCAAAGGGACTCCCGAATCTTCACCCCCTCGTGCCGCAGCAGCCAGCGTTTGCGTTCGAGCCCGCCGCCATACTTCACCAGCGAACCATCCGCCCCGATCAGCCGATGACATGGCAGCACCACGCTGATCGGATTGGAGCCGTTGGCATGGCCGACGGCGCGAATTGCTTTGGGCAGGTCGATCTTCGCGGCGAGTGCGCCATAGCTCATCGTGGTGCCCGCAGGGATTTGCGCGAGCGCGGTCCAGACCTTCTGCTGGAACGGGGTGCCGGCGATGCGCCACGCGATGCCCGAGAGCTGGCCGAGATCGCCGTCGAAATAGCCTGACAGCGCCGTCCGCATGGAAACGGGCGCAGGCCGGTCACGCAGCTCCACCACGCCGTAGTGCAGGCGCAGGAGCTCTCGCATCCGGTGCTCGTAATCATCCCAATCCAGCGCGCGCAGCGCGCCTTCCGCGTCGGTGACGAGCAACGCGGTGCCGATCGGCGTCGTCAGGCGATCGAGGCCGAAGCTGACTGAGGATTTGGTTGACCGACTGGCCATTGCGGCACCATTGCATCGAAACACGCCCATCGCACTTGCCATGCCGGCCATGGTAACGTCCACCCGAAAGCTGACGCTTTGGGGGAGCTCACCTTGATTCTGATCGCCAATGTCCTGGTGGCGCTGGTCGCCGCGCTGCACGTCTTCTTCCTGATCCTGGAGATGTTTCTCTGGGACAAGCCACAGGGCCTGAAGGTGTTTCGCAACACGCCTGAGAAAGCCGAGATCACGAAGGTGCTGGCCGCCAATCAAGGTCTCTATAACGGCTTCCTCGCGGCCGGACTGATCTGGGGTCTCGTCCACGGCAACCCGGCCTTCGCGTTCCAGATCAAGGCGTTCTTCCTGCTTTGCGTGATCGTGGCCGGCGCCTATGGCGCCGCGACCGTCAGCAGCCGCATCCTGATGGTGCAGGCGCTGCCGGCGGCGATCGCGCTGGCGGCGCTGTTCCTGGCTTAGCTTCTGGCCTGAGACGCTACGGCGCAGCGCCGCGATCCTTGCGCGGCGGCGAACCTTCCTCCACAATCCACGGCAGCGATGGCGACCGTTGCAATCAACGGAAAAAGACCATCGGCGGAAAATTCCGTCTGGAGGAACACCCACATGAACAATCGCAGAGCCTTTCTAGCTGCCACGGCGGCGCTCGCCGTCGCGTTCTCCGCGAACCAGGCCCTTGTAAGCCAGGCCTTCGCGCAGAAGAAATACGACACCGGGGCGAGCGACACCGAGATCAAGATCGGCCAGACGGTGCCGTTCTCCGGCCCCTATTCCGTCTACGCCAATATCGGCAAGACCCAGGCCGCCTATTTCAAGATGATCAACGATCAGGGCGGCATCAACGGCCGCAAGATCAACCTGATCCAGTATGACGACGCTTATTCGCCGCCGAAAACGGTCGAGCAGGTGCGCAAGCTGGTCGAGGGCGACGAGGTGTTGTTCACCTTCCAGCTGATCGGCACCGCGGCGAACGCGGCCGTGCAGAAATATCTGAACGGCAAGAAGGTCCCGCAGTTGCTGGCCTCGACCGGCGCGGCGCGCTTCAACGATCCGCAGAACTATCCCTGGACCATCGCCTACAATCCCAATTACGTGTCCGAGGGACGGATCTACGCCAAGTACATTCTCAAGGAGCATCCGAACGCCAAGATTGGCGTGCTCTACCAGAACGACGACATGGGCCGCGACTATCTCGCGGGCCTCAAGAGCGGCCTCGGCGACAAGGCCAACATGATCGTCGGCGAAGTCTCCTACGAGGTCACCGACCCGACCGTCGACTCCCAGGTGGTCAAGCTGAAGTCGATGGGTGTCGACGTGTTCTTCGATGCCTCGACGCCGAAATTCGCGGCGCAGGCGATCAAGAAGCTGGCCGACCTCGGCTGGACGCCGGTGCACATCCTCGACATCAATGCGAGCCCGATCTCGGCGACGCTGAAGCCGGCCGGCCTCGACATCTCCAAGGGCATCATCTCGACCCAATATGGCAAGGAGCCGAGCGATCCGCAGTGGAAGGACGATCCCGGCGTGAAGGCCTTCTTCGCCTTCATGGACAAGTACTTCCCGGAAGGCGACAAGCTCAACACCGTCAACACCTATGCCTATTCGGTGGCGGAGTTGCTGGTGCAGGTCCTGAAGCAATGCGGCGACGACTTGACGCGTGAGAACATCATGAAGCAGGTCGCCAACATCAAGAACTTCACGCCGAGCTTCGCGCTCCCCGGCATCAAGATCAACACCGGGCCGAACGACTTCCGCGTCAACAAGCAGATGCAGATGATGAAGTTCAACGGCGAACGCTGGGAGCTGTTCGGACCGATCATCGAGGACACGGGACCGTCGGGCTAGCGAGACCCGGATACCTCGCCTCTGCCCGGACAGAGCACGTAACGGACGCTCGCCCTCCCCGGGGTGCGGGCGTCCTGCTTTCCGCGGCTGGCCGCGCCGTCAACCATACCTGAAGGTCCCAGCGTCGGTTCGACTAAAGTCACTTTCGTGACCAGCATGTAATCTTGCGTCGCAGCAGAGCCTCCGCCACACTCCCGCCCCGCGATGACGTCCGCCGCCGACGGGGCGATGGAAAGATCGTCCGCGATAACAAACCGAGGAAATTGCGAATGAGGAACGGATTTTTGCATCTGGTCACTGGCACGGCGCTCGCTTTGGCGCTGTCGGTCTCGGCGGCCAATGCCCAGAAGAAATATGACCCCGGCGCGTCGGACACCGAAATCAAGATCGGTCAGACCAACCCGTTCAGCGGTCCCGCCTCCGCTTATGCCACGATCGGCAAGACCCAGGCCGCTTACTTCAAGATGATCAACGATCAGGGCGGCATCAACGGCCGCAAGATCAACCTGATCCAGTATGACGACGCCTATTCGCCCCCGAAGGCCGTGGAGCAGGTGCGCAAGCTGGTCGAGAGCGACGAGGTGCTGCTGACCTTCCAGCTTCTCGGCACCCCCTCGAACGCGGCCGTGCAGAAATATCTCAACGCCAAGAAGGTGCCGCAACTCTTCGCGGCCACTGGCGCATCGAAGTTCACCGACCCCAAGAACTTCCCCTGGACGATGGGCTTCAATCCCAACTACTTCGTCGAAGGCCGCATCTACGGCCAGTACATCATCAAGAATCATCCGAACGCGAAGGTCGGCGTCCTCTACCAGAACGACGATCTCGGAAAAGACTATCTGAACGGCATCAAGGCCGGGCTTGGAGACAAGGCCTCCAGCATGATCGTCGCGGAAGCTTCCTACGAGGTGTCCGATCCCACCGTCGATTCACAGATCCTCAAGATCAAGTCGGCAGGCGCCGATTTGTTCTTCAGCGCCACGACGCCGAAACAGGCCGCACAGGCGATCAAGAAGATCGCCGAGCTCGACTGGCACCCCGTGCATATTCTCGACATCAACGCCACTTCGGTCGGCGCCGTGATGAAGCCCGCTGGACTTGAAGCATCCAAGGGCGTGATCAGCGTCAACTATGGCAAGGATCCGCTCGATCCGAGCTGGAAGGATGATCCGGGCATGAAGAAATATTTCGAGTTCATGGCCAAGTACTATCCGGACGGCGACAAGGATTCGAGCTTCAACAGCTACGGCTACTCGACCTCGCAGTTGATGGCCTACGTGCTCCAGAAATGCGGCGACAACCTGACCCGCGAGAACGTCATGAAGGTCGCCACCAGCCTGAAGGACGTTGAACTCGACCTGTCGCTGCCCGGCATCAAGGCCAATACGTCGCCGACCGACTACCGCGTCAACAAGCAGCTTCAGATGATGAAGTTCAACGGCGAGCGCTGGGAGCTGTTCGGCCCGATCCTGGAGGATGCGGGTCCGGCGGGTTAGTTCTCAAGAACGCTGCCTCAACGACGTCATGCCCGGGCTTGTCCCGGGCATCCACGTTCTTGGAGGCGCGAAAGGAAGTCGTGGATGGCCGGGTCAAGCCCGGCCATGACGACCACGAGAGATCGGTCCAACGGCATTCACGCCGGGATCTCGCCAAAATTCTTCCCCACGGGCAGCACCGCGTGCCGGATCAGGCGGGAATCCTCCACCGCGGCCTGGCGATGTTTCACGGCTTCGCGATAAACGGGGTCGCGGATCATCTCGACGAAGGCGGCGACGCTCGGATACTCCGCGATGAAGCAATGGTCCCAGCGTTCGTCCTGCGGGCCGATCAGCATCAGCTCGAACCTGCCCTGCCAGACGATGCGGCCGCCGAGGCGTTCGAACACCGGGCCGCTCTCGCGGCCATAGGCCGCGTAGGCTTCCGCGCCGCTCGCCTTGCGTCCGTCCGGATAGGCCGCCTCTTTCCGCAACCGCACCAGGTTGAGCATATGGATCGGGCCGGGACGGTCGTTCTCCCGGAACTGCGCAAAAATCTCCTTGGTCGGATCGATATGGCCCATGAGCGCTCCCTCTTCTTGATGCCGGCGATCTTAGCTTTGCCGCCGAGGATGCGGAACAGCGGGGTGCGAATGCCCCACCTCCTAATCACGCGTTAACGCCGGGGTAACCGGGCCTTAAACAGCGACCGCTAGCGTGCGACGGGGCGGGCTGACCGGGCGTTTTGCGTATGGCGTGGGGAAAGAAAAAGGGTGGGCGGAAGGAGCCGCTGTTCGGCTTGCCCGCGGCGCTCTCCGATCTGCGCCTGACCGCGGCGGATCGCGTTCCCGGCGGCGGCGACGACAAGCCGAAGAAATCAGCGAAATCATCCGCCAAGCGCAAGGCTGAAGTGCCCGGCGACGAGCCGCCGCGCGAACGCAAAGCGCCGGCCGGCCGGAGCGGCGCCAAGCGGCGCGCGAAGTCGCGTGGGGGTTTCGGCCTCGGCCGTCTGGTCTATTGGGGCGCTGTGCTGAGCCTGTGGGGCGGCATCGCGGTGATCGGCGTCGTGATCTATGTCGGCGCCCATTTGCCGCCGATCCAGTCGCTGGAGATTCCAAAACGCCCGCCGACGATCCAGATCGTCGGCATCGACGGCAGCATGCTGGCGCAGCGCGGCGAGATGGCCGGCGCCAATGTCGCGCTGAAGGACCTGCCGCCCTATTTGCCGAAGGCGTTCATCGCCATCGAGGATCGCCGCTTCTATTCGCATTTCGGCATCGATCCCGTCGGCATCCTGCGCGCCCTCGTCACCAACGTTCTGCATCGCGGCGTCTCGCAGGGCGGCTCGACGCTGACGCAGCAGCTCGCCAAGAACCTGTTCCTGACCCAGGAGCGCACCATGCAGCGCAAGCTGCAGGAGGCGGAGCTCGCGATCTGGCTGGAGCGCAAGCACTCCAAGGACGAGATCCTGGAGCTCTATCTCAATCGCGTCTATTTCGGCTCCGGGGCCTACGGCGTCGAAGCCGCCGCGCAAAAATATTTCGGCAAGTCGGCGAAGAACGTCACCGTGGCCGAGGCGGCGATGCTGGCCGGTCTCGTCAAATCGCCCTCGCGCCTCGCCCCGAACCGCAATCCCGAAGGCGCCGAAGCGCGTGCGCAAATCGTGCTCGCGGCGATGGCGGATGCAAAATTCATCACCGACGCGCAGGCCAAGGCCTCGATCGGCCATCCCTCCTACAATGTGAAGCCGGCCGGCGCCGGCACCGTCAATTACGTCGCCGACTGGATCGGCGAAGTCCTGGACGATCTGGTCGGCCAGATCGACGAGAGCATCAAGGTCGAAACCACGATCGATCCCAAGCTGCAGAGCGTGGCGGAAGCCGCCATCATCGACGAGCTCGCGGCCAAGAGCGTGAAGTTCAATGTCAGCCAAGGCGCGCTGGTGGCGATGACGCCCGACGGCGCGGTGCGCGCGATGGTCGGCGGACGGAACTATTCCGAGAGCCAGTACAACCGTGCGGTCACCGCCAAACGACAGCCGGGCTCCTCTTTCAAGCCGTTCGTGTACCTCACGGCGCTCGAGCAGGGCCTGACGCCGGACACGATGCGCCAGGACGCGCCGATCGAGGTCAAGGGCTGGAGGCCCGAGAACTACACCCATGAATATTTCGGCGCGGTGACGCTGACCCAGGCGCTGGCGATGTCGCTCAACACCGTCGCCATCCGTCTCGGCCTCGAAGTCGGACCGAAGAACGTGGTGCGCACCGCGCACCGGCTCGGCATCTCCTCAAAGCTCGAGCCCAATGCCTCGATCGCGCTCGGCACGTCGGAAGTCTCGGTCGTCGAGCTGGTCGGCGCCTACGCGCCCTTCGCCAATGGCGGCTTCGCAGTGGCGCCGCATGTCGTGACGCGCATCAGGACGCTCAGCGGCAAGCTGCTCTATATGCGCCAGCCCGAAGAGCGCAACCCGGTGATCGACCCCCGCTATGTCGGCATGATGAACGCGATGATGCGGGAGACGCTTGTTTCAGGGACCGCCAAGAAGGCGGAGATCCCGGGATGGCCCGCGGCCGGCAAGACCGGCACCAGCCAGGATTATCGCGACGCCTGGTTCATCGGCTACACCGCAAACCTCGTCACCGGCGTCTGGCTCGGCAATGACGACAACTCGCCGACCAAGAAGGCTACCGGCGGCGGCCTGCCGGTGGAAGTCTGGTCGCGCTTCATGAAGACGGCGCACGAGGGTGTGGCGGTGGCAAACTTGCCGAGCTCGCCAGGCGGCTGGGGCCTGTCGAACCTTGCGCAGGCGGCTTCGCAAGTGTCACCGCCGACAGCGATCGCGCCCGCACCGGCGCCGGCCAACAATGGCGGCTATCGCCCGCCGCCGACGCGCGCCAATGCACGGCCGGAGGCCGCGGCGGGACTCGATGGCTGGCTGATGGACCGGTTGTTCGGCGGAAACCGATAGGCGCGGCCTGAGGGCTTTGGCGACCTCAACACAAAAACCGCGAAAACAACCCCATGCACAGTAGCCGGCGCTAACCAAATCAACGGCTTGCGGGGGAAGCACTGACGTTCGAAGTGCGGGCTTGGACGTCAGCTGCAACCCATCGGGATTGACGTTCTACACCCGGCGGATCGCGCCCCCATCAACCGGGATCGCAGCGCCATTGATGTAGCGGGCGAGTGGAGAGGCGAGAAACGCGACGAGGTGCCCGATATCCTCAGGCTCCCCGAAATAGCCGGCAGGGATGTTCTGCTTGATGAAGTCCGCCTTCGATTGCTCCGTTGGATGCAATTTCTGAATTTGAGCGGTGTTGATGCGGCCCGGTGCGATCGTGTTGACGGTGACACCATAGGGGCCGAGTTCGGACGATAGCGTTCGGGACCAGCTGACGAGAGCGGCCTTGGCCGGCGCTGCTCCATTGAGTTTAGGCGCAACAAGCGCACCCGAGATGTTGACGATCCGCCCCCAGTTTCGAGCCTTCATTCCCGGCGAGATGAGATCGGTCAAGCGACGTGCCGCAAGGAAGTTGAGCGTCATCGCCTCGTCCCAGAAGGCATCGTCGGCCTCGCCCGTCACGGGCCTCGCCCCACCGGCGTTGTTGACGAGGATATCGACGTGCCCGCCGAGCGCGGCCGACGCTTCGGCTGCAATTTGCGCCGGGCCGCCTTGCGCGCACACGTCTCCCACCACCATCACTGGACGACCGCCGGCGCGCGAGGCGAGGGCTCCGGCTACCTTCTCCAGCGCGGCCGCCGTCCGCGCACTGATTGCGACCCGCACCCCCGCGTCTGCCAGTGAGCCGGCGATGCCGCTGCCAATTCCGCCACTGGCCGCCGTTATGAGGGCGGTCTTGCCTTCCAGTCCGAGGTTCATCCGTTGATCTCCTCACAAATCAGGGGGATGCCCGTGGATTGACGATCAATGGAGAGGCTGTCGACTTGAGCGAAAGGGCTGGTCGGACACCGAGGCCGCTGAGAACAAAGTCCCATCAATCCATCGGCGCGCGCGGCTGCAAGCCCTCGCGCACAAGGCGGGCGATGACAGCGTCAGATGAGGCAAAAGCGAGCCCTAATCCTCGACGCCGTAGCGGTGCAGGTCGTTGCCGTAGGTATCGAGCCACTTCTTGGCGCGCTCCATCGAGGGGCAGACTTTTCCGCAGACGCGCCAGAACCGCGCCGAGTGGTTCATCTCGACGAGATGGGCGACCTCGTGGGCGGCGAGATAGTCCAGCACGAAGGGCGGCGCGAGGATCAGGCGCCAGGAGAACGACAGCGAGCCCGCGGAGGTGCACGAACCCCAGCGGCTGGACTGATCGCGGATCGACAGGCGCTTGACCCTGACACCGAGCTCGGCGGCGTAGGCCTCCGCCGAACGCTGCAGATCGCGGCGCGCCTCGCGCTTGAGGAAGTCGCTGACGCGGCGATCGACATGTTCGAGCCCGCCGGCGATGCAGAGAATCTTCTCTCCGCTATCGCGAGTCTCGGTCCACACCGTGCCGCGCGTGCCGGCGCGATGAACGATGCGATGTGGCGTGCCGCGGAGCGGTATCACCGTGCCCGGCTGGAACGGCGCCGCCTTCGGCAAGCGACCGAGACGCGCGGCGATCCACGCGCCATGACGCTGCGCGAAGTCTTTGGCTTCGGCCAGCGTGCCGCGCGGCGGCATCGTGAGGATGGCTTCGCGATCGCTCGGATGAATTCTGAGCGTATAACGGCGCGCGCGGCGGTGCCGGCGCAATCGGATGGCAAAAAATTGCGATCCGTGGGTGATCAGGACGGTCTTTGGTTCGTGGGGCCGACGATAAAGGAGTGCGCGGGTGGCCATGTCTGTCAGTCCGGGGGGCAGGAGGGCGCCCGGATTCTGCCATAACCGCCGCCATGGGAAGCGCTCGGCGCAAAAACAAATCATTTGCCCAATATACAGCGGTCAGGCTTCCGGGAGACCCTACAGACTGGGGTTGGAACCGGCTTTTTTCGCCCTCGCTGGATGCATGCGGCACCCCCAAGAGGTGAGTGCTGACTCACTCCTATAAAGCTACCTAAATACCGCGAATCTGGCGGGTATTCACCCCATCCGGAACGTCCGGCCGGGACCGGATTTTCGACGGGAAAGCCGAAAAAGCAGGTTATTCGGCCGCGCGCGCCTGCAACGAGCTCGGATTCGCCGCCGAAACCATGAAGTCGTGAATTCGCGGCACGATTTCCGACCTGAAGCGCGAGCCGTTGAACACGCCGTAATGCCCGACACCCTTCTGGACGTAATGAATGCGGCGATGATCCGGGATCGAGCTGCACAATGTGTGCGTTGCTTCGGTCTGGCCGAGACCGGAGATGTCGTCGTTCTCGCCTTCGACCGTCATCAACGCCACGCGCGTGACCTTGGAGGGATCGACGCGTGTTCCGCGATGGGTCATCTCGCCCTTCGGCAGCGAGTGCTTCACGAACACGGTGTCGACCGTCTGCAGGTAATATTCTGCGGAGAGATCCATCACCGCGAGATATTCGTCATAGAACTCGCGATGCTTGTCGACGAGGTCGCCGTCGCCCTTCACCAGATGGGCAAAGAGCTGCTTGTGGGCGTCCATATGCCTATCGAGATTCATGCTGATGAAACCGTTGAGCTGCAGGAATCCCGGATAAACGTCGCGCATCATGCCCGGATGCGGGAACGGCACCTTGGTGATGACGTGGTTGCGGAACCAGTCGATGCCGCGCTCCTGGGCGAGGTTGTTCACCGCGGTCGGATTGCGGCGAGTGTCGATCGGCCCGCCCATCAGCGTCATCGAGGTCGGCACAAAGGGATCTCGCCGCGCTTCCATGATCGAGACGGCGGCGACGACGGGCACGGAGGGCTGGCACACGGCCAGCACATGCGTGTTGCCGCCGAGGACATGCAGCATCTCGATGACGTAATCGATGTAGTCGTCGAGATCGAAGCGGCCGTCGCTGAGCGGCACCATGCGGGCATCGGCCCAGTCGGTGATGTAGACCTCATGCGCGGGCAGGAAGGCTTCGACAGTGCCACGCAGCAGCGTCGCATAATGGCCGGACATCGGCGCGACGATCAGCACGCGCGGCTGCGGGCTGCGCAAGGGCCGCGCGAATTTGCGATCGAAATAGAGCAGCCGGCAGAACGGCTTTTCCCAGACCGAGCGGACCTCGACGGGAACGCGGATGCCGTTGACCTCGGTATCGTTGAGACCCCATTCCGGCTTGCCGTAACGGCGCGTGGTGCGCTCGAACAATTCGCAGGCTGCGGCGACCGACTTGCCGATCTCGGTGCGCGCCCAGGGATTGAGCGGATTTTGAAACAGCAACTTGGTGGCGTCAGTGACCGCACGTGCCGGATTGAGAGAGGCGTGCGCCATCTCGTACATCCAGTACATCGGCGTCGTCAGGACCGGACTGCCTTCGGCCGCCAGGGGCGGCGCGCCGCCAAACTCACCAATAGGCATCGCTATATTCCTCTTCGCATCGCAGCATACTGCCGAATGCGTAATATTGCGTCAATGCATGGTTCCGTACATCTACGTGGCCGAAACGGCTCAACCGGCCTGAATCCACGAGAAAGTGTCGCTATTCGCCGCCCGCCAGCAGCGAGCCGTGCTTCCTAGCGCTGCGTAAAAGGGCAAGAAATGCCCCAAAAGATGCAACCAGAAGCACCACATTGATGGCCAGTGCATCCAGCATCAGGTCGGTGCGGAAGGTGTTCTCGATCAGGAGCGCGCGCATTCCTTCGAACACGTAGGTCGGCGGCAGCGTCCAGGCGACATATTGCAGCCAAACCGGCAGCACGCTGACGGGATAGTAGATGCAGGCGAGCGGCAAGATCACGAACATCAAGGTCCAGACGATGCTCTCGGCGCCAAGGCCGTTTCGCAGCACCAGGCCCGAGACGAAGATGCCGACCGACCAGCTCGTGAAGATCAGATTGCAGAAGAACGCGATCAACGGCAGGCCGAGCGCATAGACGTTGAAGTGAAACAGGAACAGCGCCAGCAGCGTCATCGGAATGATTCCGATCGCGAGCCGGATCAGGCTCATGACCATCAGCGAGAGCAGAAACTCGATCGGCTTGAGCGGACTCATCATGAGGTTGCCGAGATTGCGCGCCCACATCTCTTCAAGGAACGAGATGGAGAAGCCGAGCTGGCCGCGGAACAGGATGTCCCAGAGGATGACGGCGCCGATCAGCGTGCCGCCGGCGCGCGCGAAGAAGCTGGCATTCTCCGCGATGTAATATTGGATGAAGCCCCAGGTGATGACCTGCAGCGCCGGCCAGTACAACAGCTCGAGCAACCGCGGCCAGGACGACAGCAGGAGATACCAATAGCGCAGGATCATCGCGCCGATGCGATGGGCGGAGATGCCGTGATGGTGGGAGATGTCGGTCATGAGGACACCCCGTAGCCCGGATGGGGCGCAGCGCAATCCGGGAATCGTGCCACAAGCGACAGGCGTCCCGGATTACGCTTCGCTCCATCCGGGCTACGGCTGCGTCTGCTCATCGCACCGCCTCCTTCCGGCCGCGCGCGACGTCGAGAAACACCTCTTCCAGAGTGGTGCGGTTGTAGCGCGCCATGATCGCCTCGGGCGTGTCGTCGTCCTCGATGCGGCCGCGCTTCATGATGATGACGCGGTCGCAGAGCCGCTCGACCTCGAGCATGTTGTGCGAAGCCAGCAGAATGGTGGCGTTGTTCGCCTTGCGATAGCGCTCCAGATGCGCCCGCACCCAGTCGGCCGTGTCGGGGTCGAGCGAAGCGGTCGGCTCGTCCAGCAGCAGGAGCTCGGGCTGGTTGATCAGCGCTTTGGCCAGCGCGACGCGGGTCTTCTGCCCGGCGGAGAGCTTGCCGTTGGCGCGATCGATGAAGTCGGTGAGATCGAGATCGCCCGCAAGCTCTGCGATGCGGCCCGCGAGGTTCTTCACCGCATAGAGCTTGCCGAAGATTGTGAGGTTCTGCCGTACCGTGAGCCGCATCGGCATGTCGACATAGGGGCTCTCGAAGTTCATCCGCCCCAGCACGGCAGCGCTCTCCTCGGGCATCCGATGCCCGAGCACCTGCACGCGGCCGGAGGTCGGCAGCACCAGCCCCATGATCATCGCGATGGTCGTGGTCTTGCCGGCGCCGTTGCCGCCCAGAAGGCCGGTGATGCTGCCGCGCGGCAGGACAAAGGAGATGTCGTCGACGGCGCAAGTCTGCTTGTAGACCTTGACGAGATGCTCGACCGCGATCGCCGCGGACGAGCTGCGCTCCGCGACAGTCGGCCGACTTGAAGCCTCGTCATTCTCCGTCATGCTGACCGTTCTTCTGCTATTGCGGCAGGGAGCGCAAGGCTTGTAATCCGGTAGTTCCGCGAGCCCAGCGTTTGTGACCTTGGAAGGCGCCGCCACATTGGCCGATATGACCGAAATTGCTGCTTCCGACTTCCGCCCCTCGCAGCGGCATATCCGCCTGGATACGATCCTGCGGCTGCGCTGGCTTGCGGTGCTGGGGCAGCTCGCCGCGATCTTCATCGTGGCGCAGGGGCTGGAGTTCAACGTCGAGATCGTCCCCTGCGTCAGCATCATCGCTCTGTCGGCGGCCCTGAACCTGGCGCTGCAGACCGCGGCCAATCCGATGCAGCGGCTGGAGCCGATCCAGGCGGCCGGCCTGCTCGCGCTGAACATCGTGGAATTGGCCGGTCTGCTGTACTTTACCGGCGGCTTGCAGAACCCGTTCTCGTTCCTGTTCCTCGCGCCGGTGCTGATCTCGGCCACGGCGCTGCCGGCGCGCCTCACCTTCGGCCTCGGCCTGCTCGCGGTCGCCTGCGCCTCGGTGCTGTTTTTCTTCCATCTGCCGCTGCCCTGGGATTCCGACGATCCCTTGGTGCTGCCGCCGATCTACCTGGTCGGCGTCTGGCTCTCGATCGTGCTCGCGATCGGCGTCACCAGCCTCTATTCCTTCCAGGTGACTGAAGAGGCGCGCAAGCTCGCGGACGCGCTGGCCGCGACCGAGCTGGTGCTGACGCGCGAGCAGCATCTGACCCAGCTCGACGGCCTTGCCGCTGCCGCCGCGCACGAGCTCGGCACGCCGCTCGCCACGATCTTCCTGATCTCGCGCGAGCTGGAGAAGACGGTGAAGGACGCCAGTTTTGCCGCCGACCTGAAGACGCTGCGCGAGCAGACCCAGCGCTGCCGCGACATATTGAGCAAGATCACCCAGCTCTCCTCCACCGGCGCGCCGTTCGACCGCATGAAGCTGTCGGAGCTGATCGAGGAGGTGGTGGCCCCGCACCGCGATTTCGGCGTCGAGATCAAGGTGCGGATCGCGGTCGCCGCCGTGGCCGAGCCGGTCGGCTCGCGCAATCCGGCGATCCTCTACGGCGTCGGCAACATCGTCGAGAACGCGGTCGATTTCGCCCGCACCACGGTCGAGGTGAATGCGTGGTGGAACAAGGATACGATCGAGCTCGTGATCTCCGACGACGGCCCCGGCATTCCCCCTGATATCCTGAACCGGATCGGCGAGCCCTATCTGTCGCGGCGGCGAACCGTGGACGAGGGCGGCGGTGAACGGCGCGGCCTCGGATTGGGCGTGTTCATCGCCCGGACACTGCTCGAGCGCACCGGCGCCAAGGTCTCGTTTACCAACCGGACCTTTCCGGAACACGGTGCCGTGGTCCACATCAGTTGGCCGCGAGAGCGCTTTGAGGCTATCGAGACGCTCGAAGAAACAATAGGATAGCCGCGACCTTGCGTCGCACAACAGGGCCGATCGACTATCGGCGGCCTTGGCACCGCCCGATTGCGAGGCCATATGTAGACGCGTTGGAGAGAGGACAAAACCTTGAACGCCATCGCCGAACTGAACGAACAGACCGACCGCTCGCTGCTCATCGTGGAGGACGACAAGCCGTTCCTGGAGCGGTTGTCGCGCGCCATGGAGACGCGCGGCTTTGCGGTGACGTCATGTGACACCGTGTCGGACGGTCTTGCACAGATCGGCAAGGCGGCGCCCGCATTCGCCGTGGTCGATTTGCGGCTCGGCGACGGCAACGGCCTCGACGTCGTCTCGGCGCTGAAGAAGAAGCGCCCGGATGCGCGCGCGATCGTGCTGACCGGCTATGGCAACATCGCCACCGCCGTCACCGCGGTGAAGATGGGCGCGATCGATTATCTCTCCAAGCCCGCGGATGCCGACGACGTCGTCGCGGCGCTGCTGTCGACCAGCGCGGAGAAGTCCGAGCTGCCGACCAACCCGATGTCCGCCGATCGCGTGCGCTGGGAGCACATCCAGCGCATCTACGAGATGTGCAACCGCAACGTCTCGGAAACGGCGCGCCGGCTCAACATGCACCGGCGGACCCTGCAGCGCATTCTGGCCAAGCGCGCGCCGCGGTAAGCTTCGACGGCTCTCGCGCCCCGGACGCAGCGCAGCACGAAGTGATGCGCTGCAGAGCCGGGGCCCATTTCTCAGAATCCATTGCCGCCTTCCAGGTCGCGGCTCTGCGCAGCAACGCTACGCGCTGCAGCGCGTCCGGGACACGAGACCGTCCTACTCCCAAAACTCCGCGTGCCCCTGCGGATCGACCAGGCGGTTGATCCGTAACGCTGCTGCCATTGCAAACCGCACCGTCATCTGCTTGCGCGTGGCGGCCGCGAGCTTGTGCTCGGGCGCTTCGCAATGCAGGTGCGCGCCGTAGGCGTCGGCGACGATCAGGCCGGTCTCTTCAGGAAAGATCTCGCAAGGCAGATCCTGCGTGAAGGCGAAGAACAGCCGGTCGCAATGGGCGCGGTATTCGTGCCATTTCTGATCGGCGCGCAGATCCTCCACCGACGATTTGATCTCGACGATCCAGATCTCGCCGCGCTCGTTCAGCGCGACCAGATCCGCGCGCCGCCCCGAGGGCAGCGGCAATTCGCTGATGCAGGAGAAGCCGAGCGAACGTAACAGCCGCGAGGTGCCGCGCGCGATCGCAAGCGCCGTCTCGGATTGGCGGCGATCCGGTGGCGGAACGAGGGAGAGGTTGCGGGCGGGGTTGTCCATGGCGAGGAGGATAGCCGATTCCGTGTGGGGCGGACACTGTCCGATAGGGGCGGGCTGTTACCGCACAACCGGTGAGGATGCGGAACCTCCCCCTCTCCCACGCACTTATCACGCAGCCGCCGGTCCTCGGCGGAACCACCGAGGCGGCGCGCGCATGATCGACGATCTCTGGTACAAGAACGGCGTGATCTATTGCCTCTCCGTCGGCTCCTATATGGACGCCAACGGCGACGGCATCGGCGACTTCAAGGGCCTGCTGCGCCGGCTCGATTATCTGCACGGCCTCGGCATCACCACGATCTGGCTGATGCCGTTCCAGAGCTCGCCGGGCCGCGACGACGGCTACGACATCGCCGATTTTTACAGCGTCGATCCCCGCTACGGCACGCTCGGCGATTTCGTCGAGTTCACCCATGGCTGCAAGCAGCGCGGCATCCGTATCATCATCGACCTCGTCGTCAACCACACCTCGGACCAGCATCAATGGTTCAAGGAGGCGCGGCGCGACAAGAACTCGCCTTATCGCGACTGGTATGTGTGGTCCGACAAGAAGCCCGCCAATGCCAACAAGGGCATGGTGTTTCCCGGCGTGCAGAAATCGACATGGACGCGCGACAAGGAAGCGGGCGCCTATTACTTCCATCGCTTCTACGATTTCCAGCCCGACCTCAACACGTCGAATCCTTACGTGCAGGCGGAAATTCTCAAGATCATGGGCTTCTGGATCCAGCTCGGCGTCTCCGGCTTCCGCATGGACGCCGTGCCCTTCGTGATCGCAACCAAGGGCGCGAAGGTGAAGAAGCCGGTCGAGCAGTACGACATGCTGCGCGCGTTCCGCGAATTCCTGCAATGGCGGCAGGGCGACGCCATCATTCTCGCCGAGGCCAACGTGCTGCCGGAAACCGACATGGAATATTTCGGCCGCGACGCCGACCGCATGCACATGATGTTCAATTTCCACGTCAACCAGCATCTGTTCTATGCGCTGGCCTCGGCGGACTCGCGCCCTCTGGCCAAGGCGCTGAAAGCAACAAAACCGCGGCCGGCCACGGCGCAATGGGGCCTGTTCCTGCGCAATCACGACGAGCTCGATCTCGGACGCCTGACCAAGGCGCAGCGCGATGCGGTGTTCAAATCGTTCGGCCCCGACAAGGACATGCAGCTCTACGACCGCGGCATTCGCCGCCGCCTCGCGCCGATGCTGGGCGGCGACCGCAGGCGGCTGGAGCTCGCCTACAGCCTGATGTGCACGCTGCCGGGAACGCCCGTGATCCGCTATGGCGACGAGATCGCGATGGGCGACGACCTTTCGCTGCCCGAGCGCAATTGCGCGCGCACGCCGATGCAATGGTCGACCGAGCCGCATGGCGGCTTCACCAAGAGCGACAAGCCGGCCTGCCCCGTCATCGACAAGGGACCGTACGGCTATCCGCACGTCAACGTGGCAAAGCAGCGGCGCGACCCCAACTCCATGCTGAACTGGACCGAGCGCATCGTCCGCATGCGGAAGGAAGTGCCGGAGGTCGGCTGGGGCGATTTCGCCATCGTCCCGACGCGCGATCCCGCCGTGTTCATCATGCGCTACGACTGGCGCAACAATTCGGTGCTGTTCGTGCATAATCTCGACGAGAAGCCGCGCGAGATCGCGTTCTCGGTGGGGCTATCGGGCGAGGCCGGCGCGCATTTGATCAATCTGCTCGCGGAGGACCACAGCCATGCCGACAAGCGCGGCCAGCACCGCATCGTGCTGGAGCCCTATGGCTATCGCTGGTACCGCGTCGGCGGGCTGGATTATCTGTTGAAGCGGAGCGACATCGACGGGAATACGGTGCGCGGGAATAAGCATCCGGGGTGACGTATCGACATGCCTCGCTGTATCCATAGACTCCAATGAATGTCCCGGACAAGCGCGCCCTAAGCGCGCGCAGATCCGAGACAACAGCTAGGGTGGAGCGACGATCACTCCCTCATTGCCACGCAGCTCCAGCACGCCTTCGATTCCTTCCCCCTCACGATCCAGGAACGTCGACAGCAAAATCCTGCTGCCGAAGCGGACGGCGCTCGTCGTCGCGGTGACCGGGTCCGCACCGAGATTGAGCGCCACGATCACCGCCCGGCCCTCGGCCTCGCGGCGATAGATCAGGAGATCGCCTTGCGCGGCGACCGGATGATAGTCGCCCGCGATCAGTTGTGGGCAACTCTGCCGCAAGCCGATCAGGCGCTTGTAGAGGTTGAGGATCGAGCGTGGATCGGCTTCGAGACTGGCGACATTGTCGCGCACACAGTGCTCGGGCAGCGGCAGCCACGGCCGCACCGATGAGAAGCCGGCGAATTTCGACGCATCCCACTGCATCGGCGTGCGGCAGCCGTCGCGGCCGACACCGATGCCGGGCACGTTCTTCTCGAAGGGATCGCGGACATCCTCCGGCGCGATCGCGACCTGGTGCATGCCGATCTCGTCGCCGTAATAGAGCGTCGGCGTGCCGCGCAACGTCAGCAGCAGCATGGCGGCGACCCGGGCCTGCTCCGTGCCGACGCGGCTCGCCACGCGCGGGCGATCGTGATTGCCGAGCACCCAGTTCGGCCAGGCGCCGCGCGGCAGCGCCTTCTCGTAATCCTCGACGATCTTCTCGATCGAGCGCGCGCTCCAGAATGTCGAGAGCAGCGCGAAGTTGAACGGCATCTGCGCGCCGGTGAGATCGTTGCCGTAATAGGCCATGAGCCGGTGCAGCGGCAGATAGATCTCGCCGATCAGGACGCGCGCGGAATATGCATCGGTGACGCGGCGCATCTCGGCGATCACGTCGTGCACCTCGGGCTGGTCGGTGGAGTATTGCGTCAGGATGCGCTCGTTCGGCGGCCGGCCCTCGACGTAACGCGGGTTCGGCGGATTGTCGCGGAATTCGGCATCCTTGACGAGGTGCCAGATCACGTCGACGCGGAAGCCGTCGACGCCCTTCTCCAGCCAGAACCGCATCACGTCGTAGATGGCGCTGCGGACATCCGGATTGCGCCAGTTCAAATCGGGCTGCTGGGCGAGGAAGGCGTGGTAATAATACTGGCCCGTGGCCTCGTCGAGCTGCCACGCACTGCCGCCGAACTCGGACAACCAATTGTTCGGCACACCGCCGTCGCCGGCCGGATCGCGCCAGATGTACCAATCGCGTTTGGGATTGTCGCGCGAGGATCGGCTCTCGACGAACCAGGGATGCTGGTCCGAGGTGTGGTTGGGCACGAGATCGAGGATCAGCTTCAGGCCGTTGTCATGGACGGCCGCGATCAGCGCGTCGAAATCTTCCATCGTGCCGAACAGCGGCTCGATGCCGGTATAGTCGGAAATGTCGTAGCCGAAATCGGCCATCGGCGAGGGGAAGATCGGCGACAGCCAGATCGCGTCGACACCGAGCGATTTCACATAAGGCAGCCGGCGCAAGATGCCGGCGAGATCGCCAACGCCGTCACCGTCGGCGTCCTGAAACGAGCGCGGGTAGATCTGATAGAAAATGCCGTCACGCCACCAGTTCTTGTCGTTCCGAGCCAAGATCATCCCCCGAATGCGCTTCGCGGACAGCAACGCGGAACCGCGCCAAGGGTTCACACAGGGGTGACGGCCGCCGCTGAGAGGGCGTCGCCAGGGACCGCATGGCGCGGATTTCGCCGGGAATCGCCGTAATTTCGCACCAGTCCGGCCTTTGTTCCGGCCTCAGCCCACCGCGATGCCAGTGGAACCTCGGTTCCGAGGGACGAAACCCACTGGAGGGACCCCATGAGGTCACGCATCACACTGTGCTCGCTCGCTTTCGCGCTCGCTGCCCTGCCGCTGTCGGCCGGATTGTCCCCGGCCCTGGCACGGCCCACCGTCGAAGTCGCTTTCGTGCTGGATACCACGGGCTCGATGGCGCGATTGATCGAGGGCGCCAAGCGCAAGATCTGGTCGATCGCCACCGCGATCGTCGATTCCAACCCGGATGCCGATATCCGCATGGGCCTCGTCGCCTATCGCGACATCGGCGACGATTACGTGACATCGAAAATCGAGCTGACCCGCGACATCCAGGATCTCTATGCCAACCTGTTAGAGCTGAAGGCGCGCGGCGGCGGCGACTGGCCCGAAAGCGTCAACGAGGCGCTCGACATCGCCGTCAACAAGCTGCAATGGACTGATGGCAGCGACGCCAGGCACATCGTCTTCCTGGTCGGCGATGCGCCGCCGCACATGGACTACGCGCAGGACACGAAATATCCGACGACACTCGCGGCCGCCAGGCAAAAGGACATCATCGTCAACGCCGTGCTCGCCGGCGATGCCCGCGATACCGAGCGGGTGTGGCGCGACATCGCGCAGATCGGCCAAGGCCGCTTCATCCCGATTCCGCAGGATGGCGGCCAAATCGTGGTGATCGAGACGCCGTACGACCAGGACATCATCATCCTGCAGCAGCAGCTCAACGGCACGGTGATCCCCTATGGGCCGCGCGAGATGCAGAAGCGCACGGAGATGAAGATGCAGCAGACGGCGAGCGTGGCGGCGGCCGCACCGTCAGTCGCGGCCGACATGACGAGCTATATCGGCAAGCGGGCCCGCGCGACCGCGGAAGCGGTCACCGGCGGCGGCGACCTCGTTGCCGATGCGGCCAAGGGCACGACCAGCGTCGCCGCCGTCAAGGACGCGGACCTGCCGGAGAACCTGCGCGCGATGAAGCCCGAGCAGCGCGAGGCCGAAGTCGCCAAGCAGGTCGGACAGCGCAAGACCCTGAACGAGAAGCTCGCCGCGCTGGTCGCCAAGCGCGACAAATACATCGCCGATCAGGCCGTGAAGTCGCCGAAAACCTCGTCCTTCGACGGGGTCGTCCAGGAGACGCTGAAGGCGCAGATCAAGCGGTAATCGCGGCGATCCGGGGAACACCCGTTCCCCGGATCCCTCGCGCGAATCTTTTGCTTGGCGGCATGGCAAAAATCGGCATTGTGGCGCCATGACCGAGCAAAACGACACCAAAGCCAAGGCGGGCGCGATCATCGTCCCCGTGACGCTGTTCGAGCAGAACTGCACCATCATCTGGGACGAGCCCTCCAAGAAGGCCGTGGTGATCGATCCCGGCGGGGACGTGCCGAAGATCCTGGACGCGATCAAGCAGACTGGCGTCACCGTCGAGAAGATCTGGCTGACCCACGGCCATATCGACCATGTCGGCGGCGCAGCCGATCTGCGCGATGCGCTGAAAGTGCCGATCGAGGGGCCGCATGAAGCGGACAAATTCCTGCTCGACAATGTGGTCGAAAGCGGCGCGCGCTTCGGCATGACCGGCGTGCGCAACTTTGCGCCGGACCGCTGGCTCAACGAGGGCGACACCGTGTCGATCGGCGATCTCACGTTCGACATCTTCCACTGCCCCGGCCACTCGCCGGGCAGCGTGGTGTTCTTCAACAAGGAATTGCGGTTCGCCCATGTCGGCGACGTCCTGTTCGCGGGCTCGGTCGGGCGTACCGATCTGCCCGGCGGCAGTCACGCGACGCTGATCAACTCGATCCTGACGAAGCTGATGCCGCTCGGCGACGACGTCGGCTTCATCTGCGGCCACGGCGCCGGCTCGAGCATCGGCCAGGAGCGGATGACCAATCCGTTCATCACCGGCGAGATGTGAGAGTCTATTCGGCGGCGTCCACAAGCGCCGTCTCACCAAGGTTGCGCTCGCCCCATTCGCGGATCGCCGCGACGACGGGCACGAAGCTCTTGCCCTTGCGGGTGAGGCGATACTCGACCTTCGGCGGCACCTCGCCAAAGTCCTTGCGATCGATCAGGCCGCTCGCCGTGAGCGCCTTCAGCTCGCGGCTGAGCACGCGCGGGGTGATCTCGGCGCTGCCGGTGGTACCGCGCAACAGGCCGCTTCGGATCTCACCATAGCGGCGCGGACCGTCCTTCAAATCCCAGACGATGCGGAGCTTGTACTTGCCGCTGATCATCTTCTGAAAGGCCGCGACCGGACAGCTGCGCGCCGGAATTGCCTTTGCCATGTCGTCTTCTCCATGCGCATCCAGCTTGGGAGAGGATAGGAGCGACGGCGAAAAAGTCCATACTATCAATTTTGTCCATACTTGCAGCGGCGCCCACAAGGCGCAGATGAAGACGCACATGACGAACAGGGAGCGTCACATGAAGCACTTCATGATCAAGTACGAATTCAGGAACGGTACGACGGAAGCCTGGCATCAGGAGATCGCGCGCTTCATCAAGGCGATCGACGGCGATCCGGAACTGAAAGGGCGGGTCGGCTATCGCGTCCTCAAGAACCGCGACGATGGCCACTACTTCCATCTCGCCAGCGTCGCCGACGAGGATGCGCAGAAAACGCTGCAATCGCGCGATTTCTTCAAGGCCTATTCGGCGATGACACGGCAAGTGTCCGGCGGCGAGGTGACGGCAACGCCGATCGAGTGGATCGATCAGACGGGGTAGCCGCAAACTCCTCTGTCGTCCCTGCGCACGCAGGGACCCATAACCCCAGGGAGGAGTGAGTACGGGCGCTCGGAGTTCGGTACGTCTACCGGCCACGATCGATAGATCACGCGGTATGGGTCCCTGCGTGCGCAGGGACGACACCAGTTTTGCCGCTACTTCATCAATCCCGCTGCGGTCAGCGCGCGGGTGATGATCTGGCCGAGATCGAAGCTGCGGGCCTGCTCGCGCTTCGGCTCGGCCGGCTGTTCGGCGATCGCCGCGCGGATCGAACGGGCGAGATGCGGCGCGGGCGAGAGCCCAGGCTTGGTTGCCGGCTTGCTTACAGGCTTGGCTGCCGGCTTGGTTGCCGATTTGGCTTCCGCCTTGGCAGCGTCTGCAATCCAGTCGGTGAGGCCGAAGAACTTAGCGATGTGATAGGATGAGGAGATCCCGGCTTCGATCAGGAAGGCGCCTTCGACGCCATAGCGCTGATCGTTGTCGGCAAGGCCGAGCGGCGTGCCGTGCGCCATGTCGGTGATGGCAAAGGATTCGACCAGCGTCTCGCCGTCCTTGCCCCACCAAGCCTGGCGCGGATAGCCGTCGACGATGGTCTCCGCCATCGGCGTTTCAGGCAGATCGTGCAGATCGAGCCATTGCTTGACGATCTCGTTGGCATTGCCCGGATTGACGGTGCGGTCGGCACTGCCGTGCCACACCGAGATTTTCGGCCAGGGGCCGCTATGATCGGACGCGTTGCGCACGAGATCGCCGAGCTCGCGCGCCGGGCGCATTGGGGAATGAAACATCCCGTCGAGCGCCTCGCGCAGGTTCATGGCGATGCCGTAGGGCAATCCGGCAATGACCGCGCCGGCCGCGAAGATCTCCGGATAGGTCGCGAGCATCACCGACGTCATGCCACCGCCGGCGGAGAGACCGGTGATGAAGATTCGCCTGGGATCGATGCGATGCGCGCCGACCATGTGCGCGATCATCTCGCGGATCGAATGCGCTTCGCCGCTGCCCCGCGCAATGTCTTCGGGATTGAACCAGTTGAAGCAGGTGTTGCCGTTGTTGATGCGCTGCTGCTCGGGCATCAGAAGCGCGAAGCCATAGTGCTCGGCCAGCGTCGACCAGCCGGCGCCGAGATCGTAGGCTGCTGCGGTCTGGCCACAGCCATGCAGCACGACGACGAGCGCGCGCGGCTTCTGCAACTGCTCCGGCACGAACGCGAACATGCGCAACGCTCCGGGATTGCCGCCGAAATCCGCGACCTCCTGCAACGGACTGGGTGCGTCCGCGCCGCGGCCGAGCTCGGCGAAGCGCAGACCGTCCAGCCTGGGCAGACGTCTCAACAGATCGATATTTTTGGCGAGTGACACGGCAACTTCCTGGTGGGCGACATTCAACGTCCAGCCAGACCAGATAGTTGCTGCATTGCAAAATAAAAAGACCGTGCGCTGTCAATCCGGCGAAAATCCCCGGAAATCCCGCGGAAACTCGCACGCATTAACCGCATTGCCTCAACTTCATGCAGGCGCACGACGCTGGCACGACAAAAATGCGGCGCAGATCATGATTAATGTCACAAACAGCACAAGCGAGACCAGGAATCCTGCGCGCGTTGATTGCAACGCTTCGACCGCGAAGAACACCGCGCCGATTGCGGCCACTCCGGCCGCATTTCCGATCTGCGCAATGGTGCCGTACATGCCGGAGGCCGAGCCTGCAGCGACGGGCTTCACGGTCGAGAGCACCGCGCCGGAAAGCGGGGCCATCACCAATCCCTGTCCATAGCCGAAGATGATCATGGTGAGCGCGAGCAGGAGCGCCGACGGTGCGTCGACGCAGCCTGCGACGAGCGCGAGCGCGGCGAGGCCCGCGACCTGAATCGCGCATCCCTCGATCAAGACCTTGCTGCCGCGATGCCGCGCCCGCACGCCGCTATGACGCGACGCTACGACGAAAGCGAGCGCCAGCGGGAGGAACGCCATGCCGGCCGCGAGTGGCGGGATCTTCAGGCCCCGCTGCATGAACAGGGTCATGACGAGGTAAAAGGAGAGATTGGCGAAGAAGAAAAAGAAGGCGGCGCCGAGCCCGCGCAGGAAAGCGGCGTCCGCCAGCAGCGCCAGGTCGATCAGCGGCATGCCCGCGCGCGCGACGGCGCGCTCCAGCCGTGGGAATGCGGCCAGGATGACCCCGCCGAGCGCCATCACCGCCCACAGCCAGGGCGCCCAGCTGACATCGTGACCGAACAGCAGCGGGCCGATCAGGCACAGCAGCCCTGCGAACAGGACCACGCTGCCTTTGATGTCGAGCCGTGTCCCTGACCGCCGCGGCGCCGACGGCATGATGCGCCAGGCGGCAACTGCAATGACGAGGCCGCAGGGCACGTTGACGAAGAACACCGAACGCCAGCCGGTGCCGGCCAGATCAACCGTGATCAAGAGGCCGCCGAGCAGGAAGCCCGCAGCGCCGGCAAGCCCGAGCACGATGCCGTAGACGGCGAAGGCGCGGCTGCGCTGGCCGTCCGTGAACAACAGATGCAGCGTCGCCAGCACCTGAGGCACCATCAGCGCGGCGGTCGCGCCCTGCGCCAGCCGGGCGATGATCAGCTCCGCGCCGGATTGCGCGAGGCCGCACCACAGCGATGTCAGGGTGAAGCCGAGCACACCGGTGAGGAATATTTTTTTGGTGCCATGGATGTCGCCGAGCCGGCCGCCGGTGACGACCAGCGTGGCATAGGCGATCAGATAGATGGCAATGACGGATTCGATCTGCGCCGGAGTCGCCTTCAGCTCCGCCGCAATGGTGGGAATGGCAACGTTCACAATGAAGGCATCGACGCCGAACATGAACTGGGCGGCGACCACGATCGCCAGCACCCACCAGCGGCGGGTCGAATCGATCGGCCTTGTGACGATTTGATGCATCGGTCCAGGTCCCTGAAGACGCGGCCGATGATTTCAGATCGTTTGCAGCGCCGCGATTACCTCCGAGGTAGGACTCCGCGCTTCCTTCATTCGAAGGCGCGACCCTTCGCCTCTCCCCGGAAGCGGGGAGAGGGAAAAAACACGCATGCCTGCATTCCGTCGCGCGGGACACCGCGCGATTGCGTTCGTGCCATCAGGCACGTAGCCTTGTCGCCTCAACAAACAGAAAATCAAAGCCGGAGAAAACGTCATGGCACGCCTGAAGTTCGGAGCCTTCCTTGCCCCGCATCACCCGATCGGGGAGCATCCGATGCTCCAGTTCCGGCGCGATCTCGACCTGGTCGAGCAGCTCGATGCGCTCGGTTATGACGAGTTCTGGTGCGGCGAGCACCATTCATCCGGCTGGGAGATGATCGCCTCTCCGGAGATGTTCCTGGCCGCGGCCGGCGAGCGCACCAAGCGGATCAAGCTCGGCACCGGCGTGGTGTCACTGCCCTATCACCATCCCTACAACGTCGCCCAGCGCATGGTGCAGCTCGACCACATGACCGGCGGCCGCGCCATCTTCGGCTCAGGCCCCGGCGCGCTCGCCTCCGACGCGCATACGCTCGGCATCGACCCGATGACGCAGCGCGACCGCCAGGACGAGGCGATCGGCGTGATCCGGCGCCTGTTCAACGGCGAGCGCGTCACGGCGAAGAGCGACTGGTTCACCATGAACGACGCCGCGCTGCAGATCCTCCCCTTGCAGGAAGAGATGCCGTTCGTCGTGGCCTCGCAGATTTCGCCCTCTGGCATGACGCTCGCGGGCAAATACGGCATCGGCATCATCTCGCTGGGATCGATGACGACGCAGGGCCTGATGTCGCTGCAGCAGCAATGGCAGTTCGCCGAGGACGCCGCCAAGAAGCACGGCACGAAGGTCGACCGTGCCGACTGGCGCGTGCTCCTGACCTTCCACATCGCCGAGACCCGCGAGCAGGCGCGCCGCGAGGCCGGTGCCGGGCTGATGCGCTGGCACAACGAATATAATGTCGGCACGCTGCAGCGGCCGGGCCTCACCGCATTCTCCTCCCCGGATGAGGCCGTGGACAAGACCGCCTTCGTCGAGGGCGCGGCCTCCACCATCGGCACGCCCGACGATCTCGTCAAAACCATCAAGAACGTGATGCAGGTGTCGGGCGGGGTCGGCGCCATCATCGGCTTCGTGCACGACTGGGCCAATCCGGAAGCGACGCGCCGTAGCTGGGACATGGTGGCGCGCTACGTCGTGCCTGAAATCAACGGTTATATCGACGCCCTGCGCCGCTCGCAAAAATTCGTGATCGAGAACCGCGCGATCTTCGAGCGCGCGGGTCAGGCGGTGATGGCCAAGATCATGGAGAACGAGAAGGCCGCCGAGGCGCTGAAGGTGACCGGCCCGGGCCGTGTCGCCATTCCCGCCGTCAACGCCCCGGATCTGCAGAAGGAAGCGGCGAAGCGGTAGGACGGATCCACTCGTCGCCCCCGGGCGCGCGCAGCGCGAGCCCGGGGGAGACGATGTCGCCTGCGGTCATTTGCGCCAGCAAGCGTCGCATCACCGGGCCTGGATTGTGCTACGCTGGAAGCGCCCGCCAACCGGAGCAATCGTCATGTCGATGCAGAATGTGGCCGCAACGGCGCCCGACTACACCGCGCCCAAGCGTAACGCGCTGACGCACATTCCCGGCGACGAAGGCTGGCCGATCATCGGCAAGACCTTGCAGGTGCTGGCTGATCCCAAGGGCCATATCGAGGCGAACGGCGCCAAATACGGTCCGGTCTACCGCACCCATGTGTTCGGCGAGACCAATGTCGTGCTGCTCGGGCCGGAGGCCAACGAGCTCGTGATGTTCGATCAGCAGAAACTGTTCTCCTCGACCCACGGCTGGAACAAGGTGCTCGGCCTGTTGTTTCCGCGCGGCTTGATGCTGCTCGATTTCGACGAGCACCGGCTGCACCGCAAGACGCTGTCGGTCGCGTTCAAGTCCGGGCCGATGAAATCCTACCTCGCCGATCTCGACCGCGGCATCGCCGCGCGGGTCGCGCAGTGGAAGGCCAAACCCGGGGAGATGCAGCTCTACCCGGCGATGAAGCAGCTCACGCTCGATCTCGCCGCGGCCTCGTTCCTCGGCGCCGACATCGGGCCTGAGGTCGACGAGATCAACCGCGCCTTCGTCGACATGGTCGCGGCCGCCGTCGCCCCGATCCGGCGCCCCCTGCCCGGCACCCAGATGGCTGCCGGCGTCAGGGGCCGCAAGCGCATCGTCGCCTATTTCCGCGAGCAGATCCCGCTGCGACGCGGCAATCACGGCGGCGACGATCTGTTCTCGCAGCTCTGCCGCGCCACCCATGAGGACGGCGCGCTGCTGTCCGAGCAGGACATCATCGACCATATGAGCTTCCTGATGATGGCGGCGCACGACACCCTGACCTCGTCGCTGACCTCCTTCATCGGCGAGCTCGCCGCCAATCCGGACTGGCAGGACCGGCTGCGCGCGGAAGTTCTCGCGCTCGGGCTTGCGCCGGGCGCGCCGAGCAGCTTCGACGATCTCGAGAAGATGCCGCTGTCGGAGATGGCGTTCAAGGAAGCGTTGCGGATCAAGCCGCCGGTGCCCTCGATGCCGCGCCGCGCGATGCGCGATTTCACCTTCAAGGGCTTCACGATTCCCGCCGGCACCGCGGTCGGCGTCAATCCGCTCTATACCCATCACATGAAGGACATCTGGCCGGAGCCGGACCGCTTCGATCCCATGCGTTTCACCGACGAGGCCCAGCGCGGCCGCCACCGCTTCGCCTGGGTCCCGTTCGGCGGCGGCGCGCATATGTGCCTCGGCCTGCACTTCGCCTACATGCAGGCGAAATGCTTCGCGCGGCACTTTTTGCAGAACATCGAGGTGTCGCTGGAGCCGGGCTACAAGCCGGACTGGCAGATGTGGCCGATCCCGAAACCGCGGGACGGGTTGAGGGTGCGGGTGAAGGCGGTGTGACTTTCTCGTGCCCCGGACGCGGTGCGGCGCGAAGTGCCGCTCCGCAGAGCCGGGGCCCATCTCCCCAAGCGCAATGTGCCCCAAGATCCCCGGGTCCCGGCTTTGCGCAGCAGCGCAAGCGCTGCAGCGCGTCCGGGACACGAGACCTATCGGCTACCCCTGATCGAACGCCTTGCGCAGGGCCACATAGCCCTGCTGCTGCTGGCTCCAGTTGCGGCCGCCGGTCATGGCGCCGTCGACGACGAGATCGTGGCCGTTGATGAAGCTGGATTCGTCGCTGGCGAGGAACACGGCAGCCTGGGCGATGTCGTCGGGCAGGCCGGCACGTGGGATCGGCTGCGCGGTCTTGTAGACCTCGCGCATCACCGCCGGCGTCTTCTCCGCGGCGTCGGTCGACAGCCCAAGTGCCTTGCCGAAAATGCCGGTCGCGATCGCGCCGGGCGAGATCGCGTTGACGCGCACATTGGACTCGCCGAGCTCCATTGCCACGCATTTGGTGAGATGGATCACCGCCGCCTTGGCCGCGCTGTAGACCATCGAGGAGGAGAAGCCGGCGAGGCGGCCGGCGATGCTGCCATTGTTGATGATGCTGCCGCTGCCCTGCTTCTTCATGACGGGCGCGGCGTGCTTCATGCCGAGCATGACGCTGCGCACCAGCGTCGCCATCGCCGCATCGAAACGCTCGACTTCGAGGCCCTCGATGCCGCCGGTCTGCGCCGGGCCGCCGGCATTGTTGAACAGGCAATCGATCCGGCCGAACTTGTCCACGGCGAGCGCGATCAGAGCCTGCATCTGCGCCTCGACCGTCACGTCGGTCTGGCGGAAGATGCAAGTCTGCCCGAGCCGCGATGCCAACGCCTCGCCTTCCGGTATACGCCGGCCCGCGATCACAATTTTGGCACCTTCGGCAACGAAGACTTCCGCGGTGCGCAATCCGATCCCGCTCGTCGCTCCCGTAATCACCGCAACCTTGCCGTCCAGCCTGCCCATGGAATGTTCCTGTTTTCGAACGATTTGATGCCAAATGGCGAACATCGGCCGCTGCCATCGCCGCGCCGGCTAGTATCCCTGCCCGTCTCCGGCAAGGCAAGCTATGCTTGTGCGGACGGTTTGCGTAACATCCTGATGGGCCGCTCGATTTTCGAACGCATATCGCAACTGGGCTGCGCATGGGGAAGCTGATCGAGGAATTCCGCAGGGGTTGGCAGGGTGCGGCGCCACCCTCGCTCGGTCTGAGCATTGCCTTTGCGGTGGCCTGCCTATTGGTTGCGACGCTGGCGCGCTGGGCGCTCGCCCATGTGCGGCCCGACGTCTACTTCACCCCTTACTTTCCGGCCGTGTTCTTTGCCGCGGCGTTCGGAGGCTTCCGGATCGGGATCGTGACCGCGCTGGTCGGCGGCGTGCTCGGCGTCATCGTGAATTTCGGCGATGCCTTTGCCGATCGCGCGCGGTTTGCCCTGCTCGCGCTCTATTGGGCGGTCTGCGCGCTCACCATCTGGGGCGTCGAGCACTATCGCACCATGCTGGCGGAGCAGCGCCGGATCTCCAAGAGCCTGACCGAGGAAGAAGAGTATCGCAAGCTGCTGGTCGACGAGCTGCAGCACCGGCTGAAGAACAAGCTGTCGACCGTGCACGCCGTGCTGCACCAGGTGCTGCATGACCAGCCGCTGGTCTGGGCCCGCGTCGATCCGCGGCTGCGCTCGCTGGCCGCGACCGACGATCTGATCTCACGGATCGACAAAGCCGGCTGCGACATCCGCGATCTCCTGATCTCGGAGCTCGGCCCTTACGGGCATGTCCGCTTCACTCTCAATGGCGAGCGGCTGTTCCTGCCGCCGAAGCTCGCGGTCACGCTGTCATTGATGTTTCACGAGCTCGCCACCAATGCCGGCAAGTACGGCGCATTCTCCTCACCGCGCGGCCTGCTGCAGGTGTCGTGGACCGTCAGCGACGATCGCCTGACCATCACCTGGGACGAAACCGAGGGACCGAGCGTGGACAAGGTCTCCGAGCCCGGCTTCGGCACCAAGCTGCTGAAATCGGCGCTGTCGGCCTTCGACGGCAGAACCGAGATCTCGTATTTGAAGACCGGGCTGCATTGCATCATGCAGTGCCGGATCCCGCGAAGCGAATAGCATCGCGCTCCAAGCGAAAGCGCACCCGCGTCGTCGCCGCCCTTTCTCGTGCGCTGTTGACCCTCTGTTAATGACGATCGTCAGCACGCGCCGCCTTGTCCCAGGTTTCCTTCAAAACACCCCCGTATTTCTCCGGAGCCCTTAACCAAACTTAAGAGGGAACCGCGCAAGATCGCGTCCATTGCAAAGGCGCGCTGAAACAACAAGATTCATGACTTCTATGAACGACAACAGATATTCCGGCGCGAGCGAAGCCGAGCTCGGGTTTCTCAAGGAAATCGTTAGAATGCTGCCGGCCGGCCTGACCGTGCAGGACGCCCATGGCGAGCTTTTGCTGGTTAACGACGCCGCGGCCGCGCAGCTCGGCATGGACGGCAGCCGTCCCTCACCGGATCTCGCGCCGCGCCGCGAGGCCTGTCGCCGGGCCCTGAGCGCCGGCCAGGCCGTCGTCACAGAGGAAGCGCTTCACGGCGGCGCCACGCGCCAGGTGCTGCTCACGACCCATCGTCCCGTTCGCCTCGCCGGACGCGAGCTCCTGATCTCGGCATCCTCCGACATCACCGAGCAAAAGAATTTCGAGGACCAGCTGTTCCGCTCGGCCTATTTCGACGAGCTGACCGGATTGCCCTCGCGGCGCGTGATCGAACATCGTGCCAACAATTTGCTTGCGGAGAACAGCGGCGGCGAGCGTTTCGCACTGGCCTTCCTCGACGTCGACAATTTCAAGCACATCAACGACTATTACGGCCACGCCGTCGGCGATGCGCTGCTGGTCGAGCTGTCGAAGCGGCTCGGACGCGACTTGCGCGATTCCGACATGCTGTCGCGCATTTCCGGCGACGAATTCCTGCTGCTGCTGTCGCCGATCCAGAGCCTGGAAGAGGTCGCCGAATTCATGCAGTCGACGCTCGAGCGGCTGACGGCACCGTTCTTCATCGAAAATTCGGAAGTCTTCGTCTCGACCTCGGTCGGCGTCAGCATGTATCCCGATCACGGCAGCAGCTTCGAGACGCTGCGACAGAACGCCGACATCGCGATGTACCGCGTCAAGAACGACGGCAAGGGATCGGCGGCCTTCTTCGACTCCAGCATGGAGCGAGAGGCATTGGCGCGGACGAAGATCGAGCAATCGCTGCGGCTCGCCATCCTGGAGAAGCGCTTCTGCTGCGCCTTCCAGTCCAAGGTCGACATCCGCACCCAGGCCGTGAAGGGCATCGAAGCCTTGGTGCGCCTGCGCGACGACGAAGGCGTGATCCAGGCACCCGGCTCGTTCATCAATCTCGCCGGCGAGCTCGGCTTGATCGACGAGCTCACTCACCTCGTGCTCGCCGAAATCGTCAGATCGATCGATCCGATCAACGACACGTTCGGCGCCGACGCGACCATCAGCATCAACGTCGCCGCCAAGCAGGCGGGCAACCCCGAATTCATGCGCAGCTTCGCGCGCGCGCTGGAGGAGACCGGTTTCCCCCAGCGCTTCATGATCGAGGTGACGGAAGACGCCTTCGTCGCCAAGAGCCACTTCCAGGCCGAGATCCTGCCGATGTTCCGCAAGCTCGGCGTCGGCATCTCGATCGACGATTTCGGCACCGGTTACTCCTCGCTCTCGGCGCTGGCCGACATCACCGCGGACGAGATCAAGATCGACCGCTCCTTCATCACCGACATTCATAAGCGCCCGCGCAGCCAGGGCATTTTGCGCGCGATCGAATCCTTGAGCGAAGCGCTCGGCATGACCGTGATCGCCGAAGGCCTCGAATCCTACGAGGAGCTCGCCTATCTCCAGGCCGCGACCAAGATCCGCTACGCGCAGGGCTATTACTTCTCCCGTCCGATCTTCCTGGAAGAGCTGAAGCTGGCAACGCCTGCGTCCAGCGAGTCGCGCGCCAGCGTCGCGACCCGACCGATGCAGCAGAACCGCCAGGGCTATTCGCGCGCGAGCGGGTATCGAAGGTAGGGCGAGAGCGGCGCTGCAATCTCGATGGACTGGATGCCCCGGTCAAGCCGGGGCATGACAGCGGGGAATGGAGCGGCGCCTCAATGCCCATTTCCCGCTTTGAAATCGCTGCCCTTTTGCTAATACACGAGCGGACTTCCCGTGGGATATGTCATGTCCGCTTCCGCCTCGATCAGTGATCCAGCCTATCTCCGTGCGCGCGCGATGGAGACGCTGTTCGAACGGCTGGAACAGCTGTGCGAGGGCGCCATTGCGATCGACCGCGGCGGGCGGGTCGTCTACGTCAATGAAAAATATCTCGCGGCACTCGGCCTCAAGCATACCTTCGAGGCGATCGGCCGCCCGATCGAGGAGGTCATCCCGAACAGCCTGATGCGGAAGGTGGCCGAGACCGGCGAGCCGATCCTGCTCGACATCATGGAGCTCGGCGGCGAGCAGCTCGTCGTCACCCGCATGCCGATCGAGGACGAGAACGGGACGGTGATCGGCGCGATCGGCTTCGTGCTCTATGACCACCTCGAAAGCCTGAAGCCGCTGCTCGCCCGCGTCGCCCAGCTCGAGAGCGATTTGCGGCTGGCGCGGCGGCAATTGTCCAACGCCCGCGCCGCGCGCTTCACCTTCGCCGACTTCGTCGGCACCACGCCCGGCATCGCGCAGGCCAAGCAGCTCGCCAGCCGCGCCGCGCGGCAGAGCGTCACCGTGCTGCTCACCGGCGAGACCGGAACGGGCAAAGAGATGCTGGCGCAGGCGATTCACAATGCCTCCTCGCGCGCCGAGAAGCCGTTCGTCAGCGTCAATGTCGCCGCGGTTCCGGAGACGCTGATCGAGTCGGAATTTTTCGGCACCGCGCCCGGCGCCTATACCGGCGCCGACCGCAAAGGGCGCGAGGGAAAATTCCGGATCGCCGACGGCGGCACGCTGTTTCTCGACGAGATCGGCGAGATGCCGCTGCAATTGCAGGCCAAGCTGCTGCGCGTGCTGCAGGAGCGCGAGATCGAGCCGCTCGGCTCGGACAAGATCTCCAAGGTCGATGTGCGCGTGGTCGCGGCGACCAATGTGGACTTGCGCAAGCGGGTCAGCGACGGCGCGTTCCGCGCCGATCTCTATTATCGGCTGAACGTGCTCTCGATCGACCTGCCGCCGCTGCGCCAGTGCCTGGACGATCTCCCGGAGATCAGCGCCCGGCTGCTGGAGGAGATCAGCGCATCCGGCGACTACGTCAAGGCCAAGATCACGCCGAGCGCGCTCGCCGCGCTCGCGCGCTATGACTGGCCGGGCAACGTTCGCGAGCTCCGCAACATCCTGGAGCGGGCGCTGATCCTCAGCGATTCCGGCCGGCTGACCGGTGACGATTTCGCGCGGATTCTTCCCGTCGGCACCGAGGTCAGGTCCGCAACATCCGAGCGCCCGGCCGGCCTCGTCGTGCCCTACGCCGAGGCCGAGGCCGAATTCGAGAAGCACACGCTCGAACAGGCGCTCGCCGCCAGCAACGGGCAGATCACCGAGGCCGCCAAGATGCTGCGGATCTCGCGCGCGACCTTCTACAAGAAGCTCGCCAAATTCGGCCTCGCCACAGGGCCGGCCTCCGTCTGAGTTTCGAGACACGGGATTGTCCGGAGTCTCGGATTCCTGACACGGCGTCGCGCCCCTCTCGCTGTCCGCAAATGCGGAAATTGCCGTGTTTTCAGCCAAATTGCGCAAACCATCCGCATCTGGCGCGGACCTTGCTCTTCGCTTTGCACAATGACGCATGCTGCACATGCGCATTCGCAAACAGGGAGGACGCAAGATGAGTGAAGCGATCTCGGTCCATCAGCTTCAGGCGAGACAGCCCTCGCACGTCACGGTCGCCACCGCGAGCCTGATCGGCACCGCCATCGAGTGGTACGATTTCTTCCTCTACGGCACTGCCGCGGCGCTGATCTTCAACAAGCTGTTCTTTCCGACCTTCGACCCCATGATGGGAACGTTGCTGGCGTTCGCCACCTACGCGCTCGGCTTCATCGCGCGCCCGCTCGGCGGCATCGTTTTCGGCCATTACGGCGACAAGATCGGCCGCAAGACCATGCTGTACCTGACGCTGCTGATCATGGGCGTGGCGACCGCGGCCATCGGCTTCCTGCCGACCTACGAGACCGCCGGCATCTGGGCCGCGATCCTGCTCGTCGCCTGCCGGCTGATCCAGGGCTTTGGCCTCGGCGGCGAATGGGGCGGCGCGGTGCTGATGGCGGTCGAGCATGCGCCTGCGGACAAGAAGGGTTTTTACGGCAGCTGGCCGCAGCTGGGGGCACCGCTCGGCCTCGTCCTCGGCACGCTGGTCTTCTCCGTGGTCTCCGCCACGCTGACCGACGCGCAGCTCTATGCCTGGGGCTGGCGCATCCCGTTCCTGTTCTCGATCGCGCTGGTGCTGGTCGGGCTGTGGATCCGCTTCACCATCGCGGAATCACCGGAATTCCAGAAGGTCAAGGACACCAAGCAGGAAGTGAAGATGCCGATCCTCGAGGCCATCAGGATGTATCCCAAGAACATCCTGCTGGCGATGGGCGCGCGCTTCGCCGAGAACGGCTTCTTCTACATCTACGCCACCTTCGTGCTCGCTTATGCCACGCAATCGCTCGGCATGAACAAGCAGGACATGCTCAACGGCGTCTTGATCGGCGCCGCCGTCGAAACTTTCACCATCCCGGCGTTCGGCGCGCTGTCCGATCGCGTCGGGCGGCGGCCGATCTACATCTTCGGCGCGGTGTTCTCGGCGCTGATGTCGTTCCCGCTGTTCATGCTGCTTTCGACCAGGAACCCGCAATATGCCTGGATCGCGATCGTGCTCGGTCTCGCCATCGGGCACGCCGCGATGTACGGGCCGCAGGCGAGCTTCCTGTCGGAGCTGTTCGGCACCAAGGTGCGCTATAGCGGCGTCTCGCTCGGCTACAACCTCGCCTCGATCTTCGCCGGCGCGCTGTCGCCGCTGATCGCGACGGGGTTGATGACGGCCTATGCGCCGGCAACCTGGCCGATCTCGCTCTACATGATCGCGCTCGCGCTCATCACCGTGGTGTCGGTCTATTTCGCCACCGAAACACGCAAGATAGTTCAGGGCTGAACGGCCTGATCGTGTCGTCCGTCGAGAGGAGCACGCTGTTCCAGCGCTGCTCCTCGCGATAGGATCAAGCAACAACGGCATACGGTCGAAAGGATCGGGAGGACCACCGTGAGCCATCATCCAGCTCTGCCCTACCTACGCAATTCCGAGAAAGGCAAGGTCGTCACGGCCGCCGAAGCGGTCATGCTGATCCGCGATGGCGACACGGTGGCGACCGGCGGCTTCGTCGGCATCGGCTTTGCCGAGGAGATCGCGATCGCGCTGGAGGAGCTCTATCTCTCGCACGAGGGCGACGCGCCCTATACGCAGGGCAAGCCGCGCAATCTGACGCTGGTCTATGCGGCCGGCCAGGGCGACGGCAAGGATCGCGGCCTCAATCATTTCGCGCATGAAGGCCTGGTCCGCCGCGTGATCGGCGGACATTGGGGGCTTGCGCCGAAATTGCAGCAGCTCGCGATCTCAGGCCAGATCGAGGCCTACAATTTGCCGCAGGGCGTCATCACGCATCTGTTCCGGGACATCGCCGCGCACCGGCCCGGCCATGTCACCCGCGTCGGCATGGGCACGTTCGTCGACCCCCGGCAGGGCGGCGGCAAGCTCAATGCACGCACCACCGAGGATCTGGTCGAGCTGATCACGATCGGCGGCGAGGAGTGCCTGCTCTACAAGACCTTTCCGATCAACGTCGGCATCATCCGGGCCACCACCGGCGACCCCGACGGCAACCTCACGATGGAGAAGGAGGCGCTGACGCTGGAAGCGCTCGCCATCGCCATGGCGGCGCATAATTCCGGCGGCATCGTCATTGCCCAGGTCGAACGCGTCGCCGAGGCCGGCAGCCTCAATCCGCGCCAGGTCAAGATTCCCGGCATCCTCGTCGACTGCGTCGTGGTGGCGAAGCCCGAGAATCACTGGCAGACCTTCGGCACCCAATACAATCCGGCTTTCTCGAGCGAGATCCGGGTCCGCGCCGCCTCGCTGCCGGTGATGCCGGTCAGCGAGCGCAAGATCATCGCGCGGCGTGCCGCCCTCGAACTCAAGGCCAACAGCGTCGTCAATCTCGGCATCGGCATGCCCGAGGGGATCGCCTCAATTGCCAATGAGGAGCGGATCATCGATCTCATCACGCTGACGGCGGAGCCCGGCGTGATCGGCGGCATCCCCGCGAGCGGCATCGATTTCGGCGCGGCGATCAACACGCAGGCGGTGATCGACCAGCCCTATCAGTTCGACTTCTATGACGGCGGCGGGCTCGATGCCGCCTTCCTCGGACTCGCCCAGGTCGATCGCGCCGGCAACCTCAATGTCAGCAAGTTCGGGCCGAAGCTCGCGGGCGCCGGCGGCTTCATCAACATCAGCCAGAACGCCAAGGAGGTCATCTTCGTCGGCACCTTCGGCGCGGGTAAGCAAAGTATCTCGGTGAACGACGGCAAGCTCGTCATTCTCGACGAAGCCAAGTCGCGCAAATTCGTGGATCACGTCGAGCATGTCACCTTCAGCGGCCCGTTCGCGGCCGCGCGCAAGCAACGCACCCTGTATGTCACCGAGCGCTGCGTGTTCGAGCTCAGGCCCGACGGGCTGGAGCTGACGGAAATCGCGCCCGGCATCGACATCGAGCGCGACATTCTACGCCTGATGGATTTCAAGCCGTTGATCCCGCGCGATCCAGGGCTGATGGACGCACGCATCTTCCGCGAAGGCCTGATGGATCTGCGCGAGCGCCTGCTCACCATTCCGCTCGACCAGCGCTTCACGCTGGACGAGCAGCAGAACCTGTTCTTCGTCAATCTGGAACGCTACCCGCTGCGCAGCAGGGCCGAGATCGACACCATCGCTTCCATCGTCGAGGCCAAGCTCGCACCGCTGGGGCGGCGGGTCTACGCCATCGTCAATTATGACAATTTTTCCATCCTGCCGGAGTTGATGGACGATTATTCAGCCATGGTGCGCAGCCTCGTCGACCGCTTCTATTCCGGCGTGTCGCGCTACACCACGTCGGGCTTCCTGCGCATCAAGCTCGGCGAAGCCCTGGAGAAGCGCGGCGTCGCGCCGCATATTTTCGAAAGCGCCGACGAAGCGCAGTCGGATCGGCGTCAGGCCGAGGGAGCCGGCAATACGCGGCCGGCCCAAAAATGATGCATGTTCGAGTGGCCGACACGCTCGGCCGGAAGGATCAATTGCAATGTTCGTAGTGTTGTGCAAATCGCTGCTGCCGAGAAACTTTGAATCAGGAGGGACCATCGTGCGTCGATCACTCATCATAACAACAACCATTCTCGCACTCGCCACGGGGACCTCCGCGCGAGCCGACGATCTCAAGGTCGCGCTGATCTACGGCAAGACCGGTCCGCTCGAGGCCTACGCCAAGCAGACCGAGACCGGCCTGAAGATGGGCTTTGAATACGCCACCAAGGGCACGATGACGCTCGACGGTCGCAAGATCGTCATCATCACCAAGGACGACCAGGGCAAGCCGGACCTCGCCAAGGCCGCGCTCGCCGAAGCCTATCAGGACGACAAGGCCGACATCGCGATCGGCACCACATCGTCGGCCGCGGCGCTCGCCATTCTCCCGGTCGCCGAGGAGAACAAGAAGATCCTGATCGTCGAGCCCGCCGTCGCGGATCAGATTACCGGCGAGAAATGGAATCGCTACATCTTCCGCACCGCGCGCAACTCCTCGCAGGACGCGATCTCCAACGCGGTCGCGATCGGCAAGCAGGGCGTCACCGTCGCGACGCTGGCGCAGGACTATGCTTTCGGCCGCGACGGCGTCGCCGCCTTCAAGGAGGCGCTCGGCAAGACCGGCGCGACGCTCGCTGCGGAAGAATATGCTCCGACCAACACCACCGACTTCACCGCGGTCGGCCAGCGCCTGTTCGACGCGCTGAAGGACAAGCCGGGCCGCAAGGTGATCTGGGTGATCTGGGCCGGCGCCGGCAATCCGCTGGCCAAGCTCCAGGACATGGACCCGAAGCGCTACGGCATCGAGCTCTCCACCGGCGGCAACATCCTGCCGGCGCTCGCGGCCTATAAGGGCCTGCCCGGCATGGAAGGCGCGACCTACTATTTCTACGAGATCCCGAAGAACCCGGTGAACGACTGGCTGGTGGCCGAACACCAGAAGCGCTTCAACGCGCCGCCGGACTTCTTCACCGCGGGCGGCTTCGCTGCCGCGATGTCCGTCGTCGCCGCCGTCACCAAGGCGAAGTCGACCGACAGCGAGAAGCTGATCACGGCGATGGAAGGCCTGGAGTTCGACACGCCGAAGGGCAAGATGGTGTTCCGGAAAGAAGATCATCAGGCGCTGCAGAGCATGTACGCGTTCAAGGTCAAGGTCGATCCGAACATCGCCTGGGCCGTGCTCGAGCCGGTGCGCGAGCTGAAGATCGAGGACATGGACGTCCCGGTCAAGAACAAGCGCTGAGTCGTCTTGCTTCACCTCTCCCGCTTGCGGGAGAGGCCGGGAGAGGGTTTTCCTCTTGGGGATTTCCCCGTTGCGGAAGCACCCTCTCCCCCGCCCTCGCCCGCAAGCGGCGGAGGGAGCGCAGCGCGCCCGCGGTTAAAGTCTTCGTCCACATCATTCGCCCGACATCACATGCCCCTCACCCTCGAAACCCGCGACCTCACCATCCGCTTCGGCGGTCACGTTGCGGTCAACAACGTCTCCTGCACGTTCCGTCCGGGCGAGCTCACCGCGATCGTCGGGCCGAACGGCGCCGGCAAGACCACTTATTTCAACCTGATCTCCGGCCAGCTGCGCGCGTCGCACGGCAGCATCCTGTTCGACGGCACCGACATCACCCAGCAGTCCGCGCCGCTGCGCACCCGCGCCGGCCTCGGGCGCGCCTTCCAGCTCACCAATCTCTTTCCGAACCTCAGCGTGGAAGAGAACGTGCGCCTCGCGGTGCAGGCGGCGAACGGCACCCATTACGACATGCTGCGGCCCTGGATGGTGCGCCGCGACCTGATCGCGCGCGCCGACGCCATCCTCGACCAGGTCGCGCTCGGCGGCCGCCGCGGTGTCGCCGCAACCGCGCTGTCGCATGGCGACCAGCGCAAGCTCGAGGTCGCGCTGATGATCGGGCTGGAGCCGAAGGTTTTCATGTTCGACGAGCCGACCGCCGGCATGAGCATCGACGAGGTGCCCGTCGTGCTCAACCTGATCGCGCAGCTCAAGCAGGACAAGAGCAAGATCATTCTCCTGGTCGAACACAAGATGGACGTGGTGCGCTCGCTCGCCGACCGCATCATCGTGCTGCATAACGGCCAGCTCGTCGCCGACGGCCCGCCTGCCGAGGTGATCGCCTCGCCGATCGTGCAGGAGGCCTATCTCGGCGTCGCGCCCAAAACCGCAGCGAGCGTCGCATGACCGATTTGCTCGAGCTTTCCGGCGTGCACACCCATATCGGCCGCTACCACATCCTCCAGGGCATCGATCTCACTGTTCCGCAAGGACAGGTCACGATGCTGCTCGGCCGTAACGGCGCCGGCAAGACCACGACGCTGCGCACCATCATGGGGCTGTGGCAGGCTACAAGCGGCGAGATCAGCCTCGGCGGAATGCGCATCGAAAGCCACGCCACGCCCGACATCGCACGGCTCGGCGTCGGCTACGTGCCGGAGAGCATGGCGGTGTTCTCGGATCTCACGGTGAAGGAGAACCTCGTGCTGGCGGCGCGCGACGGCCCGCTGGACGATGCCCAGCTCGACTGGATCTTCGGCTTCTTCCCGGCGCTGCGCCGGTTCTGGCTGTCGCGCGCGGGAAGTCTCTCGGGCGGACAAAAGCAGATGTTGTCCATCGCCCGCGCCATCATCGAGCCGCGCAAGCTGCTCTTGATCGACGAGCCGACCAAGGGCCTGGCGCCCGCGATCGTGATGGCGCTGATCGAGTGCCTGAAGGAAATCAAACGCAAGGGCGCCACGATCCTGCTTGTCGAGCAGAATTTCTTCGCCGCCCGCGAGCTCGGCGACAATGTGCTGGTCATGGACAACGGCACCATCGTCCACCGCGGCGCGATGGCGGCGCTCGCCGCCGACGTGCCGCTGCAGGAGCGGCTGCTCGGCCTGAGCCTGGAGACACATCAGTGACTGAACTCGCCGCAACCGATCCCCTGCCGAAGCCGAAGCGCGACATCGCGCCGATCCTGCTGCCCGTCGCGCTCGCGCTTCTCATGATCCCGCTGATCGGCTCGACCTCCTCCTGGCTGACGCTGACGGCGGCAAGCCTTGCGATGGGCATGATGATCTTCATCATGGCCTCCGGGCTGACGCTGGTGTTCGGCCTGATGGACGTGCTCAATTTCGGCCACGGCGCCTTCATCGCCGTCGGCGCCTATGTCGCGACCCTGGTGCTGGCGCCGTTCGCGGCCTCGATGCAGGCCGATTCGCTGTGGATGAACCTTGCGGTGCTGGCACCGGCCGCGCTGCTCTCGATGGCGGTGTCGGGCGCCCTCGGCCTCGTGGTCGAGCGCGTGCTGATCCTCCCCGTATACGGCCAGCATCTGAAGCAGATCCTGATGACGACGGGCGGCCTGATCGTCGCCGAGCAGACGATGTATGCGCTGTGGGGACCGCAGATCATTCCGATGCCGCTGCCGGCCTCGCTGCGCGGCTCCTTCATCTTCGGCGACGTCGCGATCGCCAAATACCGCGTGCTGGCGATGCTGATCGGCCTTGCCGTCTTCATCGCGATCCAGCTCGTGCTCAATCGCAGCAAGCTCGGCCTTCTGATCCGGGCCGGCGTCGAGAACCGCGAAATGGTCGAGGCGCTCGGCTATCGCATTCGCCGGCTGTTCCTCGGCGTCTTCATGACCGGATCGGCGCTCGCCGGCCTCGGCGGCGTGATGTGGGCGCTCTATCGCGAACAGGTCCACGCCTCCATGAGCGACGACCTCACCGTGCTGATCTTCATCGTCGTCATCATCGGCGGCCTGGGATCGATCGGCGGCTGCTTCATCGGCGCGATCCTCGTGGCCATGGTCGCCAATTACGGCGGCTTCCTGGTGCCGAAACTCGCCCTCGTTTCCAACATCCTGCTGATGGTCGCCATTTTGATGTGGCGGCCGCGCGGCCTTTATGCGGTGACCAGCCGATGATGATTCTTTCCGGCGATCCGCCGCGCAGCCGCGTCCTCACGCTCGTCCTCGTCGTCATCATCCTGGCACTGGCGGCGACGCCGTTCCTGTTTCCAGGCGCCAAGGCGCTGAACGTCGCGGCCAAGATCTGCGTCTTTGCCGCGCTGGTCGCCTCCTATGACCTGCTGCTCGGCTATACCGGCTCGGTGTCGTTCGCCCACACCATGTTCTACGGCATCGGTAGCTACGCGATCGCCATCGCGCTGTACGGGATGGGCCCGAACTGGGCCGCGGTCGCAACCGGAATCGTCGTCGGCCTGCCGCTCGCGGCCCTGCTCGCGCTTGCGATCGGCCTGTTCTCGCTGCGGGTCGCCGCGATCTTCTTTGCCATGATCACGCTCGCGGTCGCCTCCGCCTTCCAGGTGCTGGCCTCGCAACTGTCCTGGCTGACCGGCGGTGAGGACGGGCGCAGCTTCCAGCTGCCGGAGCTGCTGCGCCCCGGCACGGTACTGATCTCGAAAAACCTGTTCGGCTTCGAGATCAACGGCCGCATCCTGACCTTCTACCTGGTGTTCGCCGTCTCGGCGCTGATGATCCTCGCACTGCTGCGGGTGGTGAACTCGCCGTTCGGGCGCGTGTTGCAGGCCATCCGCGAGAACCGTTTCCGCGCCGAGGCGCTCGGCTTCCGCACCGTGTTCCACCTGACCTACGCCAACTGCCTCGCCGCGCTGGTCGCCGCCAGCGCCGGCATCCTGAACGCGCTGTGGCTGCGCTATGCCGGCCCCGATACCTCGCTGAGCTTCTCGATCATGCTGGACATCCTGCTGATGGTGGTGATCGGCGGCATGGGCACGATCTACGGCGCGATCATCGGTGCCACCATCTTCATCCTCGCCCAGAACTATCTGCAGTCACTGATGGGCGCCGCCTCAACGGCAGCATCCGAAGCCGGCCTGCCGCTGCTGCCCGGGCTGCTGCATCCCGACCGCTGGCTGCTCTGGCTGGGGCTGCTGTTCATCGCCAGCGTCTACTTCTTTCCGACCGGCGTGGTCGGACGGCTGCGCAATCCCGCCGGCGACAAGAGCGGCGGCGCGCATTAAGCCGCCGTTAATGATGCAGCGCGGCGATTGCCGCGCACAGGGCACAACCGTCACGCGATTCCCGCTCCGCTGCATACGGACGCGATTGCGCAACTCGATTAATGCTTAGGTAACTGGCTTTCCTAAGGTTTAGGCCATTTGTGCGGTGTATTCGTGTTCCTCCAGGGAGGGGGGAATGCGCCAGGTCTTTTCCACGGTGGCAGCCGCAATGTCTCTAGCCGCAAGGAACGGCTGGGAGGTCTTGGCGCGGCGTGGTCCCGTCCTGTGGTTGACCCTGTGCGGCGTGCTCCTGGTCGCGGGCATCTTCGCCGTGACCGCCATGGCCGTCGGCGAGTTTCGCGAGCGCACCCTGACCAATCGCGAGCGCGAGCTGGAAAACACGGTGCAGCTGATCGCGCGGCACTTTGATCAGCAATTCGAGGATTCCGACGTCGTCGCCGCCGATCTGATCGGGCAGATGAACCTGGTGGAGATGACCTCGCCGGCGATGTTCCGCGAGCGCATGTCCGGACCCGCGGCGAACCAGATGCTGCGCAGCAAGATCAGCTCCGTGTCCTACCTCGGCGATATCGCGATCTACGATGTCGACGGCGAGCTGATCAACTGGTCGCGGGCCCAGCCCCTGCCCAAGATCAACGTTTCAACCCGGGCCTATTTCCAGACGTTCAAGACGAATCCGCGGTCCGAGCCGGTGCTGCTGGAATCCGTCCGCAGCTTCATCATCAACAAATGGACCACGATCGTCGCTCGCCGGTTGAACGGCCCGGACGGCACCTTCCTCGGTGCGATGGTCCGCCGGATCGATCCGGATAGCTACCAGCACTATTTCGCATCGGTCGCGCTTGCCGAAGGCACCGCCATCTCGCTGTTCGATCGCGAAGGCAAATTGCTCGCACGCTATCCGCATCGCGAGGAGCTGATCGGGCGGAGCTTCAAGGACGCGCCGCTGATGCAGAAGGTGCTGGCCCAAGGCGGCCAGCAGACGCTCCGTGGCACGAGCCCCGTCGACGGCGAGGAGCGGCTCGGCTCGGCGGCATCGCTAACACACTTCCCGCTGGTCATCCTCGCCACCAACACGACGGCCGCGGCCCTGGCGGACTGGCGGCAGCAAACCAGTTTCATGGTCACGACCGCTGCACTTTCGGCGGCCGTGATCGCGCTCATCCTCTATCTGATCATCCGGCTGATCAACCGGCAGAATCGCGAAGCGCAGGAACGCCTGGAAGCGGAGCGGCTGCGGCTCGACACCGCCTTGAACAACATGACCCAGGGGCTGATCCTGTATGACGCGGGCGGCACCATCGTCACCTGCAACCGCCGCTACGCCGACATGTTCGGCCTCTCTCACGACGTCATCAAGCCCGGCTGCCACATCCGCCAGGCGATGTATCATCGCAAGGAGTGCGGCGCGTTCGACGGCGACGTCGAGGAATTCTGTGCCGACGTCATGAGGGTCGTCGCCGAAGGCACGGTCTCCACACGCGTGCATCAGCTGGCCAACGGCCGCGCCTTCCAAGTCATCAACACCCCGCTCGCGCAGGGCGGCTGGGTCGCCACGATCGAGGACATCACCGAGCGCCGCCATCTGGAGCAGGAGCGCGATCGCAACCACACCTTCCTGCGCGAGATCATCGACCATATTCCGTCCCGGATCACCGTGAAGGACGCCCGGACGCGGCGCTACCTCCTGGCCAACCAGGTGGCCGAGGAACAGCTCGGCGAAACCAAGGAGACGATCGTCGGCAGGAGTGCGTTCGACATTTATCCGACGGACGCAGCCGAGATCATCACCCGGGACGACGACAGGGTGCTGCAGTCGCCGAACGGGCTGTTTCTGGACGAGCACGTCTGGAATACGCCGGCCGCCGGAGCGCGCTATATCACCTCGACCCGGATCGGCATCCGCGACAAGTCCGGCGAGCCGCGCTACATCATCAACGTCGTCGAGGACGTCACCGAGCGGCGGCGCGCCCACGAGAAGATCGCGCATATGGCGCATTACGATGCGCTGACCGATTTGCCGAACCGCACCCTGTTCCGCGAGCAGATCGAACGCGAGCTGGCGAACGTCGCCGGCGGCGGACAGTTCGCGCTGCTCTATATCGACGTCGACGAATTCAAGGGCATCAACGATTCGCTCGGCCACCATGTCGGCGACGAGCTGTTGAAGGCGATTGCCGGCCGTCTGCGCGGCTGCCTCAAGCAGGGCGATCTGATCGCGCGGCTCGGCGGCGACGAATTCGCCGTGATCCAGACCGCCATCCAGTCCCCTGCCGACGTGCTGTCCTTCGTGACGCGCATCTATGAAGCCATCCGCCAGCCCTATCATTGTCTCGGCCATCAGCTCTCCACGGACGCGAGCATCGGCATCGCGCTTGCGCCGCAGGACGGCACCGATCTCGACCAGCTCGTCAAGAATGCCGATCTCGCGATGTACGGCGCCAAGGGTGAAGGCCGCCGCACCCACCGCTTCTTCGAGCCGGCGATGGATGCGAGCGCCAAGGCGCGCCTGAGCATGGAGCAGGATTTGCGCCAGGCCCTGGTGAACGGCGGCTTCGAGATCCACTACCAGCCGCTGGTCGACCTGCGCACCAACGAGGTCGCGGGCTGCGAGGCGCTGCTGCGCTGGCGGCATCCCGAGCGCGGCATGGTCTCGCCGGCGGAGTTCATTCCCGTCGCCGAGGACACCGGCCTGATCAACGAGCTCGGCGACTGGGTGCTGCGCATGGCCTGCAACGAGGCCGCGACCTGGCCCGCGAATATACGTGTCGCGGTCAACGTGTCGCCGGTGCAGCTCAAATGCGACACGCTGGCGCTGCGGATCGCAGGCGCGCTCGCCGCCTCCGGCCTCGACCCGCGCCGCCTCGAGCTCGAGATCACCGAGGCCGTGCTGATCCGCGACGACGAGGCTGCGCTCTCGATCCTGCACCAGCTCCGCTCGATCGGCGTGCGCATCGCGCTCGACGATTTCGGCACCGGCTATTCCTCGCTCAGCTATCTCAAGCGATTCCCGTTCGACAAGATCAAGATCGACCGCTGCTTCGTCGCCGACATCGCGGAGACGAGCGGTGCACCCGTGATCGTGCAGGCGGTGGTGAACATCGCCGCCGCCAGCAGCATGACCACGGTCGCCGAAGGGGTCGAGACCGAGGCGCAGCGCGAGCTGCTGCGCGCCCTCGGCTGCACGCAGATGCAGGGCTATCTGTTCAGCGCGCCGAAGCCGGCCGCCGAGGTGCGCAAGCTGTTCGGCCCGAGTGACGGCCTGCCCGCAGTCTTGCCGGTGGCGGCGGTGGCCTGATGGCAAGACCCGTGAAGTCGCCAAGCAAGACGCCAAGAAGGACTTCGGACAAGACCGTCTCGAACAAGACTGTCGACGTCGCGGATTCCTATGCCGTGCGGCTGATGCAGCATCTGGTGGTGCCGACTTTCGTGATCGATCCGAGGCGCCGCGTCGTGATCTGGAACAGGGCGTGCGAACGATTGACGGGCGTCACGGCCTCGGAGGTGATCGGCACCAGCAAGCACTGGCAGGCCTTCTACGAGACCCGGCGCCCCTGCCTGGCCGATCTCGTCGCACTCGACCGGCCGGAGCGGCTTCCAGAGTTCTATTCGGAATACGCCGCGCGCGGCCATAACGGGCTCGGCTTTTCCGCGGAGAACTGGTGCACGATGCCGAAGCTCGGCAACCAGCTCTATCTCGCCATCGACGCCGGCCCGATCCACGACGAGGCCGAACACCTGATCGCCGTGGTGGAGACGCTGCGCGACCTCACCGACCAGAAGCGCGCCGAGATGGCGCTGAAGGAGCTCGCCACCAAGGACGGGCTGACCGGGCTGTCGAACCGCCGCTCGTTCGACCAGATGCTGATGAGCGAATGGGCCCGCGCCCAACGCACGCAGAAGCCGCTGGCGCTGCTGTTCGTCGACGTCGATCATTTCAAGCTGTTCAACGACCATCACGGCCACCAGAACGGCGATGAATGCCTGCGCGTGGTCGCCTCCGTCGTCAGCCGCCACGCCGTGCGCCCGCTCGATCTCGCCAGCCGCTACGGTGGCGAGGAGTTCGCGCTGATCCTGCCGGACATGGATTGCGACAGCGCCTGCGTCATCGCCGAGGAGATCCGCGGCGCCGTCATGGCCTTGCGGATCGCCCATGGCGCTGCGGGCGCGGGCGACCACGTCACCCTCAGCGTCGGCGTCGCCAGCCACATTCCCGGCGCGGTCGACGGCAGCCCCGATCGGCTGCTGGGCGCGGCCGACGAGGCGCTCTACGTCGCCAAGCGGCTCGGCCGCAATCGCGTCATCTGCGCCGAACGGGTGCTGGCCGAGTTCGCAAGCCTGGGACGGCAGGACGCAGCTGTTCCGGGCCCCTTCCGGCGCAAATCGGCCTGAGACCCATTGCGGCGAGAAGCGGTTGCTCCCCTCTCGCCAATCGGCTAAATGAACTTCGACTGCACCCGTAGCTCAGCTGGATAGAGCGTTGCCCTCCGAAGGCAAAGGTCACACGTTCGAATCGTGTCGGGTGCGCCAGTCTTGCCGCCGTTTTCGCGCCGGCGCTCATGTCAGCATCGAAATGATCGACTGAATCTGGTCGCTGGCGGACGTCACCAGTCCGTCATACGACGTATGACCGTGTGCGGCGGCCTTCAGGATGCATTCGGCGACGGCTGCTTTGAGGCCAAAGACCGATTGCTCGGCGGGTACGCTCGCCATCACGGTCTCGAGGGCCTGACGCATGGTTTGAACGAGCTCGGAGCTGTATTGCATTGGCTGTCCTCCGCCAGCTCATATTAGATCGCATGCCCGGCTCTGCCACTCACAAGCCTGCGATTCCTCTTTGATGAACGGCGAGCTGAACGCCTCAGTTCATCCGCCAGATCGCCGCATTGAGCACGCCGGCGAACGCGACCCAGGCTGCGTAGGGTACGAACAATGCGGCGGCCAATCGGTCACGTGATATCTCAAGGCCGATATAGGTCACGATCGCGACGAACAGGCCGATGAGGATGACGAGCGCGGCGCCGATCTGGTGCATCGTGAACATGACTGGAGACCAGGCGAAGTTGAGCCCGAGCTGCACGGCCCAGACCAGCATCGCCTTTCCCTTTGGTTCGCTGCGGAAGGTCCGCCAGCCCGCGATTGCGATCATGACGTAAAGGATGGTCCAGGCCACCGGGAACGCCCAGTTCGGCGGAACGAAGCCCGGCTTGACGAGGCCGGCATACCATTCTCCCGGGAGATTGGTTGCGCCGATCAGCCAGCCAAGGCCAACCACGCCCACCACGAAGACCAACAGCTGCAACATCCTCACCTCGCGCTTCCTATCGTGCGATTGTATCATCTTTCCATGAGCGAATCCGACACGATGACCGGCGAGATCGCGCCGGTGCGCAAGATCATCCATATCGACATGGATGCATTCTATGCGTCGGTGGAGCAACGCGACAATCCGGAGCTGCGCGGAAAGCCCGTGGCGGTCGGAGGCTCGGCGGAGCGCGGCGTCGTCGCGGCCGCGAGCTATGAGGCCCGCAAGTTCGGCGTGCGCTCCGCCATGCCGTCGGTGACGGCGAAGCGGCAATGTCCCGATCTGATCTTCGTCCGGCCGCGCTTCGAGGTCTACAAGGCGGTCTCCAGGCAGATCCGCGACATCTTCGCCGAGCACACGCCTGTTATCGAACCGCTGTCACTCGACGAGGCCTATCTCGACGTGACGGAAAATCTGCAAGGCATCCCGCTGGCGCGCGACATCGCGCTGCGGATCCGCGAGAAGATCAAGGCAGAGACCGGCCTCAACGCGTCGGCCGGCATCTCCTACAACAAGTTCCTGGCAAAGCTCGCCTCCGACCATCGCAAGCCCAACGGCCAGTACGTGATCGCGCCGGAGATGGGACCGGCCTTCGTCGAAAACCTGCCCGTCGGCAAATTCCACGGCATCGGGCCGGCGACGGCCGCGAAGATGAACGCGCTCGGCCTGTTCACCGGTCTCGACATCCGCAACCAGACGCTGGAATTCATGAACGCGAATTTCGGCAAGTCGGGCGCCTATTATTACTGGATCTCGCGCGGCGTCGACGAACGGCCGGTGCGGGCCAACCGGATTCGCAAATCCATCGGGGCGGAGAATACCTTCTCGATCGACCTTGCCGAATATGACGCGCTGGCCGCCGAGCTGAAACCGCTCGTCGACAAGGTCTGGCGCCATTGCGAGGCAACCGGAAATCGCGGCCGCACGGTGACCCTGAAGATCAAGTTCGCCGACTTCGAGATCATCACGCGCAGCAAATCCGCCGTCACCGCGGTGAGGGACCGGGACGATCTCGAGCGGTTGGCCTGCGGCCTGCTCGAGGCCGAGATGCCGCTGCGAAAGCGCGTCAGGCTGCTGGGCGTGTCGCTGTCGGCCCTGCAGGCCGAAGACGATGCGGAGCCGCAGCTGACATTGGGCATTTGAGGCTCCCCGACAGCGGCATGGCGCTCGCCAAGCGCGAGCGACGGTGGCGGGCCTTTTCAGACCCGACACCGATTGAAAGACGACCGGGTCAGCCGCTCAATGCCGCATGTGCTCGAATACCACGATCACGCCGGTCGGCTCGGGCTCGTGCGCCATCAGGCGCGTCAGTTCGGAATCGCCCCAATCGGCGAGGCTGACAACTTCACCGCTCTGGCGGTCGGCACCGAGCGACGGCGTCGGCTCGAGGACCTTGAGGCCCGTCTCGTCGACGAAGAAGGTGTGTTCGCCGAACATGCTGTTGAGCTGCGGCATGGCGGGATGTTCGTCGGGCAGCACCTGAGCGCCGAGTTGGTTGACGGTCTGCTTCACCTGTTCGGATGTGAGCTTCATGAGCTGCTCCGTTTCTGTGTCCGGTTTCATTGGCCCGGGCGGGAGCGCGTGTTCCCTGCACTTTTCTCGCCTGGCTCAAACCCGAACAGGCGCTGCCGGTAAATGTTCCGGCGAAATGTATTTTGTGATCGCGCGTTGCATCCGCCGCGCTCGCGGCACGAGATCGCCACAAGATGCACACGATCTGACCGCGCGCTGCGCTCATCGGCGGCTTCGACGATCCGGATGTCGCGATCCGCACGTGTTCGAGCTGGTGTTGCGATCTGCTATTCGCTGCGGTTCTCGCCGACCGAGAGCGCGCAAATGCGCGACAGATGGGTGTAAGGCAGGCCGGTCTCCTCGGCCCAGGCATTGAACTGCGCCTGCACCTTGGCGAGATCGCCCTTCGACTTGACCTCCTCGGCAATGTCGAGACCGGCATCGCGCAGGCAGGTGGCGACATCTCTCGACGTGACAAAGCCGTCCCAGCCGACGAAGCGCAGCAGCATCTGGCCGGTGTTGCCGCCGAGACGGCTGCCGCGCTTGGTCAGGAGATCGAGCAGGCCGATCTCGTTGGACGAAGGCCATTTCGCCAGAAACTTGCCGAAGCTGCCGTGCTCCTTCGCGATCTCCTGCACGAAAGCGGCGTTGTCGCGCACCGACATGATCTTGGCCCCGTTGCGCACGATGCGCGCATCGCGCAGAAGGCCTTCCCAATAGTCTTCCGGCTGGAAGCTGAGCTTGGCCGGCTGGAAATGCAGGAAGGCCTCTTCAAAGCCATCCCATTTCGAATCGATCACGCTCCAGGCGAAGCCGGCACAGAACACGCGCTTCGTCATCTCGGCCAGGATGCGATCGTCGCCGAGCTTGGCCAGACGCTTCAGGTCGGGCTTCGCCGGCATCAGCTTTTCCAGGGCCTTGGGGCCGCCCTTGCGTTTCTCGGCGCGGGCGCGAATGGTCTTGAAGGCGGGCATGCGGACACAGGCAATTGAGGGCACGCCACGGCATCAGAATTCGGCGATGCCGTCCAGTCCCGCGGATGGGCGGGGCTGGCGTTGAGCCGCTCGGTCTGCGCCGGCAGGCAAATCAGGCTCGGCTATCGCGACAGGCGCTTTGCGATGTGAACCGACTGCCAGTCTCCGAGCCCGGTATCGTTGAAGCCCGCCTTCTTCGCGAGACCCCGCATCTCCGCATTGGTGCGCGCCGTCTCGGCGGCGATCATCTCATGGCCGAGATCGATCGCGCGCGTCTCCATCGCCGTCATCATCTGAAGGCCAAGACCTTTGCGCTGGAAGGCATCGGCGACCGAGATGGCAAATTCGCCATGCCGTGCCGCCGCGTCATAGGCATATCGCGCTTCGCCGATGATCCTGCCCCGCCCATCCTCCCTGAGCTCGGCAAGCAAAGTGAAATTGTCGAGACCGCTGCTCCTGGCGATGCATTCGGCCGCGACCACGCCGGGGTCCGCTCGCGCGCCGCTGAAGCGCTTGTTGCGGGACGTCGTGGAGAGGTCGGTGAAATAGACCGACAGGCTCTCGACGTCGGACGCGCTGGCGGTCCTGATGCAGACCATGCCCTTCGCTTCGGCCAGTTCGACCGGCTCGACGACAGCTCCCGGAAACAGCTGTGACATGCGTGATGCTCTCGGCAGGTTGCTGGGAGTTGCAGACCTAGCCGAGGCCGCACGCCATCCGCTTGGACGTTGCTGCCAATCATGCGGCTGAAAACGAACAGCTCGTTCTCGTGTGCCGCACGTCACACACGGGAGAGTGACGGCACCTCCTCGGGCATGATCGCCTGAAGACCGCCGAAGCGGCGCTCGCGGCCATGGAAGGACGCCAGGGCGGCGGCGAGATCGCCCGCGTCGAACTCGGGCCACATCCGCTCGGTGAAATGCAGCTCGGCATAGGCGCCTTCCCAGAGCAGGAAGTCCGACAGCCGCTTCTCGCCCGAGGTGCGGATGATGAGATCGACGTCGCGCAGGCCGGCTTCGCCGGTGACGAGCTGCGAGAAGGCTTCGCGGGTGAGACTGGTCAACGCGGCCGCCTTCGCTGCGGCGTTGAGAATGGCGTCGCGCGCGGAATAGTCGACCGCGATGCGCAGGTGCAGCGTGCCGCCGCGGGAAGTGGCTTCCTCGGCGCGCGTGATTGCGCCCGCGACGCCTTCAGGCAGGCGATCACGACGACCGATCACGGTGAGGCGCACACCGTTCTCGATCAGGCTCTGCACCTCATTGGCGAGATAGAAGCGCAGCAAGGTCATCAATGCGGCAACCTCGGCCTTTGGCCTGCGCCAATTGTCGGTGGAGAAGGCGTAGAGCGTCAGCGTGCCGATGCCCTGCTTGGGTGCGGCCTCGACGATGCGACGGATGGCTTCGACGCCGGCCTCGTGGCCGCGGACGCGCGACAGGCCGCGGCGCGTCGCCCATCGCCCGTTGCCGTCCATGATGATGCCGACGTGAATCTTCTCGTTATGGGAGCTCACATTACGAGAGGTCTTGTCACTTTGCATTGCAAAGTCTCCGGTCAAAAAGGGGGAGGATCAGGTCGAGATGATGCCGAGGCGGCCGAGCGGCGGCGCCTCGCGGCCGGCGGCCTTGGCGGCGTCGCGCACCAGGCGTTCCAGCACGGCGAGATAGTCGAGGAAACGTCGGCGCCCGGTCTTGGTGAGGCGGCAGGTGGTGTGCGGACGGTTGCCCTCGTAACCCTTGGTCACGTCGACCAGGCCGGCCTCCTGGAGCACGGCGAGATGCCGGCTGAGATTGCCGTCGGTGAGGCCGCACAGCTGCTTGAGATCGGCGAATGCCAGCCCCTTCGGATGCGCCATCAGCGAGGTCAGAAGCCCGAGCCTCGCCTTCTCGTGGATCACGCGGTCGAGCCCTTCGTAGGAGAAGGGTGCGCTGTCAGTCTTCGACATCATGGTCTCCGGATGCGACATGCAGAATGGCCGCCATCAGCGACTGCCCGATCACGAAGGGCAGCCCCATGGTCCATGGCGACAGCGTGTGGGTCTGGCTCGCGATCACCACCACCAGGAAGCCGGACACGAAATACCAGGCGCCAGCGAGCGCAACGGTGCGCGGCAGCGAGCGGACGGAGGCGAAAATGCCGAGCGACACCAGGACCTGCCACAGGCCCGGGAGCAGCCACAGCGTCTCGGCCGCGAACTTCCACATCACCACCGCGAGCAGCACGCCGGCAACGCCTGCGGGCAGGAACTGCTCGACCGCCTGGTGGATCATGGCATCGGCCAGGCCCGAATGATGGCGGCGCGACCGCGCGCGCATCTCGATCCCGATCATCAGGACGGATAGCGCGGCGGCGACGAACCAGCCGACGAAGAAGCCGAGCGGTTCATTGGTGGGATCGCCGAGCAGCCAGAATTGCAGGACCGCTGTAAGCAGCGCAACGACGGCAGTCGCGGCCATCGTCGCCGGACCATAGCCGCGGAACGCCGTGCCCGCCGCGATCTGGCTGCGGATCGCCACGATATCGGCCAGGGCCTTGTCGAGATCGCGCATTGGCAACGCCAGAACCTCGCTCCGCACGGATTTGCCGGGATTGCCGACCCGTTACTTTGTATTGCAAAGTATATAGCGGTGCAAAGTAAAGGCAAGCCAGGAATTGCCGAGAGGGGATTTGCGCCCCGAGGACAACTGCCGGTTGCGCGAGCCCCGCTTCCACGGATAAGATGCGGCCAAAAGCGTCCAGGGGGCTGGGTATGTGGCTTAGATCGTTAATCGTTGCGTTTGTGTCCCAGGCGATGATCGCCGGTCCCGCTCATGCGGCGGGGCCTTTCGGCACCATCCACGTCGGCAACTGGAACGGCGGCGCGTACACCAACGATTCAACCGGCGCGTTCTCCCACTGCGCCGCAAGCACACCCTACGCCAATGGCATGACGCTGCTTGTCGGCCAGGATTCGAACAAGGCGTGGCTGCTCGGCTTTGCCAATCCAGCGTTTCGTTTCAAGAAGGGCGAGAACCTCACGATCGACGTGACATTCGATGGTCAGGCCGAGGTGAAACTCTTCGCGACCGCATTCTCCGAGGTGATGGTCTCGGCGGTTCTGCCCACGAATGTCGCGCGTGCTTTCCAGAAGGCGAGCCTGATGGTGGCAGTGGCGAGGGGCACACCTTTTCAATTCAGCCTGACGTCAACAGCGCCTTTGATCACCGCGGTCACCAATTGCGTCACGCGAGTGAAGGCCGACGGGCTGGACAAGGCCGGCGACTTTACAAAGGTTACCGCCAAGCCGCAGGCCGCACCGGACAAGCCGGCGCCGCCGGCGTCCGGCAAGCTCGGCGGGGCCAAGAGCGGCACCGGTTTCGTCGTGAGCGCCAGCGGCCACATCGTCACCAACAATCACGTGGTCAATGGCTGCGTCGGCGACATCAAGGGCAACCTCACCGGCGAGGCCGCGATGGTGCTGCGCGTCGTTTCGACCGACGCCAACAATGATCTCGCCTTGCTTCAGGCGCCGTCGTCGTCGACCTTCAAGGATTTCGCCCGCATCCGCGACCGCTCGTTCCACGCAGGCGATTCCGTCGTCGCGATCGGCTTTCCCTACCACGGATTGCTCAGCTCGGATCTGAGAGTGACGACCGGCATCGTGAGCTCGCTCAGCGGCATGCGCAATGACACGCGCTTCCTGCAAATCAGCGCGCCCGTGCAACCCGGCAACAGCGGCGGCCCGCTGTTCGATACCTCGGGCCAGATCGTGGGCGTAGTCACCGGAAAGATCCCGGGATTGCGTATCGCCGCCATGACCGGCGATATTCCCGAGAACATCAACTTCGCCATCAAGACCGGGGCGCTGCGCGATTTCCTCGACAATTCCGTCGTGCCCTACCAGACCGCAGAGCCGAAGGGCGAACTGAAGACCACCGACATCGCCGGCAACGCCCGCGCCTACACGATGCTGATCTCGTGTACCGCTACGGAGCAGGCCGACGCGAAGCGGTGAACCGCTCTGCTCTCAATACGGCGTGACGGGCCGCGCGCGCCGCGGCGGCGGCGGCGGTTGCACGGGCTGCACCTGGCCGTAGGCGAAGCGCGGATTGCGATCGCAGTAGAGCAGCCGGCCGGACACGCTGGCCTGGCACTGCTCGTAGGTCGCGTAGGCGCATTCGCCGGGATAATCATAGTCCCCGCCCTGGGCGCACCATGGATAGTCGCGGGCAGCTGCGGGCGGGACGGCGGCGAAGCCGAGAGCGATGGCCCCCAGCGCGGCGAACAGACATTGATTCCTGGTCACGATCCGGTCTCCCGTGCAATGAAGATAAGGCGCGCCCCCTTTAACGAGGTCGCCTCAAGCCACTTTATTCCAGATCGCGTCGCTGGGTCGCGTCCTAATAAGGCGCATACTCACGCAGATACCGCCGCGATGGCCGCTGCTGGTTGTACGCCGTGCGCGGATTGACCCCGCAGGTCAAGAGGCGCCCGGAGACGCTGGCCTGGCATTGCTGCAACGTCCGATAGGAGCATTCACCGGGGTAGCCGGTGCCCCTGCCCTGGGCACACCAGGGATAATCATAAGCCGCAGCTGGACTGATGCCGGCAAGGCTGCCGACGCCCAATCCAGCCAGCGCGACCATTGCGAATATTGCCTTGCGCATTTGCGTGCTCCTTGCCGGATGCCTCAGAAGAATAGGCCTCCTGAGAACGCCGGCAAGGCCGCAAGGTTGCTATCGCCTACTCGACCTTCAGGCCGGCGAACTCGACAACCTTCTTCCACTTTTCGGTCTCGGCCTTGATCTCCTCGCCGAACGCCTCGGGCGTCTGCGCCCGCGGCTCGCCGCCGAGCTCGACCAGACGCTTGGCCATGTCGGGCTCCTTGATCAGCGCGTTGACCTCGGCGTTGAGCTTGGCGATGATCTCCTTCGGAGTGTTCTTCGGCGCACCCATGCCGAACAGTGCGCTGGCCTCATAGCCCTTCACGGTGTCGGCGATCGGTTGCACGTCGGGCAATTGCGCCGAGCGCTCCGTGGTGGTGACGCCGATCGCACGAAGCGAGCCGGAGCGGATGTGCTGGATGATCGAGGGCATGTTGTCGAAGATCACCTGCACCTGACCGCCGAGCATGTCGGTGATCGCGGGCGCCGCGCCGCGATAGGGCACGTGCTGCATCTTGCAGCCGGTCATGGCCATGAACATCTCGCCAGACAGATGCACCGAGGTGCCGTTGCCGGACGAGGCCATGTTCACCTTGCCGGGATTGGCCTTCACATATTCGATGAACTCGGCGACGTTCTTCGCCGGCACGTCCTTGTTGACGGTCATCACGTTCGGCACGCGCTGGAACGAGGCGACCGGCGCCATGTCGGTCACGAAGTTGAACTTCAGATTCTTGTAGAGCGAGGTGTTGATGTAGTTGGCCGGATTGACCAGCTGCAGCGTGTAGCCGTCTGGTTCGGCATTGATGACCGATTCGGTGGCGATGTTGTTGCCGGCGCCCGGCTTGTTCTCGATCACGAATTGCTGGCCGAGCTTTTCCGAGAGCCGCTGGCCGATCAGCCGCGCCAGGATGTCGGTGGCGCCGCCCGGCGGATAGCCGACCACCCATTTCACGGGCCGGGCCGGATAATCGGCGGCAAAGGCCTTCGACAGCGGGGTGGCTGCAAGCGGACTGGCGGCGAGCAGGCCCAGCGCGGTACGGCGAGTGATCATCTCAAGGGTTCTCCCAAGTGTTGTTCTTGAAGCCAGATAGCTTGAACCCGGCGTCGGTGGGGTTGTAACAAAGCTTGCCGCAGGCGGAAAGTGCACGGGGCGCATCACGACGAAAGGATAAGGCATGCCGGTCAAGGTCGAAGCTCTCGATCATCTCGTGATCAACGTCGCCGATGTCGCGGCCACGACGGAGTGGTACCGCAGGATTCTCGGCATGGAAGTCAAGGTGTTCGATCCCGGCGGCGGCAAAGCGCCGCGGACTTCGCTTCACTTTGGTAACCAGAAGATCAACGTCCGGCCGCGCGATGCCGACAAGGTGGAATGGTTCACCGCCGACCACCAGACGGCCGGCAGCGAGGACCTCTGCTTCCTCACCTCCGCCGTCCCCGACGAGGTGGTGGCGCATTTGCAGGCCCACGGCGTCGCGATCGAGGAAGGCCCGGTTCCCAAGCAGGGCGCACGCGGCACACTGCGCTCGGTCTATTGCCGGGACCCGGATGGCAGCCTGATCGAGATTTCGTCGTACGGGGATTAGCGCACAGAAGCGCGCTGCCGGCCGCACACTCCGTCGTCATGCCCGGGCTTGTCCCGGCCATGACGACGGAGAGAGTACGCGCCTCACGACGCACGATGCACCATGCCCCTCCCCCCTTCCGATTTGCGCCCCGCCTCATCCGATGGCAGGAAGACGCAATCATCGAAAGACGGCCGCCATCAAGATGCAGGCTGCACGGGGAGGAGCCATGCCACTTCAACAAGCCACAGCCGGAATCGTCGGGCCGTTCGACGGGCTCGACGTGCCCTGGCTCTTGAGGATGCGCGCCGAGGTCCGGCGTGATCATCCGTTCCTGATCTGGGCGCCGTTCGATGCGCCGGCGCGGCGCTGGAGCTATGGCGAGTTTCACGAGCGGGTCGGTGCGCTCGCGGCGGGACTGGCACGGCGCGGCGTGAAGCCGGGCGAATATGTGCTCATTCACCTGGACAATTGCATCGAGGCGATGCTGGCCTGGTTTGCCTGTGTCGAGCTCGGAGCCATCGCGGTCACCACCAACACCCGCTCGGCGCCGGCCGAGATCGCTTATTTCGCCGATCATTGCGGTGCGGTCGCCGCGATCACGCAGCCCGCCTATGCGGACATCGTCGCGCGGAATTGCGGCAACCTCCGCTGGCTCGCGGTGACCTCGCACGATGCGGGCGCGGCACCGGCGCAGGCGGTCTCGCGCGGCGACAGTTTTGAATCCCTGTTCGCCGACAGCGCCGACCGTCCGAAACGCGCGGCCGATCCGCTCGCGCCATGCAGCGTGCAATACACCTCGGGCACGACGTCGCGGCCCAAGGCGGTGCTGTGGACCCATGCCAACGCGCTGTGGGGCGCCAAGATCAACGCCGCGCATGAGGACCTGCATGCGAGCGACGTGCATCAGGCTTACCTGCCGCTATTCCACACCAACGCGCTCGCCTATTCCATGCTGGCGACGCTGTGGGTCGGGGCGACCTGCGTGATCCAGCCGCGTTTCTCGGCGAGCCGGTTCTGGGGCGTCGCGCGCGAGCACGGCGCGACCTGGACCTCGACGATACCGTTCTGCATGAAGGCGCTGCTCGACCAGGAGATCCCGAAAGACCACAAATTCCGCCTGTGGGGCACCGCCATCAACGAGCCGCCGGCCTTTGCCGCGTTCGGCATCAAGATGATCGGCTGGTGGGGCATGACCGAGACCATCACCCACGGCATCGTCGGCGAAGTCGACCAGCCCAACATCCCGATGTCGATCGGCCGCGCTGCGCCGGAATATGAAATCCGCATCACCGACGACGACGGGCGGGCCACCGAAATCGGCGGCACCGGCAATCTTTCGATCAGGGGCATTCCCGGCCTGTCGCTGTTCGCCGAATATCTGCACAACGAGAAAGCGACGCGCGAAAGCTTCGACGAGCGCGGCTTTTTCCTCACCGGCGACCGCGTCGAGCGACTGCAGAACGGCTTCATCAAGTTCGGCGACCGCGCCAAGGACATGCTGAAGGTCGGCGGCGAGAACGTCGCGGCCTCCGAGATCGAGCAGGTGATCGCGCTGGTCGCAGGCGTGCGCGAGAACGCCGTGGTGGCGAAGTCGCATCCGATGCTGGACGAGGTGCCTGTCGTCTTCATCATCCCGCAGGGCGGCGTCGCCGGCGCTGCGCCCGATCTGCAGGAGCGCGTGATGGAAGCCTGCCGCAAGGGCCTCGCCGACTTCAAGCTGCCGCGCGAGATCCGGTTCGTCGACGACATGCCGCGCTCGACACTGGAGAAGGTGGCGAAGGCGGAGCTGCGGAAGATGGTGGGGTAGCAGCGTCGCTCCAGGGCGGTGCGCAGCACCGAACTCCGGTGCGCACTGGCGCAACTGAGAACCTCGAGATTCCGGGTTCGCGCTACGCGCGCCCCGGAATCACGGATTGGATCATCAGAACGACCCCAGCGCCACCGGGCGGAACGCCTGCAGGAGCTGCTGATCCAGCTTGCCGCCCATGCCTTCCATCATGCCGAACGCACGGGAATGCGTGAACGGCATGCGGTAGGCCCGTTTCTCGACCAGCGCGGCATAGATGTCGACGATCGTCGTGAGGCGCACGATGTCGCTGATCTGGTTCGACGACAGGCCGTTCGGATAGCCGGAGCCGTCGAGAAATTCGTGGTGATGCAGGATCACGTCGAGCATCTCCGGCGGGAAGCCGCCCTGGGCGGCCAGCGCGTCATAGCCGCGGCGCGGATGCTGGCGGACTTCGGCCATCTCCTCGTCGGTGAGCTTGCCGGGCTTGTCGAGCAGCGCGGAGGGAACGAAGGCCTTGCCGACGTCGTGCAGCAGCGCGGCGCGGGTCAGGCGGCGCTGGTCGTCCTCGCGCATGCCGAGATGCTGCGCGAAGGCGACGGCGAAGCCGGTGACGAACAGGCAGTGCCGATAGCTGCCGACATGGTGGCAACCCACCGTGGTGAGCCATTCGCGCAGCGAGGAATGCTTGATCGCTTTCAGGATCTTGCTTTCGGCGGCGATGACGTCGTCGAAGGTCAGGGGCACGCCGAGCGGCAGCTTCTCGAACATCTTCGCCAGCAACGCATGCGCCGCCTCGACGCCGCGGTTGAGCGTCTTGCCGCGATCGGTCGCGTCATAGACGGCGGTGTCCGGGAAGGCGGCGCGGATGCGCTGCAGGATGGCGTCGGCCTGGAGCGGCCGCGAAATGGTGTCGGTGGCGCCCAGCGCCCAGGCCTGCATGGTGCCGTGATGCAGCGCATCGGCCAGCACGAACAGGCGCGGCATCGAACGATAGGCATCGCCGCGCAGCTTGTTGCGCACCCGCTGCACGCTCTCGGGCGAGCGCAGATTGATGTCGACCACCAGGCCGGAGAGATCGCGCGCGGGCTTGTCGGGGATCTCCTGCGTCGTCACCGTCGAAACGTCGCCGACCGCCTTCAGGATGCTGGCGAGCTCGGAGCTCTCGTCGCTCCGGTCGGAGGCGAGCAGAAGCCGGCGTTTGGCGGCGGATTTGGCTGGCGCGTTCATGGCTTCCCCAAAGCATGGGACTGGATTCCGCATCAGCCTAAGCCGGATCAGGTTCTCCGGCCCTTAAGAGGCGTGCTCAAGGGAACATTCCAGAATTGCACGCAATTTTAGAGATTGGGTTCCCGGGGGCTCCCCGCAAAAGTGCGAAAACAACCCCATGCACAGTAGAGCGGGCATTGAAAATACAGGGAATTTTTGACGCGTTCGCCCCACCCCCATGTCGTCGCCCGGCTAGACCGGGCGACCCCGTACGCCGAGACGGCGCGGCTGGAACCGAGGCGCCGCGGCGTACGGGATGCCCCGCCTTGCGCTGGGCATGACACCGAGAATGGGGATGTAGCCTCGCAAAACAAATCCGCCGGAGGTTGCCCTCCGGCGGATCATCTCATTCGGCAATCGAAGCTCGCCTTACGCCTTCATGCTCGCCTTCACGGCCTCCGCCGTGATCGGCAGCGCGCGCACGCGGGCGCCGCTCGCGTTGAAGATGGCGTTGCCGATGGCGGGCGCGACCACCGTCACCGCGGGCTCGCCGACGCCGGTGGCCTTCTCGCCATTGGCGATCACGGCGACCGCGACCTCGGGCATCTGGCTCATGCGCAAGGGCGTGTAGGTATCGAAATTGGTCTGCTCGATGCCACCGTCCTTCAGCGTCGCCTTCTCGTACATCGCCAGCGACAGGCCCCACAACGCCGCGCCCTCGACCTGGGCACGGATGTTGTCGGGATGCACCTGCGTGCCGACGTCAGTTGCGACCGTGAGCTTCTTCACGGTCACCGCACCTGACGGCGCCACCGCGACATGGGCGACGCATGCCGTCCAGCTCGCGGTCGCGCGCTCCTGCGACGACACGCAGGCCACGCCCATGCCCTCGCCTTTCGGCAATGGCCTGGTGCCGTAGCCCGACAATCCCATCGCGGCGAGCAGCGTGTTGCGCAAGCGCTGCGCGCCGCCGTCGTTCTTGCCGGCGCCGTCGAGCAGCGAGATGCGGAACTGCGCGGGATCCTTGCCCGTGGCCGCCGCGATCTCGTCGATCATGCTTTCGACCGCCCAGAAGGTCCAGCCCGGCGCCACCGAGCGGAGCTGGCCGGAAGGCGTCGCATTGTGCGCGAGCTCGTTCTTGATCGCGCGCACATAATGGTTGGGCACGGTGTAGAAGAAGTCCGCGCCGTTGACCGTGAAGCTGTCGAGCGGGCCCTTCTTGTCGACCGAGGGCGTCAGGAAATCAGGGATTCCCCAGCGCGCGGTCGGCCAGGCCGAGACCACGTCGTGGCTGAGCGCGACGAGCTTGCCGTCGCCGTCGACGCCGGCTTTCACTTTCTGGTAGGTGAGCGGGCGCGAGAAATCCATAGTCATGTCGTTCTCGCGCGAGTAGATCACCTTGACCGGCTTGCCCACTGCCTTCGCCGCCTGCACGGCCGGAATCATCATGTCGGCATCGAGCCTGCGGCCAAAGCCGCCGCCCAGCCAATGCTGGTGCATCACCACGAACTTGGGATCGATCCCGGCTGCACCCGCAGCGATCGCGCCGGAGCGCGTCGCGAACTGGTTGCCGGAATAGATGTGCAGGATGTCGCCCTTGAACTCCGCAGTGGCGTTCATCGGCTCCAGCGGCGCATGGATGTTGATGCTGGTGGTGTATTCGGCCTCGACCACTTTCGCCGCCGAGCCGAAGGCAGCAACGGGATCGCCGTCCTTGACGAAGAACTGGCCGGAATCATCCAGACCCTGAAGCCGCTTGGCTTCATCCAGCAGCGACTGGCTCGACAGTTTTGCGTTCGGACCGCCGTCATAGGCGATCTTCAGCGCGTCGGCGGCCTTGCGCGCGTTGGCATAGGTGTTGGCCACGGCGACGACCCAGCCGGACGTCGTTCCGGTCTTGTCGTCGAGGATGACGGCCTTCATGAAGCCGGGCACCTTCTTGGCTTCACTGTCGTCGACCGATTTCACCGTGGCGCCGAAGCGCACCGGCGGGGTCACCACCTTGCCGTAGGCCATGCCCGGCAGCATCACGTCGATGCCGTATTTGGCCGTGCCGTTGGTCTTGGAGGGGATGTCGAGCTGCGGCACCGAGACGCCGATCATGGTGTATTGATCCGGCGTCTTCAGCTTGATCGCCTTCAGCTCGTCCGGCGTGAAGGCCTTCGTCGCCTTGCCGCTCTTGACGATCTCGGCGAAGGTCATCTGCTTCTTCGACTTCGGATGCGAGATCACGGAGTCGCGGACCACGAGCTGGTCCTTGAAGTAGGGCGGCAGGCCCATGGCCGCGGCAGCGGCCTCCGTGAGTGCGATCCTGCCGGCGGCACCGGCCCGGCTCATCGCTTCGAAATTCATCATGGTCGACCAGCTGCCGCCGGTGATCTGTGCGCCCAAGACCGGATCGTTGAACTTGGGATCGTTGGAGGCGAGCTGCACGCGCATGTCGCTCCACTTCGCGCCAAGCTCCTCGCAGACGATCTGCGCCATCGTCGAGGCGATGTGCTGGCCCATGTCGGCCTTGCCGCAGGTCACGGTGACGAGACCATCCGGCGAGATCGCGTACCAGACGCTCGGCTCGAAATTGGCGGGTGCCGCGGCGGCCGCAGCATCGATGCCGGGCACGCCGGCATAGCCGAGCACGAGGCCGGTCGCGGCGGTGCCGACCAGGAAGGAGCGGCGGCTGAGATCGGTCGTCTCGGGCAACACGTTCTTCACATGCTCGTTCATGTGGGCCTCCGCTCGTTGGAGGTGGCGGACGCGGTGCGCATCTCGGATGCGGCGCGCATGATCGCCTTCTGGATCCGCGAATAGGTCATGCAACGGCAGAGATTGCCGTCCATGTGAGCGACCACTTCTTCCTTGGTCGGATTGGGATTCTTCGACAGCAGCGAGGCCGCCTGCATGATCTGCCCGGACTGGCAGTAGCCGCATTGCGGCACCTGCTCGGCGATCCATGCCTTCTGCAAGGGATGATCGCCCTTGGCGGAGAGGCCTTCGATGGTGGTGATCTTCTTGCCGGCGACGTCACCGACCATGGTCTGGCATGAGCGCACGGCTTCGCCGTTGACGTGCACGGTGCAGGCCCCGCACAGCCCGGCGCCGCAGCCAAACTTGGTGCCGGTCATCTGCAATTGCTCGCGGATCGCCCAGAGGAGCGGCGTGTCGTTCGCCGCATCCACGGACAGACTCCGCCCGTTGATGGTGAGAGTTGGCATAGGCGTCTTCCCCTGCCGGTGCATGAAGCCGCTTACGGCGGCAACTTGAATGGCGGACGCCCACCGGGCTGGCGCCAGCCTTGGCCGCGAGAATGATCGCGTTCGGTTGCCGTGGCAATTGCAATTTGGAACGAATAGAAAAAACCGGCTCCGCACCCGCTCGTTGTGCGCCGCGCCAATGACGCCGACGCAGCTAGTGGACACAACAGCGGCCTGCGTCAGGCATGCATGCCACGGCGACTCCGGCGGTTTCCTCCGAGTAACCCGGCAGGCTAGGATGCGTGCGGAAACAAGAGCAACAAACAACAAGGGTGGACGAAATGCCTGGGATCAATCGGGATGGCGTCAAGATCTACTATGAGGTCCACGGCGACGGGCCGCCGCTGCTGCTCACCCATGGCTATTCATCGACGTCGGCGATGTGGCATGGCCAGATCGATGCGCTCGCCAGGGAGCACAAGCTGATCCTGTGGGACATGCGCGGCCACGGCCAGTCCGACTATCCCGATGATCCCAAGGCGTACAGCGAAGCGCTCACGGTCGGCGACATGGCGGCGATCCTCGATGCCGTCGGCGCGGAGCGCACCATCATCGGCGGATTGTCGCTCGGCGGCTACATGTCGCTCGCGTTCTATCGCGCCTATCCGCAAGCCGCTCGCGCGCTGCTGATCATCGACACCGGCCCCGGCTTCAAGAAGGACGACGCACGCGAGGCCTGGAATGCGCGGGCGCTCGCCACCGCCGACAGGCTCGACCGCGAAGGCCTCGACGTGCTGAAATCGGCAACGCGTGAGCGCGCCGCCGCCAGTCATCGCAACGCCAGGGGCCTGGCACTCGCCGCACGCGGCATGCTGACCCAGCACGATGCCCGCGTGATCGAGCTGCTGCCCGACATCAAGGTGCCCTCGCTGATCGTGGTCGGCGCCGACGACACGCCGTTCCTCGCCGCGTCCGACTACATGGCCGCAAAAATCCCCGGCGCACAAAAGGTCGTGATCCCCGCCGCCGGCCACGCCGTCAACATCGATCAGCCCCAGGCTTTTGTTGACGCCGTCGAGCCTTTCCTGAAGAACTTGCCGGGATAGGCGGGGCAATTGGGACGTCGACCATGATGCGAGCGATCTTCGCGGCGGGCGCAATAGCGGCACTGCTGCCGTCGGCGGCACAGGCCGAGCCGTTCGGCGCGGTGCCGTCGCGCGCGCCGTTCGTCGCGACCTTGTCGAACAACATTCCGCTCGCGTTCGGCATGGATGCGGAACAGACCGCCCGCGCGCTGGGGCAGCCGCTGCAATATGTGCGCGGGCGCCCAGGCAACGAGATCTATCTCGCCCTGCGCAACATCGGCGGCAGCGGCCTGATCCCTTCCCGCCACCGCCTGTTCCTGCAATTCCGCCACGGCCGGCTGGCGGGATGGAAGGAGGATTACGGCGAGAACTGGATGTGGGAATAAACATATCCTCTCATGGTGAGGAGCGGCGGAGCCGCGTCTCGAACCATGAAGGCCACGCTGCTGCATCCCGGCCTTTCATCCATCGAGACGCGCTGACGCGCTCCTCAGGATGAGGAGTGAGATTTGAATTCGTGGCAAGAAATTCGTGGCAAGAAAGAAGGACAACCCGCGTGGGACAAGACATCAAGCTGACGGCCTCCGACAATTTCCAGCTCGGCGCTTATCGCGCTGATCCCCCGGGCGCGCCGAAAGGCGCGGTGGTGGTGATCCAGGAGATCTTTGGGGTCAATCACCATATCCGCTCGGTCTGCGACCGCCTCGCCGGGGAAGGCTATGTCGCGATCGCGCCGTCGATCTTCGACCGCACCGCGCCGAACTTCCAGTCGGGCTATTCGCCCGATGAGATCGCCGAGGCGCGCAAGTTCGTCGCCAATCCGGATTGGGCCGCGATGCTGCGCGACACCCAGGCCGCGATCGATACAGTGAAGGGCGTCGGGCCGGTCGGCATCATCGGCTTCTGCCTGGGCGGCAGCATCGCCTTCGTCGCGGCGACGCGATTGACCGGCCTGAAGGCTGCGATCGGCTATTACGGAGGTGCTGTCGTGCGCTTTGCGGATGAAAAGCCGAAGGCGCCGACGCAATTGCATTTCGGCGAGAAGGATGCCGGCATCCCCTTGACCGACGTCGAGACCATCAAGTCGAAGCGGCCGGACGTGGAAGTCTTCGTCTATCCGGGCGCGCAGCACGGCTTCCATTGCGACGAGCGCGCGAGCTACGACAAGGCCAGCGCCGACATCGCCTGGCCGCGCAGCATGGCATTTTTCGCCACGCATTTGAAATAGGTCTCCCCACCGTCATTCCGGGCTCGCGCTACGCGCCCCGAAATGCCGGGAGGCGAGAGCAGAAATCGGGTGGCTGCATCGCGGCATCCGGCGATAGAGCTGGCGGATCAACGCAAACTCTTCCCGGGAACTCGCCATGCATCAGGCCATCACGCACCTCGTCCTCCGCAATCCCTTCGGAACCATGGACGTCCCCTCGCCCGATGATTCCGAGGTGATGGACTATTCCGCGACGGCCACGCTGCCCGGCGATGCGGCGGACGGCAATGCGGCGGCATGGGCTGCGATCGCAGCCCCACCCGATCCGCTCGAAGGCATCTGGGCCAGCCGCTGGAACGGTGGCGCCGATCCGACCATTGCCGGCGATAGGCCGGACAGGTGGAAACAGGGGCGCGCGGAGATCCGCATCGCCGCCGGCCGGATCTATCTGCGCTTCGACTGGGACCATGGCCGCCGGCACGGGCTGATCGAGGCCGCGCGCGAGGGCGCGGATCGGCTGGTCGGGAAATATATCAACCTGACCACGCCGGCGATCACGCGGCCATGGGTCGGCGTCGTGGTCGACACGAACAGGATCGACGGATGTTTTCCGGAGGGGCGGCTGGATTTTCGGAGGTAGAAATCTGGCGACATCCCCGCCGTCATTCCGCGATGCGCCGACAGGCGCAGGCCCGGACTGACGAGAGAAGAGAGTCTTAGAACCAGCGCTCGCCGACGAACACAGTGTCGCCGGGGTTCAGGGGCGTGCCGAGCGGCACCACGGCGCGCATGGAGCCGCCATTCTCGGTGTGCGTGACGGTGACCACGTCGCGCTTGGCGCGCGGCGAAAAACCGCCGGCGATAGCGACCGCGCTTTCGACCGTCATGTTCGGCACGTAAGGATATTGGCCGGGCGCGGTGACTTCGCCGAGAATGAAGAACGGGCGATAGGCCTCGATCTCCACCGCGACCGAGGGCTCGCGGATGTAGCCGTTGCGCAGGCGCGCGGCGATCTCGCCGGCAAGGCCTGCGGTGGTGCGGCCGCGGGCCGGCACCGCGCCGATCAGCGGCATGGTGATGGAGCCGCCGGCATCGATGGCGTAGCTGTTGGTGAGACCTTCCTGGCCGTAGACCACGACGCGAAGCTTGTCGCCGGCGTCGAGATGGTAGGAGGCGTCATAGCGCACCGGCGCCGCCATCGGCGCGGCGTAGCCGACCGGCATGGGGGCGGGCGAAGCGGCAAAGGAATTGCTGAGAGCCGCGATGGCGCCGCCGCCGTTATTGGCAACGACGACCGGCGGAGGAGCGCCATAGGGCTGGCCATAGGCCATCGAGTCGAGATCGGCGCGCGGCTGCATCACAGCGACAGGGCCGGCGGTCTGCATGCAGCCGCCAAGGTTCAGCGCGGCGGACGCTGCCAAGGCCACTGCCGTGATCGACGATCGAAACGCGCGTGCAACTGGCACCGGACCCATCCCTCGAAACGAGACAGCTCAAGTGATGCACCGGTTATGGTTAATAAAGCGTTTGCGGGTGATGATGACGGTGGCGACGCGATAGCAGCCGCACACGCCGTCATGCCCGGGCTAATCAACAAGCCCGGCCATGACGGAAGTTCTGGTGAGACTACGCGCTCACGCCCACGCCGATCGGGCAAGACACGCCGGTGCCCCCCAGGCCGCAATAGCCGGCGGGGTTCTTCGCCAGATATTGCTGATGGTAGTCCTCGGCGAAATAGAACTCGCCCGATGGCGCGATCTCGGTGGTGATGGCACCGAGGCGCTTTGCAGCGAGCGCCTTCTGATAGAGCGCCTTCGAGGCGTCGGCCGCCGCCTTCTGCGCATCCGACGTGGTGTAGATCGCGCTTCGGTACTGCGTGCCGACGTCGTTGCCCTGACGCATGCCCTGCGTCGGGTTGTGGCTCTCCCAGAACGTCTTCAGGAGCGTCTCGTAGGAGATCCTGTTCGGATCGAACACGACCAGCACCACTTCGGTGTGGCCGGTGCGGCCCGAGCAGGTCTCTTCATAGGTCGGATTCGGCGTATGGCCGCCGGCATAGCCGACAGCGGTGGTGTAGATGCCGTCGCCGAGCTGCCAGAATTTGCGCTCGGCGCCCCAGAAGCAGCCGAGGCCGAACACGGCCGTTTCGAAGCCGGCGGGATAAGGCGGCTTGAGCCTGCTACCGTTGACGAAATGGGTGGTCGCGGTCGGAATGGCCTGGGCACGGCCGGGCAGCGCCTCGGCTGCGCTCGGCAATGCGGTGGTCTTGCGCATGAACAGCATGATGGGTCTCCGCAGAACGAGCCGTCCGCCGCCTCAGCAGATGCTCGAGGCGGGGCGTGCTCGCGATCAGGTGGGAATATAGGGATCTACGTGAGCGGAAGCAGCGGTGTTACGCCGCGCGCTGCGCAGCGCTCGCCCCCCGCGGGAATTGAAGGTCAATCCCGGGGGAATTGAAGATCAATCCCGGGAATAGCCGATCAGCGGCTTGCGCGGCCGGAACAGGATCATCAGCAGGATGCCGAGAATGCCGAGGACGGCAAAGACCGGCTGATCCAGCAGCAGGCGGATCACCGAGGTCCAGAGCCATGGCGCCTTGGCCTCGACCCAGGTGCGGAAGGCCGATTGGCTGGCCTGATTGATGTCGTTCCAGAACTGGCCGAACCGGGTGAATTTGAGGGTCTGGTCGGCCACCCAGCGGGCGCCGTCATAGACCATGAAGATGAACCCGCCGGCGAGCAGCAACAGCCCAATCAGTCGGAAAAAACCGCGGATCATGCCTCACCTTATATGGTCGTCCGATCGGAGGACCCAAACAAAACGCCGCCAGCCAATAGCCGGGCGACGGCAGAAATTCAACCTCTTCAGGGCGTTACGGCGCCCCCTGGAGCCCCCCAAGGCCGCTTTTCCAGCCCGGAAAGCGTTGACGGTGCCGCAGACCCTCTCTATAAGGGCGCCAACTGGCGGCGGGCGCAATCCTGCCGCCGCTGTTCTTTGAGCAGTTGCAGGCCACGCGAGCTTAGAGCCCGTGGAGGCCTCATGTTCCCGGGACGGCCCAGCAACCGAACACCCTAAATCCGAGCGTCGATTACGCGGTCAAGCAAGCCGGCGCTACCCGACCAAGACGCGACCGGTACCCGCAAAGGATATTGAGACCATGGCCAATACCACTTCCGCCAAGAAAGCGACGCGCAAGATCGCCCGCCGCACCGCCGTCAACAAGTCGCGCCGCACCCAGATGCGCGGCGCCGTGCGCACCGTCGAGGAAGCCATCGCGACCGGCGACCGCGCCGCCGCCGTCAAGGCGCTGGCGAATGCCGAGCCCGCCTTGATGCGCGCCGCCCAGCGCAACATCATTCACAAGAACAACGCCAGCCGCAAAGTCTCGCGCCTCACCGCGCAGATCGCCAAGCTCTCCAAGTAAGCTCGCCGGGCAAGCTCGCGGAAGTAAGCTTGCCGCGTCACGGCCGCTCGATCGGTCGACCGATCGAACATCGCACACGTCAAACAGCCCGGCACTGCGCCGGGCTTTTTTGTTGGCTGTCGTATTCACGGAAAGCACACGCACGATCGATCGTCGGTCCGAAGGTTCGCACCGCCTGCGCTATTCTTCGTTCCGTAGTTCTACTTGCCGATGTCTTGCAGCGGCGGTCTTGCAACAGAGGAAACTTCACCGCGTTGCAAAAACCCTTGTGCTGCGGCCTCGAATTGAATCCCATAGAGACGAAAGTTCTACACACCGTAGATTCACCGGTACATATCCCGCACTGGAGTTACCCTGTGAAACGAGACTCAAAAAACGATGTCTCGCTAATCACTTATCGACATAGCGAGCGCAAGCATTTGGAAAACTCGCCTCGCGCGTCGCGTGCATGACAAATTTTTAAAAAAAAGTTGGCGGTGGCGGAGAATTGTCACATGAGGCGCGGCATTTTCGATTCTGTGCACGAATCCAAAAACTTGGTCCGAAGCCTGTGCACAACTCGCGTGCGACGTTAACCGACGTCAAGTTTTTTTGGTGGCTCAAGTGTGAATCAATTCGTTGCGAGTCTTTCCGCTTAGTGTATTCCTTAGGTCGTCAGCGGCGCCCACGATCTTCAGACCAGCGCGGTTTAGGAAACGGGGCGAGCGTGCAAATCGGCGGCGGTGTGCACGTAGGCGACGCTTCAAAAAGCGATGTCGGTTCACAACCCATAGCAATGTGGGAATGGTAGCTGTTTGTCTGAATGTCTCCAAGCGGGATCTTCCCGCCTCGTGCGGAAAGCGCACATGAGAGACGTCGCAACGCTACCCCGACACGCAAGTTGGGCGAAGTCGAGCGGACGACTAGTACACGGGCAGGCATCCGCGACATCGTAAGCCGCGGCTGTCTTTTGGACACGCAGGACCTTGTCGTGAGCAATCACGGCAGGACGGGGAGGTATCATGTCTTACGGACTCAACGCGGTATTGAATCACGTCTCCTACTCGAACGATGCCGGTTTAGATCAGTCCGACCTCCAGCCTCCCGCGTGTGACGGAGCGTCGAGTACGCGCTGACCTCGCGAACCCTCCATCTCTGACATCGCTGACCGGACGCGGCGTTTCTCGCCGAGCGGCGGAGCCATGTCTGGCGATGGACTCGCTCTGAGGTCGCACCATGACAGAAACCCTGGCGGCAGGAACTCTGCATGGCGCTCACCACGCAACCTTATCTCTCAAGAAAAGTTTTCTGACGATGACAATGGAACAGGATCGCTGGTCACGC